>JAXMDX010000005.1:0-267575 GCA_046348625.1 Sphingomonadaceae bacterium
CGCGACCTCGGTCTCGAAATCCCAGGCGGGGATATCACGCGCCTGGCATGGCCTATGGAGTGACGGTTCAACCATTCCTGGCCTTCAGCAAGTCGAGCGCAACGTCTATGATCATGTCTTCCTGGCCACCGACCATTTTTCGGCGCCCCAATTCGACAAGAATCTCACGCGTATCCAGGCCATAGTCGTTTGCTGCCTTTTCAGCGTGGCGCAGGAACGAGCTGTAGACACCGGCATAGCCGAGGCTGAGCGTTTCCCTGTCGACTCGAACGGGGCGGTCCTGCAGCGGTCGAACAAGATCTTCTGCTGCATCCATCAGTTTCATGACATCGCAGCCATGGTTCCAGCCCTTGCGATCGACAGCGGCAATGAACACTTCAAGCGGTGCATTGCCCGCTCCTGCCCCCATGCCCGCAAGGCTTGCGTCGATCCTGACTGCTCCGCACTGGGCAGCGACGATCGAGTTGGCGGCGCCCAGGGACAGATTGTGGTGGGCATGCATGCCGCGTTCTGTTTCTGGCTTCAAAACCCGATCATAGGCTTCAAAGCGCGCCCGCACGCCGTCCATGTCGAGCGCGCCACCACTGTCGGTGACATAAACACAATGGGCACCATAACTTTCCATGAGTTGAGCTTGCCCGGCCAGCAGGTCTGGCTCGACCATATGGCTCATCATCAGGAAGCCAGACACGTCCATGCCGAGATCGCGGGCAATACCGATATGCTGCCTTGAGACGTCCGCCTCGGTACAATGCGTTGCGACTCGAACAGAACGAACGCCCAGATCATAGGCTCGCCGCAACTCATCGACAGTACCTACGCCGGGAAGGATGAGTGTGGTCAGGACACTGTTGGTCAGAACCTCGGCGACTGCCTCCAGCCATTCCCAGTCTGTGTGTGCGCCAAAGCCGTAGTTGAAGCTCAGCCCGCTCAAGCCGTCTCCATGCGCCACCTCAATGGCATCGACACCCGCCTCATCCAGTGCCTTTGCAATTTTCCTGACGTCTTCAATCCCGTACATGTGCCGAATGGCGTGCATGCCGTCCCGCAGCGTCACATCTTGGACATAAAGCTTGTGGCCTGCCTCGACGTCGAAATTGCTTGTCATGCCCCCATCCTCCGGGCCGCAAGCAATTCCCCCGTCGCCTTCGCCGCTGCGGTCATGATGTCGAGGTTGCCCGAATAGCTGGGCAGGTAATCGCCCGCGCCTTCGACCTCGAGCAGGATCATCGTCTTGATGCCACTGAATTCGCCCATGCCCGGAATCCTGAGCCGATTGTTGTCGCCAAAACGTTCGAACTGGACTTCCTGTTTCAGCCGATAGCCCGGCACGTACTTCTGCACCTCGGCCACCATGTCCCTGACCGACTGGCGTATGGCATCCTCATCCGCGCCTTCCGACAGGGTAAACACCGTATCACGCATGATCATCGGCGGTTCGGCGGGATTCAATATGATGATCGCCTTCCCCTTGGTCGCCCCACCGACCACTTCGATCGCGCGCGCGGTCGTGCGAGTGAACTCATCGATATTGGCGCGCGTGCCCGGCCCGGCCGAGCGCGAGGACACCGATGCAACGATCTCTGCATAGTGGAGCTTGCTCGAAACGCGCGCAACGGCTGCAACCATGGGGATGGTCGCCTGCCCGCCGCAAGTCACCATATTGACGTTGGGCTGATCGAGATGTTGGCTCATATTGACCGTCGGGACAGTGAACGGACCAATCGCTGCCGGTGTAAGGTCGACGACCTGTATCCCGTCTGCGCGCAAGGCTGCGTCATGCGCCTTGTGGGCATAGGCAGAGGTCGCATCGAAAGCGATGCCAATTTCTTTGTAGCAGGGCAGCTTCTTCAGCCCCTCGATCCCCTCATGCGTTGTCGCGATCCCATGCGCTCGCGCCATGGCCAGCCCTTCGCTGTCCGGATCAATCCCGACCACTGCCGCAAGGTCCATATTCTGCGGATATTTGATCATCTTCATCATCAGATCGGTCCCGATATTCCCCGAGCCGATGATTGCCGCCTTGACGCGTTTCACACCAATTTCCCTATACAAATCTTGCCTTGCACGTCCCGATGCCGTGCAAGGTCATTTCGAACAAATCTCCCTTTTCCGCCGGCGCAAGCGGGACAACCGATCCAGAAAGAATGATGTCTCCGGCATCAAGCGTGACACCATAGGACCCAAGGGTGTTGGCAAGCCAGGCAACAGCCTGCGCGGGATTGCCTTGCACTGCGCTTCCATAGCCTTCTGAAAGCGGGAGGCCATTCTTGGTGACCGTAACATGCAGTGAAGGCAAATCATGTTCACGCGGGTCGGCTCGCGCATCCCCAAGAACGAACACGCCGCAACTCGCATTGTCCGAAATGGTATCGACAATTCCGATCTTCCAGTCACGGATTCGACTGTCAACGATTTCAAAACATGGCGCGATGGACTCGGTTGCGGCAATCACCTGCTCAATCGTGACGCCGGGACCGCTCAAACCTTCCTTCAGGATGAAGGCGATTTCAGCCTCTGCACGTGGGGCTATCAGCGATTTGGCATCAACATCGATATCGCCATTGACGTGCATCCAGTCGGTGAGAAAGCCAAAATCAGGCTGATGCACGCCCAGCATGTCCTGCACGGCCTTGCTGGTTACCCCGATCTTCTTGCCGATCACCCGTTCGCCATCCGCCTGTCGCAAGGCAAGGAAGTCGAGGCTGATTGCATAAGCGTCGTCAATGGTCAGCGCCGAACTCTGATCAATCAGCGGCGCGACAGGCTCGCGGTTGCGCAGGGCCAAGTAGAGCGTTTTACCGAAACCGTTCGAACTGCTCACAAATAGCCTCCATCCTGATAGATCAGGGGGTCTACCTTGTCTTGCACGCTGGCGCGGAGGACGCGGGCAATGACAATGCTGTGCGTGCCATAGGCAAGCATGGCGTCTATAACGCATTCAAGGTTTGCCTGGGCCTCTGAGAGACTTGGAAGGCCGTTCGAGCCTTCAGTCCAGTTCCCAATGCTGAACCGTTGATGGCGCGGCAAGCCGCCACCAAAGGCCGCAGCAACGGCACTTTGGTCCCGCGCCAGCAGGTTGATTGAAAGCGGCGCTGTCGGAACAAGGAGGGCATGAAGGCTGGTTGTACGATTGACGCTCACGAGGACGGCGGGTGGGTCGGCCGTCAGTGATGTGATGGAGGTTGCGGCAATGCCGACCGGACCGTCCTCACCCTGTGCCACGACTATTGAAACAGACGCGGCCAAACGTCGCATTGCCGCTCGAAACTGTGCGGGCAAGTCTTCCGGAATCAAAGGATAGCCATCACCCACGCAAGAACTCGATTGAATGCCGATTGAATTCTTCGGCGCGCTCGACCTGCACCCAATGTCCGACATTATTGAACGTCATTGTCCGGACGTCGCAACCCGCATCCAGAAAATGGCGCGCGCCGCTTTCCGGACAGAATTCGTCCTGCAGCCCCCACATCACCAAAACCGGCAGTTTAAGCTCACTGAGGCGCAACCCCAGATTAGGGGTTCTCATGCGCGTCAGCACATCTTTCGGTTGCGTTCGTGCAACGGCAAATCGCTCTTCGACCAGTGCGAGCGGGATCCTGTCCGCAAAGCTCGGATGCACCAGGTTCGCAACAAGACGCTTCTGCTCTTCCAAATTGAAATCAGGTCCCCCAAAACCGCTGACCATCTTGGCGATCCCGGGCATCGTGAAATAGCTGGCCTGCTCCTCGATGCAGCCTGGTGCCATGAGCACCAGCCTTTCCGAAAATTCCGGATGATCAAGCGTCATCTGAATGGCAACACCACCGCCCAGCGAATTGCCGATCAGTGCGGCGCGCTCAATGCCATGCTCCCGCAGTGCCTCATAGAGCGTGTCAGTGAACAATTGTAGCGTGTAGTCGATGCCTTCGGGCTTGGACGAAGCGCCATATCCGATCAAATCAGGCAAGATGACGCGATAGCCTGCCTTGACAAAAGCTGGCCAGTTGTCGCGGAAATTTGACGCCCCGGATGCCCCGGGCCCGCTTCCGTGGATGAAGACGACAATGGGCCCCGACCCCGCCTCCGCGATCCGGATGTCGTAGCCCCCCGCCACACGATAGGTCGCCAAGGAAAGTTCGGTCATATGAAGCCGTCACTCAAAGAAATGTAAATGCTGGTTGCTCACCGAGCCAAGTCCCGACCACATCAGCCGCGCGATTGTTGGGGTCATTCGCCACATGGGCACGCCCGGCGTTGAGATCGAGCCAAGGCTGTATGATTTCGCTCGTCATGTAAATTGCGCGACCGCCAAGCAACTGGACAATTCCATCAATAAGGTCGGCCAATCGCCTCACCACATTGCTGGATTGATAGGCAAAAAAGGCGCGCTTTTGCATGGGGATTGCCTCTCCGCGTTCGGCATAGCCCATCAATTCGTCAAACGTCAGGCGCAGCGTGGTTTCCATTTCGCTCTTTTCGGCAATGGCCCGTGCCAGAGCCGCCTGCAGCATCGGATCCTGCTTGGACGCTTTGCCCGTATTGGTCGAAACACGATCCTGCATGATCGCAAGGCCTGCATTGATGGCCGCCTGAGCGCCACCAAAGGCGGCCGTCGAGACGGAGCGCACGAACACCTGCGCCCAAGGCAGCGTGTAGAGCGGGCCATCGTTCGCCGCTTGTCCGGGATTTTGGCACAAAAAGCCGTCGATCGCTCGGTGCGTCCGATATTCCGGCACGAACACGTCATCGACGAGGATGTCGTGACTGCCTGTACCTTGCAAACCAAAAACGTGCCACGCGTCTTCATCAATCGCATAATCACTTCTTGGCAAAAGGAAGGTGCGCATGTCCGGTGGCCCGCCTTCCACTGCCGGGGGCACCAAGGCCCCGAGCAAGACCCAGCCACAATGTGTCGAGCCAGTCGAAAAGCCCCAGTGGCCGGACAGACGGAATCCACCGTCGACCCGCGTCACCTTGCCCACCGGCTGGTAGGTAGAAGAAACCAGCATCGATGAGTCCTGGCCCCACACCTCTTCCTGTGCCTGCTCGCTGAAAAGAGCCAATTCATATGGGTGGCAGCCAAGCACACCGAACATCCAGCCGGTTGACATGCAGCCTTCGGCAAGGATCTTCTGAACGTCGAAAAACACGTTCGGGTGCATTTCATAGCCGCCCCAGCGTTTCGGCTGAAGGATGCGGAAAAAACCTGCCGCTTGCATCTCGGCAATGGATTCCTTTGGCACGTTCCGCTCGCTCGTGCATTGCTTCGCGCGCTGCTTTAGAGCCGGAATCATCGCCTTTGCCCGAGCTATGAGTTCATCGGCCGAAGGGATCTCGTGAGCCCGATCCTTCATGGCTACAACAGTCGCCACCTGAGATTCTCCCGCAATTTACCGACTCGAACGATATCGAGTCACTACATTCGTAATTTTTTTTGCCATTCAATACGCAAATCGTCAATTGAAAACCGATTTGGCTTTCGATACGAGTAAAAATAGTATGCAAGATATGACGAAATCGATGATTGACCTTTCCAGCCAAGTGGCGATTGTGACCGGCGGCACTCGCGGTCTCGGTCGAGACATTGCGGCTGGGCTCGCCCAGAGCGGCTGCATGGTCTGGATCTGCGGCCGAAATGTGCCGGATTCAGTGCCGGACGGGGTGCGGTTCGAAGCCTGCGACATTCGCGATGCGGAGCAGGCCAAGGCCTTTGCAGACAAGGTGGCAGCATTTTCGGGACGTATCGACATTCTCGTCAACAATGCTGGTGGCTCCCCTCCTCACGATGCTGCAACCGCCTCACCTCGATTCGCCGAGGCATTGGTCCGGCTCAATTTGCTCGGCCCATTATATATGGCACAGTCAGTCTATCCGTACATGGCTCGTGCCGGACGAGGAAGCATCGTAAACATTGCAAGCGTGTCGGGAGCACGTCCATCGCCCGGAACGTCGATTTACGGCGCGGCAAAGGCCGGTCTGCTCAACCTCACGCAAAGCCTGGCTCAGGAGTGGGGCAATGCTGGCATCAGGGTGAATGCCATAATTGCAGGGCTGATGCATACGGAAAATGCGGAAGCCACCTATGGCGACGCCGCAGCACAGGCCAGAGTCGGAGCATCCATGCCGCTCGGTCGCATGGGTACTGGTGACGATCTCGCCGGAGCGGTGCTGTGGCTCTGCTCCGACCTCGCCGCTTGGGTCAGCGGTGCCAGACTGCAGGTCGATGGCGGCGGCGAAAGGCCATATTTTCTTGATCTGGTAAGGGGAGGCTGAACGATGGGGGTTCAGGCGCTTGGATATGTGGTCATCGAAACCGCACAGCCCGAAAAATGGCATGATTTCCTGACTGAAATGGCTGGTGCCATGCGCGCTGAAGACGCGGCAGATGGCGCGGCACAATACCGCATCGACGAAAGGCCGTTCCGGTTCCGGATCGAACCATCCAGCCGGGAATGGTTGCAGGCGGCAGCATATAGGGTGACAGACCGAGATGGTCTGGAGCGCATGGCCAAAGCGATCGAAGGAGCTGGTCATGCGGTTTCGTTTCTGAACGACAGCGAGGCTGAATTGCGCCACGTGACGGCTGCGTTTCGCACTGCAGATCCTGCCGGTAACGGTCTGGAATTCTATTATGGCGATAGCACGGCCGAATTGCCCTTTGTTTCGCCGCTTGGGATTTCAAATTTCGTCACAGGCGACATGGGCATGGGCCATGCCGTGTTCTCTGCTCCCAACTTCGATGAGACAGTGGCATTTTACCGTGACGTTATCGGCTTCCACGAAACGGACATGCCGCGCTTCTATTTTGGGGGCGGAGGCGTGCCCGATCCCGGCATCGGCTTTGCATTTCTGCACGCAGACAATGGCCGTCATCACAGCATAGCACTTGGTGAAGGTCCCGTTCCGCCATCGGGATGTGTCCACTTGATGCTGGAATATCCGAACCTTGTCGAAGTCGGGAAGGCGCACGATCGCATGAAGCGGCTTGGCTATGCCGAGTCTGCCACGCTTGGGCAGCATTTCAATGATGAAACCGTAGGTTTCTATGTTCAGACCCCTTCAGGCTTTGACCTTGAAATCGGGTGCGATAGTCTGATTATCGATCCTGCGACATGGCGTGTCACAAAGCATGAAGGCATCAGTATCTGGGGCCATGAGTGGGCTTGGCAGAAGGCGCTCAAAGAGCAGCAAGCGGAGTCCGCACAGTGACAAGAGTTACGCTCGACAAGCGCATGAGCGCCGCAGAGATGGTCGCTGACCTGCACGACGGCATGGTGATCGGCATCGGCGGATGGGGTCCAAGGCGCAAGCCGATGGCGCTTGTGCGAGAGATCATGCGATCAAACCTCAGGGATCTTACGATCATATCCTATGGTGGCGCAGATGTTGGCATGCTTTGTGCCGCAGGAAAGGTCAAGAAACTGGTCTTTGCTTTCGTGTCCCTGGACGCGATCCCCCTTGAACCATGGTTTCGCAAGAGCCGCGAAGCCGGGCAAATTGAGGTCCTGGAGCTCGACGAAGGCATGTTCCAATGGGGCCTGAAGGCCGCTGCCTTCGGCCTGCCCTTCCTGCCCACGCGTGTGGGCCTCGGCACGGATCTGGCAGAGCTAGGGGGTCTGAAAACGGTGCAATCGCCCTATGCGGATGGCGAAGTGCTGATCGCAATGCCCGCATTGAAGCTCGATGCGGCCCTTATCCATGTAAACCGAAGCGATTGGCGGGGAAATGTGCAGCTGTTTGGCGCTGACACCTACTATGATGAATGGTTCGCAAAGGCAGCGAGCAAGACGTACGTAAGCTGCGAGCAACTGGTCGACCGGATTGAGGACCATTTCCCCGATGATGCGCAGGCCAACACATTTGAACGCTGTTTTGTGACCGGCGTAACCGAGATACCCTGCGGAGCACACCCTAGCTCGATGCCGCCATTATACGGACCCGACATGAAGGCCTTCAAAGCATATGCCGAAGCAGCGCGCGAGTCGGGTGAGTGGAGCGCCGTCGCGGACACGTTCGTCGCTGCCGATGCAGATGCCTATTTGTCGAGCGTCGGTGGAAAGGAGGCAGTGATGAACATTCCGCTGGCGGTCTATTGATGGTTGAGGCCGAGATCACGCTTGCCGATCTGTGCATTGTTGCATGTTCCGAGGCGTTTCGTGGCAATGGCGAAGTCGTCGCAACCGGGGTCGGTCCAATACCGAGACTTGCGGCCGGTCTTGCCAAGCTGACGCACAGTCCGGAACTGATGATGACCGACGGCGAGGCCTTTCTTGTAGAGCAACCCGTTCCCTTGGGGCCTCGCAAATATGAGGATCGCAAGAAGGCGGGTTATTTGCCGTTCTCGAGATTCTTCGACAGCGCCGTGTGGACGGGGCGTCGCCACGCGATGGTTACGCCCACGCAAATCGATCGCTTCGGCCAGATCAACCTCTCGCAACTGGGGGGCACGCACCAGCAACCAAAGACGCAAATGCTCGGCGTGAGGGGGTTTCCTGGGAACACGATCTACCACCCGAACAGTTTCTTCTTTCCTTCGCACACCACCCGCGTGTTTGTAGAACAGGAAGTCGATATGGTGTCGGGCGCAGGATATAATCCGGCAAAGCGCATCTCAGGCGGCAATTATTCCGGGATCGACTTGCGTGCCATTATCACAAACTTGTGCGTGCTTGATTTTGGCGGCCCCGATCACAGCATCAGGCTGGTATCATTGCACCCCGGTGTGAGCGTTGAGGACGTTTCGCAAGCGACGGGCTTTCCCCTGGAGATCGGGCATCCGGGAGAAACTCCCCTGCCCACTGCCGAGCAGATCGAAATCATTCAGGAGCTCGACCCGTTCAATATCAGGGCAACAGCGATCAAAGATAATCCGCCCGCGAGGAGGGTATGAGCATGAGCGACCTGGTTCAACCGAAGTCAGTAGATGTTACCTATGAAACGGACGAGCCGGTGCTCTATGAGGCGGACGCCGGTATTGCCTGGGTGACGATGAACCGACCGGCCTTCAACAATTCACAGAACGGCCAGATGACTTATGCGCTCGATGACGCGTTTCGGCGAGCGACCAATGACGACTCCGTGAAATGCATCGTTCTTGCGGGCGCTGGCAAACATTTCAGTGCTGGCCATGACATCGGTACGCCGGGCCGCGATCTGCATCACGAGTTCGAGAAGCGGCTGATGTTCGCGCCGCATACGAACAAGCCCGCAGCTGAATTGCTCTACACGCGTGAACAGGAGCAGTATCTGGGCATGTGCCGCCGCTGGCGTGACATCCCAAAGCCCACCATTGCTATGGTTCAAGGCGCGTGCATCGCGGGAGGATTGATGCTGGCCTGGGTGTGCGACCTGATCGTCGCCAGCGACGACGCCTTCTTCCAGGACCCTGTCAACCCGCTCATGGGAATCCCGGGCGTTGAGTATTTTGCCCACGCCTATGAACTTCCACCAAGAGTCGCCAAGGAGTTCCTGCTTCTTGGGGAACGCATGAGCGCGGAGCGCGCGGAGCGGTTCGGCATGGTGAACCGCGTCGTTCCCCGCGATCAATTGCGCGAGACGGTGGGCGCCATGGCGGCAAAGCTGGCAGGTCAGGACCGCTTGGGCAATTGGCTCACGAAACAAGCCGTCAATCATGTCGAAGAATTGCGCGGCAAGCGCGCAGCAATGGATGCCGTGTTCCACATGCACCATTTCGCACACGCTCAGAACGACCTCGTCAAGGGCGACTCAATTGCGGGTGTGAGCGGAAAGTCAGCTTCCGCAGAGAACAAGAAGGCGGCGGGCTAAACCTTGCTTAAAACACACCTAACCGAAGCTCTTGGGTGCCGCGTTCCAGTGATCCAGACCGCAATGGGCTGGGTGGCCAAGCCAGAGCTTGTTGCGGCGGCGAGCAATGCGGGCGCATTCGGATTCCTTGCAGCGGCTGTCATGACGCCGAAAGAAGCGGCGGCGGAAATCGCGCGCCTTCGCGACATGACTCCACATCCTTTCGGAGTGAATTTCCACAGCTTCCAGCCTGGCGCATCCGAGATTGTCGATCTGATATTGGCCAACAAGGATCGCATTCGCGCAGTCAGTTTCGGTCGGGGGCCGGATGCAGGGATGATCGCCCGTTTCAAGGACGCCGGGATACTCTGCATTCCGACCGTTGGCGCGGTCAAACATGCCCAGAAAATGGCTGAACTCGGATGCGACATGATCACAGTGCAGGGGGGCGAAGGGGGCGGCCATACCGGCAGCGTGCCAACCACGATTTTGCTGCCTCAGGTCCTGGACGCGGTGAATATCCCGGTTATTGCCGCCGGAGGCTTCGCCGATGGTCGCGGCCTGGCAGCGGCCCTCGCATTTGGAGCATGCGGCATCGCCATGGGCACCCGCTTCCTGATGACAGCGGAAAGCCCCGTACCTGCGGGCCCGAAATCGGCTTATGTGAAGGCCGGGACTGGCGACATTGTCGTCAGTACCAAGGTCGACGGAATCCCTCAGCGCATGATCCTCAATCCGCTCCTGAAAAGGATCGAAGCCTCAAGCAGGATCTCGATGTGGCTGCGCGCGATTGAAGCGGGCATCGAGATGAAGCGGCAATCGAACATGCGGTGGAGCGACGTGGTGCGGACGGCAAGAAGCATGACAAGCCATGGCGAGATGCCGCTCTGGCAAGCCATGATGGCAGCCGCGGCTCCAATGATGATCCAGCGCGCGGTCGTGTCTGGCGATACCGAAAACGGATTGATGGCAACGGGCGCTGTCGCGGGGCGGCTAAGAGATCTTCCGAGTTGCGCGGATTTGATCGCAGACATCATGCGGGAAGCCGAAGAAAGGCTTGCCGCCATGACAGGTATGACGGCCTAGGAGGACAAGATGCCGATCACGTGCACGAAAAGGGACAAGATCGCGGAAATCGTATTTGACGTCCCGCCGGTCAATGCCTTTGACAGCGAAACATGGATGTCCATTCCCGCAATGATCGCCGAGGCAGGGCGTGATCCAGAGGTGAACTGCATTCTGATCCGCGCCGAAGGGCGAGGATTCTGCGGCGGCGTCGATATCAAGGAAATGCAGGCTCATCCCGAGCGCATTACCGTGCTCAATCGCGGGAACTACCTCACGTTCAAGGCAATCCGCGATGCGGAGGTGCCCGTGGTGTCCGCGGTGCACAAGTTCGTCATTGGCGGCGGCATAGGTATTTGCGGCGCGAGCGACACGATCATCGCGTCTGATGACGCATTCTTCTCTTTGCCTGAAGTCGATCGCGGCGCGATGGGAGGCGCGAGCCATCTCTCCCGCATGTTGCCATTGCACAAGGTCCGGGCAGCCTTCTTCACAGGCGGGAATATATCGGCCCAAGAGGCTTACCGGCTAGGGGCCGTTGAAAAGGTCGTGCCTCGCGACGAACTGGAAATGGAGGCGCGCGCGTTCTGCGCGGTCGTCGCCTCCAAGTCGCGCAAGGCGCTCGTCATTGCCAAAGAAGCGCTGAACGGCCTTGAAGCGCGCGACGTAGACCGCGGCTATCGCTGGGAACAGGGCTTCACGCTCGAAATGTACATGCATGAAGACAGTCAGAAGTCGCGCGACGCCTTTGTCGAAACGGGCAAGGCAGCCAAATTCTGATGCACCTTCAATATAGCCCGGAACAATGTGCATTTCGCGCCGAAGTGCGGGCGTGGATGGACAGCCATGTGCCTGGCGAGCCACTCATCACACTGGAATGTCGCGAGGGATATGACCAGCACGTGGAGTGGGAGCGCACGCTGGCAACCGGAAATTGGGGCATGGTGACCTGGCCGGAGGAATTCGGCGGCCGTGGTCTGGATCTCATTCAATGGCTGATTTTCGAAGAGGAGTATTTTCGGGCGGGCGCTCCAAACAGGGCCAACCAGAATGGTATCTTCTTGCTTGGCCCAACGATCATGGAATTCGGCACGAGAGAACAGAAGCAGCGCTTCCTGCCACCGATGGCGCGGGGAGAGGTGGTGTGGGCGCAAGCATGGTCCGAACCAGGCGCTGGCAGCGACATGGCCGCCATTTCATCCAAGGCAGTCCGCGACGGCAATCACTATATTATCAATGGACAGAAGACTTGGAGCAGCCGTGGCGCCTTTGCAGATTGGGGCTTCGGAATCTTTCGCACCGATCCGGAATCCACGCGTCACAAGGGGCTGACATTCATCCTCTTCGATCTGGACACTCCCGGAATTACGCGTCGCCCGATCCGGCAGTTGCACGGGGAAACCGGCTTTGCCGAACTGTTCTTCGATGACGTGCGCGTGCCCGTTGAAAACTGCCTGGCCGGGGAAGGAGAAGGCTGGAACGTTGCAATGGCGACGGCAGGCTTCGAGCGGGGACTGATGTTGCGATCGCCCGGTCGGTTCCAAGCGACCGCGAGGCGGCTGATCGATCTTTACAGGCGAAATCAGGCCGAGGCGCACCCTGCCGCCCGCGAAGCCGTTCTGCAGGCCTGGATGTCCGCGCAGGCCTATGCCTACAACACCTACTCCGTCGCCGCGAAAATCATCGCAGGCGGAAAGATCGGGGCCGAAGCCAGTCTGAACAAGATCTTTTGGTCCGAGCTGGATCGGTCAATGCACCGCACGGCGATGCAGCTGCTTGGAGCCTGCGCCGAACTCAAGACGTTCGATGATGGTTCAGTAAACCAGTGGCTCGAAGGCTATATCTTCTCGCTTTCGGGCCCGATCTATGCCGGATCGAACGAAGTACAACGCAACATAACGGCAGAACGCCTGCTCGGCCTGCCGCGCGCGGGAGCAGGCTGATGGATTTCCGCTTTACGGAGGATCAGCGCGCTCTTGCCGAAAGCGTCCGCGACTTTTTGGCCGACACGCACGGACCAGAAGTGTTGCGACGCCTGGACCAGCAAGGCGCGCGCGATCCTGCGATCTGGCAAAGTCTAGTTGATATGGGCCTGACAGGCGTGCTGGTCCCGGAGGAATTCGGCGGCCTTGGTCTCGGACTCGTCGACGCCGCACTGATTGCCGCAGAATGCGGCCGCGCCTGCGTCGCAGAACCGTTGGTCGATACAGCCTTTGTCGCTGTTCCCTGGCTTTTGGCAAAGGGCGATACGGGGCAAATGGCGGCTATTCTGGCCGGCGAACGCAGCATCCCTCTGCGGCATGCAATCAACCCCTGGGTCGCAGATGGCGATGGCGCGCGTCTGAAAAGCGTCGACCCGCTGAGAATATTGACCAAGGGAACCGGCAGTGCCGATCCTCACCTTCTTGATCTGGCAGCGCTGATGTCGGCCGCGCAGCTGGTCGGGCTTGCAGATGCGATGCTGACGCAGGCGATCGAGTACGCGAAGATCCGAACGCAATTCGGCCAGCCGATAGGAGCCTTTCAGGCATTGAAACACCAGCTCGCATCATGCGCTGTCGCAATCGAATTCGCCAAGCCGGTTGTCTGGCGCGCCGCTCAGGCCCTGCAGGACGGGATGCCCACGCGGTCCATCCACGTCAGCCATGCCAAGGTTGCCACAACCGATGCGGCAACGCTTGCCGCCGAAACCGCAATCCAGGTTCACGGTGCAATGGGTTATACGTATGAAGTTGATTTGCATTTCTGGATGAAGCGCACCTGGGCACTTTCAGGTGCCTGGGGCTCGCGCGCCTTTCACCTCAACCGGATCGACAATGCCGTTTTGGGCGACATGTTCGAACTCGGTCCGCAAGCCACTTTCGCATAAGGAAAAGTCATGGCCGAAGCCTATATAATTGACGCCGTCCGAACCCCGATCGGTCGCAAGAAAGGCAGCCTTTCTGAGTTGCATCCGGCAGATCTCGGCGCGGCCCCGATCAAGTCCCTTGTCGAGCGAACGGGGATCGATCCCAATGCCGTCGAGGATGTCGTATGGGGATGCTGCGACACGATCGGGCCTCAAGCCGGCGACATCGGCAGGACGGTCTGGCTCGTCGCGGGACTTCCGCAGCATGTTCCCGGCACGACAATTGACCGGCAATGCGGCTCATCCCAACAGGCTGTGCATTTTGCCGCGCAGGGCGTGATGAGCGGCACCCAGGATCTGGTTGTCGCCGGCGGTTCGCAGGCCATGAACGCGATCCCCATATCTGCAGCAATGCTCGCAGCGGAGCCATACGGCTTTTCCAATCCGTTCAACACGTCGCCGGGCTGGGTTGCCCGCTATGGTGATGGAATCCTGAACCAGATCAATTCGGCCGAAATGATCGCAAGAAAATGGGACCTCAGCCGCGAGGCTATGGAGGAGTTTGCCATGGCATCGCACCAGCGCGCGCAGATGGCCTGGGACAACGGCTGGTTCGACAGTGAAGTTTCGGCGCTCTGCGGTCTGCAAGTCGACGAGACCATTCGACCGCAGACGACGCTTGAAGGTCTGGCAAGTCTGAAGCCCGTGCAGGAAGGCGGAGTGATCACAGCCGGCGTTGCCAGCCAGAATTGCGACGGCGCCGCAGCGTTGCTGATTGCATCCGAACAGGCCCTGAAAGATCACAATCTGAAGCCCCGGGCTCGCGTTCACCACATTTCAGTCAGGGCAGATGATCCGGTCTGGATGCTGACGGCGCCTATTCCCGCGACCGTGCATGCGCTGAAAAAGGCGGGAATGTCAGTCGCCGATATCGACCTTTTCGAATGCAATGAAGCTTTCGCCAGCGTGCCCATGGCCTGGATGAAGGAGTTGGGCATACCTCACGAGAAGGTGAATGTGCAGGGTGGCGGCATTGCCCTTGGTCACCCCCTTGGCGCGACCGGCGCGCGACTGATGACGACATTGCTGAATGCGCTTGAACGCACCGGCGGCAGATACGGCCTGCAAACAATGTGCGAAGGTGGCGGCCAGGCAAACGTGACGATAATCGAGAGGCTGTGATGGGAATTTGCGACGGACGGACGGTCATCATAACAGGCGCGGCTCGCGGCCTGGGGCGCGCCTATGCTCTCGCCTTCGGTGAAGAAGGTGCAAATGTCGTCGTCAATGACATTGGCACATCCCTTCACGGGGAAGGCCGCGATACGAGCGCCGCAGACATGGTTGTCGAAGAGATCAGGTCAGCGGGCGGCAAGGCGTTGGCCAATTATGAGGACATTACCGATTGGGATGCCGCGAAGCGGATCGTCGATGCCGCAATCGCGGCATTTGGTGATCTGCACGTCGTGGTGAACAATGCCGGGATTGTGCGCGACCGGATGTTCGTTTCCGCAACATTGGAAGAATGGGACGCGACGATGCACGTCCATTTGCGCGGCCACTTCTGCCTATCACGTCACGCTGTGAACTATTGGCGCGAGAAGCAGAAACTGGGCGGCAATCCGGATGCGAGGATCATCAACACGACGTCAGGTGCGGGCCTGCAAGGCAGCATTGCCCAAGCCGCCTATTCGACTGCCAAGGGTGGGATCGCCTCGCTCACATTGGTACAAGCCGCCGAATTGGGCCGCTATGGCATTACCGCCAACGCACTGGCCCCATCAGCTCGCACCCGCATGACCGAACAGGCCTTCGCCGAAAAAATGGCCACGGAGGGCAATGCATTTGATGTCATGGACCCGGGCAATATCGCGCCGACGGTCGTCTGGCTTGGCAGCGGCGAAAGCGCCCATGTTACCGGCTGCGTCTTTGAACTCGAAGGCGGAAAGATCATGCTCGAAGACGGCTGGCGAGAAGGGCCGCACTTAGACAAAGGGTCACGTTGGGCAGCGCGCGATGTTGGCCCAGCCGTTGAACGTTTGCTCGCCGAACGGGTTGCGCCACGGAAGGTCTGGGGAACGGCATAATGGATTTCGCATTCTCAGAAGAGCAGGTGATGATCGGCGAGACTGCGAAGGCCTTCTTTGCGCAGCACGCAAGTTCTGAACGGACCCGCAAAGCAATGGCCGGAGACGGCTTTGACCGCGACCTGTGGCAGGAGTTCTGCGAAGGTCTGGGCCTGGCCGGCATCGGACTTCCAGAGCAATTTGGAGGCGCCGGGCTCGGCATGGTCGAGTTCGCATTGGTTGCGGAGGCTGCCGGCTCACAAGTTGCGGCCTTGCCTTTGCTCGGCCTTGCAACGGCCGCACGCGCTATCGCGGCGGGGGGCAGCGATAGCCAGAAATCGGAATGGTTGCCCAAGCTGGCTGGTGGGCAATGCATTGTTGCCTATCAAGGCGCGCCAAAGGCTGACTATGCCGATGGTAAGCTGACCGGAACATTCGAGATGGTCCCCCATGGGGCAGTCGCCGGTGCATTTGTCTTTGTTGCCCCCGGAAACGCCTGGATCGTCCGCGCTGATGCTCCAGGCGTTTCGGTGCACCGCCATACGACGATGGACCAGACGCGGCCGCTGGCGAAAGTGACGCTCGATCAAGCGACTGCAGAACCTCTTGCCGATGTCGAACGCGCAATAGGTGCCATTCATTCAGGAGGCTGGATTTGCCTTGCTGCCGAAGCATTGGGCGGCGCGCAGGCGGCGCTCGACAGGACAGTGGCCTATGCCAAGGAGCGCGTCCAGTTCGGGCGGCCAATCGGGTCGTTCCAAGCTTACAAACACAGGCTTGCTGACATGTTGATCGAGATCGAGCAAGCGCGTTCGGCAGTCTATTGGGCCGCTTGTGCAGTGGACGAGGGATCAGATGAAGCAGGCTTGGCACTCCATGCCGCCAAAAGTTTCTGCGCCGACACCTTTTTCATGTGCGCTGGCAACATGATCCAGTTGCATGGCGGTATTGGCTTTACTTGGGAACATGACGCCCATTTGTTTTTCAAAAGGGCCAGGTCAATCCAGACAATGCTTGGCGACGGTAACTTCCACAGAGAACAGGTGGCGGCGATCGCTCTGGGAGAAGCCGCATGAAACTCGGCTTCTCAACCAAAGAGGAGGAATTCCGCCTTGAATGCGCCGACTGGCTCAATGCCCAGATGGCCGGCCCTTTCCGCGACATTAGGGGCATCTCAACACTGACCGCAAAGGCCGAGCGCCGCAAGGAATGGGAGCAGCATCTCGGCGAAAATGGCTGGTCATGCATAGGTTGGCCGCGGGAATGGGGTGGACGAGGCGCCACGCTTGCGGAACAGGTGATCTTTGCCGAGGAATATGCCCGAGCCGGCGTTCCAGGCAGGGTCAATCACATTGGCATTGAACTTGCCGGCCCAACAATTTTGACCTTTGGGACGGACGAGCAGAAGCGGCGCTTCCTGCCCGATATCGCAGCAGGCAAGACGATATTCTGCCAGGGGTTTTCGGAACCCAATGCAGGCTCTGATCTAGCGAGCGTGCGCACAAAGGGACGCATCGAGGGCGGGAATTGGGTTGTGAACGGCCAGAAGATCTGGACGAGCCTTGCACACATCTCCGACTGGATCTTTGTCGTCACGCGCACCGAGGAGGGCTCCAAAGGCCCCAAGGGGCTTTCCTTCCTGATGCTGCAGATCGACCAGCCCGGCATTGAAATACGACCGATCAAGCAAATCAACGGCGATGCAGAATTCAACGAGACGTTCTTCACCGATGCCACGTGCCCTGCGGAAAGCATGATTGGCGCTGCCGGCGACGGGTGGCGGATTGCCATGGGCCTGCTCGCATTCGAACGCGGCGTTTCGACGCTTGGCCAGCAAATGGCCTTCCGCAATGAGCTTGACGCCATTGTATCTGCTGCCAAGTCCAATGGTTCTGCCCGGGACCCATTGATACGGCAACGCATTGCCAAAGCGGAAATCGGACTGCGTCTGATGCGTTACGGGGCTTTGCGGATGCTTTCCAATACGGACCATTCCAAGGTCGATGGCGCCGCGCTGACATACAAGATTCAATGGGCGAGTTGGCGGCGCAGCCTTGGCGAGCTTGCAATGGACGTGCTGGGTCAGGCTGGCGAGATCACAGACAATGCGCACTATGAGTGGGACTTGTTGCCGAATCTTTTCCTCTATTCGCGAGCCGATACGATCTACGGTGGCACAAACCAGATCCAGCGCAACCTGATAGCCGAGCGCGGTCTCGCGATGCCGCGAGAACCAAGAGGTGACCTGTGAACATTCCAGCCTATCCAACACCGCGGAATCTTCTGAAGGACAAGACAGTTGTCGTGACGGCGGCGGCCGGAACCGGTATCGGGTTTGCGGTTGCCAAACGGGCCGCAGAAGAGGGCGCCACTGTACTGATCAGCGATTTCCATGAACGCCGACTTGGAGAGGCAGCTGAGCGGATTGAGAGTGAAACCGGAGTGCGGCCTGCGACATGCGTTTGCGACGTTACCAAGCAGGAACAGGTCGACGGACTTCTTCACGCGGCGAATAGGGAGCTCGGCCACGTCGATGTTCTGATCAACAACGCCGGACTGGGCGGTGAAGTGCCCGTCGTCGATATGACTGACGATCAATGGGGGCGCGTGATCGATGTGACGCTCAACAGTGTCTTCAGGATGACGCGGGCATTCCTGCCCTCAATGTACCGGCGCAGATCGGGCGTGATCGTAAACAATGCGTCCGTGCTTGGATGGCGTGCGCAGAAGGGCCAAGCGCATTATGCTGCCGCAAAGGCCGGTGTAATGGCCTTCACACGATGCTCCGCAGTGGAAGCGGCTGAACATGGTGTGCGCATCAACGCGGTTGCGCCTTCGATCGCGATGCATGCTTTCCTGGCAAAGGTGACGACAGAAGACTTGCTCGCCCAGCTTTCCGCAAAGGAAGCCTTCGGCCGCCCAGCCGAAGTATGGGAAGTAGCCAATGTGATGATCTTTCTGGCCTCCGACCTTTCAACCTACATGACCGGCGAAATTGTTTCGGTCTCGAGCCAGCACGCATGACCAGAATCTTCGAAAAACCCGGCGACCTGCTGGGAAGCGAGGGAACGATCCTGGGTCCCACCGAATGGCTGCACATTGACCAGCAACGCGTCAACGGCTTTGCAGATGTCACCGGCGATCATCAATGGATTCATGTTGATTCCGAGCGTGCCAAGGCAGGACCATTCGGAAGCACAATTGCGCATGGCTACCTGACACTGAGCCTGGTCAATTACTTCCTGCCGGAGTTGATCGAGGTGCGAGGGTTCGCCCACGCCGTGAATGTTGGCGCCGACCGCCTGCGCTTTCTTGCGCCCGTCAAAGTCGGCAGCCGCATTCGCGGTACCGGCGAGATCATTTCCGCCGAAGACATCAAGGGCGCGATTCAGGCGATCGTTCGCGTGACCATACATATCGAGGGTGGAGACAAGCCTGCCTGTGTTGTCGACACCATCAGCCGCTACTTTCGGGAGAGCTGATCATGCCCACACCAGAGCAGATGACCGCCGCCGTGCACGCCTATATCGACGCTTTCGACAAAGGCGACCCTGAACTGGCAGTCGCGATCTTTGCCGTCGATGCAGTGATAGAGGATCCCATTGGAACGCCTCCAAAATGCGGCCATGATGCCATCCGCGAGTTCTACCAAATGTCGATGGCGACGGGCGCCAAGCTTGTGCTGGATGGGCCTGTCCGTGTCGGCGCAGATCATGCCGCGTTCGCGTTCCATGTCCCGCTCCATTTTGACGGACAGGACATGCAAATCCACGTGATCGATACATTCGCCTTCGATTCCGAAGGGAAGGTCAAGGAAATGCGGGCCTTTTTCGGCCCGAGCAACATGATCCCCACCGGCTGAAATGCTTGATCCGCTGCCCGCCACGATTCCGCATGCCGCAGAAGCTGCCGCACGCACATGGCCTGGCGCTGCTGCGCTGATAGAAGACAATGTTGTGTGGACTTTCGACGAGCTGTGGCAGCGCAGCCGCGGTGCGGCATCAGCACTGCTTGTCAAGGGAATCAAGGCCGGCGACCGCGTTGCCATTTGGGCCCCGAACCGTCGTGAGTGGATCGTAGCAGCCATTGCCACCATGACGATTGGAGCAACGGTCGTCACGCTGAACACGCGCCTGAAGGGGCGAGAGGCTGGCGACATTCTGCGCCGCACCGGTGCACGCATCCTCTTTGCTGTCAGCGATTTCCTTGGCATCGACTATCGCGCACTCTTGTCTGGCGAAGATCTTCCCGACCTCGGCGAGATTGTCATGCTTGATCGAGAATTCGATGCGTTCGTTGCCCTCGGCCGTGGTGCCGGGGACCCCGCAGTCGACCAGGCTCTGGCGCTGGTCGACGCGGACGCAGTTTCAGATATTCTTTTTACCAGCGGAACAACCGGCAGCCCCAAGGGCGTCCTGATGACACATGGTCGGGTGCTGCCACAATGCGCTGTCTGGATTGAGAATACTGGCCTGACTTTCGGAGAGCGCTATCTGATTGCCAACCCGTTCTTTCACAGTTTCGGAATGAAGGTCGGCTGGGTTGCTTGTCTGCTGAGCGGGGCAGTCGCCGTGCCAATGGCTCAGTTTGAAACGGCAAAGGCCATCGAACTTATTGAACGATTGAAGATCAACTTCCTTCCGGGCCCTCCAACGATATTCCAGATGCTATTGTCCGAACGTGACAGCCATCCGTTCGACACCTCCTCTTTGCGGGGCGGAACCACCGGTGCCGCAACAGTCCCTCCCGTGCTTGTCGAACGTATCCGAAAAGAACTCGGCATCCGCGACATTATCACGGCCTATGGCATGACCGAATGCGTCAACATCACCAGTTGTCGCCCCGGTGATCCGGCAGACCTTATTGCGCAAACCTGCGGAGCCGCGATCCCGGGCAATGAAGTGATCATCGCCGATGATAATTGCGAGGAAGTGCCACGCGGCGAGACAGGCGAGATACTTGTCCGCGGACAGGGTGTCATGCTCGGCTACCTCGACGATCCGCAAGCAACGTCCGAGGCCATCGACGGAAACGGCTGGCTGCATACTAGCGATGTGGGAACAATGGACGATGCCGGCTATGTCCGCATTACAGACCGCAAGAAGGATCTTTATATTTCGGGCGGCTTCAACGTCTATCCGGCGGAAGTCGAGAAACTTCTTGCTGCCCATCCGGCGATCGCAATGGTCGCCGTAGTTGGAGTTCCTGATGATCGGCTGGGCGAAATTGGAAAGGCCTTTGTGGTGCTGCGTCCGAATGCCGAAACCAGCGAGGCAGAACTTGCGGCATGGAGTCGGGGGAACATGGCAAATTACAAGGTGCCCCGCAGCTTTCACATCGTGAATGACCTGCCACGCAATGCGAGTGGCAAGGTGCTCAAAACCGAATTGCGGATTGGTTGAAGCCAGCTACCATCCGTCGCTGGCAGCGCAAAATCTCGAATAATCCGGTACGACTATGTCGCCGTTGCTCCTCCATCGATGACCATGGCATGCCCGGTGACAAAGCTCGCCTGATCGGAACAGAGCCAGAGCACAGCGCTGGCAATTTCCTCGGGCTGGCCCATGCGCCCCATGGGAGTCATGTTCTCCATGATCTTGCGGATCTCGGGGTTGGCAGCGACGCTGTCGGTCATCGGCGTTTCGATCACGCCCGGACAAACGGCATTGACGCGGATGCCTGCCCGCGCATGTTTGAGTGCCGCATGCCGGGTCAAGCCAACCACGCCATGTTTTCCGGCAACATAGGCCGGTTGAGAGGGGTTGCCGACAAGTCCGTTGATCGAAGCCGTATTCACGATCGCCCCGCCCCCCTGTTTCAGCATGACCTCAGCCTCTTCGCGCATGCACAGCATCACACCGGTCAGATTGATCGCAATGCTCCTGGCCCAAATCTCATCGTCATATTCATTGGCCATGACGGAATTGATTCCCGCATTGTTATGCGCGAAGTCGAGGCGGCCAAATTCGGAAACCGCGCGGGCAACGAGCGCCTTGACGTCATTGCCATCGGCCACGTTGCAATGCTGGAACATTGCAGTTCCGCCGGACGCCTTGATCAGGGCAACCGTTTCATTGCCTCCGGCTTCGTTGACATCTGCAACCAGGACGATTGCGCCGGACATTGCGAAACCGATCGCGGTCGCGCGACCAATGCCTCCGCTAGCCCCGGTTACCAGCGCGACCTTTCCATCAAACTCATACCGCACGTCCGCTTCCTTCCTTGATTTGCGTAATATTTTGCATATTATCTAACGCAAATCGCGGCGAATGATAGACTTTAATGACGGAATTCGAATGGATGACCCGCTCTTTGCGCCAGTAAGACTCGGCGCGATATCCTTGGCCAATCGCATTGTCATGGCGCCGATGACTCGCGATCGGGCTGGGCCTGACGACGTGCCCACGAAGCTGATGGCCCAGTATTATCGCCAGCGCGCAAGTGCCGGGCTCATCATCACCGAGGGCGCGCAGCCTTCGCCGGAAGGGAAAGGCTATTGGCGAACGCCCGGCATATGGTCGCAAGAACAGATTGACGGATGGGCGGCAGTTGCCGAAGCCGTGCACGCCGAAGGCGGGAAAATTGTGCTGCAATTGATGCATTGTGGTCGCGTCGTCGTTTCAGCAAATCGCGGTTATGATGCGGATGTCATCGCACCTTCGGCGCTGCGCTGTACCGATCTGGTGCCCGGCCCGGATGGTATTCCGGTGTCATGCGCAGAACCGCGTGCGATGAACAATGAAGACATTGAACGTGTCGTGGAGGAGTTCGGTCAGGCAGCCTTGAATGCGCGCGCCGCGGGTCTGGACGGCGTGGAACTGCATTGTGCGAGTGGCTATCTCATCAACCAGTTCCTGAACGCTGCGAGCAATTTGCGCACTGATGGCTTTGGTGGTTCTCCGGACAAGCGCGCCGCCTTTCCGGCAATGGTGCTTGCGCGCATGGCAGAATTGATTGGCCCCGGGCGCGTCGGCCTGCGCATCTCGCCCGGCAACCCTTACAACGGGATGGATATCGCTGACCCCGAACCGGCCTTCGCCGCGCTTCTGCAGGCGGCAAGTCTGATCGTTGATTCTGCCACGGGGGAGCGCCTGGCCTATGTCCATGTGATCGACATGGGACTGACCGACCTCGATACACTGGCTATGGTGCGTTCAAACTGGCCCGGACAGATCGTTGCCAACAACAACCTCAAGGCCGATAGCGCGCGCCTGCTCCTGCAAAGCGGTCGCGCCGAGGCCGTTTCCTTCGGGCGGGCTTTCATCGCCAACCCGGACCTGCCAAAACGCATGCAATTGGGAGCCGCACTGCGAAAGCCCGACTTTACCCTGCTCTACACGGGCGAAGAGCGCGGCTACACAGACTACCCGCCGCTTTGACCAGGGTGGGCTTCTAGCCCCCCGGCCTGTTCTCCTTCCGATGAAGAAACTTCCCTTCGAAAATTGAATCCACTGAAGAGGAAAGGCTCCGGACCCCTAGCGACTTCCCAGCGTGTTGATCGTGAAGGCCAGGATCCCGATGTTAAAGACGAAGGCGGCCAGGCATTGGGCCAGCACCACGCGGCGAATCGCACGGCTGTTGATCGCAACGTCCGAGGTCTGGAATGTCATCCCAAGAGTGAAGGCAAAATAGACGAAGTCCAGATAATCGGGTGTGTCGGTATCCGGAAAGCTCAAGCCGCCATCCGTATTGCCTTTGCCATAGAAGAGGTGGGCATAGTGCAAGGCATAGAGCATGTTGGCAAAGACCCAGGCCAGCCCGAGCGTGACGATGATCAAGGATGCCATGGGTTCGCCCGGGCCGGTAAGTTCCACACCGATCGTGATGAGCAGCACCGCGCCGATAAGCGCGGAAATCACAAGAAGCGTGCCCCGGTTGGCATCATTCTCTGCGGCATGTCGCCGGATTGCGCTTGCTTCCCCATCGCGCAGGGTCGGCGCCAGCAGTATGAAGAACAGGAGTGCTGCCAGATCGAACCCTCCCATCACGGAATAGTGCCATTGCCCCAACTCGATCTGGATCCCCGCGCCGAACAGGGCAAAGGCTGCGAGAAAAGCAATGAAACGGACAGGGGCAATCCGGTTGCCGATCTTGCGCTTGGCGGGAGCTGTCATGACCGAGAGGTAGCGTTTTTGCTTCGGCTCGCCTAGAGAGCGCCCGCAATGGCGAAAATCGAAACACCCCGGCCCATACGTGGCACACAGGACATGCTCGGCGAGAGTGCTGACCGCTTCCACCATGTGGTGGAAACGTTCGATCGCGTCCGCAGGCTCTATGGCTTCAAGCGCATCGAAGTGCCCGTCTTCGAAGCGACTGCTGTTTTTGCGCGGTCACTCGGTGAAACGACCGATGTGGTGTCCAAGGAAATGTACACGTTCGAGGACCGGGGCGGCGATTCGCTCACGCTGCGGCCAGAGTTCACAGCCGGGATTGCGCGCGCCTATCTGACCGAGGGGTGGCAGCAATATGCTCCCCTGAAGGTCGCGACCCACGGCCCGCTGTTCCGTTACGAGCGCCCCCAAAAGGGCCGCTTTCGGCAGTTTCACCAGCTCGACGCCGAAGTGATCGGAGCAGCCGAGCCGGCGGCGGACATCGAACTGCTTTGCTTCGCTGACCAGTTGCTCAAGGAACTCGGGATCAGCGAGGGCGTCACGCTGCAGCTCAACACATTGGGCGATGCCGAATCGCGCGAGGCCTGGCGGGCTGAACTGATTGCGCACTTCGAGGCGCATCGCACCGAACTTTCGGAAGACAGCCTCGAGAGGTTGCACAAGAATCCGCTGCGCATCCTCGACAGCAAGGACCCCCGTGATCGGCCTGCCGCCGACAGCGCACCCGACATCGATACGTTCCTGACGGACGAAGCGCGGGACTTTTTCGATACGGTAACAGCGGGACTGGATGCGGCAGGTGTGGCCTGGACCCGCGCATCGCGGCTCGTGCGCGGTCTCGATTATTACCGTCACACCGCGTTCGAGTTCGTCACCGACCGGCTTGGCGCGCAGGGGACTGTGCTCGGCGGCGGACGCTATGACGGACTGATCGAAGCCTTGGGCGGTCCGCACACGCCTGCGGTCGGCTGGGCGGCCGGCATTGAGCGGCTTGGGATGTTGCTCGAATCGCAGCCCATCAAAGTCCCGGTTGTCGCGGTCATTCCGACGGAAGCCGGCCTGGAAGACAAGGCCCTTGCCGTTACAGCGGCACTGCGTCGGGCGGGCGTCGCAACCGAAATGGCCTTGCGCGGCAACGCAAAACGCCGGGCGGAGATTGCGCGGAAAGAAGGCGCGCTGTCCATTCTCTACGTTCGCCAGGCAGGCGACCCGATGGGAGAATATTACTTCAGCTATTCGGGCAAGGATGATCAGGAGCGCAATCGCGTTGCGCGTCAGGTATCGGACGCCATTGGCTCCACATTTCTCCTGAGCGGCATCGACGCATGACCACCATTTCCGCTGAACGGATCGCTGCTTTGCTGGCGAAGCGGGAGGAGCTGTCGGCACAACTGTCCTCGGGCGACTTGCCGACCGACCGGTTCATTGCGCTGTCCAAGGAATATGCCGAAGTGGAGCCTGTGGCAGCGGCGGCAGGGGAATTGCAGAGACTGCGCGCGGAACTCGCCGGTCTGGAGGACATGCTCGCCGACCCCGAGATGCGCGAAATGGCGCAGGAAGAGGCAGAAGCGATCCGGGCCACTTTGCCCGAGGCGGAACGTGCACTCGCGCTGTCACTCCTGCCAAAGGATGCGGCTGACGAACGCTCGGCCATGCTTGAAGTCCGGGCCGGGACCGGTGGCGATGAGGCGGCACTTTTCGCCGGCGATCTGTTTCGCATGTATTCGCGCTATGCCGAAGAGCGTGGCTGGAAGGTCGAACTGATTTCCGCATCGTCGGCCGAGATGGGCGGATACAAGGAAGTCGTTGCTTCGGTCACCGGTCAGGGTGTGTTCGCGCGCCTGAAGTTCGAAAGCGGCGTCCACCGCGTCCAGCGAGTGCCCGTCACCGAATCGGGCGGGCGTATCCATACGTCTGCTGCGACAGTGGCGGTTCTGCCGGAAGCCGAGGATGTCGATGTGCAGATCAATGACAATGATCTCAGGATCGACATCTATCGGTCGTCGGGACCGGGTGGCCAGTCCGTCAACACGACGGACAGTGCGGTGCGCATCACGCACATCCCGTCCGGGCTTGTGGTCATCCAGCAGGATGAAAAGTCGCAGCACAAGAACAAGGCCAAGGCGCTGAAGGTTCTTCGCACGCGCCTGTATGAGCTTGAGCGCGAGCGATTGCATTCCGAGCGCGCGGGCACACGCAAATCCATGGTCGGTTCCGGTGACCGGTCGGAGCGCATCCGGACTTACAATTTTCCTCAGGGGCGCGTCACTGACCACCGCATCAACCTGACGCTTCATCGGCTCCCCGAGATTCTTGAGGGACAGATGGATGAACTGATCGGCGCGCTCATCACCGCCGACGAGGCAGAGCGGCTGGCGGGGCTGGATGACTCTGCGTGAGGCCCTGAACGAAGCGACGCAGCGGCTCGCTTCGGTTTCGGACACGCCGCGTCTCGACGCTGAACTGCTCCTGGCACATGCCCTGGGCCTGTCCCGTGAGGCGCTTCTGCTCGGCACGCTTGATGCCCCGCAACCCGCCGCGTTCGATGACCTGGTGGCAAGGCGGGCAGCGCATGAACCGATTGGCTATATCACCGGTCGTCGTGACTTCTGGACACTCAGCCTTGCAGTTGCCCCGGGGGTTCTAATTCCGCGGCCTGACAGTGAAACCTTGATCGAAGCTGCCGTCGACTACTTCGGATCATCAACAAGGGGCGGCCACGGACCATCTTGCATCCTCGATCTTGGCACCGGGTCCGGAGCCTTGCTGCTTGCTGCCCTTGCGGAATGGCCAGAGGCCCAAGGGCTGGGGATTGATGCGTCTGACATCGCCCTTGAGATCGCCCATGCCAATGCGCGCCGGCTGGACCTTGCCTCAAGGGCGCAATTCAGGAAGGGCAATTGGGCGAGCGCACTGTCCAAGCGGTTTGATCTTATTCTCTGCAATCCACCCTATGTTGAGCTGGATGCTGACCTGCCAGCTGACGTGAAGGGCTACGAGCCCCAGTCTGCCCTGTTTGCGGGCGCGGACGGCCTTGATGCCTACCGCCACCTGATCCCCCAGCTGCCCTCCCTTCTCAATCCGTTCGGCATGATTGCGGTTGAAATCGGTGCGACGCAGGCGGCCGCTGTGTCTGAACTCTTCGTTGCCAATGGCCTCACGCCCCAGGTGAGGCAGGATCTTGGGGGACGGGACCGCGCGGTTGTGCATTTTTCCCTTGGATTGGACGGGAAAGGCAGATAAAGGCGGTCGCAAGATTTGGACGAGCGCATCCAGCGGGACGCCATCCAGTTCTTACCCCCACCATCTGAGGCCTGATTGGGATGATCCGGCTTTGGCAGGCGGACGGCGCGCAAGGGCGCGTCTGGTCGGGGTCTTGCAGGCTGATTCGAACTACACAGGCATTACACCCAGAGAAAAGGGACAATCTTTGCTCAACAATCGTCAAGCTGGCCGCCGTCGCGGCCGGGGTGGACAGCGCCAGCAAAACGGCGGGCGCGAACAAGGCAATCGCATCGACAATCGCGCGCGCGGCAATGCGCCGCAGCTGCTCGAGAAGTACAAAAGCCTTGCCCGCGATGCTCAACTCGCTGGCGACAGGGTGATGACGGAATATTATCTGCAGTTTGCGGATCACTACTTCCGCGTCGTCGCAGAGACTCGCGCTCGCTTTGAAGAAAGCCGGCCGCAGCGTGATGACTGGCAGGGCGATGAGGGCGAAGACCAGATTGCCGGCGAAGCCGTAGACAACGATGACGGCGAAGAAGATCGTCGCCCGCCGCGGCGGCAAGACAATCGCGAACGCAATGATCGCAATGAGCGGAGTGCCCGGCCTGAACGCAGCGAGCGTGACAGGAACGGAGATCGCTACGCCAACGATCGCGGCAATGGCCGCTACAATGGCAATCGCGGCAATGACGACGAACCCGTGGAACCGGCAACGATCGACGTGAACGTTTTGCCGCCGTCTTTTGGAAGCGACGGCATGGTCGCCAACATTCCTGATTTTCCGGTGGACGTGGAAGAAGAGACACCAGCTCCGCGCCGTCGCGGACGACCCCGCCGTGCCGCCACAGAAAGTGACGTTCCGGCCGAAGGATAGGGCCAGCTGTCACAAATGTGACATCTAACTGTCACTGAACTGGAATGCGCCATCTCTAGGGCATTGGTCATCCGGGCGAACGAGTCGCACGGAAGGTCATCCAGTTTCAGGGGCTATCATGAAATTTTCCACCAAGCTGATCGTGGCCGCTCTTGCGGTCGGCGTTGCGGCTATTCCAGCGTCTGCGCAAATGCGCCGCAACATCCGGGTTGTCGGATCTTCGACCGTATATCCGTTCACCAAGGCCGTTGCAGAGCGTTTCGCCCGTGCCAATCCGGGGATCCCGGCGCCGATCGTCGAATCGACCGGCACAGGCGCCGGCGCCAAGCTGTTCTGTGCCGGTGTTGGCGCAGCCCATCCTGACATTCTCGATGCCTCGCGTCGTATCAAGCTTTCCGAGTTCAAACAGTGCGCAGCCAATGGCGTTTCGCAGATCACGGAAATCCAGGTTGGCCTCGACGGGCTTTCACTGGCAACAGCCAAGGGCGGACCGCTTCGCAACGTAAGTTTGCGCGACATCTATATGGCAATCGCAAAAACGCCATTCGGCAAGCCGAACACAGCCAAGACCTGGAAAGATGTAAACGGCTCGCTTCCGGCGACTCCGATCCGCGTCTACGGTCCGCCGACGACCAGCGGTACCCGCTCATCGCTCGAAGACCTGATCCTTGAGCCAGCCTGCGCAGCAAACCCAGCTATGGCCGCCATGAAGAAGGCAAACGAGGCGAAGTACAACCAGATCTGCAAAGGCGTTCGTGAAGACGGCGGCTATGTCAATGCTGGCGAGAATGACAACCTGATTGTCCAGAAGCTGGAAGCCAATCCGGGCACAGTCGGAATTTTTGGCTATTCCTACCTTGAAGAGAATGCGAACCGACTGAGTGGTGTAGCGATCAACGGCGTTGCACCGACCGGCGCAAGCATCTCGAGCTTCAAATACCCGGGATCGCGGGCACTCTACATCTATGTGAAGAATGCGCACTTGAAGGCTATTCCAGGCATCCGTCAGTTCGCTGCCGAATATGCCAAGGAAACAACTTTCGGGCCGCGTGGCTACCTGCTGCAATACGGGCTGATCGCCAGTCCCGACGCGTCGCGCAAGCGCGCTGCCGCCTTCGCAACCACGATGACGCCGATGAACGCGGCGGGTCTCAAGTAACACTCCAAAGAGAATAAGGGGCAATACATGAAACGCTTTACCCTGTTGCGGGTTCTGCTCTGGGCCAGTGCAATGGCCTTCGCACCGCAAGTCAACGCACAAACGGCGGACAAGGAAGTTGAACCGCCGGCTGATGCGCCCTCACCCGACAGTGTCGATACCGCTGTTCCTGCTGAAGAGGCCAATATCAGTGCGGCGGATGCGCGCGCTGCAGCCCTTGAAGCACAGATCGAAGGGCTTCAGGCACAGATCTCCGAACTGAAAGCGGCGGTCACAAAGGCCACACCAAGCTGGAAGGGCGCGCCGCAATGGACCGACAGCGAAGGCTGGAGTTTCAAGGTGCGCGGGCGCCTGATGATCGACACTGCCTATGCGCCCAAGCCGGACAATTATGTCACGAATCGCAACCTTGGTTTCAACACGCGTGTTCGCAGGTTCCGCATCGGCGTTGAGGGTGCAATTCCGGGTGGCTTCGGGTACAAGGCGGAAGTCGACTATGCCAACAGCACAGTTGGCTTCGGTGATGTCGTCCTGACCTACGCACCGACGGGCAAGATCTATGGCTTCACGTTCGGCAACCAAGAGTCGCTGGACGGTATGGAACAGATCACAAGTTCACGCTGGTCCTCGTTCATCGAACGCGCGCAGGCAAACGATGCCTTTGGCAACACACGTCGGCTTGGCCTTTCAGTGAATCTTCACTCGAATGACAATCTCTTCCGATTCGATACCGGCCTGTTTGCTGCTCACAGCATTGATGCATCACTCGATAATGATGGCTGGATCGGAGCCGCTCGGGCAACTTATACGCCCTACGTCGGCAACGGCTTCGTCCATCTGGGCCTGAATTTCCAGCACCGTGAATTCCAGTCGAATGACAATGCTGTAGCTTCGACCTCGGTCGGCGCGCCTTCAACGAACCAGATCGCGCGGTACAGGGCCCGCCCGTTCCTGCAGACAACAGATGTTCGCTATGTCGATACCGGTAACTTCGCTGCGAAGAGCGATAATATCTTCGGTGCCGAGCTTTATGGCGTGTTCAAGTCGCTGCACGTCGGCGGCGAAGCACAGTATACCAAGGTGAAAGCCTATAGCGCAGGCGACATCGCGACCGGGCTGGACGCTTTCAACGGCGGTTCACTCGTGACGCCAACCGGAGATCCGAGCTTCTTCAGCGGTTTTTTCGAAGTCGGATACTTCCTCACAGGTGAAACGCGCGGTTACAAGAACGGAGCCTGGGACCGGACCAAGGTGCTTAATCCGGTCAACAAAGGCGGTTCAGGCGCGTTCCAGCTGATCGGTCGGTTCGACTATCTCGACCTTGATACAGCCAAGCTCAAGAACGGCCTGACCAACAATTTCGCGACTGGGGCCACGTCGCTCGCGGCGTTGAACACCCGGCTCGCCCGCGGTGGCAAGCAGACTGGCTATCTCGCTGGCCTGACCTGGATCCCGACCGACTATGTCCGGTTCCTGTTCAACTATATCCACACGGAGGTTGAAGGCGGGCCGTTTGCGGCAATCGTCAAGCCGCTTTCGACAGCGCCGGTCGACAAGCGCAAGTTCAGCACGGACGCATTCGCGATCCGCGCGTCGATCGACTGGTAGAAACAGGGTTCCGGCACCGCCCTCCCCTTGCCGGGGCCTGAAGATGGGCCGTTCCTTCGTATCAAGACGAAGGAGCGGCCTTTCGCTTTTCAGGGCCGCGGGCGCAGCAACAGGTCAAGGCTGGAGTCCCCGGGAGTTGCTTTGGCCAGGCGTGGGTAGCGCAGGCCGCCATTCCAGCGGATCGGGATTTCACGCACATGACTGCCTGTTCTGACAATCAGCCGGATCGGTTCGCTGCCGCCTTTCGCGGTGGAAATGGCGTCCATCAGGCCCTGATCGGAATAGACGCGACCGTTGACCGCCACGATTTCCGCCGCTGACGTCAGTCCGGCATTGAAGGCCGGGCCATCCCAGACCACCGTGTTGACCTTACCGCCCTTGCCAATCGTCAGGCCGATCGAAAAACTGAGATCAATTTCCCCGGCACGCCGCTCCTTGTCGCGAAAGTACAGGCTCGGTTCCTCGACATAGACCAGCCGATAGCCGCCACGGTTGAAGCCTTCGAGGGGAGCGCTCGCAGTCTCTTCTGTCGTCCGCCGGACGAGGAGGCCCGCCCAGTCATAGGGTACAATGGTGTTCAACGTGGCGACCACATCGTCGAAGGTGAAGCTGCGGGGCCTGAAGTCTCCATCCTGTCCGCCGAAAAAGGCTCTTGCGAAATCGTCCATTCCCTTCACGCCCCCCGTTTGTGCGCGAAGCAGGGCATCGACTTCCAGCCAGATCAACAAGCCATCATTGTAATAATCTTCGCTGCGCTGATAGCTGATCCAGCCCTTGGGACGGCGGGGCGTAATGACGGGATCATTGGTCGTGTCGGCCAAGTCGCGCCAATTGCGGCCAGTTCGGACATCCTGGCCCGCCGCAATTGCAGCCAGCGCATCGAGTGTGTCAATCTTGCTGAAAAGTCCAGCTCGCGCGCCGAGGACATATCCCCAGAACTGATCCTGCCCCTCATAGATCCAGAGCAGTTCGTCATTGAGTGGCGTCGAAAAATCGGGGACCATATGGCCTGCCGGGCGCCGGTACTTGCCTACCCAGCTGTGGCTGAACTCATGCGCCAGAAGATTGCGGCGCCCCGGTCCACTGGCCCAGTCGATGAAATATTCCGGGTTGGCAAAATTTTCCGAGGACCGATGATGCTCTAGCCCGATGGTGCCGATCCGCTCGGTGAGTCCGAGCAGGAAATCATAATGATCGAAGGGCCGAGATCCAAAGAGCTTGACCGCCTGGTCAACCAGTCGTCGATGGACTTCGATCTGGGCGGGCGTGGCAGCCAGATATTTCGCCTCATCTGCGACGATGTTCAGCGTTACATTGTGGCCAAGCGGTTCTGCCCGGAAATATTTGCCCGCAAGAACCGGGGAGTCGATCAGCGTTTCATAATCGACGGGAGGAAAGGCAAGCCGCGCGCCCGAACTGGAAGTCGGTCGTAGGGCTGTTGCCGCCTGCCATCCGTTCGGGATCGTCAGGGTCGCCGCAACAGGGATCTGTCGCGTCGCCCACCCGGCCGGGTAGAGCGAGACAGACTGCCATTGCAGGTTGATGATTTCCGGCGAAACAACAATGCGCCCCTGATCCTCTTCGGTCGCGGAGAGAAACTGGAAGTCAATGTCCAGTTGCCGCGCCCCTGCTGGAACATCGACCCGAAAGGCATAGACATCCAGCGGATCCCGCGACCATGACAACAGCTTGCCCCCGGCCCGGATTGTCAAACCGGCCAGCTTTTCGATCTGACCGCGCGGCGCATGATTGCCCGGGAGCCATTTCGGGAAGTTGAGCGTCATAGGCCCCGACGACGCGACAGGAACTGTCTGGGTCACGCGGAAGATGCCCTGCTCCGTGTCGGTCGCATCAACATTGAGCGTCATGGTCCCGGGAAAGGGCGAGTCCCGAGTCTGGCCCAGTACCGTGGCGGGAATGGAAACCGCAAGCAACAGGCCGGCAAGATAAAGACGCATCAGGCTCCCCCGAGAATTTTGCGTCAGTTAAGTGGGGAGCAGGTCAAATGTAAATCAGCCTCTCGACCAAAGGCAAAAATCGCCCTCACGAACGACTTTGCCGGTCGTTCCGACCGGTTCTTCTGCACCAGAGGTCAGGAAGGCGATCATGCCATCATCTTCGGCCGGAACGCGCGCGATGGCTCGTCGGCCATCCGGTGTCCTGGCAAGGACGACGCCGAACCTGGGCTGCGCTTCCCGGTCATAGATGACGGTATAGGTCTCGATCTCGGCAGGTCCCTCGTAGCCATCGACCAATTCGGGCACTGCCCCGCGCCGTGCGTCCGCTTCTGTCTGACAATCATAGTCCTGCGGGAATGTTCCCGCCGGTTGCGGACGGGTGGTGAGCAGGATGGCATGATTGTGGGTAGCAAAGCCGCCATTGGCGAACAGCAGCCCGTCGCCCGGTTCGACGCGCATCTTTTCGACCATCGAAGCCGCTGCATGCGCCATATAATTGCCGATCGGCCCGCCGCCGAAGGTCAGCCCACCAAACATCGTCGCAACCCGGTCTGCCGGCAGGCCAAGCGTGCGCCGCGCCATTTTGGGCACGCACGGGAAACAGGAATAGAGTTCGAGATGATCGAGCTTTTGCGGATCCAGCCCGTTGCGCGCCACCACCTGCTCGAGGGTGACAGCCATGCTGGGCGAGTTATCCCAGCGCGCGCGTTCCAACACATTATCCGATTCATGGGCAGCCGCGCCCTTGCCTACATAGATGATCCGGTTTTCCGGCACGCCAGCAGCACGCGCGACAGCAAGGCTGGTGACGAGCAATGCCGCACCCTGATTCACTGATGAATTGGCGACCATCAGCTTGGTATAGGGAAAAGCGATCGGGCGATTGTTGGCGCTGGCCGTGATGATGTCTTCCGCGGGCAGCGCCTTGCGGATCCAGGCTGCCGGATTGCTGGCGGCAACCTGCGAAAAGAGCGACCAGATCACGCCTGTTTCCGCCTGACCTTCCGCCAGGGTCTGCCCCCAGGTCTTGCGGCCGGCATTTTCGTAAAGGGGATAAATGTCCGTCGGCGTCCGCAGGCCATATTTCACATGGATCGGCGGCACCTCGGGCATGCGCATGTTGCGCCCGATACCACCGCCGTCCGGCCGCCGCGCAGCCGTCCGCAACGCCTCTGCTCCGGCAACCATCGCAACCTGGGCGCGGCCTTCACCGATCGCATTGGCAGCGTCATTCAGATATTTGATCGGCGTATCGCCATTGGGACCTTTGCTCTGTTCGGCATGCGCGGGCGCAATGCCGAGCGCCGTGCAAAGTCCTTCGACCATTGTCTTGCCGAGCGACGGGAAGGAAATCTGGCGCGTGATGCCAAGCCAGTCGATCCGGCTGATGAAGCCGCCGCCCGCATCGGCATCGGCAGCGCGGATCGCGGCTTCCATCAACTGGCGAGAATCAAGCGCGTCTGCGTCGTCGGCGGGTCGGTCATTGACCTGCCCGACACCGATGATCACGGGAATTCGGGTTTCGTCCTGAGGCTCTGTCATGCGCAAAACCATGCAATAGATGTTTCGCGAGGGCAACCGGTTGAGCCATTTTTCGGTATTTTTATCCCCTAAACTTCCCTCAGGCGCGGCATGAGTTCGACGAAATTGCAGGGGCGGAAACGGCTGTCGAGTTGGTGGACGAGGATATCGTCCCAGCCATCCTTCACGGCGCCGGTCGAACCGGGCAGTGCGAAGACATAGGTTCCGCGCGCGACGACGGCACAGGCGCGGGACTGGATTGTCGAAGTGCCGATCTTGGCAAAGCTCAGCCAGCGGAAGAGCTCGCCAAAGCCCGGAATATCCTTGCCGCCAAGCTGGGCGAGCGCCTCGGGCGTTACATCGCGCCCCGTCAGGCCTGTTCCACCTGTCACGATGACGCAGTCGATCATCGCGTCATCGACCCAGCGGTGCAGCAGCGCGACGATATCGGCCGCGTCATCCTTCAGCAATGCCCGTTCGGCCAGGATGTGCCCTGCCAAGGCAATCCGATCGGCAAGAATGTCTCCAGACTTGTCCTCGGCAAGTGTCCGTGTGTCAGATACGGTGAGGAGCGCGATACGGACCGGCCGAAAAGCGCGCGTCTCGTCAATCGGCACTGGCAACCCCGCCGGATGCGTTCAGCCGGACTGCCGTGGCGCCGGGTAACCCCGGAAAGCGCGGCCAAAGCCCTTGAGACAACGCGGCAAGGCTCTTCGCGGGCGTACCGGCCTGCATCTGGTATATCCAGTAATTGCGCAAAACGATCGTCACATAGGACCGGGTTTCCCAATAGGGGATGGACTCGATGTACAGCAGCGGATCGTCATTATCCCGCATCCGCGCGTTCCACGCGCCGACCGGCTGAGGGCCCGCATTATAGGCGGCGATCACCTTGGGCAGCAGTCCCCCTGTTTCGCTCATGTCGCGGATCATCTCGATGAAGCTCTGGCCATATTCGAGATTGACCGACGGATCGGTGAGCGGACCGACGGCGGCTTCACCCTTGCGCCGGGCCAGCATTGCGGCCGTTCCCGGCATGACCTGCATCAGCCCGCGTGCGCCGGCCGGGCTCGTCACGGTCGCACGGAACTGGGATTCCTGAAGGGCATGGGCAAAGACCAGCGCCTTGTCGACACGCCATCCCCCGACCGGTTGCCAGCCTTGCGGCGCCGGGTAGCGCGCGCTCATAGCAGTTTGGGCCCCGGCCGGGCCGTTATGGGCCAGCCAGAGTTGTGTGGCAGGAAGGTCCATCCGTCCCGCAATCGCAGCCAGGCTGGCGTGATCCCGTGGATTGCCGATGCGCGCCTGATAGCGGATCAACTGGTCCGCCAAATCCATTTCGCCGATTTCGGCAAGCGCCAGCGCCGCACGGACATTGGGCCGCGCTTCGACATTGCCGAGCGATGACTGATCGACCGGGCGAATTGTCAGGCCCAGTCGATTGAGAGCGAGAAGGCCGTAAAAGGTCTCGGAATTGGCCGACGCTGCCTTGAGTTGGGCCGTCACCCGTTCCGGATGCCCGCCCGCCATATCGGCGCGTGCAGCCCAGAAATATCCGGCTGAGACCATTTCCTGGTCGCTGGACCGGGCTGCCACGCTTGAAAAGGCTTCACGCGCCGCCGACCAATCCTGCTGGCGCCAGGCAGCAAGCCCGGCAACCCAATCGGCTTGAGCCGCCCAATCGCCATAACCAGTGCGCGCCGTTCCTGCGAGGCGACGGGCCGCGACATCGTCTCCGGTCAGGTAATAGGACCAGGCAATCCGCTGCTGCCATTCGGTCAGTGTGTCCGGATCAAGCTCGGGCGTCATTTCAATGAGAATGGCCTCGGCCTCGTTCGGGCGGTCACCCTTCAGCAACGGCACAAGGCGTACGGACATGGCGCTGGCGCGCGCCGCTGACCCGGCGACCTTGCCACGCCGCGGAGCCGAACCAAGCCAGCGCAATTCCTGCGGGGCAGGCAGGTCTGTCACGGTGGCAACACCGCGCGACAGCGCAAGACGCTCAAGCGCCTGGGCTTGAGGCAGGTCGGGAGCCTTTTCGGCCAAAGCGGCCAAAGCTTCGCCGGAAACCTTCGGGCTGCCCTTGGCCAGATAAAGCTCTGCCCGGGCGACTGCATGCAGCGGCCCTTCGGGCATGGCGTCCAGCTTGGCTGCGGCATCAGCCCATTCGCCAGCATGAATCGCCGCAAAAATATCGCGATACTTATCGCGGGCGTGCGGACCCAGTTGGGCGGAGTAACTTGTCCGCACCGGGGCAGACGCGGATTCGCCATCGCTTGCCGCCTGCGCCGGCGCAGCTGTCGCCACGGCCAAGATTGCGGAAGCAACGAACGAGAATTTGAAGATCACGCCTGGGTTCCCTTGATCAGCATTTGCATGTCCGCCCAGGCATCCGCCTTGCGGCGGGGGCTCTGGAGCAGGAAGCGCGGCGAAAAGCTCACCACCACTTCGATACTGCCATTCTCGTGGTTAATTTCATGCAAAGTTCCACGGGCCTGCTGGAGATCCATCCCCAGAATCGCACGGCTCACCGCACTTCCCATCAGCCAGAGCTGTTTGGGACCTGCCAGCGCAATGTGATGGCGGGCGATTTCCGCCAGGCGCGGCTCGCACGCGGGGGGCACCAGTCCCGTCGGGATGCGGCCAGGACAAAGGGCCGCGAGATAGACAGCATCCCGGTCGAGATGCAGTGCCGCCAGCATGCGGTCAAACAAGTCTCCAACATCCCCGGACAGCAGATAGCCGGCATCGGGGTCACCCAGTTCGGGCATATCCACCATCACCATCAGCGGAGCCGCGGGGTTTCCGGATAGTGCCATGCGCCGTGCCGGCGGACCCGCTTCGGGTATTTCGGGGCTCTCTTGAAGCCAACGCGCGAATGCCGGCAGCGTGCCGGGCATGCGGATTTCTGCAGGCGCTGCAGCAGTCGGCTCCTGCGGCGAACGAACCCGGCCACGGTCAAGCCAGGCAACCGGGGTCTCGTCGATCAGCGTATCGACACCCATTTCATGCCACCAGCCCAGAAGGCTTGCCGCGTCTGCGGCTGGAATCACCGTTGCGATATCTGCCATGCCGATAGATAGAGGGATTCTTGGCGTATTGGTCAACGCGACTGAACGCGCTAACTGGCCAACCGGTCTGCGAGTGCGGTGAGTGAAGCAATTGAGCAAAAAGGGAAATTGGGGAACGGGCAATGAGTGAACGCGAATCGATGGAATATGATGTCGTCATTGTCGGCGGCGGACCAGCCGGCCTTGCCGCGTCCATTCGGCTGAAGCAGCTAAACCCCGAAGTCTCGGTCTGCATCCTTGAAAAGGGATCCGAGGTTGGCGCGCATATTCTCTCCGGAGCGGTTGTCGACCCGAAGGCACTGAACGAACTGATTCCCGATTGGCGTGAGCAGGGATGCCCGATGGCGGAAACCAAGGTCACCGACAATTGGCACTGGGTGCTGACGTCAAAGCGCAAATTTGCACTTCCGCACGCGTTCATGCCCCCGCTAATGAGCAATCATGGCAACTATACCGGCAGTCTGGGCAATCTGTGCCGCTGGCTTGCCGGACAGGCGGAAAACCTTGGGGTCGAGATATTCCCCGGCTTTCCGGCCGCTGAAATCCTGTATGATGACAAGGGTTCTGTGCGCGGCGTTGCCACAGGAGACATGGGCATCGCGCGGGACGGAAGCCACAAGGCCGACTACCAGCCGGGTATGGAACTCCTTGCCAAATATACGCTCTTTGCCGAAGGCGCGCGCGGGCACCTGACCAAGCAGCTGAAGCACACGTTCAACCTGGAGGCCGATTGCCAGCCACAGGTCTATGGCATCGGCATGAAGGAACTTTGGGACATCGACCCGGAAAAACATGTTCCGGGCCGTGTCATCCACACGCAGGGCTGGCCGCTCTCGGACGCCTGGGGCGGCGGATTCCTCTATCATCAGGCGAACAACCAGGTTGCCTTGGGCTTCGTGGTCGCGCTCGATTATGCCAATCCGCACCTCTTCCCGTTCGAGGAATTCCAGCGATGGAAGCAGCATCCCGAGATCCGCGCGATCCTAGAGGGCGGACGGCGCGTGTCCTATGGCGCGCGGGCAATCAATGAAGGTGGCTGGCAGTCGGTGCCGAAGCTTGCCTTCCCCGGTGGCGCTCTGATTGGCTGTTCGGCGGGCTTCGTGAATGTGCCCCGCATCAAGGGCAGCCATACTGCGATGAAATCGGGCATGCTTGCAGCAGAGAGCATTGGCGCGGCCCTCGGCGCCGGACGTTCTGGAGACGAACTCGCCGATTACCAGCCAGCGGTCAATGAAAGCTGGATCGCCAAGGAACTGAAGCTCGTCCAGAATGCTGAACCGGCGATTGCGAAGTTTGGCGGCGATTATGGCACAATCCTGGGCGGCATCGACATGTGGATGCGCACGCTGAAGATCGGGCTGCCGATTTCGATGAAGCATCACCCGGACAATGGGACGATCGGGCGCAAGGATCTCTATGCGCCAATTGCCTATCCCAAGCCCGACGGCGTCATCAGTTTCGACCGGCTGTCCTCTGTGTTCCTGTCGAATACCAATCATGAGGAAGACCAGCCGGTACACCTCCAGCTGCGCGATCCGGAGGTGCCGATCAGCATCAACTTGGCACTCTATGATGCGCCGGAACAACGTTATTGCCCGGCCGGTGTCTACGAAATCGTCGGGCGCGAAGAGGGCAACCCCAAACTCCAGATCAACGCGCAGAATTGCGTCCATTGCAAGACGTGCGACATCAAGGACCCGACCCAGAACATCAACTGGGTAACGCCGGAGGGCGGCGGTGGCCCCAATTATCCGAACATGTAGCGTCGCAGTCCTTTTGCTTGCCCAGTCGCCCGTGCAGGCGACAGCCAAGCCCTATGCGCCGTCGCCGTTGGCAAACTATGTTGCGGCCCGGATGCTCGACGGACAAGAAAAAGGGTCCGCGGCAGCCCAGGCCTATGCCCTTGCTCTCAGCGGCGCGCCTGACAATGACAGGATCGCCTTGCGCGCCTATCGCGAGGCGATCGAAACCGGGGACAAGTCGCTCGCGCTTCGGGCGGCACACGCGCTCGATGCGCAGCAAAAGCTCCCCCAGGATGCGCGCCTGCTGCTTATTGGAGAAAGCTTGTCGAGAGGCGATTGGCGCGGCGCGCGGCTCCTTCTGGACAAGCTGGAAGAGGCAGGCGGCTTCGATTTCCTCATACCATCCCTGCGCATCTGGGCGGATCTGGCCGCGCGTGATGCAGATGCGTCGACCAGCGCTGCGCAGCAGCCGCGCGACGGCCTCGGTTCAACCTATCTGCGCGAACAGCAGCCCCTGATCCTTCTTGCCCGCAAGCAGGTTGACGACGGCCTGACCGCAGCCAAGGCACTGACCCGACCGGATGGACGCGGCCTGATCCTGAGGCTTGCGGTCGCTGCCCGCTTGGTCGCGCTAAAGGAGCGCGCCAAGGCGCTCGAGTTGCTGGTTGGAGATAATAGCACGATGCAGGCGGCACGTGCGATTGTCGAAAGCGGCAAGCCGCTGCCCGGAGCAATCGACAGCCCGACCGACGGGACTGCTTTTCTGATCGCCCGGATCGCGAGCGACCTGCTGCGAGACACCGGCTCCAGTGCTTCGCTGACATTTGCACGCATCGCCAGCTTCGCCGCACCGGACAATGATGCAATCCGTATGACATTGGCCCAGGCGCTTGCCAATAACGGCCGTACAGATGAGGCCCTGACTGTTCTGGACGGTGTTGCGCCGCTCTACGGTGCCCTTCTCCGCGACATCAGGATTGGCGCGCTTTTACGTGCCGACCGAAATCAGGAAGCCCTGACTCTGGCGCAAGAGGCCGTAAATCATGCCGACGCCGACCTGTATGATCATGCACGGCTGGGCGGCGTTCTCATCAAGCTGCAAAAGCCCCGTGAGGCCGCCGCAGCCTATCGCGAGTCCGTCCGGCTGGCTGGCGGCAATGCACCCTGGAATCTGCTGCTGCTGTACGGGGGTGCGCTCGATCAGGCCGGACAGTGGACCGAGGCCAAACCTGTACTGCAAAGCGCGGTTGCCGCTGCCCCTGACGAGCCCGATGCTCTCAACCATCTAGGCTATGCGATGCTTGAACATGGCGACGATCTTGCAGAAGCGACGCGGCTGATTGCAAAGGCCAGCGCCCTTCGCCCGGACAGTGCAGCGATCACGGATTCATTGGGATGGGCCTTCTACCTGCGCGGCCAGCCAGACGATTCCATTCCCTTGCTCGAACGCGCAGTGGCGGCAGACCCGACCGAAGCCGCTGTCGGGGAGCATCTGGGAGACGCCTATTGGGCGGCAGGCCGGCGCGTCGATGCGCGATATGCCTGGCGCGCAGCTCTGGTCCAGTCAGAAGGTGCAGAAGACATCAAGCGCATAGAAGACAAGATAGCCAATGGTCTGCCTGCACGCGCCCAATGACTGACCTTTTGACCGAGACTGCTTATGCCAAGATCAATCTGGCCCTGCATGTTCGGGCGCGCAGACCGGACGGCTATCATGAACTCGAGACGCTTTTTGCGTTTGCGGAGCACGGCGACCGGATCGATGGCAGAGAGGCAGACGATATTTCCCTGACGATCTCAGGTCCGCTGGCCGGTTCGCTGGGCCCGGACACAGACAATCTTGTTCTGCGCGCAGCCCATGCCCTCAAGGCTGCGACGGGCACCGCATGGGGTGCGGCCCTCCATCTTGTAAAGCATTTGCCGGTCGCTGCCGGGCTTGGTGGCGGCTCAGCCGATGCGGCTGCCGCCTTGCGGCTGTTGGCCCGGCTCTGGCGGATTGACGCTGACGCCCCGGAAATCATGCAGGTGGCGCAAGCGCTCGGCGCCGATGTGCCGGCGTGCGTGCTGAGCCAGACCTGCTTCGGGCACGGTCGCGGCGATGCCCTTGTTCCGTTTGACGATGCCACGCTGAGTGGCACGCCCCTGCTGCTTGCAAACCCCGGGATTGCGCTTGCAACCGGGCCGGTCTTTGTTGGCTGGGATCAGCGCGACAGAGGGCCACTCATCCCTGCCGAGTGGCGCGCAGGCCGAAATGACCTGACGGCATCAGCCAGTGCAATCGTGCCTGAAATCAGCGGACTCCTCACGCTCCTTGAAGCTCAAGTTGGTGCAAATTTCGTCCGCATGTCCGGGTCAGGCGCAAGTTGCTTTGCGCTTTTCGACAGTCCCGAAGCCCGCGATTCTGCTGCCGGAACAATCCCCTTCTGGCACATGGCGAGCCGGATCAGGTGACCCACTTGTGCCAAATTGGCACGACATTCGCCTGTGACTTTCGACATGATTGGCGGAAATCTGGGCTTGGCATGGTCGTTGCGTCGACAGAAGCGACGGGTCATGCGCCGCGCGCATCGTCCGCCCATGGCCCGCATTGGCTGATGCGCACCATGAAGGGGCGGCAAGTCCAGAGCTTGCCGCCCCATCCCTTTCCTGCCGCGATACCTTGCTCTTGATCTTCACTGGTCTATCACGCCTCGAAAGATCGGGAGGTTTGGGCAATGCGGATCGTGATGACAGGAGCAACCGGACTCGTCGGCGGGCTCCTTGTCCACAAGCTGGGCGATCACGACCTGTCGCTGGTCGGACGCCGGTTGATCGCTGATGCACCGACACGGGCTGTGCAACGGATAGGCCCGATGGACGATTGGCCAAAGCTTGTCAGCCAATCGACCTATGATGCAGCAATCTGCTGTCTTGGCACGACAATTCGGGTGGCGGGATCTCAGGCAGCCTTCCAGGCCGTAGATCGCGACGCTGTGTCCGCCTTTGCTGCAGCCGCAAAGGCCGCGGGCGCCCGACATTTCCTCATGGTCAGTTCCGTCGGTGCAAATCCCGCCACGCGGAATTTCTATCTGCGGACCAAGGGTGAAGCGGAGGCCGCTGTTCAGTCGATCGGGTTCGAGAGGATCGACATCTTTCGTCCCGGCCTTTTGCGCGGACATCGCCCGGGTGCCTCGCGCCCCGGAGAGTCCTTCATGATGGCCATCAGCCCCTTTACTGACCTGCTGACCCCGCACGTTTTCGATCAGTATCGCTCTATCGCCGCGGAGAGTGTGGCAGCTGCAATGGCCGCGTGCATTGGCCGGGAAGGCAATGACACTCGCATTCTTGAAAACCGCGACATGCTGGGCCTGATCGGGAATCGCTGAGTTGAGGGTGAGCACGTGTTGCACCGGCGCCCCTCGATAGGATAAGGGCGCCATTCGCCTGAAATCGTGCACGTCTTCGAAAGTCCGAATGTGACCCTTTACGCCCGTTTTGCCACATATCTCGATGCCGCGCTCGACGCGTTGGAGGCGGAAGGCGCATTGACGGCGGGCGTGTCACGTGCCGCAGTCACTGTAGAGCCGCCCCGCGATCCTTCGCATGGCGATCTGGCAACCAATGCCGCCATGGTGCTGGCCAAGGGAGCAGGCACAAATCCGCGCGCATTGGCTGCAATGCTTGTTGCCAAGCTGGGCTCGCTTGACGAAGTCGCCTCTGCCGACATTGCCGGGCCCGGTTTTATCAATCTGAAGCTCGTCGAAGCGAGCTGGCGCAATGAGCTCGAGGAAATCGTCGCACTGGGGCAAGCCTATGGGCGCTCGACATTGGGTACGGGTAAGCGGGTCAATGTCGAATATGTTTCAGCCAATCCGACCGGCCCGATGCACATGGGGCATTGCCGCGGTGCGGTGGTCGGTGATGCGCTGGCATCGGTCCTCGAATTTGCGGGCTTCGCCGTCACGCGCGAATATTATGTCAACGACGCAGGCGGTCAGGTCGATGTCCTCGCGCGGTCCGTGCACTTGCGATATCGGGAAGCCCTCGGTGAGGCCGTGGGCGAGATACCCGAAGGCCTTTATCCGGGAGACTATCTGATCCCGGTCGGGCAGAAACTGGCCCATGATCATGGCGACCGGTTCGTCGGCAAGCCCGAAGGCGAATGGCTGGACCTGTTTCGAGAGACGGCCGTAGCCGCGATGCTCGATCTGATACGGTCCGACCTTGCGCTGCTTGGCATCCATCATGACCTGTTTGCGTCCGAAGCGGCGGTGCAAAAGGCAAAGAAGCCCGAAGCGGCTGAAGCCACGCTGCGCGCGCGCGATCTGGTTTATGACGGCATGCTGGAAGCCCCCAAGGGAGAGACGCCCGAAGACTGGGAGCCTGTGATGCTTCCCCTGTTCCGGTCGACCCAATTCGGAGACGATCAGGACCGGCCGATTCGCAAATCGGATGGCAGCTGGACCTATTTCGGTGCCGACATGGCCTATCATTTCCAGAAGGCCGAAAAGGCTGACATGCTGATCGACATCTGGGGTGCCGACCATGCGGGAACCGTCAAGCGGATCAAGGCTGCGGTGGCTGCTCTGACGGACAACCGGGTCGAATTCGATGTGAAGCTAGTCCAGATGGTCAGGCTGCTGCGCGGCGGCGAACCGATCAAGATGTCCAAGCGCGCAGGCAATTTCGTGACCCTTGCCGACGTGGTCCGCGAAGTCGGCAAGGATGTAGTCCGTTTCACGATGCTGACGCGCAAGGCCGATGCACAGATGGACTTCGACTTTGCCAAGGTGGTTGAAGCGTCAAAGGACAATCCGGTCTTTTATGTGCAATATGCCCATGCCCGGATCGCATCGCTGAAACGCAAGGTTGCCGAAGCTGGCATTTCGGGAGAGGCAGATCTCAGTCTGCTTGATGCCGAGGATCTGGCCCTTGCGAGACTGGCTGCACAATTCCCCCGAATTGTGACTGCTGCCGCGATAAGCCACGAGCCCCACCGGATTGCCTTTTACCTCTATGATCTGGCGGCCGCCTTTCATGCCCATTGGAATCTGGGCAATGATAGGCCTGACCGACGCATTTTGATTGTGGACCGTCCCGATTTGACACGCGCCCGGCTATTCATGGCATCGGCAATCGGGCAGATTATCGCTAACGGGTTGTCAATCATGGGTGTGACGGCAGCCGAGGAGATGTAATCGATGTCAGAGACTGGACCGGAACTGGGACTTCGGGACGAGGACCGCCTCCCATGGCTGGAAGCCGTCGAAAACGAGGACGATGGCGATGGCATCTCAAGCGGCAAACTGATTGCGCTGCTCCTTTCCGGGCTTGGGGCGATTATACTTGTGGTTGGTGGAGTCTGGTGGCTTCGCAGCCAGGATTCCGCGCCCAAGGGAGACGGCACGCTGATTGCGGCCCCTCAGGGTGACTACAAGGTCAAACCCGACGCGGCAGGGGGCATGAAGGTTGAGGGGCAAGGCGATTCGACCTTTGCTGCCTCAGAGGGTGCTGAGGCTAACGGAACAATTGACACCACAGCACAGCCCGAAACGCCGGTCATCACGCAGAAGCCCGTGGCTGCGTCGCCTTCGACAAAGCCTGTGGTCGTGGCCAAGCATCAAGTGACGACACCGATGCCGCCGTCCGGCGGCAAGCTGCTGCCACCGACTGTGCCCGGCGCATGGGTCCAACTGGGTGCCTATGAATCTGAAGCTGTGGCCAATTCGGCCTGGCGCGCGCTTGTCGCGAAAACGCCAGCGCTGGCAGCGATGCCCAAGTCAGTCGTGGCAGCCAATGTAGGCGGCAAGACCTATTATCGCCTGCGTGCGAATGCCGGTTCGCCCGCGAACGCGACCGCAATTTGCGGACAAGTCAGCAACTGCATGATTGTGCGCTAGGCATCAGGCGGCAAGCATTCGCGACACCCCGGCGTCGCCGTCACCAGCGTCGCCGAAGTCCAGAGCAAAGAGCCGGCACGGCACGGCATGTCCGCGAGCACGGCAGAACCGGGCAACAATGTCGCCAGTCGGCTTGAAACCGAGCTTCGACAGGACACGGCCCGATGCCGGGTTGTCGATGAAATGGCCGGACACCAGCCGCGGCCTCCTGAGCGTATGCCGCGCAATGTCGATCACAGCGCGTGCGGCCTCGGTCGCGAAGCCAAGCCCCCAATAGGGACGGGCAATCCAGAATCCCAATTCAAGGTCTTCCCCGTCGGGGTGCAGGCCGACGCCTCCGACGAGTCGCGGCGCACCGCCGGTGCGTGCGACAACCAGGAAGTCGGCATCGCCTTCCCGCCGTTCGAACCCCAGAAATTCCTGGGCGTCTGCCAATCTATAGGGCGAGGGCACCTTGGCCAGTTTCGTCAGAATGGCTTCATCGCCAATTGCAGCTGCCAGCGGCGCCGCATCTTCTGCCCAGCCGGGCCTCAACAACAGTCTTTCAGTCCGTGCAAACATGAGCACTCTCCTCGTTGGTGCCCCTAGAGCGTGTATATGACGCCACAGAGACATTGGCTTTGAGGAAGAGACGAACCGCCCCATAAAAAAGGGAGGCGGGGGTGGCCCGTCTCCCTCAAATCGATCTGGCTTGCCAGACCTTCGGGCCACCCTTTGGGCGACCCGTTCAAAGATCGCCGTGTTATTCGGCTGCCATCGGCATTGCGTCTACGGAACAATAGGTTCGGCCCTGTTTGCCCGAGTGGAAGGTCACGCGGCCTTCGGCGGTTGCAAAGAGGGTGTGATCCGTTCCGATGCCGACATTACGGCCCGGATAGAATTTCGTTCCGCGCTGACGCACAAGAATATTGCCCGGAATGGCGAGCTCGCCGCCGAACTTCTTCACGCCAAGACGACGACCGGCCGAGTCACGACCGTTACGCGATGAACCGCCTGCTTTTTTATGTGCCATGGTTCAAAACTCCTTATTCGGCCGCGTCGGCTTTTTTGGCCGCTGGCTTCTTTGCGGCTGGCTTTGCCTCTGCCTTGGGGGCAGCGGCCTTTTTGGGCGCGGCTTCCTTGGCAGGCTTTGCAGCCTTGGTTTCGACGGGCGCTTCAGCCGGTGCGGCTTCGGCCTTCTTTGGAGCAGCCTTCTTTTCAGCGCCGACGCTCAGGATCTTCAGGATCGTGTGCTGCTGGCGGTGGCCAGCCTTGCGGCGATAATTGTGGCGACGCTTCTTCTTGAAGACGATGATCTTGTCGGCCTTCGCCTGCGCAATGATCTCGGCCGAAACGGCGAGCCCGGCAACCGCCTTGGCTTCGCTGCCGTCGGCTGCGAACAGGACATCGCCCAGCGACACGGTGTCACCGGCATTGCCCGCCATCTTTTCGACGACGATCTTGTCTCCTGCGGCAACGCGATACTGCTTGCCGCCCGTGCGCACGACTGCGAACATGGCGTAAATCTCTTCTTTTCAAATGCTTGCCCGCGCAACAGATATCGCCAGAGGCATACCCCTCGCGCGGAAAGCAGCCCGCTAAGCGACCCAAGCGCCGCTGTCAACCGATTCCCGCTTACTTATTGCGGAGAATCACCTTGGCGCGCTTTTGCTGCCTTGAAGCCAGGCCTTTCCGAAAGCCGGTTCCACCAGGTCAATGTGTTTGGACCAAGTTCCGGGCCAATGCCTAGCGTGAGCGCAAGCATGACGGAATAGCCCACGCAGATGTCGGCAACTGTGAAGCGCCCTCCGCACAAGGTCTCTCGACCATCCAACAAGGCGGCCTCGATCGAGCGGGCGCGGCCAAGGAAGAAGAGCTTGTAATCTTCAGCCACGTCAAGCTTGCGCTCCTCGGGCTTGGGAAAGACGCTGTAGCGCAGCATGATGGCCAACGGGAATGTCAGCGTCGCGTCGGAGCGATGAAGCCAGTTCAGATAGGCTGGCCAATCCGCTTCATTCGGTGCCACTTCGAGTTTCGTCCCGTGGGCGAGCATCTGACAGATCGCGGCGGATTCGGTGAGCTTGTCTTCTCCATCGACCCAGCAGGGGATCGTCCCAAGCGGATTGACCTCCTTGTATTCCGGTGCGCGAACGCGTGGCGGGAACGGCATGGTCACCAGTTCATAATCTAGCCCGAGCTCTTCTGCCGCCCACACGCAGCGGAAGGACCGCGCATCCTTGCAGTGATAAAGCGTGGGTCGGCTCATACGATGATGTCTTTCGTTCTTTCGATTGCGAGCCTGTGTTCGCGAAGCGCAATGTAAAGGCCACTCCCAATTATGATTGAGGCGCCGATCCAGGTCGCTGGACCGGGCACATGATTCCAGATCAGCCAGCCGAAGAAAGTTGACCAGAGGAGCGCGATGTAATCCATGCCGAGCACTGTCGCGACCGGGGCAAGGCGAAGCGCACCCGTCAACCCGATCTGGCCGATCCCGCCCAATACTCCGATGCCACTGAGCAGGAGCCATTCATAGCCGTCATGACTTGTCATGAAGAAGGGCAGCAAGAAGCTCATGGGCAACACTGAAAGCGCGGAGAACCAGAAGACTGTCGTCATGGCAGCCTCTGTCCGCCCCATGTCGCGGATCTGCAGGCTGGTGAAGGAAATCATGATCGCCGACGTCAGGCCGACCAACGCGCCCAGTGGGGGGATATGGCTGCCGCCAGGCTGCACAACGATCAATACACCCACAAAGCCAGCAAGAACGGCCGCCCAGCGATGCTTGCCCACCTGTTCCTTGAGAATGAGTGCGGACAGGATCGTCGCAAAGATGGGAACTGCAAAGCCCAGCGTCGTCTGTTCGGCCAACGGCAGCAGGATGATGGCCCCGAAATTGAACGCCATACTGGTCAAACCCATCACGCTGCGTTTGACGTGTGCACCAAAGCGCTGCGTCTTGAGCGAGGCCAGCCCGGGCCCGGCAAGCACAGCCAGCAGCACAACGGGCACCGCAAGCGCTTGCCGCCAGAACATGATTTCCGGCAGCTGGATATGTGCATCGCTCGCAAGTTTGATCAGGACGGCCATTACAGAAAGGCAGGAGATGCCAAAAAGCCGCAGTCCAAGCGGGCGAAGGCGGTTCTCGGTCGGGGCAGCAGCAAGGGACATGCTCTGCACGCCGTAGCGACTTGCCATCAAAGGGACAATCTCGCTCGAAATTCAGTTGTAAATGATAATAGTTCGCAATAGTAGCGCTAATGCGAATCGTTCGCGACTAAAGACTGCTGCCAGCAACACAGGAGACTCACTTGAAACTGCCCCGGATTTCCGCCGCAATGGTCGCTGTCTTCGCCCAGGTCGGCCCAGCCTGTGCCAGCGACGCGGCTGACGGGGAGAGTACTCCGATCATCGTGACGGCGACACTCGACGGCTATCGGTCGCCCGAGACCCGGAGCGGGACCAAAACCGACACCCCCATTCTCGACATTCCGCAATCGATCTCCGTTGTGACGTCGCAGCAAATTGCAGACCAGCAGATCCGGTCGATTACAGATCTGGTGCGCTATGTTCCCGGGGTGAGCGCAGGTCAGGGCGAAGGCAATCGGGACCAGGTCACGTTGCGCGGGAACAACACGAGTGCAGACTTCTTCGTCGACGGCCTGCGTGACGACGTCCAGTATTTTCGGAGTTTCTATAATATCGACCGGGTTGAAGTGTTCAAAGGCGCCAATGCCATGATCTTCGGCCGCGGCGGCGGCGGCGGCGTCATCAACCGTGTGACCAAGACCGCGGTTGAGGATCGCAGCTTCTATGGGGCCACGCTGTCCACGGATACATTTGGCAGCTATTATGGCACGACAGACATCAACGTTGACCTTGGAACAGCAGCGGTCCGGTTCAACGCTCTCTATGAAGACCTCAACAATCACCGCGATGCCTATTCTGGCGAGCGATATGCCATCAACCCGACCTTCGGTGCAGAGCTTGGCACGACGACGGTCATGATCGGCTATGAATATGTCCATGACGATCGCGTGACGGATCGCGGCATACCATCTGCCTTCGCTGGCACGATCTCAGCACCCGCGGGACCGCTCAAGGGCTATCGGGACAGGTTTTTCGGGCTGAGCGGTGTCAACGTTTCCAAATTCGACGCCCATATGGTGAGGTTCCGCAGTGAGACTCGTCTCTCGCCGTCTCTCACCTTTTCCACCCAGGCGCTCTATGGGCATTATGACAAATCCTACCGCAATGCCTATGCCGCGACGCCGGTCGGCGGGACGACCACCGCACCGACGGTCGGGATCGAGGCCTATTTCGATCCGACACGCCGCGAGACGCTGATCGGACAAGCCAATCTTGAGTGGCAGGTTTCAACCGGCCCGATCAAGCACGTCATCCTTTTGGGCGGCGAGTTCACAAGCCAGGATTCGCACAATGAACGGATAAACGGCTTTTTCAGTGCGACCGCACCAACTGCGGCAAACCGGCGCGCCACGATTGCGCTTGCCGACCCTCTGGCTATTCCAACGATCTTCTTCATCGCCGGGCCGACCGCGAATGGAAACCGGAAAGTCAGGGGCAATCTCGACCAGGTCTCCGCCTATGTCCAGGACCAGATCAGCCTTGGCGAGCATTTGGACCTCATCGGGGGGCTACGCTATGATCGCTATGAAAACCGCATTTCCAATGTGTTCACCGGCGCGATTGTCTCGCGTGTCGATCAGCTTTGGTCGCCGCGCATCGGACTGGTTTACAAACCGGTGCCCCAGGCGTCGATCTATGTAAGCTATTCCAAATCCTACTTGCCGCAGGGCGGGGACCAGTTCGTGACCTTCGACGTCACAAATGCGGCGCTGGAACCGGAAACGTTCGACAATTACGAAATCGGTGCGAAGTGGAATGTCACGCCTCAGCTGACGTTCACGACAGCCGTCTACCGCCTGGACCGGGGCAACACCCGAGCCCCCGGCCCGACTGTCGGGACAATTGTCCAGACCGGATCGCAACGAAGCAGCGGCTTCGAGCTTGCGTTGGCTGGACAGATCACGAGCAAGTGGACCGCAACCCTTGGCTATGCGCACACCAGCGCGAAGATCCGTGAGACGACATCGGCAGCACCGGCAGGGCGCCGTGTCGGTCAGGTGCCGCGCAATCAGTTTTCGCTCTGGAGCCGCTATGATGTGACACCCAGACTCGGCCTTGGGCTTGGCCTTGCCCATCAGTCGCGTCAATTCACCTCGATCAGCAATACAACATTTCTGCCGGCCTACACGCGGATTGATGCCGCACTGTTCTATGCGTTAAGCGATCGTCTCGAATTGCAGATCAACGTCGAGAATCTGACCGACACGCGCTATTTTCCGACTGCTCACAATGACAACAACATCTCGACCGGAGCCCCGATCAACGGTCGATTCACCCTTGCAGCAAAATTCTGAGTCTTCCGGCGGCACTCGCATGATCCTCTCTCCCGCTTGCGGGAGCCGCCGGGGGTCGGCATAGGGGCGCGCATGAAGCACGCCCTTTCCATTACCCGAGCCCAGAATTTCGCCGAATGGTATCAGGAGGTCATTGCCGAGGCAGACCTTGCGGAGGAATCCGGCGTGCGCGGCTGCATGGTCATTCGCCCCTGGGGCTATGGCATCTGGGAACGCATCCAGAAGCTGATGGATGCGCAGATCAAGCTGGCGGGTGTCGAAAACTGCTATTTCCCCCTCTTCATTCCCCTGTCCTTCTTCGAAAAGGAGGCGGATCACGTCGAAGGCTTTGCCAAGGAAATGGCTGTCGTCACGCACCACCGCCTGAAATCGATTGACGGGAAGCTCACGCCGGATCCTGACTCAAAGCTGGAAGAGCCGCTCGTCGTCCGGCCAACCTCCGAAACCGTGATCGGTGCGGCAATGAGCCGCTGGATCCAGTCATGGCGCGACCTGCCGATGCTGACCAACCAATGGGCCAATGTCGTCCGCTGGGAAATGCGGACGCGCATGTTCCTGCGCACGAGCGAATTTCTCTGGCAGGAAGGCCATACGGCGCACGCCGACAAGGCCGAAGCCATGGCCGAAACATTGCGCGCCCTCGAAATGTATCGCGCCTTTGCCGAAGGGCCGCTGGCGATGCCCGTCGTGGCTGGCGAGAAGCCGGAGAATGAGCGCTTCCCGGGCGCCGATGCGACCTATTCCATCGAAGCGATGATGCAGGACGGCAAGGCGCTCCAGGCCGGGACTTCGCACTATCTCGGCACAACCTTCGCGGAAGCCGCGGGCATCCGCTATCAGGACAAGGATGGCGGCCTGCAGCTTTGCCACACGACAAGCTGGGGCGTTTCGACACGCATGATCGGCGGCGTCATCATGGTGCACGGCGATGATGATGGCTTGCGCTGCCCGCCCCAGATTGCTCCGCAGCAGGTCGTGATCGTTCCGATGCTGCGCGACAATGATGAGGATGCCGCGGTGATCGACTATGCCCGGGCCCTCGCCACCGAGCTGCGCGGGCTGACCGTCTTTGGAGAGCCGGTTCGTGTGCTGCTGGATACCAAAGCCATCAAGGCCTCCAACAAGCGCTGGGCCTGGGTCAAGAAAGGTGCCCCGCTGATCGTGGAGGTGGGCCCACGCGACGTGGCAGGCGGCAATGTCGCCGTCATTCGCCGCGATCGCCTCTATACGGATGAGGGCAAGCTGGCATCGGCCATCACGGCGCGGGGCGACTTTGTGGCTGCGGCGTGCGCAACGCTCGAAGATATCCAGTCATCGCTCTATGCGGAAGCCAAGACTCGACTGGACGCCGGTATTCGGCGTGACGTGACCGATCTGGCGGCGCATTTTGCGGGCGATGAAAAGGTCGTCGGCTGGGTCGAAGTCCAATGGTCAAGACCAACGGGCGACGCGCTCGACGCGATAGTCCAGCAACTGAAGGCGCTGAAGATCACGATGCGCAATGCGCCACTGGATGCCGCACCAGCAGATGGGCCGTGCTTCTTCACCGGAGAGCCAGCCGTTGAACGGATCCTGATCGGGCGCACTTATTGAGGCCCCCTTGTCGGGGAATTTTACAAAACGACCTTATCGTTAATTTCTCTTCACCACCGTGTCCGGCAGATTTTCGGGATTGGCGCGGTTTGGCACGGGGGCTGCATAGTTATTGGCGTTCCCCCAAAGCGTTTCCACGCTTCAGAGCGGCGGGTCGGTTGCTTCCCTGGTCTCGCACCGACCCGCCCTCACCCGGGAAAACCTCCCCAAGGCAGAACGCGGCGCGCGGCGCGATCGTTCAAGCGGCGCTGGCAATTCCCTGATCGGCAATCAGCTGGGCAAGTTCGCCCGCTTCGAACATTTCCATCATGATGTCCGACCCGCCGATGAATTCACCCTTCACATAAAGCTGAGGGATCGTCGGCCAGTCGGAATATTCCTTGATTCCAGCGCGGACTTCCGGGTCTTGCAGAACGTCAAAACTCGCGAACTCGACATCCAGATGTTCAAGGATTGCAACGGCCTTGCTCGAAAACCCGCACTGGGGAAAATAAGGCGTGCCCTTCATGAACAGGACGATGTCGCTACCGTTCACGATTTCGCCAATTCGGGCCTGGATTGCGTCGCTCATCGTCATGTCTCCTCGAATGCGGTCGCTGTAAATCTGGGAAGCCCCGCATGCAAGGTCAAGTGGGACGCTTGCGATTGGCCGCGCAGGCGGTAAAGGCCGTTCATGGACAGGATCTTGGTTCGCGGCGGCAATCGCCTTTCAGGCACAATCCCGATTTCGGGCGCCAAGAATTCGGCGCTGACACTCTTGCCGTGCGCGCTGCTCACAGATGAGCCCCTGACGCTCAGGAACCTGCCGCGCCTCGCGGATGTGGACAGTTTCGGCCATCTTCTCAACCAGCTTGGCTGTTCGACGATGATCGAAGGCGCGCGACCGGAAGATTTTGGCCGCGTCATGACATTGCGTGCCGGCAAGGTCACGGCAACGATCGCTCCTTATGATATTGTCCGCAAGATGCGCGCGTCGATCCTGGTTCTTGGCCCCCTGTTGGCTCGCGCAGGCGAAGCCACGGTCTCGCTGCCGGGTGGCTGTGCGATCGGCAATCGCCCGATCGACCTGCACCTGAAAGCGCTTGAGGCATTTGGTGCCCAGATGGAAACGACAAGCGGATATGTCACCGCGCGCGCAAAGGACGGCCGGCTTCCGGGAGGGAAGATCATCTTCCCCGTTGTTTCGGTTGGCGCCACCGAGAACGCCCTGATGGCCGCTGCACGGGCCCGCGGCACCTGTATTATCGAGAACGCCGCGCGCGAGCCGGAAATCGTCGATCTGTGCAATCTGCTTGTCGCGATGGGCGTCCAGATTGATGGGATCGGCACCGAGACACTGACGATTGAAGGCACCGACCGGCTTCACGGCGCCACCTATCGCGTCATGCCCGATCGGATCGAGGCGGGCAGCTATGCCTGCGCAGTTGGCATTGCAGGCGGCGACGTCGATCTGGCGGGGGCGAATCCGGCAGACATGCAGGCAACGCTTGGCGCCCTGCGTGATGCCGGTGTGACCGTTGAAGAACACAGAAAAGGAATCCGCGTCAGCTCGGACGGCAAACTGGGTCCCTTGACGCTTTCCACTGCCCCCTTCCCGGGCTTTGCGACGGATATGCAAGCGCAATTCATGGCGATGCTGACCAAGGCTGGTGGTGCGAGCGTGCTGACCGAGACGATTTTCGAGAACCGCTACATGCATGTGCCCGAACTGGCCCGCATGGGTGCGGACATTCAGGTGCGCGGTCGGTCCGCCGTGGTTCGCGGTGTAGACCGGCTCGTCGGCGCCCCCGTGATGGCAACAGACCTGCGCGCGTCGATGAGCCTGATTATCGCCGGGCTCGTCGCCGAGGGCGAAACCAACGTCCAGCGCGTCTATCACCTCGACCGTGGCTATGAGCGGCTGGAGGAAAAGCTTTCAGCCGTAGGCGCTGACATTGAGCGCGTCAGCGACGGCTGATTTGGCACGCCGGTTCAATGCTGACCGGCAATTCTGGCCAGAGACTGAGCATAAAGGGCGGGATGGAGCCGGACATCAAATTTGCATCCGATCATATTGTCCATTTCCCAAGTAACCTTCGCGGACATGGCCGCCAATCCCGGCAACTTGAGCCAGACCGGGTCGCCCGGCGCCAGCTTGTTGGGCCAATCAGTACGAAACCCTCGCGATGACAGATCATCAAGTCGTACGGCCTCACTCTCGCGGTCAGCGCTCATGAACGGACCGTCCGGATCCGTGCCAGCCGCAGTGTGCGGCTGAGGGCTCGGTGATTCCGACAGCGCCAAGGGCCCGGAGTGATGGTTGGGCATCGTTTCAATCCTCTGTGACGTTCTCTGTTAACCATCACAGCCTGAATTGGTTCCCTATGGGATCGGGATACCGTCTTAAAGCACGACGTCCAGCGCATGCAATCCGAGCCCGACAAGCCCGCCAACCAGTGTGCCGTTGATCCGGATATATTGCAGGTCGCGCCCGACGGCATTTTCCACCCGTTCCGTTACACGACTGGCATCCCAGCCGCGGACGGTATCCGAGACCAGTGTAACGATATTGTCCCCATAGCTGGCAGTCGCACCAACAGTTGCCCGGCGGGCAAAGCGGTTGATCGTATCGCGGAGTGCATCGTCTTGCTGCAGCGTTGTGCCGAGCTGGCGCAAGGCCTCCCCGAACTTGCCTGCCATGGCCTTGTCCGGATCGCGGGCGGCCCTGAGCAGCGCGCTTCGTGCCTGTTGCCACAGCCCGTCGATCCATCGCTGCATTGCCGGATTATCGACAATCTCATCCTTGAGCCTGGCCACCTTGGCCTGCATCTCCGGATCGTGCTGGAGGTCATGGCCAAGATCGGCCAGCATCTCGTTCACCCGGATACGAAGCGGATGATCGGGATAATCCGCCATGTCGTAGAGCAGCTTGTTCAGGCCGGTTATCAGGGCATCCGCTACATTTTCGTCAAGCCCTGTCCAGCGGAGGATGCGCCCGGCCCGTTCGTGGACCATGTCGCGAATGATCTCTTCATTGGAAGCGACGACCAGGGACGCACGATTGATGATGCCGTCAAGCAAGGGAACATGGCGCCCGTCTGCCATCGCGGCTTCGAGAGACTGGCCAAGCAGCGGGGAAACTTCCAGTGCGCGGATTCGACTCGCAATTGCGCCCTTGGCCATTCCACCGAGCCGGTCATCGTCCAGAGCTTCAAGTATGTCTGCCAGCAGGCGGGATGCGCCTTCCCGCAGGCGCCCGGCCCCGCCATGATCGGGATCGGCAAGAAAACGTCCAGCTGCTGCGGCCACATCCATGTGCCGCATCCGGCGCGCAACAACGGCAGGCGTCAGGAAATTGTCCTTGAGGAATTGGGCGAGCGTCTCGCCAATCCGGTTCTTGTTCCTGGGAATGATGGCCGTGTGCGGAATGGGCAGGCCGAGGGGGTGACGGAACAACGCCGTCACGGCAAACCAGTCAGCCAGCCCGCCAACCATTGCGGCTTCTGCAAAGGCCTTCACGAACCCGACCGCGGGATGCAGATCAACGAAAGCACGCGCGAGGAGGTAGACAGCCGCCATGGCCAAAAGCATGCCTGTGGCCACGCGCTTCATGCCGGTCGCCCCGTTCTGGACTGGAAACCGGACGGGCGCTTTGAAGAGGGTGTGACGTTCGACCGCTATGGACGCTACTCTGCAGGTTCGATTGCGTGATCTGCACGCGGGCGCAACCGGCCGGTCACGCGTTTCCAGAAGCCCTTGGCAAACAGCCGCGGCGGCCGGGCAGGCTGTTCACCTTCCCCGCCCGTTGTCAGCCAGTAAGACATCCAGGGCCCGATGCGCGCTTCCGCCCCGACAGCCAGGCTGAATGCTGCAGGGACAATCAGAAGGGTGAGCAAGGTGGAAACGATCAGGCCGCCGATGACTGTGATGCCCATGGGCTGCGAAAAACTGCCGTCTCCGGACAGGGCCGCAGCCGTCGGGATCATGCCTGCGACCATCGCGACCGTCGTCATCACGATCGGCTGCGCGCGCTTGTGGCCCGCATCCATGATGGCCGTGAACTTGTCGACACCCTTGTTCATTTCCTCAAGCGCGAAATCGACAAGAAGGATCGAGTTCTTGGCGACAATGCCGAACAGCATGAGCATGCCGATCAGGACCGGCATGGAGATCGGCATAGCCGCGAGTTTCAGAGCCAACACGCCCCCAAGCGGGGCGAGCAGCAGCGACCCCATGTTGACCAGTGGCGGAATGAAGCGGCGATACAGGAGGACAAGAACCGCAAAGACCGACGAAACCCCGGTGATGAGCGCAATCAGGAAGTTCTTGACCATCTCTTCCTGCCATTTTGCCTGCCCCAATGTCAGCTTGGTGACACCTGACGGCAAGTTCGCCATGGCTGGCAAGGCATCGATCTTCTGGTTTGCCTCGCTCGTCACATAGGGCTTGCCCGTATCCGGATTGACAGCGAGGTCAGCCCCGATCGAAATCCGCCGGTTCTGGTTCGTGCGCTGGATCGTTGTCGGACCAGCGCCAAAGCTGATTTCTGCGACCGTCTTGAGTGGCACTGAGCCGCCCGTTGACGTCGGCACCGGGAGGTTCTCCACTGTCGCAAGCGAACGGCGGGAATCTTCCGACAGGGCCACACGGATCGGCACCTGGCGATCGGACAATGAAAACTTCGCGCTGTTCTGATCAATATCGCCGATCGTTGCGATGCGGATTGTCTGGGAAAGGGCCGCTGTCGTCACGCCCATGGATGCCGCCAGGTCACTGCGCGGCTTGATCGTGATTTCCGGACGTTGCAGATCGCCATTGATGCGCGGAGCGACAATTTCCTTCACGCCATTCATTTGTTCGGCAATCTTGCGGGCCGTTGCCAGCAGTTTGTCCGGGTCGCTGCCGCCCAGCGTGATTGTGATATCGCGTCCCGAAAAACCGCCATTCTGCGACTGGAACGTCACGCGCGCATCAGGAATTTCCTGAAAGCGCTTGGCCCAATCCTTTTCGAACTGGTCGCTTGTGTAATCACGTTCGTGAGGAAGCCGCAGATAGACACTCGCCTTTGCCGGATTCACATCGGCAAAGGCCTTTACCCCGGGCGCATCTTCTTTCAGCATGCGCTGAATCCTGTCCGTCACATCGCGGGTCTGCTTGAGCGTGGAGCCCGGCACCATTTCGACACGCACAGAGCTATAGTCGAAATCAAGCGTAGGCTGGAAAGTGAACGGCAGTGACGCAATCGTGACGCCCGTCATGACAAGCGAGAGAAAGCCTGCGAAGACGATCCAGCGGCGATGACCAAGCGACCAGCGCAGCACCTTGATGTAATTGTCCATCAGCCAGCCTTCGCCATGCGACGCTTCGCCTTGTGCCTTCAGGAAATAGGCAGCGACCATCGGCGTGATCATGCGCGCCACACCAAGGCTCATCAGAACCGCGGCAACCACTGTGAATCCGAAATTCTTGAAAAACTGACCTGAAACGCCCGGCATCAGACCGACGGGCAAGAAGACTGCGACGATCGAGAAGGTGGTGGCAACCACGGCGAGGCCAATTTCGTCGGCGGCGTCGATAGCGGCCTGGTAAGCGGTTTTGCCCATCCGCATGTGGCGCACGATATTTTCGATTTCGACAATCGCGTCATCGACAAGGACACCCGCGACAAGGCTCAACGCGAGCATCGAGATCGTGTTGAGACTGAAGCCCAGCAAATCCATGAACCAGAAGGTCGGAATCGCGGAAAGGGGTATGGCGATCGCTGATATCAGGGTCGCGCGGCGGTCTCGCAGGAACAGGAAGACCACGAGAACGGCAAGGACCGCACCCTCGATCATGGACGTCAGGGAGCTCTTGTACTGAGCCTTTGTATAATCGACAGATGTATAGAGTTCAGTGAACTTGATCCGCGGATTTTCCTTGTGGATCTTCGCCAGTTCCTCTTGCACCGCTTCATAGACCTTGACGTCCGAAGCACCCTTCGCGCGCTGGATCGAAAAGGAAAGGACCTGGCGGCCGTCCATCGTGCCCAATTGCCGCTGCTCGCCATAAAGGTCACGCACTTCGGCAATGGTCGAGAGTTTGACCGTCCGGCCGCCGCCAATGGCAATGTCTGTGTCGCCGAGCTGATAGGCATTGCGGGCATTGCCAAGGACGCGCAGCGATTGCTCCGATCCCGCGATTTCAGTCCGGCCGCCGGCAGCATTGACATTGACCTGACGAAGCTGCGCATTGACCTGCGCTGCCGTGATGCCAAGCGATTGAAGTCGGGCGGGATCAAGAATGACACGAATTTCGCGGCTCACACCGCCGCCGCGCGACACCACCGCCATACCGGGAATGCCCTGCAGCCGCTTGATCACGACATCATCGACATACCAGCTCAATTGCTCGAGCGTCATGTCGACGGCCTCAGCCGAAATATAGGCGATCGGATTGCCGGTCGTATCCTCTCGCTCGACCTGCGGTTCGAGAATTCCGTCGGGCAAGTCGCTTCGCACTTTGGTCAATGCATCTCGAATATCGTTCACGCCGCGATCGATGTCGGTTCCCAGCGCAAACTGCACAAAGGTTGACGAGCTGCCTTCGCGCACGGACGAGTTGATTTCCTCGACACCGTTGATCGACCGCAGCGACGCTTCGACAATCTGGGTCACCTGCTTTTCGAGTTCGGGCGGCGCAGCCCCGGGCTGCGCAATCACGACCATGGCGCCCGGAAATTCGATGTCCGGATTGTCGTTGACGTCCAGCCTCGAAAAACTGACCACACCCGCCAGGAGCAAGGCAATGAACAGCACGATAGGCGGCACCGGGTTGCGGATGCACCAGGCAGATATGTTGCGAAAATTCATGCCTGTTGCCTTACTTCGTCGCCTTGGCCCGTTCGGGAATGACCGTTTCCCCGGGATTCAGGAAAGCGCCCGCTGTCAGGACAACACGTTCCTTGCCTGACAGGCCCGACGTCACCGGTATGCCTGTGCTGGTGACGGAACCGACCTTGACATCTCGCCGCTCGACCTTGTTGCCTTTGCCGACGATCAGTACAAAATTGCCCTTTTCGTCGCTCTGAACCGCCGACTCGGGCAACAGAGGCGCCTGAAGGGTGCCGCTCACGATTTCCGCCGTCGCGAACCCGCCGGGGCGGAGAGCCTTGTCATAGGCAAGGGCGATGCGCGCAACCCCCTGTCTCGCTTGCGGATCGATAACAGGCGAAAGCTGCCAGATGTGACCGGTGAAGGCTATTGGGGTCCCGACGGGCGTCACCTTGGCTGCAAATCCTTCGCGCATGCGGGCAAGGTCGCCTTCGGCCAGTTGGGCCTTCAGTTCCATTTCGCCATCGCGCGCAAGGCGAAACAGGACACCCGACCCTGCGCCGACGACCTGTCCGGGCTCAACCGCGCGCGTCAGGACAAGCCCGGATGCGGGCGCGCGGATATCGAGCCGGCCAACGCGTGCCTTGCCCGCACCAAACTGCGCCTGAGCCACGGCAACCCGGGCACGGGCCGCGTCGCGAGTGGCTGTCTTGCGATCAAGATCGGCCTTGGAAATGAAACCGCGTGAGACGAGCGCACTTGCCCGGTCGAGTTCGGACTGCGCCAGGCGCGCGTCGGCTTGAGCCACGGCAATACTTGCAGCCAGCTGGCTGACCTCTTGGGACTGCACCGAGCGTTCAATCGACGCCAGTACCTGGCCCTGCCCGACCCAATCGCCTGGCTCGACCCAGACGCGCGAAACCATGCCGCCTTCACCAACCACACCGACAGGCATTTCACGGCGTGCACCCAACGAACCGGTTGCGGTAATCACGTTTGTCACGCTCGTCTGGCCCGGTACAACGACGGTTACGCGCGGCACCTGCTTGTTCGCAGCACTGTCTGCCCCCGCACCGCCGGCAGAGCTCCCCCCGCGGCCAAACACCATATAGGCTGCAATGATGGCGGCCAATACGAGCACACCCGCAATGATGAGATTGCGTCGCTTGCGACGAGCGGCGACATCCTCATCCGACAGATAGCCCCCGTCGGATGATTGATGCGAGATGCTTGATTCGTAGTTCATAATATTCCGCTTTCAGGCCTGGCGCACAGGCATTGCCCTTTGGTTGGCGACTGTATTATCCTAATAAGTCACTGACCTCAAGTCTGATTGCGGCACGCCATCCCTCGGCCACCGGGCGTCTTTGCTGCATTTTGTTGCAGTGCGCAACAGATTTCAAGCATTTCCGCCGGAAATCGAGCCACACTTGCCGTGGATGAAGCTGCCGTTTACCCTGTTCATCTACGTGGAGGGAGACGTCTCATGGGCGGGATAATTGGCTGGATAATATTTGGAGCCATTGCGGGAGCGCTTGGCAAACTCGTCATGCCGGGCAAGGATCCGGGGGGCTTCGTCATCACGACGCTCCTGGGCATTGCGGGCTCGGTGGGTGCCAACTACGCAGCGCCCATTGTCGGGCTTTCTGCAGAGGGAAGCCTGATCAGGGAACTTGCCTTTGCCATCGTCGGTGTTGTCATCCTGCTCGCACTTTATCGGATGCTGAAAGGTCGCGCGACCTGACCACAGTCTGTTCAGGAAACGTGCAGCACGCGGAATGCTAAGAGGCAACGTCAGCCCCGGTATTTCGGGGCAGGGCGCAGTCAGCAATGGAGGATCGACAATGAAGACGGGTTTGGGTGCTGCGGTGATGGCAGCCGTTTCGATGGCACCGGCCGCAGCGAGCGCCGAGACATCGCAGACGCCGATCTCCGGCACGCGCCTTGACGTGACCGCCCGCGGCGATGTGCTGCGCGTTCCGGATATTGCGGTCATCAGCGCGGGTGTGACCACGAATGCGGTCGATGCAGCCGGCGCCATGCGCGATAATGCGGGCCGCATGAGCCGCGTGCTTGCAGCGCTCAAAAAGGCCGGGGTTGCCGACAAGGATATCACGACATCCTCGATCAACCTCTCGCCGCAGTACCGATATGTCGAAAACCAGCCCCCCGTCATCGTCGGATACCAGGCATCAAATCAGGTAACCGTCCGGTTTCGCGATATCGCAAAATCCGGCGCCATTCTTGATGTGCTTGTCAAGGAAGGGTCAAACCAGATCAGCGGTCCTTCGCTGACCATAGACAAGCCTGAGGCTGCGCAGGATGAAGCGCGGACTGCTGCAATCAAGGCAGCACGGGCCCGCGCCGGCCTTTACGCATCTGCGCTCGGGATGAAGGTCGTGAGGATCGTCTCGATCAGTGAATCGGAAGGCTATTCAGGCGGCCCGGTTCCCGTGATGGCCATGCGCAGCATGGATGCGGCGGCCAAGACGGAAATCATGCCCGGCGAACAGGCAATCAGTGTCAATGTTTCCGTTGTGTTTGAGCTGCAATAGCCGCCAATCCAGAAGCTATTTTACTCGCGCGCGAAACTTGACTGAAAAGCTCGAATTTGCGGCCATGGTGCCTTGCGGGCTCAGCCTTATGGCGTTGACAGCAGGGTCATAGCCGGCAGCTGGCGTGTATGCGTAGCTGGAGCCGTTGTTGTTCGAGTATGCAAGATCGGACGCAGCGAATGTGAGGCCGCTGGTCCCGGCCGCAAACTCGAAATTTGTCGTCAGGGGACCGGTGTCGTCGATGTCCCCATTGTAGAACGTCATGGTGGAAGGCAGCGGATCCGTCAGGACGACAGTTCCCAGATCAACCGGACTTGAGTTCGAATTGGAAACCGAGAGCGTATAGATGATGTCGGATCCTGGGATGTTGAATCGGTTCGGGTCCGTCGCATTGGTCGAAAAGGGTGCCGATGTCTTCGTCACCGTCAAGGATGGCATTGGGCAAAAGCTGATCGCCTGAATGCCAATCGCCTGCTGCCCCGTCGTGTTTTCGCCCGCCGTAAAGGGGTAGTTGCCGTAACGGATTTCGACCTGGGTCACAGGTTGCGCGAAGCTTGCGGATATCGTTCCGGTCGTCGCATTGTTCCCGCTTGCGCCAGTGCCGCCGCTCTGCCGCACCGTCAGGGAAAACGGAGACGAGACGGCTCCGACAAGCTGGCTTGAGCTCGCATTGGAATGCGGTCCGGCCACGGTGTTGTTGGTCCCGAACGGTGTGGTGAGAGACGGATCATAGTTTGCCGCGCCGTTGATGCCATTGACCTGAAGCCAATCGCGGAACTGGTTTGCGCTAAAATCGATGTCATTGAGCTGAACCGAAAAATCCCGGATCGGAACCGGAAAGGTAAAGCGAGTCACGACGACTCTGGTGTTGGCGGCAACGTCTGCGGTCCTCCCCGTGAAAACGCCGCCCAACACCAGGTTTCGCACGGCGACCCCGTCGGTAATCAGCCCGCTGATTGCAGGCATTTGCGCCCCGCCAGCGATTGTCGAGGACATGCCGTTGGTCAGCCAGCTGACCGTAAAATTCTGGTTCCCAAGCGCAGTGCTGGTCGCTGTGTAGGTATAGGTGTTTGCATAATTCAGAGTCGCGGCGGCCTGGCTGGCAAAGCTGAAATTATACTGGTTGGCTGCCGAGCATGAAGCCGAAGCAATGCCGGGCAGAGCAGCGCAGCAGATCACGGCCAGCAGTGTTTTCGTGACAGTCTTTGCGCGCTGCATAGTGGAAACCCATTCAAGACAGTAACGGCAATAGAGATGTTTGGTTAAGGCCGGGTAACCAATGACGGGCATTGGAGCGAAACAGGGTTTCCATGCGCAACTGATTCCGCCTAAACCAGCACGATGAGCACACGCACTACTTCCGACAAGGTCGACCCCGTCATCGAAACACGCGCCGACATGATCGGGGTATTCGCCGGGGGAGAAAAGCCGCCAGAACGCTGGCGCATCGGGACCGAACACGAGAAATTCGTCTATCGGACCAGCGATCACAGCGCACCCTCCTATGACGCTCCGGACGGTATTCGTAACCTGCTCATGGCATTGACCCGCTATGGCTGGGAACCGGTCATGGAGGGTGACAATGTCATCGCCTTGTCGGGTGCTGATGGCGCCATCAGCCTTGAACCGGCCGGGCAGCTGGAGCTGTCGGGTGCACCCCTTGAGAACATCCACCAGACATGCGCTGAAACAGGGCGGCATTTGAAGCAAGTGAAGGAAGTGGGCGCCGAACTTGGCCTGGGCTTTCTTGGGCTTGGCATGTGGCCGGACAAGACACGGGCAGAGCTGCCGATCATGCCCAAGGGGCGTTACGCCATCATGCTGCGGCACATGCCGCGCGTCGGGACCATGGGGCTCGACATGATGCTGCGCACGTGCACCATCCAGACCAATCTGGACTATGCGTCGGAAGCAGACATGGTGAAGAAGTTCCGGGTCAGTCTGGCCCTGCAGCCTCTCGGGACGGCACTTTTTGCCAATTCGCCCTTCACCGAAGGCAAACCGAACGGCTATCTTTCTTATCGCAGCAACATCTGGACCGATACCGATCCGCATCGCACGGGCATGCTGCCCTTTGTGTTCGAAGATGGCTTTGGCTACGAACGCTATGCCGACTATATGCTCGACGTACCGATGTATTTCGCTTTCCGTGACGGCAAATATGTGGATGCCGCCGGTTTGAGTTTCCGGGACTTTCTTGATGGAAAGCTGTCCGTCCTTCCGGGCGAGCGGCCGACTGTCGGAGACTGGAATGATCATCTTTCGACAGCATTTCCCGAAGTCCGCCTCAAGAGTTTCCTCGAAATGCGCGGCAGCGACGGTGGCCCCTGGAACCGGATCTGCGCCTTGCCGGCGCTCTGGGTGGGGCTGCTTTACGACAACAACGCGCTTGATGCAGCCTGGGATCTGGTCAAGTCATGGTCGATCGAAGATCATCACAAGATTCGAGCGGCCGTGCCGAAGGAAGGGCTATGCACTGTGATGCCTGACGGGCGCACGATGCAGGACCTCGGCAAACAGATTCTCGACATTGCGCGCAGCGGCTTGAATGCACGCAGCCAGGTCAATTCAATGGGCGACAATGAAAGCGGGTTTCTCAACCCGCTCCAGGAAATTGTGGATTCCGGAATGTCCCCTGCCCACCAGTTGCTCGAAAAATTCAACGGTGAATGGAAGGGAGACCTTGGCCGCGTCTATGACGAGCTGAGCTTCTGAAGCCCCTGCTGACTGCAAGACCTGCCACCCCGAACCATGTTCAGGGCGGCAGGTTTCGCTCTCAATGTTCCTTGTTGGCCCAGATCGCCTGATAGCTGCCCCAGCAAAGCCCGGCAAAGATCAGCAGGAAGACAATCGCGGCGATGCCTGCGCGATGCCGCTGCTCAAGCTTGGGTTCGGCTGTCCAGATCAGGAATGTTGCCACGTCCTTGGCCATCTGGTCGACAGTGGGCTTCGGTGATCCTTCCCCATAGGTCACCTGACCATCGTTCACGAGTGGCGGCGCCATCGAAAGGTTCAGGTTGGCGAAATAGGGGTTGTAGTGGAGCCCCGGCCCGGGCAGCGAATCCTTGGGAAGGTTCGCCGGCGGATCCTGGAATCCGGTTATCAGAGAATAGATATAGGCAGGACCACCTTCACGCGCCTTTGCCATCAGCGAAAGATCGGGCGGAGCGGCATTGTTGTTGGCAGCGCGCGCAGCCGTTTCGTTGGCGAATGGCGGCGGGAACTTGTCCGACGGCAAGTTCTTGCGCGTCGCGGGTTCACCCGTCTCCGGATTGATTGTTGGCTGCTCCTGGGTCCACTCAGCAGCGATCGTCTTGATCTGGCCCGGCGTGTAACCAATGCCCGTCAGATCGCCGAAGGAAACCAGGCGGAGCGAATGACATGCGGAGCAGACTTCCTTGTAGACCTGAAAGCCACGCTGAAGCTGGGCATGGTCAAACTTGCCAAGAGGTCCATCGGTCGTAAACGAGACTTCCTTGGGTTCCTTGTGAAACCGCTCGGACACCGACTTTTCAGCGGCCTCACGCGGCATCAGCGCAGCGACAAGAAGCGCCGCCACAAAACCCAGGCCGCCCAGAAAGGCAATGATACGGATCATGGTCTATAGCCCCCTTAAGCCGCTTTGTGCTTTGCCAGAACCGCCTCGGTTATCGAGTTCGGCAGTGGCAGCGGACGCTCAATCCGCGAAACGATCGGCAAGATGATCAGGAAATGCGCGAAATAATAGGCGGCAGCGATCTGGCCCATCCGGACCCAGGGTTCCGCAGCCGGCTTCATCCCGCAAATGCCGAGGATGACGATGTCGAGCATCAAGATCCAGAAGAACCACCTGTACAGCGGTCGATAGGTTGTCGAGCGCACAGGCGAATTGTCGAGCCAAGGCAGGATGAACAGCAGCAGGATCGACGAGAACATCGCGATCACGCCCCACAACTTCGCCGGCACCCACAGGAAGTTGACCGTGAACGCGCGCAGGATCGCGTAGAACGGCCAGAAATACCATTCAGGCACGATGTGCGCTGGGGTCGAAAGCGGGTTGGCGGGCACATAGTTGACCGGCTCGCCCAGCATGTTCGGCGCAAAGAACAGCAGCGTTGCGAAGACGATCAGGAAGATCGCCAGCCCGAAGCCATCCTTGGCGGTATAGTAAGGGTGGAACGGCACCGTGTCCTGCTCGTCTTTCACTTCGACGCCGGTCGGGTTTGACGACCCTGGAATGTGCAGCGCCCAGATGTGCAGGATGATCACCGCAGCGATGACAAACGGCAACAGGTAGTGAAGCGAAAAGAAGCGGTTCAACGCAGCATTGTCAGGCGCGAACCCGCCAAGCAGCCATTGCCGGATTGGCTCTCCCACAACCGGAATCGCGGAGAAAAAGCCGGTGATGACCTGTGCGCCCCAGAAGCTCATCTGCCCCCAGGGAAGGACATAGCCCATGAACGCTGTCGCCATCATCAGGAGGAAGATGACAACGCCCAAAAGCCAGACCATTTCACGCGGGGCCTTGTAAGACCCGAAATAGAGTCCGCGGAAGATATGCAGATACACCACGATGAAGAACATCGTCGCGCCATTCGCGTGCGCATAGCGCAGGAACCAGCCCGCATTGACGTCGCGCATGATGTGCTCGACCGAGTCGAAGGCCACTGCGCCGTTCGCGGCATAGTGCATCGCGAGGACAACACCCGTCACGATCTGGATGACAAGCGCCGCACCGGCGAGCACGCCGAAATTCCAGAAATAGTTCAGGTTCCGCGGAACCGGGTAGCCCGCGCCAATGGCGTTGTAGACCAGACGCGGGAGCGGGAGTTTTTGATCCATCCACTGCATGAAGGGATGGGTCGGCTCATAGTGCTTAGCCCAGGGGAAGCTCATGTTCTTCTATCCTCAACCGATCTGGACGACAGTGTCTGACGTGAACGCATACTCAGGCACGACAAGGTTCTTCGGCGCCGGGCCCTTGCGGACGCGCGCGGCCGTATCATAGTGCGATCCATGGCAGGGGCAGAAGTATCCGCCGAAGTCGCCACGCACTTCACCTTCTGCAGCACCGAGCGGGACACACCCGAGATGCGTGCACACCCCAAGCGTGATCAGCCAGTTTTCCTTGCCCGGCTTCGTCCGCTCATCAAGCGTTTGCGGATCGCGCAAACTGGCGACATCAACCTTTTTCGCGCTCTCAATTTCGGCGGGCGTCAGGTTCCGGATGAAGATCGGCTGCTTGCGCCAGCTGGTCTTGATCGCCTGACCGGGCTGGATCGCAGACAGATCAACCTCGATCGATGCCAGTGCAAGCACATCGGCCGACGGGTTCATTTGATTGATCAGTGGCAACGCAACTGCGACCACTCCGACACCTGCAAAGCTTACCGCCGCGATGTTGATGAAATCCCGGCGCCTGACGCCATCGTCCATCCCCGCATTGGCTGATGGATCAGTTTCGACCACTGCCATGAGATAACCTGCCCTTTTTCCACTCTTCAGACGGCAATTCCATTGGCACCGGCCTTTGAAACTGCGAACCCCTGTCGTCCGAGAATGGACGATTGGCGTGGCCAATAGCGGCTTGCTCCCAAGTTGCAAACAGCCAATTTGTGGTTCTTGTGCACATTATGAAAACTCCCCTATTCCAGCGCCATGCGGATTGCCCTCTACCAGCCTGAAATACCCGGCAACGTTGGGGCCATTCTCCGACTCGCGGCCTGTTTTTCGGTCGCGGTCGACATCATTGAGCCGTGCGGGTTCATCTTTTCGGACACGCGGCTCAAGCGCGCGGGCATGGACTATATCTCGCATGTCGAGCTTGTCCGTCACCCGGACTGGGACACCTTTTGCGAACAGCTGACCGGGCGTCTGATTCTCCTTTCAAGCAAGGCGCAGACGCGGCATACAGATTTCCGGTTTGATAGCGGGGATACCTTGTTGATGGGGCAGGAAAGTGCAGGCGTACCAGACCCTGTTCGCGACCGATGTGATGCGCAGGTTCGCATTCCGCTCAATCCCGCTGTTAGATCCTTGAACATTTCGGTTGCGACAGGCATCGCCCTGTCCGAAGCCCTTCGCCAGACAGGAAACTTGCCTGCATGATCACGCTCGACGCCCAACAAGCCGCTGCCCGCCAATGGTTCGAGAGCCTGCGCGACCGAATCTGTGCGGCCTTCGAATCGATTGAGCGGGAGGCCGGCAGCGAGGCCGCCTTTTCCTACACTCCGTGGAATCGGGACGATGACCCGAATGCCGCGGGAGGCGGAGGAGTCCAGGGCGTCATGAAGGGACGCGTGTTCGAAAAGGTCGGCGTGAATGTGTCAACCGTGGGCGGTGCCTTCTCAGGCGAATTCGCAAAGACGATCCACGGCGCCGAAGACAATCCCCAGTTTTTCGCAACGGGCATCAGTCTGGTTGCCCACATGGCCAATCCGCACGTTCCCGCAGTCCACATGAATACCCGTTTCCTCGTTACCCAGAAGCGCTGGTTCGGTGGTGGGGCAGATCTCAACCCTCCAATCCCCTATGCCGAAGACACGGCCGACTTCCATGCGCGGCTGAAGCGTGCCTGCGACGCCCATGGCGCTGACTATTACGAGCGATTCAAGAAATGGGCAGATGACTATTTCTGGTTGCCGCATCGTAACGTCCACCGGGGTGTAGGCGGGATATTTTATGATCATCTTGAAGGCGATTTCGATGCCAATTTCGCGTTCACGCGCGATGTGGGCGAAGCATTCCTTGATATCTTCCCGGCGATTGTCAGGCGGCGAATGAACATGGAATTCACCGAGTCCGACAAGGCGACGCAGCTGGAATGGCGCGGGCGCTACGCCGAATTCAACCTCGTCTACGACCGGGGAACGCTGTTCGGTCTCAAGACAGGCGGAAACATCGACGCCATCCTGATGAGCCTGCCGCCTGTGGCAACCTGGAGCTAGGTCGAAAGGGTCTGCTGCCGATACAGGGCCGCGCCCACCAGAAGGAGGAGCAACGCGGTTGTTGCCGCAATCGCTGACCTGAGCAGGGCCAGCACCTCCCCCAGCACGTCTTTCGGGAGGACAAGGCTGAACACAATGCCGAAAACCGCATTGGCGGCGGACGCAACAATGATCGCGACGACTACGACCAGGGCAACAAATCCTGCAATGCGCCACCCATTTCCGGTAGAAAGCGCAAACGAGCGACCGATCGCCCGGAAGGGATTGCCGATCCTTTCGGCCATCTGCGCCGGGGCAGCCAGCATCAGCCGACCGATCAGATAGAGCCCCGGTACAAGGAGCAGCAATAGGCCCGAAACGATCATGAACTGCGTCAACCAGTTGAGAACGACAACACTGGGAAGCAGCCTGAGCCCGCTTTTCAAGGCATCCCCGACGGTCAGCCGTCGAGGGTCAAGCAACAGTGACAAGATTGCGGCAGACCCCAGCCAGACCGGCAAGTTGCACAGCAACAGCACAAGGGCATTCTGCTGATAATATTCCTCCATTTGCCGCAGCCCATGCAAGTCCAACGATTTGATGTTTGGCGGCGGGGCAAAGAGCAGTTCGGCAAAATTGGGAAGCAGCAGGAAGGCGCCCGCCAAAATGGCCAGAACACTTGCATTTGTCTTGCTGATCGCAACCAGGTCCGCCCAGGCGGCGTCGAAGGAAAGCTTGTACATGAGAAACAGATGGCGCTTTCAGCCAAGGCTGGCAAGTGCCACTTGATCATCGGCACCGCTGGCCCCACGAGATGGCATGCATGATTCGACGCGCCCGGAATGGACCGTGACGCCGGGGCTGACCCCTTGGCCAGACTCATTTGCCACAATGGAAACGCGTGCTGCCGCAATTGCCGAAGGCACGGCAGGCGAACAGATCTGGCTTCTCGAACATCCACCGCTTTACACAGCCGGAACAAGTGCCGATCCGGCCGAACTGCTCGACCCCCGATTCCCTGTCTTTGCGGCCGGCCGCGGCGGTCGGTACACCTATCACGGTCCGGGACAGCGGGTCGGCTATGTAATGCTCAACCTTGCGAACCGCGGCCGTGATGTGCGGCGACTTGTTCATGCGCTGGAAGGCTGGGTGATCGACGCACTGGCGGAATTGGGCGTCACCGCCTGGAGAGCCGAAGGTCGGGTCGGCATATGGACAGAAGACGAGGGAGCAGAGGCAAAAATCGGCGCGATCGGAGTCAGGGTACGCCGTTGGGTATGCTTCCATGGCTTCAGCATCAACGTTTCACCAGACCTTGCCCATTTTGCAGGCATTGTTCCGTGCGGTTTGCCCGAATTTCCTGTTACGAGCCTGGCCCGGCTGGGCGTCGACGCTGGAATGGCTGCTCTCGACGACGCTTTGCTGCACAACTTCGACCGCTTTCTGAAGGCTGTGAACGGGGTCTGAAAAAATCCGCTTGAGCGCTGCTGTAAAAATGTCTAATGTCCACCGCGATTTGGGTATTAAGCGCGCAAAGCCGTCCAGATCTTTTTCACTTGGGAGCTTATTGATATGCGTAAGATCGTTACTCTTTCTATGGTTGCTGCTGCTTCTCTCGCCCTCGCTGCTTGCGGCAAGAGCGAAACCGCTGCCACCGACAATGCTGCTGTCACCGAAATGAATGCGGCTGACGCGATGGAAGGCACCACCAACGACGCGATGACCAACGTCGACGCGGCGACCGGTGCTGACGCCAACATGGCGGCTGATGCCACGGCGGCTGACGCCAATGCTGCTGCTCCTGCTGCAAATGCTGCGGACGCTGCTGCCAAGTAATCGCCTTTGAGGCATTACTCGACGAGATAGGGTCGCCCGGGAAATCGGGCGACCCTTTTTCGTTTGTCCATTTACCGTTAAGCTTCACCAGCTACATCGGAAACCATGGACAGGATCAAAATGCGTTTCAGTTTTTCGATCGGCGTCGCGGCGCTTTCGGCAATTTCTCTCTTTACAGCACCTGCTCACGCGCAGGGGTATTGGGTTCCCCCCAATTTCTCGGGTCCCCCGGTGAATGGTTATGAGCCTGGAATGGGCGTCCCGCTGCCCAACGCAACGCCGGCGGAACAGAATGCCGCCCTTATCTGGAATCTGCGCGCCGGATTGAACGTTGCAGCCCTGCAATGCGCGTTCGAACCGACTTTACGGACGATGCAGAACTACAACGCGATCCTCAATGATCACAGCGCCGAACTCGCGTCCTCGTTCAACACACTCACGGCCTATTTCAAGCGCGTCAACAAATCCCCGTCGTTAGGGCAGAAGGCGCTCGATACCTATGGGACCAAGACCTACTCGGGCTTCTCGACTGTCCGCGCTCAGGTCGGCTTTTGCTATGCGGCGTCTCGCATTGGACGGATCGGCCTGTTTACGCCCAAGGGCCGGTTCATTACGCTGGCACAGGAGCATCTGCGTGAGCTGCGCAACAGCCTGACGCCGCAGGGGGAACAGCAATTCCGCATACGCATGCCGGAACGCGTGGCGGCAAAGCCCAATTTCGGTCAGGAAAGCTGCTGGAAGAAGAACAAATATCTCGCGACTTGCGGTTACCAGAGCTGATCAGTCGATTCCCAAAAGCTTGTGCGTCTGGGCTGAAAGGCGCCACCGCGGATGCTCGAGAACGAATGCAATGCAAGCAGCGCGATTGGCCACAATGTCCGGGCCATCCATCGGCTGAACAAGAAAATGCCTAAAATCCCAGCCTTCCATGGCTTGCCAGTCGCTGCCGGGTTGTGGCCAGACGAGCTTCAGTTCGTCGCCTGAACGCTGGATGGTTTCGCTGCCAGCCTTCGGGCTGATGCATAGCCAATCGATGCCCGGCGTCGCGGCAATTGTGCCGTTGCTCTCAACGCCGATTTCAAACCCCCGTTCATGAAGCGCATCGACCAGTTCGCCGTCGAGCTGGAGCATGGGCTCCCCGCCAGTGATGACAATATAGGGCCGCCCCCCGACAGCAGCTCCCCAGCAGGCAATCGCCGCATCCGCAAGGCTGGCGGCATCAACGAACTTGCCGCCACCGGGGCCGTCGGTGCCCACGAACTCCGTATCGCAGAAGCGACAGACGGCATCCGCGCGATCCTTCTCTCGACCACTCCAGAGATTGCATCCCGCAAACCGCAGGAAGACAGCGCGTCTGCCGGCTTGAAGACCTTCTCCCTGCAGCGTCAGGAAGATTTCCTTCACCGCATAGGTCATGACACTGCCGGATCGATCAGCCCGGCCTCGGCAAACCCCTTCGCGCGCAGACGGCAGGAATCGCAACGGCCGCAAGGCCGCCCCTCAGGGGTCGGATCATAACAGGACCAGCTCATGCCTGCGTCGAGCCCCAGACGAACAGCTTCGGATGCGATCTGCGCCTTTGACATCGCGATAAGCGGCGTATGCACCCGAAATGCTTGCCCTTCGACCCCGGCCTTGGTCGCTTGAGCGGCCATCGCTTCGAAGGCCGCGATAAACCCGGGCCTGCAATCCGGGTAGCCCGAATAGTCCAGGGCGTTGACGCCAATCACCAGATCCCGCGCGCCGACGGCTTCTGCCCAGCCAAGTGCGAGCGACAGGAAAATTGTATTGCGCGCGGGGACGTAGGTTGGCGGAATCGTGCCATCAACACCGTCCTTGGGCACGTCGATCGCAGTGTCTGTCAGCGCTGATCCGCCAAAGGCTGAAAGATCGACAGGCAAAACGATATGCCGTTCAGCCTCCAGCGCATGTGCAACCCGCGCTGCGGCATCCAGTTCGATGCGATGCCGCTGATTATAGTCAATCGTCAGCGCAAACAGTCGATATCCAGCCTCACGCGCAAGCCCCGCCGAAACCATTGAATCAAGGCCGCCCGATACAAGGACAATCGCGGCGGCGCCGGCGGGTGCACGAGATATGGTCATGGGAACAACGCGCTATCTCCCGAGCCCCCTCGATTCAAGCGCTCTATGAATGAACGACACGCAGAATGCCCATTGACGGCCAAAATCGACAGTTGACGGACTCCTCGGCAGAGAGGCTTGTAAGCTTGACCGGGCTGATCAGGGCCCTGATCAGCGGCGCGCGGCGTCCAGCGGTGATTTGAGCGGTGCGGGTCCTGTATCGCATGAAGGGAGACAAGCATGAACATCTCAGCGAGCGGTCGCATTGCCGATTTCAGCCTGATGGACCCGGTTACCCAGAGCGACCCGTTCGACTTCTACGCCGCGCTGCACGAAGACTGTCCGGTCTACTGCATGCCCGAAACCGGCTTCTACCTTGTGTCCCGATATGACGATCTTCGTCAGGTGCTCAAGGACACCGAAACCTTTTCCAATGATGTGAATGTGAAGCACGGAAAAGGGCTGCAGGGCGATCTCGGGATCCTCTATGAAGAGATTATTGCGGAACGGGGGTGGGCCCATGTCCAGACGCTGCAGCGCACCGATCCCCCCGTCCATTCGCGCTATCGCAAATTGCTGGACCGGGTCTTCACGGTCAAGCGCGTGCGCGACATGGCCCCCTATGTCGACGACGTGGCGCATGAGCTGATCGACGGCTGGATCGATCAAGGTCATTGCGAATTCAACGCGCAATTCGCCATGCCGTTGCCTGGCATTATCATTGCCGAACAGCTTGGCCTGGGGCGCAAGGACATAAAGACGTTCAAGCGATGGTCCGATGCACTCATCTCATTGGCGATCCGGAGGATGACTGAAGAGGAAATCCGCGAAACAGCCGAGACCGAGCTGGAGATGCAACATTTCCTGCACGACGTTTTTGAGGATCGCCGAAAGACTCCGACCGGAGACCTCATCTCGGCACTGGTGCATGCCCATGGCGATGATGAAGAGCCACTTTCGCTGCACGAGCTGCAGAACGTGATGCACCAGTTGATCAGCGGCGGCTTCGAAACCACGCAAAGCGCCATCGCGCACGGGATGTGGCTGCTGCTGCGCTACCCTGAGACAATGCAGCGGCTGCGCGACGACCCGGGCCTGATCAAGCGATTTTGCGAAGAGGCCCTGCGCTTCGAAAGCCCCGTCCAGGGGCTGGCCCGCATGACGACGCGTGATGTTGAGCTTGCCGGCACGCATATCCCCAAGGGCTCAATGGTGCTGACGCGCTATGGAGCAGCGAACAGGGATCCGGCCAGATTCGAATGCCCGCACAAGTTCGACATCGACAGGCCAAATGCAGGCGCGCACCTTGCCTTTGGTTCTGGTCCACACTTCTGTGTCGGCGCGAGCCTGGCCCGTCAGGAAATGATCAGCGCCTTCACAGCGCTTCTCAGTCGGCTCGAAGACATCAGGCTGGAACGCGAACTCCCCTGGCCAGTCCATGGTCCGAGCCTTTACTTCATGCCGATGAAAGAACTGCCGATCAGATTTCGCAAGCGTTGAACGGACGCGCAGGCTGTCTCAACGGCACGCTTGAAAAAAACGGGCCGCCTTTTGAGGGGCGGCCCAGTATGGCCAATAGGCCAATTGGGAGGAAAGCGTGCTGTCAAATAGGTCAAGCACCGGACCTGAATAACCCGACTTGGTAACCAAAGCGTTAATGAAAGGTCGCATGGGCTGCGGCCTTGCAATCGCCCGTTCGCCGCGCTTCGAATTCCACGGCAAAAGGTTCCTGCTTCGCGATCCCTTGCGATTCAATCTGGATCAGCCGCGCGGTTTCGACCCTGATCGTCGTCCGGCCATGGCCACTGCCAGGGCAGGTGTAATGGACGGTTGTCTCGCGCGCCGAATTGGAAATGACAAAGCGGTTGCAAATCGCGGAGCCGTGCTCGACCTGCAGCAGGGCGCGAACGTCCTGCACGCAGACAGAGCGGCTCGCCGCGCCATCGGACCGCGACTTCAGAAACCATTGACCCGGCTGTATCATCGCCAAGGCGGGCATGGCCCCCGGCTGCGGATTCTGGGTGTGCCCCGGCATCGCAAGCAGGACAAGCGCCGCAATCGGCAATGCAAAAAGACGCGTCACAGTCATGCCCCCATGAGTGCGGCCGGAAAATCCCAGTCTCTTAACTGCCCTAATCATCACCGCCAAACATGTATTGGATATTTTCGACGACTCTGAATACGACCGAAACGCGGCCAAAATAAGCTAGGTCAGGGAAATCGGAAAGGTCTGCGCGCAGAATTCGCATTCGACCACCACAATTCCCGCGTCGTCGGCCATTGCAGCGCGCTCTTCCTCGGGGAAACGAAAGATGACATCGCGGATATGATCCGGGTCGCACCGGCATCCGCGCGACAGCGATGCCCCGCCCAGAACCCGGACTTCGCCCTCATCATGGTAGAGGCGCCAAACCAGTGTCTCCAGCGGCAGGGCCGCATCAGTGAGTTCATCGACCCGGATAGAATGCGAAATGATGGCGACATGTTCCCATTCGGGGTGATCGAGCCGCGTGTGCAGACGCTCGCGACCGTCTTCCCCTTCGGCGAGATGCTGGACAAGCAGGCCACCGGCGACCCGCCCTTTGACGCCGACGCGCACAAGGCTCGGGATCTGTTCCGACTGGCTGAAATAGGTTTCTACCGCCTGCGCGAGCGATTCGCCTTCAAGCGGGACAATCCCCTGGTAGCGCTCGCCTGAAACCGCCTGATCGAATGTAATCGCCAGATACCCCTTGCCGAACAGCCCGAACAGCGTGGGATCGGGACCGAGTTCGGCCAGAAGGTCGACATCGTGTTTCACATAGCCGCGCAGTTCACCGCCGCGATAGTCGCAGACGAGGAGAGACACCGGGCCGCCCTGCGTTTGCGCCTGCATCGTCAACTGTCCGCCCGCATCCTTGAGCATCGCCCCAAGCAGCGCCGTGATGGTGAGCGCCTCGATCAACAGCTTTTCGATTGCAGGCGGATAACCGTGCGCTGACAGGATCGTATCGAGGACGGGACCGAGCCGAACGAAGCGGCCCCGAGCATGCCGCTCGGTCAGGATGAAGCCAAGCGCCCGGTCAATATCCGCGTCACTCACCCGATCAGCCCGAAGCACCAGAGCAGGATCGACTTCTGGGCGTGAATGCGGTTTTCCGCTTCATCCCATATCAGCGACTGGGGGCCATCGAGTATAGCGTCGGTTGCTTCCTCACCGCGGTGGGCGGGAAGGCAATGGAGGAAGCGGGCGTCGGGCTTTGCCGCGGCCATAAGCTTTTCGTTGACCTGAAAGGGCGCCATGGCTGCCAGCTTGTTGTGAACATGCTCCTGCCCCATCGACACCCAGGTGTCCGTGACGACCACATCGGCGCCACGGACTGCCTCGTCCGCATCCCGAAAGACATCGATAGAAGCACCTGCCGCCCGCGCCGTTTCCATGAAGGCGGGATCGGGATCATAGCCTTGCGGGCAACCGACGCGCACATTGAACTTCATCAAGCCCGCAGCTTCTATGATTGAGGACAGCACATTGTTGCCATCACCCAACCAGGCCACCGTGAGGCCGGGAAGAGCCTTGCCGTGCTCGAGCAACGTCAGGAGATCTGCCACAATCTGGCAGGGATGAGAGAGGTCGGTCAGCCCGTTGATGACTGGAACGCTCGCGAACCTTGCCATATCCTCGATCTTGCTGTGGTCATCGGTGCGGATGACAATGGCATCGACCATGCGCGACAGAACGCGCGACGTATCCGCCACTGTCTCGCCGCGGCCAAGCTGCATCTGGCCCGCCGCCATGAACATGGCGTCGCCTCCAAGCTGGCGCATGGCCATGTCGAACGACACGCGGGTTCGCGTCGAGTTCTTCTCGAAGATCATCGCAAGCGTATGATCGGCGAGCGGTGCATCTGCATCGGGCTTGCCCTTCGGCCAACCTGTGCGCGCCGCCTTGCGATCCAGTGCATCGGCAAGGATGGCCGCAATCCCGTCCGACCCGGCGTCGGACAGGCTGAGGAAATGCCGGATCACGCGGCTTGCGGGATCTGATAGTCCCGCGCGCCGGCGGAAAGCCGTTCGATGCATTCCGCAATATGGCTTTCGTCAATGACGAGCGGCGGCAAAACGCGGAAGACATTTTCACCGGCGGCCACGGTCAGCAGCCCGTGATTGTCCCGCAGATGAGCCACAAAGTCGCGCGAGACTGCCGGTTCCTTCATCTTGATTCCGAGCATCAGGCCCTTGCCCCGAATCTCCTCGAACAGGTGATCGTGATTTGGCAAAAGCTGCTCGAAGGCCTGACGCAGCCGTTCTCCCATTGCGGCGACATGCTCGAAAAAGCCCGGTTCGAGCATCACGTCGAGAATGGCCTGCCCCGCAGCCATGGCAAGCGGGTTGCCTCCATAAGTCGAGCCGTGGGTCCCGATCACCATGCCTTTTGCAGCGTCTTCCGTCGCAAGGCAGGCGCCCAATGGGAAGCCACCGCCAATGCCCTTTGCGGCCGTCATGATGTCGGGCGTGATGCCGTAATGTTCATAGGCAAAGAATTTGCCCGTCCGGCCATAGCCGCACTGGATTTCGTCAAGGATCAGCAGCAGGCCGTGTTCGTCACACGCCTTGCGCAGGCCCTGGATGAATTCCATCGTGCCTGCGGTCATGCCGCCTTCGCCCTGAACTGTCTCCACAAGGAACCCGGCCGTCTCATCGTCGATCTTTGCCAGCGCGCCTTCAAGGTCGTTGAACTTTGCATAGTCAAAGCCCGGCAGAAGCGGCTCGAAGCCGTCGCGCATCTTGGCCTGATCCGTGGCACTGATCGCGCCGAGCGAACGGCCATGAAAGGCATTCTTGAACGTAATCAGCTTGTACCGCTGCGGATTGCCATTCACGAAGTGATACCGACGCGCCGTCTTGATCGCGCACTCGATGGCCTCAACCCCGGAGTTGGTGAAGAACACCGTGTCGGCAAAACTGTTGTCGACGATCCGTTTCGCCAGCGCTTCGCCTTGCGGGCTGCCATAAAGGTTCGAAACATGCATCAAGGTTGCTGCCTGGTCCTGAATCGCCTTGGTCAGGTGCGGGTGGCCATGGCCAAGCGCATTGACGGCAATGCCGGCAGCAAAATCGAGATAGCGTTCCCCGCGTTCCCCGATCAGGTAGCAACCTTCGCCTCGGACAGGACGCACCCCACACCGCGGGTAGACGGGCATGAGCGGGGTGATAGTCATCGCAAAGTGTCCTTTCAGAATCGTCCAAAACGCAAAAAGGTGGCCCGACAGGCCACCTTGACGCGGAACCGGCTTATATCGACCCAAAATGCGGCGGACAACCCCCGCTTAATTCTTCAGCTTCCAACCGCTCTTGAGCAGCGAGTAACAGGTCAGCCCCAAAGCAAGGTTGATCGCGACAAGCAGCACCGATCCGGTCACCAGAGGAATATCGGATGTCCCGATAAAGCCGAAACGGAAACCGGAAATGGCATAGTGAAACGGATTGGCATGGCTGATCAATGCAAAGGTCGGCGCAAGGCTGTCCACGGAATAAAAAGTGCCTGAAAGCAACGAAAGCGGTGCGACGACGAAATTTCCGATAGCCGCTGCGTGATCAAACTTTTCTGCCCAGATGGAGGTCAGCACGCCCATCAGCGCAAGCATCGAAGACCCTAGGAAGCCGAACCAGGCCACAGCCCACAGATGCTGCGGCATGATATGCACTCCCGGCCAGAACAGCATGGCAGCCCAGATCGTGATCCCGACCATGAATGCGCGGGTGATTGCGCCCCCGGTCAGGCCTGCGAGCAATTCGGCGGGTGACAGCGGAGGCATGAGATAATCGACGATCGTGCCCTGCACCTTGCCGACCAGCAGCGAGAAGCTCGAATTGGCAAATGCATTCTGCATCATGCCCATCACGATCAGGCCCGGCGCAAGGAAATCGGCAAATGGCACGCCGAGAACGATGCGCCCGGCGCGCCCTGTCGAAACCGTGAAAATGACGAGGTAAAGCAGCGTCGTGAGCGCCGGCGCCCAGATTGTCTGGAGGTGGACCTTGAAAAAACGTCGCACTTCCTTGATATAGAGGGTCTTCAGGCCACCCCAGTTGACCCGTTTGATCACGGGGACGCCGGGTTCGCCAATAACGCCAATTTCGGACTCGCTGTTCATCGCCTGATCGCCTATCGGCACGAGGCGCGCGCTGCAAGTGCGGGAATTGGAATAACAAGGGTAACGCATGTCCTGGACGGAAGAACGCATCGAGAAACTGAAGTCGATGTGGGAAAAAGGAATGACCGCGAGCCAGATCGCGGATGAGCTTGGCGGTGTCAGTCGCAACGCCGTGATCGGAAAGGCCCACCGGCTGGATCTCCAGTCACGCCCGTCGCCTGTCAAAGGCACGGACGGGGAAGGCTCCAAGCCGGAACCGCGCAAGGCTTCTGCAAAGCCGAAGGCTACGCCCGCTGAAATTGTCCAGCGCACGCCTGTGCCTGCACCGCGTGCAGCAGCGCCCGTCAGCACGCCCCAGCCCGTTCCGACCCAGCCGCACGCGCCAACCGGTGCTCAGCTGCGTTCGATCGGCCCCGGCGGGTTCCTTCGCCAGGGACCGGGCGATCAGGCGCCGCCTGCGACCCCGGCCCCACCGCGCAGGCTGGTCCCGGCCAAGATCGCGCCTGAATATGCAGACAAGACCGGCCTGCTCGATCTGAGCGACAAGATCTGCAAATGGCCGCTTGGGCATCCGGGTGAACCCGATTTCCATTTCTGCGGTGAAAAGGTGAATCCCGGATTCCCCTATTGCGTCCAGCATTGCGGACATGCCTATCAGGCACAGATGCCGCGCCGCGACCGCAGGCCGCCGCCGCCCCTGCCCTTTGGCGGACCCCGCGTCCGATAAGCGTGGCGCGCTCCCGGTGAGGAGCGCGTTGCATCCAGCTCTGGCCTTTTGCGGTATCCGGACATAGCATCCGGAGCAAAAGGGGGCGTGCATGACACATATTCTTGCGATCAATGTCGGCATTCTGGTTGTCGTGATTCTCGGCCTTTGGGCCATTTCGGTCAAAATCCGGGATGTCAGTTTCATTGACAGCTTCTGGCCGCTTGGAATGGTCATGCTCGCCGCCACCACCTTCCTGCAATCGGAGGACGGGGCATCCGAACGAAAGCTTCTGCTCCTTGCCTTGACCAGCATCTGGGGGTTGCGCCTGTCCATCCATCTGTTCACCCGCTGGCGCGCTGAAGGAGAAGATCCGCGATACAAGCGCATCCTTGGGAGCGCGATCGACAAGAAAGGGTGGTCTTTCGCCAAGGCATCGCTCCTGCTGGTCTTTGCCATGCAGGCACCCTTGCTGTTCATTGTCTGCCTGCCGGCGCAACTTGGCCAACTTGCAGCCGAGCCGGCCTCGACCGGCTGGCTCGCCTTTGCCGGCAAATGCCTGGCACTGATCGGAATCGGATTCGAGACCATTGGCGACTGGCAGCTTCGCCGGTTCCGCGCGGATCCCGCAAACAAGGGCAAGGTCCTGGATACCGGCCTTTGGCGCTACACCCGCCATCCGAACTATTTCGGCGATACCTGCGTCTGGTGGGGCCTTTGGCTGATTGCTGCAGAAACTACGATCGGGCTTTGGTCCATTGCCGGCCCGTTGCTGCTGACCTGGCTTCTTACGCGACTCTCGGGTGTGCCGATGCTGGAACACAGCCTCAAGAAACGGCGGCCGGGATATGAAGACTATATCCGCCGAACGTCGAGCTTCATTCCCTGGCCGCCGAAGTCCTGATTGCGATCCTTGCAGGCAAACTGGCCACCCCTCCTTCGTTCATCCGGCATTCAGGCGAATCGATTACATCTGTAATCAATAGAGGCTGAAGACTGTCTTCGCCCGATATGCGCGGATGAAATCGATGGCTGAACGGATCAGCGATGCTGAACATGCAGTGATGGAAGTGCTCTGGGCGGATGCGCCGCTCACGGCCAACAGTGTTGCCGAAAAGCTTGCGGACAGCCAAAGCTGGTCCCTGCCAACGGTCAAGACGCTTCTTTCCCGACTACTCGCAAAGGGCGCGCTGGCTGCAGAAGCCGAAGGCCGCAGGTTCCTGTATCGCCCGGCCATCGCCCGCTCTGATTATGTTTCCCATGAATCGCGCCGCCTTGTGGACCGGCTGTTCGGCGGGAAACTCTCGCCGCTTGTCGCGCATCTCGCCGAACAGGAAGCGCTGACTGCCGAAGACATTTCCGAAATCGAAGCGCTGCTGAAGGAGCTGAAGTCATGATTCAGTGGATCGGGGAAACACTCTTCGCGACGACAGTGCTGATGCTGCTCATTCTCGCAATACGCCCGTTCGTGGCCAATTATCTTGGTGCGCGCGCAGCTTACCTGCTTTGGCTGGCTCCTGCCTTGCGCATGATATTGCCGCCGCTCCCTGCCGACATCTTCGGCACCCGGGCAGCAGCGGTTCAGGATGTGGTGGTTGTACTGGTGGGGTCTTCATCCCCTTCCCATCAGTCAGCTTCCGCTACCGGGGGTGGCACCGCCTGGCTGATCTTATCCCTTACGATCTGGCTGGGCGGTGCGGTCCTTTTCTTTGGCCGGCACTGGCTGTCCTATCTGCGGTTCTCCCGGGATGTGGTAGAAGACCGGCAGGCGCTGTTTGCGGCGGGGGCAATCCCCGTGACGGCAAGCTCTGCAGTGTCATCGCCCATTGCGCTAGGCGTCTTCGACAAATCCGTGGTTGTTCCCACAGACTTTGCCTACCGTTATGATGCGGCAGAGCAGAGGCTGGCGGTTGCCCATGAACTGACGCACCATTATCGCCACGATGTTCCCGTGAACTTTGCTGCACTGGCGATCCTTGCGCTTCATTGGTGGAACCCTGTTGCCCACTTTGCACACCGCGCATTTCGGCTTGACCAGGAGGCCGCCTGCGACGCGATCGTGCTTCATGGCGCAACCCCTGAGGAACGGCATGCCTATGGCTCGGCGCTGTTCAAATCGGCCATGGGCGGCGTTCCACTCGCAGCGTGTGCCATGGGCGCGACGACCACATTGAAAGTGCGGCTCCGGAGGATCGTTTCCGCCAATGCCGAACATCGCTTCGCAAAGCCGGGGGCTGCGCTGGCGACCATTATGGTCATTGGCGGTGTAGCCGCCACAGCATCGGGCAGCGTGAAGGCCGCCGTAGAGCCAGCGATCGAAGCTCCGCAAGCCCTGGTCCTGGGTGGCGGGCTGGTGAATGTGTCGGCACCTGTTGAGCCTGTCATACACGACGAGCGAAATTGCCCGGATGCAACCGCGCATGCCGCCGCCCGGGCGCGTGCAAAGGCCATGAAAATTGCGGACGCAGCAAGGAGTGATGCGGAAGAGGCCCGGATCGAGGCTCTCGCGGCAGCCGCCGATGCTCGTGAGGAAGCCTTGGCCGCAGCAGCCGAAGCGCGCGCCAGTGCCCAAGAAGCGATGGTCGAAGCGCAAACGCAGATTCGCGAGGCTCAAGCTGAAGCTGCCGTTGCCATGCGCGGAGCGGAAGCGACGCGGGCCGCCGCGATCCGGTCAATGAAGATCAGCTGTTCGAGCAAGAGCGACGGGAGCGTCATCTCGGTCGAAGGAAGCGACAACGCATCCGGACAAAAGCAGATGCAGATCATGGTCTGCGGCGACGGGGCCAGAATGGGCCGCGCTCAAATCGTCGAAGCACTCCGCACCACCCGCGAACAGATTGCACATGACGAAATGCTCCCGGAATCGACGCGGGCACATGTGCTCGCTGCTCTCGATCGCCAAATCGCCAGCGCGCGGCCGCTGCCAGTACCGACCCTGCAATAAGGAAAGCCATGATGCGTCATTGGCGAGACTCTGCACTTCGCCGCTGGCTGGGGCTTTGTGCCGCTGCCTTGCTTGTCACCGTGACGAGCATTGCGCTGGCATCCGTCAATCACGGAGACAGGGCGACGGGTGTGCCGGTCGGTTATTCCATGCAGTAGCTTGATTAGGCGCGCGCCAGCGGCCACATGTCTGGCATGGATGTACCCGATCTTTCAAACGAGCCCTATGCGATAGCCGAGGAGGTCAGCCCTCTGATCCGCCGCGTGCTGGCTCGCAACGCGTCTCCCTTCAGCTACACCGGAACGCAAACCTATATTGTGGGCCGTGGCGATGTGGCGGTGATCGATCCCGGTCCATTGGGAGATGATCCCGCTCACGTTCATGAACTCATTCGCATCCTCGACGGAGAGCGGATCACCGCGATCATGTGCACGCACACCCATCGCGACCATTCGCCGGCTGCTGCCCCGTTGGCCGAAGCAACGCGCGCGCCGGTCATTGGCTGCGCACCCCTGGTCCTGTCAGACGATGGCCCGCGCGCCGATGCCGGCTTCGATCCGACCTACAATCCAGACGGTATCCTGGCCGACGGAGAGGCGCTGACCGGCCCCGGCTGGACGTTGCGGGCGGTTGCGACACCCGGGCACACCTCAAACCACCTCTGCTTTGAGCTGGAAGAGGAAAAGGCGCTGTTCACCGGCGACCATGTGATGGGCTGGTCGACAACTGTCGTCTCCCCGCCGGACGGCGACATGGCTGCCTATATGGCGAGCCTTGCCTTGCTTATGGAACGCGACGATGCCATCTACTACCCTGCCCATGGGAAGCCGGTTGAAAATCCGCAGCGCCTCGTGCGCGGCATGATGGGGCATCGCAAACAACGCGAAGGGCAGATTCTGAGGCTGCTTGAACGCGGTGTTGAACTGATCCCCGATATGGTGGTCGAAATGTACAAGGGGATCGACAAAAGACTGCACGGCGCAGCTGGTCGATCCGTGCTGGCCCATCTGATCGACCTGAGGGACCGCGGGCTCGTATCAGAATGCGGCGATGCGTGGAGTTTGCCGGGCTAGACCCGGGTGGGACCGCCAGCTTCGGCATCGAGCATCGCCAACGCGTCTTTCAGTTCCGCCTTGAACCGCGCCGCCACACCGGCCTGGACGGTCAGGCTGTTAGTGCTGAAATGGACAAGCGTCCCGTCAGGCCTGCGGCGCCCGCGTTCAGCATAAAGCGCAATCAGCAGCGCCCGATCATGCGCCGGATCAGACCGCACGACGCGCACGACAATCGGTGTGAGCGGACCGTGCTGGACGGCGGTCGACCACACAGCATCCCTTACCGCATTGCTCCAGCGATCGAGATCGATGCCGGTAGCCTTGCGCACATGGGCAATCTGGACGTCATAGTGCGTGCGCTTGATGAAGGCATGCTGGGCAGACTGAAAGTCCTCGGGCTCTCGGGACGCAATCGCTTTCCAGATGCGGGAGAAGACCGGCGTACCCGACTTGGCCTGTCCGAATTCCAATGCCCAGCGATGCCCTTCCTGGCCGAGGAACTCCTCCGGCCGCCCAAGCTGCGAAGCAAGTTGATAGCTGCCGTAGGAAACGCCCCCTGCATCGCCGCGTCCGGTCGAAACGGTTCCCGGGCCCCTGCCCGTTGTTTCATAACGCGCAGAAAGCGCGCCGAGTTCATGGCTATTTCCCGTTTCGGTCATCGCTTTGCCCCGGGACGTCATGCCCGTTCCAGCTTTACGCCTTTGGTCCGACTTTGGATGCGACAAGCCCATCTTCTCACCATACCAGAGAGTTTTGCTATGCCGGGCGCGGCTGCGGCGGTAGAAGCGGTCATTGTCTTTGAGGATTTGAAATGAGTGTCCATTCCGGAATATTGAGCGGCGCGGATCTTCGCGAGGAAATCAACCGTCTTCGCAAGGAACGCAACGCCGTCATCCTCGCCCACTATTATCAGCGGCCCGAATTGCAGGACATTGCCGATTTCGTGGGGGATTCGCTGGAACTCTCACGCAAGGCCCAGGCAACCGATGCGGACGTAATTGCCTTTTGCGGCGTCAAGTTCATGGCCGACACGGCAAAGATCCTTTCGCCGGAAAAGATCGTTGTCCTGCCAGACCTCGATGCGGGGTGCAGCCTTGAGGATTCCTGTCCGCCCGACAAGTTCAAGGCCTTCCGGGACGCACATCCGGATCATATTGCGCTGACCTACATCAATTGCTCGACCGAGGTTAAGGCACTCTCCGATATTATCGTGACGTCGTCGTCAGCCGAAACGATTCTTGCAGGATTGCCAAAGGACCAGAAGATCATCTTCGGCCCCGACAAGCATCTTGGCGGCTATCTTGCGCGCAAGACCGGGCGGGACATGCTGCTCTGGCCGGGCGTGTGCATCGTTCACGAGGCGTTTTCGGAAACGGAACTGGTCAAGCTGAAAGCCCGATACCCCGGCACCCCCGTCGCAGCGCACCCCGAATGCCCGGCACACATCATCGACCATGCCGATTATGTTGGCTCGACCAGCGGCATTCTGAATTACGCCAAGACGATGCCCGGAGACACGCTGATCGTCGCGACAGAGCCGCACATCATCCACCAGATGGAACTGGCGATGCCGGACAAGACCTTCATTGGTGCACCCGGCGCGGACGGCAACTGCAACTGCAACATCTGCCCCTATATGGCGCTCAACACGATGGAGAAGCTGTATGTTGCGCTTCGCGACCTCGAACCGCGGATCGAGATTGAGGAAGGTCTGAGGCTGGCTGCCAAGAAGTCGCTCGACCGTATGCTGGACATGGCGAGCGGCACAGTCGGGCAGGGCGATCTGGGCGCACGTCGGGGCTGATGGGATTCCTTCTGCCCCAATTTGATCTTGAGGCGTTCATCCGGGCAACGCTTGCCGAAGATCTCGGCCCGAGCGGCCGCGACGTGACGTCGGAGTCAGTCATCCCAGCCGACGCGCGGTTCGCCGGAACGATGGATAGCCGAGACCCGATTGTCGTTGCCGGTTTGCCCATTGCAGCGGCCTTTTTCCGGCAACTCGACCCCGCTATCGAGATTGAAATCCTTGCCGGAGAGGGTGCTTCGGTGCCGGCCGGTACGGACCTCCTGCGCTTGAACGGCAAGGCACGGGCCATGCTGACGGCAGAGCGTTCGGCGCTCAATACCGTGCAGCATCTCTCCGGTATCGCAACAATGACCCGAAAATATGTCGATGCCATTGCAGGGACCGGCTGCATTCTGCTCGATACGCGCAAGACGATCCCGGGACTGCGCGTACTTGAAAAATACGCGACGCGCATGGGTGGCGCCACCAATCACAGGATGGGTCTTTGGGACGCTGCGATGATCAAGGACAATCACGTTGCGGTCGCCGGGGGTGTGGCAGAAGCGGTCAAACGTGCCCGCCAGGCCGGCGTTGAGCGTATCATCCTTGAAGTCGACCGTCTGGATCAGATCGAACCGGGACTCGCCGCTGGTGCCACGCATCTGCTGCTAGACAATATGGACGCAAAAATGCTGCGCGAGGCTGTGGCTCTGGTCGCAGGGCGCGTCCCCACGGAGGCATCAGGAGGCGTTACGCTGGAGACAATCCGCGCGAAGGCGGAATCTGGCGTGACATTCATTTCGGTCGGGCGCTTGACCCAGTCCGCGCCGGCGGCCGATATCGGACTCGATTTTTCAATCGGCTCATGAAGGGGATGGGGAACATGGCAAAAGCCTGGGTGCGAGGATTGGCGATGCTTGGGAGCGCGCTTTGTTTCCCGGCTCTGGCCCAGGTCCAGAACCAATGCGCCATACCGCAGACGATGCCCAAGAGTTGGGCGATCATCCCGCCCCAGGGAGAAACGGTCCTTGCTCCCCTGACCGGCTATGTCATGGCGCTGTCCTGGTCGCCCCAGTTTTGCAAGGAACATGGCGACGAGGAAAAGAATGCGGCACAATGCGATGTCCCGAGGAAATATGGCTTTATCCTTCACGGCCTTTGGCCTGACGGTGACGGCCTGAAAGACCCCAAATGGTGCAAGAGGGTTCCTGCAGTTTCTGCGCCCGTGCTGAAACAATTCTTCTGCGCAACTCCGTCTGCAGGACTGATGCAATATGAATGGGCGAAGCATGGAAGTTGCATCGAAAGTGACGCGGAGCGCTATTTTCGCATAGCAACCCGGCAATTTGCGGCGCTCAATTTTCCGGACATGGAGAGTCTATCCCGATCACAGACGACAGTCGGAGCCTTCACGGCTGCCTTTGTCGCTGCAAATCCTGGAATGTCTGCAGATATGGTACGGTTGGACGTCACGCCCCTGGGATGGCTTAAGGAATTGAGGCTTTGCCTAGGCAAGGACTACCGACCAGTCCCCTGCTCCCGCGACATTGGCGGCGAAGAATCGGATACCAGACTCAGGATATGGCCTGCCCGCTGAACTAGCGTTCGATTGTCACTGTTCCCGGGTGGTGGCGATCAAGATGCTTTTTGATGATTCTGAGGTTGCGGGTGTTTGAGCGGAAGAAGAAATCGGGCACAGCACCAACCAAGGGGATCGCGCCCAAAAGGGCGTCGAATCCGATATTGCCTGCCATCCGAACAATCGTCGATTTCGGCATGCCAAGATTGCGCGCTTCCCAAGCCAGATAACTGCCCATTGCTGCGGCGATCACGCTGCCGCCGACCGGGATAAGGTCAAGTAACACGTCCAGGCCGACGCGTTGTCGGGTCCCTGGAATGACGATCATTCCCTCAAGAAGCTTTTCCATTGCTTCAATCCGCCTGCGCACGGCCATGGGGTGCTTGCCTGTCAGCTCGCCCGCGCGGGCGTTGATGCGGTCAATTGTCTCCGGTCCAATCGGCATGGAAACTACTCCTTCGCCATTGAATATAGGTAGTCGCTCTGTTGTTTCCAGTAATCACTGGTGGGCCGGGCGCAAATGCTGCAGCGGGTGAATGGCAAATGCACTTGCGCGCCAACCGGTCAATTGGGGCCCGACGAGGGACCAGCGCAGCGGCAAGGCAATTGGAATATAGGGTTGGTTCGATGCGAAAGCCGCATCCGCCTCCGCAATCGCCGCCGCACGATCGTCCTGAGTCGTTGCCAGTCCAACGGCATTGAGTGCAGCTTCACCGGGTTGCGAACAAGGCATCTTGTGCGCGCACGACACACGGGCGAGATACCAGTGAGCGCTGGACTGAGGGGCAACCTCGTCAATGAGGCGCAGGTCAGCAGGCGCATCCGCGCCGACAAGTCGCGCGCGCACGCCTATCCGTCGCCAATCATCCGCGAGCGCCGCAAACAGAAGCCGCGAACTCGCCCCTTCGGGCAGCGCGACCCTGATTTCAGGCAAGCCGGGATGCTCCGACACATAACCGCGCGCGCGCGCAATCCGGTCCGCCAGTGAAAGCTGCACCCAGGTGAGAGCCGCTGGTGGCGCGGCACTATCGAGTTGCGCGGGCAGGAGCGAGAGCACAGGCTTCCATTTGGAAACACCAAAAAGCTGGACGATCCGGTCCCGGTTGATGGCCATCGCAAGCGCTCGGCGCATGTCGACATCTGCCAAGGCCTTGCTGTCAGCGGTCACTGCAAGTCCGAAAAGACCATAGGCCGGATCAAGCTGAAACTGGCTCGATGCCGGTCGCGCTGCACGGACCAGTGCAAGATCGGCGAAGCTGCCTCCCGTTACCAACGCAATCTCCCGGGCTGAAAATCTGGCTATGCCGATGCTGGCCCTTTCGCTCCGTATCCGAACATCATCGCGCTCCACATCATTGGGGGCCGGAGGCTCAACGACATCGGTCACCGGGCGCAGTCGCGTGACGCCATTGCGCATAGAATGAATCCGATAGGGCCCGCTGCCGAGCAGTGGACTCGTGGTGAAGATTGCAAGCTCCGGCTGGGCCAGCAGTTGGAGAAAATTCGGTTGTGGAGCCTTGAGCCTAATCTCGATGACTTGACCGGTCATCCCCATGATGCGGTCCACGCCGGACAGCAGGGGCTTGAGCGGGTTGCGACTGGACGGGGCAAAAACCGAACGGAGTCTCGCGGCCACCTCTGCACTGGTCACTGGGCGACCATCGGCCCATTGCGCGCGCCGGATGCGAAAGATGACGCTCAGGCCGTCGTCCGTCATGATCCAGCGTTCGGCAAGGGCCGGCTCAATCTGGCCGTCGGCATCGAATGCCACCAGTCCTCGCGCAGTCGCACCCAGCATAAGTGCCGATTCTCCGCTGATCGGCCCACGATTGGGATCGGAGAGAGTAAGCTTCGACCCGATCACGCTCATCGTGACGGGCTGCTTGTCGCCCGCATTCGAGCAGCTGGCGACCGCCAGGGCGAAAGTGAGGAGCACGAGGTTTGTCCGCATGAGCAAGTTCAATCCTCAGGGTCGCACATTGGCGTTCAGTATTGGCCCAAAGGCGTATTGACGCAAGCCAGTCAAGTTGGTGCGGACGGCGGGACTTGAACCCGCACTCTCATGAAGAGAAGCAGATTTTAAGTCTGCTGCGTCTACCGGTTTCGCCACGTCCGCGACCATTGCCCCTCCAAAGAGCCATGCGCGCGACGCGTCAAGCACGAAAGCCGCAAAGCACCCAGTCCTGCGCCGCCTCAGACGTTGAGGCGCTGCCGCATTTCCTTGCCGGGCTTGAAATAGGGGACTCGCTTGGGCTGAATGGCAACCGATGCTCCGGTCCGAGGATTGCGGCCGGTACGACCGTCTCGCGCCCGCGTGGAAAAGGCGCCAAAACCGCGAAGCTCAGCGCGACCGCCTTCAGCAAGACGTTCCGTGATCGTGTCGAAAAAAACAGTCACGATCAAATCGAGTTCACGCGCGGACAGGCCCGGATTGGCATCCGACAGAAACGAAACAAGTTCGGAACGGATCATGGTTTACCCCTCATGAGTCTTCGTTCAGCGAGACGCCCTCCCTTTGAGAAACGCCACAATTATTCAAGGATCTTATTATTCCTGATCATTTGATGACCAGCGCGCCCGACATGTAAAATGGCGCAAAACTCGGCCGATGCAAGTGGATATGATGAAAATCGAGCTATTTACACTCAGATCGACACAAATAACCCGCAATACTGCGTACCATGGCTGCCGCCCTGCACATAAGCTCCATGTGCGGTGCAGGGCGGCGCGAACGCCATTTCTTACTTTTTGCTGTCGCGAGCCTTCAGTGCTTCGCCGAGGATGTCGCCAAGTGAAGCGCCCGAGTCGGACGAGCCATATTGCGCCACCGCCTGTTTTTCTTCGGCAAGCTGCATGGCCTTGATCGAGAAGTTCGGCTTCTTCGAACGATCGAAACCGATCACCATCGCGTCGAACTTCTGGCCAACCTGGAAACGGTCCGGGCGCTGTTCGTCGCGGTCGCGGCCAAGGTCGGTGCGCTTGATGAAGCCTGTTGCACCATCTTCACCCGCCTGAACTTCGAGGCCGCCATCGCGGACTTCGAGCACAGTCACGGTCGTGATGGCGTTCTTGGCAAGGCCGCCCGATGACGAAGCGGCAGCGCCACCAACGGCTGGCGCACCCTTTTCAAGCTGCTTGATGCCAAGTGAAATCCGTTCCTTCTCGACATCGATGTCAAGCACGACAGCGGTGACGGTCTCGCCCTTGCGATGCAGGGCCAAGGCTTCCTCGCCCGAAATGCCCCAGGCAATGTCCGACATGTGAACCATGCCATCGACATCACCTTCGAGGCCGATGAACAGGCCGAACTCGGTCGCGTTCTTGACTTCGCCCTCGATCTGGCTGCCAACCGGGTGTTCCGCCGCAAAGGCTTCCCACGGGTTGTTGATCGCCTGCTTGAGACCCAGCGAAATGCGGCGCTTTTCGGTATCGACTTCGAGCACGATGACATCGACTTCCTGGCTGGTCGAGACGATCTTGCCCGGATGGACGTTCTTCTTGGTCCAGCTCATTTCGGACACATGGACCAGGCCTTCGATGCCGGGTTCGAGTTCGACAAAGGCACCGTATTCGGTGATATTCGTGACCCTGCCCGAGAGCTTTGCGCCGATCGGATAGGTGGCAACGGCCGCTTCCCACGGATCGCTTTCAAGCTGCTTCATGCCGAGCGAGATGCGCTGCGTGTCCTTGTTGATGCGGATGATCTGCACCTTGACCGAGTCGCCAATGTTGATGACTTCGGACGGATGGCCAACGCGCTTGTAGCTCATGTCGGTCACGTGGAGCAGGCCATCGATGCCGCCAAGGTCAACGAACGCACCATAGTCCGTGATGTTCTTGACGATGCCGTCGATCACCTGACCCTCAGCGAGCGTCGAGATGAGACCGGTGCGCGCTTCAGCGCGGGTTTCTTCCAGGATCGCGCGGCGCGAAACGACGATGTTGCCGCGCTTGCGGTCCATCTTCAGGATCTGGAACGGCTGCGGAATATCCATCAGCGGCGTCACGTCGCGCACCGGACGGATATCGACCTGCGAACCGGGCAGGAAAGCCACGGCGCCGGAAAGATCGACGGTGAAGCCACCCTTCACGCGACCGAAGATCACGCCTTCGACGCGGCTGGACTTGGTGAATTCGGTTTCAAGGGCGTCCCAGGCCGCTTCGCGACGGGCGCGGTCGCGGCTCAGCATCGCTTCGCCGTTCACATTTTCGACGCGGTCCACATAGACTTCGACGGTATCGCCGACAGCGAGTTCGGCCTTCTGGCCGGGTGCCGCGAATTCGCGCAGCGGAACGCGGCCTTCGCTCTTGAGGCCGACGTCAATGACGGCATGATCGTTCTCGATTGCAGTCACGGTGCCCTTGACCACGCGGCCTTCAAAGCCCTGATCTTCGCCACCAAGTGATTCGTTGAGGAGCGCTGCGAAATCGTCGCGCGTCGGATGTGCGGCTGTCGCCATAAAGTGAGTTCCTAATTTAACAATTTCCGGCCGTCCGGTTGAATCCGGAGGTCTTTTGGCCGAACCGCCCTGCGAACCCCATGTCCGCACGGCATCCATTGGACAACAAGAACACGCGGAGGGACGAAATCACCGGTGAGCGCTGGAAAGCGGTCAGGGCCGAAAACGGGCCACCGCGAGCGCAAACGCCCGCTGGACGGCGGCGCCTATAGTCAAAACAGGGCGTTCGGGCAAGCCCGGATCAACGTCGCAGCCGCGCCTCGACCAAAGCAATGGCCCGCTGGACGGCGTCATCCACGCTGAGATCGCTCGTATCGAGCAAATCTGCGTCGTCCGCGCGGCGCATCGGGGCGTCGGCGCGGCTCGCATCGCGTTCGTCGCGTGCGAGAATCTCCGCAAGGATCGCTGGATAGTCGCGATCATAATCCTCAAGCTGGCGGCGGCGTGCGCGCACTTCGGCGCTGGCCGTGACATAGAGCTTCGCATCCGCTGACGGCACAATCACCGTGCCGATATCGCGCCCGTCAAGCACCGCGCCTCCCGGCTGCGCGGCAAAGTCACGCTGCCGCTTGAGCAGGGCCGCCCGCACCCCGGGATGGACCGAAACACGCGATGCAAGGCCCCCGGCCGCTTCGCTTCGCAGGGCCGGGTCAGCCAGCGCCGCGGTGTCGAACTGGCAGGCCTTGAGCGCATCAACCTCCACATCGGGATCGCCACCCGCGCGCACGGTTGCCATGCCCACAGCCCGATAGAGAAGGCCGGTATCGAGCAAGGGCAAGCCGAAATGCGCAGCAATTGCGCGCGCAATCGTGCCTTTCCCGGATGCGGCCGGTCCATCGACTGCGATGATCATGCGCGTCGCTCCCTGATCGCGGAAATCAGCCCGGCAAGGGCAATGACCGCCCAGGCCCCTTCAAGCACAACCGCAGCCAGGTTGAAATGGACCGAGAGCGAAATGAGCAGGAGAACCGCCCCGACCAGATTGACCGTGTTGAACATCAGCTTGTTGAGTACCGGCGCGCGATTGGCATAGGCGAAGGCGCCAATGAACAGCATGCTGCCGCAAATACCGATTGCATCGGCGAGCGTTCCATTCATTGACCGGATCCCAATTGTTCGAGCATCGCTTCGAATCCCGGAAAGCTGGTGGCGACGGGCGCCATATCATCGACCATCAAACCGCCCCTTGTATTGAGCCCCGCCACGGCAAAGCTCATCGCAATCCGGTGATCGAGCGCGGCTTCAATCAGGGGCTGCACAGTCCCGCCACCAAGCGGGTCACCGCTTCGGCCATGGATCGTCAGCCCGTCCGCTTGTTCCTCGACCTGAACACCGATTGCCGCAAGGCCCTTGGCCATCAGGGCCAGCCGGTCCGATTCCTTGACGCGCAATTCATCAAGGCCGGATGTGCGTGTTACGCCTTGGGCCATTGCAGCGGCCACAAACAGGATCGGGAATTCGTCGATCATGCTCGGCGCGATGTGGGGAGGGACATCGATCCCGGTCAATGCGCTGTGCCGTGCGGTGATATCCGCCACGGGCTCCCCGCCGACTTCACGGACATTGTCGAACCTCAGGTCAGCTCCCATCTGCACGAGCACATCGAAAAGCCCGGCGCGCGTCGGATTCATCCCCACATTGGTGACGGTCACTTCCGAACCGGGCGTGACGAGTGCCGCAACAATCGGAAAGGCAGCCGAAGACGGATCGCCCGGCACAATGATATGCTGCGGTGCCAGATCGCCTTCGCCCCGGATGGAAATGGTCCGGATGCCATCGCTGCCGATGTCGACCTCAATATCCGCACCGAACCCCTTCAGCATCCGCTCGCTATGATCGCGCGTCGGCACCGGTTCGATCACCCGCGTGATCCCGGGCGTATTGAGGCCAGCGAGGAGGATGGCCGATTTGACCTGCGCGGACGCCATGGGAAGCGTGTAGGCAATCGGCACCGCAGGGCAGGCTCCGCGCACCATCATCGGCAGGCACTGCGCGCCAGCGGCGCCCGGCGTGCCTGCGAAAGAGGCCCCCATCAGCGACAAGGGATCACTCACCCGCGCCATGGGCCGCTTCGAAAGCGAAGCGTCACCCACAAAGGTGGCCGTAATCGCATGGCTTGCGACCAGACCCATCAGCAGCCGGGTCGAAGTGCCCGAATTACCCATGTCGAGAGCCGTCTGTGGCTGCAGCAATCCCCCGACACCAACGCCGTGGACGCGCCAGACAGCGTCATCGCCGCGCTCGATATCAGCCCCCATCGCGCGAAGGGCTGCGGCTGTCGCGTGGACATCCTCCCCTTCGAGCAGCCCTTCGATCACGCTTTCGCCGATCGCAAGCGCAGAAAGCATCAGCGACCGGTGAGAGATCGACTTGTCTCCGGGAATCGCAATGCTGCCCCTGAGCGGACCGGCGGGCGAAAAAGACTTTGGGCTTGGCATGGACGCGGCTTTTGACAGCGGCGTCCCGCTATGGCAAGGCGCGCCGCTCACCGGGCTCGACCCGGAGTTCCAGAATTCAAGTTGAAAGGTTTTGAGGCTCATGGTGAAGCCTGAATGGGGTACGAAACGTACCTGCCCGAAATGCGGCGAACGCTTTTATGATTTGATGAAGGACGAGCCGGTCACCTGCATTGCCTGTGGCAATGCCTGGCATCCCGAGCCCGTGCTCAAATCGAAGCAGCCGATGCCGTTTGAGGAAGCCAAGAAAGTCGATCCGGAAAAGGTCGATACGGATCTGGCCGATGATCTGGACATCGATGTCGATGAAGATGCGGAAGTCTCTCCGGACGACGAAGTCGATCTGGGCGGAGACGATGATCTGGGCGTCGACACAGGCGATGCGTCGGACGAGAGCTGACGCTTGATTTCAAGGCAGCGCCCGACTAAGGCGCTGCCTGCTCATGGGGCCTTAGCTCAGCTGGGAGAGCGCTACACTGGCAGTGTAGAGGTCAGCGGTTCGATCCCGCTAGGCTCCACCACCCATCAACTTAGCTCAGCAGCGTGGAGCCTGGCACATGCGTGTCTTTCCCGCTTGCGATTGGGCGACAATTTCGCGCCGGGCGCCAATGTGGTGACAGATTCGGCATCGTTCTGCCCAGAATCTTGCCAATGTCACCGACTCACCTGCCAGCCCTTACACCCCGTTCGCCGCTTTCCAGTCCCGCCGGATCTTCTTGGCCAGCGAAAACTTGTGCACTTCGGTCGGACCGTCATAGATGCGGAAGGCACGGACTTCGCGGAAGACCTGCTCCACGATTGTCGCATCGGTGACCCCTGTTCCGCCCATCACCTGCACGCATCGGTCAGCAATGCGCATCAACGCCTCGGAGACCGCAACCTTTGCCATCGAACTTTCGACAGTACCCAGCGAACCGGAGTCCAGCACAGTTGCGCACCAATCGATCATGAGTTCGGCTTGCTTCAGGTCGATCATGTTTTCTGCCAGCATGAAGCCAACACCCTGATGCTCGACCAATGTCTTGCCGAAGGCCGATCGACGATTGGCATAGTCGCTGGCAATCTCATGGGCGCGGATGCAGCTGCCCAGCCAGCGCATGCAGTGCGATAGCCTTGCAGGGCTCAGGCGCACCTGGGCATAGGTGAAGCCTTCACCGGCATTGCCCAGCATCTGGCTTGCCGGAACCCTCAACCTGTCGATCGTGACCGTCGCATGCCCGCCGGGCATCGAGCTGTCGATCGTATTGGGAATATGGTCGATCCGGATGGCCGGGTCGGGCAGGTCCACGAGGAACATGCAGGCGCCCTGTTCGGCCTTGGCCATGACGATGCCGACGCTAGCCCCTTCGCAGCCGGTGATGAAGGCCTTGCGACCGCTGATCACCCAGTGATTGCCATCGAGACGGCATGTCGTCTGCATCATTGACGGATCGGAGCCCGCTCCGCCCTCTTGCCAGGGTTCGGTCATGAAAAAGGCGGAACGCGCGCGACCCTCGACAAGAGGCTTCAGGAACCGGTCCTTGAGCTCCGGGCTCCCGACCTTTCCCAACAGATACATGTTGCCCTCGTCGGGTGCCATTGTGTTGCAGGCCAGTGGTCCCAGCGGGGAAAGTCCCGACTTGATCAGGACCGCCGCCGTTTCGCGCTGCGTCAGGTGCGTCCCGTCCGGCAAGATGTGCGGCGTCAGCACACCGGCGGCGCGGGCCTTGTCCTTGAGCTCGGCAACCAGCGCGTCGGTCGGCGCGCCATGGTGATCCCGTCGCGGGTCACGTTCGTAAGGCACGACTATGTCACGCACGAAGCGTTCGACGCGCGCGGCGATGGCCACTGTGCGTTCCGGTCCGGCACCCGACATGGGCGGGGTCAGACGCGTTCGATGATGATTGCCGGAGCCATGCCGCCCGCAGCGCACATGGTCACGAGACCGCGCTTGAGATCGCGGCGCTCGAGTTCGTCAAGCAGCGTGCCGATCAGGATCGAGCCCGTCGCCCCGATCGGATGGCCAAGCGCGCAGGCCCCGCCATTCACATTGACCTTGTCCCGGTCGAGCTTGAGATCGCGAATGAATTTTTCCGCGACGACCGCAAAGGCTTCGTTGATTTCCCAAAGGTCGATGTCATCGGGGTTCAATCCCGCCTTTGCCAGCACCTTTCTGGCCGCAGGCACGGGCGCATTGAGCATCAGCGTCGGGCAGTCGCCGATATTGGCGGTCGCAACGATCCGTGCGCGAGGCTTCAGGCCATGCTTGTCGGCATAGTCCTTTGACGCAAGAAGAATGGCGGCGGCGCCATCGACCACGCCGGACGAGTTGCCGGCATGATGCACGCCTTCCCATTTGAGATCGGGATATTTGGCGTTGATCGCCTGGCGGAAAGTCTGCCCGTCCGGCTGGATCGACATGTCCGCAATTTCATTGAACGACGCCTTCAGGGACGCGAGGCCTTCTGCGGTCGTCTGCGGACGCGGGAATTCTTCATGGTCAAGGGCAACCGTCCCGTCCTCATTGTAGACTGTGATCAGGCTCTTCGCAAAGCGGCCTTCCTTGATTGCAATGTCTGCACGTCTCTGGCTTTCAAGGCCGAGGGCGTCCACGGCTTCCCGGCTGATGCCTTCCATGGCGGCAATGGCGTCGCCGCACACGCCCTGATGCGATTGCGGATGGATCTTCTGCAAATGGCGATTGCCCGAACCCATGCCCATCGGCCGGAGGCCGGCCTCTCGCTCTTCAGCAGCAATCGTGGCGGTATAGGACATCATCTCGGTTCCGCCCGCGATGACCAGATCTTCCATGCCCGACATCACCTGAGCGGCTGCGAGATTGACCGACGTGATACCGCCGCCACAGAAGCGGTCGAGCGTCATGCCCGACGCCTTGATGTCATACCCGGCATCGAGTGCTGCCATGCGGCCAAGGTCGCCGCCCTGCTTACCCTTTTGCGTGCTGGTCGACCAGATGATGTCATCCACTTCGGCCGTGTTCAGGTTGTTGCGATCTTTGAGCGCTTTCAGCACGGTCGCTGCAAGGTGTTGCGGATGCAGATGCGAAAGCGCGCCTTTGCCGGGCTTTCCGATCCCGCGCGGCGTGCGGACAGCGTCAATGATATAGGCTTCAGACATGGCAGGATCCTCTTGCTCGGTCGGTGAATCAGTTTCGATACGCGACCCTTGCCGACTCCAACTGACCGCTGCAAGCCTCAGAGTCGGCAGTCAACCGATTCTGCTGCCTAATTATTAGGCAAATCGGAACAAATGCCCGAGATTCGAGCGCGCATCATTGCGAAAATTGCGCAATCTTTGCACTTTCTTAAGCTTCTTTGCGGTGCAGCAAACTGGCACGGCAATTGCACAGCACTCCCTGGACACCAAGAAAAGGGGGTTAGCTTTGAAATTCATCATTGCCATCATCAAGCCGTTCAAGCTCGATGACGTCCGGGACGCTCTGAGCGAACTCGGCGTTTCCGGCATGACCGTCTCCGAAGTGAAGGGCTTCGGTCGGCAAAAGGGCCAGACCGAAATCTATCGCGGCGCGGAATACAGCACCAATATGGTGCCAAAGATCAAGATCGAGGTCGCCTGCGCCTCAGACATCGCTGAACGCGTCGTCGAGGCGATCCAGCAGAGCGCGAATACCGGCGCCATTGGCGACGGAAAGATCTTCGTCCTCGACCTTGGTCAGGCTGTGCGCATCCGCACGGGCGAGACCGACAGCGTTGCACTCTAGAAAAACAGGGGGAAGCATGATTTCCAGAAAAACTTTGTTTGGGCTGGCCGGCGGTCTCGCAACCGCTTTTGCTGCCTTGCCCGCCTGGGCGCAGGAGGCAGCGAGCAACGCTGCCGATGCGGCGTCCAACGCAACCGCCGCAGTGGCGCAGGCTGCGCCTGCTGCTGCGGCCGCCTTCACGCCGACGGCCGACATGGTCAACAAGGGTGATACGACCTGGATGCTGATCTCGTCAGCCCTTGTTCTGATGATGTCGGTACCCGGCCTCGCGCTCTTTTATGGCGGCCTTGTGCGCACCAAGAATATGCTTTCGGTGCTGATGCAGGTCCTGATGATCGTTTGCGTCGCCAGCCTGGTCTGGGTCTGCTGGGGCTATTCGATGGCCTTCACCGCTGGATCGGGCGCGCTCGCTCCGTTTGTTGGCGGCTTTGGCAAGGCGTTCCTCAAGGGCGTTGACGCGACGACCTTTGCCGCGACCTTCTCGAACGGCGTCTATATCCCCGAATACGCCTATGTCGTGTTCCAGATGACCTTTGCCTGCATCACGCCGGCGCTGATCGTCGGGGCCTTTGCCGAACGTGTGAAGTTCACGCCGCTCATCATCTTTGTGGTGGCCTGGCTGACGATCGTCTATTTCCCGATCGCGCACATGGTATGGTATTGGGCCGGACCGGACTTCCTGCCGAACCAACCGGGCGACTTCGGCTATCTTTACGGCCTTGGTGCGCTCGACTTTGCCGGTGGAACCGTGGTTCACATCAACGCAGGCATTGCAGGCCTTGTCGGCTGCCTCGTGATCGGCAAGCGGATTGGGTACAACAAGGATCCGATGCCCCCGCACTCGCTGACCATGACGATGATCGGCGCTTCCCTGCTGTGGGTGGGCTGGTTCGGCTTCAACGCCGGTTCCAACCTTGAAGCCAATGGCGTCACCACTGTCGCGTTCATCAACACCTATGTCGCGACTGCTGCTGCGGCCGTGGCCTGGGCCCTGATCGAACAGATTGTCCACAAGCGCCCGTCCTTGCTCGGTGCTGCGACGGGGGCCGTTGCCGGTCTTGTCGCGATCACACCGGCCTCGGGCTTCGCTGCGCCCATGACCTCGATCGTTCTCGGGTTTGTCGTCTCGATCGTCTGCTTCTTCTTCGTCACGACGGTGAAGAGCAAATTCAAGTATGACGACTCCCTGGACGTGTTCGGTGTCCACTGCATCGGCGGCATCGTCGGCGCTCTCGGAACGGCCATTGTCGCCGATCCGGCGCTCGGCGGGCAGGGCTGGTTTGACTATACCGTCACGCCAGCGGTTGCCGGCACCTATGACATGGCCGGTCAGTTCATCACCCAGCTGAAGGCTGTTCTCATCACACTGGTCTGGTCAGGCGGCGTTTCGGCGGCCCTGTTCCTTGCACTCAAATACACGATCGGCCTTCGTCCGACCGCCGATGTTGAGCGCGAAGGTCTCGACCTCGCCGAGCATGGAGAACGTGCCTACAACTACTGACGAGTTTTGGGGGCGGGCCATCCCCTCTCTCCTCTCAAGCCCGCCCCCAAATAGAGCTTGGACTTTCCCCCACGCGGGAACGTCCTCCCCAGGTTCCTCCTGCGAACCTCACTGGGCCGGTGCAGCGATGCGCCGGTCCTCTTTTTGTGGCGTCGACAAGCGGACAGATACCATCGCAATGAGGCGCAGGGCGTGCTTGTTCGAGATCGGCCAGAGCGGCACTGTCAGCTTGTATCAAGCGCATCGCCAAGGCAAAGGGAACGCAACCTAAAGGGCGATGGATCTGCTGACCGACCGCACCGGCCCAAGAAGATTCATGGATAGAGGACGTAGGGATGCTCAAAAATGCCTGGTACGTCGCAGCTTGGGACGACGAGATCGGCGTGTCGCCTGTCGAACGGAGGGTCATCGATCAACTCGTTGTATTGTATCGCGGCGCCGCCGGCGCTGTGGCTGCCTTAGAGGGCTTGTGTCCGCACCGAAGGATGCCGCTCGCAAAGGGGCGCGTTGAAGGAGATTTGCTGACGTGCGGATACCACGGGCTCGCATTTGCTCCCGATGGCCAATGCGTCAACGTGCCGTGCCAGGCCGGCATTCCGGATGGTGCCCACCTCCGGAGCTATCCGGTTGAGGTGCGCTACGGCCTAGTCTGGATTTGGATGGGCGATGCCGCCGCCGCAGATGCAAGCCATATCATTGAGATCGAAAACTGGGGCGATCCGGCTTGGGGGTATAATCGCGGCCCGGCGATGACATATGACTGCAACTATCTTTACATCACAGACAACCTTCTTGATCCCTCGCACGTTGCCTGGGTTCATCCGACCAGTTTCGGGGACGATTCATGCAAGACCCAGTCCGCGAAGATCAGCGTCGATGCGCTTGGTGTGACTGTTTCCCGATGGATGATGGACGCCCTTGTCGCGCCTTTCTATGCTGACCTGGTGCCGTTTGCAGGACATGCCGACCGCCTTCAGCACTATGAAGTCCGCTTCCCCGCCAACGCGATTATCAAGGCCAAATTCGTGCCCGCGGGCGAAGGCGGTGACCAGAGATCGCCTGACCCCGCCAACAGCTTCCTGATGGACTCCTATAACTTCATCACGCCCGAAACGGAGAGGCGCAGCCGTTATTACTGGTTCCAATTGCGCAATGTCCGGCCCCATGACGCGGCACTGTCCGAAGTCATGTCGCAATCAGTCCTTGATGCCTTTTCAGAGGATCTCGAAGTCCTGAACGCGGTCCAAAAAGGGATGGACGCGTGCGGCGACAATGTCATCTCGATCGCTTCGGATGCCGGCCCTCTGCGTTTTCGACATCTGATTGGAGCGAAAATCGCGGCCGAGGCCAGCCGTTGATACTTCGACAATTTTGCAACAGTCGGCCAGAGAAATGCACTTACCCGCCAGTTTTTGGGCGACCTGACGGATCTAGCCAGCTAAATGATGCAGCGTTGGGGGACATATCATATTCATCGAAAGCCCTCCCAGCGCGAGCGCCGCTCCGGCGCAACAGGGATAGAATGTTGCAATTAGTTGCAGTCAAAAGGGGTCATTTCATGCGCTTCGTCAAGAACAATCGTTTGTCCAGATTTGCGTTGCTCGGCACGGCCGCCAGCATCGCCATGTTTACCGTCAATCCCGCCTTGGCCCAGGAAACTGGTGCGAGCGCTGGCGATGAAGACGGCGGCAAGGAAATCGTCGTCATCGGGACCCGTCGGACTGACCGGTCGTCCACCAATTCAGCTTCACCGGTCGACGTCATCGGGACCCAGGAACTTTCGACCCAGGCGGCGTCAAACCTTCTTGATGTGGTCAAGAACGTGGTTCCGTCGCTTTATGTGCCGCAGAACACGATTTCGGACGCTTCCACATTCGTGCATTCGCCTTCGCTGCGCGGCCTGCCGGCCGACAACGTGCTGGTCATGATCGGCGGCAAGCGTCTCAACCGCTCCGCGCTGGTTCAGGTCTACTCGGGCGGCGACACCGGCCTCGGCTATGGTTCGCAAGGCGCGGACATCGGCTCGATCCCCACGATCGCGATCAGCAACCTGCAGGTGCTGCGCGATGGCGCGACCGCCCAGTATGGGTCCGACGCGATCGCTGGCGTCATGAACTATGGCATTCGCAGCGACAAAGGGCTCGAAGTCCAGGGCCGCTACGGTCAGTATTATCGCAATGGCGACGGCAAGAGCTATCAGGTTGCTGCCAATGCCGGGTTCGGCCTCGGCGAACGGGCGTTCATCAACGTTTCGGGTGAATATTTCGACGACGGCCAGACGAGCCGCGGCGTGACCCGGCCGACCGCGTTGGCCTATGCCACCCAGAACCCGTCGAACGCTGCGCAGCTGCCGTTCTACCCGCTGCCCGCGCAGATCTTCGGCAATTCGCCCAACCGCGGTTGGAAGATCCTCGTCAACAGCGAACTGGAACTTTCGGACAACGCCAAATTCTATGTGCTCGGCAACGCCTCGCACAGCAAGGCCAGCGAAAGCTTCAACTATCGTGCGTCAACCGCGGCGATCCTCGATCCGACCGGAACGACACTGATCAATCCGGCCGGGCAAACTGCCGCGACGATTGCGGCAAACAACTATATCCTGCTGTGCCCGCGGGATTTCCTCAACTATCAGGCGTCCGGTGTTGACCCTCTGGGCTGCGGCGCAACGAGCGATCCCTATTTTCGCAACCTCTATCCCGCTGGTTTCACGCCGATCTTCGTCGGGGTCATCAACCAGCTGTGGGGCGTGGCCGGGATCAAGGGCTCGATGGGCGATTTGACCTATGACGTCTCGGTCTCGAGCAGCCGCAACACGCTTGATCTGAGCATGTACAACTCGCTCAACACCGCGTTCAGCCCGAACAACCCGTCCTCGGCTGCGCCGTACAACACGGCCACCCAGACGAGCTTCGATTTCGGTCGGCAGGCGCAGAAGGAAACCAATGCCAACCTCGACCTGACCTATCCGGTCGAAGTCGGCTTTGCCAAGCCGATTACCCTGTCCGCGGGCTTCGAATACCGCAAGGAAACCTATCAGCTGACCGCTTCGGACTTCCAGGGCTACGCCCAGGGCGGCGCTTCGGGTTATGGCGGGGTCAGCCCCACTCAGGCTGGGTCCTGGAGTCAGAATAACGTCGCGTTCTACGCAGGCGCGGAAACCGACATCCTCGACAACTGGACCGTCGGCGTTGCCGGCCGTTACGAGCACTACAACACGTTCGGTTCGGCCAAGGTCGGCAAGATCAACACCCGGTTCGAATTCGCCCCGGGCTATGCCATCCGCGCCACGGTGGGCACGGGCTTCCATGCTCCGTCGCCAGGCCAGCAGCACAACTCGACGCTCACAACCAACTTCATTGGCGGTAATTCTATTCAGACCGGCACGTTCCCGGTCGATAGTGCTGCGTCCTTGTTCTACGGCGCAAAGCCGCTGACGCCTGAAAAGTCGACCAACTTCGGTGTCGGGTTCACCGCAGAACCGATGCGCGGGCTGACCTTCACGGTCGACTTCTACAACATCAAGGTGAAGGACAAGATCTTCGTCACCCAGTCCTTTACGGTTACGGCGGCGGATCTCCTTGCGAGCCCGGCGTTGAACACGATCTTTGGTGGCACACCGGGCGGCAACGTCAGCTATTTCACCAACGGTCTCTCCACGCGGACGCGCGGGGTCGATGTGGTGGCTTCATACAATACTGATGCATTCGGCGGCAAACTGAACCTGTCGCTGGCCTACAACCACAACAGCAACAAGGTCACCAGCGCAGACAACAACGTGATCAACCCTGACCAGATTGCCAATATCAGGAATCTGGCGCCGCACGATGTCGCACACTTCAGCGCGACATACTCGAACGGGCCCTTCAGCCTTACTGCTCGCGAAAGCTATTATGGTTCGTGGGTCAACGCGACGGACTATGGCAATGGCACGGGAGTTGGCGGTTCCAACGGCGGACCGCTGCAGCACTTCGGTGCCAAGGCAGTCACCGATCTGGACATTACCTACAACCTGTCGAAGGAAATGGCGATCTCCGTGGGCGCGAACAATCTGTTCAACACCTTCCCGGACAAGCTGAACAACAATTCGATCGGCCTGTTCCCGGTTGTGGGCGGAAGCGCTGACGGCCAGGTCTATCCGCGTAACGGCGGGCCGTTCGGGATGAACGGCGGGTTCTGGTATGCACGCGTACGCGTCAAATACTGACCTTTTGAGTGACTGAAATCAGGGGTGGGCAAGTTTCGGCTTGCCTGCCCCTTTTTTTTCGGTTGTGACATTTCCGATCACGGAGGGACCTCATCGATGAAGACAGTGAAGTTGGCGCTGGCAGCGTTTTTGGCTTTGTCGCTGGGCATGCAGACCGCGCAGGCGGCGGCGCCTGCTCCGGTCAGCGCGGAACACGGCATGGTCGTCTCCGCGCACCGCCTCGCCAGCGACGCCGGGGTCGAGGTGCTTCGCAAGGGCGGCAATGCTGTCGATGCGGCGATTGCCGTTGCCTATGCGCTGGCCGTGACCTTCCCCGAAGCGGGCAACATCGGAGGCGGAGGTTTCATGACCATTCGCCTGCATGATGGGCGCCAGACCTTCATCGACTTTCGCGAAACGGCTCCACAGGCTGCGACCGCAAGCATGTATCAGGATGCCAATGGCAACGTCATTCCCGGCCTTTCGACGCGCGGTTATCGTGCCGTAGCCATTCCGGGGACGGTTGCGGGACTGGAACTGGCGCGGACCAGATATGGCAGCCGTCCGCGCGCTGCCTTGATGGCCGCGGCAATCAGGCTCGCTCGCGACGGATTCGTTCTTGATCACGGTGACGCGCAATTCCTGAACGAAGGTGCTGCCGATTTCGCCAAGGACGCGCCGAGCGCCCGGATATTCATGAAAAACGGGCGACCTTGGCAAAAGGGAGACACATTCGTGCAAGCGGACCTGTCCCGGATGCTGCAGGCGATTTCGACCAAGGGTGCCCCTGCCTTTTACACGGGAGAGATTGCCCAGCGCATCGTTGCGGCGAGCCGGACGCATGGGGGAGTCATGACCCTTGCTGATTTTGCGGCCTATCGGGCCGTGGAGCGCAAGCCCGTCGAATGTAACTATCGCGGCTATCACATTGTTTCCGCTCCGCTGCCAAGTTCGGGCGGGGTTGTCATCTGTGAAACGCTGAACATTCTGTCCGGCTATCCGCTTGGGGCGCTTGGATTTCATTCCGCCCAAGGCGTCCACTACATGACCGAAGCCCTGCGGCGCGCGTTCCATGACCGCAATGTCAATCTGGGCGACCCGGACTTTGTGAAGGTGGACGTCGGCCGCTTTGTGTCTCCCGCCTATGCGGCGACGTTGCGCGCAGGGATTGCGGCGGACACGGCGACGCCATCGCTTTCGCTGGGTCTGCCGGGGTCAGGCCATGAAGGGACGAACACGACGCATTTCTCGATCGTCGATGCCCAGGGCAATGCGGTTTCGCTGACCTATACGCTGAATGACTGGTTCGGCGCCCGGGTGACACCGGCAGGGACCGGCATTCTTCTCAATGACGAAATGGATGATTTCTCCTCCAAGCCCGGCGCACCCAATATGTACGGATTGGTGGAAGGCGTGAACAATGCCATTGCACCGGGCAAGCGGCCGCTGTCGTCCATGAGTCCGACGATTGTTTCCCGGGACGGCAAACTCGTGATGGTTGTGGGGACACCGGGAGGCAGCCACATCCCGACCGGCGTCCTGCAGGTCATGATCAACATACTGGATCATGGCATGACCGTGACGGAGGCGGTCGATGCTCCGCGCATCCATGCCCAATGGTTGCCTGATGTCATATACTATGAGCCCCATGCACTCAGCGCGGATACGATGGCGTCTCTGAAGGCGCGCGGCCACACGCTGGAACCGATGGACTACGGAAACCAGATTGCTGCAATCCTGGTCGGCGGCCCGGCGATTGGTCAGGCTCCCTATGGGCGTGACATTCTCTATGGAGCGATCGACCCGCGGCTGCCGACGGGCAGTGTCGCTGGCTATTGAGAGGCCCGACATGGCTGATCTTGCGCACCGGCTCGCCCAGATGGAGGATCTGCCTGCCCTGCGGGCTCTGATGGCGCGGGCGATCGAGCAATTGCAGCACGGCTTCCTGTCACCCGAACAAGTTCGTGCCAGCCATCGGGTCATGGGGCTCGATACCCAGCTGGTGAAGGACCAGACCTATTTTCTGGTCGAAACAGAGGGCCGCATTGTCGGGTCCGGGGGATGGAGCTGGCGGGCAACACTTTACGGCGGTGATGACAGCATCGTTGCGCGCGAACCGGCTCCTCTTGATCCGGCGACGGATGCGGCCAAGGTCCGCGCGATGTACACCGATCCGGATTTCGCCCGCCGAGGCATCGGGCGAATGGTGCTGGGGCTGTGCGAAGATGCAGCGCGCGCCGCTGGCTTCAAAAGGGCCGAAATGATGGCAACGCTGGCGGGAGAGCCATTGTATCGGTCTTTCGGCTATGCCCCCAAGGAAAAGATCGAATCGGCGCCAATCGATGGCGTGCGCGTGCCATTGCTGCGGATGGAAAAGAGCCTGATCTAGAACGATCCGGAAAACCATCGTTCACCCATAGCGGGAGATGTGCCCGCTGGCCCCAAGTCCCGTCAGAACAGGCGGCTGCCGAGCGGGACGTCGCGATCTGGCGAAAACAGTACGACATGTCCTTGCGCATCCGGAAAGCCAAGCGTCAGGACCTCGGACATCATCTTTCCGATCTGGCGCGGCGGAAAGTTGACGACCGCGGCAACAAGCCTGCCCGGCAGATCAGCCACCGCATAATTTTCCGTGATCTGGGCGCTCGATTTTCGAATGCCAATGACGTCGCCAAAATCAATGTCCAGCTTGAATGCCGGCTTCCTGGCCTCCGGAAATGCCTCGGCCTTGACGATGCGTCCAATGCGGATGTCTACCGCAAGAAACGCGTCGAAGCGGATCTGGGGAGCAGCGGGCGCACGGGGATCATGGTCGATATGCATGAGCGCCTTAGGCCATAATCGAGGCGCCGATTCAAGCCAACGCGCCAAAGGCCCGTTCGCCTGACCCACAACTGCGCCCCACTCTGCCAGAGGGGCAGTCGGGCGCGGCTATTTGCGGGGCTTCATGAACTTGAAGACAAAGCGATCGGTCTTGCCGCGCACGGCCGGATCGAACACGAGTTTGGTGTGATCGTCGGTCGCAACCCGAAGATGACGGCTTTCTCCAACCAGCTTGAATCCACCACGCAGGAAGTCCGCCTTCACGACAGCGGGATCGATGCGGTGGAGCTTGTCCACAACCTCGCGCGTATCCCCAACCGGTCCGACATGATCGACCACACCGACGATGCCGCCCGGTTTCATGGACGCATAGATCTTTCTCACCAGCTGGTCGGGGTCCTGCTGCTTCACCTTGTATTCGGCAGACGTCCAATAGGCATCGTGATAGCTCAGATGGAACAGGGCAAAGTCATAGCTGTTCGCGGGCGCCTGAAATTCCTCGAACGGCTGCTCAAGCACATGGACGTTCGGTGTGCGGCCCAGAATGCCCGCCCATTTTGCCTTGCCCTTGGCGTCGCCGGCGAACTGGGTGGCCAACCACGCCGTGACAGTCCCTTTCGGTCCGACCGCGCGGGCCATGATTTCGGTATAATAACCGCCGCCAGCTTCGAAATCGAGGGCGGCATCGCCCTTCTTGATGCCAAGAAACGTCAACGTCTCGATCGGCTTGCGGCCTTCATCAAGCTTGATGTCACTCTCGGCACGCTGCGGTATGGCAAGCCAGTCCGGCGCTGCCGTCTTGGCAAGAACGGGTGTCGCAATCAGCGCTGCAATCAAAAAGGCCCTTTTCACAGATTTTCCCCTTGCTGGTCTTCGCACAGGGGCCGGAATCTGCGCCACCCTCTGTTCAATGGCAACCGGCTTTGTCGAACGGAAAGCGGACTTGGTCGATCACCCATGATGGACAAAAAAAGGGAGCGACTCTTTCCAGAGCCGCTCCCCCTTTGTCAGATCCCCGGCATGCGCCGGGGCAAACACGCAAAAGCTTACTTCAGTTCGACAGTCGCACCAGCGGCTTCGAGCTGAGCCTTGACCTTGGCGGCTTCGTCCTTCGAAACGCCTTCCTTGATCGCCTTCGGCGCAGCTTCAACAGCGGCCTTGGCTTCGGTGAGGCCCAGGCCGGTGATGGCGCGGACTTCCTTGATGACGGCGATCTTGTTGCCGCCGTCGCCGGTCAGGATGACGTCGAATTCGGTCTGCTCTTCAGCAGCCGGTGCAGCAGCGCCGCCAGCAGCCGGTGCCGCAACAGCGACGGCAGCAGCAGCCGAAACGCCCCACTTTTCTTCGAGCAGCTTGGAAAGTTCAGCCGCTTCCATGACGGTCAGGGCGGAAAGGTCTTCTACAATCTTGTTCAAATCAGCCATTTTAAGTCTCCAAATTTCAATTCGTTGCCCCTGCGAAGGCAGGGGCCATTGGGGTCACGACGAAGCCCCTGCCTGCGCAGGGGCGACGCAAAAGGGTTACGCAGCTTCCTTGGCGGCATAAGCGCCAAAGACGCGGGCCAACTGGCCAGCCGGAGCCTGAACGATCTGGACGACCTTCGTCGCAGGTGCCTGTACAAGGCCCACGATCTTGGCGCGCAGTTCATCCAGTGAAGGCATTGTTGCCAAGGCCTTCACGCCGTTCACATCAAGGACTGTGCTCCCCATTGCGCCGCCGACGATTTCGAGCTTGTCGTTCGTCTTGGCGAACTCGACGACAATCTTTGCAGCTGCCACCGGGTCAATGGAAGAGGCCAGTGCGACAGGACCGGTCAGCAGGTCGCTGATCGATTCATACACTGTGCCCTTGGTTGCGATTTTGGCGAGACTGTTCTTCGTAACCTTGTAGGTCGCTCCGCCTTCGCGCATCTTGAGCCTGAGTGCTGTCGACTGGGCGACAGTCAGGCCGAGGTTACGGGTGACAACCACCACATTGACCTCGTTGAAGGTGCGGTTCAGCTCTTCGACCACTATCGGTTTTTGAGCACGATCCATGCCATTCTCCTCAACAAGCGCCTGCAGACCATCCACAGGCGCGGCTTTGCCGCTGGGCGCGCAAGCACGCCCTTTGGCATGAGTCCGAGGGGAAGGGCGGCCACCGCAATGGCCGAAAAATTCCGTTCCCCGTCTCGGCAGGACATTAAGCCCCTGACGGAATCAGGGGCACCTGCTGTCTCGGACGGTTCCGCCCCCGCGCAAGGCGAGGGACAGAATTACGTTACGCCGCGCTCAATTCCGCGACGTCAAGCTTCACACCAGGCCCCATCGTGGAGCTGAGTGCAGCCTTCTTCAAATACTTGCCCTTGGCACCGGTTGGCTTGGACTTTACGACCGCATCGACGAGCGCATCAAAATTGCTGCGCAGGTCTTCGGCCTTGAAGCTTGCCTTGCCGATTCCGGCGTGAATGATCCCGGCCTTTTCGACGCGATACTCGATCTGACCGCCCTTGGCAGCCTTCACGGCTTCACCAACGTTCGGCGTGACAGTGCCGAGCTTCGGGTTTGGCATCAGCCCCTTGGGACCAAGTACCTTGCCGAGGCGTCCGACCAGGCCCATCATGTCCGGCGTCGCAATGCAGCGCTCGAACTCGATCTTGCCGGACTGGCAGATCTCGAGAAGGTCTTCCGCTCCAACCACGTCCGCTCCGGCAGCACGGGCTTCCTCGGCCTTGTCTCCACGGGCGAACACGCCGACGCGTACCGTCTTGCCGGTGCCCTTGGGCAGCGTCACCACGCCACGCACCATCTGGTCGGCGTGCCGGGGGTCAACGCCCAGGGCGATCGCGACTTCAATGGTTTCATCGAACTTGGAGGTCGCGTTGGCCTTGATGATCGAAATGGCTTCATCAACGCCATGCAGCTTTTCACGATCGATCGTTCCGGCGAGCTTCTTCGCCTTCTTGCTCTGAAATGTCATGGTCTCAGCCCTCCACCACTTCGAGGCCCATTGCGCGGGCAGACCCGGCAATGATCTGGACAGCCGCATCGATGTCGTTCGCATTGAGATCCGCCATCTTCACTTGCGCGATTTCGGCAAGCTGGGACATCTTGATCTTTCCTGCAGACACCTTGCCCGGCTCCTTCGAACCGGACTTGAGGTTCAGAGCCTTCTTGATGAGGAAGGTCGCAGGCGGGCTCTTCGTCGCGAAGGAGAAGCTCTTGTCCGCATAGACCGTGATGATCGTCGGAATCGGCATGTTCTTTTCAAGATCGCCGGTGGCGGCATTGAACGCCTTGCAGAATTCCATGATGTTCACGCCGCGCTGACCCAAAGCAGGGCCGATTGGCGGTGACGGGTTTGCAGCCCCCGCAGGCACTTGCAGCTTGATATAGCCGCTGATCTTCTTGGCCATCTTACATTCTCACTCTGTATTTCGGCTTCCGCGCACAAGCGCTTCGCCTGTTTCAAGTTTAGCGGTCAAACAGCCCGAAAGCCTCCCGCGCGATTTCGGGGCATGCCCCGGAATTCTATTTTGCCCGTTCCACCTGTTCGAATTCGAGTTCGACCGGCGTTGCACGACCGAAAATGGAGACGGAAACCTTGACCCGGTTCTTGTCGAAGTCGATTTCCTCGACAAGGCCATTGAAGCTGGCAAACGGTCCATCGAGAACCTTGACCTGATCGCCAATCTCGTAATCGACGGAAATGCGGGTCTTCGGCGCAGCGGCAGCAGCTTCCTTGGTATTCAGGATGCGGGCCGCTTCGGCTTCGCTGATCGGCTGCGGCTTGCCGCTCGATCCCAGAAAGCCCGTGACCTTGGGCTGGTTCTTGACGAGGTGGTACACATCGTCATTCATGTTCAGCTTCGCCAGGACATAGCCCGGGAAGAACTTGCGTTCGGCCTGAACCTTCTTGCCGCGGCGGACTTCAGTCACCGTTTCGGTCGGCACTTCGACAGCATCGACCAGCGCTTCAAGGCCAAGCCGCGCAGCGTCAGCCATGATCGCGTCGCGAACCTTGTTCTCGAACCCCGAATAAGCGTGAATGATGTACCAGCGTGACATGAGTTTCCGTTCAATCCTGCGCGCGTCAGATCAGTTTCAGGAGAGACTGGACGATCCAGCTGAAAAAACTGTCCAAGCTGAAGAAAAACAGCCCAAGCACAGTCGTCATGATGATGACCATGACGGTCGTCATCACGGTTTCACGGCTCGACGGCCAGACGACTCGCGCCGTCTCTGCCCGGACCTGCCGAATAAACTCACCTGGACTGACCTTGGCCATTCCGCAAAAATCCTCGTTTCGACCAACACAGACCCGCGCCCGGAGCGTTCCGGAAGCATGATCCTGATGTCGGGATTGCGGCCCTTTAGAGCCGATTCCCCGGCGGCGCAAGCCCGGTGGCAGGAGTGGAGGGGCTCGAACCCCCGGCCCTCGGTTTTGGAGACCGATGCTCTACCAGCTGAGCTACACTCCTAAGCGCCGGACCGCGAGCCTCTAGCGGGGCATGCAATGCGGCGCAAGCCTTGGACAAGGGGCCATGCAAATCGGGCGCATGACCAGCAAGGCGGATCATGCGCCCGACAGGGCATTGCCATTGGACGGCAATGATCCCGGCCCGGTTCGGGGTCGCTCACCGGGCCGGTTTTGGGAAGATCGACCTAATGGCCGCGTTGCCGGCGATTGGCCTGGGGATGATCAGGGCGCCGCGGCGGGTGAAAGCCCTCGGCGCGCGTCACATTGACAGAGCGCGAGATCTGACCATCCGCTCGCGATGCCGTCACATCGCGATTGTAGACCGTGGCCCCTTCAGGGTTCTTGATCGTCTGATTGGCCGTAAACCCGGTTTCCGTGCGGTTGCGGCTACCTGAAGTCGTGTAGGTTTCGCCGCCCCGGGTTGTGTAGCTGCCGCTGCTCACCGACCCGGTGTCGGTCCGCGTGTGCGTGCGCTCGAAGCTTCGGGTCTCGCCCTTGAAATTTGTCGACGAGCCCGACGCAGTGAAGCCATCCGCCGTGCGCGTACGATCATATTCGCGCGTCGCCGTTGCCCCATCGCTCGCGCGGGTGACCTGTGTATCGCGGGACAGCGTGCCGGCGTCCTTGTCACGCACGATCGTGCGCGTGCCGTCATAGTTGGGGCGGTCGATCGTGACAGTTTTGGTCACAGGCTCTGCAAATGCCGGGATGGCAAGGACCGCTGCAAGGGCTGGTACAAAGAGGAACTTTTTCATGACATTCTCCAGTGGCAGTTGACGGAGCCGACCCGCTCACAAGCCATCAACGCACGACGCTGGAAAACCCTTCGTTCATTGTTGCAGCCGCTGACGGCGCATGTCCCGACGTTGCCTCTGCAGTTCCCGAAGAGCGCGCAAGCGACGAAGCTGCTCCGCCCGTTCAGGGGCGATTTCGGCTGCTTCGCGCGGGGATGAAGACTGATCAGGCGCCTGGGCCTCGGGCAAGGGATGAGCGGCTGGCGGTTCATTTGCAGCGGGCGCCGTGCCCGGCACAGGCGCAAGATCGCCAGACTCTACCGGCCCAAGCGCGGTCGCCCGCCGCTCCTGCCGGATTTCCCGAACCCGTTCGACAATGGCCGCACGATCCGCAGGTGGAATGCGCCGCAGGACGGCTCGGGCCTCTGCCGGCCGCACCGCGCGCGGCGGCAGGCCCAACGCCTCACGCCGTTCTGCCCGCTGCTGCAATCTGTCTGCAATCCGTTCGGCCACGAATTCGCGGCGAACTTCCCGACGCACCGCTAGGCGTTCGGGAATGGTGAGCGGCGCAGGCGCGACAGGAGAGACCGCAACCTCTGCTTGCGCTGCGCTTTCCTCCGGCTTTGGCTTGAGCGCGTTGGCGGGCGCTCGCTTGTGTTCAGCCTTGGCTGGCACTACGCGCGCAATCAGTGGACCAATGACCGGAATTGTCTGCGCGACATCCCCGAAGATGGCTGTTGCCGCGGCTCCGGCACTCATCAGGCCAAAGGCAACCACGCCAATAACAACCCGATGACCCCGGATCCATCGGGCGCGCCTGCCCCTGCGCGAAAGGGTCGGCGCCGGGAGCGGCGGAAGCCGATGGGTTGCTGCTGCAACAACACGGTCGGCAAAGTCTGCCGAAAGCGGCGGCACTGTCAGCCCGTCCAGCAACTCCGCCAGGGCCGGATCGCGTCTCGGATCGTTCACGCTGCACCTCCCTGCCGCGCCAGGCGCACATCGCCCAGCCCTGACTTCAATGCCTGGCGCGCGCGCAGCAACAGTGATTCGAACGCCTTGATGTTGAGGTTCAGAATCTCGGCTGCAGCGAGGTTCGAACAGTCCTCATAGTAAGTCAGCACAATGGCCGCGCGCTGACGATCAGGCAGTGCCTGCACAGCCTGCATGGCCCGATTTCGCATCCAGTCCGCATCGATCCGCGCATCGGCAAGCGGCGTTTCGTCAACCCGCTCGGGAACCTCCTCATCGCTTGAGAAACGACGGCGGCGAAGCCGGTCGAGACAGAGATTTGTAGCGACGCGGTTCAGCCAGGCACCGACGCCCGCGCCACCCGCCTGCCATTTATCTGCCTGTTCCCACAATTTCAGCATTGCTTCCTGTGCCACATCTTCGGCCTCGACAACATCACCGAGCATGCGCCAGCCGATGCGGTGGGCCTTGCCCGCGTGAGCCTCGATCAATGCGCGAAAGGCCTCGGCGTCGCGCGCAGCGACACGGGCCATCAGCGTATCATCCTCCGCAGCTTGCGGTGTCTCAGGGCTCATCAGCGCATCAGTCACGATCTCGAACTACCGCTTAATACGCACGAAACCATTAAACCCTTCGAACCCCGCGAAGGAAAATTTTGCGTCGCGCGTTAGGCGGCAAACAGCTCATGAAATCTGGAGTCATCATGAAATCAGCTATCGCAGCCATCGTCGCCGGTCTTGCCCTTGCCCAACCAGCATTTGCAAACGCAGAACCCGCAGGCTCCGCCTGGTCGGCCAGCATATCCGGAGGAACCGCGGCACTGGACCATAATGGCGATCAGCCATTTGTCAGCGTCAGCCTGACGCGGACCTTCGAGGATGGTTATGTGCGCTTGTCGGGCACAAGGATCATGTCGCGTGATGGGCAGGGCCTTGTTGGTGTCGTCCCGTCGACAACCAGCCAGATCGCCCTTGCCGGCGGCAGGAGCTTTGGCTCGCTGAGCCTGGACGGCTATGCCTCCTTCGGCTGGCGGAAATTCGGCGCCGAGGCTTTCCGCAGACGAAACGGACAGACAATCGATATCTCCAGCAATGGAAAGACCAATGCGATTGGCGGGTCGCTGACTTATGACGTTCCGCTGGGCGAACATGCATTTCTCTCCCCCTTCATCTCGCTGGACTATAGTCGCGTCGATACGGCGCGCGCGATCACACTGCCGCTCCGCGGACTTGTGACTCAAAAGGAAAAGCAGAACGGCGTGACCTTCACTGCCGGCGGCTCGGCGCAGCGGTTGTTCGGGGCCGCGGATCGCCATAGCATCGGGCTTTATGCCGCGTTCGTGACCAGTTCCAATACAACAGCCTACAATCGCGGCACATCGCCGATCATTGCTTCAAGACTGTTGGGCGCCCTAGATGTTCCAGGGACAAAGGACAGCTGGGCGGAATATGGCGCGACCGCGAGTTTCGCTATTGCAAAACCACTCCGAATCGACCTTTCGATCGTTCGAACGGCAGGATTTGGAACGGCAGAATCGACGTCCGGCTCAGCGGGGCTGCGGCTGAGCTTTTGAAAATCACTCAGGCCCGGCGGCGGCTGGGTTCGGCAAGGATTTCCGGCAGCTGGGCAACTTCGTCCAGCAGGAAGGTCATGAGCGCCTTTTCATAAGCATCAGTCTGACCGTCGGCCGCAATGTTCTTCTTGAGCCAGGCTGCCTCCGCCGCTGTCAGTTCCGACCGGGGTGCAACCGAAGCCAATCCGGAAAGCAGATCATGCTCGGGCGGGAAAACCGATTTGAAAGCATCGATGACTGTTCCACGACCGAGCATCTCGCCGGGAAGCATCCGGCCAAAGAAACGCGCGATGCTTGGTGTGTTCGCGTTCATTGCGGCGTTCAGCCGCAGTGCCTCTTCGCGCGACAGCGCCCGATAATCGCTGTGCGCCAGAAGATGGTTGCCGACGCCCTGAACGAAGAGCGTGAGCCAGCCGGAGGCATTCTCGCCGTTCAGCGTTGCATCCTTGATCCGGAACAGCAGATCCGCTTCCTGAGGACCGACAATGACCGCATCCTCGCCCCCGCTGGCAAAAATCAGCCGCCGCAGCAGCTGCACTTCTGCCTCATCGACGCAGCCAGCGCGAACGGTCCCCGGAGCACGAGTCGGCCCGACACCGCTGACAATCGTCGCCTCGATCTGCGAGAGCACATAAGGCTTCAGCGATAGCGGGGCATTTTCCGCATGCTCAAGCAGCGAGACCAAAAGCTCAAGCTCCCCAATGGTTGCAATATCGCCTGCGCGATCGATCCGCGACCGAAGCCAGTCCGCCCCATGCTCATCAAGGAAGCCGGCCGGGGGTGTCTGATGCAAGAGCACATCCCCGATGACTTCGATGAAGAAATCGACCCAGGCTCTGGACTGAGGCGCACAGCGATCATTGACCAGAAACAAGGCATCCAGCGTATCGAAGCCGATGCTATCATCAGACCAGACCAGCGGCCTCAATGCGAGCACGTCATCATCGCTGACCTTACCCGCCGCAATCAGCTGCGCCGCAAAATTGGAAACTTCGGTGTTCATCCAAACCGCCCCTCTTTGAGGCGAACGGTCCTAACACCAAGGCCTTAACAGCCGGTTTCAGCTAGAAATCGACGGCAATGCCCTTCAATTCCCAGTCGCCATAGCGCACCGGGTCGAGACGGTCGGGATCCGGCTCGGCCGCCCGAGGCACAGCTTGTGGTTGCGGCACAGGCGGGCTCTTCGACAGATAGGCCGGAGCCTTGACGTGCGTGGGGCGTTTGCCGGACATCCTGTTATTATCGGCCAAGGGCCTCCCTTCGACAAGTGCCCTTTCGGGCGCTAGGGCATCGGCGATGGACAAGATTTCCGGACTCGCGCCGCGTCGTGCTGCGCTCACCCTGCTCGATGCCGTGCTGCGACGCGGAATGCCGCTTGAATCGGCGCTTGGCAACGCAACGCGCGGCCTCGCAAAGCCTGAAGACAAGGCGCTTGCACGCGCCATCGCCAGCGAGACGCTGCGTCGTCTGCCAGATCTTGATACCCTGATCGACAGTGCGACACGCCAGCTATTGCCGCATGATTCAAAGGCAAGAATGGTTCTGCGGATGGCTCTGGCACAGGTGCTGGTGATGGCAACACCCGAGCATGCTGCTGTCGCAACGGCGCTTCCGCTTGTCGATGGTGGACCGCGGCGGCTGGTCCATGGGGTATTGGGCACACTGTTGCGCCAAAAGGCTTCGCTTCCCGCCCAGCCCACGTTGCCCGATCCGGTCCGCTTGCGCTGGGATGACGCGCTTGTGGCACTTGCCGGTGCTGCAATGATCGAACCGCCAGTGATTGACCTGACATTGCGCGATGCGACCGAGACAGGTCTTTGGACCACACGACTCGGCGGGGAAAGCCTGATGCCGGGCCATGTTCGCATTGCCCGCGGGCCAGCGATTGCCGGTTTGCCGGGCTTTGCCGAAGGGGCCTGGTGGGTTCAGAATATCGCTGCATCGTTGCCCGCACGACTGCTTGGGCCGGGGAACGGGCGAGCCGTGCTGGACCTGTGCGCCGCGCCCGGCGGCAAGACCATGCAACTGGCCGCAGCCGGGTGGGCAGTCACAGCCCTGGACCAGGATCGTGCCCGCCTCGTCAGGCTCGAAGACAATCTGGCGCGCACCGGCCTTGCCGCGCGTCTGGTAACGGCGGACCTGATGCGTTGGGAACCTGCCGAACCTGTGCCGGCAATTCTGCTCGACGCGCCCTGTTCCTCCACGGGAATATTCACCCGTCACCCCGACGTCCTGCATCGCGTCAGGCCAAGCGACATTGCCCAGCTTGCCGAATTGCAGGCAGCGATGATTGCTCGGGTCGCGACGTGGTTACAGCCCGGCGGAACGCTGATCTACGCGACATGCTCGCTTGAGCGGCCGGAAGGGGAAGACCAGATCAAGGTGGCTGAAACTGCCGGTTTGCAGCTTTCGCCCATCACCCCGGACGCTGTTGGCGCCGGCATCGTGCCGGACCCCGGGGGCTGGGTGCGCGTGCTGCCCGTCAACCATGCCGACGGTTTTTTCATCGCGCGCTTCAATCGGCCCTGAACGCGCCTTGCCGCAGGGTGATTCGCTGGCTAGAGCGGCGGGATATGGCAAACCCCGTCCTCATTGCCCCATCGATCCTTTCAGCTGATTTTGCGCGCCTTGGAGAAGAAGTGCGCGCGGTCGACGCAGCAGGTGCCGACTGGATCCATGTCGATGTGATGGATGGCCATTTTGTGCCCAATATCACCATCGGACCCATGGTCGTGAAGGCGCTTCGCCCGCACACCGAAAAGGTGATGGATGTCCACCTCATGATCTCGCCCGTCGATTTCATGCTGGATGCATTTGCGGAAGCCGGCTCCGATATCATCACGGTGCATCAGGAGGCTGGCCCGCACCTTCATCGCACAGTTCAGCGGATCAAGACGCTTGGCAAGAAAGCGGGCGTGTCGCTCAACCCAGCGACGCCCGCCAAGATGCTGGACTATGTGCTTGAGGACATCGATCTGGTGCTGGTGATGAGCGTCAACCCCGGTTTTGGCGGGCAGAGTTTCATCGAAAGCCAGCTTCGCAAGATCGAAGCCATCCGCAAGTCGATCGACAAATTGGGCAAGGACATTCGGCTTGAGGTTGACGGCGGCGTTGATCGCAACACGGCCCCGAGAATCATCGCTGCCGGAGCGGATGTCCTGGTCGCCGGGACGGCCACGTTCAAGGGCGGCCCGGACGCCTATGCCGCCAACATTGCCGCGCTGCGCGGCTGAATGGCCAGCAGGGCAATGGATTCAGACGATCATGAAGAGATTCCGGTCGGCAGGCGGCTGGTGCGCGCGCAAGCTGGCGGGGGGGAGTCGCTGGCAGAAAGGCTGGCGAGTCAGTTCTACCGGCTAACCTGGCGGACGCCGCTCCATGCCCTGCGGCTGCGTGGGCGCTATCCTTTGAAATTGCTCGCCGTACCCGACGATCCCGTTGCCGGAGAGCCCTCGACAGGACTTGCCATCCTGCGTGGCGAACTGACCTGGCGCGGAGAAAGTGTCGAATGTGGCCGCGCGGATTTCGGCAGCGAGAGCATTTCGCCCGGCTTCGCCAATTATCTGCAGCGCTTCCAGTGGCTGCGCGACCTCGCTGCAGCAGGCCCGCGCGCACAAGTCGCACCGGTTGCCGAAATGCTGACGCGCAGATGGCTGAGCAACCATGCCGATCGGGTCAGCGAGCCGGCCTGGCGGCCCGACCTTTGGGGCTGGCGCATCCTGTTCTGGGCAACGCATGCTCCGCTGATCCTGTCGAGCACGGATCTGGTCTATCGCTCGGCTGTCCTCAATGGCCTTGCCCGCGGCGCGCGCCATCTGGACCGGTCTGCTGACAGGGCACCGATCGGGCTGCAACGGATTGCGGCCTGGGCCGGGATTGTTGCGGCAGGCCTGCTGATCACCGGCGGCGGCCCTCGGCGAACCTTCGGCGAAGCAGGTCTTGCGCGCGCAATCAATACCGGCTTTTCAGCCGACGGCGGCCTTGTCTGCCGCACACCGGGCGGTCAACTCGATGCGGTCATGCTGCTTGCAATGCTCAGTCGGGTTTACGACGCGCGGCGGATCGAATTGCCCGCCTTCCTCGCAAGCGCACTCAACCTCTCGGTCCCCCCGCTCTTGGGCGTGACGCTGGGCGACGGCGGGCTTTCCAGCTGGCAAGGCTGCCTCCCCATCGAAGCGTCGCAGGTTGAGGCAATCATTGCGGCCACAGGCGTGCGCACCCGGCCACAGAGGCAGGCGCGCGATTGGGGTTATCAGCGGGCAGCGGCAGGACAGACAGTCGTCGTGATGGACGCGGCTCCTCCGCCAGACAGGCGGGTTGCGAGAGGGGGTTGCGCATCGACACTGGCCTTCGAACTGTCCGACGGCGCGCACCGCCTGATCGTCAATTGCGGCGGCGCCAATGCTGCCGGCGCATTCATTTCCACAGGCCTCGCCAACGGCCTGAGGACGACTGCTGCCCATTCCACGCTCATTTTGGCCGACAGCAATTCCACGGCAATCCACGCAGATGGAACGCTTGGCCGGGGCGTTTCGGAGATTGCGCTGGAGCGTCAGGAAAATGAGGGCAGCAGCCGCATTGAGGCCAGCCATGATGGCTATGCCCGCCGATTTGGCCTGATCCACAAACGGACCCTGCTCCTATCCGGGGATGGCCGCGAATTGCGTGGCGACGATGTGCTGCTGCCATCAAAGGCCAAGCAGAAGCCGATGACATCGGCCTTTGCGATCCGGTTTCATCTTGCGCCAGGTATCGAAGCGACGCCCACGGCTGACGGCATGGGCGCATTGCTCAGGATCGAGCGCGGCGCGTTGTGGCAATTCCGTTGCCGCGGCGGCACCCTGTCGATTGAGGAAAGCCTGTGGATCGACGGCGAAGCCCGGCCCCACAACACCGTTCAGCTGGTCGTCAGTGGCGAAGCATCACCCGGCGGCGCAAGTGTCGGCTGGGCGCTGCGGCGCGCCGGCTAATTGTTTGGAGACGAAATGACGGACGTGAAGATCAAGCGGGCACTGCTGAGTGTTTCGGACAAGACGGGCCTTGCGCAGCTCGGCGCTGCACTGGCCAAGCATGGCGTGGAGCTGGTTTCAACCGGCGGCACCGCCAAGGCGCTGAGGGACGCAGGCTTGCACGTCATGGATATTTCGGACCTGACCGGATTTCCCGAAATGATGGATGGCCGGGTAAAAACCCTTCATCCAAAGGTCCATGGGGGCTTGCTCGCCGTGCGGGACAATCCGGAACATGTGGCTGCGATGGAGGCTCATCACATTGGCGCGATCGACCTTGTCGTCGTCAATCTCTATCCCTTTGCGCAGACGGTCGCAAAAGGGGCCGGGCGCGAAGAGATTATCGAGAATATCGATATCGGCGGACCTTCGATGGTCCGGTCCGCTGCGAAAAACCATGCTTCGGTCGCCATCGTGACCGATCCTGCAGACTATGGCGAATTGATCAGTGCCATGGACGCGAAACTGGGCGCCACAGATTACGATTTCCGCCGCAGGCTCGCGGCAAAGGCCTATGCGGCGACCGCAACCTATGATGCGATGATCAGCCAGTGGTTCGCCTTTGCAGACCAGCACCAGGCATTCCCTGACACACTCGCTGTGACGGGCCACAAGCGCGAGGAGTTGCGCTATGGCGAAAATCCGCACCAGTCGGCGGCGCTCTATATCCCGTCGGGTCCCCATGCGCGTGGTATCGCGCAGGCAGAACAGCTTCAGGGCAAGGAGCTTTCCTACAACAACTATAACGATGCTGATGCAGCGCTCGAGCTGGTCAGCGAATTCCGCGATGGGCCGCCCACGGTCGTCATCGTCAAACACGCCAATCCGTGCGGCGTCGCGACTGCCGATACGTTACTCGAGGCGTATCAGGCGGCGCTCGCCTGTGATTCCGTTTCTGCCTTTGGGGGCATCATAGCGGTCAACCGCCCGCTCGATGCGGAAACGGCCGAGGCAATGGCGGGTATTTTCACCGAAGTCGTGGCGGCGCCTGACGCAAGCGACGAAGCAAAGGCCGTCTTTGCCCGGAAGAAGAACCTGCGCCTCTTGCTGACCGGCGAATTGCCTGACCCGGCGCGAGAGGGGCTCAGCCTCAAGACAATTGCCGGGGGCTATCTTGTTCAATCCCGTGACAATGGGCAGATCACACGGGAGATGCTCAAGACCGTCACGCGACGCGCACCGACCGCTCAAGAACTGGCCGACTGCCTTTTCGCCTGGACAGTCGCCAAGCATGTCAAATCCAATGCCATTGTCTATGCCAAGGATGGCAGCACTGCGGGTATCGGGGCGGGTCAGATGAACCGCCTCGAATCTGCCCGCATTGCAGCCTGGAAGGCACGCGATGCCGCGGACAAGGCAGGCTGGGTCGAGCCACGCACCATCGGTTCGGCTGTCGCCTCGGATGCATTTTTTCCGTTTGCGGATGGCCTGCTGGCCGCGGTCGAAGCTGGCGCAACGGCAGTGATCCAGCCTGGCGGTTCGATCCGGGATGACGAAGTGATCCAGGCAGCAGATGATGCCGGGCTGGCAATGCTGTTCACGGGCATGCGGCATTTTCGGCACTAGATCGGAAAGGGGAACTGAAGAGATGAAACTGATCGGACAATATGACTCCCCGTTTGTCCGTCGCGTCGCCGTCGCGCTGCAGACTTACGGGATGGCCTATGATCATGTGCCCTGGTCGACATTTGGCGATGGTGATCTGGTTGCACAGCATAATCCGCTGAAGCGTGTGCCGGCCCTGGTGCTCAACGACGGCGAGGTGCTGATCGAAAGCGGAGCTATCCTTGATCATCTAGACGAAAGCGTCGGCCCGGACCGCGCACTGCTTCCACAATCTGGCGCTCCGCGCCGCGCGGCACTTCGGCGTATCGCATTGATGACGGGCGCTGCCGACAAGGCCGTCTCATTCTTCTACGCAAAGCTTTTCTCCACCGCCCTTGACCCTGACTTTGTATCCCGCTGCGAAGGGCAGATCCGCACAGCGCTGGCAGCAATCGATCGTGAATGTGGCGCGCGCGTGGGGGATTGGTGGCACGGAGCCACACCAGGCCATGACGATATTGCGGTTGCCTGCGTCGCGCGCTTCATCCGCGAAGCCTATCCTGACCTTTTTGATGCCGAAGCGCTTCCCGCTCTTTCCAGCCATTGCGCCAGGGCAGAGGCACTTCCGGTCTTTTCGGCTGTCGAACAGGCGTTCACCCCGCCCAAGGGCTAGCGATCAGGCGCTTGCCTTTCGGAACAGGGCTCGATCCTCTTCCGCAAAACCCCAGCGCCAGATCACGACGCCATAGGCGAGGAGGATCGCCGGTATACCAAAGACCAACTCCGCCCATTCCGGCAGGCGAATGGCAATCGATCCCGTTGCGATTGCGGCAGCCGATGCCCAGACCAATGGCCAGCGCCAGACCGATACGGGCGCGCCCAACAGGTTTGCGGCCAGATTCGCCTTGACCAGCGAGGCGAGGCCCAATGAAATCGCAAGAGCAACCGCTGGCATTGCGGCCTGGTAAAGCTCTGGAAAATTCTGTTGCCGCGCGACAAACAGAAAAATGAACGTCAATGCTGCCTGAAAAGCAATCATCGCTCCTGAAATCAGGAAATTGCGGTGGCGCGCGATATAGACCAGTGCCGCTTCGCTGACGACCGCAACGGCAGCGGCAACTTCCGCCAGAAGCAGGAAGGCGAGTGCTCCGTTGCCGCCGACAAATGCGCCCTTGGGCCCGAAAAGACCCATCAGTCCTTCGCCCGGAATGCCCAGCGCCAGCGCTATTCCTGTTTGCGCGGCAATAATCCAGAAGCCGACCTGGCTGACCTGACGGGCAACGGCAGCAGTATCCCCCTTTTCAAGTTTCCGGGTGATGACCGGACCCAGGATCGGATCGAAACTCGTCTTCAGTTTCTGTGGCAGGCTCGCCACCTGCTGCGCGACATAATAGATGCCGACCGCTGCCGGTGAAACGAACAAGCCCAATATGGCAAGGTCCAGCCTGCGCGAACCCCATTCGATCCCGTCAGCCGCAGCCAGTGGCAAGTTGCGCCGGGCCAACCGATAGAACCCGTCCAGGGTCGGAGCCCATCCCACCGGCAGGCCGTAGGCGCGAAAGAAAGGGATCGCCGCGGCGACCAGGGCCGCCCCCATCGAAAGCGCATAGGCAATCAGCAAGCCGTCCCGCAGTGAATACCAGCTCAGGGCAAACGCCCCGATACTGATTGTCCATGGCTCGACTATGGCCTTGGCCCTGACAGTGGCGCCAACGTCATAGCGATAGGCAAGTGCTGCCAGCATCAGATCGGTCAGCGCGAGTGCGGGAATGACCAGCGGAAGGAGTGATTCAAATCCGTTGATGTCGCTGTTGGGAAACATCACGCGGGGAACGAGCATGAGCGCAATCGTCAGGCCGAAAGCGCATGCGAGCACAAGCGCCAGGGCGTCCCACACGCCGTTCTGCTTGCCGTCTCCCGAAAGGTGAAGGGCCAGTCCTCGCTTGAGACCAAGGGTGGCGAGCTGGGCCGCAAACTCGAGGACGAGCACGGCATAGGCCAGTCGTCCAAGTGCTGCTGCTCCATACCATTGGCCAGCGATAAAGAGAAAGGGGATGCGCGCAATCAGGCGAACAAAGAAGCCGGCGACATTGGTGCGCCCACCCTTTGCGAGAGCTTCGATGTCATCGAGTTCGGAGCCCCCGGCAGCCGTCAATGCGCTGCGCCCCAGCTCTTGCCTGCCCCGATTTCCACACCAAGGGGCACGTCGAGCTTGACCAGCGGCTCGGCGGCTTCTGCCATGACACGCTCAATGACCGGACTGGCCGCAGCAACATCTCCCTCAGGCAGTTCGAAAACCAGTTCGTCATGAACCTGCAACAACATCTTCACCTGCGGCAGGCCGGCATCGGCCAAAGCCGGCATCATGCGAGCCATGGCGCGCTTGATAATGTCTGCGCTTGTCCCCTGAATCGGAGCATTGATCGCCGCTCGCTCTGAGCCCGCACGTTCGGTTTGATTGCTGGACGTAATGCGCGTGAAATGCGTCTTCCGCCCGAAAAGCGTTTCTGTGTGGCCCGTTTCCCGGGCCTTCTGAAGGGTCTGGCTGATATATTGGTTGATGCCGGGAAACCGCTCGAAATAGCGATCGATCATCGATTGCGCTTCATCCGCCGAAATGCCGAGCCGACCGGCGAGCCCCCAACGCGAAATCCCGTAAAGCAGGGAAAAGTTGATCGTCTTGGCGCGCCCGCGGGTATCGCGATTGACTTCACCGAACAATTCCATCGCCGTCAAAGCATGAATATCTTCACCCTTCGCGAATGCATCCTTGAGGGCGGGAACGTCTGCCATATGCGCCGCCAGTCGCAACTCGATCTGGCTATAGTCGGCCGACAGGAGAACATTGCCCGGCTCCGCCACAAAGGCCTCCCGGATGCGGCGCCCGATCTCCGTGCGGATCGGGATGTTCTGGAGATTGGGATCGTTCGATGAGAGCCGTCCGGTCTGCGCGCCCGTAATGGAGTAGCTCGTATGGACGCGCCCCGTCTTCGGGTTGACCTGTTCCTGCAATGAATCGGTGTAGGTTGATTTGAGCTTCGAAAGCTGGCGCCATTCAAGCACCTTGCCCGCAATCTCCACACCCTCGGACGCCAGCTTTTCCAGCACGGTCACGTCTGTCGAATAATCGCCTGACTTGCCCTTGCGCCCTCCCTTCAGCCCCATTTTCCCGAAAAGAATCTCGCCCAGCTGCTTGGGGCTGCCGACGGTAAAGGTCTGGCCTGCGAGAGCGTGGATTTCCGCCTCGAACCCGGCAATGCCTTCGGCAAACTCCTTCGACATGCGCGCCAGTTCGTCGCGATCGACCTTGATGCCTTCCTGCTCCATCCGGACAAGAACAGGAATGAGTGGGCGATCGACCCGTTCATAGACCCGCGTCACTTTCTCGGCTGACAACCGCGGCTTGAACCGCTGCCACAAGCGGAGCGTCACATCCGCGTCTTCAGCCGCATAACGCGTCGCATCCCTGAGCGGCACCTGGTTGAATGTCAGCTGACTCTTGCCCGAGCCACAGACATCCTTGAACGATATGCAGCTGTGCCCAAAATGCTGAAGCGCCAGTTCGTCCATCCCGTGATTGTGCCGACCCGCATCGAGATCGAAGCTCATCACCATTGTGTCATCAATCGGACTGACCACAATGCCGTATCGGGCGAGGACGTTCATGTCATATTTGATATTGTGCCCGACCTTCAGGACCGACGGATCTTCAAGCAGCCGCTTCAGTTTGGCGATGGCGATATCGAACGGCACCTGTTGCGGCGTTTCGGACAGAAGGTCTGTGCCGCCATGCGCGAGGGGAATGTAGCAGGCCCGGTTGGGTGCCGTCGCAAAATTCACGCCCACCAGCCCGGCCTGCAGGGCATCGAGCGCATCCGTTTCGGTATCGACCGCGATGACGCCGGCCAGCGTCGCTTCTTCAATCCAGGCGTCAAGCGCCTCCACCGTTTGAACGCAGACATAGGCATCGAGATCAAAGGGCAACTGCTCAGGTTCTGGCACTGACGCTGGCGGAGCCGTCTTCGCTTCGGAACGGATCAGCTTCATGGTCTGGTGATCGGGCTTGCCTGGCCCATCTCCTCCCAGGCGTTTCAGCAGCGATGCGAAACCATGATGCTCGAGAAAAGCCCGCAATGGCGGTTCAGGGACTTCCTTCAAAAGGAAATCGTCGAGCGGCTCGGGCAATGGCGCATCACACTTGAGTTCCACCAGCACGCGCGAGAGCCGGGCCTGCTCCGCAAACTCGACAAGATTGTCCCGCATTTTCGATGGCTTCATTTCCGGCGCCGCAGCAAGCACAGCGTCGACAGTGCCGAATTCCTGAACCAGCTTCGCGGCCGTCTTGGGGCCGATCCCGGGGACCCCGGGAACATTGTCTGCCGAATCGCCCATCAAGCCAAGGACTTCGCCAAGGCGATCCGGGCCAACGCCGAACTTTTCGATCACGGCATGTGGCCCGAGCCTTTCGCTCTTCATCGGGTCAAGCATGTCTACGCCAGGCTGAATGAGCTGCATCAGATCCTTGTCAGTGGACACGATCGTGACTTTCCAGCCTTGTGCCAGCGCCGCATGGGTATAGGAGGCGATCAGGTCATCGGCCTCGAGCCCCTGCACCTCTATGCAGGGCAGCGAGAAGGCGCGCGTCGCATCCCGAATCATCGGAAATTGCGGCACAAGGTCCTCGGGCGCCGGTGGACGGTGGGCCTTGTATTGCGGATAGATGTCGTTGCGGAACGACTTGCCCGACGCATCGAGTATGACGGCCATGTGTGTCGGACCGTCGGCCTTGTGCAAGGCATCCGCCAGCTTCCAGAGCATGGTGGTATAGCCATAGACGGCGCCGACCGGCTCATCATGGATGTTCGTCAGCGGCGGAAGCCGATGATAGGCTCGGAAGATATAGCCCGAGCCGTCGATCAGGTAGAGGTGGTTCTGGGACATTGACAGAGGGTCTAGCGCGTTCGCAGCGCCGGGGCAAAAGCCTATTGCTGCTGATGGAATGCGGCGACGGTTGCGCTGATACCTTGCATGAACTCAAACCGTTTCGAAAGAGGTGTCCGCGTGTCGGCGATCATCACGGCCACGGCATAGCTTGTGCCGTCCGGCGCTGTCAGGACCGCGACATCGTTGAAGCCCGCCTGCCGACCTTTGAATTCCTGTCCCGTGCCGGTCTTGTGGGCGAATTGCCAGCCTGCCGGTACACCGCCGTGCAGCCTTTGCGGGCCCGTAATCGAGGTGGACATGAGGTTCAGCAGGTAGCGCGTCGATGAAGGCGAAAGAATGTCTCCCCGCTTCAGACGCAACAATGCGCGGGCAATGGCTATGGGTGACGCGCCGTCCGGGGGATCGGCAATATAGGCGTCCATGGCTGCCGTCCGGGCAGCATCGCTCAACTTCGTGCGGGCATCACGAAATGCCTGATTGTCGATATACTCCGGTCGCCAGGTCAGCCCCGCCGTTTTGGCTTGCAGATATTTTTCGCCCGGTCCGAACCGGATCGCGCCAAATCCCTTGGCGGCAATGAAGTTGCGGATTGCCTGCGGCCCGCCAACCTTGCGCATGAGGAAATCATTTGCGGTATTGTCGCTGCGCCGCATCTGCCGGTCGAGCAGGTCTGCTATCGTCGTGGTATAGCTTCCTTCGCCAATGGATGCCGCAATCGGTTGGTTGAAAACGGTCAGATCGGCACGCGTCAGCGTCACGCGCTGGTCAAGGCTGAGCTGCCCGCGATCAATTGCGTCCATGACTGCCATTGCAACCCAGAGTTTCGAGACGCTTTGCTGTGGCATGAGTTCATCGCCGCGCTCGTGGATCACCCAGTTGCCATCCATCCGCGCAATGGCGATACCCGCCTTGCCATCAAAGCCGGCCCAGAGGGCATGGATCGCGCGAGCCAGCGCCGTCGGAAATGGCGCCTGTGGCAGCGTGGGCAGCGTTATGACAAGGCGCGGTGCCGGATTTGGCTGAGCGGCAGCCGTGGGGATGCGGCTGGGCGTTTCCTGCGAAGAAACGCAAGCCGTCATTGCCATTACCCCCGCGACTAACGCGATGCGAACCCGCCCGATCATTGCAACCTGCTCTAGCGCGCGAAGCAACGAGTGAAACCGCCCGCGCGACGAACGATTCCCAATGAGCGACCAACCGTTGGGATTTGCCTATGAGCCGAAGCTCTGGTTCGAGGGACTCTCTCCAGACTTGGCCTTTGCCACAGCTTCGGTTGCGCGAAAGACGCGGATCAGGTTGCGGGAGGCAATTTTCTCCAGATCCTGCTGGCTGTATCCGCGACGGGCCAGCTCCGCAAAAAGGGCGGGATAGGTGGACACGTCGCCCAGGCCATCGACGACGCTGTCCATCCCGTCAAAGTCACCGCCAATGCCGATATGGTCGATGCCTGCGATCTCGCGAATATGATCGATATGGTCTGCAACCTGCGCAATGGTGGCATGCGGCCTTGGATGCGCAGCAATCCAGTCAGCCACGGCGCCAGCCGCTCCGGCAGGATCGCCTTTGAACAGAGTGCTCGATCGGGCTTCCTCTGCGGCTTTGGCAGCCTCCCACTGACGAACCTCTTCACTGACATAATCAGGCAGAAGCACCTGCATCACTATGCCGCCGTTCGTCTTCAATCGTGCCAGCACAGTATCGGGAACGTTGCGCGCATGCCCATCAATGGCCCGCGCGCCGGAATGGCTGAAAATGACCGGGGCAGCAGTCGTATCGAGCACATCCATCATCGTCTTTTCCGAGACATGGCTGATGTCGACCAGCATGCCCAGCCGGTTCATTTCCTTGACAACAGCGACGCCGAACGGCGCCAGACCGCCGCTCTTGGGGGCATCGGTCGCGCTGTCGGCCCAAGGCGTATTCTTCGAGTGGGTTATTGTCATGTAGCGCGCGCCGGCCCGGTACATCTGCCGCAATACGGCAAAGGACGACCCGATCGAATGCCCGCCTTCCATGCCTATCAGCGAGGCAATGCGGTGCTGCCGGAATGCCGCTTCAATATCATCGGCACTCTTCGCAAGCATCAGGTCCTTCGGGTATGCCGCCACCAGGCGTTCGACGACGTCGATCTGCTCTGTAACTTCCCGGACTGCAGAGACTTCGCTCTGGTCTGTGGACACCCAGACGGACCAGAATTGCCCGCCGACCATCCCCTTCCTGAGCCGCGCCAGATCCGTATGCATCTTGCCGCCCTTTTGCGTCGACGTGGGCGACATGTCGTGAAAATCGAACTTTGAGAAATCATTGCCGAACCGCGAACGAAGCTGTTCGGGCACATCATTGTGACCGTCGACGACAGGCGATCTCGCCAATGCGGCCCGCGCGACATCTTCCGGCGTCGCTGACAGGGCCGGGCTTGAGAGCGCGACCAGAGCAAAGGTGAGTCCGATTCGTGCACTGATAGTGGTCATGTCTGTCTCCCGGTCCTCGCCTGTATCCGTTCTGGCAGTCAGAGCACCGGCTTGGCAAGCGTCAGATCACTATTGACATCGTTGTCAATATGGCTAAGGCGGCAGAATGCAACCGACTCTCTTTCGCGATCCGGCACGGCCCAAACCGCGCTTTCGTCCATTCAAGGCGCTTGGGCACTTCCGCAAGCTTCTGAAGGACAAGGAAGATACGGAGCAGGTCTTCCACATTTTCGAATGCCTGCCGCGCAAGAGCTTCCTGACTGAAGCCAAGGCCTTTATCGAAAGCCCGCGCGGGCAGCGCCTGATGGCGAACGAGCCCTTTCTGCCGACGATTCTGGACGATCACGAAACGCTGAAGCGGCTCCCCGCCGGAACCGTCGGCCGCGCCTATGTCGACTTCATGGAACGCGAAGGCCTGTCGGCTGCTGGGCTCGTCGCCGAGGCCGAAAAGATGCGCGGAGACCGGCCGCGCTACAATGATCAAGTCGAATGGTATGCCAATCGGCTGCGCGATACACATGACCTGCTGCACGTGTTGACCGGTTACGGGCGCGACGCACTGGGCGAGCAATGCGTCCTCGGCTTCACCTATGGCCAGAACCGCAATCTCGGGAACCTGTTCATTTCCTATCTTGGGGGCCTCGAGCTGCGCCGCAAGATCAAGGTTGGTGCACCCGTGCTCAAGGCCATCCGCGAAGGCCAGCGCAACGGCACCGCCGCTGCGAATCTGGTTGATGAGTCGATCATCGAACTTCTTGCAGAACCGATCGAATCGGCCCGCAAACGCTTGAACATCGGCCAGCCAAGCCTCTACCGCGCGGCCCACACGGCCTACCGCTCGCGCGGGATCGACCCCTACAACTTCCTCGCAGCGACAGCTTGATCGCCATCCTCCCGATCTCGCAGAGATGGGGAGGGGGACCGCCCCGGACTTGATCCGGGGTGGTGGAGCGCCCGCTAGCCCATCAGCTTGGGGAAGAAGCCTTCGTGCGCGGTGCGGAGGTCGGCAAGGGAGACTCCGAAGACCTGGGTCCCCCCTGTCTTGCCGATCGCAATGGCATTGGGCACCGCGGCGCCTGGCGCAGTTGTGATCAGGTAGCGACCCTGGTCTTCACCAAATGCCTGCACGGTATCGAGGGGATCAAGGTCGGCCCCCAGTCCTCCGGCCAAGCCCATTTCCGCAATCGCAACAATGAGGCCGCCATCCGAAATATCGTGCACGGCCGTCGCAATGCCATCCAGCACAAGCTGGCGCACAAGATTCCCTGCAGAACGCTCTTTCTCCAGATCAACGGACGGCGGTGAACCCGCTTCTTGCCCGCAGACTTCACGCAGCCAGATCGACTGGCCGACAGCGGAAGCATGCCCACCCAGCAACCAGATCGTTTCCCCTTCGGCCTTGAACCCGATTCCAACAGCCTTCGACCAGTCCTTCAATAAGCCGATACCGCCGATGGCAGGTGTCGGAAGGATGGCACTACCACCGCCGGTCGCTTTCGACTCATTGTAGAGCGAGACATTGCCACTGACGATCGGGAAGTCGAGCGCCCGGCAGGCATCAGCCATCCCGTCCAGACAACCCACAATCTGTGCCATGATTTCAGGACGCTGCGGATTGGCAAAGTTCAGACAGTTTGTGATGGCAAGAGGGGTCGCGCCAACAGCCGTGAGGTTGCGATAGCATTCGGCAACCGCCTGCTTTCCACCCTCATATGGGTCAGCATAGCAATAGCGCGGCGTGCAATCGGTGGATATCGCCAGGGCCTTGTGGGTCCCGTGTATGCGAACGACGGCCGCATCGCCTCCCGGAGGCTGCACTGTATCCCCGCCCACCTTGTTGTCATATTGCTCCCAGATCCAGCGGCGGGAAGCGATGTCCGGGCTGGCCATCAGCTTCAGAAGGTCGGCACCGATATCGGTGCTTTCCGGCACATCGGTAAGCGGCTTGACCTTGGCCCAGCTCTTGTACTCATCCCGGCTTACATGGGGCCGGTCATAGAGCGGCGCGTCATCGGCCAAGGGCGCGAGGGGAATGTCCGCCACGGTCTCCCCATTCCATTTCAGCACCATATGGCCCGTCTCGGTCACGGTGCCGATCACGGCAAAGTCGAGTTCCCATTTGCGGAAGATGGCCTCGGCAAAGTCTTCGCGGCCCGGCTTCAGCACCATCAGCATGCGTTCCTGGGATTCGGAAAGCATCATTTCATAAGGGGTCATACCCTCTTCCCGGCACGGCACCTTGTTCATGTCGAGTTCGATCCCGACACCGCCCTTTGAGGCCATCTCGACGCTTGATGAGGTCAGTCCTGCCGCGCCCATATCCTGAATCGCGACGATGGCGTCTGATGCCATGAGTTCGAGGCAAGCCTCGATCAGCAGCTTCTCGGTGAAGGGATCGCCGACTTGCACCGTCGGCCGTTTCTCTTCGCTGTCTTCCGAGAAATCTGCGCTCGCCATTGTTGCGCCGTGAATGCCGTCGCGCCCGGTCTTCGAGCCGACATAGACGATCGAATTGCCCGGGCCGCTGGCCGCAGAATAAAAGATCTTGTCGGTCTCGGCTATCCCGACTGTCATCGCGTTCACGAGGATATTGCCATCATAGGCGGTGTGGAAATTGACCTCCCCGCCCACGGTCGGCACGCCCACGCAATTGCCATAGCCGCCGATGCCACGCACCACGCCAGAAATCAGGTGGCGCATCTTGGGATGGTCGGGTCGGCCAAAGCGCAGCGCATTGAGGTTGGCAATCGGCCGCGCACCCATTGTGAATACGTCGCGCAAGATGCCACCAACGCCCGTCGCCGCGCCCTGATAAGGTTCGATGTACGACGGATGGTTATGGCTTTCCATCTTGAAGATCGCGGCCTGCCCGTCTCCGATATCGACGACGCCTGCATTTTCGCCTGGCCCGCATATGACCTGCGGGCCGGTCGTCGGCAGCTTCTTCAAGTGAATCCGCGATGATTTGTATGAACAATGCTCCGACCACATGACCGAGAAGATTCCAAGCTCGGTCAGGTTTGGCGTGCGACCCATTGCGTGGAAGACGCGCTCATACTCTTCCGGGGAAAGGCCGTGTTCGGCGACGATTTCGGGCGTGATTTGGGACATGCGCGCGGCCTTAGCGGGCCGCGCCGCATCCGCCTAGCCCCTATGCGACCGGAACCTCTGACCGGCCCCGGGCGACCCACCAGGCAACGCCCGCTGCAAGGACATAGGCGACCAGACCAAGGACTGACTGGCTGGCGTCGAGTTCGGTTGGCTGTGGGGCAAACCAGTTGAAGGCCTGCAAGGCGATCAGCACAGCCAGCAGCACGGCCAGCCGCCAATTCGCTGGCCGTCTTGCCCTTGCAAACAGCCAGGCGCTCGCGAACAGCAGCCCGATTTCCAGCGGCATTTCGATCGCCGGATGATTCCACAGGCCAAGGCCCAGCTTGGGCGGACTTCCCATGATCGTGAGATCCGGGCCATGGACAAGCAGATCGAGTATCCAGTGCGAGAGGACCACAGCGCCCGCGATCGCTCCTGCTATCGCGCTGCGCAGCCAGCGTTCCACAATGAGTCCGAAGACCAATGCAAGGACCCCCGCTCCCACAAGGCTGTGCGTCAAGGGCATGTCGTAAAGGTCCATATTGTTCATGGCCGTCATCCCCGGGGTCAGGCGCATATGCTCGGTTCCGGTCAGGACAAAGGTGAAAAAGCCCAGATCCATGAGTTGCGCCGCCACAAACAATGTGCCCAAACGGGGCGCTTTGGGGTGCGCAGCCGCTGCGAATGCTGCGCTGTAGTGGCCCACAAACATTGTTCATTCTCCCCCGGTCAGCCCCAGAAATGCTCCCGAAACCATTTGGTGACAATATATTTCGTGCCAGCCGTCACCGGACAACCCTCGTGCAAGGTCAACGGGTTTGGCGCACCCATTTCGTCCATATTGTTCCAGAGTACCAGCATGGCCGTGCGCGGTGACACACACAGGCCGGCATTGGGAAAATTGGTTTCGCCACCGCCTTCGGGCTCATTGAGGTAGATCATGGCCGTCCAGCTGCGCTGTCCGCCGCGCGGCTTTTCCTTCTGCCAATAGGCCTGGTTTGTGTGGAAATAGTCATGATGCGGCTTGAACTGCTGCCCTATGGCGTAGCGTTGTCCCTGCAGCGTTTCGCCACAGCGCTTGTCAACACCCATCAGGTTGCAGATGCGCCCTTCGATAATCTGGACGAGCGGATGATTCGGGTCGAGATCGCCGCTGTAGCTTGTTCGAAAGCCCTTGATCTCTGTATCCTGATACAGCGTCGACGGTCGGCTCGTTGCATCGATCAGGGAGATCAGGTCCGCACACTCGCGCTCCGTCATGAAGCCCTGGACGATATACAGATCGAGCAGGCCCGATGAGACAACCTCCACCCGTTCATGCCGGATCAGCTTCTTGCGCACACTCTTGCTGATATGGGCCAGCCTACCCGACCCCAGCTTCTCCTTGGCCGTCGCTGCGCTCACTCGATCACCCGTCCCCGCACCATCACGAATTTCACCTTTTCAAGCACCCGCACATCAGTGAGCGGATCTCCATCGACCGCAATCATATCGGCGGAATAGCCTGGTGCAATCCGTCCGACCTGGCCTGCCAGCCCGAGCAGTTCGGCCGCATCGGTCGTGGCGCTCGCCAGCGCCTGCGCGGGCGTCATGCCGCCATAAGAGACGAGCATGGCAAATTCCTCCGCATTGCGGCCATGTTCGAAAACACCTGCGTCCGTGCCGAACGCCACACGCACCCCCATCCCCCGAGCAGCCTTCAGGGCTTCGCCGACATGGCTCAGCGTTTCACGCACCTTGGCCTCGACCGTCGGCGTATAGACATTCTTGCCAAGTCGTTCCCGAATTCCCGTGAAGGCCATCAGGGTCGGCACGAACCAGCTGCCGTGTGCCTTCATTTCCTTAAGGCCTGCTGCATCGGCGAACGTGCCATGTTCAATCGAATCGACACCCGCACGCGCGGCGCCTTCGATCCCGCTCGCCCCATGCGCATGGGCTGCGACCTTCAGGCCAAGGCCGTGCGCGGTCGATACGATGGACGCCATTTCCTCATCCGTGAAATGCTTCCCGAGCCCGCGGCCCTGCTGCGAGAGCACGCCTCCGGTTGCCGTGATCTTGATGACATCGGCGCCGCGCTTCGATGCTTCGCGGACCCGTTCGGCGCATTGCACGGCCCCGGTGCAGGTATTCCCGGCGTCAAGGGCCGCATTCACTTCCGGGCGAAATCCGGAAACATCGCCGTGCCCGCCGATGATCGAGATGGCAGCACCGGCCGAGAGGATACGTGGCCCGGGAATAAATCCTTTTGCCGTGCCATCACGCAAGGCAAACCCCGCGAGCGGCGCTGATCCCAGGTCACGGACGGTCGTGAAGCCTGCCAGCGCTGTAATCCGGGCATTTTTGGCCCCTGTAACAACGCTTGATTCGGTCGTCTCGACTGCCTCATCGCGGAAATCCCCACCGGGGTCTCCAGTCAGGTGGACATGTGCGTCAATCAGGCCGGGCAAGACGGTCTTGGTCGAAAGATCGATCATGCGCACTCCGGCAGCAGGGGCGCGCGCCAATCCGTCGTCAATCGCCGTAATCCGGCCGTCGGTGACGGTGATGGTCGATGGCCCGCGCGATGGCTTTGCCGCATCGGTGATGACATGGCCTGCAAGTACGAGGACGGTCTCTGCCCGGGCGGGCACCGCACATGCCGCAAATGCGGCAAGAACTAAGGCTGTTGTTCGCTTCATCGGATCCTCCTGTTGCGATCCGGATGGAACAGCCAATCGTTGGGCGCAAGCCGGAAAAGAAAGGGCCCGGCAGTCTTGAGACTCCGGGCCCTACTTCCTCTGGCAGACCTCCCTACCAGAAGAAATCGTAAATCACGTCCACAACATAGCCTGAGCGCGTTTCGACAAGCAGGACATCATCATAATAACGCACCCAGCGGCAGCCAAATGGAGCTGGCGGCAGGCGGTATTCCCAAGGGTCGCTCAGCCAGTACCGACTGCCAAAATAGAGCGAGTCGAGATAAATGCCGATACCGAACCGCTGATAGCCGTGGCGATAGCCGTAAGGGTTGTAATAGCGCGGTGCGCGATACCGATCCCGAAACTGGTTGCGATAATGCTGCCAATCGTACCGGCGATCATTGCGCCAGCTGCGGTTCCAGTCACGGTTGTCATAGCCATTATGCCCGTAGCGGTCATGACGATCATCGCCTCCGCGACGTTCCCAACGACCATTGTCGCCACGGTGCCATCCGCCATCGCGATTTTCAGCGTGACGCCCATCGCGATCCCGATCCTGATCCCAGCGTTCATCCCTGCCCCGATCCCAGCGGCGGCCGTCATTGCGGTTGTCATCATCACCCCGCCCCTGCCAGCGCCTGTCAGTCGGTGGGGTTGGCACAGATGGATTGGTGGTCATGACATCGCCTCGACCGCCGCGCCATCCGCGGTTGCCGGCCCATCCTCCTGGAGGTTGCGCCTGCGGGACGGGGGGCACGGGAGGCGTTGTTACTTCACCACCCCAACGACCGCGCGGCGCGCGTTCGGGCAGAGCTTCTGCCTGACGCTGTTCCCGATTCCCTCGCGATTGATCGACCTGCGGTGCAGTTTGCTGGACGTTCCGACGTTCGGTCCACTCGCGGCGGGGACCGGGCTCACCCGCTTCCCGCCTGTCCTCGCCGCGTGTTTGCGCAAAGGCGGAACCGGATGTTGCGGATGCCAGCAACAAGGCTAAAGTCATCGTACGCATTGTCTGATACTCCCTGCACGAACCACTGACGTCGTGCTTGATTCATCATTTGCGCGCTTCGATATGAGCCAAGGCTTAATGGGCCTGAAAGCAAACTGAAAGCTGTCAGCGTGCTGGCGGCGTCAAAGCCGGCACTGCGCGGGCCGCATCGTCTGGCGCTATTCCCGGTGGAGGCGCCGCCACGATGACTTCCCGACCCGCAGCCATGGCAGCGGCCCTGCGGATCGCACGCCGAATTCTGGGGTAAGTCCCGCAGCGGCAGATGTTTGTCATGGCCGCATCAATATCGCCATTGGTCGGATTGGGATTCACTTTCAATAGTGCCGCTGCCGCCATGATCATGCCAGACTGGCAATAGCCGCATTGGGGGACGCCTTCAGCGGCCCAGGCCTGCTGGACCGGATGGCTGCGGTCACGCGACAATCCCTCGATCGTCGTGACGATCGTCCCTTCCGCAGCTGCGATCGTGATCTGGCACGACCGCACGGCACGACCGTCGATGTCGACCGTGCAAGCCCCGCAATCGCCGGATCCGCACCCATATTTCGTTCCCGTGAGATTGGACGCGTCGCGCAGCGCCCACAACAAGGGCGTCTCGGGATCCATGCGGTATTCAACCGGCTGGCTGTTGACAGTGAATTTGGTCAAAATGCGCCCCCGGACATTCAGGCTGCGCTATGCCACGCGTTGGCCTTGCGAGCAATCACAAGGCGTCAAAAGGCCTGTTCGAGCCGAGCTCGCAAGTCGAGCGCCGGGCTGTGCATCTCGCTTGCATGAGCGAGCTTTTCATCAAGGCGCTGGATCCGGGCGTAAAGGTCTTCGCTTTCCCTGATCAGGGTGCGCGCCTCCTCTGGCAGGGTTTCCACTGTTGTCGTCTCGCTTGGTGCGGCGGCCGCAAGGGGATTGGACGTGCCTTGCGGTGATCGCTGCGCCAGCAGCCAGGCCGTGCTGTGCATGAGCCGCGTCGTCACCTTCAACGACTCGCACGAAAGGCTGACCCGCTGAAGAGGTGTCATGTCAGCACGTGCGTTGCGACTGAACTGGTCGAAATAGCTTCGCGCCTCGTCGGCAAGAACCATTGCTTCGAGGTATAGCGAGTCAATAACCTTCGTCGTCAGGCCGAAAGCAGGGGTCATATCCGTCGCGCCTTTTTGATCCATGGGAGACCATGCCACATCGGCCCCATGCGGGAAATGCCGATAATAGGTAAATGGGTTTGTCCGCACACCGCGAAGTCAGGCGATGATGTCTGGCACAAGGCGGCTTTCCAGTATCTGGATTTCATCCTTGATCCGCAGCTTGCGTCGCTTCATGCGCGCCACCTGAAGCTGGTCCATGGTTCCACTGGCAAGCATGGCCATGATGGCCGCATCCAGGTCCTGGTGCTCTTCGCGCAGAAGCCCCAGCCGCGATTCAAGTTCATGCGTCTCCAAGACCACTGCCACAGGTGAAATCCCGCTTTGCCGATTCCCGACTTCAATTGGTCGCATTCACCATAATCAGTACGAGACAGGCAAGACTTTTAGTGATCTACTCTGATCCGCAGTCAACAATGGAGAGTCGCTGATGGAAGCCAGCCTTGCTAACAGCCTTCAAGCCAGACATGCCGGACTCGATCGCCTGATCGAAGAAGAAGCCCGCCGCCCGGCGCCGGATGCCGCGCGGATTGCCAAACTCAAGAAAGAGAAACTCAGGATCAAGGACGCGCTCTCGCTCCACTAGGGGCGAACGAAGCGCGACGCATGTCCCGGCATTTCAGCTATCGAGGATGGCCTCGATCGCCTGCGTGACATGTTGTATATCGGCCATGCCATCGACGCGCCGGACAAGTCCGCGCGCTTCATAGATCGGCAGGATGGGCGCAGTCTTCGCGCGATATTCCGTCATGCGCGTGCGGACAGTCTCTTCATTGTCGTCCGGCCGCCGCTTGAACTCGGTCGAGCCGCACACGTCACAAACACCAGCAACCTTGGGCTGCTTGAACGTGTCATGATAGCCTTCGTTACACTTGGTACAGGTGAAACGGCCCGTGATGCGCGCAACGAGCGCGTCCTCATCCACCTCGAGCTCAATAACATGGTCAAGAACGCGCTTGCGGTCTGACAGGATGACGTCAAGCGACGCCGCTTGCGCTGCCGTGCGGGGATAGCCGTCGAAAATCACGCCGGTTTCCGGCTTCAGATCATCCAACGCCTCGCCGATAATGCCTGAGACGATGTCGTCCGAAACGAGTTCGCCTGCGTCCATCACGGCCTTGGCCTTGAGGCCGGTCGGGGTGCCGGCCTTGACCGCCGCGCGGAGCATGTCGCCCGTTGAAAGCTGGACCATCCCGCGTTCATCGACCAGACGGCTGGCCTGCGTGCCTTTTCCCGCTCCCGGCGGTCCCAGCAGAATGATATTCATGAGTCTGTGCCCCCCAAAGGCCGTTTCGCGCTAGCGGCGCAGGCCGCCCTTCAGTTTCGACTTCTTGATCAGATCGCCATATTGGTGTGCCAGCAAATGGCTCTGGATCTGCGTGACAGTATCGATCGTCACATTGACAACGATCAAGAGGCTCGTGCCGCCAAGGTAGAAGGGAATGCCAAGCGCCGTGACCAGATATTCCGGCACCAGGCAGATAAAGGTCAGATAGGCCGCACCGATCACCGTAATCCGCGTCAGGACATAGTCGAGGTAGATCTCGGTGTTCTTGCCGGGACGGATGCCTGGAATGAACCCGCCGTAACGCTTGAGATTGTCTGCGGTTTCCTCGGGGTTGAAGACGACCGCCGTGTAGAAAAAGCAGAAGAAGATGATGCCTGCTGCATAGAGCGCCATGAACAGTGGCGATCCGTGCTGCAGGTTGGTGGTGATCGCCAGGACGATGTCGCCCCAGGTACTTTCACCTGCAACGCGATTTCCCGCGAACTGCACGAGCGTCAGCGGCATCAGCAGCAGCGAAGAGGCAAAGATCGGCGGGATCACGTTCGCGGTATTGATCTTCAAGGGCAGGAACGACTTGTCGGACTGCATCATGCCCCGCGCCGTTGCGCGCTTGGGATACTGGATCAGCACGCGCCGCTGGGCCCGTTCCATGAAACAGATGAAGGCGATGAGGCCAATGACAAGGATCAGGATGCCGAAGATCAGCAGCGGCGACATTGTGCCCGTCCGGCCGCCTTCGAACACATTGACGAGCGCACGCGGAAGCTGGGAGACGATCCCGGCCATCACGATCAGCGAAATGCCATTGCCGATGCCGCGGCTCGTGATCTGCTCGCCCAGCCACATCAGGAACATCGTTCCGCCAAGGAGCGCGGTCACACAGGCCACACGGAACAGGAGGCCGGGCTCAACGACTGCCGAATGGCCGGACGAAGCGCCCCAGCTTTCGAGCCCGACCGCAATGAAATAGCCCTGGATGATCGTCAGGACGACCGTGCCGTAGCGTGTGTACTGGTTGAGCTTCTTGCGTCCGCTTTCGCCTTCCTTCTTGAGCGCGCCCAATGCAGGGGAAAGCGAGGTCGCAAGCTGCACCACGATCGAGGATGTGATGTAAGGCATGACACCCAGCGCGATGAGGCTCATCCGCTGCAGAGCACCGCCCGAAAACATGTTGAAGAAATCGAGAACGCCGCCTTTGGTGGTTTCGAACTGGGCCTGCAGTGCAACCGGATCGATGCCGGGCAATGGCACATGGCTCAGCAGGCGGAACACGACAAGCGCACCCAGCGTGAACCAGATCCGCTTCTTGAGTTCGGTCGCCTGCGCGAAATTGTTGAGGCTGAGGCTCGCGGCCATCTGGTCAGCAGAGGTTGCCATAGGACTGGTAGGACCCTTGAATGAAAAGGCGGCAACAGGACCGGATCAGTCCCGCGCCGCCTCTATATAGTGCCTGATCCGCGCATGGAAAGGCGCGGATACGATAAAGCTCACGCCTTGCGGGCGGCGATCCGGGCGGCCCGAACCTTGCCTTTTTTGGCAGCGGCCTTTTCAGCAGCCGGCACCACAGCGATGACGTCAACTGACCCGCCGGCCTTTTCGATTGCGGCCTTGGCTCCCGCCGAGACGCCAGCGACGTTGAATTGCAGCTTGGCCGAAAACTCGCCCTTGCCCAGGATGCGCACGCCGTCCTTGCCGCCGCGCGCCACACCTGCGGCCTTCAGCGCAGCATGATCGATCACAGCCTTGGTGTCGATCTTCTTGGCATCAACCAGCTTCTGGATGGCGCCAAGGTTTACCTCGGCATAGTCCTTGGCGAAGATGTTGTTGAAGCCGCGCTTTGGCAGCCGCATATGGAGCGGCATCTGGCCACCCTCGAAGCCGTTGATCGAGACGCCCGAGCGGCTCGTCTGACCCTTTTGGCCGCGGCCTGAAGTCTTGCCCTTGCCAGAGCCAATGCCCCGGCCAACGCGCATGCGGCCCTTGCGGGCACCATCATTATCGCGGATTTCGTTCAGTTTCATGTCTTGCACTCGCTTTCGCTCTATTCGCGCTGATTAAGTTGAAGGCGTTGGTCAGCCCACAACTTGGACCATATGCCGCACCTTGCGGATCATGCCCTGGACTTCAGGGCTGTCCTCAAGTTCCGACACACGGTGCATCTTGTTCAGGCCAAGGCCGACCAGCGTAGCACGCTGGTCCTTGGTCCGGCGGATGGGTGAACCCGTCTGCTTGATCTTGATCTTCGCCATCTTGATTACTCCACAACCGCTTCGGCATCAGCCTCGGCGGTCTGAGAACCGCCGCGACCGAGCAGGTCCGCGATCTTCTTGCCGCGGCGCTGCGCCACCGACTTGGGGCTGGTCTGTTCCTTGAGCGCTTCGAACGTCGCCCGGATCATGTTGTAGGGATTCGACGTGCCGGTCGACTTCGTCACCACGTCGGCAACGCCCAGCGATTCGAATACGGCGCGCATCGGGCCACCCGCGATGATGCCGGTTCCCTGCGGAGCCGAGCGGACATGCACCAGACCGGCACCGAAATGGCCACGGCCATCGTGATGCAAGGTCCGGCCCTCGCGCAGAGGCACGCGGATCATGGACTTCTTGGCAGCTGCGGTTGCCTTCTGGATGGCTTCTGGCACTTCGCGTGCCTTGCCATGGCCATGACCGACACGGCCCTTGCCATCGCCGACGACGACGAGTGCTGCAAAGCCGAAGCGCTTGCCGCCCTTCACTGTCTTGGAGACACGGTTGATGTGAACGAGCTTTTCGATCAGCTCTTCACCGCCTTCTTCGGCGTTCTGGCCACGGCGATCGTCACGACGCCCGCGGTTGCCATCACGGCCACCGCGCGCACCACGTTCGCCACCGCCACGACCACGGCCGCCACGCGGACCACGGCCTTCGGGGGCTGCCGCTTCTACGGCGACTTCAGCGCCCTGGTTTTCGGTTTCGTCAGCCATTTATCAGAACTCCAATCCGCCTTCGCGGGCCGCCTCAGCAAGCGCCTTCACACGCCCGTGATAGAGAAAGCCTCCGCGATCGAACACAACCTTGGTAACACCGGCCTTTTTGGCACGCTCGGCAATCACCTTGCCAACAGCCGATGCCGCATCCGTCGTGGCACCTGTCTGGCCGCGCGCATCCTTTTCAAGCGTCGAAGCCGCGACAAGAGTCTTTCCGGCTTCATCATCAATGACCTGCGCATAGATGTGACGACCCGAACGATGCACCGAAAGGCGCGCGCGCAAGCCACGCTTGGCGAGCAGCGAAGTACGAACGCGGCGACGCCGCTTTTCGAAAAGTGACAGCTTGGCCATTATTTCTTCTTACCCTCTTTGCGGAAGATATATTCGCCGCGATATTTGATGCCCTTGCCCTTGTAGGGCTCAGGCTTGCGCCAGCGGCGGATTTCCGCTGCAAACTGACCGACCTTCTGCGCGTCGATGCCCGAGATTTCGACCGTGGTCTGGTCGGGCGTCTTCACTTCAAGGCCTTCCGGCACGTCAAGATCGACATCGTGGCTATAGCCGAGCTGGAGCTTCAGCTTCCGGCCCTGCGCATTGGCACGATAGCCGACACCGGTGATCTCGAGCGTCTTGGAAAAGCCCTCGGTCACGCCGGTAACGAGATTCTGGATCAGCGTGCGCTGCATGCCCCAGAAGGAGCGCGCGCGCTTGGTCTCGTTTGCCGGCTTGACCGACAACTGACCATCCTCAAGAGCGTACGTCACTTCGCCTTCCATCGCGAGGGACAGCGCACCCTTCGGCCCCTTGACCGAAATCACGCCACCTTCGAGAGAAGCGGTGACACCTGCCGGAATTGCAACCGGCTTCTTGCCTGTGCGGCTCATCAGAACACCTCCGCCAGAACTTCGCCGCCAACATTCTGGTCCCGCGCTTCCGCGTCGGACAGAACACCCTTCGGCGTCGACACAATCACGATACCCAGACCGTTGCGGACACGTGGCAGTTCGGACGAACCCGAATAGACGCGACGGCCAGGCTTCGACACGCGAGCAACATGCTTGATCGCAGGCTGGCCTTCGAAATACTTCAGCTCGACGCGCAAGCCGGCATGGCCCGCAAGTTCTTCTTCCGTATAACCGCGAATATAGCCTTCGCGCTTGAGCACTTCGAGGACGTTCGCACGCAGCTTGGAAGCCGGCGTCACGACGCTGTCCTTCTTGGCGCGCTGGCCGTTGCGGATGCGGGTGAGCATATCACCCAATGGATCGGTCAATGCCATCTCTCTAAACCCTTACCAGCTCGACTTGGTCACACCGGGGATCAGGCCCTTATTGGCCAGATCACGCAGCTGAATGCGACACAGTCGGAACTTGCGATAATAAGCGCGCGGACGTCCGGTCAGCTCGCAGCGATTGCGCACGCGCGTCGGATTGCCGTTCCGCGGAATTTCCGCGAGCTTCAGACGGGCCATCAGGCGATCGGTATCGTCCTGGCTTTCGTCATTGGCAATTGCCTTCAGGCGCGCATAGCGGCCGGCATATTTCTTGACCAGCTTCTTGCGCTTTTCATTCTTGTTGATGGAACTCACTTTAGCCATGTCAAGCCGCCTGCTTTTCTTGAGTTTCCTCAATGGGGAAAGGGAAGCCGAAGAGACGGAGCAGCTCGCGTGCTTCGTCATCGGTGTTCGCTGTGGTCGTGACGATCACGTCCATGCCACGCACCTTGTCGATCTGGTCATAGCTGATTTCCGGGAAAACCAGCTGTTCCTTGAGACCCATCGCGTAATTGCCACGGCCGTCGAACGACTTGGGGTTGAGCCCGCGGAAGTCGCGGACGCGGGGAAGCGCGATCGTGATGAGGCGGTCGAGAAACTCGTACATCCGCTCACGACGCAGCGTGACCTTGCAGCCGATCGGCATGCCTTCGCGCAGCTTGAACTGGGCGACCGACTTCTTGGCCTTGATGATGACCGGCTTCTGCCCGGCAATCTGCTGCATTTCGCCGGCGGCAATATCGACCTTCTTCTTGTCCTGGGTCGCTTCGCCGACGCCCATGTTGATGACGATCTTTTCAATGCGTGGCACCTGGAGCGCGTTCGTGTAACCGAACTTCTCCGTCATCGCCTTGACGATCTTGTCCTCATAGATGCCTTGCATCCGGGCCTTGTATTTGGTCTCAGCCATTGATCACTTCTCCGGACTTCACGGCCACACGGACCTTCTTGCCGTCCTTGACGTCGAAACGGACACGCGTCGGCTTGCCCGTCTTGGGATCCTCGATTGCGACCTTGGAAATGTGAAGCGGGGCTTCACGGCGTTCCAGGCCGCCCTGAGGGTTCTGCTGGGTCGGCTTGCGGTGGCGGGTCGCAATGTTCACGCCCGAAACAACGACCTTGCCTTCCTTGGGCATGGACAGCACGACTTCGCCATGCTTGCCCTTGTCCTTGCCGCTGAGGACGACAACCTTGTCACCCTTCTTGATCTTGGCAGCTGACATCACAGCACCTCCGGCGCGAGCGAAATGATCTTCATATAGTTCTTCGCGCGGAGTTCACGGACGACCGGGCCAAAGATGCGGGTGCCAATCGGCTCCTCGTTCTTGTTGACCAGGACGGCAGCGTTGGTGTCGAACCGGATGGTCGAACCGTCTGCGCGATGAATATCCTTGGCAGTGCGAACGATGACGGCGCGGTGCACGTCACCCTTCTTCACCTTGCCGCGCGGCTGGGCTTCCTTGATCGACACGACGATCACGTCACCCACACCAGCGAAACGGCGCTTCGAGCCACCGAGCACCTTGATGCACTGGACGCGCTTCGCGCCCGAGTTGTCGGCAACTTCAAGATTGGACTGCATCTGAATCATGGATCAGCCCTCCAGCTCGGCCGGGGTCGCAACCCCGCCGCCATCGACAACGCGCCACGATTTCAGCTTGGAAATCGGCGCACACTCTTCAATGCGAACGGTCTGGCCTTCTTTCCAGACATTGGCTTCGTCGTGCGCATGATACTTCTTCGAGCGGCGAATGATCTTGCCGTAAAGCGGATGCTTCACCTTGCGTTCGACCTTCACCACGACAGTCTTGTCGGTCTTGTCCGACACGACGGTTCCGGTCAGGATACGTTTTGGCATCGTGTCTTCCTTATGCCTTGGCCGCAGCGCTTGTGCGCTGGGACTGGAGCGTCTTGATGCGGGCGATGGTGCGACGCACTTCGCGCACGCGAGCCGGCTTTTCGAGCTGGTTGGTCGCAGCCTGGAAACGGAGGTTGAACGCCTCGCGCTTCAGCTCCACGAGCTGCTCGACCAGCTGGTCATCGGTTTTCACCTTGAGGTCAGCGATCTTCGTCATCATCATGCTCCCAGATGCGAGGTGTCACCCAGACGGGCAACGACCTTCACCTTGATCGGCAGCTTCATGGCAGCACGCTGGAAGGCGACAGCCGCCAGCGGTCCCGGAACGCCGTCCAGTTCAAACAGAATGCGGCCGGGCTTGACGCGAGCGACCCAGAATTCTGGCGCGCCCTTGCCCTTGCCCATGCGGACTTCGGCAGGCTTTGACGAAACCGGCACGTCAGGAAACACGCGGATCCACAAACGCCCCTGGCGCTTGATGTGGCGCGTGATCGCGCGGCGGGCCGCCTCGATCTGGCGTGCGGTGATCCGTTCGGGTTCCATGGCCTTCAAGCCGTAGGAACCGAAGTTCAGCGTGGTGCCGCCGGGAGCATCGCCATGGATGCGGCCCTTGTGCGCCTTGCGGAATTTGGTGCGTTTTGGTTGCAGCATTTTCTGTGCTCTCTCTTAACGCGCGGGCCGGACGCCGGACGTCTGCGCGTCCATCATCAGCCGGTCGGTTGCCATCGGGTCGTGACCCAGGATTTCGCCCTTGAAGATCCAGACCTTGATCCCGCAGACGCCATAGGCCGTGTGTGCGGTCGCTTCGGCATAGTCGACATTGGCGCGGAGGGTATGCAGTGGCACGCGACCTTCGCGATACCATTCGGTCCGGGCAATTTCAGCGCCGCCCAAACGACCGCCGCAGGTGATCTTGATGCCTTCGGCACCCAGACGCAGGGCCGACTGCACGGCACGCTTCATTGCACGGCGAAACGCGATACGGCGCTCAAGCTGGTCAGCGACACCTTGCGCCACGAGCTTGGCATCGATTTCGGGCTTGCGGATTTCGACGATGTTCAGCGAGACATCCGAAGAGGTCATCGCACCGAGCGTCTTCCGAAGCTTTTCGATGTCGGTGCCCTTCTTGCCGATGATCACGCCGGGGCGTGCAGCATAGATGGACACACGGCACAGCTTGGCCGGACGCTCGATCACCACCTTGGAGATCGCGGCCTGGGGCAGCGTCTTCAGGATATACTTGCGGATTTCCAGATCCTCGAGGAGCAGACGACCATAGTCTGCGCCTTCAGCGAACCAGCGGCTGTCCCAGGTCCGGTTGATCTGGAGACGGAGCCCGACCGGATTTGATTTCTGACCCATATCAGGCGTCCTCTTCTTGCGTCTCGCGAACAACCACGCGCAGGCGGCTGAACGGCTTCACGATGCGGCTCGAACGACCACGAGCGCGGGTCGCAAAACGCTTCATCGAAATCGATTTGCCGACACTGGCTTCGGCCACGACGAGCGCATCAACATCGAGATTGTGGTTGTTCTCGGCATTGGCGACGGCACTTGCGAGTACCTTCTTCACCTCGATGGCCATCGCCCGCTTCGAGAAGCTGAGGATGTTGAGCGCGTCACCAACCTTGCGGTTGCGGATGAGGGCAGCCACGAGATTGAGCTTCTGCGCCGAACCACGGATCGTGGTGCCGACGGCCAGAGCCTCTTTCTCGCCGACCTTGCGGGGGGATGCTGGCTTCGACATCAGCGCTTGCCCTTCTTGTCCGCGGCGTGACCGGGGAAGTAGCGCGTGGGCGCAAATTCACCGAGCTTCATGCCGACCATGTCCTCGTTCACCGAGACGGGAACGAACTTGCGGCCGTTGTAGACGTTGAACGTGAGTCCAACGAACTGCGGCAGGATTGTAGAACGACGCGACCAGGTCTTGATCGGCGCACGGCCGCCAGCTTCCTGTGTCGCTTCGGCCTTTTTCAGGAGATGAAGGTCTACGAAGGGACCTTTCCAGACGGAACGGGCCATGACTACCTCTTCTTCTTCGCGTGACGCGACCGGATGATCATCTTGTCCGTCGCCTTGTTGGAACGAGTACGGGCACCCTTGGTCGGCTTGCCCCACGGCGTGACCGGATGGCGGCCGCCCGAGGTCCGGCCTTCACCACCGCCGTGCGGATGGTCGACCGGGTTCTTGGCAACACCGCGGGTCAGCGGGCGCTTGCCCAGCCAGCGATTGCGGCCAGCCTTGGCAAGGTTGGTATTGCCATTGTCCGGGTTGGACACGGCACCGACCGTCGCCATGCAATCGGACCGGATATAGCGCTGTTCGCCCGAGTTGAGGCGAACGATCACCATGCCGCGATCACGACCGACAACCTGCACATAGGTGCCAGCCGAACGGGCGATCTGACCGCCCTTGCCCGGCTTCATCTCCACATTGTGGACAATCGTGCCGACCGGCATCTGGCCGAGTTCCATGGCATTGCCCGGCTTCACGTCGGTCTTCTTGCCGGCGATCACCTTGTCGCCCGGCGCAAGACGCTGGGGCGCGAGGATATAGGCCTGTTCGCCATCGGGATAATTCACGAGCGCAATGAAGGCCGTGCGGTTGGGATCATATTCCAGCCGTTCGACTGTCGCTTCCACGTCCCACTTGCGACGCTTGAAGTCGATGATGCGGTAACGCTGCTTGTGGCCACCGGCAATGCCGCGCGACGTGACATGGCCCTTGTTGTTCCGGCCACCCGTCTTGCGCTTGCCTTCGGTCAACGCCTTGACGGGCTTGCCCTTGTGGAGCGCCGAGCGGTCCACCAGGATCAGGCCACGGCGTGCCGGGCTGGTCGGGTTGTAATGCTTGAGTGCCATGGCGCTTAAATCCCCGTGGTCACATCGATCGACTGGCCTTCAGCCAAGCGAACGATTGCCTTCTTGAAGTCCGACCGGGTGTAGGGCACGCCCTTCCACTTCTTGGTCTTGCCCTTCTGGACGATGGTGTTGACGGTCAGCACCTTCACGTCGAACAGAGCTTCCACCGCAGCCTTGATCTGCGGCTTGGTCGCATCGTTGGCGACGCGGAAAACAACGGCGTTGTTCTCGCTGGCCATGGTCGACTTTTCAGTGATGTGCGGACCACGCACAATGTCGAAGTGGCGGATATCCACCGCTGCTGCCTGTTTCTTAGCCATTGAACCGTGCCTCCAGCTTTTCGACCGCCGCACGCGTCAGCACCAGTGTCTCATGCTTCAGGATGTCATAGACGTTCGCACCAGCAGCAGGCATCACATTGACACCCACCAGGTTCGACGAGGCATGAGCAAAGCTCGTCTCGACCGCATCACCGTCAATGACGAGCGCGGTCTTGCCGAAGCCCAGCTTGCCCCATGAGCCGGCCAGAGCCTTGGTCTTGCCGTCCTTTACAGACAGGTTTTCCATGACAATCAGCGTTCCGGCCTTCGCCTTGGACGACAGGGCCATCTTCAGGCCGAGTGCGCGGATCTTCTTGTTCAGCGACGGGTTGAAATCGCGGACGCGGGGGCCATGAGCCTTGCCGCCACCAACGAAGATTGGCGAACGACGGTTGCCGTGACGGGCCGTGCCGCCGCCCTTCTGATTGCCGAACTTCTTGCCGGTGCGCGCAACGTCTGAACGCTCGCGGGCGCCGCGGGCTGTGCCACGGGCCTTTTCGAGCTGCCAGGTGACAACACGGTGCAGAATGTCTGCGCGCGGCTCGATGCCGAACACGTCATCCGACAATTCGATGTCGCCCTTGCCCTTGGCGTCGAGAGTCTGAACCTTGAGTTTCATGCTCAGCCCTCCTGGGTTTCATTGGCTTCGGGAGCGGCAGGCGCTTCCTCGGCGGGGGTTTCGATGGGGGCCGCTTCGACCTTGACCTCGTCCTCGACAACCGGAGCTGCGTCGCTCTTGATCGAGGCGGGATAGGGAGCGTCGGCCGGACGGGCGATCTTCACAGCGTCGCTGACCATCAGCCATGTTCCCTTGGAGCCGGGAACCGAACCCTTCACGAAGATCAGGCCACGCTCGACATCGGTCAGAACGACTTCGAGATTCTGCTGGGTCCGCTGGCGATCACCCATGTGACCAGCCATCTTCTTGTTCTTGAACACCTTGCCGGGATCCTGGCGCTGACCGGTCGAACCATGCGAACGGTGCGAGACCGAAACGCCGTGGGTCGCGCGCAGACCGCCAAAGTTCCAACGCTTCATGGCGCCGGCAAAACCCTTGCCTTGTGTGTGGCCGGCAATGTCGACGAACTGGCCGGGGACGAAATGGTCAGCAGAAATTTCCGCGCCCACATCCACCAGCGCATCATCAGACACGCGGAATTCGACGAGCTGAGCCTTTGGCTCCACTTCAGCCTTGGCGAAGTGGCCGCGCTGCGGCTTTGCAACATTCTTGGCCTTTGCCGCACCGGCACCCAATTGAAGCGCAACATAACCGTCACGTTCCTGGGTGCGTTGCGAAACGACCTGGCAATTTTCCAGCGAAAGAACGGTAACGGGCACATGGCGCCCATCATCCTTGAACAGGCGAGTCATGCCCATCTTCTTCGCGATCACGCCAGTACGCATGATCAATTCTCCTCACTACAGAGGCCCACGGAGACCCATTCCCCGCGGGCTTGCTCAACCCCAATGTAAAGTGTCACCCCGTCCGGGTTGCAGTTCCGCCAAAGCGGAAGACGGGGGACTCAGCCACGCCCCGAATCATCGGTGCGTGCGGTATCCCTTCAGAGATCGTGGCCGTTAGGCCAGTTTGATCTCAACATCAACCCCGGCGGCGAGGTCGAGCTTCATCAGCGCGTCCACGGTCTGCGGGGTGGGCTGCAGGATGTCCAGCAGCCGCTTGTAGGTGCGCACCTCGAACTGCTCGCGCGACTTCTTGTCGACGTGCGGTCCGCGGTTCACGGTGAATTTTTCGATCCTCGTCGGAAGCGGAATGGGACCACGGATCAAGGCGCCGGTGCGCTTTGCCGTATCTGCGATATCGCCCGTTGCCTGATCAAGCACACGATGATCGAACGCCTTGAGGCGAATGCGGATATTCTGCGTTTCCATGTCCACTACCGATGAGAAAGAGCCAAATTCAAAATAGCAATCGCCCGATCCTCACGAGGAGAATCGGGCGTTGCCGATGCCTATATTACTTGGTGACCGAAGCCACAACCCCCGAACCGACCGTGCGGCCGCCTTCGCGGATCGAGAAGCGCAGACCCTGCTCCATCGCGATCGGTGCGATGAGCTTGACGCCGAGCTGCACGTTATCGCCAGGCATCACCATTTCGGTGCCGGCCGGAAGAATGACTTCGCCGGTCACGTCGGTGGTGCGGAAATAGAACTGCGGACGATAGTTGGCAAAGAACGGCGTGTGACGGCCGCCTTCGTCCTTCGACAGCACATAGACTTCCGACTGGAATTCCGTGTGCGGCGTGATCGAGCCGGGCTTGCAGAGAACCTGGCCACGCTCGACTTCGTCACGGCCAACGCCGCGGATCAGCGCACCGATGTTGTCGCCGGCTTCACCCTGATCGAGCAGCTTGCGGAACATTTCGACGCCGGTCACGACGGTCTTCTTGGTGTCCTTGAGGCCAACGATTTCGACTTCTTCGCCAACCTTCACAACGCCGGTTTCGACGCGGCCGGTAACGACCGTGCCGCGACCCGAGATCGAGAACACGTCTTCGATCGGCATCAGGAACGGCTTGTCGAGCGGACGGGCAGGCTGAGGAATCCAGTCATCGACGGCAGCCATCAGCTTGAGCACGGCTTCACGGCCGATTTCAGGATTGGTGTCGTTGAGGGCGCAGGTCGCCGAGCCCTGAATGACGGGAATGTTGTCGCCATCGAAGTCATACTTCGAGAGGAGTTCGCGGATTTCCATTTCGACGAGCTCGAGAATTTCGGGATCGTCAACCAGATCGACCTTGTTCATGAACACGACGAGCTGGGGAACACCGACCTGACGGGCAAGCAGGATGTGCTCGCGAGTCTGTGGCATCGGGCCGTCGGTTGCCGAAACGACGAGGATGCCGCCGTCCATCTGCGCAGCGCCGGTGATCATGTTCTTCACATAGTCAGCGTGGCCCGGGCAATCGACGTGCGCATAGTGGCGCTTCTCGGTTTCATATTCGACGTGCGCAGTCGAAATCGTGATGCCGCGCTCACGCTCTTCGGGAGCCTTGTCGATATTGTCATAGCTGGTGAACGTCGCGCCGCCGGTTTCGGCCAGCACCTTGGTGATCGCTGCGGTCAGCGAGGTCTTGCCATGGTCGACGTGACCGATGGTGCCGATGTTGCAGTGCGGCTTAGTCCGCTCAAATTTAGCCTTGGCCATTTTATAACCCTCGTTCTTCGATTGGTTTGCTGTGTTCAAGATTGCCGGACAGCGCCTGCGAAATCAGGCGCGGCCCTTAGTCCGTCTTTTTCAATCAGGCAAGCTTTGCCTTCACCTCTTCAGCGACGTTTGCAGGCACTTCGTCATAATGCGAGAACTGCATCGTGTACTGCGCACGCCCTTGCGTGAACGAACGCAGCTGATTCACATAGCCGAACATGTTGGCAAGCGGCACCATCGCCTCGACAACCTGCGCATTTCCGCGGCTGTCAGTGCCCTGGATCTGCCCGCGCCGCGAATTCATGTCGCCGATGACATCGCCCAGATAATCTTCCGGAGTGACAACTTCGACCTTCATGATCGGTTCGAGGAGCTTGATGCCAGCCTTTTGGGCGGCTTCGCGCATCGCTGCCCGCGCACAGATTTCGAACGCCAGTGCCGACGAGTCGACATCGTGGTACGCGCCGTCATAGAGCGAGATTTCGAAATCGATGATCGGGAACCCGATCAACGAGCCCGTCTCGGCCGTTTCGCGCATGCCCTTTTCGACAGACGGAATATATTCCTTGGGAATATTGCCGCCCTTGACTTCATCCTTGAAGATGATGCCCGAACCACGTTCGCCCGGTGTTGCGGTGAACTTTACGCGGCCGAACTGGCCGGAGCCGCCCGACTGCTTCTTGTGCGTGTAGTCAATGTCGACCTTCTTGGCGAGATATTCGCGATAGGCGACCTGCGGCGCACCGACATTCGCTTCGACCTTGAATTCACGCTTCATGCGGTCGACCAGGATTTCGAGGTGAAGTTCACCCATGCCCTTGATGATCGTCTGGCCCGATTCATGGTCTGACGTCACGCGGAACGACGGATCTTCACGCGCCAGGCGATTGAGCGCGACGCCCATCTTCTCCTGGTCGGCCTTGGTCTTGGGTTCCACCGCAACTTCGATAACCGGCTCGGGAAACTCCATCCGCTCAAGAATGATCGGAGCATTCTGGGCGCACAGCGTATCGCCTGTCGTGGTGTCCTTGAGGCCTGCAAGCGCGACGATGTCGCCCGCATAGGCTTCCTGGATATCTTCCCGGCTGTTGGCATGCATCAGGAGCATGCGGCCAACCTTTTCCTTCTTGTCCTTGACCGAATTGAGAACGGTCGAAGCACTTTCAAGCTTGCCCGAATAGATACGGGCAAAGGTCAGCGTGCCGACGAACGGGTCGTTCATGATCTTGAACGCCAGAGCCGAAAACGGCGCATCGTCCGAAGCTTCGCGCGTGTCCGGCGTTACGCCGTCCAGCTTGAGGCCCTCAACCGGCGGAATGTCCAGCGGAGACGGAAGATAGTCGACCACGGCATCCAGCAGCGGCTGAACGCCCTTGTTCTTGAATGCCGAGCCGCACAGCACAGGCACGAACGAGAAATTGAGCGTGCCCTTGCGGATCAGCTTCTTGATCGTTGCCACATCAGGCTCATTGCCTTCAAAATAGGCCTCGAGAACGGCATCGTCCTGCTCGACCACGGTTTCGATCAGTTCGGCGCGGAGCGCTGCAGCCTTGTCCTTCAGGTCATCAGGAATGTCCTGATACTCGAACTTGGCGCCAAGCGATTCGTCCAGCCAGATGATCGCGCGATTCTCGACGAGGTCGACGAGGCCCTTGAGGCTGCTTTCGATGCCCACCGGGATATAGAGAACAAGCGGCTTCGCGCCGAGGCGATCGCGGATCATGTCCACGCACATCTCGAAATTGGCGCCGGTGCGGTCAAGCTTGTTGACGAAGCACATCCGCGGAACCTTGTACTTTTCAGCCTGCCGCCACACGGTTTCGGACTGCGGCTCAACGCCGGCCACGCCGTCGAAACAAGCCACCGCACCGTCAAGCACGCGCAGCGAACGTTCGACTTCGATGGTGAAGTCCACATGCCCCGGCGTGTCGATGATGTTGATCCGGTGATCGTTCCAGAAACAGGTCGTCGCAGCAGAGGTGATCGTGATGCCGCGCTCCTGCTCCTGCTCCATCCAGTCCATCGTCGCCGTGCCTTCATGCACTTCGCCGATCTTGTAGGACTTGCCGGTGTAGTAGAGGATACGCTCGGTCGTCGTGGTCTTGCCCGCGTCGATGTGCGCCATGATACCGATATTGCGGTATTTTTCGAGAGGATGGCTGCGTGCCATGTCAGATACTCCGAGGGGTTATCGCTGTTACCAGCGGTAATGCGAGAAGGCGCGGTTGGCTTCGGCCATGCGGTGCGTGTCTTCGCGCTTCTTGACGGCGTTGCCACGATTGCTCGACGCGTCGAGCAGTTCGCCCGAAAGCCGTGCCGACATGGTGTTCTCGCTGCGGTTGCGGGCCGCAGAAATCAGCCAGCGGATGGCCAGTGCCTGGGCACGTTCCGCACGCACTTCAACAGGAACCTGATAGGTCGCACCACCAACGCGGCGGCTGCGGACCTCGATGCCCGGCTTCACATTGTTGAGTGCATCATGAAAGACCTGCAACGGGTCCTTCTTTGCGCGAGCCTCGACGGTTTCGAGGGCCGTGTAGACAATGCCTTCAGCCGTGGACTTCTTGCCATCCAGCATCACGCTGTTCATGAATTTCGAGAGAACCTCATCCCCGAACTTGGGATCAGGCAGGATTATCCGCTTTTCGGGACGACGACGACGTGCCATTTCTGCTGATCCTTCTTACTTGGGACGCTTCGCGCCATATTTCGAGCGCGACTGCTTGCGGTCCTTGACGCCCTGAGTATCCAGAACGCCGCGAAGTACGTGATAACGCACACCGGGAAGATCGCGGACGCGGCCCCCGCGGATCAGGACAACGGAGTGCTCCTGAAGATTGTGCCCTTCACCCGGGATATAGCTGATGACTTCGCGCTGGTTGGTCAGGCGAATCTTCGCCACCTTGCGCAGAGCCGAGTTCGGCTTCTTCGGGGTCGTTGTATAGACACGAGTGCAGACGCCACGCTTTTGCGGGTTCTGCTCCATTGCGGGAACCTTGGATTTAGCCTTCTGAGGGTCCCGGCCCTTGCGGACCAGCTGATTAATCGTTGGCATGAAGCCCTTCACCTTTTTGAAGTTACTCTGTTCATGCAGGCGGTGTTTCAAGAAACACAAAAAGGCCTAAGAGAATCACATCATGATCCTCAGGCCTTCACCCACACAAGCATCGTTCAAGCGCTATGTAGTGCCCGTAGTTCGCGGAAAATTGCGGGGCTAACCCCACGCACCATTCCCTTCGGACGAGCGGGCCCTTAGCCAGACAATCGGGTCAGGTCAACCAGAAAGGCCAATGCAGGGCTTTATTTGCCCTGACTGCGCCACCGTTTGACCACACGACCGACAATCTCTTCCTCACCGCCCGTCTGCTGCCAGAGCTCCGAGAAGAGCGGATCGCTGGAGGCGGGGCGCTTGAATTCCTCCAGATCGTCGATTGCGACGCGGATAGGGATGGACACGCCTTCGCCACAGATGATGCATTCGCGGTTCCTGAGTGCAGGAATGGTATCGAGAAACCCGCGCGCGCCTTCCGGCATGGCTGCCTTCACAAAAGCCTGGTCGCGATCATTGTTGAGGCGCATTGCGATGATCGTGCCGCATTGCGACAGCACACCTTCGGCAAGGTCCGACGGGCGCTGCGTGATCAGCCCAAGCGAAATGCCGTATTTACGGCCTTCCTTTGCAATTCGGCCAAGGATCTTGCCGACCGAGCTTTTGTGCGCGTCTCGTTCGGCGGGCACATAGCGATGGGCTTCTTCACAGACGAGCAGGATCGGGCGCTGCGGCTCATTGCGCGACCAGATCGCATAGTCGAAGACCATCCGGCTCAAGACCGCAACAACCACCGAAGTAATTTCGGACGGGACGCCCGACACATCGATGATGGAGATCGGCTTTCCGTCGCCCGGAAGGCGGAAAATGCGACCGAGGAACTCGGCCATCGTGTCGGCCACCATCATGCCCGAGAACATGAAGGTATAGCGCGGATCAGCCTTGATTTCGTCAATCTTGGTCTTCAGCCGCATATAGGGTGCATTTTCGCCGGCCTTGTCCAGCTTGCCCATTTCCGCCTGAATGATGTTGGTGAGGTCGGACAGGAGATAGGGAATCGGCGAGTCGACCGTCAGCTTTGCAATCCCTTCCGAGGCGCGGCTTTTCGCCCGCGCAGCAAGAAGGCACTTGGCAAGGATATCGGCATCGAGCTGGCGTTCATTCCCCTGGGTCGTCAGAAAGACTTCGCAATGCTCTTCGAAGTTCATCAACCAATAGGGCATGGCGAGGTTCGTCACGTCGTAAAGCGCGCCATTGGTCTTGAATGCCGCTGAATATTCGCCGTGGGGGTCGATCATCACGATATGACCCTGCGGTGCCATTTCGCATATTCTGTGCAGAATGAGTGCAGCCGCGGTCGATTTGCCGGTACCGGTCGAGCCGAGCAGTGCAAAATGCTTGCCCAGCATCGCATCGACATAGAGCGCGCCGCGGATATCGCTTGTGGGGTAGACAGTCCCGATTTCGATAATCGCGCGGTCATCGGCCGCATAAAGCTGGCGCATGTCGTCGGACGAGGCTGGAAAGACCGGTGCGTCGGGAAAGGGATATCGTGTCACACCACGGCGGAAATTGTAGATCTTGCCGGTCAGGCGCTCTTCATCGCCTTCGCCCAGAAAGTCGATCATCGCGATCACTTTGCCCGCCGCGTCCGGATGCTTCGAAAGCGTGCGGATATTGGCAACAAGCCATGTCGAGCCGACCTTGACCTTGATCTGGCCACCGACCTGTCCGGCGCCTGCCAGGCTTGGATCGGCCTGCGAGGCCAGCGATTCGATGGCTGCCGCATCAAGAAGCACGCGCGAAGACGATCCTGAAATGTCCAGGACACTGCCAATCTCGGTCTCGACGCCACGTCCCGGACGCGGCACGGAAGCGAGGCCAAAGTCCGATTGCGGTTGCGCAGCACTTGATGACGTCGGAAAATCCATAAATTCGGCCCCCTGAAACAGGCCATCGGAATAGCAGCGGTTCCTTAAGAAAGCGGAAACCGGACGAAGCGGTCAGAACCGCTTGAACGCCGCGCTCGCAAGCCAGCCAAGCCCAAGGGAAAGCGCAATCGCGCACAAGCCATAGAGAAAGGGGGACTCATCCGCAGCAACCGCGACGAACCTCTCAAATCCGGATTTGCGGATAACAATATCGCGCGTAGCCGCCGCAAGAACGCGCCCATCGCGAATGAGAAACGTCTCTGCCGTGTAGTGCCCGGTTGGCACCCGCGCCGGGATCGGCAGCCGCGCACGATAGAGCACACCATTGGTGATCTCCACGGCACCTGGCCGATCGATGAAAAGCTCGTTCTTGCGGCGCAGATTCACAAGACCGTTCTCAAACCGTGCCTGCTTGCCTGTGTCGCCGGCATCGGCAGGCGAAAGCTGGATATTGCCAAGCCCGAGTTCGTAGATGGCAGCCGTCCGCTCATCGATCAGCTTTTGAAGCGGGCGCGACGTCGCAATAGCGTAAAAGCCCGGCGCGGACTGAAAGCGTGTGCTGTCCGCATTCGCCCAGATCGTCCCGAGCAACCGCTGCTTTTCGCGCATCAATATGGGCTGGCTCGGCCCCTTGAGTACCACTGCGATATCCGCGTCGCGCTGCGGAAAGCGGCCGTCCGGATAGAGGATCGCACCGAACAGGAGCAGTTCGGCCCCCGTGAAGCTGTAGACGATATCCACATTGCGCTGGGAAACGTCGGGCACCAGCACGGGTTCGCGGGCTCCTGTCAGAAGAAGTGCAAAGACCGCAAGGAAAAGGCCCCGGATCATCCCAAAAGCTCGATCGTGAAGAGTTCTGGCGGTCGGTAGGTCAAGCCAAGGAACATCCGCAGGGCCACAAGCAGGACGATCACGGCCAGAGCCATTCTGAGCTTCTGCGGCGGCAGCCGCACTGCGAGCCGCGCGCCCAATTGGGCCCCGAAAGTGCCACCGACCAGCAACAGGGCGGCCAGAACGATATCGACAGCATGCGTCGTCAAGGCATGAACCATGGTCGTGAAGGCCGTGACGAGCAGGATTTGCAGCAGCGACGTGCCGACCACAACGCGCGCCGACATTCCGAGCAGGTAGATCATTGCCGGCACAACAACAAAGCCACCGCCAACCCCGAGCAGGACAGTCAGTATGCCGGTGAAAACACCAAGGGCGAGCGGCGCCAGGGGCGAAACATAAATGCCCGATTTGTAGAAGCGCCAGCGAAAGGGCAGGTTCGCGACCAGCGGATGATGATGAACCTTGCGGACTTGAATCGACTGTCCGGACCGTTCCGCCCGAATGTCCCGCCAGGCATCGCGCGCCATCAGCCAGCCGATCGATCCCAGCATCGCGACATACAGGATATTGATCACGGTATCGATCTGGCCCAGCCCGCTCAGCGCATTGAACAGCCAGGCCCCCACCAAAGCACCGAGCACACCACCTGCGGCAAGCAGCAAGCCCATCCGCAGGTCGACCCCACCGCGTTCCCAATGCGCAAGCACCCCCGAAACACTGGCGCCCGTCACCTGCGTGGCCGCCGAAGCCGCCGCAACCGTGGGCGGAATGCCAAAGAAAATCAGCAGCGGTGTCGTAAGAAACCCCCCGCCGACCCCGAACATGCCCGACAGCAGCCCGACTGTCCCGCCGAGCAGGATCATGGTCAGGATGTTGACCGACATATTGGCAATGGGAAGGTAGATCTGCATGACGTGGAGCCACCCTAACGCCGTGCGGCACCGGGGCCAAGCGGGCATTGCCAGCGACCAACCGTGGCGCTTGCTCGCTGGAACAATGTTCCCTAATCGTTCGTCACGATGAACACCCCTGCCCAGTCAACTGATCCACCCTACCTCCAGGGGTTGAACCCGCCACAGCGCGAAGCTGTGCTGACTTCGGAAGGCCCCGTCCTGATGTTGGCAGGCGCCGGGACTGGCAAGACAGCAGCCCTGACGGCACGGCTTGCACACCTGATTGCAACGCGCAAAGCATGGCCTTCGGAAATCCTCGCGGTCACCTTTACGAACAAGGCAGCGCGCGAAATGAAGGAGCGCGTCGGCCGGATTATTGGCGATGCCGTCGAAGGCATGCCCTGGCTCGGGACTTTTCATTCGATCGGTGCGAAAATGCTTCGTCGCCACGCCGAACTTGTCGGCCTGCAGAGCAATTTCACCATCCTCGACACTGATGACCAGATTCGCCTGTTGAAGCAGGTGATCCAGCTTGCTGATCTGGACGAGAAGCGCTGGCCTGCGCGACAATTGGGCGGACTGATCGATCAGTGGAAGAACAAGGGCCTGACCCCCGGCGACATCGATGCCGGAGAAAGCGAACGCTTTGCCAACGGCCGAGGTGGTGAACTCTACCAGATTTACCAGGACCGGTTGAAGGCACTCAATGCCTGCGATTTCGGGGATCTGCTGCTTCACGTCCTGACGATCCTCAAGGCGAATCGCGATGTGCTTGAGGATTATCAGCGGCGCTTCAAATACATCCTGGTTGACGAATATCAGGACACCAACGCCGTCCAGTACCTCTGGCTCAGGCTGCTCGCCCAGGCGCGCAAGAATATCTGCTGCGTGGGCGATGATGATCAGTCGATCTATTCCTGGCGCGGCGCTGAAGTGACCAACATCCTGCGCTTCGAACTGGATTTTCCCGGTGCCGCAATCATCAAGCTCGAACAGAACTACCGCTCGACACCGCATATCCTCGGTGCGGCGTCCGGACTGATTGCGAACAATGGCGGACGGCTTGGCAAGACACTCTGGACGCAACTGAACGCCGGCGAAAAGGTTGACGTCATCGGCGTCTGGGATGGCCCGGAAGAAGCCCGGCGCGTTGGCGAGATGATCGAAGCGGACCAGCGCAACGGAGCCTCGCTCGACGATGCGGCGATCCTCGTCCGCGCACAGTTCCAGACCCGCGAATTCGAGGACCGGTTCATTGCCATCGGCCTGCCCTACAGGATTGTCGGCGGATTCCGCTTTTACGAACGCGCCGAGATCCGTGATGCATTGGCTTATCTGAGGCTCGTCAACCAGCCGGCCGATGACCTCGCTTTCGAGCGGATCGTCAACCAGCCGAAACGCGGTCTGGGCGACAAGGCGATTGCGAAATTGCAGATGCTGGCGCGCGCGGAAGCCATGCCGCTTGCGCAGGCCGCCACCCGCATTCTGGACAGTGATGAACTAACCCCGCAGGCCCGCCGCGCGCTTGCCGGCTTTGTCGCTGATCTGGCAAGCTGGCGCGACAGGGCACGCGACCTGCCGCACCCCGAGCTTGCCAGGGCCATTCTCGACGAAAGCGGCTATACGGCGATGCTGCAGGCGGACAAGTCCGCCGAAAGTGCCGGGCGCCTCGAAAACCTGAGCGAACTTGTCCGGGCCATGGAAGACTATGAAACGCTCGGCGCCTTCCTCGAACATGTCAGCCTTGTGATGGATAATGATGCCGCGGCGGACGACCAGAAGGTGACGATCATGACAATCCACGCCGCAAAGGGCCTGGAATTTGACCGGACCTTCCTTGTCGGCTGGGAGGAGGGCGTGTTCCCGTCGCAGCGCGCGCTGGACGAAGGTGGGCTCAAGAGCCTCGAAGAGGAACGCCGCCTTGCCTATGTCGCGATTACGCGGGCGCGAAAGCGGTGTACGATCCTGCATGCGGCCAATCGACGCATCTATGGCCAATGGACGTCGAGCATCCCTTCGCGGTTCATTGCCGAATTGCCCGAGGCGCATATCATTCAGGAGACCAGCATGGCCGGCGGCGAAAGCCTGTGGCGGGCGAGTTGGTCCGAACAGATTGATCCCTTTGCCCATGTCCAGCGCGGCACTGGCCGTGGACCCGGTTGGCAGCGCGCGGCTGGCGGTAGCTATTCGACTCAGCCGACCCGCATCGTCGAAGCACGGGGCAGCGCCGTCAGCCTTGGCAACAAGGGCCGTAGCGACGTGTCGGTGGGCTTGCGGATCTTCCACACCAAATTCGGTTATGGCACGATTGCCGAAATCGAAGGCAACAAGCTGGAAATAGATTTTGAGCAAGCGGGAAGAAAACGTGTTCTCGACAGCTTTGTGAGCCTTGCCTAAGGCTGGTTCATGACGATCTTTCCCGATCCGGCCTGTTGCGGCACGCCTGAATGAGCAAGCCGCAATCTCCACTGGCGTTTCGCGACTACCGCCTGTTCTGGATTGCCCGCTTCTGTGCGGTGCTGGCGCAAGTGGGCATGGTCGTGGTGATCGGCTGGCAGGTCTATGATGTTGCACGGACCGATTATGGCATGGGGCCGAAAGCCGCAGCGTTCCAGCTTGGCCTCATCGGTATAGCCCAGTTCCTGCCGCTCCTCGTTCTGATGCCGGTTGCCGGGTGGATGGCAGACCGGTTCGACCGACGGTACGTCGCATCGGCTGCATTATCGCTCGACCTGCTCAACGCGCTCGCATTGGGGTGGATGACCGCACATGACAGTCTGACTCTGCCGGCCCTGTTCATCATTGCGGGACTTCACGGTGTCGTGCGCGCGTTCAACGGTCCGTCACTCAGTTCGATTGCTCCCAATCTCGTTCCACCGGAGTCCCTGCCGCGCGCAATCGCCATGAGCAGCATCGCCTGGCAGACCGGCGGCATTCTGGGCCCGGCCTTTGGCGGCCTTGCCTATGCTGCCCATCCGGCATCGTCTTACTGGATCGCCGCAGCCCTGCTGGCCATCACGGCGGCCTCCATCCTGTCGATTCGCCCCTATGCGCGCACCTCGATCAAGGATGGTTCACACCCCTTGCGCCAGATGATCGACGGGCTTGGCTATGTCCGTGGCCACCGGTTCCTGCTGGCCGCGATTACACTCGATCTGTTTGCCGTCCTGCTTGCGGGCGCAACGGCTCTTCTGCCTGTCTATGCACGTGACATATTGAAGATCGGGCCTGAAGGGCTCGGGTGGCTGCGCGGGGCGCCTGCGCTCGGCGCGACAATCATGGCGCTCTGGTTTTCCTTCCGCCCCCTGGCCAACAACGTCGGCATCAAGATGCTGGCGGCTGTGATCGCCTTTGGGGTTGCGACGATCGTTTTCGGCATTTCGACAAACCTGTGGCTGTCGCTGGCGATGCTCACAATATTGGGGGCTGCGGACATGTTGTCCGTCTATGTCCGCTCTTCCTTGACGCAACTCTATACGCCGGACGAAATGCGCGGACGCGTCAACGCCGTATCCCAGCTTGCGATCTCGGGCTCGAACGAGTTGGGAGAGGCTCAATCGGGGCTGGCGGCGGCGCTTGTCGGCCCGATTGGCGCGGTCGTGATTGGCGGTGCCGGGGCGATTGCCGTGACCCTTATCTGGGCCTATATTTTTCCCGAATTGCGCCGGGCAAAGACATTCGACTTACCAAAGGAGTTGACCACATGAAGGCAGCCAATATTCTCGAAACCATTGGCAACACGCCGCACATTCGCGTTGCGCGGCTGTTTCCGGACGCCGAAGTCTGGATCAAGTCCGAACGGAGCAATCCAGGCGGATCCATCAAGGACCGAATTGGTCTTGCGATGATCGAGGATGCCGAAAAGTCGGGCGCGCTGAAGCCCGGCGGGACAATTGTCGAACCGACGTCCGGAAATACGGGCATTGGTCTCGCAATGGTTGCAGCCGTCAAGGGATACAAGCTTGTCCTCGTGATGCCCGAAAGCATGTCGATCGAACGCAGGCGCCTGATGCTGGCCTATGGCGCCACATTCGACCTCACGCCCCGCGAAAAAGGCATGAAAGGCGCAATCGAGCGCGCGCTCGAGATCGTCTCGACCACGCCCGGCGCCTGGATGCCGCAGCAGTTCGAAAATCCGGCGAATATCGACATCCACGTCCGCACGACGGGCCCCGAAATCCTCGCGGACTTCAAGGATACACCGCTTGACGCCATCATCACGGGCGTCGGGACCGGCGGCCATATCACGGGCGTTGCGCAGTACCTGAAAAAGGTTTGGCCGAACCTGAAGGTTTTTGCAGTCGAGCCGACGCTTTCGCCGGTCATTTCGGGCGGCAGCCCGGCCCCGCATCCCATTCAGGGAATCGGTGCGGGCTTCATCCCGGCAAACCTCCACACGCAACTGCTCGATGGCGTCATCCAGGTCGATCCTGCGGATGCAAAGGCTATGGCGCGGCGCTCTGCCACGGAGGAAGGCATGCTGGTGGGCATTTCGTCAGGTGCGACGCTGGCCGCCATTGCCCAGAAGCTGCCGGACCTGCCCAAGAATGCCCGGGTGCTCGGCTTCAACTATGATACCGGCGAACGCTATCTCAGCGTGCCGGACTTCCTGCCGGAATAGGCATGAAAAAGGCCCGGCAGGATCGCTCCTGCCGGGCCTCTTGTTTCAGTCATGATCTGCTGGATCAGTCGCGCGAACCGAACAGGCGCAGCAGGAACATGAACATGTTGATGAAGTCGAGATAGAGCTGCAACGCACCCATCACGACTGTCTTGCCGACCATGTCGCTGCCAGCAACATAGCTGTACATCGATTTGATCTTCTGCGTGTCATAAGCGGTCAGACCGGCAAAGATCAGGACGCCAAGGGCGCTGATCACCAGATCAAGCGGCCCGGACTGCATGAAGATGTTGACGATGCTGGCCACCAGCAAGCCGACGACACCCATGATCAGGAACGTCCCGAAGCCGGAAAGGTCCTTCTTGGTGGTGTAGCCAAAAAGGCTAAGTCCCGCGAACGCGCCCGCTGTCGCGAAGAAGGTCTGGGCAATCGATGTTCCGGTGTAGACCAGGAATATCGTCGAGAGCGACAGGCCCATGACGGCAGCATAAGCCCAGTATGTGGCCTGTGCCGCAGCCGTAGACATGCGATTGATGCCGAAGCTCAATGCGAAGACAAAGCCCAACGGCGCAAACATGATAACATATTTCAGAATGCCCGGAGACATCATGATTGACTGGGCATAGCCGCTGCGCGCGAAAAGCAGCGCGACAATGCCCGTCAACAGGACGCCGGACGCCATATAGTTGTAGACAGACAGCATATAGGAACGCAGGCCCGCATCATAGGCGGCGCTTTGCGTGCCAGCAGCGGCGCCCAAGGGGGCACCGACAATGCGGGGATCCGACCAGTTGGCCATCGTAATTTCACTCCTTTGCCCGGTGAAAAGCACCGGATGTCCACAATATCGGTAGAAAGCTTAAGAATTTCAAGCGAAACCGGACATCAGCGCCGGGCGGTTCTTCGCGCAAGACGCAAGGCTATTTCCGTTCTGCCTTTTTCGCAGCCATCACTTCACGGAATCGGCGCGCCCAATTTGGCTTCATTTCCTGCGATCCGCGCGCAATGGCCAAAGCGTCGGCATGCACATCCGCCGTGACGACAGAGCCGGCCGCAACAATTGCGCCCTCACCAATGGAGACCGGCGCGACGAGCGCGGAATTGGAACCGATGAAGGCTCCCGCCCCGATTTCCGTCCGATATTTCAAAAACCCGTCATAGTTGCAGGTAATCGTGCCGGCACCGATATTTGCGCCCTCTCCAACATCGGCATCGCCCAGATAGGTCAGGTGACTGGCCTTGGCACCTTTGCCGAGACGCGCCTTCTTCATTTCAACGAAATTGCCGACCTTTGCCTTTTCCTCGAGCACAGCCCCCGGACGAAGGCGCGCAAATGGTCCGACCTCTGCACCACTGGCAATCGTCGCGCCCTCGATATGCGAAAAGCCGCGGATAGTTACAGAATCGGCAATGGACGCACCGGGGCCAAAGAACACATTGGGTTCAATCAGCACATCGCGGCCGATGCGCGTGTCATGCGAAAACCAGACCGTCTCGGGCGCTACCAGCGTGGCACCTTCGGCCATGGCCCGTTGGCGACGGCGCACCTGCCATTGGCCTTCCATTTCGGCGAGCTCAGCCCGGCTGTTGATTCCGGCCACATCGAACGGGTCGGTCGTGATGACCGCACATGATCGGCCATCGGCAATGGCGATGTTGACGATATCGACGAGATAATACTCCCCGGCCGCATTGTCCTTGCCCACCCGGGCGAGCAAAGCGAAGAGATCCTGTGATCGAACGGCCATGAGCCCGGAATTGCACAGTCGGCAATCGCGCTCTGCAGGCGTCGCGTCCTTGAACTCGACCATCTTCTCGATCCGGCTGTCCGCCGATGCGATCACGCGGCCATAGTGCAGCCCGTCTGCTGGCTCGAAGCCCAGCACAACCACTGCGGGCTGATCCGCTTGCCCAAGCCGGTCGAGCATCGCCCGCATTGTGCCAGCCGGAACAAAGGGCACATCGCCGTAAAGGATCAGGACATCACCATCGAAACCGGCAAGCGCATCCTCCGCCTGCTGGACGGCGTGGCCCGTGCCAAGCTGCGGCTCCTGCACGGCAATCGTGCAGCCGGTGCCTGCGACTGCCGCTTCCAGCTGGTCCTTGCCGCTCCCCACAATGACGACCTTGCGCGTTGCATCGAGCGCCTCGACGCTGTCCAGCAAATGCAGCAGCATCGGCTTGCCGGCGATCGGGTGGAGGACCTTGTGCAGGTCGGATTTCATGCGCGTGCCCTTGCCCGCGGCAAGAATGACAGCAGCAACAGGTCTTTTGCTCATGACCCCAGCCTTTGCCACCAAATGGTTGCAGATTCCAGAACTAGCCGCGCAGCCAGGCTCTGACGCGAAAGGCGAGGCGCAGGATGCGGCGGGATTCCTCGCCTCGCGCATTGCGCGCAAGAATGCGCCCGAGATAGAAGATATCGCCGCGCCGCGGTTCCCAGGCCAGCCAGGGGTCGACGGGCGTTTCAAAGAGATGGTGCGACAGGCGCAGCGCGCGTGACAGCAGCGGCGTGCACTTTCGGGCGGCCGAGCAGCTGTGCAAACGCTGCCAGAAGCCTTCGACACTGCAAAATTCGCGGATCAGCCGGTCTATTGCCCAAAGTCCGGCCAGCCCTGCCGGATCGCCCCGGCCCAGAAGCGCGACGACTGCATCCATCACCATGGACTCGGGAGCCGGCACAAGCAGCCCGTTTTCAAGCGGAAGCGCGCCAGCGTCTGCAGCGACCTTCACTCGGATCGATTGGACGAGAAGCCCGCTGACCTCGACCTCGCGTTCCCGGGGAACGGCAATTGTGACATCGGCCGCAAAAGCGCCGCGTGCAGCATCAAGCCCGGCAGCAATCCATGCTGCCTCGTCCAGCACTGTTGTCGAAATCCCGGACGGGACCAGTTGGCCAGCAATCGCGCGCACAATGCCAAGCGTCCTGGTTCGGCTTTCCTCTGCTCTTTCACGCGCAAGCGTCAGGTGGACCCGGACATCTTCCGGAATGGCCAATCCATTCACGCGCCAGGCCAGGCTCGCTGTCAGTTGTTCCGCATCGGCCATGGCCAGGAGCGCTGCCCATCCGCCCGGATCAAGCCCTTGCACATAGGCAGGATTGCCCAGTGCCTTGGCCAGATGGCGCGCATCCATGGCATGCTCCTTGAAACAATTGCGCTCGGGCTAAAGCGCGGATTGGCGAAAATGTCGAGGGTGTGAACGGCTTTGCCTTGCCGTAGCGTCAGGATGAAGGCGCTTGCGCCGACAAAAACAGGCGCTAATCAGCCGCCATCATTTGTAATTGGAGCAGAGACCATGACCATCAGTTTTGCAGGCAAGGTTGCCATCGTCACAGGTGCGGGCGGCGGACTTGGTCGCGAATATGCACTTGAACTCGCGCGCCGCGGCGCAAAGGTGGTCGTGAATGATCTCGGCGCAGCACGAGACGGCACGGGGCATTCCGATTCGGCGCTCAAGGTCGTTGAAGAGATCAAGGCCTTGGGCGGAGACGCGATGTCGAACGGCGGCAATGTCGCAGAATATGACCAGATGGTCGAAATGGTTGCCAAGGCCAAGGAAGCCTGGGGCGGAGTCCATATCCTGATCAACAATGCGGGCATCCTGCGCGACAAGAGCTTCGCCAAGATGGAAATCGCGGACTTCGAACTCGTGGTGAAGGTTCACCTCATTGGCTCCGCAAATTGCACCAAGGCGGTTTGGGAAACGATGCGCGAACAGAATTATGGCCGCATCCTCATGACGGCGTCTTCAACAGGGCTCTACGGCAATTTCGGCCAGACCAACTATGGCGCTGCCAAGCTGGGGCTCGCGGGGTTCACCAAGTCGCTCTACCTCGAAGGCGCGAAAAACAATATCAAGGTCAACACGCTCGCCCCGATCGCAGCGACGCGCATGACAGAAGACATTTTCCCGCCGGAAGCCTTCAAATCATTCAATCCGATCAACGTGGTTCCGGCCGCACTCTTCCTCGTGAGCGAAGAGGCCCCGTCCAATGCAATCGTCGGTGCCGGCGGCGGCTTCTTCCATGCGGCGAACGTCACTCTGACGCGCGGCGTCGCCCTGTCCGAAGATGAACGGACCGTCGAAGGCGTCGCAGCCCATTGGGCCGAGATCATCGATCGCACGGGCGAAATCGTCCCGCAATCGGGCTCCGAGCAATCCATGGCTGCGATCAATCGACTTCAATCGCTTGGCAGTTGAGAGAAAGTTCATATCCGGTTGAATTAACCATTTAAGCTATTTCAGGAGTATTGTGCCAGACAGAGACAGGCGTTTCATTTACCATATTCGGTCGTTCCGTGTGCTGGTTTTTGGCGGAATTCCATGTATTATTCACGCCAAGGCTGCAGTTCTTGTTAAGAATTGCAACTGTGAACCAAGGCTTTCCATTTTGAAAATGGCACGGCGAAACGAAGGATGGTTAATGAAGAAGCTCCTGATTCTGGCGGCATCCGCCGCAGTTGGTCTTTCGGCAGTCCCTGCCAATGCCGCAATCACCCTGTCCGCCACACCGGGCGCGTCGATCTATGCCGGGCCGACACCGACGTTCGATTTCAATTCGGCAACGCCAGAGTATAATGGCACGATCTTTTCAGGTTCGGTCGGCGGCGTTCGCGCGCAACCCTTTGGCAGCACCGGCGGCTATATTTCGGTAGGGCCGACAGATGGTACGCCCCGTACGCTCAACCTGTCGGCTTTTGGGCTGATCAGTGAGATCAGTTTCATCTGGGGTTCGGTCGATTCATACAATACTCTGGAAGTGCTCGATGCTGCGAGCCACGTGATCGCCACATTCACCGGCGCCAATGCGGCAGTCAATCCTAACGGCAACCAGACCAGTCCAACGACGAATCCGATCGCCAAGCTGACATTCACCGGCGCGGATCAAGGTCTGGTTTCGGGACTGCGGTTCAATTCATCCGGAAATGCGTTCGAGGTCGACAATGTCGCGGTCAAATCAACCGCCGTGCCGGAGCCGGCCACATGGATGATGATGTTTGTAGGCTTTGCTGCCTTGGGCCGTTCCATGCGACGGCGCCACGGAATGCGTGTCGCGTTCGCATAAGCGCGCGTTTTCAGATTATCGGGAGAAAAAGGGCTGCTTCGTGCGGCCCTTTTTTTGCTCAGACTCACGTGTATTGCAAACATAATACAGTTGTGGCAGTTACCCGCCCAAAGGAGAACGCAGAATGTATAGCGAAAGCGATCTGGAGTCGGCCGTAGCGGCTGGAGTCTTGAGCCCGCAGGCAGTCGAAGCGCTGAGAACCCATGTTTCGGCCCAGCGCGCGACGTCCATGGTCGATGAAGAGGATTTCCGGCTCCTGTCCGGATTCAACGACATCTTCGTTGCGATCGCCGGCGTTTTGCTGCTCGTCGGCGGCGGATGGCTTGGCGGCGAGATTCATCCGGCAGTCGGCGCAGCCACAGTCGCTGGCTTGTCGTGGGGGTTGGCGGAGTATTTCACGCGCCAGAGGCGCATGGCTCTGCCGAGCATTGTCTTCCTGCTCTCGTTCGTTGGCGGCGTTTTCGGCGCACTCGTGTCAACGATTCTGGGCGACGGCGGGCTTGAAGCGGGCAATAGCGCAACCGCCGCGATTACGGCTGGGTGTGCAGCACTGGCCGGAGGGGCCGCCTGGCTCCACTGGCGACGGTTCCAGGTGCCGATCACGATAGCTGCGGGTGCAGTGGCTCTGGTCGGTGTCAGCCTCTCGCTTCTCCTCGCGGCGGTCGGCGATGAAAACATGAATCGTGTGATCTACGCCGCACTCTTCGTTCTTGGGCTCGGTGTCTTTGCGCTCGCCATGCGCTGGGACATGTCAGACCGAGCGCGCACGACACGCCGTTCGGATGTTGCTTTCTGGCTTCATTTGCTGGCAGCCCCCATGATCGCGCATTCGATTTTCGCAATGCTCGGCATGCTCGAGGGCGAACCGAGTGTGGGCAAGGCACTGGTGGTTGTGGCGCTTTACGTTGCAATGGGGCTTGTCGCTCTGGCGGTTGACCGGCGGGCGCTGCTCGTATCCGCACTCGGCTATGTCATCTATGCCATCATCGCCCTGTTCCGGGAATTTGGCGCGATCAGCCTGAATGTCGCTCTGGCTGCCTTTGTGATCGGAACCGCCTTGCTGATGCTGTCTGCCTTCTGGCACAGTGTCCGGCACGCAGTGCTGGTCATGTTGCCGAAGGCCATTGGTGAAAAGCTGCCCCCGTCTCTGGCTGTGCCGGTCAGGGCGCAACCAGCTTCATGAGGCGTCGTTCAACCGGCGCTAGTATGGGTGCAAGCTCATGCCCGCGCCGGAGAACCATGCCCGCTTCGCCAATCAAGGCCCACATGCCCTGACGGTTGCGCAGGCTCGGGCGCTTCTCGATGCGGTATTCCGGGCGCTCGGTCGCGCGACGGAATGCGCTGAAAACGGCGACGTCGCGTTCCATGGCAATGGCATAGTCGCGCCATAGCCCGGCAGCGACCATCCGCCCGTACAAGTCGAGAATCCGAGTCAGTTCGGAACGATCAAAAGCCGTCTGCCCACCGCCCCTGTTCGGAAACGGAGTGACATCTCCCATCAGGCCTTGGTCCGTTTGGGAGTGGCAGCCTCGTGGTTCTCCGTCATGGCGGCCAGTCGCTTCTGCAACTGCTCAACTTCGCACTTGAGGATTTCAAGTTGCTGAGTCGCAGGATCGAATCGCTCGCTGCAAGGCGTGCCATAGGGAACAAATCCCTTCTGATAGTCTGCAGCGTCGACAAGGGTCTGTCGTGCCGGGATGCCAACCATTGTGGCACCTTCAGGCACGTCCTTTGTCACTACCGAATTCGCGCCGACCCGCGACCGCGCGCCGAGCGTGATTGGGCCCAGAACCTGTGCGCCAGAGCCAATGATCACGCCATCGCTCAACGTGGGATGCCGTTTGCCGGCAACGCCATTGTCAGGGCTCGTCCCGCCCAGTGTAACACACTGGTAGATTGTCACATTATCGCCGATTTCCGCCGTTTCGCCAATCACGACAAAGCCGTGATCAATGAAGAAATTGCGGCCGATGGTCGCGCCGGGGTGAATATCGATCGCGGTCAGGAACCGGGCGAAATGATTGACCACCCGCGCGAGGAAAAACAGGTCTGCCGCAAAAAGCCAATGGGCTATGCGGTGCAACCCAAGCGCCCATACGCCGGGGTAGGTCAGAATTTCCCAGCGTGAGCGGGGAGCGGGATCTCGTGCCTTCACTGAATCGAGATAGGCTATCAGCTGGTCGAACATGAGTCGTGTGTTGCCTTTCACCTTCCCAAGCAACTCTATCTAGGTGTTTCAAGCGCAGGATTCTAGACCCGTGGTGCAGGAGTGTGATTCTCTGACGCAATTTGTCTAGAGTCGACCAAAGCATCCGGTGCGGACCAGAACTGAACAAAGGGTGGGTGAATGGAGATCTTCGGGTTCGACCTGTCAGCGATGCTGCCTTTCGTTGCGGTTGGATTCATTGCCCAGCTGATCGACGGAGCGATCGGCATGGCATTCGGTGTCATCACGAACACGCTTCTTGTCAGCGTCTTGGGCGTGCCCCCCGCTCATGCCTCGGCGCGCGTCCACGTCGTCGAAATGTTCACGACGGCCGCATCAGGCATCAGCCATATATTCCATCGCAACGTCGATTGGAGTCTCTTCCGGAGACTCGCCATACCCGGCGTCATTGGCGCCGTGCTTGGCGCCTATGTGCTGACGAGCATCGACGCGTCTGTCGCCAAGCCATTCGTCATGGCATATTTGGCCGGCATCGGGATTTATCTGCTTTACAAGGCTTGGGGCTATACACATGAGCATCGGGAGCCAAAGGTCATTGCGCCACTGGGCCTGATCGGCGGTTTTCTCGATGCGGCAGGCGGCGGTGGCTGGGGACCGGTCGTCACGTCAAATCTGCTCATCCAGGGTACGTCGCCACGCATGACCGTCGGCACAGTCAACACCGCAGAATTTTTCCTGACAACGGCTGCTTCAGCCACATTCATTTCGCAACTGGGGCTGGAAGCATTCAGCATTGCCACATTCGGGCTTCTCATCGGCGGGATCGTTGCAGCACCCTTGGCGGCCTTTGTGGCGCGCCACGTCCAGCCGCAGAGACTGATGTTGATGGTCGGCATCGTGTTGACGGCGACCAGCCTGTTCAGCCTTTACAAGGCGCTTGCGTGATCGCGAATTTCGATTAATCCTTCGGGCTTAAGTGTCTGGATCGATTGATGACAACCTATCTGCCGACAATCAAGCAACTCCAGTATCTGGTGGCGCTGCAGGAGCATGGCCATTTCGGCAAGGCGGCGGAGGCGTGCTTCGTCACGCAATCAACCCTGTCTGCGGGCTTGCGCGAACTTGAATCGCTGATTGGCGTCACGCTGGTCGAGCGCAACAGGCGGGTCGTGCGCTTTACTGCATTGGGCGAACGCATTGCAGACAAGGCCCGCCGCGTCTTGCGGGAAGCCGAAGAACTTGGTGATATGGTTCGCGCGGCCGGCAAACCGCTTGCGGGCGAACTGAGGATGAGTGTCATCCCGACGATTGCCCCCTTTCTGCTGCCGCGCATTCTCCCGAGACTGCGCCGAGACTGGCCCGATCTCAAACTTTACCTGCGCGAGGAAACGAGCGGTGCCGCCTGCGAATCGCTCAATCACGGGCGCGCCGATTGCGTCCTGCTGGCCCTGCCTTACGCCTGTGGCGACATCGAATCCGACATCCTGTTCGAGGATCGCCTCTTCCTGGCCTATCCCGGGAACGAACAGCCTCCCGAGACAGCGACCGCCGACACGATCGACGAAAAGCGCCTGCTCCTGCTCGAGGACGGGCACTGCCTCAAGGACCATGTACTGTCCGCCTGCAATCGTCCGGAACTTCGCGCGAATGCCGCAATGCTCGGGACATCTCTGCACACCCTCGTCCAGATGGTCGACAACGGTCTTGGCGTCACAATGCTCCCCGAAATGGCGATAGAGGCTAATATTCTGGCCAACACCGGGATCACGACAAGACCATTGATAGCAGATCATCCAAGCCGGAGCATCGCGCTTGCCTGGCGACGCGCAAGCCCGCGCGGCAAGGAATTCGAATTGCTGGCCAATGTCCTGCGCGAAGTGACCGGGCGCTAGCCCCAGCGTTCGGCGGCGGCATCATCGCTCTGCCGCGCTTCTACCCAGCTTGATCGACCGTCGCTGAATTCCTCCTTCTTCCAGAAGGGCGCATCGGTCTTCAATCGGTCGATCAGATAGGCGCATGCTTCCAATGCGGCGGCGCGGTGTCGCGATGCTGTGCAAACCAGAACGATCCGATCCCCCGGGACCAGTCTCCCGATACGGTGAATGAGCGTCACCCCATCAAGCGCCCATCGCGCAAGGGCCTGTTCCGCGAGATCATCCAGCGCCCTGGCTGTCATCTGCGGATAATGTTCAAGCGTGAGGGCGATCAGTTCACCGTCACCACGAACATGGCCAACAAAGCTGGCCACACCGCCCGACCCCAGCGCCCCAAGCGCTGCCATCTCGAAGCCCGGATCGAAATCCTCCGGCTGGACGCGAACGCTCTTCATCCGCCCGTCACCGGCGGGAAAAAGGCAACCTCCCTCGCGCCTGCCAAAGGTGCATCAAAGGGAACCATGACCTGATCGATGGCGCAGCGCAGCTTGGCAGGTTCCGCGAAGGCACTGGCATAGTCGGCATCTTGCGTCACGAGCCAGCCAATCAGGTCGTGCACGGTCCGTGCGCTCTCAGGCAGCTCGCGTTCTTCCATCTCGCGGCCCAGCTTTTCCCGTATGCTGGCAAAATAGAGCAAGGTCACATGTGCCACGGGATCAATCCATATGCTTCAGGCCGACACGCAGATAGTCCCAGCCAGTAATGACCGTCAGGACGGCGGCAGCCCAAAGGCTCAGGAGTCCGACTTCCTTGATCCAGTGCTGCAGAGGCAACGCGCCCGCAAGAATCAGGGCCCCGAGCGCCACAAGCTGGAGAGTTGTCTTCCATTTCGCCAATTGCGACACAGGCACGGAAACACGGAGTTCGGCGAGGAACTCCCTCAGGCCTGACACAGCAATTTCGCGCAGCAGAATGATCAACGCCGGTATGAGGTGCAGTCCCGTGATCGACGCAGCCTCGTGCCGTGTGCCGACCAGCATCACAATCACGGCAGCGACCATGATCTTGTCCGCAATGGGATCGAGGAAGACCCCCAGCTTTGACACTGTGCCCTGTGCACGCGCCAGATAGCCATCGAAATAGTCGGTAATTCCCATCAGGCAATAAAGCCCGAAACCAAGGCCGTAACCCAGTTCCCAGCCGGGATACCAGAGAAGCGCGACGAGGATCGGCACTGTAAAGATGCGCGAAAGCGTCAGAAGGTTTGGAAGTGACAGCATCGTTTGCAAACTCTAACCGATCATCAAGAAACCGCCAGTGCCCAATTGCAGGAGCACGCAAAGGACGGCACAGCATAGCGAGAAATTGGATTGGGAGCGGAACATGCGCAATTGGTTCGGATCTGTCTTGGCGGGCGCGGCAATCCTTGCGGCATCGCCCGCGAACGCGGGGCTTTCATCCGCCGAGAAACACATGAACACGACAGTCGACGCGGAGTATGAGCGCAACGTTGCGCTGCTGGAGCGGCTGGTGAACCAGAATAGCGGCTCACTGAACCTGGCAGGTGTCGAGGCCGTGGGCCGGATGATGCGCGCAGAACTTGAGCCCTTGGGCTTTGCCGTGACGTGGAAGCCGATGGCGCTTGCCCATCGCTCGGGCCACCTCATTGCCGTCCACAAGGGCAAGGCTGGCACGAAATCCTTGCTGCTGATTGCCCATCTCGACACTGTCTTCGAGAAGGATTCGCCTTTTCAGACATTTGTCAGGCGCGGCAATGAAGCCGAGGGTCCGGGCGCGGGTGACGACAAGGGTGGCCTGGTGGTGATTGTGTCTGCGCTGAGGGCGATGAAAGCAGCGGGGACACTGAAGGACGCCAATATCGAAATCGTCATGACGGGCGACGAAGAGGATTCCGGCGATCCGATCGACATTGCCCGGGCAGACCTGATCGAGGCAGGCAAGCGCGCCGATGTGGCCCTCGACTTTGAAGGGCTGTCCATTGAGAATGGCCGCGACATGGGCTCGATTGCCCGACGATCGTCCAACAGCTGGACGCTGACCACGACGGGCAAGACCGGCCATAGTTCGCTGATCTTCAATGCCACGTTTGGTGACGGGGCCATCTACGAACTGGCCCGAATCCTTGCGCGCTTCCGGCAGGAGCTGCCCGAACCCAACCTGACGTTCAACGTGGGACTCATTGCGGGCGGCACCGACGCTGCGTTCGATGCAGACGGAATCCGCGCCACTGCACGGGGCAAATCGAACATCATCCCGGCCATTGCTCTGGCGCGCGGCGATTTCCGCACGCTCAGCGACGAACAGACCGAACGGGTCAAGGCAAAGATGACAGCAATCGTCGCTGCCCATGCGCCGGGAACAACGGCGGACATCCGTTTCGAGGGAGGCGGTTATCCCGCCATGGCTCCGACCGACGGCAACAAGGCTCTTCTCGCGAAGCTCAACAGCGTCAATCGCGATCTTGGCCTGCCCGAAATGGAAGCGCTCGATCCGCTGAAGCGCGGTGCAGGTGACATTTCATTCGTCGCAAAGGATGTCGACGGCCTTGTCGGCCTCGGCACGGCCAGCCGCGGTGACCACGCGCCAGGTGAAACAGTGGATCTTGCATCAATTCGTCGGCAGGCCAAGCGTGCGGCCATCCTCATGTCGCGTCTTTCGCGCGAAAGACCGTGAGACAGGTTGACGTTTACGTAAAAAGTCCCAAATCAAAACCCGTTACGCGATCAAACGACTCGGTATTCCAAGGAGAAGCCAGAATGGACAGTTACCTCAAGCATTACATCAACGGCCAGTGGGTCGATTCAATTGGCGGCAAGCGCCATCTGGTCATCAGCCCTTCAACCGAAGAACCCTGCACGGAAATCACGCTCGGAACTCAGGCGGATGTCGATGCGGCCGTGAAAGCTGCAACTGCGGCATTCGAAACTTACAGCCAGACCAGCCGCGAGGAAAGGCTCGCGCTGCTTGGCCGCATCGTGGAAGAATACAAGAAGCGTGTTGGCGACCTTGCCAAGTCGATGGCGAATGAGATGGGCGCTCCGCTCAACTTTGCAGCGACCGCACAGGTCGGAGCCGGGATCGGCGGCTTCCTGGGGACCATCGAAGCCCTCAAGACATTCGAATTCAGCGAACGCCATGGCGCGAACCTTGTCGTTTACGAACCGATTGGCGTCGTCGGCATGATCACGCCTTGGAACTGGCCGCTCAACCAGATTGCATTGAAGGTGGCTCCGGCGCTGGCTGGTGGCAACACGATGGTCCTTAAGCCGTCCGAGGAATGCCCGGGTAACGCGGCAATCTTTGCCGAAATCCTTGATGCGGCAGGCGTACCGCCGGGCGTCTTCAACCTTGTCCAGGGCGATGGACCCGGCGTTGGCGCTGCCATTTCCGCCCATAAGGGCATCGACATGGTGAGCTTCACCGGTTCAACCCGCGCTGGCATCCTTGTGGCCAAGGCTGCGGCCGATACCGTCAAGCGCGTCCATCAGGAACTTGGCGGAAAATCGCCGAACCTCGTCCTGCCGGGCGCCGATCTCGCGACGGTTCTGCCACCCACGGTTTCCGGTGTTCTCATCAATACCGGCCAGAGCTGCATCGCGCCGACGCGCATTCTCGTCCAGAAGGATCAGGAAGCCGAAGCCGTTGGCATCATCAAGGGCATGTTCGATGGCACGCAGGTGGGCGATCCGCTGACCGAAGGCGCGCACATCGGGCCAGTCGTGAACAAGACCCAGTATGACAAGATCCAGGGCCTTATTCAGTCCGCGATCGACGAAGGGGCGAAGCTTGAAACCGGCGGCACGGGCCTACCGACAAATGTCAACCGCGGCTATTATATCAAGCCGACCGTATTTTCGGGCGTGACGCCTGACATGCGGATTGCCAAGGAAGAAGTCTTCGGTCCGGTTGCGACCGTCATGACCTATGCGACACTGGACGAAGGCGTGAAGATCGCCAACGATACCGACTATGGCCTTTCCGCGGTCATTTCCGGCAACCCTGAAGACGCGGCCGCGATTGCACCGAAGTTGCGTGCCGGCATGGTTGCAGTCAATAATTGGGGCCCCGCTCCCGGCGCACCCTTTGGTGGCTACAAGCAATCCGGCAATGGCCGCGAAGGCGGCCTGTTCGGCCTGCGGGACTTCATGGAAATGAAATCGATCAGCGGTATTCCCGCCTGATCTTTCATCATCCGGCTTTTGGGGGGAGGCATGCAAAATGCTTCCCCCTTTTGCCGTCCGGCTCTAGGAGGCGGGCATGACTGACGCGCTGACCATTGCCCTTGCCCAACTTTCGCAACGCATGGGCGATCTTGCGGCCAATGCCGATGCCATGCTCAACGTTCGGAAACAGGCAACGGGAGCCGACCTGATCCTGTTCCCCGAACTCCAGCTGATTGGATATCCCCCCGAAGATCTGGTCCTGAAGCCTGCGCTGGCCGAACGGGCCGACGCCGAACTGGCCCGACTTGCGACCGCAACCGCCGATGGTGGGCCTGCGATGCTTGTCGGCACAATCAGGCGGCACGAGGGCAAGCTCTATAACGCAATGGTGCTGCTCGAGGGCGGCAAGATTATCGCGGAGCGACTGAAGCGCGAACTCCCCAATTATGGGACCTTTGACGAAAAGCGCCTCTTCGCAAGTGGCCCCCTGCCCGATCCTATCCTGTTCCGGGGCGTCCGCATTGGCGTTCCCATCTGCGAAGACGTCTGGTGGCCGGCCGTGTGCGCGCATCTGAAAGATCAGGGTGCGGAATTTCTGCTGACTCCGAACGGCAGCCCATACGAGATAGACAAGGATGACCTGCGTTCGACCATCGTCGCGGCCGCGCGCGTCCGCGAAACAGGTCTGCCGATGGCCTATCTCAACCGCGTCGGCGGTCAGGACGAGCTCGTGTTCGATGGCGCCTCCTTCGTACTGAATGCCGATGGATCGGTGGCCCATCAGATGGCAGATTGGGAGGAAGAGGTTCGCCTGACCCGTTGGGTTCGTGCGCCTTCCGGCTGGGTGTGCGAAAGCGGAAAGATCGCGCCGCTCGAGCCCTTCCCGTCCGATGCCTATCACGCAATGATGATTGGCTTGCGCGACTATGTGAACACCAATCGCTTCCCGGGCGTTGTTCTGGGCCTTTCAGGCGGGATCGATTCAGCATTGTGCGCTGCTATTGCCGCCGATGCGCTGGGCCCGGAACGCGTCTGGTCCGTGATGCTGCCGTCCCGCTTCACGGGCCAGGAAAGCCTTTCGGATGCAACCGAGTGCGCGGCGATGATTGGCTGTCGGCTTGACACCATTCCGATTGCGCCCGCTGTCGGCGCGTTTGACGCCATGTTGTCGGACTCTTTTGCCGATGCGCAAGTCGACATCACCGAAGAGAATATCCAGTCCCGAATCCGCGGCGTCACGCTGATGGCACTATCCAACAAGTTTGGCCCGATGCTGATGACGACCGGGAACAAGTCCGAAATGTCGGTCGGCTATGCAACAATCTACGGGGACATGGCAGGCGGATACAACCCGATCAAGGATGCCTACAAGATGACGGTCTTTGCCCTTTCGCGCTGGCGCAATGCGCACAAGCCGCGACTGGGGCTTGGTCCTGACGGGCCGGTCATGCCGGAAAACATCATCACAAAGCCACCGTCAGCCGAACTCAGGCCCGACCAGAAGGATTCGGATTCGCTGCCAGATTATCCCGAGCTGGACCCGATCCTGCTTGGGCTGGTCGAAGAGGAATTGTCAGTCGACGAAGTAGCGGCCCGCGGGTTCGACCGCGATACCGTGGCGCGCATCGAACGCCTTCTGTGCCTTGCCGAATACAAGCGTCGGCAGGCCCCCCCGGGCGTCAAGCTCGGCAAGCGCAATTTCGGCCGTGACCGCCGTTATCCGATCACCAACGCGTTTCGAACAGCATGACCGTCACGACGCGCTTTGCGCCATCCCCGACCGGGACTCTGCATGTCGGCAATGTCCGCACAGCCCTGCACAATTGGCTGTGGGCGAAAAAGCATGGTGGGCGATTCATTCTTCGGATCGATGACACGGACGTCGAACGCTCAAGGGAAGAATATGCCACGCAGATCAGGTCCGATCTCGACTGGCTGGGTCTTGCCTGGGATGAAGAGGCGCGCCAGTCCGCACGGTTCGATCTCTATGAAAAGCACTTCGAAGCCCTGAAGGCGGAGGGCCGCATCTATGCCTGTTACGAAACGCCAGAAGAACTAGAGCTGCGGCGCAAGATCCTGCTCGGCCGGGGCCTTCCCCCGGTCTATGAGCGGCCAGCCGAAGGAGCAGCAATTCCGCAAGGCCGAACGCCGCACTGGCGTTTCAAGCTTGATCATGCAGCGCCGATCGAATGGGACGATCTGGTGCGCGGCCACCAGAAGTTCGATCCCAAGCTCCTGTCTGATCCGGTGATCCGCAGGGCAGACGGTTCCTGGCTGTATATGCTCCCCTCCGCGATCGACGATGTTGACCTTGGCATCACCCATGTCGTGCGCGGCGAAGACCATGTCACCAATACAGCGACGCAGATCCAGATGTTTGCAGCCCTTGGCGCGGTGCCTCCCCTCTTCGCGCACGAAGCGTTGTTGACGGGCAGCGAGGGCAAATTGTCAAAGCGCCTTGGGTCTCTGGGTGTCGATGCCTTCAAGGAACAGGGCATCGAACCCCTGGCGCTTCTGGCCTTGCTTGCACGGCTCGGGACAAGCGACCCGGTAGAACCTGTCGCGGACATGGCACCACTGATTGCGGGCATTGATTTTGCCCGTTTCGGCCGTGCCCCGGCACGGTTCGACGAAGCGGAGTTGGCGCAACTCAATGCGCGCATCCTCCATCAGACAGACTATGACGCGGTTGCCGAGCGGCTTCCGACCGGCATGGGTCAGGCGGCCTGGAATGCCATTCGGCCCAATCTGACCCGCGTCGATGATGCGGCGGACTGGTGGGCGGTCGTTGAAGGCCCCATCCATGCCGACATTGCCGCCGATGACCGGCCATACCTCGCGCAAGCGGCCCGTGTGGCTGAAACGGTCGATTGGGCGGCCGATCCCTGGCACGCGTTGACTGCAGCCCTCAAGGAAGAAACCGGGCGCAAGGGCAAGGCTCTGTTCCTGCCGCTGCGCATGGCCCTGACCGGTCGGGAACATGGCCCCGACATGGCTGCCCTGTTGCCCATCATCGGCCGTGAGCGGGCAATCGCACGGTTGCTGGTGTGATTCAATTTGTGATATTGTTTCATTGAAGGTTATGTTGTAACATCTTCTTGCGATGAGGCAGAAGCCTTGCGCGGAAAGAGAGGATGTCATGGCTTATGCAGATACCAATTTGCGTCCCAATCGTGCCAGCATTGGAGGCGCTCTATGTGTGAATGGCTTGTTGGCGACGGGGATCATTCTGGCCGTTCCAGAGGTCTCACCAATCCACATCATTCACACCCGGCTTATCCCCATTCTGACTCCTGAGGTGCGGCCGCCCGACGAACCGATCATCAAACACCACACTCCAGCGGCCAAGCCGGAACCTGCGCAGCCGAACGCTGAACCGCAGGGAAGCGAGTTGACGAGCTCAAGCACAACATCGACCATTCTTGGCGGCGAGGGCAGCGGCGACACGGTCCTTCCCGAATTGCCACATCTGCCGCGGGTCGCCGATCCTGTTTTCGTCGGTGCGCGGATCAATCCCGGTTATGCCAATGCTCTCCAGCCCGTCTATCCGCCCGGGATGATCCGGGCCGAAATGGAGGGCTTTGCAACAGTCCGCGTGCTGATCGGAACAGACGGCAGAGTGAAGCAGGTGGAAGCGGTCAAGGCGAGTGACCCTGCCTTTCTGGACGCGACGCGAAAGCAGGCTCTGGCAAAATGGCGGTTTCTTCCCGCAACCCGCGATGGAGAGGCGGTCGAAAGCTGGCGGGAAATGACCGTCCGCTTCCAATTGCCGGACTGATGTGACGGGGCGGGGGCTGGCATTGCAGCCACTCTCGCCCTATCTTGGCGCAATGGCTTTACCTCCCGTTTCACGGCCATCGGCCCTTCTTGCCGATCTTCGCGCCTTTTTCGCGTCGCGTGAGAAGCACCAATGGGTGTTTGCGCTGCTGTCTGTCCTGATTACCGGATATTTCATCACTGCCTTCCTGATCCAGTCGAAGACCAAGGAATACAAGCCGCCCGAAATCATCTGGGTCAAGGACTATTCCGGCAACCGGACCGACGCGGAAATCAAGGCGCAGCAGAAGATCGACCGGCAGAAGGAGTTGGCCGAAAAGGCTGAGCTGAAGAAGCTCGAGGAGGCACAACGCGGGGAGTCTGCCAAGCTGCAGAAAAAGCTCAGCGAGTTGGGCATTTGAATTCTGGCAGCGATGCACGCTTCGTGGCTGCGGCAATTGCGCTGGCCCGCCGCGGGCAGGCGCGAACCGCGCCCAACCCCAATGTCGGCTGCATCCTTGTGCGTGAAGGTCGCATAGTCGGGCGGGGCTGGACCCAGCCGGGAGGGCGCCCTCACGCCGAAGCCATGGCCCTTGAACAGGCAGGCGATGCCGCCCGCGGCGCAACAGCCTATACGTCGCTGGAACCCTGTGCGCACCAAAGCCCGCGCGGTCCGGCCTGTGCCGAAAGCTTCATTGCAGCGGGCGTTGCACGCGTGGTGTCTGCCGTGGCAGATCCGGACAAGCGCACCAACGGGAGCGGCTTCAGCGCTTTGCGGGCCAGTGGGATAGCAGTCCAACACGGCGTGATGGCGCGAGAAGCGAGGATGACAATGGCCGGCTGGTGGTCCCGCGAGACGCGCGGACGGCCTTTTGTCTCTCTCAAGCTCGCTACGTCTCTTGACGGCTGCATCGCCCTAGCAAACGGCGAAAGCCGCTGGATCACCGGAGAGGCGGCGCGCGCGCACGCCCATCTGGAACGGGCGCGGGCAAATATGGTGATTGTGGGGCGTGGCACGCTGGATGCTGATGCGCCTCGCCTGGATGTCCGCCTTCCCGGACTTGAAGACCGGTCTCCCCGCAAAGGCCTTCTCACCCACGGCACCGCTCCTGCCGGCTGGGAAGCGCTCGCATCACCGCACGCGATATCCAACCTTTCCGGCGTGGACTGGATCCTGGTTGAGGGCGGAGCAGCAACGGCTGCGGCTTTCCTGAAGGAGGGGCTCGTCGATCGGCTGCTCCTGTATCGCGCGCCCATCACGATCGGGCGAGGCATGGCATCGCTTGGCGATATCGGTCTTGACCGGCTGGACGGTGCACACGGGCAGTGGCAACGCAGCGACACGCGCCAGCTTGGCAGCGACACGCTCGACATTTACGACCGTGCCGATAAGGGGTTTTAGCATGTTCACAGGGATCATCACCGATATCGGTACAATCCGATCGACAGAGCAGCGCGGCGACCTGCGCTGCGTGATCGATTGCCATTATGACACGACCACGATCGACCTCGGCGCGTCCATTGCCTGTTCGGGCGTCTGCCTGACCGTCGTCGACAAGGGCACAGACTGGTTTGCCGTCGATGTGTCGGGGGAAAGCATCAAGCGCTCGGCGCCTGGATCATGGGTGGTCGGGCGCAGACTGAATCTTGAGCGCGCCCTCAAGATTGGTGACGAATTGGGCGGCCACATTGTCACAGGTCATGTCGATGGCGTCGGCACGGTACTTGGCATCTGCCCCGAAGGTGATTCGCACCGCGTCGGGGTGCAGGTCGACAACACCATAGCGCCCTTTGTTGCTGCCAAAGGGTCAATTACGATTGATGGCGTGTCGCTGACGGTCAACGAGGTGGAAGACCAATCGGACGGCACCGCGCACTTCGCTGTGAACATCATCCCGCATACCTGGGCCGTTACAGCCTTTGGCAGCCTCCAGCAGGGCCAGAAGGTCAATCTCGAAATCGACGTGCTTGCCCGCTACCTTGCCCGCATGCGAGAAGTTATCGGACGATAATTTCTCCCATTCTTGCTGCCAGCCCATCCTGAAGGACCAAAACTCATGGCCAAATTCCTGATCGTGGAAGCCCGCTTCTATGACCATCTGAACGATATGCTCGTTGCGGGGGCCCGCGCGGCTCTGGAAGAGGCAGGCCACGCCGTCGATGTCGTGACCGTTCCCGGCGCGCTCGAGATTCCCGGGACCATAGCGCTTGCCGCCGAGAGCGGTCGCTATGAAGGGTTCGTTGCAATCGGCGTGGTCATAAGGGGCGAAACCTATCATTTCGAAATTGTTGCAGGCGAAAGCGCGCGCGGGATCATGGCCCTGACCATGGACGGCATTGCTATCGGAAACGGAATCCTGACTGTCGAAAATGAACAGCAGGCCATTGTCCGGGCCGATCCGGACCAGAAGGACAAGGGTGGCGAAGCTGCGAAGGCCGCCCTTGCCTTGCTTGAGTTCAAACAGCGCTTTGCGGATTAAGCCCTAGATCAGGCGTCCACCAGCGCATCATAGGTCGGGTAATCCGTGTAACCTTCAGGTCCTGGCGTATACCAGGTCCTGAAATTGTCCGGCGCGAGCTCGACACCTTTCGCAAGCCGGGCGGGCAGATCCGGATTGGAAATGAATTTCCGCCCGAAGCTGATGGCGTCCGCCAATCCGCTGGCCAGATCCGCTGTTGCGGTTTCGAGGGTGTATTCCTGATTGAGAACCAGCGGCGCCTTGAAGACCTTGCGGATATCAGGGGAGACGCGCGGCACATCCGTTGTGCCGAATGCGCCGAAAGTCTTCTGTTCGCGCAGTTCAAGGAACGAGATGCCAATGTCCTGCAGCGCTGCAGCTGCGGCTGTGAAGAGAGCAACCGGATTCGAATCATCGACCCCCTGCGACTCTCCGTTCGGCGAAAGGCGAACCGAAGTGCGATCGGCTCCCACTGTTTCAGCCAAGGCCTGCGTGACTTCGCGCAGCAGGCGGATGCGGTTTTCGATTGGGCCACCATAGTCATCGTCGCGGAAGTTGGACCCGTCGCGCAGGAACTGGTCGATCAGATAGCCGTTCGCCGAATGAAGCTGCACACCGTCGAATCCCGCAGCGATCGCGTTCTTCGCCGCATGGGTATAATCGCCAATCAGGCGGGGAATTTCATTCAGCCCCAGCGCGCGAGCCTGTTCATAGGGCTTCTTGCCCGTGACAGTATGCGCATCGCCAGGGGCCGTTGTCGCCGAGGCAGAAATCGGCTGTGCTCCGCCAAGAAAATCCGGATGGACGAGGCGGCCCATGTGCCACAGTTGGAGGATGATCTTGCCATCTGCCTTGTGCACCGCCTCGGTCACTGGCTTCCAGGCTTCGACCTGTTCTGCAGACCAGATGCCGGGCGCCGATGGCCAGCCCGAACCTTCCTGGGAAATACCGGTGGCTTCAGCGATGATGAGGCCGGCACCGGCGCGCTGGGCATAATAGTCTGCCTTGAGCGCAGAAATGGGAACGTGAACGCCTTCACTGCGGCCGCGCGTGAGCGGCGCCATGACAATGCGGTTCTTTGCGTGGATGGCGCCATACTCTATCGGATCGAAAAGACTGGTCATTGAGGGTTTCCATTTGCAACGAGAATGATGAACCCGGATATGGGGCCAATGGCGCGGGGACAAGAACAAGATTTGGTTTCAGGGCATCAAGCCCATCTGCGCTTCGGGATTCCGGCGCTTGTGCTCGGCAATCTGTGCCTTGCATGCGGGTCCCTGTTCGTGCGGATGGCCGACACTGGCCCGATTTCCGCTGCCTTTTGGCGAATCGCCCTCGCGACACCCTTCCTTTTTCTCATTGCGCGGGCAATGAATGACCCCGCCCGCAGGCTTGGCCGTCAGACATTCGTAATGTTTGCTCTTTCAGGCCTGTGCTTTGCGATCGACCTTGCCGCCTGGCATCTGGGCATCAGCAAGACCAAGCTTGCCAATGCAAATCTTCTGGGCAATTCGACAAGCTTCCTGCTTCCGCTCTATGCCTTTGCCGTCGCCCGGCGCTGGCCCTCTGGCATGCAGGCGATTGCTTTGACCCTGGCAGCTATCGGGGCGGTCTTGTTGGTGGGGCGCTCGTTCGAGCTTTCACCACGCAACTTTGCGGGAGATCTGCTCTGCCTTCTCGCCGGAGTTTTCTACACGGCCTATCTTGTGCTGATGGGACGAATGCGGTCCGGCATGGGCCCATGGCCCGTGCTGGCCTGGTCAACGATGATGAGCACGCTCCCGCTGCTGTTTATGGCGCTTGCCGCTGGCGAAAGGCTCGTCCCGCAAAACTGGGCACCGATTGTCGCGCTTGCACTGCTCAGCCAGATCGTAGGCCAAGGCTTGATGATCTATGTGGTTGGCCGCATCTCGCCAGTTCTGTTCGGGCTGACATTCCTTGTGCAGCCCATGGTTTCAGCTTTCATAGGCTGGTACGCCTATGACGAACGCTTTGGCCTTGCCGACTGGGTCGGGATGTTCCTGATCGGGCTGGCACTCATTCTGGTGAGCCAGCCCGACCGCAAAACCGCCTAGAATGCGCCGCCCAGGTTGTGCATCACCATGCTGAGCAGCATCGGGATGGACAGCAAGGTATTTGTCCGGCTGAACATCATGGCAGTCGTGGCAGCCTTGGCCTTGGTATCGGCATCTGCCTCGACAATGCCCAGGGCCTTTTTCTGGTTCGGCCAAATGATGAACCAGACATTGAAGGCCATGATAAGCGCAAGCCACATGCCGATGCCGATTGACCGGACGCCTTCCTGGAGCGTCAGGGCCTCAACCAGATAATTGCTCAGCCAAGCGACGAGCAGCCCGGTCAGAACCGTGAAGGCGGCGCCCCAGCGGAACCAGAACAAGGCTTCGGGCGCAATATATTTGCTGACGGCCGGTTTCAGCTCGGCCGGGATCTTCGGCATCGTCGGGATCTGCGTGAAATTGAAATAGTAGAGATGGCCAATCCACATGATGCCGACAAGCACATGGAGAAACGTCATCCAGCCCTTCGCGTTCGCAAGGCCCCCCATGTGACCGAAGAGCAAGCCGAGGGCGAGAATCGCGCCAACGCCGACAACGGCCCAGAGATTGCCAAAAAACTTTGCCATGATGCTTCCCCTATTTATACGCGGACCACGCCGCCGATTGACGGTGAATACCTAACACCCCAAATATGGCCTGTCACCGATGGAATGCACAATGGACCAATCGCCTGCAGACATGACCCTTGACGAGCTTCGCCCGGTTCTGGCCCGCGTCCTTCCATCGCACGCCGGCTTTGATGGCTGGGGCGACAAGGCCGTGGAAAGTGCTGCGGCCGAGCTGGGCGTTGCTCCAGCGGTCGCTCGCCTTGCCTTTGGCGGCGATCGCATGGACATGATCGACGCCTGGTTCCAGACCATCGATAGCGACATGCTCGCAGCATTACCCCCTGAAAGACTGACCCAGATGAAAATCCGGGAACGGATCACCGCTCTTGTCGAGGCGCGGCTTTCACTTGTGTTGCCGCATCGCGAATCCCTGCGTCGGGCAATGGCCATACTTGCCTTTCCGGCCAATGCGCCGCGCGCCCTGAAGCTTGGCTGGCGGTCTGCCGATGCGATGTGGCGGGCCGCTGGCGATACTGCCACGGATTATAATCACTATACCAAGCGTGCGATCCTTGGGTCAGTCTATGCTGCAACTCTGGCTGTATTCCTGAACGATGAAACGGATGATCTGTCCGAAACAAGGGCTTTCCTTGGCCGCCGGATTGATGGTGTAATGCGTTTCGAGAAAGCCAAGGCACAGATCACCGCCCTGCGGCCGCCGTTCAGTCCGGCACGGTTCATCGGTCGCTTGCGCTATTCGGCGCGATGACACTGGCCTAACCCCGGCGTTAATGATAATCGCTCGCAAATTCCGAATCATCAAGACTGGCCTTGCGTGCGACTTGACGAACTGCCCTTGAATCAACCGGCGACGATCGACCGCATCGGCTGGGAACGCCTTGATACGGTTGCGGCCCGGCGTCTGCGCGCTTTGGGGTTCGACGAGGGGCTGACGGTTGAAGCCCTGCATCATGGCGGCCTGATTTCGCATGATCCCATTGCGTGCCGGATCGGCCGGATGACGGTGGCGATCCGGCGCAACCATGCGGCGCTGATTGACGTATCACTGGCATGACTGCACTTCCGCTCATCGCCCTGGTCGGCAACCCCAATGCCGGCAAATCGGCCCTTTTCAACGCCCTGACCGGTGCGCGGCAGAAGACCGGGAATTACCCGGGTGTCACGGTCGAGCGTCATGCGGGGCGGCTGATCCTGCCGGATGGCCGCCCGGCAGAACTGGTTGATCTTCCGGGCACCTACAGCCTCGAGCCAACGAGTCCGGACGAACAGGTAACCCGCGACGTCATCACCGGTGTCCAGGCCGGAGAACGAAGACCGGATGCGCTGGTCATTGTGGTCGATGCAGGCAATCTGGACAATCACCTGCGCTTTGCGGGCGAACTGATCGCGCAGGGCATCCCCGCGATCATTGCCCTGAACATGATCGACATGGCAGAACGTGACGGGCTGACGCTCGATCCCGCGCGCCTGTCCGCGGACCTTGGCGTGCCTGTGATCCCGACCGTGGCGGTCCGCAAGCGCGGCGTCGAGCCGCTGAAGGACGAAATGCTGGCCCTGCTTGGAAAGGTTGCGACCCCACCGCGGCCGCTTGTGGGAGATTTTGGCGTACGCCAAAAGCAGGCGCGTGCCATTGCGAAGGCAGCCATACTGCATGAAGCCCCTGCCCGGGCCACGACCCAGTCCATTGATCGCATTGTCCTCCACCCTGTCGCAGGCCCGATCATCCTCGCAGCATTGCTGTTCGTGATGTTTCAGGCCGTCTTCGCCTGGGCGACACCCTTTGCCGATGGCATCGATGCAGGCGTCAGCGCGATACACGATGCGGCCTTGTCTGCCTTGCCGCCGGGAATTTTCCGGTCCTTCGTGGCGGACGGACTGATTGCCGGTGTCGGCGCCGTGATTGTCTTCCTGCCACAGATCCTGATTCTCTTTGCCTTCATCCTCGTCCTCGAAACGACCGGCTATATGGTTCGTGCCGCGTTCCTGATGGACAGGCTGATGGCGTCCGTGGGATTGTCCGGCCGCGCCTTTATCCCGCTACTGTCATCCTTTGCGTGTGCGGTTCCCGGCATCATGGCCACGCGAACAATCGAGGATCCGAAGGACCGGCTGACGACGATCCTGATCGCTCCCTTGATGACCTGTTCGGCGCGGCTGCCTGTCTATGCGGTGATCATCGCAGCCTTCATTCCGGCCCGAAACGTCTTGCCCGGCATCGGCCTTCAGGGGCTTGTGCTGTTCGGCCTCTATCTGGGCGGGATCGTCGGCGCGCTTGTCGCTGCGCTGGCATTGCGTCGGACTGTCACCAAAGGGCAGGGCATGGGATTCATGATGGAAATGCCGCGCTATCAGATGCCGATCCTCAAGAACCTCATGCTCGGCCTTTGGCAGCGCGCCTGGGTCTTCCTGAAGCGTGCAGGCACGATCATCGCTGTCACGACAATGATTCTCTGGGCCTTGCTGAACTTTCCGCGCGTCGATCCCACGTCTGGCGTGAGCCAGGTCGATCATTCGATTGCCGGACATATCGCCAACGGGCTCGCCGTGGTTGTGGAGCCCATCGGCTTCAATCGAGACATTTCGCTTGCCCTCATTCCCGCAATGGCGGCGCGGGAAGTGGCCGTGTCGGCACTGGCCACAACCTATGCGATCGACGATCAGGATGAATCGAAGCGCGACCAGACCCTTGGCGAACGATTGAAGGGCAGCTGGAGCTTACCGACTGCACTGGCCTTCCTGGCCTGGTTCGTATTTGCGCCGCAGTGCATTTCGACAATCGCTGTCGTCAGGCGCGAGACGAATGGCTGGCGTTGGCCACTCTTTATGGTGGCCTATCTGTTTGCGCTCGCCTATGTCGCAGCAGGAGCCACATTCTGGCTCGCAACATATTTCGGACTCTGAGGGGACAACATGGCGGGCAGCGTCAACAAGGTAATTCTGGTCGGCAATCTGGGCAAAGACCCCGAGGTCCGCACGATGAACAATGGCGGTGAAGTTGTCAGCTTTTCCGTCGCAACCTCGGAAAACTGGAATGACAAGGCCTCTGGCGAACGCAAGGAAAAGACCGAGTGGCATAATGTCGTGATCTTCAATGAAAATCTCGGTCGGATCGCGAAGCAATATCTCCGCAAGGGTTCGTCCGTCTATGTCGAGGGCCAGCTGCAGACCCGCAAATGGACGGATCAGAACGGCAATGACCGCTACACGACCGAAGTCGTGCTGCAGCGCTTCCGGGGCGAGCTCACGCTGCTTGGCGGGCGCGAAGGCGGTGGATCCGGCGGCGGATCGTCAAACTGGGGCGAAGATCGCGGTTCGAACCCCTTCGGCGGTGGCGGATCAAGCCGGGCACCGTCCGGCGGCAGCGCGTTTGACAGTGATCTGGATGATGACGTTCCTTTCTAGGACGCCAAAACGACATCGTCGCCAACGACACGCCTTGCGTTAAGGGGCTGCGGGTGACGGGCTTGATTTCAGGATGGACCGCACGGCGTGCGACAGGACCTGGCCTGATCGCCGGGCTGGCGGCCTTTTTCCTCTGGCCGTTCTTTGCCAGTTTTCCGGGTCTGGCCTTTTATCCTTTTGTCTTTTCCCTCGCGCTCGCAAGTTTTTGCGGGCTTTCAATTCTTGTCCTGACTGTGGTCGATCTCCGCAACCGCCGAAGGGGACGACAGGTCCGGCCCATTCGCGCCTTTGATGTCATATTCGGTTTGGTCCTTGCCCTTCCGAGCACGCTGGAGCTTACAGCCTTGCTGCGCTGATCCGCCGCGCCGTCACTCCTTGGCGAAAAGGCCCTTGAGCTTGGCAAAAGGGCTGGTGTCGGCTTCACTCAGGATTCCCGCTGCCTTCAGGACGTCATCGGCATTGGGTGCGCGCGGAAATCGGTCAATCGAAAGGCCAAGAGTCTGGGCAACGGCCTCGCCAAGATCGACCGCCTGCCCGTCATGTTCCATGGCGTCGCAATCATCAGCGTCCAGTTCAAACTCTTCCTCGATCACCTCGGTCACCGGTGGTTCAAAACGAATCCGGAAGGGTTCATCCAGAATGGCCGGGAGCGGCTGGCCGGTTGCCACACAGCTTTGCGTCAGGCGCGCCGAAAGGGTCCCGCGCGCTTCAATGGCTCCCTCGACCGCCACCAGATCGGCTTTTGCCGACAGAAGGTCCAGTGAAACCAGCCCGAAGCGGCGCGCGACGGCGGCGCATTCAGTCTCATCGGCAACTATTTCGACATGCTTTGGCACCGTCCCGATTTCGGCCAATGGAAAGCGCCTTGAAAACTCAGGTGCGTCGGTCATGCATCACCCAATTGCCCTGCAAGCAGGTCTGCAAGTGTTCGCTGCGCAAGTCGATCGACAAGCGCCACGAGCGCGCCTTGCACATGGTCGAGTGCAGGTTCGCCGGGATCTTCTCCGCGATAGAGATTGCGCAGCAATGCGGCGCGCGGATTGCCGCCGGGCCGAAATCCTTCGCGATAGGCGCCAAGCCTGCCGCCCAGGGCTGCCATCATCTTGCCGATATGCTTGCCAACCACAATGTCGCCGATGCCAAGCTCGCGCAGCTGTCCGTCCATGTCATTGACGAATGTTTCAGCCAGAAGCGTTGACGGCATGTGCGCTGCCTCTCCCAATCCTTCCATGCGGGCCAGCACCAGCGCGAGGACAGCATTGATCATGTCAAATCGCCCGTCGATCGTATCGGCAACCTTGCCGTCGAGATACCAGTGCGGCTGCCGCGCCTCGGCAATGATGGCCGCATAAAGTGGCGCCACCGCGGCACGCTCATCTGTGCTGCTGAACAGTTTCCGGAACAGATTGAGTGCCATTATGCCATCCATTTGTCGCGCCGCGCTTGCCCCGGAGCCGCTCTGCGCATATTGACCTCGCGTTCGCGCGTTTCAATGCCCGAGCGAACCGTTGAGTGCAGGAGAGTGTTATGGCCCGGATGTCAACCAAGCAGGCAGCGACTGCAACGCTTTTGGCGCTTGCGCTCGGCGCTTCCGGCTGTGCGCGGGTCAACGGGCATCAAGGCTATATCGCCGATGAGACCCTGCTCGGCGGGATTGCGCCCGGGGTCGACAATCGTGAATCGGTTGCCAAGACTCTCGGTCGCCCGAGCTTTGTGGGTCAGTTCACGCCGAATGACTGGTATTATTTTGCCCGGACTACAAAGCAGCTGGCCTTTGCCTTGCCAAAGCCGACCCAGCAGCTTGTTCTCCACATCCGGTTCGATGCAGCCGGGAATGTGGCGTCCGTTGAAAAGACGGGCATCGAAAAGGTCGCCAGGATCGATCCCAATGGCGACAAGACGCCGACGCTTGGCAAGGAACGGAGCTTCTTTGAAGACCTGTTCGGCAATATCGGCTCGGTCGGGGCCGTCGGCGAAAGCGGCGGGACGACTGACAATCCGAACTGAGCCAAACGCCTAAAGCGCAATACCGCTTGCGGCGAGCACAGCCAAGGTCACCAGTTCCGACGCATTCGACGCCATTGTGGCAATCTGTACCGGCTTTTCCATTCCGACCAGCATCGGTCCGATGACCGAGTCGCCCCCCAGTTCGCGCAGCAGCTTGGCCGACAGATTGGCTGACTGCAGCCCCGGCATGACAAGCACGTTCGCTGGCCCGGACAATCGGCTGAATGGATAGTTGAGCATCAACTTGGGGTTGAGTGCGACGTCAGGCGCCATTTCGCCTTCATATTCAAAACTCACTCCGCGCGAATCGAGAATTTCCACCGCGTCGCGAATCGGCCCAAGCCAATTGCCCGAGGGATTCCCGAAGGTCGAATAGGAGAGAAAGGCCACCCTTGGTTCATGCCCCATCCGCCGTGCAACTGCTGCCGTCTGTTCGGCAATGTCGGCAAGCTCGGACGCTGATGGCCGCTCATTGACGGTCGTATCCGCCATGAACACGGTATGCGACTGGCCGACGAGGACATGGATGCCGAATGGTGTCCGCCCTTCTGCCTGGTCAAGCACGCGGCGCACTTCCCGCAGCGATTGGCCATAGGTCCGCGTCACGCCGGTGATCATCGCATCCGCTTCTCCCATCTTGAGCAGAAGCGATGCGAAGATGTTGCGGTCCGTATTGACCAGCCGCTCGCATTCGCGGTGGAGATAGCCCCTGCGCTGCAACCGGCCGTATAGAATTTCGACCATTGCAGGAACGAGCGGCGAATGCCGGCTGTTGTGAATCTCGAAGCTCTCCGGATCGTCAACGCCGAGCGCCCTGAGCTTTTCGCGTACATCGTCGCGTCCGATCAGGACGGGCGTGCCACAGCCACCATCCCTGAAGGCAATCGCCGCCCGCAACACCACTTCCTCTTCGGCCTCGGCAAAGACGACGCGTTTGGGATGAGCGCGCGCATTGTCATAGGCAAGCGTCAGGACCGACGTCGTCGGGTTCAGCCGCGCGCGCAGGGACATGCGATATTCGTCCATGTCGAGGATCGGCTTGGTGGCAACGCCCGAGTCCATGGCAGCCTGAGCAACGGCCGCCGGTACGACTTCCATCAGTCGCGGGTCGAATGGCGCTGGAATGATGTAATCCTGCCCGAAGCTCGCAAGCTGCCCGCCATAGGCCGCGGCCACTTCCTCCGGAACAGCCTCGCGCGCGAGTTCGGCGATGGCATAGGCTGCCGCGATCTTCATTTCCTCGTTGATGGTCGTCGCCCGCACATCGAGCGCACCCCGGAAGATGAAGGGAAATCCCAGCACATTATTGACCTGGTTGGGATAATCGGAACGTCCCGTGGCAACGATGCAGTCCGGGCGCACGGCCTTGGCTTCGGGTGGCGTTATCTCGGGATTGGGGTTGGCCATTGCAAAAATGATGGGCCGTGCGGCCATCTTTTCGATCATGTCTCCTCGCAGAGCCCCTGCTGCGGAAAGCCCCAGGAAAATATCCGCGCCGACCAGCGCCTCTTCCAGGGTCCGCGCTTCGGTGACGGCGGCATGGGCAGACTTCCATTGATCCATGCCATCCTGCCGCCCCTGATAGATGACACCCTTCCTGTCGCACATGATGACATTGGCTGGGGACACACCCATGGCCTTGATAAGCTCGGTGCAGGCAATCGCCGCCGCCCCGGCTCCATTGACGACCACCTTGACGTCGCCAAGGTTGCGGCCGGTAATCTCGCAGGCGTTGATAAGACCTGCCGCACTGATGATCGCAGTCCCGTGCTGGTCATCATGCATGACCGGAATCTTCATCCGCTCCTTGAGCGCCTGCTCGATGATGAAGCATTCGGGCGCCTTGATATCTTCCAGATTGATTCCGCCGAAGCTGGGCTCAAGCAAGGCAACGGCGTTGATGAACGCGTCCGGATCCTCGGTCGCAAGCTCGAGATCGATCGCGTCGACATCGGCAAAGCGTTTGAAAAGCACGGCCTTGCCTTCCATCACGGGCTTCGACGCGAGTGCGCCGAGATTGCCAAGGCCAAGAATGGCCGTTCCGTTGGAAATGACCGCCACCAGATTGCCCTTGGCGGTATAGTCATAGGCTGTGGCCGGATCATCCGCGATTGCAAGCACGGGAACCGCGACGCCGGGCGAATAGGCAAGGCTCAAATCGCGCTGGGTTGCCATCGGCTTTGAAGCAATGATTTCGATTTTGCCCGGGCGGCCGGTGGAGTGATAAATCAGGGCCTCCCGGTCAGAAAACTGCACTCTTGCTTCGTCGCTCATTCCTTGCCCCTGTATCCGCCGCGAATCCGGCCCGCCTGCCTGCCATTCAATCCATTAGGCGCTGAACCTCCAGACGGGAAGACGGGTTTGAGCCTGTCGGTAAAATCGCTATCGGGGGGTCATGGCCGACGCTTCTCCCACTCCCATGATGGCGCAATATTTCGCGCTGAAGGCAGAGGCACCCGATTGCCTGCTGTTTTACCGGATGGGCGATTTCTTCGAGCTCTTCTTCGACGACGCCAAGGTTGCGGCTGCAGTGCTCGACATTGCCCTTACAGCGCGCGGCGAACATCTGGGCGCCCCGATACCGATGTGTGGCGTACCCGTTCATGCAATGGAGGCCTATCTTGCGCGACTGATCAAGGCCGGTCACCGCGTCGCCATTGCCGAGCAGACGGAGAGCCCCGCCGCCGCCAAGGCGCGCGGATCAAAATCGATCGTCTCGCGCGGGATCGTCCGCGTCGTTACGGCGGGCACTCTGACCGAGGAAACCCTGCTTGAAGCACGCGCGGCCAACTGGCTCGTTGCGGCTGCGCCGGTCGGGGACGCAATAGGAATTGCGGCGGCCGACATTTCGACGGGACGCTTCGAAATCAGCGAAACGACGCCTGCAGGTCTCGACGCCGAACTGGCCCGGCTCGCTGCGGCTGAAATCGTCATTCCCGAAGATTTTGCCCTTGCGGGCCATGCCCGACCGCGGTCCGAGTTTGATTCAGTGGCGGGTGAGGCGCGGCTCAAGCGGCTGTTCGGCGTTGCCACGCTGGATGGATTTGGCGGACTGACCCGGGCTCAGATGGCAGCATCAGGCGGGCTCATCGCCTATCTCGAACATGCCGGAAAGGGAACGCTGCCGTTCCTGTGTGCACCGGTAAAACGCGCGGCAACCGATCATATGCTGATCGATGCTGCGACGCGTGAAAGCCTCGAACTCGTTCGCTCGGCGGGTGGCAGCCGCAGTGGCAGCCTGCTTGATGCCTTGGACCGCACCGTGACGCCGGGCGGCGCACGGCTGCTTGCCAGTGATATCGGCGCTCCCTTGATGGACCAGGCTGCGATCCAGGCGCGGCTCGACCTCGTGAGCCATTATGTCGAGAATGGCGGCGCCCGAGACGCCATGCGGGCGGCGCTCCGCGCTCTCCCCGACGTTGCACGCGCACTGGGGCGCCTCTCAGCAGGCAGGGGCGGGCCGCGCGACCTTGGACAATTGCGCGACGGACTGGGCGAGGCCCGGATCCTGCGCGAGCGACTCTCGAAAGGGAGTGACCTGCCGCCGCTGCTTGCCGAGCTTTTGCCGATGCTTGATGGCCATGGCGCACTTGTCGACCTGCTGTCGCGCGCGCTGGTGCCGACGCCACCCATCGATGCAGCCCAGGGTGGCTATATCGCAGAGGGCTATGATGCGGCGCTCGACGCGCTCCGCAGCACGGGAGGCAGCGGTCGACGCGACATTGCCCTGCTTGAAGCGCGATATCGGGACCAGACCGGCATTGCGGCCCTCAAGATCAAGCACAACAATGTGCTGGGCTATCACATCGAGGTTTCCGCGAAGAATGCCGATCCTCTGATGGCCGTCGATTCGGGCTTCACCCACCGGCAGACGCTGGCCGGAGTCGTCCGTTTCAATGCGCCCGAGCTGCATGAGCTGGCGATGAGTGTGACCCAGGCCGGCGCCCACGCACTTGCGGCAGAAGCAGCGCACCTGGAAGAACTCACGGCGGCTGCCCTCGCCCGGTCATCGGAAATAGCCGCCACGGCTGACGCGCTCGCCCGGTTTGACGTGGCATCGGCCCTTGCCGAGCGTGCGGTCGAAGGTGGCTGGTGCCGCCCGGCATTGGTCGAGGACGCCCGCTTCGATGTGACGGCCGGCCGCCATCCGGTGGTCGAGGCGGCGCTGGCCAAAAGCGGCGCGCGCTTCGTCGCGAATAACGTCATGCTGAGACCGGAGTCCCGGCTCTGGCTCGTGACGGGCCCCAACATGGGCGGCAAATCGACATTCCTGCGCCAGAACGCCCTGATCGCGGTGCTGGCCCAGGCCGGCAGCTATGTTCCTGCAGACTCCGCCACGCTTGGTCTGGTCGACCGGCTGTTCAGCCGCGTCGGGGCTTCGGACAATCTCGCTCGCGGCAGATCGACCTTCATGGTCGAAATGGTCGAAACCGCAGCGATCCTTGCCCAGGCGACCGAGCGCAGCTTTATCATCCTTGACGAGGTTGGCCGCGGCACTTCCACCTATGACGGGCTCGCGATTGCCTGGGCCGTGGTCGAGGCCGTGCATGAGATCAATCGCTGCCGCTGCCTGTTCGCAACACATTATCACGAACTGACCCGGCTTGCCGAAAAGCTCGATGCCCTGTCGCTCCACCACGTCCGCGCGCGAGAATATAAGGGCGACCTCATCCTGCTCCATGAGCTGGCCAGCGGCCCGGCAGATCGCAGCTATGGCATCGCCGTCGGGCGCCTTGCAGGGTTGCCGCCAGCTGTCCTGGCGCGCGCAAAGGCCGTGCTGTCAAAGCTCGAGGCAGGGCGCGATGCAACGGGAGGTCTGGCGGCTGGCCTTGACGATTTGCCGCTTTTCGCGGCGGTAGCGCCAGAGCCTGAAGCCCGTGATGCGATCCATGCCGCGCTGGATGCAATCGACGTGGACGCTCTCACCCCCCGGGAAGCGTTGGATACGCTCTACGAGTTGAAGCGACTGCTGCTGCAGGGATAGAGTCGTGGGTCGCTAGATCCCGGCATACCATTCATAGCCGGCGCCATCCTCCCAATAGCCGCCCTTGCCGCCGTAAAGCTTCGACAAATCGTCAACGGCTTCGATCCGCTCGACATATTTGGCCTGTTTGTAGCCAAGCTGGCGCTCGACCCGGAGGCGGAGCGGCGCCCCGTTGCCGACCATAAGCGGTTCATCGTTGAGCGCCCAGGCAAGAATCGTCTGCGGGTGGAAGGCGTCGATCAGGTCGATGCTTTCATAATAGGGCGTTCCAAAGCCCATCTTGTCGGCGCAATGGAAGACGAGAAAGCGCGCCTGCGATTTGAGGCCGGCCGCATCGAGCAGCAGTTTCAGCGGGATGCCCGTCCATTTGCCAATGGCGCTCCATCCTTCAACGCAGTCGTGGCGCGTAATCTGGCTGCGCTTGGGTCCCGCCATCAACTCGGCAACCGAAAAAGCCTGTGGGCGAGCGACCAACCCATCCACCGTCAATCGCCAGTTTGCAAATTTCTCGATGACATGCTTGGCATAGGCTTCCCCTCGCGGCTGGCGCGTGCCGTTCATGCGAAAGACGGGCGAACGCTGTTCCGGGCGAAATTCCTTCGCAAGTGCCATCCGATCCTGAAGACTGCGCTGGATCGCGAAATTTCCCTTTTCGCCGAGCGCGAGCAGCTTTCGGAAATCCTCATTCTTCCCGAGCGCATCGCACCCGCTGAGAAGGCCGGCGGCTCCACCGACAAGAATGTTGCGCCGCGTGATGATCATGCACTGTCTCCCGAACTGCTGGCCGGTGGGGGCGAAAGGCGGAACCAGCCGGTGATCATGGAACGGATCTCGTTGACCGGCCCGGCAAGCACGACGAGCAAGAGGTGAACGACGATGAAGGCGGCAATCCCCATCGCACAGATGAAGTGGATGGACCGGGCCGACGCCCGCCCCCCAAACAGGTCGACGAGCCAGGGCAAGGCCGCGTTCATGCCGGGCGACATGGTAAGGCCAGTCAGGATCAGCAGAGGAATGAGGCCGAACAGGACAAGGCTGTATGTGATCTTCTGCAACGGATTGTAGCGCGCTTCGCTTTCATGAAAGTCAAACCGCGCATGCTTCTTGATGTCTTCCCACAGGTGCGCCGGCGCCACTTCTGCACGTGACAGCGCGACGTCCTTCCTGAGGTGGCCATTGAACAGGGACCAGAGCAGATAAGCGAGCAGTCCAAACGCCAGAACCCAGGCAAAGGCCAGGTGCCAGTGGCGCCCGAGCGCCAGATCATATTTGGACGGGAGCGTTGCCCAACCCGGAAAGCGCGGCAGGACAAGCCAGGGCTGGTCAAGATTGGCGCCATATTGGCCCCAGTAAAGCCGCGGGTGCGCATTGAAGATCATCAACCCGGACATCAGCATCACGAAAATCGCGACGGCATTGACCCAATGCCAGATGCGGGTCGAAAGACGGTGCCTGAAAACGGTTTGTGGCTGAGAAACCGGCGGATGAGCCGTTTCGCTCTTGCTCTCGGATTTGGCCATCGCACACTCCCTTTGCCTCGTGTTCGGGCTTGGGTCAGCTTAGGTTACATACGGACGCAATCAATCGACAATCCGCTCACCCGTACCCCAGATCAACCAGACAATTGCTCCGCCGACGTTGATGGCAGCCGCAACAATGAAGGTTGCCGTATATCCGCCGGTCAGGTCCAGCAGGATACCCGTTGCCATGACACCGATAATGCCCGGAAGGGTGCCCGCGGTGTTGCTGATGCTCCACAACACGTCAGCATGACGCGGAGCGATATCGAGATGGTTGCTGGCAAATCCCGCCCAGCACAAGGACCCGATGCCAAGCGCACCGCACATGGTGAACAGGGCAATGCCGGGCGTTGCCGCCTGTGATGCGAACAGCAGGAACACAGCGCCGCCACCCAGTCCCGTACATTGCATGATCTTGCGGACATGCGTCACGCGCCAACCCCGTGCGATCATGTTGTCCGCAACATGGGCCGATGCATTGCCGACAACGAATTGCGATACCCAGGGCAGAATGGAAAAAAGTCCCGATCCTTCGATCGACATGTGCTGAACATCGCGAAAATAGCTCGGGAGCCAGCTGAGCATGAGATAAAGCGTCCAATTGGCGCAGAAGTGGTTGACCACCAGTGCCCAGACTGCGGAATGCGAAAACAGGTATTTCCACGGCACTGTCGCAGGCGTTGTCCCGATATCGGCTTCCAGCGGGGCCAGCAGGGCGCGCTCCTCCGCCGAAATATGCGGGTGCGCCGAAGGCCTCGCCCGGACCAGCCAGAACCAGACCACAGAGAACGCCAGCCCCAAGGCTCCAAAGGCGTAGAAGACCGCATGCCAGCCAAAGTGTGTGACAAGCCAGCCGGACGTCGACAGCGCGAATATGGTTCCCAGCGGTATCCCGGTCAGGTTCATGGCAGCAGCGCGGCTGCGCTCGGGTTTGGGAAACCAGCGCGCCAAGAGATTGTAGACCGCTGGAAAACTCGCGGACTCGCCGACGCCCATCAGGATTCGCGTCACGATGAGCGCGGTAAGTGAGATACCAGCTGCAATGGGTGTCAGCACGGTAAAGAGCGACCACCCGGCCAGCGCCACACCCATGAGCACGCGGCCGCCATATTTGTTGGCGAGCCATCCGGTCGGCAACATCGCGGCCATGTAACCGATGAAGAAGGAGGACAGGACAAAGCCCTTGGTGGTTCCCGACCAGCCGAATTCCTCGGTCATCGGGATAATCGCGACTGAGATGTTGACCCTGTCTATGTAGCAGATGAAGGTCGCGATCGCGCACATGATCGCCACAATTGTTCTTTTGTTCATTTGGCTTCTCTCCCCCGCCACATGGTGTGGCCGAGGTGCCCCAGACATGCAAGCGAGTCAGCTTGCCTGAATTCCGCTCCTCGCCTAGCCTGCCGAAAAACAGGGGAGGGAGCGGCAATGACCAGCCGATCGGACGATCTTTTGGTGCACGACTGGATTGCCGAACACGCATTCCGCACGCCCGAAAAACTGGCAACGATCGACCTTCATTCAGGCCGCCGCCATAGCTACGCCCAGATGCATGCGCGTGTGGCCGGTCTTGCCGGACACATGCTGAGCCTTGGAATTGCGCAGGGCGATCGCGTGGGCCTGCTGGCGATGAACAGCAGCGACTTCCTTGATGCGATGTTTGCCTGCTGGCGGATTGGCGCGGTCTGCACGACACTCAACTTTCGCCTGACTGCCCATGAACTTGCCTTCATGGTCAAGGACAGTGGCTGCAAGCTTGTCTTTCATGATCGCGACCTGGCATCGGTCGTTGCGCCTCTTCAGGACATGACCAGTGTCGACCATTGGATCGAAATGGACGCGTCCGGTAAACGTGGCGCTTTCGAAGCCGCGATTGCGGGCGCAACGCCAATCTGGAAGCAGGTTCCGCAGCTGGAATCGGACCTGTGCATGATCATGTATTCTTCGGGGACGACCGGGACACCCAAGGGGGTCATGTTCAACCACGGCCAATTCTTCTTCATCAATGCCGGCAGCATGGGCATGGCAGGTGCATCAGCGCAAATGGTCGGGCTGGTTGCCTTGCCGCTGTTCCATATTGGCGGTCTGGTGGCCTATACGACGATCACGCTGGGCGCGGGTGGCACGGTTGTGATCGAACGCAGCTTCGATGCCGGTCGCTTGCTCGACACATTCGACAGTGCCGAGCTTGGGGTCACGCATTTTCTCGGCGTGCCGGCCATGTTCAATGCGATGCAGGCGCACCCCAGGTTTGCCACCACCGATTTTTCTCGCATGATTACAACCGCATGCGGCGCCGAAAGCGTGCCCGAAGCCCTGCTGCGAACCTGGTATGACCGGGGCGTGGTGATCCGCGAAGGCTATGGCATGACGGAAACATGTGCGGCCTGCCTGATGCTCGAGGCGCGGGATGTACCCGGCAAGATCGGCTCTGCCGGCAAGCCCGTGCGCCACTGCCAGGCCATGATTGCGCGCGCGGACGGCAGCGAAGCTGCCGTAGACGAACTCGGCGAAATCTGGATGCGCGGCAAGAACATCACGCCGGGATACTGGAACCGGCCGGATGCCAACGCATCCAGCTTCGCCAATGGCTGGTTCCGGTCAGGCGATGTCGGGCGGAAAGATGCGGACGGCTATTTCTATGCCGAGGACCGTGTGAAAGACATGTACATCTCCGGCGGCGAGAATGTGTATCCGGCAGAGATCGAGAACATCCTCTACGAACTCGCCGCGATACGGGAAGTTGCCGTCATTGGCCTGCCTGATCCCAAATGGGGCGAAGCGGGATGTGTTGTCGCAGCCCTGAAGGATGACGCGTTTCTGACGCTTGAAGAGATACAGGCGCATTGCCGTGACCGGCTTGCCCGCTTCAAGCATCCTGCGCGGCTGGAGTTTGTTGAAGCCTTGCCCCGAAACGCGACGGGCAAGGTCCTGAAATTCGAACTGCGGGCGATGTTTGCCAGCTAGCCCAGCGCGGCCTGTTTCTCTTCGGCGAGGCGATCCAGCTCGGCACGGGTCTTGCGCTCGCTCGAGGTTTTGAGCTGACCGCAGGCGGCGTCGATATCGCGCCCGCGCGGTGTCCGGACGGGCGCAGAAATGCCGCCTGCAAACACGATTTCGGAAAAGCGGCGAATCCGGTCCGGGTCGGAGCATTCGTAGGCGGCGCCGGGCCAGGGGTTGAAGGGAATGAGGTTGACCTTGGCGGGCAACTTGTACTTCCGGATCAGGCGAACAAGCTCGCGCGCATCATCGTCGCTGTCGTTCTTGTCCTTGAGCATGACATATTCAAAGGTGATGCGCCGCGCATTGTTTGCACCGGGATAATCGGCACAGGCCTGGAGCAGTTCTTCCAGACCGTATTTGCGATTGATCGGCACGATCTCGTCGCGCACGTCCTTTGTCACGGCGTGCAGTGAAACCGCAAGGTTGACGCCAATCTCCTTCCCTGCGCGTTCCATCATCGGCACTACACCGGACGTCGAGAGCGTGATGCGGCGTTTTGACAGCGCAAGGCCGTCTCCATCCATCACGATCTTCAGCGCATCGCGCACGGCTTCGAAATTGTAGAGCGGCTCGCCCATGCCCATCATCACGATGTTGGTGAGCATGCGCCCATCCTCGCCACTCGGCCATTCGCCCAGCGAATCGCGGGCGAGCATGACTTGGCCGACGATTTCGGCTGGGGTCAGGTTGCGCACCAGCCGCATCGTACCCGTATGGCAGAAGCGGCAGTTGAGTGTGCAGCCAACCTGGGACGAAACGCACAGCGTGCCGCGGTCCGCATCGGGAATGAAGACCATTTCGAAATCCTGCCCGTCATCCGAACGCAGCAGCCACTTGCGCGTGCCGTCCGTCGAGACCTGGGCCTCGACCACAGTCGGGCGCGAAATCGCAAAGCGCTCCGCAAGCCAGCCATGCTGCGCCTTGGCAATGTCCGTCATCGCCGAAAAGTCGGAAACGCCGCGATTGTAGATCCAGTGCCAGATCTGCTTGGCTCGAAGCTTCGCGCCTTTGGGATCGAGGCCCGCATGCTCAAGTTCTGCCCGGATCTGGTCCTTGGTCAGCCCGACCAGTTCGGCACGCCCGTCCTCGCGGACGCTTGCCGCACGCGGCACAGTGACAGGATCGATGTTGCCAGGAATTTGCATGGCCGCGCCTATAGTGCGGGACAGGGTGTTTTGCCAATGAAAGGATCAGCGGCCCCGCGCACAGCCCAATGCGGCTGCATCGATTGCCGTCGCCGCGCCCTTGAGCATATAGGTATCGACGAAGCGACCCGCAGGCGCGCCAACGGCGATGATGCTCATGCGCTGACCGGACCGCATTGCCGCAACAATGGCCGCATCGGTTCGCGGATCGGGCGCCCACGCATCGGCGCCGCCAGCAACCATCGGAAAGCTCCGCCCGTCGATGCTCAGCGACACCGCTGCGCCCGCCTGCACCGCCCGGCTCAAGCGGACATGGATCTGGCCACGAACCCGCTTCAATGGCCAGTGGGCAACAGACGCGAACGGGCGCCAACTCTCGCTACCCTTGCGAATCGGCTCGGCAATGGCGAAGCAACGACGCGGTGTCGTGTCCCGAAAGGCACCCCAGCCCTGGTAGACACCCAGCGCATCGCGCGCCGTCGCTGGCCCTGCCAGCAATGCCAGCGCCAAAGCCAGCCGCTTCATGCCGGTTTTGCACTCCCGCCAAGGTGCACGATCTCTTCGACCCCCTTGTCGATCATCACCATTGTGCCCTGCGGCAGGCTCGGCGCAATCGGAGCCCGCCAAAGCGGATCGATCGGCAGCCCGAGAAGGATGCCTCGCAGGACGCGCGACGACATGCCGTGCATGATCACCAAACGGTCTCCGGCAAGGTGGGCCGTGTCGTCAATCCATTTCCGGAGCCTTACAGCAATATCATCATACCACTCGCCACCTGGCGGTCGGACGCTGAAAAGAGCCTCATGCGGGTCCAGAATATCGCCCTGGTCGGCCATGATGTCCGCGTAACTGCGCCCGGCCCATTCCCCGACGTCGATTTCCTGCAGACGCCGGTCGTGTGATGCACCATGCCAGTCCGCGCCAAGATGCTCGGCGATAATCGCCAGCGTCTGCAAGGCACGCCCCGACGGCGACGACCAGAGCTCGAGCGCGGGCTGAAGCCCAAGGCGGCGAGCAAGGCTTGCCCCCATGGCATCCGCCTGGGCAAAGCCGGTGCGGGTCAGGGGTGTATCAAGCTGATCGCCCTGCATGCGCCGGGCAGCATTGAAGACGGTTTCGCCGTGGCGAGCGATATAAGTGCGGCCGGGTAATGTCATGCGCCCTCTTCCCCGCAAATTATCCCCAATGCAAGCGGGTGAAGGCCTTGCAGCCGCTCGCAATCTTGTCCATGAAAGGCACTGGCGAGCGCAGTTTGAGCCGCTATAAGCGCTTCGCGCCATAACCAATGTCGACCGGGGAACTGATCAATGAAGGCTACCATCGAACGGGCTACGCTTCTGAAGAGCCTTGGCCATGTGCAGTCGGTGGTTGAACGCCGGAACACGATCCCGATCCTGTCGAATGTCCTGATTGAAGCCAATAGCGATGGCACCATTCGACTGATGGCGACGGACCTTGATCTCCAGATCAATGAGAGTGTCGAAGCCCAGGTCGAAACCCCCGGTGCAACGACAGTGTCTGCGCACACCTTGTTTGATATTGCGCGCAAGCTGCCGGAAGGCAGCCAGGTCAGCCTTGCCGCCGCTGATGGCAAGATGGCCGTGAATGCAGGCCGGGCGCGGTTCAATCTGCAGACCCTCCCGCGGGACGATTTCCCGATCATTGCGGAGGGCGATCTTCCGACCCGGTTCGAGCTGCCTGCGGCAACGCTGAAGGACATCATCGACAAGACCCGCTTTGCGATCTCGACGGAAGAAACCCGCTATTATCTGAACGGGATTTTCTGGCATGTGACGGACGACGCGCAGCCTGTGCTCAAGGCCGCAGCGACGGATGGCCATCGACTCGCCCGCGTCACGGTTGCTCGCCCCGACGGTGCAGCGGGCATGCCTGACATCATCATTCCCCGCAAATGCATTGGAGAACTGCGGAAGCTGCTCGATGAAATCGATGGCTCGGTCGAAGTGTCACTGTCAGCGAGCAAGATCCGCTTCGGACTGGGCACAGCCGTTCTCACATCGAAACTCATCGACGGGACGTTCCCGGATTACAGCCGCGTGATCCCGACAGGCAATGACAAGATTCTGAAGATCGATCCGAAAAGCTTCATGGAAGGCGTTGACCGTGTTTCGACGATCGCGTCGGAAAAGACCCGCGCCGTCAAGATGGCCCTGGAAAATGACAAGATCACGCTGTCGGTCACATCGCCGGAAAATGGCACGGCTGCCGAAGAAGTCTCGGGCGACTACAAGTCGGACGGCTTTGAAATCGGCTTCAACGCGCGCTATCTGATGGACATTCTGGCGCAGGTTGAAGGCGATACCGTGGAAGTGCATCTGGCAGACGCCGCAGCGCCCACGCTGATCCGCGAAAACGACAAGGCCAGCGCGCTGTATGTCCTGATGCCGATGCGCGTCTGATCGAGCAGGGCTTCCCAGCCACACCGCGCAACCCGATCACGCTTGGGACTTTGGCCCGCTATACCCGAGAGTCATGGGCATTCCTGTGGCGGTGAGACGCCTTGATACACTCGCGCCCTAATCTCCTTGCCAAGTCGCAATGCTCTGCTAGCCATGGCGCAGACGAAGGAAAAACCTTCGGGGAGGATAGCATTGAACGACACAGCGACACCGCAGCCCAATCCCCGATACGCCTGGTATGTGCTGACCATCCTCGTCATTGTCTATGTCCTGAATTTCATTGACCGGCAGATCATCTCGATCCTGGCCAATGACATCAAGCGCGACCTTGGCCTGACCGATGGCGATCTCGGCTTTCTCTATGGCACGGCCTTTGGCGTCTTCTATTCACTGTTCGGCATTCCCCTTGGCAAGCTCGCCGATGGCTGGACACGAACCCGGCTCCTGACCCTGGGGCTGAGCCTCTGGTCTGTCATGACCGCAGCGTCCGGCTTTGCCAAAAACGGCGCGATGCTCGCAGGGGCGCGTATCGGAGTCGGCATTGGGGAAGCGACGGCGAGTCCATCGGCCTATTCATTGCTATCCGACTGGTTTCCAAAGGAGAAGCGCGCGACGGCGCTCGCCATCTATTCCTCTGGCCTCTATCTTGGCGGCGGCCTGTCACTGCTCATCGGGGGCCAGGTTGTCGAGCGCTGGGATGCGGCATTCCCCGCGCATTCCGGGCCTCTTGGCCTTGCAGGATGGCAGGCCGCGTTCATGGCAGTCGGTATTCCCGGCCTGCTGCTTGCGCTCTGGGTGTCAACGTTGCGGGAGCCAATGCGCGGCCAGGCCGATGGCATTGCGACGCCACCGGGAGACCATCCCTTCCGGGACTTCTTTGATGAACTCTTGACAGTGATCCCGCCTCTGACGCTTCTCAGCGCCGCCCGACAAGGCCCGGCCAAGCTGGCCGTGAACCTCGCTGCGGCCATCCTGATCGCCGGAGCCGCAGCCTGTCTCGTCTGGCTAACCGGGTCGGTGGCCCAATGGGTTGCGGTCGGAATTGGTGCCTATGCCGTTTTCTCATGGGCCCGCGCGCTGAAGGAACGCGATCCCCCCGCCTTCCGGCTGATCTGGGGAACACCCGCGTTCCTGTACACGACCCTCGGCTACGGCCTGATTGCCTTCCAGAGCTATGCGGTCAGCTTCTGGGCTGCCCCCTATGTGGAGCGTGTGCTCGGCGCCTCGAAGAGTGAAGCCGGCTTCTGGGTCGGCGGCCCCGGGGCATTGGCTGGTTTTCTGGGCGTGATTGTTGGCGGCAGGCTCGCCGATCATCTGCGCAAGACAAATCCTTCGGGCCGGATCCTTGTTGTGCTGCTGGCACCGCTCCTGTCGCTGGTGCCTTTCGTGGTTGCCTTCACCACCGACAGCACGACCATTTTTTATGCGGGGAATTTCTGTGCGGCGATCTTTACCAGCGCCGCGCTGGGCGGAACGGCAGCCACGACGCAGGACCTTGTTCTTCCACGAATGCGCGGGGTGGCAACGGCCACATTTTTCCTGGCAACAACGCTCGTGGGACTTTCGCTTGGCCCCTATATGGCGGGGCAAGTGTCTGCAGTGACGGGAGACCTTGCAACGGGCATCCTCTCGGTCATCGTCGCCGCGCCGATTTCGGCTGTCCTGCTCGTGCTGGCCTATCGCTCGCTACCGGCGGCCGAGGCCAGCCTGGTCACGCGAGCGCGCGACGCGGGTGAGCCGATCTGAGCGGGTCTGTGCTCAGCTGTTCGGGCGGCCGATCGAGTGATAGGCAAACCCGGCCTGCCGTGCGACCTCGGGCTTGTAGATATTGCGAAGGTCCACGATGCACCGCGTCTGCATGATGTCTCCCAGACGGCGGAGGTCGAGCGCGCGGAACGCATCCCATTCCGTCACGATGACAACGACATCAGCGCCGGCAGCCGCTTCGTAAGGATCAGTCGCATAGGCGATTTCGGGCATCATGGAGCGCGCGATTTCCATCCCTTCCGGATCGAAGGCTGTCACAATGGCGCCGCCGTCGAGTAGCGCCTGCACAATGGCAAGGGAGGGAGCATCGCGCATGTCGTCGGTGTTGGGCTTGAAGGTCAGGCCAAGAATGCCGACCTTCCGGCCTCGCACGTCGCCACCCGCGGCCGCAATCACCTTGCGACCCATCGCCCGCTTGCGACTGTCATTGACCGACACAACCGCTTCAACAATGCGGACCGGCGCATCAAAATCCTCTGCTGTCTTGAGCAGTGCCAGCGTATCCTTCGGGAAGCAGGACCCGCCATAGCCGGGACCGGCATGCAGGAATTTGGAGCCGATACGATTGTCGAGCCCGATCCCCCGCGAGACGTCCTGCACATCGGCGCCCACGGCTTCGCAAAGATCCGCAATTTCGTTGATGAAGGTGATCTTGGTCGCGAGGAATGCATTGGCCGCGTATTTCGTCAGTTCAGCCGTCCGGCGCCCCGTGAACAGGATCGGCGCCTCGTTCAGGAAGAGGGGTCGGTAGATTTCACGCATGACATCGCGCGCGCGTTCATTTTCCGTGCCGATGACGATCCGGTCGGGTCGCTTGAAGTCGCTGATGGCCGCACCCTCGCGCAGGAATTCCGGATTTGAGACAACAGCCCATTCAACAGTGGGAGCGACGTCGTTCAGGATGCGCTCGACTTCGTCTCCCGTGCCCACCGGGACAGTGGATTTGGTGACGACCACTGTGGGTTTGGTGACGGCTGCAGCAATGTCGCGCGTGGCCTGGTAGACATAGGAAAGATCGGCATGGCCGTCGCCACGGCGCGACGGTGTTCCAACGGCAATGAACACGGCGTCCGCGTCGGCAACCGAGGCCGCAAGATCAGTGGAAAAGGACAGTCGATTGGCCGCCGCGTTGGTGCGCACCAACGCTTCGAGACCGGGTTCATAGATCGGCATAATGCCATTGCGCAGCGCGTCGACCTTGCGCGCATCCAGATCCACGCAAATGACAGTGTGGCCAAAGTCCGCAAAGCAGGCACCGGAAACGAGCCCAACATAGCCCGCGCCAATCATCGTGATGTTCATCGGGAACCCTTATCCAAATTCGCGTTCAGCCCAATAACGGCCAATCATTAACGCGCCAATACCAACGAAAAGGGCCGATCTTTCGACCGGCCCCCTCGTTTCAATCCTGAAAGGATCGAATGGCTTACATGCCCGAACCCGGACCGTAGGTGATTTCCACGCGACGGTTCTGGAGTTCGCGCACGCCATCGGCGGTTTCAACGCGCGGAGCGCTTTCACCGAAGGCCTGAGTGCTGATGACACCTGTCGGGATGCCCTTGCCCTCAAGATAGGCGCGAACCGAAGCGTTACGACGTTCGGACAGGCCGACGTTGTACTTCGGTGTGCCCGACTTGTCGGCATGGCCTGCAAGCATGACCTGCGCCTGACCGCAATCGGCATAGGCACCGACCGCGCTGTCGAGGATACCCGCAGCTTCAGCCGTGATGTCCGACTTATCCCACTCGAAGAACACGATGTACGGTCCAGGCGAGCAGACTGCCGGCGGTGGCGGCGGCGGTGGCGGCGGCGGTGGCGGAGGAGGCGGTGGTGGCGGTGGTGGCGGTGGCGGAGGAGCCTTTTCGCCAAAATTGTACACCAGGCTGCCCAAAAGGCTGTGCGACCGGTAACGGCCGTCCAGCGAACGCCCTGCCAGATCGACAATGCTGTAGCTGTCTGCGTTGAAGAAGCGATACTTCAGGCCGATGTCCCAATGGTCAGACAAGGGAACACGAACGCCAGCAATCGCCTGCCACGCAAAACCGGTATCGGAATCGTCGATGGAGTTTGCTGCAGCACCAACCGCATAGCTACCCTTGACGCGCGCGATACCGCCGCCCACGCCAACATAGCCATTGAGGCCATCATCATCACCAAAATCGAGCATGCCGTTGATCATGAAGCTCAGGACCGACGTGTCGCCGTTGATGTTGCTGAATGTGCCGGAAGGCGCGTTGGTTACGCCAGAACTACCCGGGATGGGGAAGGTGAGCGCAGACGAAAGCGAATTCGCATTTGCCTTCTTGTAGCCAACTTCCGACTCCAGCCGGAACCCACCGAAGTCATAGCCGATGATGCCATCGACGTCATATCCTGTGTCGCTGTCGACAAGAATCGCATTGGACGTTGCGCCAACATCGAACGAAATATCCTCTACAATCGAGGGCCCGCCCTCGATGCCGATATACCACGCATCATTTCGCGCTAGCGCGGGTGAGGCAATGGCGGTTGAGGTGAGCGCCATAGCAATGGCCAGCTTCCGCATAGTAATCCCCTTTCTCAAATGTCACTCGGGACAGCCTTCGTTCACTAGCTAATGGGAAAGACTGGCGCAAGCATTGTTATGCCGAAACTGTTGCCGAAATGTCTCAGTTGTGCAGCGAGTTGCAGGAAAGATGACACCGAACAATCAATTCAGACCTCAATCAGGCCATGTGCTCTCAGCACCCGCAATATTGCACTGACGGCAGTGCGAACTTCTGCATCGGGCGATCCCCCGCCGGTGACATTGGCAATACCGGGCTGTCGCGCACCCACAACCTGGACACCGCCGATCCGCAACACGGCCGCGTCGAGCCGTCCTACAACCCATTGGCTTTCGGTCCGCCGGGCTTCCTGGCCATCAGCAAGGCTCCAGACCCGCATGCCCGCCTGTGACGGCAAGAAGCGCCAACCGCCTTCCGTCCAGCAGGCAATTGCCAGGTCATGCCCGGACCAGGCGCCCGTTGCGCCTGCGCCAACGATCCAGCATTGGCCCGGCTGGGGAGCGACTGGAATCGCAGGCGGAGCGACGGCCTGCACAACAGCCTGAACCAGCATATCGGCCTGGGTGAGGGCTTCGTTATGTGTGATTTCCTTTTGGGCCTGGCCGCTCGCAAGCAGTGGAAAGCCGAGTCTCGGGGTCACGTCAGTCATGGTTCGGGTACCTCATGTCAAAGATAGCGTGATCGCTGCAGGGCGTGACAGGCCGAAGTTGCCCACCTGACAGATCTCGACGCGCAGGGTCTGAGCGCCCCTTGCGCGATCGGCTGCATGATCAGCTGCGGAATAGGTGTAGCGCGCGTCCGATTGCTCAAAGACCCGCTCTGGCCCGCCCCCTGGCGTCAATGCCACCCGGTAGCGCTCCACCTCCTCCGCGAGAGGCGCATCGACGCCGTCGAGCCAGCGCCAACCCGCACGGCTTCTGCGCACCCAGCCTATTTCAGTATCGCCATTTGCCAGCACGTTGGCCCGTAAATGGACCGGCGCAATCGGCAATATTCCTCGCCCGGGGTGCTGCTGGCGTTGCTCGGACGGCTCTGGATCGGCAATGCCGGCAGCAATGACGCGCACTTGGTCCCGCCGAGGCCGAACTTCACGGCCATGCCCACGACCAGCAGGACAAGGGCGCAGCGCACCAGCCAGCCGATCAGCGCGCGGCCCGCCGCTCCTTTCGCCTCGCGCCAGGCCGACAGCAGTTCGCGCATCTCGTCCAGATCCTTGCGCGCGCGATCATCCTCAAGGCCAAGCGAACGGAGCGCCCGCGCGGCCCCCAGTTCGCAGGCCTCTTCGATCAGCGCGCGCAGCGTCAGCAGGTCGGCGCCATGCGCCTCTGCCTGCGCAGTCAATTGTATCAGCATGGTTGAATCGCTCATCATGTGCGCTCCGGACAAAGAAAAAGCCGCCCGAAGGCGGCTCTGTGGTTCAGTTTGGTTGGTCGGTTCAGCCGGGATGGCCGCCTTTGATTGCGGGGCTTTCAATCACCCCCCGAAAAGCTCGTCAAACGACCGACACTGTTCCCGATAGGCCTGCTTCTTGGAGGGTTTGACCATGATCGCCGCCTGCAGCCGGAGTGCGGCCAATACCCGTTCGAAGCGGTCCTGCGCCCATATTCCTCCCAAAGGCGGGCTGACAATCCTCAGCGCCCTGCGGCCTCCAACTAACTCGGCATTGTTTGTGAGCCGGTAGCCGCGCGCAGGGCGCATCCGGAAAACTTCAACATCATACCACCGGGTCAATCCGCGCGCCGCCTCGACAAGCAACAGGATATGGCGCTCCCCCGCGAAACTCCGTGTATCAACGATATATCGGACACGGTATTGACGAGCCTTGGGGTCTTGGAACCGGAACCGGCTGTGTGAAAGACAATAAAGGCTTGCCGTCACATCCGAAACATCTTGTGTTGATGATGCTGTGGCAAGCGTCGATGAAGCGGCTGCGGTACTCGCGATGAGCGCGATCGATGCCAGATGATGCGTGGAAATGGCTGCTATCTCGGTTTGGGCCCAGTTGGGCATGCTCGATCAGAAAAGGGCCATCAGATATCATATCCGTAAAGGCGCCTGAATTTCTCGATCTCGAGCGTATTGTCCATTGCCCTGTTGCCAGCGTATTCCCTCAGCACACGCATGGCCCGATCACCAGCAGACTCTTCCTGATCGAGGTCCTTGGGGTAATCAAATTCCGCCATGAACTTCCCGTCTGCCATCGAATAGCGCATCACTTGCCAGCGACGCCGTTTCGGTTCCAGCTCCCACAACGCCATTGCGGCCCAAAAAATCTCCATGTCCGCAACATGAAAGATCATCCGGCCTTCGTCTTCCTCCAATATATAGGCTGAGCCCGAATTCATCGCGATTTCGGCATAGAGAAAACAATTCTCACTATTCCCGCCCAGCTGATCGTCAACGAGCCTCCCGATTTCCTCCAGAATTTCGCCCTTGTCCGTCATCGTCATTGCGCTACCTCCCTCGGCCACTCAGAAAATTTTCGACATGAATGTCCTTGCCGTCGAAATACGTGACATTGATCGCCGATGGACGCCGAGAACCGCGCGGATATTGCGGAATAATGGCAAATGTGACTTTCTTGCCGGCCCGGGTCATCTTACCCCAATCCCTTTCCAGTTTGCGATAGCCGCGCCTATTGAAATCGCCGTCCTGGGCGAAATGGTTGAAGTCCTTGTCGGGGCCGCCAAATTCACGGGCAACATAATGTCCGCCCTCATCCGACGGCAGTCGGTCCGGCACGCCGGCCCGCCGTTGCACAGACCGTGAGCGCCGTTGCCCCGGATCCAGTCTCACGGTGCCGCCAGCCCGGCGCGTTCGGCTTTCGCTGTCCAGATCGAAATCACAGCCATTTTCGGTGATCCGGTGCATGCCGTCTGGCGCACTTCGCGAGCGCGTGACGGTTTGGCCCGCGGTGGGCGTCTTGTGAGCCGTGTTTGGGCTCGGTTGCGGCACGGAGACGACCGGCTTTGGCGTCCTGTTTCGAAGGATTTTCGGCCGTGGCCGCGGAGGCACCGTAAATCGGGCGGTCGCGCCACCGCCCCCAAAGCTGCCGCCCCCAGAGGACAAGGATCCACCTTGCCTGAACGTGAAGCGGCCGTCTGTAGGATCGTGCCAGGGGTTGAACTTGACTTCGACCCGTTCAGGCCCGCGCGGCAAGGGCTGTGCCGCAAGTCCAAGCATGGCGCGCTTTTCGTTGGGGCTGAGAAAATCCGCCCCGTTCACCTGCGCCCACAACCGCTCCCGGTCTTCCGAAAGCGCAGGCACCTGGTCGAGATCGACGGACAGTTTCAGCCCGGCAAACCAGGGCGAAAGCCCTTCCGCCAGCGCATCGAGGATCTTGCCCGCCAGCGGCAGGATCGCCTGCCGCCACAGGGCCTTGTTGGCCTCGCGGTAATTCGCATAGGTCGCGTCGCCCGGCAGGCCGAGCAGCACCGAGGGCACGCCGAACGCCAGCGCAATCTCACGCGCGGCGGCCGCCTTCAGTCCGGCAAAATCCATGTCGGTGGGCGAAAGCGACATCGCCTGCCAGCGCAGCCCGCCCTCAAGCAGCATCGGTCGCCCGGCATTGCCGGAGCCCGAAAAGCTCTCCTCCATTTCCTGCCGCAACCGGGTAAACTGGTCCGTGGTCAGCGTCTCGCTGCCCTCGGCAACGAGCGCGCCCGATGGCCGCGCGGCATTGTCGAGCAGCGCCTTGTTCCAGCGCGTTGCAGCATTGTGCGCGGCCATGGCCCCGGCCGCCGCGTCGAGGCAGCCAAGCCCGTAATGATCGTCAAGCGGATGATGCGTCCGGATGTGGATCACCCGGTCGCTCGCAAGCCGCGTCGTTGCGGCCCCGGCGCGATAGACAAAGGCCATCGGCCATCCGCGCGGGTCTGGCTCGACGCTCACCCGCTCGGGCCGGAGCGCGAACAGTTCGGCCGGCGCACCATCGGGCCCGGCGAGCAGTTCGACATAGGCATTGCCGTGCAGCAGCAGCTGCATCGCCACGGTTTCGAGGAGGGATTGGCCGCCACTCGTTGCCGAGACAAGCGCCAGTGCCTTGGGGTCGGACGTGCCGAGCGGCGCGGACGCTACCCCTTCCGCCACCAGCCGCACTGCCCGCTGGGCGACGGCATTGCCCAGATAAAGCTCCCGCAACTGCGCTTCGTAGGAGCGCGGCCAGTCAGCCGAACCCCAGGTCGAAAAGCCGTGCGCAAGCAACGGACGCGCCACCGCGCGCCCGGCCGATTTCCAGCCGAACAATTTCATGGCCTATTCTGCCGCGTCTGCAGAAGGCGGAACCGACGCAGTGGTCGCAGCCACCAGCCCGGTGCCGAAGATCAGCGCCGCAACCTGCCCGGCCTTGCCGATTGTTTCAACGATTTCGGGGGGCGCACCCACCGCAATGGCGACCGTCGCCAACCCGATGTACGTGGATTTTTCGGACAAGCGCCGGCCTGCCCAGCGGGCAATCTTCTTGAGCAACATCTCTCTCTTTCCTTTCTGGATATGGGCGCGGGAGCGTCAGACCGTCCGCACACGCGGGCCGGTCAATCGCTTGCCCAGCATCAATTCTGTCAGGGCCCAGACGAGGGCATCGGCCCGGTCCGGGGATTTGCCCGGCCCTTCATAGGCACCGCCTGCGATCAGCCCGCACATTTCGTCTTCAAGCGCGGGGAACGCCCCGGCGTGATGGACGCCCCCCTTTTCATAGAGGGCCGCCACCGGCTCTGCCCGCGCCACCTTGCCGCGGCTGGCGTGGACGAGACGGATCGGCAACGAGACGTCGGCCGCCCGCAGCACGCTCTCGACCATGTCCCCGCCATTGTTCTTTTCGGCAATCACACGATCAGCCTGCCACTGCGCGGCCGCCTCTGCGACAGCGCGCGCCCAGCCATCGGGCGACCGGCCCGAAACGCTCGCATCGGCCAGGACCCAGGCCTTGCCGCTGGCGCACAGTCCTGCAACGACAATGCCGCACGCATCGCCGTCACGGCCTGCCGGTGGATCGACTCCGATCACAACCCGCACAAGGTGCGGCACAGTCCGCATCCGGCAATCCTCAAGGCGCGCCCGGGTCCAGAGTGCGCCTTCGGCATCCTCGATCAGTTCGCCGTCCAGTTCCTGACGACCGATCCGCCGATTGCCATATTCAGCCTTCATGGCCCGCAGATAAGCCAGCGGCAGGTTCGCGGCATTGTCCGCTGTCCGACCCTGTGTCAGGCGCACATCCGCCGCCCCGTGGAGCTGCTTGAGAAGCGGCACCGGACGCGGCGTCGTGGTGGCCATGGCCTGCGGCTGCGTACCGAGCCGCAGGCCCATCATCAGATTGTCCCATGCCGCAAGCGCATAGGGCCATTTTGCAATCTCGTCGGCCCAGGCGATGTGATGCTGCGGACCCCTCAGGGCCTCGGGCTCGGCGGCCGAGTAGATGCGGGCTTCCGCGCCATTGTCCCAGCTCAGTTTGCGCAGCGAAGGCTCCCACCGGACCGGCATGCCGCCCGCCGCACTGGCCAGCAAACCGCTTTCGCCTTCGATCATGACCGCGCGTGCCTCGACAATTGTCGCCGCGACCAGCGCAATCCTCAGGTCTCCGTCGCTCTCCGCGCGCTCGCGGACCCATTCGGCCCCCATCCGTGTCTTGCCAAAGCCGCGCCCTGCCATCACCAGCCAGATCCGCCAGTCTCCCTCGGGCTCGGCCTGCGCCGCCAGCCTCCAGAAGCGCCAGGACTGCGACGAGGCCTGCAGGTCGGATGTTTTCGCGCGCCGGATGATGGCCGCCGCACGGTCTGGCGGCATGAGTGAAAGCTCTTCAGCCGTGTGGCGCAACATCGGATTTCGCCGCTTCGGCCCGCTGATGCATCAGTGCGATGCGATCGAGGATGCGCGCCTTGAGCTGGGCCGGATCGACCTTGCGCGCTGCGGGCGCCATGCCCTTGACCGCGGGTCGATGCTGCGCGAGCAGGCTGAGGCCGAGGCGGTGACGGGCAGCCTCCCGCTTCATCGCATCCGGATCGGCAGTGCTGGGCCCCTTGCCAAGCGCGGCCTCGAGCAGCGAGGCCTCAAGCCGCGCATAGCCTTCGGCCAGCGCTTCGCTCCAGTCCAGGCGAAACTCCGGTGATTTGATCCGCAGCGCATAGACGCTGGACACCGGCATCCCGGCCTTGCGCGCCGATGCCGCCACATTGGCTGTCTCGGCCAGCTCGGCAAGGAACACGCTGCGCGCGGCCTTTGTCCATCCCGGTCGCTTCGCTGGCGACTTTCTTGCTGCCATCCTCACATCCTTTCGACACAAAAAAGGGCTGCAAAGGCGTCTCCGCCCGCAGCCCGTCGCAGCGCCTTCGCCGCGATTCGCATTTTTCCATTGAACGCCTTTTAGACAAAACAGCGTGACGCTGTCAAGTATTAATTACCAAATAGGAGATTATATAAGAACAAATAGGATTTTTAAAAGCAAAATCCTTAGAGCCTTCGTGCCTTGGTGTCTTCGTGTGAGTCAAAAGACGGTGGGCTCACACGAAGACACAAAAGCACGAGGATACCGGCGATCAACATTGGAATATGGCTGACAACCCTGTTATCGAACCTGCGACCATTGACCCAATCCCGAAAGCCCGATTCATGAAATTCTTCGTCGATACTGCCGATACCAAGGACATTGCAGAACTCGCCGCCACCGGCCTGCTCGACGGTGTCACGACCAACCCGTCGCTCATCCACAAATCGGGCCGCGATTTCATGGACGTGACCAGGGAGATCTGCGGTTTGGTCGACGGCCCGGTTTCAGCCGAGGTCGTGGCGCTCGATCACCCGACGATGATGAAGGAAGCGGATATACTGCGGAAGATTGCGAAGAACGTCTGCATCAAGGTGCCGCTGACAATCGATGGCCTGAAGACCTGCAAGGCCCTGACCAGCGAGGGCACGATGGTCAATGTCACACTCTGCTTTTCGGCCAACCAGGCACTCCTCGCCGCAAAGGCCGGTGCGACATTCGTGTCGCCCTTCGTCGGTCGGCATGATGACAATGGCTTTGACGGAATGGCACTGATCGAGGATATTCGCCTGATCTATGACAATTATGATTTCGGCACGGAAATCCTTGTCGCCTCGGTCCGCCATCCGATCCACGTCCTCCAGTCGGCCAAGATCGGCGCCGATGTCATGACGGCGCCGCCGGCAGTTATCCGTTCGCTCTTCAACCATGTCCTGACCGACAAGGGCATTGCCGGCTTCCTCGCCGATTGGGAAAAGACGGGGCAGAAGATCGGGTGAGTGGCGAGGCGCTGATCAGCGCCTGGGGCGATCACCTTCGCCAGGACCGGCGGCGCTCGCTCCATACTGTCCGCGCCTATGTCGCAACGGCGGAACGGCTGCTGGCGTTCCTCAGCGTTCACCAGGGCGGGCCACCGCAGCTCGAAGCGGTTGAAGCGGCTGATCTTCGCGCTTTTCTGGCGCGGCGCCGGATGGAGGGACTGGGCAACGCCAGCGCCGCGCGGGAACTCTCGGCGATCCGGGGTTTCCTGGCCTTTGCTGGCGGCGCAGAGGGCGTCCCGCGCCTCAAGGGGCCAAGAGTCAAGAAAGGCCTGCCACGGGCCATTTCGCCAGCCGAAGCCGTGTCGCTCGCCGAAGATGTCGCGGACCAGGCTTCGGATAGCTGGATCGGTGCGCGCGACTGGGCGATTCTCCTTCTTCTTTATGGCGCGGGGCTGCGGATCAGCGAGGCCTTGGGCCTGACAGGTGCCGTGCTGCCGCTTGAACGAGTGCTGCGCGTGACCGGCAAGCGGAACAAGACCCGGATCGTGCCCTTGCTCGCTCCTGTCGCCGACGCGATCAATGCCTATGTGGCGCTCTGCCCCTATCCGGCGACCAACGACCAGCCGCTCTTTCGCGGCAGCCGCGGCGGGCCTCTCAATCCTGCCATCATCCGCCGCTCGGTCCGGGCAGCCCGCACCCGGCTTGGCCTTGGCGAACGGACGACCCCGCACGCCCTGCGGCACAGCTTCGCCACGCATTTGCTTGCCGGAGGGGCCGACCTGCGCAGCCTGCAGGAACTGCTGGGCCATGCCAGCCTCAGCTCGACGCAGATCTACACGTCAGTCGATGCTGCCTATCTGCTCGACGTTTACCGGAACGCCCATCCGCGGGCGTGAGCCCCTAGTGGCTATGCCCGGATGACGGATAGACGCACTGCCGCATCAGCCCGGTGCGGTCGAACGGCTTCCAGCTTCCATCTTCCTGCGCCAGCCGGTCCGCCACGGCGTAGAGCACGACCGGATTGACGCCAAGACCGCAGTGGCTGCCATAGACGCGGATATTGTCCGTGAAGGCATCTTCGGGCTCGATGCAATTCTGCCAGGCAACGACGCCGTCTTCCTTGCTGAAAATGGCGGTCGACGGAACAGGGGGCGGCAATTCGCTCTCGCGCAGCTGTTCGTCCACACCCGGATCGTCGAGCCGGTGTCCGGTAAAGCGCTGATAGGCGCGCCAGGCGTTGGTCGCGCGCGGATCACCGACAATGGGCGATCCCAGCGTAATGACCTGCCGGACAAGATCCGGCCGACGGCGGGAGAGCTGGCGTGCCATCATTCCGCCAAGGCTCCAGCCGACAAGGCTTGTCCTCTGGCCGGTTTGCGCATGAATCTCGTCAAGGCGCGCAATCAGGTGCTCGCCTTCCAGCCCGATCGCCTTGGGGCCGAGATTGCGGCCAAGGTTCCAGCTGTGCGCATCATAGCCCATGCGCGTCAGGAAGCGGCGAAGCAGCGATGTCGACCGGTCAGTGGTGATAAACCCGGGCAAAACGAGCACGGGATGCCCGTCTCCGCGCGGCGCAGAAGCGAGTAACGGCGCCGCCATCGGGATCGAGCCAAGCTCCATCAAGGCCCGCACCGGTTCTGTCAGCGCCAGGAACAATGATGGAGGCGCAACCCTATCTGTCTGATTATTCAACATTATTTGTATTTTCCCTCTCCGGAGCCGACATGCTGCTTGGTTTTTGGGCGCTGCGCAAGCTTTTTAGCGGGCTCAGCCAGCCAGCGCCGCTCTCAACTTTTCGGGATTGTACAGCGATTGGCGTTCGCTGCGGATGAGCGGATCTGCCCAACGACGGGTTGCGGTCCAGCGTCGATGGACCGCATCCATTGGCCCGGTCAGGTCCCCGCCCTCACGAAGCTGCTGCTGAATTTGCGCCAGCGCAATCCCGGCCTCCTTCAGTGTTGCACGCTGCTCTTGCAGCCTCCGACCCTGGAAGCGCGCATCGATCCCGCCAAGAATCGAGCGCGCGCCCCGCAACATTGCGATTGCCGTGTCGGGATCGTGATCGACCAAAGCCGTTTCCGCAGCGCCCAGCGCAAGGAAATAGTCGGCCAGTGCGTTGGCCAATCCATAGGGCTGGTCCTGCCGTGAGGGACAGTGCGCCGGATCAAGCGCCCGGACATAGCTCGCCAGTCCTTTCAGGATGACAGGCGAGGGCGGCTCGCCATCAAATTCTTCGACAATGAGTCCGCGAATGAAGGCTTCGAGGCCGCGTTCGTCCACGCGCGAGATTTTCGGCACGTCAAAGGTCAGGTCGGGAATGCGCTTGGGATTGGCGATCCCGTCTCCGCGATGGGAACTCATCAGCGAGGAGGTGACATCGGCTGTGCCCGGCGCACCCGACAGGCGCGGAAAGTGGAAACCGGGATTGCCGCGTCCGCCCCGATGGCAGCTCATGCAGCTGAGTCCGGCCCGTGCTGCCTGCCCGCCGAGCAGCATCGGATCCCGGAACGCGACAGTGCCGTAAACAAGCGAGACGATGTCCGGCGGATCCTCCGGCAGACATTCCTCCGGCCGGGTCGTCAGCAGATGGAGCCGCTGCGAAGCAGCGAGCCAGTTCGCTTCTCGGATCGGCAGCGGGGCGCTCGCACGCGCGCCGGCGCATGCCATGAATGTGAGAGCAAGGAGCCTCAGGAGTGCGGCGAGTGACCTGCCGCGATCCAACGCCGCAATTCCTCCGCTTCGGCACAACCGAACTCGCACTGTGCGTCAAGCCGAGCCAGCTTGATCCTTGCCCCTGCCAGATCGCCGCGTTCGACCATCAGCTCGCCATAATATTCGGTTGCACCGCGATGGTTCGGGGCAACGGCCAGTGCCGCAAGATAATAGCTCTCTGCGACGTCGAACCGTTTGAGCTTGCGATTGGCAAAGCCGAGATAGGTCAGGATATCGGGATGGGGGCCGAAACTGGCCTGAGCCGATGTGAGCGCAGCAATCGCATCCTCATAGCGATGCTCGTTGATCAGCCCGACGGCATCAAGGTAAAGCGCATCGCCCTTGGCTGCGCTCGCAAACAGGAGGCTCTGGCCCGGCATGAGGGAGGCTGTGGGGATCGCTGCCAGTGCCGCCGTAATCGCATCGATCGCGCCCTTGATCTCGCCCGCAGTGGGGCATGTCGCGGCACAGGCCGTGGCCTTGGCCTGAAGTGCAGCGAGCGTCGCTTCGGCATTGGGCCTGTCACCGGTCTTGGCATAACTCACACCCAGTTCCCGCCAGGCGTTGGTCATGTTGGGATCGATCTTGGTCGCCTTTTCGAAGAATTTCCGCGCGCCTTTCCAGTCGTTCAAGCCTTCGCGGGCCATGCCGGCAAGAAAATTCGTATTCGCATCGCGCGGAGCACTGGCCAGAACATGGTCGAACGCAATCTTGGCCGCCTTGAAATCCTGGGCCTGAAGCGCTGCTATTCCTTTGGTATATTCGGCGACCGGATCATATTGCGGCGCGCTGTCGCTCGGGAAGCCCCCACCACCGCCTCCGCCACCGCCGCCAGATGCCGACACCGGAGTGGCCACGGCAAACGCAGCAATTGCTGCGGATGTAATCACGAACTTCCGCATCCCGTCCTCCTCTATCCCGCCTTTGCGACTTTTGAGGGATTCGTCCTATCGACTGCGGAGGCTAGCCTGCTTCAACGGACGGGACAAGCCGGAGAAATCGCTGGTCAACGGCAGTTGCTGGCGGCCCCGGCGATCAGGTCCAGGCAGCGTCCGTCTATGTCTGCCGCTGGCACATCCAGTCCAATCAGGCTGGCCAGCGTCGGCAGGATATCGACCGTCTCGACAGCATTGGGCTGTTCGAACCCGGTCATGCCCTTCCACCAGAACAGGATCGGCACCCGCCGGTCATATCCCCAAGGCGATCCATGTGTGGCGACAAAGCCCGGGCCGCCAGCGGGGATCGGTGTCACATAGGGTTTGAGCAAGACAATGAAATCGCCCGACCGTTCCGGATCGAAACTGGCCTTGACCCGGTCCAGAAGCGACCATTCGTCAACCGGTGCAGAAGGGGCCGGGGCTGCGACAATGTCTGCCGCCGTGAAGACGGCCGCTACCTGCGGATTCTGGCGATAGGTCGCCACTGCGGCTTGCAGCACGTCTGCGCGCTTTTCCGCAGGCACCGCCGGGGAGAGGTACATGTCGCCAAAGGCCGACCGTCCGAGGAGCGCATTATCGGCAAGGCCGAAGCGTGCGGCGAGCACTGCTCCGACGGACTTTGCCGATAGCGCCGCATCCACGCGCTGGGCCGCCGGCAACGCATCCTCGCGGTTGCGCTCGGGCGCATCATGCCCGCCATGATCGGCTGTCAGCACTACGGCATAAGGCATCTTCGCCTTGTCAAGCGCGGCAAAGAAGCGCCCAAGCGTCGCATCGAGCGCGTGAATCTGGGCGCACATCTCGGGACCTTCCGTGCCGAAGCCATGCCCGACATAATCGGTCGCCGAAAAACTGACAGCCAGCACATCGGTGCCGCTGCCCCGGCCAAGTTTCATTTCATCAAAGGCCGCGAGCGCAACATCGAGAGTCAAGGCGTCGAACTCGGGGGTCGCCCGCCAGCCGCGCTCATCCCCCGGCTTGCGCAGGGCAAGCCGGCCAATCGTCATTGACGCAGAAACAGGAACATCGCGCACCTGGCCTGCACAATCCGCTGGCAGCCCGATGGCAACGGGCTTTGCAATCGCCGCCGTCGCTCGTGCATTGACGGCAGCCACCCCGGCAGGAAGGCTCGCAAGCCTGGCCTTGTAGCTGGTGAAACCCTTGCCATCCCACCAGATCTCGAAATCGGCATCACGACCACCCATCATCACGGCCGCTCGGTCCTTTCCGGAAAGGGCAACGACACGCGTTCCCGGAAAAGCAGCCTTCATCCTGTCGCCAAGGGTCGGCACTTTCAGATGATGGGGCGACACGGTGTAGTTGGATGCATTGCTGCCCGGCAGGCTTTCATCCTCGGCACAATAAACGTCGTAACTCGGCTTCCCGGCACTGTCGGCGCGCGCGGCGCGCGGGTTCTGCCAGTCGTTGGCAATGATTCCCGTCCGCGCCGGGCGGCTGCCCGTCAGGATGGTCGAATGCCCGGGACAGGTTTCGGTTGCTGCATGGCTCTGGTGACCACGCGCAAAAACCGCCCCTTTGCCGAGGCGGGCCAGGCCGCCAGTGACACGTCCCCGATATTCGTTGAACAGGTCGGAGGAAAATTGGTCGACCGCAATCGCAACGATGAGCTTGGGCGCGACAACAGTTGGCGCCGCGGCCTCTTTGGCGCTTGCCGGAAGAGCCGATGTCGTGACGGCCAGCATAGCGCCGGCCAGAAGGAATATCCTCACCCTGTAACTCCACTTTGTGTTCAACCGAAACAGGCTATAGCGCTGCCCGTTATGCAACAAGGATTTTCAATGAACTGGCTTCGTTGCGGTCTGATGACATTGGCCGCGATGCTCTGCGCGTTTACGGCACCGGCATCGGCCCGGAATCACATCAGGGCATCTCTGGTGGCAGAATCAGCGGAGCCCGCCCCCGGCAGGCCGGTCACGATTGCCATCCTCATGCAGCCCGAGCCGGGCTGGCACGGCTATTGGCAGAACCCGGGCGACGCCGGCCTTTCTGCCCAATTGCACTGGACTCTGCCGAACGGCGTGACGGTCAGCGCCCCGCGATACCCCGTTCCCGAACGCCTGGTGATCGCGGATTTGATGAACCACGTCTTCAACACCGAGCACGCTCTGCTCGCGACCCTGACAGTATCGGAAGATCTGGCCAAGGGAAGCAGGCTGCCGCTGCGCCTGGCGATCGACCGGCTGGCCTGCACCGACAAGATTTGCGTGCCCGAACATGACGATCTCGCGCTTGACCTGACCGTCGTCGACGGCACAATCGCAGTTGCCGATCGGGCCCGGTTCGACGCGTGGCGCACGAAACTGCCTCGCCCGTTGGGGAGCGTCGCGCATTTCGCAATCGAAGGGTCCGCGATCCGCATCGGCATCCCCTATCCCGCCAGCCGTCCGGCGACCGACGCCTGGTTTTTCTCGACCAGCCAGAATGTCGTGAATTATGCGGCGCCGCAAAAAGTCAGCCGCGTTGGCGACATGCTCGTGATCGAAACCTCGAAGGCAGCCTTTGGCTTTGCCACCCCGAAGACGCTCGAAGGCGTTGTGTCGCTTGGAAAGGGAGAAGGACTGACTGTCTCCGCCGCGCCCGGCCCCGTCGAAAAGGGCAGCAGCGACGTCGGGCTGCTGGCCATTGCCCTCGCCCTTGGCGGCGCCGTCCTGGGCGGGCTGATCCTCAACATCATGCCGTGCGTCTTTCCGGTGATCAGCCTCAAGGCGATCAGCCTCGCGCGGGCCGGAAGCATTGATGAGGGCGAGGCGAAGCGAGAAGCGCTGGCCTATGCGGCAGGTGTCGTGGCAACGTGCCTCGCGCTCGGGGGCGCGCTGCTTGCCCTGCGCGCTGGCGGCACGCAGGTGGGGTGGGCGTTCCAGCTGCAGGACCCGCGCGTCATCCTTTTCCTGACGTTGCTGGCCAGCGCGATCACGCTGAATCTCCTCGGCCTGTTCCATTTGCAAAGTTATGGCGGCGGCGATGCGCTGGCCTCCCGGGGCGGCAGCACGGGCGCATTCTGGACAGGCGTCCTGGCTGCGTTTGTCGCGACGCCCTGTACCGGGCCCTTCATGGCCGCTGCGCTGGGCGCGGCCCTTGTCCTTCCCGTTCCGGCCGCGCTCGCGATCTTCGCCGGATTGGGCCTGGGCCTTGCCCTGCCGTTCCTGGGGCTCGGCTTTGTTCCGGCACTTCGCCGGATGGTGCCAAGGCCCGGCGCCTGGATGGCAACCTTCCAGCGCATCCTTGCCATCCCGATGGCCCTGACCGTCGCTGCGCTGCTCTGGTTGCTCTGGCGCCAGACGGGACCGACAGGCCTTTACATCGGCATCGCCGGATCGGTGCTGGTGGGGCTTGTTGGCTGGATCGGTGGACGACGTCGGCCGCTCGGGGTGGTTGCACTTGCCGGCTTTGCAGCCGCCTCGGCGGCGGCCGCCTATACCATGCCTTTCCTGTTCACGCTGGCGCCCGCCCACACCGCCGTCATGGGCGCAGAGCCGTTTTCGGAAGGCCGGCTGACCGCTTTGCGCAAGGCCAACACGCCGGTCTTTCTCTATTTCACGGCCGATTGGTGCCTGACCTGCAAGGTCAATGAAAAGGCGGCGATCGATCGCGCCGAAACCAAGGCTGCATTCGAAAAGGCAGGGGTGACCGTGATGGTTGGAGACTGGACCAATGGCGATCCGGAGATCACGCGCTTCCTCGAAGCGCACGGCCGATCAGGCGTGCCGCTTTACCTCTGGTATGCGAAAGGCAAGGCAGAACCGGTCGAACTGCCGCAAGTGCTGACGACGGGGACGCTGACTGCGTTGGTCAATTAGGCCGCGAATAGACTTTCCGTCCGGCCACCCATGTTTCCAGCACTTTTGTTGCGCGGAGTGCGGCAGGGGTCGCCAGCATGGGATCGCGGTCGACCAGGATGAAATCGGCCCAAAGACCGGGTGCCAGCCGCCCGACCTTGCTTTCTGCGAATGCGGCGTAGGCCGCACCGGTCGTAAAGCCCGCAAGGGCTTCTTCGCGCGAAACGCGCTCCTGCGGTTGCCAGCCCCCAAAGGGTTCACCCTTTTCATCCTCTCGAGTGATCGCGGCAGCAAGCCCGGCGAAGGGGTCCGGGCTTTCCACCGGCGTATCCGACCCGAAGGCGAGACGCGCGCCGGAGGTCAGGAGGCTCTTCCAGGCATAGGCCCCTTTCAGCCGCGTCGGGCCAAGGCGCGCTTCCGCCATGGTCCGGTCGCTCGTCTGGTGAACCGGCTGCATCGAGGCAATCACGCCCAATTGGGCAAAACGGGGTATATCGGCGGGATCAAGGATCTGCGCATGTTCGATGCGCCAGCGCCGGTCCCCGGTATATGTCGATTGCAGTTCGGAAAAGGCCGCGAGGGATTGCGCATTGGCCGCATCGCCGATGGCATGGATTGCAATCTGGTATCCATCGAGCGCCGCCCGGCTCATGATGTTCCTGAGCTTCGTATCCTCGACAAACTGGAGACCGCGATTGCCCGGCGCATCGGCATAGGGCGCCTTCAACCACGCCCCGCGCGATCCCAGGGCGCCGTCCGCATAGAGCTTTACGCCGCCCATGCGCAACTTGTCTCCATAGAGCCAGGGCGTGGGGGTATTGCCGCCGATCACAAGGATCGGATCGAGCCCGTCGGAATAGGAAAATATCCGGATATTCAGCCAGCCACCGTCCCCGGCGCGGCGATAGCTTGACCAGTCCTCCAGGCTTGTGCCCATGTCGGCAATCCCGGTGATGCCAAAGGCAAGCAGGGCATCCTGCGCTTTGATCAGGGCCTGGTCGCGCTCACGCGACAGCGGCCGGGGCACAGCCGCGTCAATCAATTTCATGGCGGCGTCGACAAAAATGCCGCTCGGCTGTCCGCCAGCCAACTCGATCCGTCCGCCGGACGGCGAGACAGACTTTGCCGTAATTCCCGCCTCGGCCATTGCCGCACTGTTTGCCCAACCCGCATGACCATCGACCCGTTCGAGCCAGACCGGCTTGTCTGCAACGACAGCATCCAGTTCGGCCGCAGTCGGAAACCGCCCCAGCCCCCACCGCTCCTGGTTCCAGCCCCGACCGATGATCCAGCGCCGATTTGCATGATCGCGCGCATAGGCGGCAAGTCTCGCCTGCGCCTCGGCAAGCGAATTTGTATCAGACAGATCAAGTGTCAGCGCCTGGAAGCCGAGCCCCATGACATGCCCGTGCGCATCGATCAGGCCGGGCAGCATCGTTCGCCCTTTGCCGTCGATCCGGTAGTCCGGGCGATAAGGCTCAGCAGCCGCCTGGCCCTTCTTCACTTTCCGGGCAGGCTCGGCCGGTGGTGACGATGCCGTCATCAGGCGCACGACCTTGCCGTCATTGCCAATCACCAGCCCCGAAAACCGGACTACATGCCCCGCCTCGTCCAGCGTGACGCCGTTCACATTGTCGATCAACGTATCGGCAGCCGCAGGAGCGGCGAAGGAAAGGGCAAGAAGGGCGAGGACGCTGCGGCGTATGCCGGGTGTGAAGATATGCATCCTGCAATCATGCCCGCCTTGCGCCCGTCCCGCAAGGGCGCTGCCCCCTTGCGCCGTCAACCTGCGGGCATAGGATGCCGGACGCGACTCGATCCGGCGCGTACAGGGGGGGAAGAGAGAATGGCAAAACCCGTCAAATTCGCACATGTCGTGTACCAGACACGGCGCTACGACGAGATGATCGCCTGGTATGAGACTGTCTTCGAAGCTCGGGTCGTGCATCGCGATCCCGCTCTCGCGTTCATGACCTATGATGACGAACACCACCGGTTCGCTTTCGCCAATCTCAACACGTTCAACCCGGATGGCGGCAATGAACGTGGCACAATCGGGGTCAACCATGTCGCCTATACCTACGCCGACGCTGGCGCTCTGCTCGAAACCTATGCGCGACTGAAGGCTGCCGGGATCGTGCCCTATTGGCCGATCCATCACGGCACCACGCTTTCGATGTACTACAAGGATCCGGACGGCAACCGGATGGAGCTTCAGGTCGATTGCGGCAGCCTTGAAGATGCGGTGGCCTATATGCAGAGTGAGGCTTTCGGTGCCAATCCGGTAGGCGTCGTCATAGATCCCGAAGAGCTGCTCACCCGGTACAGGAATGGCGCGTCAAACGAAGAGCTGATCGCAATGCCGGATAGCCAGCCCTCCCCGATCCCGGCAGAGCATGGCTTTGGATGAGTGCGACGGGGCGTGGCTAGGAGTAGCTCGCATCACATCGACGCTCCTCCAGACTCAAAAGCGGCTATTCGGGTTTCGCTGAACCGCTGGCGGTGGTGCAACAACATCCCAATGCTCTGAGATCTTGCAGTTGTTGAGCCTGAACACGTCCGCAATTGCGTAAGGTGGTGCGCCAGGGGCTGGCGTAAACCGACCGTGGAGGAACACCATTTGGCCCTCCGTGATTGTTCGCACCACCTCCCACCGGGCTTGAGGCAACTCGGCAATCAATTGCTCAAGAAAGGTGGCAGCTGCCTCACGACTCCCGCTTGAAACATCAGGTTTGTGTTCGATAAAGTCCGGCGCCATATAGCGATCAAACGCGCGCCGCGGCTGAAGGCCAACCAGTGCTTCGTTGTAAAAGGCAAGCACGATGTTGCGATTTGCCTCTTCAGTGCCGTCACATGCCCTGGTTGATGCCGAGGCAATTGGCGTCAAAGAGGGCGCCAACAACATTGCTGCGGCACCAGCGAAAAGGCGTCTCGACGTCTTGGCCATTCTGCGCTCCAACTTTCCTGGCGCTCTTGCAGGTGCATCTTCGAAATGCACCCTATTCAAATCACTGCACAAACCCTAATCCGGTTTTGCCAGCCGGCGGATCAGCGCGCTTGGGTCTTGGCGTCCGCCGCCCAAGCCCTGCACATCGGCAAGGAACTGGTCGACCAGTGCCGTCACCGGAAGAGTCGCGCCGTTGCCGCGCGCCTCATCAAAGGCAAGGCCAAGGTCCTTGCGCATCAGGTCCACGGCCAGCCCGAAGTCGAATTCATCCCGCGCCATCGTGGCCCAGCGGTTGGTCATCTGCCAGCTTGAGGCGGCCCCTCCCGAAATGGCCTCGAAGACCTTGTCGAGATCGAGATTCTCGGCTTGGGCAAAGCGGATTGCCTCGGCAAGTGACTGGACGATCCCGGCAAAACCGATCTGGTTGACCATCTTGGTCAACTGCCCCGCACCCGTCGGCCCGACATGGACGATCTTGGCGGCATAGGCCTGCATGATCGGCGTCGCCGCTTCGATGGCTTTCGCCCGGCCGCCGCACATCAGGGTAAGCGCACCCTTCTGTGCCCCGATCTGGCCGCCGGTCATCGGTGCATCAATCGGCAGGATGTACTTGTCCTTGGCTTCGACTGCGAGTTGCCGCGCGATCTTTGCCGAGACAGTTGTGTGATCGATGAACAGGCTGTCCTTGCGCATCGTCCGGAAGGCACCATCGCGCGAGAGTGTGACAGCGGCTAGGTCATCGTCATTGCCAACACAGGTGATGACGGCATCCGCGTCTTCGGCAGCTTCGGCCGGGCTGGAGGCGCTGCGGCCGCCATTGACTCGGACCCAGGAATCCGCCCGGGACTGTGTCCGGTTGTAAACCGTCATGTCGTGCCCGGCTTCGGCCAGGTGCTGTGCCATTGGCCCGCCCATCACGCCGAGCCCGATAAAAGCCAGTTTTGCCATGCGCGCGAGCATAAGCACTGTTTGCCAACAGCGCCAGATGCGTTAGGGCGCCCGCATGTCAGACTTGGATCACCTGCCCGTCACGCTCGACGATGTCCGCGCCGCCCATGCTCGCGTCAGTGGCGCGGTCATCCGCACGCCCACGCTGCAAAGCCAGACGCTGTCCGCGATGACGGGGGCGAACATTTACCTGAAGTTCGAAAACCTGCAGTTCACGGCGGCCTACAAGGAGCGCGGGGCGCTCAACCGCCTGCTCCTGATGGGAGACAATGCGCGCAAGAATGGCGTCATCGCAGCCTCCGCCGGAAACCATGCCCAGGGCCTTGCCTACCATGGCAAACGGCTTGGCGTTCCTGTCACGATCGTCATGCCAAAACTGACCCCGACCGTGAAAGTGATGCAGACCGAAGCCCATGGCGCAACCGTGGTGCTGTACGGTGAAACCTTCGAAGCCGCCAATGCCCATGCCCGTGCCCTGGAAGGCGAGCGCAGCCTGACCTTTGTGCATCCTTTCGATGAGCCCGATATCATTGCAGGGCAGGGAACGGTGGCGCTCGAAATGCTTGAGGACGCACCCGACATCGACACCTTGGTGGTGCCCATAGGCGGCGGCGGGCTCATTTCCGGAATGGCAACGGCGGCCAAGGCTCTGCGTCCCGACCTGCGGGTAATCGGTGTCGAGGCCGAACTCTATCCGTCGATGCACAATGTCGTAACGGGCGCGGATGCACCATGCACAGGTGATACTCTGGCTGAAGGCATTGCCGTCAAGCATCCGGGAGAACTGACCCGGCGTTTCGTCAAGACGCTGGTCGACGAGATCCTTCTTGTCAGCGAGCGGCGGCTGGAAGAAGCCGTCAGCCTCCTTCTCCAGATCGAAAAGACAGTGGTCGAAGGCGCGGGTGCTGCCGGCCTTGCAGCACTTCTGGAACATGCCGATCAGTTCCGCGGCCGGACCGTCGGCATTGTCCTGACAGGCGGCAACATTGATACCCGCCTGTTGGCCAATGTGCTGCTGCGGGATCAGGTCCGTTCGGGTCGTTTGGCGCGCATCCGCATCCGGCTGCAGGACCGGCCGGGGGCGTTGGTGAACGTGTTCCGCGTCATTGCCGAACAGAATGTCAACGTGCTCGAAATCTATCACCAGCGCGTCTTCACCGATTTGCCGGCCAAGGGTCTCATTACCGATATCGAGTGCGAGACACGCGATGCGCCACACCTGGCGCGTCTGATCGCCGCGTTGCGCGAGGCCGGCTATGACGTGTCGCAGGTCGAACTGGCCTGATATCAACGCCATTTTCGCATTTACCGTTTTTTGATGGTAAATGCCCTTTTCATAACCGGTCTGCCGTTCCATAACGCGCCAGCTATTCTCGTAACACCGTTTGGGAGACGGATCGGCCGTGACAGCACAATTCCGGTTTCCGAGATTTTTTGTCACCAGCCCGTCGCCTTGCCCCTATCTGCCCGGCAAGCAGGAACGCAAGGTCTTCACCGAACTGACAGGCGCCAACGCGAGCGAATTGAATGACGCGCTTGGCAAGATCGGTTTTCGTCGCAGTCAGGGTGTTGCCTATCGTCCAAGCTGCGGGGAGTGTTCGGCCTGTATTTCCGTGCGCGTCGTGACACAGGAATTCGCCCCGAATGCCAGTCAGCGCAAGGTGCTGAAGCGCCATTCGGACCTGGAGGTTACTGCTGCCCAGCCCTGGTCAACCGATGAACAATACCAGTTGCTGCGGCAATATCTTGCCGCGCGGCATCCAGACGGCGGAATGGCGGGAATGGACGAAATCGACTTTGCCGACATGGTGGAGCAGACGCCCGTCAACACCTTTGTGATCGAATATCGCGAACCTTCGGTCAACGGCATGCCGGGCCGACTGGTCGGCGCCTGCCTGACCGACCAGCAAGGCGACGGGCTGTCGATGATCTACAGCTTCTTTGCGGCGCAGGATGAAACGCGGGTGGGCCTCGGCAATTTCATCATCATGGACCATATCCTGCGCGCCGCCGCCGCCGGACTGCCCTATGTCTATCTTGGATACTGGATCCAGGGATCCAGCAGGATGGAGTACAAGACGAAATTCCGTCCGATCGAAAGGCTTGGCCCGGACGGCTGGCATCGCTTCGATCCCGAACAGGGTGCGCGACCGGCCCCCCCTCCAGCCATCCGGATTTCCCAGCTGGCCTGACTCAGCCCGCCAGCTTTTTCGCTGCTTCGAGCAATTCGGTCGGAAACATCGCGATGATCGTCGAGTTATGCTCGACACCGATTTCCGTGAGCGTTTGCAAACGCCTGAGTTCAAGAGCGCCCGGCACTTCGGCGATAATCCTTGCGGCATCGGCCAATGTCTGCGCGGCCTCGCGTTCGCCTTCGGCCTTTATGATACGCGCGCGCTTTTCACGAATGGCTTCGGCTTCCCGCGCAATCGCCCGCTGCATCTGTTCCGGAATGTCGAGATCCTTGATTTCCACGGCATCGATCACCACGCCCCATTGTTCGCAGGTACGGGCAAGCAATTCCAGCAACCTCGTATTGATGGTCGTACGCTCCTTCAGCATCTGATCGAGATCGCTTTGCCCGATCGCATCGCGCATCCCGGTTTCGGCAGCCTGAATCACTGCCGATTGCCAGTCGACAACTTTTGTGACGACCCGGACCGGATCAAGTGCACGAAACCATAACACGGCGTTCACTCGAACAGCGACGCCATCACGCGTAACCGTCTCCTGGGTGGCCAACGCAAAGGTAATGGTCCGGAGATCGACCTTCACCACCCGGTCAATCAGCGGGATCAGCCAGAACCATCCCGGCCCCTTGGTCTCGACGATGCGGCCGAGCCTGAACACCACACCGCGCTGATACTCCTGGTTGATTCCGAATGACTTGAGCGCAAGCACAAATGCCACAAGGATCAGGACACCAGCGAATCCGGGGAAGATATCGGCCATAAGACAAGACTCCGTTCCGCACCGGTACTAGCACGCGAAGGACGCGCCCACAAAACAATGGCCCGGAAGTTTCCTTCCGGGCCATTGCATCGATCGCTTTTGGGGCTGATCAGTAGGAATAATACATGTCGAACTCGACCGGGCTCGGCGTCATTTCCCAGCGGGCGACGTCTTCCATCTTGAGTTCGATATAGGATTCGATCTGGTCCTTCGAGAACACATCGCCCTTCAGCAGATAGGCGTGATCGGCCTCAAGCGCTTCGAGTGCTTCACGCAGCGAACCGCACACGGTCGGCACCTGCGCCAGTTCTTCTGGCGGCAGGTCATAGAGGTTCTTGTCCATCGCGTCGCCGGGATGAATCTTGTTCTCGATCCCGTCGAGCCCGGCCATGAACAGCGCGGCATAGGCAAGATAGGGGTTGGCCATCGCATCCGGGAAGCGAACCTCGACGCGCTTCGCCTTGGCGCCAGCGCCATAGGGGATGCGGCAGGATGCTGAACGGTTGCGCGCCGAATAGGCGAGCAGAACCGGCGCTTCATAGCCCGGGACAAGCCGCTTGTAGCTGTTCGTCGTCGGGTTGGTGAAGGCATTGACCGACTTTGCATGCTTGATGATGCCGCCAATGAAATAGAGGCACATGTCCGACAGGCCGGCATAGCCATTGCCCGCAAACAGCGGCTTGCCCTTCGCCCAGATCGAAAGATGGGTGTGCATGCCCGAGCCGTTATCTTCCTTGATCGGCTTCGGCATGAAGGTGGCCGACTTGCCATAGGCCTGGGCCACCATGTGCACGACATATTTGTAGATCTGCATGCGATCCGCAGTTTCGGTCAGGGTGCCGAACGTCAGGCCGAGTTCGTGCTGGGCGGCCGCCACTTCGTGGTGATGCTTGTCGCAGGGCAGGCCCATTTCGAGCATGGTCGAGACCATTTCACCGCGAATGTCCTGGGCTGAGTCAACTGGCGCGACCGGAAAATAGCCGCCCTTGGCACGCGGGCGATGGCCCATGTTGCCGCTTTCATACTTGGTGCCGGTGTTGGTCGGCAGTTCGATATCGTCAAGCTTGTAGTAAGACGTGTTGTAGCCATTCTCGAAGCGCACATCGTCGAACATGAAGAATTCGGCTTCGGGGCCGACATAGACAGTGTCGCCAATGCCGGTCGACTTGAGATAGGCCTCGGCACGCTTGGCGGTCGAGCGCGGATCGCGGGCATAGAGCTCGCCCGTCGATGGCTCGACGATGTCGCAGAAGATGATCATCATCGGCGTGGCCGAGAAGGGGTCGACATACACAGAATCAAGGTCGGGCTTCAGGATCATGTCCGACTCATTGATGGCCTTCCAGCCAGCGATCGATGACCCGTCGAACATCAGGCCGTCGGTCAATTCGTCTTCGCCGATGACGCCCGAACACATGGTCAGATGCTGCCACTTGCCCTTGGGATCGGTAAAACGAAGATCGACCCATTCGATCTCTTCATCCTTGATACGCTTCAAAACATCTGCCGGTTTGGCCATTTTTGCTTTCCTTCTCTGTTATGCGTTGCCCCTGCGAAGGCCGGGGCCTGTTTGGAGTACTCAATTCAGGCGGACCCCTGCCTCGCAGGGGCGACGACACCGTCAGATTGCGTCGCCATCCTTCTCACCCGTGCGGATGCGCAGCGCGCTTTCCACCGGAATGACAAATATCTTGCCATCGCCAATGCGGCCTGTCTGCGCAGCATTCGCGATCGCTTCGACCACGCGCTGCGCCATCGCATCGTCGACGACGACTTCAAGTTTCACCTTGGGCAGGAAATCGACGACATATTCGGCACCACGATAAAGCTCGGTATGCCCCTTCTGGCGGCCAAAGCCCTTTGCTTCGGTCACAGTGATCCCGGACACGCCCACTTCATGCAGAGCCTCTTTCACATCGTCGAGCTTGAATGGCTTGATGATGGCTTCGATCTTTTTCATTTTTGCTTTCCTCGAGTCCCCGAAAACACCCTTTCGCTTTCAATAAGCGTGCCAAACACGATTCCGCAACAGGAGTCGCAATTCCGCGAAAGGATCGTTCAAATTGTGCCTTGTCGGCAAGCAAAGCCGAAACGATTGCCCATTTTTTGGGCAGATGAGCTTGCAAACGGATGGATTTCCGGCGTCGCTGCGCTAAGGACTCGTCGCTCCTCCTGCCTGATGAGAGACCGTAACATGTTCGATTTCCAGCCCCGGTTAGAAGGCGCCCTGATTGCAATGCGGCCCATGGTAGAGGCCGATTTCGAACCGCTCTATGCTGTAGCGGCAGATCCGCTGATCTGGGCCATCCATCCGGTGCCCGAACGGGCCGAACGGGCCGTATTCCGCAGCTATGTCGATGATGCCTTTTCCGATCGCGGCGGGCTGGTCGCGATCGAGCGCTCGTCGGGGAAGATCGCCGGCTTCTCGCGCTATTCGCAGCGCTATGTCGGCGAAGAGGAGATCGAAATCGGCTGGACTTTCCTTGCGAGGGCGCTGTGGGGCGGGGACCATAATCGTGACATGAAGCGGATCATGCTGACGCATGCGCTTGCTCATTTTCCACGCGTGATCTTCCGGATCGCAGAGAGCAATCTGCGTTCGCGTCGCGCGATGGAAAAGATTGGCGGCGAAGCAATCCCCTGGGATGAAACCGTGACCGCCTTCGGGCGAGCGGTTCCCTATGTCGCCTATGCGATCACTCGCGAGCGCTTCGCCACTTCGTTCTGACGGAACTGCCGCTTCAGAGCCCCAGCACTTGCCGCGCGATGATTCCCCGCTGGATCTCGTTTGATCCACCGTAGATCGAGGCTGCGCGCCCGTTGAAGTAATGCGGTGCCGCGATCATCGCCGAGTTGCTGGTCAGCGCTGGCAGACCGCTACCCGGCTGGCGCGCTGCATGCTGGTCCGGCGCAGCATAATATCCTGCAACCTCGACAGCGAGTTCCTGGATACGCTGCTGCGTCTCCGTGCCCTGGATCTTCAGCATGGACGAGGCCGGCCCCGGATTTCGCCCCGAAGCAATCGCTGCCATGACGCCGAGTTCGACAGCTTCAATCGCTCCAATCTGCGCGGCCAGGATCGAAATCTTGCGCCGGAATTGCGGCTCCTCCAGTAACCCTGCTTCACGGGCTGCTGCCTTGAGCTTGCCGAGCGCCGCGTGGAGACCGGCGGCATAGGCAACCGCGCGCTCGAACTCGAGCAGGTATTTGGCAACTGTCCAGCCCTGGTTCTCTTCGCCGAGCCGTCCGGATACGGGCACCCGCACGTCTTCGAAAAAGACCTGGTTGAAGTCATGGTCGTTGGCGATCGAGACAATCGGCCGAACGCTGATCCCGGGCGTGGCCATGTCGAGCAGCAGGAAGGTTATGCCGGCCTGACGTGGTCCTTTTCGGCTTGTGCGTACAAGGCAGAACATACGGTTCGCGAAATGCGCGTGCGTGGTCCAGATCTTGGACCCGTTGAGGACATAAAAGTCCCCGTCGCGATCCGCGCGCAGTGCAAGTGCAGCCAGATCCGAGCCCGCCTGTGGCTCGGAATAGCCCTGGCACCAATAGTCTTCGCCCGAGAGAATGCGGGGCAGATAATGGGCCTTCTGCTCTTCTGTGCCGTAACGCATGATGCAGGGGGCGACCATCCGCAGACCCATTGGCGCGAGGCTTGGTGCTTCGGCGCGCGCGCATTCGCTGGCAAAGATATAGCGCTCTGTCTCATCCCAACCTGGCCCGCCATAGTCCGCCGGCCAATGCGGCGCGACCCAGCCGCGTGTCGCAAGGATGCGTTGCCAGGCCAGAGTATGGGGCTTGTCGATGAAGACGCTCGTCGCCCGCTCCGACACTTCCCGCAGTTCAGCCGTCAGGTTTTCGCCAAGCCACTGGCGGACCTCGGCGCGAAAAGCGTCATAATGGGAAGTGTTCATTGAAAGACCATAACAGGGCAGTTCCCGGAACTGCAACGGCCGGTTTTGGCTCCGCCCTTGACCGGGGGATTTTTTTAGGCCCCTGTGCCGGGATGAGCCGCCCCCCTTTGCCTGCTGCGATCAAGTTTGTTCTGGCGACAATGCTGGTGAATTCCATCGGCTTTGGCATCATCATTCCGTCCTTCCCGCAATTGATCATGTCGCTTGGACATGTCCCGCTGTCGCAGGCGATTGCGATCGGTGGATGGCTGTCGCTGACCTATGCGCTGTTCCAGTTTCTCTTTGGCCCAGTGATGGGCAATCTGTCCGACCGCCTGGGCAGGAGGCCGGTTCTCCTGGGATCGCTGTTCGGATTCGCGGTCGATTTCCTCGTCATGGCCTTCGCGCCGAGCCTTGTCTGGCTGTTTGCGACGCGGATGCTGACGGGCATTTTCGGGGCGACCAACGGGCCGTCCCAGTCCGTGATTGCGGATGTCACCGGACCGGACGATCGTTCGCGGCTGTTCGGCTATATCAGCGCAGCCTTCGGGGTGGGGTTCGTGGCCGGACCAGCACTCGGCGGGCTGCTTGCCGAATTCGATCCGCGACTGCCTTTCTATGCGGCAAGCGCCTTGGCAGCGGCAAACTTCGTCTACGGTGCCTTCGCCCTGCCTGAAACACTGGCCAAGGAGAACCGTCGCGCGTTCGACTGGAAGCGCGCCAATCCCGTCGGGGCGCTCCTGACAGTGCGCAAACTGCCGGGGCTGCTGCCCATTTCTGCCGTCTATCTGGCCTGGCAGCTGGCGAGCCTGATCTACCCCATGACCTGGTCCTATTTCACGATCGGGCGTTATGGCTGGTCCAATGCCATGATCGGCCTCTCACTGGCCCTCATGGGTGTCTCCATGGCGCTCACCCAGATCGTCTTTTCGTCCCGGATCATAGCCCGCTTCGGAGAGCGGCGGACCGCGACCATTGGCATGCTTGGTGGTGCACTGGGGATGATCGGCTTTGCCGTCACCACGAACGGCTGGCTTGCCTTTGCGATGATGCCCTTCCTGGCCGTCCAGTCGCTGGTTCACCCCTGCCTGACCGCAATGATGTCACGGCGGGCAAATGCCACGAATCAGGGCGAGATCCAGGGCTTTGCGTCGAGCGTCATGGCTGTGGGGTCCGTCATCGCGCCAATGGTCTTCAATCCGGCCCTGTCTTGGTTCACCGGCCCCAAGGCACCGTTCCAATTCTATGGTATTGCCTTTGTCCTTGCAGCGCTCTTCGCGCTGGCCGGGCTGGCCATACTCCTTGCAATGGCTCCTGCCCAAAGGGCCGATCCGGCAATCGCGGACTAGGGCAGCGTCCGTCAGATCCCGCCGTCGATCGCCTCATGGCCGATGGCATCGAGCGCCGCTCCAAGGGCAGCCGCACAGGCATCGAGTGCGACCTGGTCCGTCGAACGGATCACGAAGTTTGACCCGACCTGCCCATGCCGAAAGAAGGGATAGCTCCCGATCTGGCAGCCTTCATGCGCCTTTTCCGTGTTGCCCAGAAGCTCCGCAATCTCGCTTTCCGCAACCCAGCAACCGATCGTGCGCGACAGAAGCGGCAGCCCGCCCTCAAGCGTTCCGGTCAATGCATCGAGCATCCCGGCCGTAATGTGCGGCACGCCAGCCATGATGAAGATATTGCCATGCCGGATGCCCGGCGCGCCCGACATGCGATTGGGAATGAGCTCGGCACCATCGGGTACACGCGCCATGCGCAGGCGCGCTTCGGTGATCCCGCCACGGGCCTCATAATAACGGTGCAGCGCGGCGCTCGCTTCGGGATGAATGACAACACCGACCCCGAGGGCCGCAGCAATGGCATCAACCGTGATATCGTCATGCGTCGGCCCGATGCCGCCAGTCGTGAAGAGATAATCGTTGCGCGCGCGCAGGATGTTGACCGCCTCGACAATGGCCTCCTGCACATCTGGCACGACGCGCACTTCGGCCAGCCTTATGCCCTGGATGTTCAGCCAGAGCGCGATCTGCGCAACATTCTTGTCCTGCGTGCGCCCAGAGAGAATTTCATCGCCAATGACGACAAGAGCGGCGGTCCAGATGCGTGTCGATGTCATGCTGGATGCCATAGCGCGGAAGCGCGCAACAGCCAAATCCCGCAACGTCTCGCAAAATGATGGAGCTACTGCTATATCCCCGCCATGACCGACTATCAGACCGTCACGCTCGACACGCTCCACGCCCGTAATGGCGCCATCAAACTGCATGGTCCCGAAGGGTTCGAAGGCATGCGCAAGGCTGGCCGCCTTTCCGCCCAGATCCTCGACGCGCTGGTGCCGTTGATCGTGCCTGGCATCACGACAGAGGAGATTGACGACACGGTGCGCCGGATGACGCTGGAAGCCGGAGCGATCCCGGCGACGCTTGGCTATCGCGGCTATACGCACAGTTGCTGCACCTCGATCAACCATGTCATCTGCCATGGCATTCCGGGCCCGAAGGTCCTGCGCGACGGCGATATCGTCAACGTCGATGTGACGAGCATCGTCGATGGCTGGCACGGCGATACCAACCGGACCTATCTGGTGGGGGACGTGCCGATCAAGGCGCGGCGCCTTGTCGAAGTGACCTATGAGGCCATGATGCTCGGCATCGAACAGGCGCGGCCGGGCAACCGGCTGGGCGATGTGGCCCATGCCATCCAGAGCTTTGCCGAAAAGCACCGCTATGGCGTCGTGCGCGATTTCTGCGGACACGGCATTGGCCGACTGTTCCACGACGCCCCCGAAGTCGTCCACGCCGGCAGGCCCGGCACTGGGCCGGAACTGCGCCCGGGCATGTTCTTCACCGTGGAGCCGATGATCAACATCGGCCGGCCGGACTGCAAGGTACTCGACGATGGCTGGACCGCCGTCACGCGGGACCGGTCGCTCTCGGCCCAGTTCGAACACTCGATCGGCATCACCGACGGCGCGCCGGAAATCTTTACCAAGAGCCCTGCAGGACTGGACTGTCCCGTTTTCGGTTGAAGCCGGCGATCCACATTGCGCGCACGGCTGGACCGCGATGAGTCGCGGATGCCTCCGACCTCGGTCCGAGACGATTGGTCACGGGAGGCTCGCAGTCGCTGACTCTGTTGCATCTCACGCTATTGCCGCGCAGGCCTTTTTTTCAGCACATCCTCCATTGCGAAGATCAGCTCACGACCGGCTTGCGCCTGCCCGTTCACATCTTCGGGGTCCGCTTCGAACAGCGCGCGCATGCGGTTCGCCATCTCCACACAGAGCGCGTAACGCTCCTCACCGATTTTCTTGCGAACGGCCTTCAGGCCCTCGTTGAGTGCTAAAAACTCGGTGTCGATAGTTTGCGGGAATATGCCAAGCGGGTGCGCGAACTTCGGCGCCGATCCTGTCATGGACGTAAGCTGATCCAGAAGTTCGCCGACTGTCTCAGGAATATAAGGCTCGTAGGTGTCAAACATTATCTTCTCCGCATCGCTGATCTGGAACATGAGAAGAACTTTGTTATGCGTCAAATCCACATGGGTTAATTTATTGAACCATGGCTCGTGCTGCCTGCTGCGCATGAGGGGTCGGATAACCAATCTGGACGGGGCAAGCGGCGGCGGGCGGATTGGCCTCGAACCAGCCCTCACCGCGGCAACATCACCGTCCCGCGGTATTCAGCCTCACGGCGACCTGCAGCCCGCCGAGGGGCGATTTGCCGAGTGTCACGGTCCCGTCGTACAGCTCGACAAGGTCGCGCACGATGGCAAGGCCGAGACCGGAACCTGTAGCGCTGTCGGTCAGCTGCTCTCCGACGGTAAAGGCCTGTTCGTATAGCGCGGGATCGATCCCCTCGCCGTCATCATCGATCAGCAGGCGGACCACCGTTCCGTCGCGTTCCCAGCTTGCGATCACCCGCGACCGTGCCCATTTCGCTGCATTGTCGAGCAGGTTGGAGAGAATCTCTGCCAGGTCCGTGGCGTCGATCTGGACTGACTGATCCGGGAAGTCTCCGCAACAGAATGCGATATCGCGATCACCGTGCAGGCGGGACATGGCCGCAAGCACTGGCGTGATCGTTTCGCGCAGCGACGCGACCTGCCCGGGCGTCCGATCCACCGACGCCGCACGGGCACGGGCGAGGTGGTGCTCGATCTGCCGCTTCATCCGCTCGCTCTCGCGGATCAGCGTCGCCGCGCTGTCCGCATGCCCTTCGGCGGCAAGGCGCTCTGCCTCATCGAGGATGATGGTCAGCGGTGTCCTGAGCCCATGGGCCAGATTGCCGGCCTGCACCCGGGCCTTTTTGACGATTGCCGAATTGACCTCCAGCAGGTCGTTCAGGTCACTCACCAGAGGGGCGACTTCGGTCGGATAGTCACCCTGCATCACGGTCGTCCGTCCCGCCCGGACATCCGCAATCGCATCCGACATGCGCCGCAACGGTCGCAGGCCAAAGCCGATCTGCACAGCGCCTGTCGTCAGCACCACCAGCGCAAAGGCAATGAGGAGGCCGGCAAGCGGCTTTTCGAATTCTGCAAGCACGTCATCAAGCAGCCGGACATCCGACGCGATCGACAGGCGCAGCGGGGGGCCGCCGCCCTTGACCGCAAGCGTCATCCCATATTCGAGCGTCTCGCCGGACGGACCCTCAACCTGTGCCCAGGCGAACTTCGGACTCCGCGCCTGCGCGCCGGACAAGGATCGGCCGGCCAGCGACGGGGACCGAAGGGTCCGGTGGCCAAGGCGCTCGATCTGCCAGTAATAGCCCGATCCGCCCGGAATGTATCGGGGATCGGACAAGCGCCGCAGCATGACCGGATCACCCCTGGCATCCACGCGCACCAGAGCCGCGAGTTCATCAATATGAATCTGCAGCTCATCATGAAAACCCTGCGTCACATAGGCCCTGAAGAGTGCGGAGACGACCAGGCCCGTCAGAATGAGGCCTATGGCAATCCAGGCAAACGTGCTGGCAATGAAGCGAAATTTCAGGCTGTTGAAAAAGCCGGTCACCGCTCGAATCGATATCCCAGGCCGCGAATGGTGGTGATCGCCGATTTGCCGATCTTGCGTCGCAGCCGCCCGACATGCACCTCGATCGTGTTCAGGTCTCGCTCGCTATCCATGGGATACAGATGATCCAGAATGTCCGGCTGTGCAATGATATGACCCGCGCGCAGCATGAACATCCGCAACAGCCGATATTCCATCTGCGTCAAATCCAGCAGGTCATCGCCCTTCCAGACCGCCTTTGCTGCGGGATCAAGCGTTATCCCGCCCGCCACAATCCGCGCCCCGGTATGGCCCATGGCCCGCCTTGAGAGCGCATGCAGACGCGCGATCAATTCCTCCGCCCGAACCGGCTTGACGACAAAATCGTCGCCGCCAGCATTCAATCCTTCGACCTTGTCCTGCCAGCTTCCGCGCGCACTCAGGATCAGGATCGGATTGGTGAGACCCCGTTCCCGCCACCTGGCGATCAGTTCGATACCGCTCATGCCGGGAAGGCCGAGATCCACAACCAGGGTCGTGAACTTTTGGGGATCGGGCCAGTCCAGCGCTGTTTCCGCATCCGGCGCATGTTCGATAACGAAACCAGCGGCCGCAAGCCGCGACATCAGTCGTCGGGATATTTCCGAGTCATCTTCAACAAGGAGAATCCGCATTGTGGCCCTTCGTTCGACACTGCGCTGCCTGACGAAGCTGCACCCATCCTGACAATTGGCAGAATCATTGCGGGACGATGGAATGTATCAGGTGATGACGCAGTGACGTCAAACGGTTCCGTATTTCGTTTCGACTTCGATGCCGGTGCGCTTCAGAAATTCGGTCGGCAAGACGCCGCCCGCACATACAATCACCGCATCGTTGGCAATTTCGAGAACACCCTGCTGCGTACGGATCGCTACGGTGCGCATGGCAATGCGCTCCACATCCGACTCGAGAAGGACTGAGAGCCGGCCAGCCGACGCGGCAGCACTCACGCGGTCGCGGTTCTTCTGGCGTGCGCGGTCAAAGGCCTTTCCGCGATAGGACAGGGTCACATGCGTACCCGCCTCGTCAGAGATCGATGCGGCCGCTTCCAGCGCACTGTCTCCGCCGCCGACGACAAGGACGTGCTGGCCGCCATATTGCTGGGGATCGACAAGGCGGTAGACGACCTTCGTGCTGTCTTCTCCAGGCACGCCGAGGGTGCGTGGCGTGCCTCTGCGGCCGATGGCAAGCAGGACGGTCTTGGCGCGAAATTCGGACCTGTTCGTGCTTACGACGAACACGCCATTCTCGCGCGAAACCGAATCCACCCGTTCCTCAAAATCGATGTGCAGGCTCGTCTGCGCGACAACGCCTTCCCAGAATTCGAGGAGCTTTTCCTTGCTGATCTCGCCGAACTTGACCTTGCCGACCAGAGGCAGTTCAGCCGGTGCCGTCATCACAAGCTTGCCACGCGGGAAATGGGCGACGGTTCCCCCGAGCGTGTCCTGCTCGACAATCCGGAATTTCAGCTTCTGCTCTGTCGCGCCCAGAGCCGCGGAAATGCCCGCCGGACCGGCGCCGACAATCAGCAGGTCCAGAACCCCGGGTCCGGCGTCAATCGCCCGGGCCTTGGCAGCGATGAACCGGATCGCCTGGCGGCCCTGCTCAATCGCATTGCGGATCAGCCCCATGCCGCCCAGTTCGCCGGCAATGAACAGGCCGGGCACGTTGGTTTCGAACTTCGGTGATACATGGGGGATGTCGACGCCGCGGGTTTCCGTGCCGAAGACCAGCGAAATCGCATCGGTCGGGCAAGAGGTGGCGCAGGCGCCGTGTCCAACACAATGCGACGGTTCGATCAGCTTGGCCTTGCCGTCGATGATTCCGAGAACAGACCTCTCCGGACAGGCCTTGACGCAGGCGGCACAGCCCAGACACAGCGCCGGATCAATGACGGGGTGAAGGGATGCAGGTTCGGTCAACCCCGCGATCCGGGCGTCCTCCATCACCGCAAGCGCGCGCTTCGTCCGCCGGCGAGACACAATGTAAAACGTCAACCAGAGCCCCAAGAGCGGAACCGCATAGGCAAGCAGAAGCGGGTTGAAATGCATCGGTCTGCTATAGGCCCAGTTCGCTGGCCAAGGCGTTGACCTGAGCCAGCTTGGCCGGTTGAGATGCGAAAGTCTTGCGCGCTGTAGCAAGGTCAGCCTTGGCCTGGGGCATGTCTTTCAGCACCACGCGTGAGCGAATGAGCTTAAGCCAGCCTTCGGCATCGTTGGGGTTTGCCTTGAGCTTTGCCGCCAGCCCATTGACCATCCCGTCGATCATCGACTGCTGGTCGGCAAGGGGAAGCGAAGACGCCGCCGCCATCTGCGCAGGATTCGGTCCGGACAATGGCGCCATTCCCTGGGTCAGGGGCGCAGACGGAGCCGAAACAAGCCGCCCGGCGACGTTGACCCCGAGTTTCGCGGCCAGTTTTTCAACGCGCTGGCGCAGATCGACCTGCCAGGGCACGTCGGCGGACGCGCTGTTGGACAGCGCAATCCATTCATCAAGCGCTGCGCGTTCCTGACCATTCTGGGCCTTGTAGAGCGATGCAAGAAAACGGGCGCGCGGCTCTTTGGGGTCAAGCCGCAACGCCGTGTCGATATGGCCTTTTGCTTCAGGCGTCACGGTATCACCAGCAACCGACACCAGCGCCTCGGCATATCCCGCCTGTACATCGGCGCGTGCCGGCAGCAGCTTGACGGCCTTGGCATAGGCAAGAGCGGCTTCGGCTGGCTTGCCCGTACTCTGGAATGACCAGCCAAGCATCCGGAAGCCTTCTCCATCATTCGGATTCTTCTGAAGGCGCGCCTCCAGGCGGCTGATCATCGTGTCCACATCATCAAGCTTTGCATCGGGCTGGCCGACTGCAGCGGCGCCCGCAGGCAGCGCAAGCGGGGTTTCCGCCGGGCCCTCAAGGCTGCGATATGCGTAGATGCCGCCTGCCGCCAGCACGAGGGCGCCTGCCCCTGCAAAGGCCAACCGCGGCGATACAAGGCCGGCCTTCGGTTCTTTTGGCGCTGCACCCGAATCCACGGCCTGTCTGGCCTCGGACGATGTCGCTGCGCTGCTGGCATCCTGGCCGCGCGCCTGCACAAGCCGCATGATGGCGATGCCCAGGGCAAGTCCCGCCAGCCCCGTCAAGATCATGGGAATTAACATCGTTGACCCCTGCTCATATCGTTCATTCGGTGCGCCCTATGGCTCGGGATTGGCCCACTGCAATCAGTGAAGCTGACACCAAGCTGCATTTACACCCTGTTCGCCGGTACTATGGTCGGAAAACAGGCCGAAACGAGCCGTTGTTTCGCCGCCAGATGTGAACTTTTCGCTAATGAACCCGCGCTAGGGAAGAGTGCCGACCGACAATTTGAGTGAATGGGAAAACTGGATGACGCAAGCCATTGCCGAAACAGATCTGAAGACAGACAAGCCGTTCCTGACGCCTGCCCAGCTCGAGAACGCCCTGTCACTGCTTGTCGGCCTGTCCATTTCCGCATTGCTTGCCTACGGATGGCTTCACAGGGCTGATCGGTGGATCAACCCTGAAAGCGGCATTGGTTACGGGCTGGGCATTTTCGGCGGCAGCATGATGCTGCTCCTGCTCGTCTACCCGTTCCGCAAGCGCATCCGCGTGCTTGCCGGCATCGGCAGCGTCGGCTTCTGGTTCCGCTTTCACATGTTCCTCGGCCTGATCGGCCCGGTCGCGATCCTCTACCACGCGCGCTTTTCCTGGGGCGCGCTCAATAGTGCCGTTGCGATGGGCGCGATGCTGATCGTTTCAGGAAGCGGCCTCATCGGGCGGTATTTCTACTCGCGCATCCATCGCGGCTATTCGGGCAGAAAACTCGAAGTGCGGGCCTTGCTGAAAGAAATGCATGGGCTGCTGGACAGCCTGGCCGGACTTGGAAATGACGGGATTCTGATCCGGACGCGGCTCGAACCCTTTGAACAGCGAACCGTCGTTGCAGGGGCCGGCTTCTGGACGAGCGCCTGGTCGGTTGTCAGCCTTGGCCTCGGCACCCGGCTTGCCATGCGGCAGTTGCGCGCCGATCTTGCCGCGACAGCACCGGCCGCAATCACCGGGGATGTCCGTGCCCATCATGACAGAAAGCGGCTGGTTGCCCTTGCGGCAGATTATCTCGATGCCGTCCGCCACGCCGCTGAATTCGCCTTTTATGATCGGATGTTCCGGCTCTGGCACCTGTTTCACCTGCCGCTCTTTTTCATCCTGGTCGTGACAGCGATCATCCACATCATCGCAGTTCACATGTATTGATGACGCGATGGGTTCGCCTTCTTGCGATTGCCTGGCTGGCCTTTGCTGCGCACCTCGCCTTTGCCCAAGGCATCATGGAACGCCTCATCACGCCGGGACCGCTGAGCAGAGCCCATGCAAAGCTCGAAGCCAATTGCGCCTCTTGCCATGAATCCTTTTCGCGTCAGGCGCAGAACGGAAAATGTCTTGCCTGCCATACCGGCATCGGCGCCGACATAAGGGGCGGAGCCGGATTCCACGGAAAATCGGCCGCCAGATCACAGACCTGCAAGGCGTGCCACAGCGAACATCAGGGTCGCAATTTCCCTATTGTGCGGTTCACGCGGGCCGGCTTCAACCACCAGCTGACAGACTACCCCCTGCTCGGCGGCCACGCCAAGGCAAGCTGTGCGGGCTGTCATGGGAATGGCGGCCACTTTCGAGGGGTTTCGACCGCATGTGCCAGCTGCCATGCGAAGAAGGACCCGCATCTGGGTCGCCTCGGGAAGGCCTGCCAGACTTGTCATGACGTCAACAGCTGGAAGCAGCCCTTGCCATTTGATCACCGGTCAACGGGCTATACGCTGACCGGCAGCCACAGGACGGCCGCCTGCCTGTCCTGCCATGCAGGGCAACGCTGGGCCGGGACGCCCTCACAATGCATCGCCTGCCACGCAAAAAAGGATGTGCACAATGGCTCTCGGGGAACAAATTGTGCCAGCTGCCATTCGCCGGCAGGCTGGAAGGCAACATCGTTCGATCACAACACGGATACCGGCTTTCCCCTGATCGGTCGGCACGCGTCAGCCGGGTGTGCTTCATGCCATGGCGTCGGCAACACGATCCGGAAGCCTTCAAGGGCCTGTGTGGCCTGCCACATCAAGGATGATGTCCACAAAGGCAGCAATGGCACCGAGTGCGCGCGCTGCCACAACAGCCGCGACTGGAAGCAGGCAAGCTTCGATCACAACACGATGACCCGTTTTGCCCTGCGCGGCGCGCACGAGCCGCTTGCCTGCGGCGCATGTCACAAGCAACCGCCACGCGTCGTCAAACTGTCGGTAAGCTGTGCGAGCTGCCACGCGGATGACGATGTCCACAAAGGCAAGTTCGGCGCAGCGTGCGAGAGTTGCCACAATGCGATCGGCTGGAAGGAAAAGGTCTCCTTCGATCATGCCCTGACCCGCTTCCCGTTGCTGGGCAAACATGCGGCCGTCGCATGCACCCAATGCCATGCGGACAAGAGTTTCGCCGCCAAGGGTGTAACCTGTGAATCCTGCCATGCAGACGATCACCACGCAGGTGCCCTGGGCACTCCGTCAAAGTGTGCACGCTGCCACACGGTCAACGGCTGGAAGCTGTGGAGTTTCGATCATGATGGTGCGACACAATTTCCGCTGACCGGCCAACACAAGGGACTGATCTGTTCGGCCTGCCATGCAAAAGCTGAAGATCCGGCAAAGCTGCAAAAGGATTGCGTCGCCTGCCATAAACAGGACGATATTCACAAGGGGAGCTTTGGAGACAATTGCGAGCAATGTCATGTCACTACAAGTTTCAATCAAATAACAATGCGGCGATAGTTAACTATAGTATATCTACAGAATAAGTTCTGTAATATTGTGTTTTTACTTATGCAGAGACGAAACTGTCACGAAGCTGACAATCCAATCTTTTGCGCGATAGGTTGATTCAACAGCGGGATAAACCGCCCTAACTTTCGAGCACAGATTATATTAACCATTCCCGATAATAAGCTGTTTCAGTCCTTGGGCCAAGGAGAGGCGCTGAGGCTGACGATATGGTCTTTGGGTTGCGGTATCCGTCGAGATGCCGAGATCCGGGTCCAGGCGGGAAAAGGGAGTCGGGGTTCGCATGATCGGGAGATGGCTCGCTGCACTCCTGACTGTGGTGTTCGCTTTGGCGATCATCGCAGGAAACCCCCTGTCGGCAGCGCGCAAATCCTCCTTCGATCATTTTTCGACCGGGTTTCCGCTGACGGGAGCCCATGAGGCTGTCGCCTGCGAGACGTGCCACAAGGCCGCAGTCTTCAAGGGCACGCCCAAGACCTGCTCGGGATGCCACAATGACGTGCGCACCAATGGCAAACCGGCCAACCATATCGTGACGCAGGCAGAGTGTGACAGCTGCCACACAACCCGCCAATGGACGATCAACAGGTTCGATCACACAGGCGCAACGCAAAGCTGCGTGACGTGCCACAACGGCATCAAAGCCACTGGCAAGACGGCAAGCCACCCCCAATCGAGCAACGAATGCCAGGACTGCCACAACACCAATTCATTCGCGGGCGCGCGATTTGACCATGCCAATGTGACCGGATCCTGTTTCAGCTGTCACAACGGCACCAAGGCCACAGGCAAGTCAGCAAACCACCTGCCGTCGTCCAATGTTTGCGAGGATTGCCACACTACAACAAACAGCTGGGCCGGGGCACGCTTTTCGCATGCGGGCATTACCGGCACCTGCTTCAGCTGCCACAACGGGACGAAAGCCACGGGCAAGAGTTCCACGCACCTGGCCACCAGCAATACCTGCGAGGACTGCCACAAGACCGCAGCCTGGGTGCCAGCAACCTTCAACCACAGCGGGATCACCGGCACCTGCTTCAGTTGCCACAATGGCACAAAGGCCACCGGCAAGAGCTCCACGCACCTGGCCACCAGCAATACCTGCGAGGACTGCCACAAGACCGCGGCCTGGGTGCCTGCGACCTTCAACCATAGTGGCATCACCGGCACCTGCTTCAGCTGCCACAATGGCACCAAGGCCACCGGCAAGAGCGCGACCCATCTTTCAACCAGCAATACCTGCGAAGACTGCCACAAGACCGCAGCCTGGGTGCCTGCAACCTTCAACCACAGTGGCATCACCGGCACCTGCTTCAGCTGTCACAATGGCACCAAGGCCACCGGCAAGAGCGCGACCCACCTCGCGACGAGCAATACGTGCGAAGATTGTCACAAGACCAGCGGCTGGATTCCGGCAACCTTCAACCACAGTGGCATCACGGGCACCTGTTTCAGCTGTCACAACGGGACAAAGGCGACCGGCAAAAGTGCAACGCACCTTTCAACCAGCAACACCTGTGAGGATTGCCACCGTACCACGGCCTGGATTCCCGCGACCTTTAACCACAGTGGCATCACAGGCACCTGCTTCAGCTGCCACAATGGCACCAAAGCCACGGGCAAAAGCGCAACGCACCTTTCAACCAGCAATACGTGTGAGGATTGCCATCGCACGACCGCATGGATTCCGGCGACCTTCAACCACAGCGGCATCACGGGAACCTGTTACAGCTGTCACAACGGGACAAAGGCGACAGGCAAGAGTGCCACGCATTTGTCGACCACAAACACCTGCGAGGACTGCCACAGACCGACCGCCTGGATCCCGGCAACGTTCAACCATGTCGATGCCAACGGAACCTGTGTAAGTTGCCACAACGGCACAAAGGTTCCCGGCAAACCCGCAAACCATATTTCAACGACCGATAGCTGCGACAGCTGCCATGTGACCACAGCGTGGACGACTGTCCGCATGGATCATACGCAAGCACTGGGCACATGTTCGGCGTGTCACAACGGCACCAAGGCGACCGGCAAACCTGCCACGCATATTCCGACCACGGGCGATTGCGGCGATTGCCACAAGACGGTCGCCTGGCTGCCGGCGACGTTCAATCATGCCAATGTGACGGGCGCGTGCAGCACTTGCCACAACGGAACAAAGGCAACCGGCAAGTCGCCGACGCATTTCCAGACAACAATCGGCTGCGAGAATTGCCACCGGGTGACAGCCTGGATTCCGACGACCAACTATATCCACAGTTCTCCGGCCTATCCGGGCACGCATGCCCGACCATTGGCCTGCCTCGACTGCCATACGAGCAATTCGCAGACGGTCCCGTATCGATATGCATCCTATGCCCCCAATTGCGCCGCCTGCCACGCCGGGGACTTCAGGGCCGGTTCGCATCCGAAATACGAGTCCCCGACGCGCGTGAATTACACTGTGTCGGAACTGCGTGACTGCACGGGCTCCTGCCACATCTACACCAACAGCTCCCTCACGACGATCAAGGAACGGCGCAGCAGCCACCACAGGGTCAGCGCGGGTGGATTCGACTGATCAGCAAGGACATCGGCATGACATTGCACAGGGGTAAATCTGCCTCCCTCCTTTTCACGGCTGCAATTGCGGGCAGCCTGTGCCCAACGGAAAACATTTACGCCCAATCGGTGAGCGATCGCGTCCTTTCCGAAGTGACCGCACAAAGCGTGGGCACCTGCTCGACCATTTCCATCGCATTCAATGTCCGGGTTCAGGTGTTGAGCTTCTTCCCGCAAACGGGAGGGCGCGAGTTGCACATTCGCGTGAAGACCCTTGATGGCACGTCGCTGTCCCGCGAATCCCTTCGTGCGCCAACGGGCGTGCCGGCTCTCAGGTCGATCCAGTATGAGGGGGACAATGCTTCAGGCCCGGTGCTATCGCTCTTTTTCAATCGCGATGTCCGGTTTGACGTCGCCGCCGGGAAAACGCCCCAGACTGTCATTGTCACCGTGTCAGAAGCCGGGGATACTTCGTCCTGCTCGGCTTCAGCGACTGGCGGCGATATCGCGGCGGCGCCACCTGCATCGGGCACCAGCCCGTCCGCTGAACAGGCAAAGCCAGCGATCCCCATCCCGAGCGGCCTGTACGTCGTAAACGTCCTGTCCCAACCCAAGGACATTGGCGATTTGCCGGCAGCCCGGGCCGAAGCCCTGGCAGGGCAGACCACTTATGAAACGCGGTTCGAGCGCGACGGCCAGACCTGGCATCGCTTGCGCGTCGGCTTTTTCGAAACCCGCGAAGCCGCCGAAGCAGCCAGTGCAAAGCTGGCAAAGCTTTTCCCGGAAGCATGGGTCGTCAAAGTCACTGCTCAGGAACGCGCACAAGGCGTCGCCTCACGCCTCACGATTGGTGCGGATGCTGCCCCGATAGCAACGTCCGTCGCACCCGCTGCACCGCTGTCGAACGAGCAACAATTGGCAGCGGCCAAGGCTGAGGCCGATGCAGAAGCAGCGCTCAAGGCCGGCGAGAACGATCGCGCCATCCAGATCCTGACTCTCGCTCTGACGCTCCCGGAAAATGAGCACAGCCCAAGGGCACGGGAACTTCTTGGCCTCACACGCGAGCGCAAAGGGCAGAATGCCCACGCCAAGGCCGAATATGAGGAGTATCTGAGGCGATATCCGACGGGCGAGGCTTCGGATCGCGTGCGCCAAAGGCTTGCAGCGCTGCTGAATCCCGACGCGCAGCCGACAACGGAATTGCGCGCGGCAAGTGGCCGCAGCGGCGCAGGGGAAGCGGCAAAATCATGGCGCTGGGGTGCTCGCGGAAGCTTTTCCCAATTCTATTTCCGGGACCAGAGCTCATCGAAATTTCTTGATGCGACGCGCGTCGATCCGACAGCTGAAGTCGACAATTCGGTCAATCTCAACCAACTGCTGAGCAACGCAGACATTTCGTTGACGGGCGGCAGCGACCGCAACCAGTTGCTGTTGCGTGCGGCCGGCTCCTATACGCGAGACTTCCGTCCGGCGAGCCTGCACACCGACCCCTTCACGGGCATCCAGACCATGCGGCGCAACCACGTCAAATCGATCAGCGCGCTCTATTTCGATTTCGCGGATTCGACCCTCAACATTTCAGGGCGGATCGGTCGGCAGACCCGCAATGGTTCGGGCATTCTCGGCCGGTTCGATGGCGCCCTGCTCGGCTGGCAGGTGAAAAGGAAATTGCGGCTGAACGTGGCCGCCGGATTCCCGGTGTCCTCATCGCGCGTCACCCATATCCAGAATGATCGATTCTTCTACGGCGTGTCCGCTGATATCGGTTCGAAGAAGGACAAGTTCCAGACCACATTCTACTGGTTCGACCAGCGCAGTCACGGCCTCATCGACAGGCGATCGGTTGGCAATGAAATGCGCTACCTGAACAACAGGTTCAATGCCTATACGATCCTGGACTATGACATTCACTTCAAGAAGGTGAACCTTGGGCTGGTTACCCTCAACTATTCCATGAAGGACCAGTCGAGCTTCAGCCTCACGGCCGACTATCGCCAGTCGCCGCTCCTGACGACCAATTCCGCGCTCAACGGCACGTTTGCACAGATACTGCCAGGCGGCACGACGATGATCCGCACGCTTGCCGATCTTCGCGCAAGCCTTTCGGATTCACAGATCTATCAGCTTGCCAGCGACAATACCCAGGTGACCAAATCGCTGACCATGTCCTATTCACGGCCGATCAGCGCGAAACTCCAGGGCAATCTGGACTTCACCCTGACGAATACGGGCGGATATCTTGGGTCCACAAGGGTGATCCCCACTTCCAATCCGCCGCTCAATCCTGCGCAGCCTGCCATCGGCAACGAGTTCTACTATGGGGCCCAGCTGGTCGGCAGCGGCATGGTCTTTTCCAACGACATCTACATTCTGAGCGCCCGTTACGCCAACAACGAACGGTCGCGGACCTATACGGCCGACATCAACGCCCGTATCCCGATAACCAGCAAGTTCCGCCTGAGCCCGCGTGCGCGCTACGGCTTTCGGAGTGACAAACTGACGGCAAGCACGTTTCGCCAATTTCAGCCCACGTTGCGGGTGAATTATTACCCGATGCGCCAGTCGGAAATCGAAATCGAAATCGGCGCCAACCTGTCGCGGCAGCACCAGATATCGCCCGGGGTCGATGCAATCAGCACCGAACGCGGCATCGTCCTGAGCGCGGGCTATCGGCTCGACTTCTGACGCAACGCGAATGACCCGCGCTTCGGCAAAGCCTTCCTCCTGCACCCTCTTGCCGCGAGATTTGCCGGTAACGGCATCTGACCATGCATGCTGGAGCGGGCGAAGGGAATCGAACCCTCGTCGTAAGCTTGGGAAGCTTCTGCTCTGCCATTGAGCTACGCCCGCCTGGGGGCAAGCCAATATGTCAGTCTTGCGCGATTGTCGAGCCACGCGCATGGTGGGATTTCAAAACAGAGACCGGAGAGACACATGGGATTGGAATTGCGTTCGCTCGTCAAGGAGAGTGGGGAACTGGAACTGTCGCTGGTCGATGTGCCCATGCCGGAGCCAAAACCAGACCAGGTCGTGGTCCGGGTCGAGGCGACGCCGATCAATCCATCCGATCTGGGGCTCTTGCTCGGCGCGGCCGATGTATCGACTGCGCGGGCTTCGGGCACGGCCACGCATCCTGTCACCAGCTTCAGGATTCCCGAACAGATGATGCGCGCCATGGCTCCGCGCGTCGGGCAGTCGATGCCCGTCGGCAACGAGGGTGCGGGCGTCGTGGTGAAGGCAGGGTCATCGCCGGAGGCGCAGGCCCTGCTTGGCAAGACCGTCACGATGATCGGCGGCGCCATGTATGCCGAATATCGTTGCCTGCGTGCGTCCGATTGCATGGCGCTGCCTGAAGGCGCGACCCCCGCGGATGGAGCCTCCTGCTTCGTCAATCCGCTGACTGCGCTCAGCATGGTCGAAGTCATGAAGCGCGAGGGGCATACGGCTCTTGTCCACACGGCCGCTGCTTCGAACCTTGGCCAGATGCTCAACAAGATCTGCATCAAGGACGGGGTTCCCCTCGTCAACATCGTCCGCAGTCCGGAGCAGGCGAAGATCCTGCGCGATATCGGTGCAAAATACATCTGCGATTCGAGTGCGCCCGATTTCATGGACAGGCTGGTCGACGCCTTGGCAGAAACCGGCGCAACGCTGGCATTCGATGCGATCGGCGGCGGAAAGCTGGCGGGGCAGATCCTGACCGCCATGGAAATCGCAGCCAACCGGAATGCGAAGGAATATAGCCGTTATGGCTCAACCGTGCACAAGCAGGTCTATATCTATGGCCGCCTCGACACCCGGCCGACCGAACTGGGTGCAGGGCTCGGCATGGCATGGGGCGTGGGCGGATGGCTGCTGACGCCGTTCCTCATCAAGTTGGGGCCAGATGCGATGCGGCTCCGCCAACGCGTGATGGACGAACTCAAGACGACTTTTGCAAGCCACTATACGCGGGAGATTTCACTGACGGAGGCCCTGCAGCCTGCCATCATCGAAGCCTATAACCGGCGCGCGACGGGGGAGAAATTCCTCATCGTTCCAACAAAGGCATAGCATCATGCATCTTGAAGGCATTTATTCCGGGACGAGTGCACTTGCCATGATCGGTTGGCTCGTCCTTGCTCTGGCGCCGCTCCAGAGGGCTTCGAGCGTCGCCTTTGCCCGCATCCTCGCCCTGTTGCTTGCAGTGGCATATCTGGCGCAATTCTTCTTCACGACAGAAACCATCGACGGCGCCGGGTTCGGGTCTCTGGCGGAAATCACCGCGCTCTTTACCTCGCCCGGAAATGTGATGATGGGTTGGACGCATTACCTGGCGTTCGACCTGTTCATCGGTAGCTGGGAAGTTGAAGATGCGGGCAGGGAGGGCATTCCGCACTGGCTGGTGCTGCCTTGCCTGTTCCTGACCCTGATGCTCGGGCCCACTGGCCTGTTGCTCTACTTCATGATCAGGGTCGGCCGCCGCAGGCTCTTTCCCGCATGAGCTGGCAGAAGGAAGTCGATGAGATCGGCAAGCGCAAGAAGCTTGCCGAGGCGATGGGCGGGCCGGAGAAGCTGAAAAAGCAAAAGGCCGATGGCAAGCTCAACGCGCGGGAACGGATAGCGGGGCTGGTCGACAAGGGCAGCTTTCGCGAAATCGGCCAGCTTGGCGGTGCCGCGACCTATGATGCCAAGGGCGATCTGAAGAGCTTCCTTCCCTCGAACATGCTTTTCGGTCGGGCCAAGATCGAAGGGCGCCCGGTTGTCGTTCAGTCTGACGATTTCACTGTCCGGGGCGGAGCCGCCGATGCGGCGATCCACGAAAAGCTTGTCCAGTCGGAAAAGCTGGCGGGCGAATATCGGATGCCACTGGTCCGGATGATCGAAGGCACAGGCGGCGGCGGTTCCGTCAAGACGCTTGAGACAATGGGGTTCACTTATGTGCCCGAAGTGCCGGGCTGGGACCTGATGGTCGACAATCTGTCTTTGATTCCGGTCGTCGCGTTGGGACTTGGCCCGGTGGCCGGTCTGGGCGCCGGACGGCTGGTGATGAGCCATTACAGCCTGCTTGTTAAAGGCCTGAGTCAGCTTTTCGTGGCCGGGCCACCAGTCGTCGCCGCCGTAGGTGAGAAGCGGACCAAGGAAGAATTGGGCGGATCGCACATCCATGCGAAGAACGGCGCGATTGATGATGAGGCGGCCAGTGAGGCCGAAGCCTTTGCAATGGCGCGGACCTTTCTATCCTACCTGCCATCCTCGATCCATGAACTGCCCGAGCGCAAGCCGACCCGGGACAAGCCGGATCGTCGGGAACAGTTCCTGATCGAAGCGGTCCCGCGGGATTTGCGGCACCTCTACAAGATCCGCCCGATCATCGAGGCTGTCGTTGACCAAGGGAGTTTCTTTGAGATCGGTCGGCAGCATGGCCCGTCCATTGTTACCGGCTTTGCACGGATCGACGGATATCCGGTCGGGATCATGGCAAGCGACCCGATGGTCCTGGGTGGCCTGTGGACAGCAGCAACCGCCCGCAAGGTCGAACGCTTCATCGATCTGGCCGATACATTCCACCTGCCGGTCGTCCATATGGTTGACAATCCCGGCTTCATGATCGGCCGCAAGGCCGAAGAGGACGGGACGATCCGTTATGGCAGCCGTGCGATGACGGCCGTCTATCAGAGCAAGGTGCCCATCTGCGTCGTTATCTTGCGCAAGGTCTACGGCATGGGGGGCAGCGCACCTGCCAACCTGTCGCGCTTCAAATGGCGCTTCGCCTGGCCAAGCGGAGATTGGGGAAGTCTGCCCATCTCGGGCGGACTCGAAGCCGCTTACAAGTCCGACCTTGAAGCTTCGGACAATCCGAAAGCCCTGCTGAAGGATATCACGGCCCGCCTGAACCAGGTCCGCAGCCCGTTCCGCACTGCCGAAAAGTTCCGGATCGAAGACATTATCGATCCGCGCGACACGAGACCGATGCTCTGCGAATTCGTCGAGCAGGCCTACCGCGTACTGGAACCCGGCCCGAAGGCGCGCGGTTTCCGCTGCTAGGGACAGACGCTGCTAGGCGTTGGCGAACCCGGGCAGCCGCTTGTTGATGATGGCATTGGCTTCGGCCATGATCCGGTCGATCAGGTCCTTGCAGGTCGGGATGTCGTGGATCAGCCCGGCAACCATGCCGCAACTCCAGGCGCCGGCTTCCATATCGCCTTCCAGCATGATGCGCGGATAAACGCCCGCAACTTCCTCGGCTATGTCCGCGAAGGTGATATTGGCTCCGAGCGCACGTTCCTTTTCGAGCAGGCGTTCGACAGCCACATTGGTCAACACCCGTTCGGTATTGCGCAAAGGCCGCATCACAAGTCGGGTATCGAGTTCGGATGCAGCAACCAGAGCCTGCTTCACCTTTTCGTGAACCGGGGCTTCCTTGGTTGCGATGAAGCGCGTGCCCATGTTCATGCCTTCGGCGCCGAGCGCCAGCGCCGCTACGAGGCTGCGGCCATCCGCCATACCGCCTGAGGCGACAAACGGAATGTCGAGTTCGTCTGCTGCACGGGGCAGCAGGATGAAATTCGGTATGTCGTCTTCACCCGGATGGCCGCCGCATTCGAATCCGTCGACGGAAACGGCATCGCAGCCGATCGCCTGCGCCTTCAGCGAATGACGGACGGATGTGCATTTGTGGATGACCTTGATGCCGGCATCATGCAGCGCTGGCAGCACCTGCACGGGATTGTTGCCTGCCGTTTCGACAACCTTCACGCCGCCTTCGATGATCGCCTTGACCATCCCCGGATAGTCCGGCGCATTGACGACCGGAAGGAAGGTGAGGTTCACGCCGAACGGCTTGTCGGTCATGTCGCGGCACTTGGCGATTTCGTTCGCAAGATCCGCAGGCGTCTTCTGGGTCAGGCCAGTGATGATGCCAAGCCCGCCCGCATTTGAAACGGCGGCAGCCATCTCGGCAAAACCGACATAATGCATGCCCCCCTGAATGATGGGGTGCTCAATGCCGAACATTTCCGTGATGCGGGTCTTCATGGGGCGAATCCTCTCGAATGCAAAGTTCGGCTGGACGGTGGCCGCAGTTTACGTTTACGTCAAGTATGAGAATCGCGTGAAATCAAAGCTGGCGGTGCCCGTCCTCCTTTCCCTATGATTGCGGTCAAGACTGGCAGAGAGGACCAAGGGTTGCAGCAATTGCTCTGGAGTGGATGTGTAACGGCTCTCGCCGTCGCAGGCCTTGCGACATGGGGAGACCGGCGGCGTGCACATCGCACAGATCCCGACGACGTCGGCTTCATGCCCTGGCCGCTCATCCTCGTGTTGGCCATGATCATCGCCGCCGTTCTTGCGGCCTTTGCCCTGAAGGCGGGGTGACGGAATGCGCGCCCTGGGGGCCATCATCGCCGGCGGACAGGGGCGGCGTTTCGGCGGAGACAAAGCCGCTGCATTGTTCCGGGGCAAGCCGCTGATCGACCATGTTGCGGAAGCCCTGGCGCGGCAGGTTGCAGATCTTGTCGTCGTGGGACGGGCCTGGACTGGCCTGCCATTTCTGGCTGACCGGCCCCAGGGCGCGCTGGGCCCGCTCGCCGGTCTCAACGCTGCACTCCATCATGCGCGCGCATATGGGTATGATGGCGTGATCAGCGCAGGATGCGACACGCTGCCCATTCTTCCGGACATGGCGTCGCTCTTGGCCGGAGGCGGCCCCGCCTATCTTGACGATCACTTTCTCCTTGGCTGGTGGCCCAGCGCCCTGTCTCCAGATCTGGAGCGTCATCTCGCCGAACAGGATGACCGGTCGATCCGCGGCTGGATCAAGCGTTGCCGCGCCCGACCGGTTCCCCCGTCTTCACCGCTCCACAATCTGAACACGCGCGCCGATCTGGACGCCTATGAACGCCTTACCGCTTCTTAAGGTCAGGCGCATAAATCCGTTGTCCAGTCTCGGATGAGGTGTGCGTGATTCATGTCCCGGATTTGACCCGCGCGGAAGCGGCCGACGCGGTATGGCTGTTGCGGCCCGCATGAAGCTGCCCCCGGCCATTGTCCTGGGCGTCGATACGCCCGTCGGCCTGACCGTCATTCGCGAACTGGGCCGCCGCGGCGTGCCCGTGCATGGCATCGGCCGCAATGGCGATGCGCTGGGCCGCTCGTCGCGTTACCTGTCGGGCTTTTCATTGCGTCCCGAAGGACCAACGCTCGCACAATGGCTACCTGAGCGAATCTTCCACACCGGTGCCCGCGCGCTTTTTGCCATCGCCGAAGACGATCTCGTGGCCCTTGCAGCACTGCCCGACGAGATTGAAGGCTGCCGGATTCTCACGCCTCGCAAGCCGCAACTTGATCTCGTTCTCGACAAGAGCAGGACTCTGGCCCTCGCCGCGGGGCTGGGCATCGACGTTCCCGAAAGCTGGCAGCCCCTGGCCGGGGAAAACTTCGCCCAATATGCTGAAACGCTGACCTATCCCGTGGTCGCCAAATGGGCCGATCCACCCGCAATGGCACGCATTTTGGCGGACCACGGCCTGCCGCTGGTCAAGGCAGAACATGCGGCATCCCCCCATGCCCTGCTCGCTTTGCTGGACCGCTATGCCGCGTTGCGCGAATGGCCGATCGTTCAGCCCTTTTGCTCCGGCTTCGGTTTCGCGCAGATGCTGCACATGGCTGGCGGCCAGCCAAGCCTGATGTTCCAGCACAGACGCATCCATGAGTGGCCTGCCCAAGGCGGGTTTTCGACATTGTGCGAGTCCGTGCCGCTGCGCCGTCACACGCACCAGATGGAGCATTCCGTAGCCTTGCTTGCAGCGATTGGCTGGGAAGGGCCGGCAATGGTCGAGTATCGGCATGATCCAAAGACCGGCAAATACTGGCTGATGGAAGTGAATGGCCGGTTCTGGGGGAGCCTGCCGCTTGCCCTGCACTGTGGCGCAGAATTTGCCTGGGAGCAGTATCGGCACAGGATATTGGGTGAATCGGGCGCCGCAAAACCCCGCCTGACGGATCGCCGTGCACGCTTCCTAGTGCCCGAAACACGCCGCCTGTTCACCGTCCTCTTCAAGGCGAAGTCGATCCCCAATTACAAGCCGTCACGCCTTGCCGAATTGACCTCCTATCTCTCGGGCTTCTTCGATCCGCGTCTGCGCCACTTCATCTACACAGCAGACGATCCCAGGCCGTTCTTCCAGGATCTTGGCGGGATCATTCACCGCACGCTTCGGCGGGAAAAGCGCCCCGAAGACCTTTAGTTCCGGCAGCAGCCAGCAGGTCAGGCCCGAACCGTTTTCGCCACGGCATCAAGGACACCGTTCACGAACTTCTTCTCCTTGCGGTCGAAAAAGGCGTGCGCGACGTCAAGATATTCGCTGATCACGCTGCCCGTCGGAATATCGGGACGCGCCAGCAATTCATATGATCCCGCGCGGAGGATCTGGCGGAGCGCGCGGTCAAGCCGATCGATTGTCCAGCCCTCGCCAAGATTTGCGGCAATCGCTGTGTCGATTTCCTGAAGCCGGGCATCGACGCCCTTCACCACGTCATCGAAGAAATCGACTTCTGCATCCGCATATGTCGCATCCTCGATCGTCGCGCCAAGCCGGTGCAAGTGAAATTCATGAAGCAGTTGGGCCAGCGGCGTATTTTCCATTTCACGCTGATAAAGCGCCTGCACGGCGGCGAGCCGGGCTGCGGAGCGTGCACGGGCGCGGCTCATGCCAGTCGCTCCGACACTGAATCTGCATGGGCGGGCAACCCTTCAGCCTTGGCAAGTGCCACAGCGGCAGGACCGATCACGCGGATCGCCGCGTCGTCACAGGCGAGAAAACTGGTCCGTTTCATGAAGTCGAGCACGGATAATCCTGATGAGAAGCGGGCACGGCGCCCGGTCGGAAGAACATGGTTGGGACCGCCGACATAGTCGCCGATCGCTTCGGGTGTATGGCGACCGAGAAAAATCGACCCCGCATGGCGAACCCGGGCAAACAGGGGCTCCGGATCCGCGACGGCCAGTTCAAGATGCTCGGGCGCGAGCCTGTCGACCAAGGGCGGCGCATCGTTCAGGTCGCGAACAATGATGATCGCGCCATGTGCCTCCCAGCTCGCGCGGGCCACGTCTCGGGTTGCAAGAGTTCCCAGCTTGCGCTCGACCGCAGCAGATACGCGATCCGCGAAACCGGAATCATCGGTTATGAGAATCGACTGGCTGGTGGGATCATGTTCGGCCTGACTCAAAAGGTCGGCTGCAATCCAGTCCGGATCATTCCCCTCGTCGGCAACGACCAGGATTTCGGACGGACCGGCAACCATGTCGATCCCCACCACGCCATAAAGCTGCCGCTTTGCTTCGGCGACCCAGGCATTGCCAGGGCCCGTCACCACATCGACCGGCGCAATCCGCGACGTACCATAGGCCAGTGCGGCAATGGCCTGCGCTCCGCCGATCCGCCACACTTCATCCACCCCCGAAAGGGCTGCGGCCGCAAGAACCAGCGGATTGATATCACCATCGGGAGAGGGTGTGACCATCACAAGCCGCTCCACGCCGGCAACCTTGGCCGGAATGGCATTCATCAGGACGGACGACGGATAGGCGGCCCGACCGCCGGGGACATAAATCCCCGCCGCATCGACTGCCCGCCAGCGAGCGCCCATGCGGACGCCGGCAGCATCCGTTGTATCGCTGTCTTGTGGCTGCTGTGCCTCATGATAGGCGCGGATTCGCGAGGCTGCGAGGTCCAGTGCCTGCCTCAGTTCCGGGGCAAGGTTCTCAAGCGCAGCGCGGCATGTATCGAGCGGAATCTGCCAGCCGACTGCATCAAGATCGAACCCGTCGAAACGCGCCGTCAATGCCTTGACCGCTGCATCGCCATTCTCGCGCACATCGGCCAGAATCTTCGCAACATCGACCGACACGTCCTGTCCGGCTTCGCGCCGGTCATTCACAAGAGCGGAAAAACCGGTCTCGAAATCGGCAGCCCCTGCATCAAGCCTGATCATCGACGGCCCTCCGGAAGGCATCGACGATCCGGCCGACCTCGGCATTGGTCTTGAACGCGGCCCGGTTGACGATCAGCCTCGCAGAGACCTGCGCAAGGACTTCGACTTCGACCAACCCATTGTCCTTGAGGGTCCGGCCCGAAGACACAAGGTCGACAATGCGGCTGGACAGACCAAGCGTGGGCGCCAGTTCCATGGCACCATTGAGCTTGACGCATTCGGCCTGGACACCGCGCGCCTCGAAATGGCGCCGTGTTAGGTTCGGATATTTGGTGGCAACGCGGACATGGCTCCAGCGCCTGGGATCGTCGGAGGCAGCAAGCGCCGCAGGCTCGGCAACCGAAATCCGGCAATGGCCAATATCGAGATCGACCGGCGCATAGAGTTCAGAATAGGCAAATTCTTCAATAACATCCGATCCGACGATGCCGAGTTGCGCTGCACCGTGGGCAACAAAGGTCGCAACGTCGAAGGCGCGCACCCGGATCAGGCTGATATCCGGGCGATTGGTTTCGAACCGGAGCGCGCGGCTGCTTTCATCACCAAAGGCAGCTTCGGGCTCAATTCCGGCGCGCGCAAGCAGGGGCAGCGCCTCTTCGAGGATGCGCCCTTTGGGGACAGCGAGGATGATCGGCATGGCCATGGTGGCGCGGCCTTTACTTGTGCACCGCAATAAGGGCAAGCTTGCGCCAATGACGGCCCCTGACGAAAACGCGATTCGTGAAGCGTTCCGGACGCAGGCTTCCTTCTGCCTTGCTTCGGGATCGCCCCTGACCGGAGCAGTGTGCACCGCCCTGGCAGAGCACATGGACCACAAGACGCGGACGGGCACGGCGATCCTCGACTGGGCAGGCGACCCCATGGCCGATGCGCTGATGATGCGGATTACGGGCGGGCTCAATGCACTGGCCCGGTCCGGCGCCGACCCTGCGCTATCGGCCCTTTACCATTCGCGCAGCGGAGACTTCACCGGGCAGATTTCCCGCGTCCTTGCCGAATGGGACGATTGGCTCCTGCCCTGGCTCGACGGCCCGCCGCAAACCAATGAAGTGGCGCGGGCGGGAGCACTTTGGCCGGGCATCATGGCCGTTGCCGCCCGGTTCGGACCCCATGTGGAGCTACTTGAACTCGGGGCCAGCGCAGGGCTCAACCTCAATCTCGACCGCTTTGGCTATGTCCTGGGCGGAGTGGCTGCAGGCGATCCCGACTCCGGTGTGCAGCTCACGCCGGACTGGCATGGCAAGCCACCCGTCTTCGCGCCTGTCGCAGTGGTCTCCCGCGCTGGGGTGGACCAGAATCCGCTCGACGTTTCAAAGCCAGAGGTCGTCGAGCGTTTGATGGCCTTCGTCTGGCCGGACCAGGATGTACGCGTCGCGCGGATCAGTGCAGCCATTGCGCTGGCCCAGGCCCAACCTCCTCCGATAACCAGGGCCGACGCGGCGGATTGGCTGGAGGACAGGCTGGCCCTGCCGCAACCAAAGGGTGTCACGCGGATCGTCTATCACAGCATCGTGCTCCAGTATGTTGCCCCTGAAAGCCGGACGCGGATCGGATCAGCCATGGCGCGTGCCGGCGCGTCAGCCACAGAAGAACGGCCGCTCGCCTGGTTGAGCTATGAGTTTGCGTCCGTCGCACCGGCCGCGGAATTGCGACTCACGCTATGGCCGGGTGGCGAGACTCGCCTTCTCGGACACGTTCATCCGCATGGTGCCGTGATCGATTGGGCCGTTTGATCACGCCTTGACAAGATCCGGGAATTCCACCCCCGTTATCCTCGTTATCCACAGCTTGGGAGCATATGATTCCGCTGGAACGACTCAGCTCTTCATGAGACCTTTCAATTGTCGTCGAGGCAAGGAACCAAGGGCAACCGAAGGGACTTCCGAGGCGGCAAGCCGGTGAAACGGGCTGCGTGAAACCGCAAGGTGGAAAGCGGAAACGACACAGGCAGGGTCAGCAAAGGCAGGCTGCACAGTGGAGGGGCAACCCGAAGCAATGGCGACAGGCCGGAGCAAGCCCGCAGCAGGATCGGTCCCTTGTGGAAAGACCTGTTGATGTCAGAATCGGCGAAGACGGCCGCAAGACCGGAAAAGCTGGGTTCGACATAGTGGCGGCTGGTGGCAACACCAGCCGCCATTTCTGCTTCTGGAGGGGCTGCTCGCTCCGCCTAGCCCATCAGGTGCGCGATATCGATCGGTCTGGAGCCACGGCGCAGTTCCACCGTGATCTTCGGATCCACAGTTGCTGCACGGCCGACCGGACTCCCTTGGACAACCGTATCGCCCACAGCGACATCCAGAACAGCCATGCCTGTCAGGAGCGTCGTCCAGCCTTGCCCATGGTCGATGATGACGATCCTGCCGAAACCGCGATAAGGTCCGGCAAAGACAATGCGGCCATCATTCGGCGCAACAACCTGCGCGGACGGACGCGTGGCAATTGTCAATCCGCGGGCCCGCACGCCGTTTCCGGAAACCTCTCCCAGGCCCGCGACGATGCGCCCCACAACGGGAAGGCGATAGGCAAGGCGGTCTTGCTGCGGGACGCGGGTTTCGACCGGTGCAGCCCTGGCGGCGCCTGGCAGGGCAGGTCGCAAAAGCGGCCCCGGCAATGTTTCAAGCTGCTGGCGCTGTTGTGCATCGGCGCCGAGCTGGCCCATCAGATCGGCAATGTCACGGGCCTTTTCGCCCATTGCCATCGCCCGATCCTGTTCAAACATCGCGCTTGCCGCAAAGCGATCAGCATCACGGCGATGCGTAGCCGCCAATTGGATCAGCCTTAAGCGCTGGGCCTCAAGCGTCTGGCGACTTTCAGCAAGCGCAGCGATCGCGCGATCTGCATCCGCACGCAAGCGCCGCCCGATTTCAACTTCGCGCCGCAATCCGGCCGTGCGCTGTTCAAGCAAGGGCAGGACCGACGCCAGCACCACTTGCGCATGGACAAGGTCGCGCGTCGATCCGGGTTGCACAAAGGCAAGCGCCGGGGGGCGTCGCGCCATCATTTGCAGCGCAGCCAGAAGCCGCACGGCGGGTTCCTGCCGAGCCGCAAGCCGGGCACGCCGTTCAGCGCGCAATGTTTCAATGAGGCGGATGCGCGCCTCACCGGCCGCGATATCGGCTTCTGTCGCTTGTACGCGCGAAGCCAATGCTGCCGATTCCGTAAGAGCCTGGTCGCCTCGGTCGCGCGCAGCGGCGGCCTTCCGCTCAAGCTGGTTTGCGCGGGCATCCGCTGCTGCCGATTGCGCCTTGGCCTGCGACATCGCCCTTCGCTCGTCATCGAGCGATTGCGCTGCCGCCACAGAGCCAACCAGCGCGAGGGCCGCAAGCGCAACCCGGCCGCCGCTCAGCCAGACCGGCCGGCGCCGATCAGTTTTCGCTGTCGAGCTTTCCAAATCTGGTTTCAAACGCAGCGATCTCTCCCCTGGCCAGCAGGCCTGCCTGTTCGATCCAGCTATCACGTTCGATCCGGCCTTTGAAAGCACCAAGATGTTCGTCGACCTTCGCGGCATCTTCGGCCGTCCAGGCGCCGATCTGGTCGAACCGCGTGATCCCGAGGCCGATGAGCAACGTGTTGAGCTTGGGGCCAACCCCCTTGAGCAGGAGGAGGTTGTCCGGCGCACCGACCGCAGCAGGCACACCGATTTCGGTCATCGCAGGCGCAGCCTTTGGCGCAGGCTCCGCAGGCGCTGCCTTGGGTGTTTCTGCTTTCTTCGCTGCGGGCTTTTTCGCCGGGCCATCCTTGGCAACGGGCTTGACGGACTTCGCTTTTGCCTTCGGCAGCGGCATCGGCTTTGCGGGTTCCGCGGCTGGTTCCGGAGCGGCTGCGGGCGGAACGACCGGTGCTGACGGAATCTCGGCCTTCCTGTCTTCAGGCAGCGCCGGACCTGTCCCGCGCTTGCGCAAAAGCACCCAAAGCAATGTTACGACGACGATTCCGACAAGAACCGCAATGATCAAGCTGTTGTCCAACGATGTTGCTCCCGGCACGATTTCAAATGTGCCGGGACACTAGCGTGCAGGGGCGCCAAGTCCAGCGGAGATCAATTCGTCGGCGCGGCGGCACCCCGGTCGGCCAGGCTGGTGAGCTTCAGGAATTCCTCGCGCAAATAGCCCTGTTGAGTCCCGGCCAGCCGCCGGATGTCGGCATAGGAGAATGACCCGAGATACTTGTCGTCACGCAGTTTCTGCCCGAAGGCCGCAACGGCGCTGGCGAATGCCATGTCGCCCTGAGGCTGACCCGCCGATCGTGCCAGGCTTGCAGCGACCGGACGTTCGATCAGCATCGAGCGCTCTCCGTCTGGCAGTTTGTACCGAAGCTTGAGCCAGGCCAGGTCACTCCCGTTGATCGGGCTGGCAGCGGGTGTCCGATTGACATCGAAATGCCGCACGGGAAGCCAGCCCTTCGCATTTGCGGGCACAAGTTCATAAAGTGCCGTCACCTGATGGCCGGACCCGATATCGCCGGCATCGACCGTGTCATTGTCGAAATCCTCTTCCGCCAGCGCGCGGTTTTCATAACCGATCAGGCGATATTCCTTGACCACCGTCGGATTGAACTCGATCTGGATCTTCACATCCTTGGCAATGGTGAAGAGCGTGGCTGCCATTTCTTCATCGAGCACCTTCTGCGCTTCGATCGCACTGTCGATATAGGCATAATTGCCATTCCCGACATCGGCCACATGCTCCATCATCGCTTCGTTGTAGTTGCCCTGCCCGAAGCCCAGTGTGGTGAGCGTGATTCCGCTTTCGCGGTTCTTCTTCACGATCGCTTCTATGCCTTCGTCTGACGATATGCCGACATTGAAATCGCCGTCGGTGGCCATGATCACGCGGTTGACCCCACCCTTGATGAAATGGGCCCGGGCCGTCGCGTAGGCGAGTTCCATGCCCTGACCACCGGCGGTCGAGCCCCCCGCCTCAAGGCAATCGAGAGCGGCCTTCACATAGGCCGGATTGCTGGTCGGCTCGAGGACAATTCCGGCGGCCCCGGCATAGACGACGATGGAAACCTTGTCGCGGGGTGAAAGCCGGTCTGCCAGCAGCGAAAGCGCAGACTTCACCAGCGGGAGCTTGTCCTGATCGTACATCGATCCGGACACATCGACGAGGAAGACGAGGTTCGCCGGTGGACGCTGTTCCTGCTTCAGGTCGAAGCCCTTGATGCCGATTCGGAGCAACCGTGTCTCGGCGTTCCAGGGCGTGACCGCCATGTCGGTCGAGACGCTGAACGGGCGATTGCGATCTTCCGGCGCGGGATAATCGTAGCGGAAGTAATTGAGCATCTCTTCGGTGCGGACCGCTGCCGGAGGCGGGGTCTGGCCCTGCACGAGGAAGCGGCGGACATTGGCATAGGAGCCGGTATCGACATCGACCGAGAAGGTCGAGACGGGCTGCTGCGCAACGGCGAAAATGCCCGCAACGTCCTTTCCTGCATAGCGCTCGCGGTCTTCCCGCGGCGCCGAGGTGACAGTTGCGATTGCTGTGGGAAGGTTCTGCACCGTCGGGTTGGCGCGCTGCGCGCTGACCGCAATGTCCTGTGCGCTCATGGGACTGATCATCGGCGGAGTCGGTGGGGCGGGCAGGCTCGAATAGATGGGCACCTTTTGGATCATCCGGTGACCGCCGCTTGCACGAACGTCCGGTTCACCCCGGTTGCAGCGCACGGGTCCATCAGGCGAAGCGGACCGCGCATCTGGAGGCGTCCGGGACGCCAGCGGCGTTGCGGGTCCGATGACAAGTGCGATGAGCGGGATCAGGCAGGCAGGACGTGAACGGCTGATACGGACAAGCATGAGCACTCTCCCTTATTATTGCTCATGTGATGTTATATCTTACCTGAATGGCAGGTGAATGTTTTTTGTCCCGCCTAGCGGCCGGCCATGGCCTTCACATGGGCGAGATAGGTCCTGCCGATCCGGACCTGATCGCCATCGACAAGTTCCGCGTGCCAGGCACCGGCCTTGTCATGCCCAAGCCGGGCAATCCGGTCCTTGCGGACAATCACCGACCTGTGAAGCCGGATAAAGCGCGTCGGATCGAGACGGGCCTCAAGGGCGCCGATCGTCTGATGGAGGAGATAGCTTCGCTGTCCAAGATGGAGCCGCATATAATCACGCTCGGCATCGATGCGCTCGATATCATTTGCAGCGATGCGGACCAGTTCGGATCGATGCGGCACCCAGAATTCATCGACAGGCTCTGGCGCGCTGACTTCAGCCGAAGGGATGCGCCGGCGTTCGGCAACCCGATCAACAGCGCGCCGCAACCGATCCGCAGACACAGGCTTCAGGAGATAATCGACAGCGGCGAGGTCAAAGGCCTCAATCGCAAAACTGTCAAAAGCGGTCACAAAGATGATTGCGGGGGAAGAGCTCCCGGACTGACGGCCAAGCGTTTTTGCAACAGCCATGCCGTCGAGTTCGGGCATGGCAATATCAAGAAGCACAAGGTCGGGGCCAAGGCTCTCGATCATGCGCAGGGCTGCCGCGCCATCCGCCGCAGTGCCGACCAGGGTTATCCCCTCTTGCTCGGCGCACAGGATCTGCATGCGCTCGATGGCCAAGGGCTCGTCATCGACAATCAGGGTGCGGAGCGGAGCGTTATCCGGCATGGCGCACCAGAGGCAGGGTCAGGCACACACGATAACCGCCACCCGCATGAGGCCCATGGACAATGCTGGCCCGATCGCCAAAGCGCGCGGCCAGTCGGTCGCGGACATTGGCCAACCCTATGCCGCGCGGGCCGTCGTCTGGCTGTGCGCTCTTTGCGGCGCCGGGACCATCGTCCGAAACGGTCAGGATCAATTGCCCGTCCGCTTGGGCAGCACTGATTTCGATCAGCACAGGTCGATTGGTTTGCGACACGCCATGCTTGATCGCGTTTTCCACCAGAGGCTGGAGGATGAGGCCGGGAACCGCGGCACTGGCAAGATCGGGCGGCAAGTCGATCTTCACCTGCAGCCGTTCCGGAAAGCGGACGGCTTCGATGTCGAGGTAAAGCTTCTGGAGTTCGATTTCCTCCGCAAGTTCGACGTCTTCGCTCGGCTCGCCCGAAAGGCTGGTGCGATAGAATGTCGACAGATTCATGATCATGGTTTCCGCTTCGTCGCGGCGACCGCCCATCACAAGGGCAGAGAGCGAATTCAGCGTGTTGAAGAGGAAGTGCGGATTGACCTGATATCTGAGCGCCCTGAGTTCGGCTGACTGCGCCGCTCGGGCAAAGCGGGCCGTGCGGCGTTCCGCTTCGCGCACATCCTGCGAAAACCCGAGCGCCAGATAGAGCGATGCCCAGGCAATCAGGAAGAAATACCGCGAAATCGCGACCTCTGCGATTTCCATGATTACCGGATGGTCCTTGTCCGGAAAGGCGCGCTCGATATCCATCAGGCCTGCCGGATCATAGACGTTGAAGAAATAGTAATTCACCGCCGAGATCGCGACCGCACAGGGGATCGACATCAGGCTGACCGCGACAACGCGGGTCCAGAAAGGCTTGCGGTCCAGGAGCCGAAGGAACAGCCACAGTCCAATCGTGATGAAAATCCCGACAGCCGTCACGAACCCACGCCGCAGCGCCATTTCGCCCTGGGCCGGAAAGTCCATGATCATCGCCCGCAGCGTTACGATGATGACATAAAACAGCCAGAATCCGAGGATCGAGAACAGCACGGCGCGGCTGTCGAGCGGGCGGCTTTCAGGAAGTGCGCGACTGTCGTTCATCACCCATAACATAGCGCGATCGCCGCATTGTGCACCCCCTTGCCCGCGCCCTTTGTCGAATTCTGGTTCTGGCTCGTCGATTGAACAGGCTGATTAACGGCTTGATAACCAACTTCAGCGATCATGCGCAGCAAAGGGAATTGGAGTTTTGCGCATGGCAACCAGCATGAAACCCGCCGACGGCAGCCTCACGCTTGCCGAGATCAAGGAGTTCGCGAGCTTTGACGCGGCGGCGCAGCGCTACATTCGCCGCTCGCTCGACGTCGCCTATTGCCGCAGCGATGCGCTTGCCCTCTGGTCGCGCGATGTTGTCGAGGCTGCCAGTATCCGGGCACAGACAAAGACCTACGAAGCCCTGCCCGGACTGCGCCAGGCCATTCCCGAAGACAGCGGACTGAGCCAGCTTGAGGGGTTCCTCGGCCTCTTGATCCGTATCTCGGCCTTCGATCTTGGCCAGGACCGCATCTCCACCTTTGGTGCCTATCGCTTTCTGTACGAGCGGTTGATCGGCGCTGCAGCAAGACCGTGGTTCCCGGCAGCCTTTTGCGCAGCGGCATCGCTCCCGCATCTGCACCCCCAGAGGCGTCGCGCCCTGTTGCAGTCGATCAGCGAAGCTGCGGCAACTGCACCCGGCTGGTCGACGCGTGAGCCGGTGTTCTTCCCCGAATGGGTGGAAAAGGTCGAAGCCTAATCGCAGGCCAGATGCAGCTTCTGGGCAATCCAGGCTGCGACCAGGCTGCCTATGGCCACGGTCAGGACCATGTCGGCAATGGTGACATGCATGGCATTCAGCACCATCAGCAAGAGCGAAGAGATCACCATCGCGCCGGAATTGACAATGTTGTTGGCGGCAACCGTGCGCGCCGTCTCGGCCTGCGGCACAGTGGTCGTCAAGAAGGCGTAGAGTGGCACCACGAACATGCCACCGGCAATGGCGATGCCAAGGAGCGCGACCAGAACGAGGTCCGCCTGTTTCCAGGAAATGAATTCCGCAATGCCCATCAGGTGATCGGGTGTTTCAGGCCAGGTTCTTACGGCCCACCACAAAATGGCGACAAACCCGCCCATGGCAATCGCCGATGCCGGTGAATAGCGCGCCGAGACTCGCCCCTTCAGCAAGCGGTTGACGGCAACCGAGCCAATGGCAATGCCAATCGAGAAAATGGCCATGAACATCGTTGCCACCGTCTGGTCCGCGCCAAGCGCATTCTTGACAAGCGGGGGAAACAGCGCGGCGAGCACTGCACCGATCGCCCAGAAGAAGCTGATGGCGACAATGGCGAGATAGAGTCTGGGGATATGCATCGTCGCACTGACAAGGCGGTGCGATGCGCGGATGATGTGCCAGTCGAACGTGAACGGTGGGGCATCGTCCTGAGGGGGTGCCGGGGGCACCTTCTGTCCGGCAATTCTCCCTGCAACTGCTGTCAAAAGGACTCCAGCTGCAGCCCATTGATAGGGGATGATCCCGCCGATGATCGTTCCGAGGAGGATGGCAATATAGGTTCCCGCCTCCACCAGTCCCGTGCCGCCAAGAACATCGTCGTCACCGAGATGCTGGGGCAGGATTGCGTATTTGATCGGGCCGAAGAAGGTCGAGTGCACCCCCATGGCAAACAGCGCCATCAGCATGAGCACGATGGACGAGCCCTGATGCAGGGTATGGAGCATCAGGCCTGCGGCACCGAACAGCATGATTCCGATTTCCGCCGACTTGATGATGCGGATCAGCGGCGCCTTGTCACGTCCATCGGCAAGCTGGCCCGACAGGGCCGAAAAAAGGAAAAAGGGCAGGATGAAGAGGCCGCTGGCCAAGGCCGCGAAATCGGCCTCCTTGGTCGGGTCGCTGTAAATCTGGTAGATGACCAGGACGACCATGGCCGTCTTGAACAGATTGTCGTTGAAGGCACCCAGGAACTGCGTGACGAACAGGGGCAGGAATCGCCTTTGCCCCAGTAACCGCATCGGATTTCGCATGAAGGAGCAGGCTTCCCGGCTGTTGTGCTTGAGCGCAGCGGCATAGCCGAGCGCACGCACAACAGCAAAGCGGGAATCAGTGTTAAGATCAGCCCTGCTTGAGCTTTATCGCAATATAGCGGGCAGGCGCTGGTCCGCGCTGCACAAACAGCAACACATTGGACCGTCCGGCCGACTTGGCGGCAGTTGCAGCTGCGGCAACATCGGCGGGCGTATTGGCTGGCTTGTAATTGACCGAAATGATCACATCACCACGCTGAAGCCCTTTTGTCGCTGCATCGCTTGACGGATCCACTGCACCGATCACGACGCCCTTCACAGTGGCGTTCAGGCCGAGCTGGCGGGAAATGTCCGGCGTCAGGGTCTGCAGCGCAAGGCCAAGCGACGCGCGGGTCGCGGTTTGGCTGGACTTTTCATCCTCCGGATCAAGCCCTGGATCGCCGCCCGCGCCAAGACTGGCGAGCTTTTCTTCCGAAGGCCGCTCACCGATCACTGCCGTAACCGTCTGATGGCGTCCGTCGCGAATCACTTCGATCGGCACGCGCGAACCGACGGCCTGATTGGCAACCAGATAGGACAGGGTCTGGTCGGGAGTCACCTCGCGGCCATTGACCTTGACCACGACATCGCCTTGCTTGATGCCAGCCTTGTCGGCGGCCTGCCCGGGCTCGACACGCGCAATCAGCTCTCCATGATTCTTCTCGATCCCGAGCGAATCGGCAATGCCTTCATCGAGCGGCTGGATACCGACACCAAGGTATCCGCGGGCAATCTTGGCGCCGCCTTTCAGCTTTTCGACAATCGGAAAGGCCTGCTCGGCGGGAATGGCAAAGCCGATGCCGATATTTCCGCCGGTTGGCGAAAAGATCATCGTGTTGATGCCGATCACATTGCCGTTGATGTCGAACATCGGGCCACCGGAATTGCCCTGGTTGATCGAGGCATCGGTCTGGATGTAGCGGTCATAGGCGCCGCCTTGTCCTGTCACGCGGTGCAAGGCCGAGACGATCCCGGCCGTCACGGTCCCGCCAAGTCCGAAGGGATTGCCGATGGCAACCACCCAGTCACCCACGCGTGTCTTTGTCGAGTCACCAAATCGCACAAAGGGCAGGTTGGTGGCATTGATCTTGAGCACGGCGAGGTCCGACGTCGGATCGCGGCCGATCAGCTTCGCGTCATATTCTGTGCGATCGGGCATGATGACCTTGATCGAGGCAACCGCAGCTGCCCCCGGCCCTTCGCCGCCGGAGATCACATGGTTGTTCGTCACGATATAGCCGTCAGGCGAAATGATGAAGCCCGAGCCGAGAGACTGCGCCTCACGCGTTACCGGTCGGCCTCCATTGGCGTCGCCTCCGCCGAACAGGTCGCCAAAAGGCGTGCCGGCAAACGGATTGGAATTGACCTGCACGCGCTGCGTCGTCGAAATATTGACCACGGCGGGCTGGAGACGCGCTGCCAGATCGGCAAAGCTCATCGGGGCTCCTGCACGCGGCGCATTTGCAGCCATCATGCTGCCGGGTTCGTTCTGGGCGGTTTGCGCACCACCGGGCGTCTGGAGAGCCAGAGTCGCGGCAGTGCCGCCAAGAAGAAGGGCGGATGTTATTGCATAGGCGTAACGCACGGATTCAAACCTCCTGATTGAAAAAATGAGCCATCCCCTTTTTCCCGTTCATCAACATGCAAGATTCAGGCTTAACCGGAATTGAACATGTCCTGACGCTCACTTCCCCCCGCGGAACTCGCTGAGATAGTCATTCCCCGGCGAAAGGATGATGTTGGTGGACCCGTTGGTCTTGCCATTCACCCCGAATGTCTGCCGATAGGACTGCATCGCCCGGTAGAAATCATAGAATTCCGGATCCTTGCCAAAGGCGGCTGCATAGATCTGCGCCGATTTTGCGTCGGCCTCTGCGCGGATGATCTGCGCCTGGCGGAAGCCATCAGCTTCGATCGTCAGCGCTTCCTGGGTCCGGGCGGTCCGCATCCGTTCATAGGCGGAATCGAGCGGCGTACCTTCGGGCAGATCTGCCCGCTTGATCCGCACATCGACGATTTCCGCGCCATATTGCTGGGCAACGCGCTCAAGTCCGGCCTGGATATTGTCCATCACACGGTCCCGCTCCGGGCTCAGCAGCTCCGCGAACTTGCGCTTGCCGAGTTCGTTGCGCAGCGCCGACCCCAGGATCGGGCGCAGCGCATCGGAGACATTCTCGACCGTCCTCGCCGCGCTGTACATGCGCACCGGATCGACGATCCGGTAACGCGCATAGGCATCGACGTTCAGGCGAAGCTGATCGGTCGACAGCACCTGTTGCGGATCCATGTCCACGTCGAGAATGCGCTTGTCGATCCAGACGATGTCTTCGATGAACGGGATCTTGGCGACAAGACCGGCACCCGTGCTGCCAAAGGTCTGGCCTTCCTTGTACCCGTTGACGACGCGGTCGATCTTGCTCAGCCGCAGCACAACGCCCTGCTTCGTTTCCGGCACGATCGAGACCGTGCTGATGAGCAGGATCAGGGCGGCAAGTGCGGCAACCAGAAGGGCAAGCGGGTTGGCCAGAAAGCGGCCCAGCGCGGTTGGATTGTCGTAGCTCATCGCCCGGCCTCCTCAACCGTCACGCGCGGCCGTCCGTTCCCCAGCGGCAGATAAGGGGCGATGCTCCCGGGCTCGACAATTGTCTTGTCGGTGTTGGACAGCACGGCTTCCATGGTTTCATAATACATGCGCTTGCGCGTGACGCCCGGGGCCAGCTTGTACTGGGCATAGACCTTGTCGAACGATGCAGCTTCACCCTCGGCACGCGCAATGACCTGCTGCGCATAGGTGTTGGCGTTGTTGATATTCGCCTGCTTTTCCTGCTGCTTGACCGTGACGAGCTTGAACGCGTCATTGACCTGCGCAGGCGGATCCGCCTGCTTGATCGCGACGCCACGGATCGTGATGCCCGCCTTGTAGTCGTTCAGCAGCACCTGCATGCGCTGTGCCACCCGCGTTTCGATCTGGCTC
>JAXMDX010000006.1:0-250941 GCA_046348625.1 Sphingomonadaceae bacterium
CGGCCTCTGCCTCGACTGAAAGCCTCCGTTGGGTGCGGCCCCTTCAGGGAATTGTGGCTCTGCTCGGAGACACGGTGGTGCCATTCGAGATTGACGGCGTGGCGAGCGGATCGGCGACCGTCGGCCATCGCTTCCATCATTCCGGAGATGTCACGATCGGCAATGGTGCCGATTATGCGGCAAAGCTCAATGCCTGCCATGTGATCGTCGATCAGGAAGAACGCCGCGCAATCATCCGCTCGGGCGCAGAGAAGGCCGCAGCGGCTGCGGGCCTGATGCTAGTTCCCGATGAAGGCCTGGTGATCGAGAATGCAGGCCTGACCGAATGGCCAGTTCCCATGCTCGGCCGCTTCGATCCCGCGTTTCTCGCGGTGCCGGAAGAAGTTATCCAGCTGACGGCACGGGTGAACCAGAAATATTTCATCTGCCGCGACACGGCCGGCAAGCTCGCCAATGCGTTCGTCTGCACAGCCAACATCACTGCGAATGACGGAGGAGCAGCGATTGTCGCGGGCAATGAGAAGGTTCTGGCTGCACGGCTTTCCGATGCGAAATTCTTCTGGGAACAGGATCTGAAGGTTCCGCTGGAGACGCAGGCCGAAAAGCTCAAGGACATTGTCTTCCACGAGAAGCTGGGGACGGTGGCCGACAAGGTCGAACGCGTCGCGAAACTCGCGCGCTGGCTGGTGGATGAAGGGATCGTCAAGGGAGCCAGCGCGGGCGATGCCGAACGCGCGGCGCGGCTGTGCAAGGCCGATCTGGTCACCGGAATGGTCGGCGAATTTCCCGAACTGCAAGGGATCATGGGCGGCTATTACGCCCGCGCACAGGGCGAGACTGATGCCGTCGCCGATGCCGTGCGCGATCACTACAAGCCGGTCGGGCAGGGGGACGAGGTGCCAACTGCGCCGGTGACTGTTGCTGTGAGTTTGGCGGACAAGCTGGATACGCTTATGGGCTTCTACGCTTATGCTCTTGAACCGACCGGCTCTCGAGATCCGTTTGCTCTAAGGCGCGCGGCTTTGGCAACAATTGCTTTGATAGTAGCCAATTGCCTTAGGATAGCACTCTTAGAAACTCTGGACTGGCAATTGGACCAAGTGCATGCCGCCCATTTTCGGACTCGCCAAAGTGCGGGCAAGGCGACGGACAAATATGAAGAGCAAGGTCGTACGCATCCGACACGAGACCGGCACTACGACGCAGCTTGCTGGAAGCTACTCGACTTCTTCGCCGACCGGCTGAAAGTCCAACAGCGCGAAGCCGGTGTCCGCCACGACCTGATCGATGCGGTCTTCGCACTTGGCGGAGAAGATGATCTCGTTCGCTTGCTCGCGCGTGTGAAGGCGTTGCAGGCCTTTGTAACCACTGACGAGGGCACGAACCTTCTCGCCGGTTACAAGCGCGCAGCCAATATCCTGAAGCAGGCGGAGGGCGTCACCCCTGCGGAGGCAGGGGCCTCTGCGGGAGTCGGGAGCCAAGGCGTCCAACAGGCCCCTGCCTTTGCAGGGGCGACGGAGTTTGACGTAGCCCTCCTCAACGCACTCGAAGCTGCCGAGCCAAAAGCTGCCGCTGCAATCGAGGCGGAAGATTTCGAAGGGGCGATGGGCGCACTCGCCACGCTCCGCGCGCCGATCGACGCGTTCTTCGATGGCGTGATGGTGAATGATCCAGACCCGCAGAAGCGGGCGTTCAGGTTGGGATTGCTGGCAAGGTTCCGGGATGCGGTGCATCGCGTGGCGGATTTTTCCAAGATCGAGGGGTAAGCCTTCATGACGCAATATGTGTATCGCTTCGGCGGCGGCGTTTCGGACGGTGGCGCTGGCGACAAGAATCTGCTTGGCGGCAAAGGGGCGAATCTGGACGGGATGGCCGCCATCGGCCTGCCGGTTCCCCCGGGGTTCACGATCACGACGGCCATGTGCACGCGCTATTATGACGATGGCGAAGTGTTTCCGGATTCCCTGCGTGATGAAGTCGCAAACGGCATCGCCCATATCGAGGCGGTGACAGGAAAACGCTTTGGCGATGCTGCCGATCCGCTGCTGGTGTCCGTCCGGTCGGGTGCGCGGGTTTCCATGCCGGGGATGATGGATACCGTCCTCAATCTCGGCCTCAATGACCAGACTGTCGAAGGCCTGGCAACCTCCTCGGGCGACGCGCGTTTTGCGTGGGACAGCTACCGCCGCTTCATCCAGATGTATGCCGATGTCGTCCTTGAACTCGATCACGGATCGTTTGAGGAAGCACTGGAAATTGCGAAGGAAGACAAGGGCTTCTTCCTCGACACTGAACTGACGGCTGAAGACCTGAGGTCACTTGTCGGCAGCTATAAGGCGCTTGTTGAAGAACAATGGGGCAAGCCTTTTCCGCAGGATGTGCATGACCAGCTCTGGGGTGCGGTGGGCGCGGTGTTCGGTTCCTGGCAGTCGGAACGCGCCAAAGTCTATCGCCGCCTCAACAATATTCCGGGAGACTGGGGCACAGCGGTCAATGTGCAGGCCATGGTGTTCGGCAACATGGGCGAAACGTCGGCCACCGGCGTCGCCTTCACGCGCGATCCTGCGACAGGCGAGAATGCCTATTATGGCGAATTCCTGATCAACGCCCAGGGCGAAGACGTCGTTGCCGGCATCCGCACGCCGCAATATCTGACGAAGGCCGCGCGCGAGCGAGCGAACGCAAAGCCGCTTTCGATGGAAGAGGCTATGCCCGAGGTTTACGGGCAACTTGCCACGGTCTTCAACATCCTCGAAACGCACTATCGCGACATGCAGGACATCGAGTTCACGGTCGAACGCGGCAAGCTGTGGATGCTTCAGACGCGTTCGGGCAAGCGGACCGCGAAGGCAGCGCTGAAGATTGCAGTCGATATGGCCGAACAGGGCCTGATCACGCGGGAGGAGGCAGTGGCGCGCGTCGACCCCGCTGCGCTTGACCAGTTGCTGCACCCGACACTTGATCCGGCTGCGGTCCGCGACGTTCTGGCCAAGGGGCTTCCCGCTTCTCCGGGTGCAGCATCGGGCATTGCCGTGTTCGACAGTGACACGGCCGAAAAGCGTGCCGAGATGGGTGAGAGCGTCATCCTCGTCCGGATGGAGACGTCTCCGGAGGATATTCACGGCATGCACGCCGCAAAGGGCATTCTCACGGCGCGCGGTGGCATGACCAGCCATGCGGCTGTTGTCGCGCGTGGCATGGGCCGGCCATGTGTCTCGGGTGCGGGCAACGTCGCCATCGACTCCAAGGAAGGCGTCTTCCGCGTGGGCGGACGTGAAGTCCGCGAAGGCGAAGTCATCACGATCGACGGCTCATCGGGCGAAGTGATGTTCGGTGAAGTGGCGACCGTCCAGCCGGAGCTGTCCGGCGATTTCGGCACACTGATGGTCTGGGCCGATGCGGCGCGACGCATGAAGGTGCGCGCCAATGCCGAAACGCCTGCCGATTGCCGGATTGCCCGCGATTTCGGTGCAGAAGGGGTCGGCCTGTGCCGGACCGAGCATATGTTCTTCGAAGCGGGCCGGATCACGGCCGTACGGCAGATGATCCTTGCCGAAGACGAGGCCGGGAGGCGCGCGGCGCTGGCCAAGTTGCTTCCGGAACAGCGGGCCGATTTCAAGGGCATCTTCGAAGTGATGGCCGGCCTGCCGGTCACGATCCGGTTGCTCGATCCTCCGCTGCATGAATTCCTGCCGACGGAAGAATCCGATTTTGCCGATGTAGCCGAAGCGGCGGGCGTCGGCATCGATATCCTGAAGCGTCGCGCTGCGGAACTGCACGAGTTCAATCCGATGCTTGGGCACCGGGGTTGTCGACTGGGCGTGACCTATCCTGAAATCTATGAAATGCAGGCCCGCGCGATCTTCGAGGCGGCCTGCGACCTAATCGATTCGCCCATTCCGGAAGTCATGGTGCCTCTTGTCGGGACCCGGCGCGAGCTGGAATTGATGAAGGAGGTGATCGACCGGACCGCTGAAGCCGTCTTTGCCGAACGCGGCAAGCGGATCACGTACCTGGTCGGCACAATGATCGAGTTGCCGCGCGCCGCGCTGATGGCCGGCGAAATTGCGGAAGTCGGGGCCTTCTTCAGTTTTGGCACCAACGACCTGACACAGACAACGCTTGGCGTCTCGCGCGACGATGCAAGCCGCTTCCTGACACAATATGTCGACAAGGGAATCTATGCGCAGGACCCCTTTGTCAGCCTTGATATCGACGGAGTGGGGCAGCTCGTCCAGCTTGCGGCTGAGCGGGGCCGTGCAACGCGACCCGATATCAAGTTGGGGATCTGTGGAGAACATGGTGGGGATCCGGCGTCGATCCATTTCTGCGAACGCGTCGGGCTCGACTATGTGTCTGCATCGCCTTACCGTGTGCCAATCGCACGTCTGGCCGCCGCCCAGGCTGCGCTTCGAAAGGGTTAGCGATGAAACGCTGGCACCATTATGCCCTTGCCGTCGTCGCCGGACTGGCAATTGGTGCGGGCAGTGCATGGGCCGTCATCCACAAGGGCCTCAATGACGGACGCCTGAACAACGGTCCCTGGTTGACCGCGCTGAATTACGGAACGCAGGATACGGACGCACTGACGCGCGCGTCAGTTGCCTTGCGCGGGATCCTGGCCTTGCCGTCGACCGAAACAGTTTATTGGAACGCATCGACTGATAGCGACGGAGCGCCGCTGGACGGCAGCTGCACCTATGCCATGACGGGCAAGCCACTTGATGCCCGCTGGTGGAGTGTGACTTACTATGACAAGCAGGGCTATCTTGTCGCCAATGCCGCCAATATCTGGTCGTTCAGCGGGGTGTCGGTCACGCCGGCTGAAAAGGACGGTTGGCGGGTGACGATCGGTCCGGACAAGGAGGATGGCCATTGGCTGCCGAGTGCCAAGGGGCAGCCATTCGAGCTGACCTTGCGGATGTACAATCCGGGTGCCGGATTTCGCGCTGCGCCAAAGGATGCGGTCCTTCCGGTGCTGAAGAAGGAGCATTGCGCATGACGCGATGGATCGTTCCGCTTCTCGTCTTTCTGGCAACTGCGGCAGGGGCCTGGCATGCGACACTGGCTGCGGCGACCTTCGGCCTGATGGAAGGCGCAGTGCGCCGCATTTCTGCGCGCGCCGGCATCAACACGATGTATTACGGGGAGCTCGCAACGCCTGCAAACCAGCCGATTGTCAGGCCGAGCCCCGATCTTGCCTATTCAAGCTGCCCGTTCGATCTTTCGGACGGGCCTTTGCTGATCAATTACACGCCTGTAGCTGGCCGTTATTCTTCGCTCAGCGTTTTTGATGCGCGGACGGACGTGGTCTTTGTTCGAAACGATGTGCAGGCTGGCGGAAAGCCCGTTCGGATCGCCCTTGCCCGTGAAGGTCAGAAGGTTCCTGCCGGCGTCGAGACCGTCCGTGTCGGCTATGATCGCGGTATCGCGCTGGTCAGGCTTCTGCTTGCCGATCCATCGGAAATCGCGCAGTTCGAGGCCATCAGACGGCAATCGAACTGTGCGACGACCAGAGGCTAGGCCCTAGATCTTTCCGTGGACGAACGTGTCGCTGATCGAACAGGCCGCCGGCCCGAGGATGACGACGAACAGCACTGGCAAGATGAAGAGAATCAGAGGCACGGTCATGATCGCAGGCAGGCGGGCAGCCTTTTCCTCGGCCCGCATCATGCGCTCGTTCCGGAATTCGGCGGAGAGAACACGCAGCGCGGACGCGAGTGGCGTGCCGTATTTCTCTGTCTGGATCATGGTGGTGACGACGCCGCGAACCGCATCAAGCGCAACACGCCGTGACAAATTCTCGAAGGCCATGCGCCGTTCCGTGAGGAAGCCAAGCTCGATCGCCGTCAGCGCAAATTCGTCACCCAGTTCGGGATAGGCTTTGCCAAGCTCGCGTGCGACGCGATGGAAGGCGGCATCGACCGTCAGGCCGGCTTCTGCGCAAATGACCAGCAGGTCGAGTGCGTCCGGCAAGCCCTTGCGGATCAAGTCGGAGCGCTTTGAAATCTTGTTCTGAATGAAGATATCCGGTGCCTTGTAGCTGCCAATGAGGGCGCCAGACACCAGGAAGAACTTCTTCATGGCTGACCAATCGGCGTGCCAGCCAAAGACATAGACGGCCGCCGCAACACCGCCGCCGATCACGATCGGCAACACCATGCGCGCGAAAATGACCGCGACGGCTGCGTCCTTGGACCGGATGCCTGCCTGAACCAGCTTTGTCTGGGCGTCCTTGAGCTGTTCTTCCTGCAGGACGCGCAGCGAAGAGAGCAGCGAACGCATGCGGTCGGTGGTCTCATTCTTCTGCGTGAGCTTTGCCCGGCGCTTGCCACTCGAGACGATGATCCCGGCCTTCAGCTGTTCGCGACGCTCATTGAGCGCCTTGACGCGGCTTGCCATCGGATCGCGGACAGTTGTCGCGGTGTAGAGCGCGAAGATGACGGCCAGGGTCGCCACTGCCGACAAAATTGTCGCGACCCAGAGGACGTCGACTCCCAGCAATGTTGGCCCACCCGTTTGCATCTCTAGACTCTTTCCTTTGACTGTACCGTCAGATTTCGAAACTGATCATCTTGGACATGATGAAGGCACCGATGCCCATCCACACCATGCCGCCAAGGCCGGCGACCATCAGTCGCTGGTCCTCGAAGAAGTGCATCATATAGGGCGGATTCACATACATGATCATGCCGAACACGCCGAAGGGGAGCACGCCGATAATATAGGCAGACGCCTTGGATTCGGACGACATCGCGCGGATCTTGAGCTTCATCTGGGCGCGCTTGCGCAGCACGTCTGCCAGGTTTGAAAGCGTTTCGGCCAGGTTGCCGCCCGTTTCCCGCTGGATTGCAAGGGTAATGCAAAAGAACTGGAATTCCGCCGTTCCGATACGCTCGGCAGCTTCCTCCAGCGCCATTTCCATTGTCTTGCCGATCTTGATGCGATCAGAGACACCACGAAATTCCATGCCCACGGGGTCAGGAACTTCGCTTGCGACGATGCCGAGCGTTTCAGAGATGGGCAAACCAGACCGCAGACCGCGTACCATGAGTTCGATCGCGTCCGGAAACTTGGCGTTGAAATTATTGACCCGCTTCTTGATCTGGCTTCCCACAATCAAATGCGGGACCAGCAGGCCGATAGCCGAACCCGCGAGCAGTCCGAGAATGACCGGCGCTCCCTCGATCAGGGCCAGCAAAGTGATGACGAGCATGATCCCGACGCAGGTCATGACATATTTTGCAAGGGACCAGTTCTTGCCGGTCTGCTGCAGACGTTTTGCCAGAAGCGCAGGATTGGGAATGTATTTGCTGGCAATACCGTCCGCTCGCGAGGCCCGGTTTGCGGTAATCTTGCGCATCTGGGATTCGACCGTGTACGAAGGCATGTCGCCATGACGTGCCTTTACGCCGTCGATACGACGTGACTGCGCCTTTGCCAGAGACGGCCCAGAGAAGGCCACGCCCAGCATGATCAGGCTCAAGGCCAACCCGGCAACTACCAAGATCCACTGCATTGGTGATCCTATCCTAACCGGTCAAACGACCTGCAATTCACGCGTCCTGGTCGGCCTTTGCCTTCTTCGACGGCAGAAGCGACCGCAGGCTGCCGATCTTGTCCGCAAGCGAGGCTGATTTGCCGCCCTTGGCGCCGACAATCTCCGCGCTTTCGTCGCCACCATCGGCTGTCAGAAGGAGACGCGCGCCGATAGCCTGAAGTTCCTGGCCTACCTTGGATGTCTTTCCGACTTCAGCGACCGGCTTGCCCAGCTTTGCAGCCTGGCAAACGACCTTTGCATCAAGCGGGATCACGAAATCGACCTTGCGTTCGATCGAGGACTCAAAATCCTTCTTCGTCAGTTCGGTTGTTCCGTTCGGTCCGACCCGATTCAGCGTCACGACCACATTTGCATGCGGGGCATTTGCCTTGAGCCAGGACAGAATCCGGATCACGTCGCGTGCGCCCACCAGAGTAAGCTCCGAAACGACAACCACTGACTGGATCTCGTTCATGAGGTGCGGATGCTGGATGACCATCTGGCGTGGCAGATCGATGACAGTGCATTCGAAGGCCGCGCGCATTTCTTCCTGAAGCTGGTAGAAGGCTCCACCATCGCTCAGCAGCGGCTGGCTCATTGGAGCTTCGGCTGACAGGATCGAAAGCTTGTCGTTCGCACGCACCATGGCACGTTCGATGAACAGGCCGTCGATACGCCCCGGATTTTCGATGGCATCCGTCAGGCCGCGGCCCGGTTCGAGATCGAGCGACAGAGCGCCAGTCCCGAAGTGAACATCGAGATCGAGCAAGGCCGTTGAGCGCTTCTGGCTGTCACTGAAAAGCCAGGCCAGCGATGCGGCAATGGTTGAGGCGCCTACGCCGCCGCGGGCGCCAATAATGGCCGCCGTCATGTGCGGGCGATCCGCGACAGGCTCACTGTGCCGGGGTCCGTTCAGAACGGCCTGGGCATGTGCGAAGGCTTCGCGCAGCTGGTCGGCATTGAAGGGCTTCAGCAGATAATCCTGGATGCCGCTTGCCACGAGATCCCGATAGAGCCTGACATCGTTGACTTCGCCTGCAGCGATCACAACGGTACCGGGCTCGCAGACTTCTGCAAGCGCATTGATGTCGTTCAGTGGATCACCGGATTCGGACAGGTCCACAAACAGGATGTTCGGACTGGCAGACACGGAGAGCGACTGGACTGCATTGCGCAGGCCGCCCTTGTTGATCTTTTCGACCGGCCAGCCCATCTCCGCGCAGACCGGGCGAATGGTATCCGCCGTTGCGTCGTCGCAAATATAGGCAGAAAACGGATCACGTGTTGTCGCACCGTGGCGACCTGGGGTCCATGGCGCGTTCATCAGTTGCTCCTCGAACTTTCTTGTTTCAGTGCACCTTCGCCAGTTGGCTTGCGGTTCCGATAGGAATTGATCGCCTTAGACGCAGTTGAAGCGTCGTTGGCACCGGTCGCCCGCTGTCCGTAGATGAGGTCTTCCGGGTTCGCGACCATGGCAGCAAGGTTCGAATTGATGCTGCAGCCATAGTTGGACATGGTGTTGGAGTTGAAGTCGTTCCCGGCCTTGTCGCTCCAATCAGGGCAGTTCGGCACCTTGGCCGTTGTGCGGCTGACCACCACGCGAACCTTGCCGGGGGCAATTTCACCGTTGGTTACAGGCGCAGTCGGATCGATCAGAAGGCCATAGCGGGAGGCTACTTCAGCAACAGCGTCTCGTGCTGCTGCGTCGCTGCCGCCGGCAGCGTCGACCGACACATGGTCGCCATAGCCGAGCCGCAGGGATTCGAACCAGCCGGCAACGCGGCTCGATTCACCCGGCGCAAGGCCTTCGTATCCAGAATTGACGTCCAGCACATAGTTGGACTTGCTGACAACCGGCTGATGGACAGCCTCAACGCCTCGGTTTTGGGTCCCGCACGCGGCGAGCGCGACGCTCAATCCAATCAGGGTTGCAAAGTGGGATGCACGCATGACTTTCATCTCCATGATTGGGGTTAATTTCCGCTGAAGCCAGGCGCGGGGGCCGCTTGCGAAGTCTTCGTCTGCTTGTCGGCAGAAGGCTTGGCGCTGGCACCCACTGAAGGTGCGACAATCGTCGCTGGCGGGGCTTCTGTCGGGACCGGGCGCTTGTCGCCCGAGTCACCGGAATGCGTCTGTCCCAGCAGAATGCGTTGTGCATCTGTCGCAGCCTTGAACCCGTCAGTCGGGAGCGCGATCTGGTTGGCCGAAACGGGCTTGACCAGATAGGGCGTCACAATGATCACGAGTTCGGTTTCACTCTTGCGGAACCGTGTCGAGCGGAACAGAGCTCCAAGAACCGGCACGTTGCCGAGACCGGGCGCGCGATCGATCGAATTGGTTTGCGAATTGCGCATCAGGCCGCCGATCATGAACGACTGACCGGATCCAAGCTCCACGGTTGTTTCGGCGCGGCGGGTTGTAATGCCGGGCACGGTATAGCCATTGAGCGTGACCGAGCCTTCGTTCGTGAGCTCTGACACTTCAGGGCGCACGCGCATCGAAATGCGGCCATCGGCAAGGACAGTCGGGCTGAACGCCAGGCTGACACCATATTGCTTGTATTCAATCGAGACCGAACCCAATTGCTGTGAAATCGGGATCGGGAATTCACCACCGGCCAGGAAGCTGGCGGTTTCGCCCGAAAGCGCAGTCAGGTTCGGCTGGGCCAATGTTGTCACCAGACCTTCGGTTTCGGCAAGATCGATAGCCGATGCCAGATCCAGGCCAAGGAACTTGCCTGCCAGGCCGATTGAGGTCTTACCCGCGCCGAGGCCGAGGTTCTTCAGGTCATAGGCCGTTCCAACGCCGCCAAAGATCGGAAGACCCGTTGCAGGATTGATCGTCACCGTGCCAGTGGCACCCGGAAAGAAGTTTGAGGCCGGCACAGTCGGAAAGCTGGTTGTCGGAATATTTCCGATCGTCCCAAAATTCCGGCCCTGCGAAATTCCGAAAAGGAAGCCGCCGGTCGTGTCGCGGTTCAACAGGTTGACGCCGAGTTCCTTGACCAATGTGCGGCTGACTTCAGCAATCTTGACCTGCAGATTGACCTGCAGCGGTGTAGCCGTGCGCAGGCGGCTGACGACCTTGGTGTCGTCGCCCACAAAGGCTTGCACGAGCCGCTCTGCCTCTGCGCTGTCTTCCGGCCCGGCAACGGTGCCGGTCAGGAGAACAAGGCCATTCATCGGCGTGCTCTGGATCGTCGCTTCCGGCATCGCGAGCTTCAGCATCGAATCGATGGAATTCGTGTTCGTGCCGGCCCGGACGTTCGCCGAATAGACGACGGCTCCGGAACGGGTTGTTGCGAACACGCTCGATTCACCCGGCTTCTTGGCGAACACGTAAATCTGCGTTGCCGACCGAACCTGGACGTCCGCCACATCTTCATTGGCAACGAAGACGTCACTGATCGGAGCGGACAGGTTGATCAATTGACCACGGCCGACCGAAAGGTTCAGATCCGTCGAGGGCCGCTGCGTGCGCGGTGCGCCGCTCGAAACATTGACCGCCGGATAGGACTGGTTCTTTTTCGGCGCGGCATCTGCTGCGATTGCACTGACCAGCATCGCCGATCCGGCAATCATCGTGGCAAGGCGCATGGCCGAGGCACTGGCGAAAAGTTGCGATTTTTTCATCTTACTTGCCTCCCACCGGAATGACATCCGGCGTCTTGTTGCTTCCGCGGAGAACCTTCACCACCGGGCCATAAGCCTGCGGATCTGCTGCGCCACCCGAATAGGCAGGCGCACTCGGCGCTGCACCGGGCGCAATTGACTGGCGCGGGACCGAGCGACGCTGGAACCGCGAAACATCGGCACCCGTCACGAAGGTGGTGTCGGTATCGACCGGGCGCGATGCAACCGCGAGCAACATGCTCTTTTCGGCCTTTGGATCATTGCCCTCGGGAACCTTGACTTCGCCTGCTGCAATGGCGCGTTCGAGTTCGGCCGTATTGTCGGCGATCGAGCGCAGCGAGAGAGAGACGCTGCCGATTGTCTGGGCAACCGCGATCTTTTCAGCGATGCGCGGCGTTGCTTCGAGCGTTACGGTCGCAACGACTTTCACAAGCTTGTTGCCCTGATCATCTTCCGGCACCGTCGACTGGTCGACTGCAAGGACGCGCACATTGCGAATGAAGGTTTCAGAGGTCTTCAGGGCGGGGCCGCCGCCATCGCCACTGACCGTCTGGGTCAGCACGAGGTCAACACGGTCTCCCGGGAAGACGAAGCCGGCAACGCCGCTCTGCGCCGAAACCGGCACAGTCACTGCGCGCATGCCCGGGCCGAGGGCCGCAGCAAGGAAGCCACGATCGCCGGACTTGACGAGCGCGCCCTTGGTCAGCGGCTGGCCAGCCGTCACGGCTGTGCGAACAACTGTTCCCTGCAGGCTTGCCGGATCAGCTTCGCCCTTCACATAATAGGCATTCTCGATCAGCTCTGAGGGCCAGGGCTGATAGCGGAAGCTATCGGCCTCTATGATCGTGCCGACTGGCAGCGAACGTGTCGCGACCAGGATCTGCGGACCGTCTTTTGCCGGCATCACCGCAGCAGACACTTGCGGCGCAGAGGCCTGGCTGAACATGGTCTTCGCCATGAACGCAGTGCCGCCCGCGACGATCAGTGCTACAACGAGCAGGATAATCTTCTTCGCATCCATGATGCCGAACCCCCGAAATTACAGGTCAAACCCAATGAGGCAGGTCTTCACCCAAAATGGTTAAGATTTCGTTCGTAGATGGCCCACATCCCGGCGAGCGAAATTGCGATGCCATAAGGTATCTCGAGCTGGCCCTCGATTTTCATCAATTTGTGCCGCACGAGCATGAAAATTGTCAGAATTCCGCCAATGATCGACATGACGATCACGAGCCGCATCATGACGAGTCCCGGGAACCAGAGTGCAAGGCCGCCCAGCAACTTTACGTCGCCGCCGCCCATTGCTCCCATTGCAAACAGTCCGATGCCGATAGCAAAGATGATGGATGCAACGGCAATCTGGATGGATATTTCGGGCCACAGGCCAAGACCTGCTGCCCACCAGAAGAGCGGTGCCATCAGCGCGACGGTCGCCGTCAGCCAATTATCGATGCTTCTGCGTTGCCAATCCGTGATGGCCCCGACCAGAAGCAGAATTGCCAACAGTCCAAGCAGGACGATTTCCGGTGTTCCGATCCTCATAAGCCTGTGCCAATAGGACCAATCACTTACGAAAAAGTAACCATAGCCATGACTTCTCCGATCAGTGTCAGACGTTCCTATCCGAATGGATCCCGGTTTGACGCCGTCGAAATGCGGGATGGCTGGCGGCTGCGGACCTTTGAATGGCCGATCGAAGGGCAAGCGGCTGGATCAATCCTGTTTCAGGGCGGCCGCGGCGACATTATCGAAAAATACCTCGAGGTTTTCCAACACTGGCATGAGCTGGGCTGGAATATCACCGCCTTCGATTGGCGTGGACAGGGTGGCTCGGGGCGCCTCGCCGCCGATCCGCATGTCGGGCATTGCACGGATTTTGGTGTCTGGATTGATGATCTTGCCGAATTCGCAGCCGACTGGACGAAGCGCAGTGCAGGGCCTCATGTGATCATGGGACACAGCATGGGCGGCCATCTCGTTCTGCGCGCCTTGGCAGAAAAGCACATCTCGCCCGACGCTGCAGTGCTGATCGCCCCCATGCTCGGATTTGAGACAGGCCCGCTGCCACTGTCGCTTGTTGCCTGGCTCGTGAGGCAACTCGCGCGCTTCTGGCCGGAGCGCGCGGCCTGGAAAGTCAATGAAAGGCCGGCCCCGCGCGGGGCATCACGGCAGGGTTTTCTCACGTCGGATGTGGATCGGTACAATGACGAGCTCTGGTGGAAGCAAGAAAAGCCCGAACTGGAACTTGGCCCACCGAGCCTCAAATGGCTTGAACAGGCTTATGGCTCGGCACTCGCGCTTGAGTCGTCCCAAGGCATTGCCGAAATTCGGTCGCCGGTTTTGCTGATCGGCACGTACGGCGACCAGCTTGTGAGCCCTGCAGCCATACCCCATTTTGCAAAGAGAATTCCCGACGCAACGCTGAAGATGTTCGACAAGAGTGTCGCGCACGAAATCCTGCGTGAACGTGATGGTCCACGGGATGAGGCAATTGCCCTGATCGACGCACTTCTCGACAAACTTGGGACAGGCCACTGATGCATTACGATGTTGCAATTGTCGGAGCTGGAATGGCAGGCGCGAGCCTTGCTGCGGAGCTGGCAGCGGACATGTCCGTTCTGCTGCTGGAGGCAGAGAGTCAGCCTGGCTATCATGCGACCGGTCGTTCGGCGGCTTTCTGGCACGAGACCTATGGCGGACCCGATGTCCAGCCTCTGTCCAAGGCATCGCTGTCCTGGCTTGCAACACCGCCGGCCGAAGCGGGGGCTGGGTCTTTCCTCTCGCCGCGCGGGGCCATCACACTGTGCAGGTCTGGAGAACGAGACAAGCTGCAGGAATTTGCAGATTCGTTTGCGGCAAACGGCCTCAGTTTCGAATGGCTCGACCGGTCAGGTCTTGATCTCCATTGTCCCGGTCTCAGATCCGACTGGACCTTGGGGCTGCGCGAACCGGACTGCGCGGATATCGATGTAGCGGGCGTCCATCAGGCATATCTTCGCATGGCCGCACGCCGCGGTACTGTTCTTCATTGCAATGCTGCCCTGACTTCAGCGCAAAGAGGCAGCGCGGGCTGGACCCTCGAAACACGCAACGGGACTTTTTCCGCACAGCTTCTTGTCAACGCTGCGGGAGCCTGGGCGGATGAGGTTGCTGCCCTGGCAGGCGTGCGACCGATCGGCATCACTCCGTTCCGGCGAACAATTGTGCAGCTGCGCTTTGATCGGCCGATCCCCAGAACCTTGCCCCTGACGATCGATGTCAATGGCCAGTTCTATTTCAAGTCAGACGGCGCTGACGGGCTCTGGCTCAGCCCACACGACGAAACACCGTCACCGCCCACGGATGCCGCGCCGGAAGAACTGGACATAGCCATTGCGATTGATCGACTGGAACAGGTCGTCGAATGGCAAGTGCGCCAGGTCAGCCACAAATGGGCAGGCCTGCGGAGCTTTGCGCCAGACAGACTTCCGGTGTACGGATTCGACGCCGTAGAGACGAGCTTTTTCTGGTTCGCGGGGCAAGGAGGCTTCGGGATTCAGACCGCGCCCGCCGCCGCAAAGATCGGTGCGAGCTTGATCACGGGCAAGTCCGCTGCGCCGATGATCGCGAATATTGACGCCGGGCGATACGCGCCCGGCCGATTTACTTGAGCGTTACGATTTCGGCCGAACTCGAGTTCTGCACATTCTCGATGCACTTCATCGCTCCGGCCTTCGACGCATAACCCTCGCTCGCCGTTGCAAGGATGTTTCCGTTGCCGTGGCGCAAGCGCCAGCGATGTTCACCCTTCTTGTCCTTGTACACCTCAAATTTCATAGCCCCGACTCCTTGTGGTGGAGTCGCAAGTTATGCACCGCTTGCCTGTGCAATCAAGGCTGCATCGCTGGCAAGTCGATCTGCGCGCTCATTGTCTTCATCGCCGGCATGACCTTTGACCCAGACCCAGTCGATCCTGTGCCGTGCGGTGGCTTCAAGAAGTTCCTGCCAGAGCTCGGCATTCTTGACCGGCTTCTTGTCAGCAGTTCGCCACCCATTGCGCTGCCATCCATGAATCCAGCGCGTGATTCCGTCTTTCACATAGACGCTGTCAGTCACAAGGGTCACATGACATGGGCGGGTGAGGGCTTCGAGTCCGCGAATCGCTGCAGTCAATTCCATCCGGTTGTTGGTTGTATGCTTTTCGCCGCCTGACAATTCCTTCTCGCGCGCGCCGGATCGGATGAGCACGCCCCAGCCGCCTGGCCCAGGATTGCCCTTGCAGGCGCCGTCCGTCACGACCTTCACGCGGGAAAGCTCATTCATTGCGCGGCGTAATGCTCAAGGCGCCGAAGAAAGGCGAGCGGATCCTTGCGGGTGACGAGTGCATCGGCTGGCGTGTTGAGCCAGTCCCACGCGCGTGTCAGGAGGAAGCGCAGACACGCGCCGCGTGCGAGAATCGGGAATGCAGCGCGCTCCTCGTCGCTCAAACCGAATGTTTCCGCATATCCGGCAAGGATCGCGTCACCGATGGCAGCATCGAATCCTGTTCCGTCGTTCTGAAAGCTCCAGGCTGCATGGGTGATCGCGACGTCCCAGGCGCGCACTTCGGTGCAGGCAAAGTAGAAGTCGATCAGCGCGCTCACCGAGCTGCCGATCATCAAGACATTGTCGGGAAACAGGTCCGCATGAATAACGCTCTTAGGCAGGGATCCTGGCCAGTGGCTGTTGAGGAATGTGCATTCCTTGGCAATGCGTTCCCTGAGGCCGATCTGGATGGCATCGAGATCTTCTCCGCAACGCTCGGCAAGGTCGAACCAGCCTTCCGGGCCCAGACTGTTCGGCCGGTTCAGGTTGAAGCTCGCTGCAGCCTTGTGGACTTGTCCCAGCGCCGCACCAACGGCATGCGCTTGTGCCGGGGTCGGATGGGAAACCGACAGCCCTTCAGCAAATTCTATCAGCGCAATGAATTTGCCACGCCAGACAAGTGTTGCCGCCCCATCAGCAGCATGGCGCGCACGAGGTACGGGACAGCCGTTGTCTGCCAAATGATCGATCAGCGAAAGAAAGAAGGGCAAGTCGTTGGTGTCGACCCGCTTTTCATAGACAGTCAGGATGAACCGGCCATCTGTCGTATCGAGCAGATAGTTGCTGTTTTCCACGCCCTCGGCAATGCCTTTGGCCGAGAGCAGGTCGCCCGCTCCGAAGGCATGCACAAGTGCCGCCATGTCTTCCGCCGGAATGTGCGTGTAGACTGCCATAGCGTCAGCTGTCGTTCAGGGTCTGAGAGGCAAAAAGTACAATCATCAGGGTCAGTCCCGTAAAGGAGGGTCTTGCCCGACGCAATTCGCTTGATTGCGCGAGGTAAAGCCGCTTGTCTGTAGTTATGCGTTTGTCAGCCACTCTTCGGCGAATCCTTTTCCCCTTGGTCATCCTTTCCGTGCTGGTGGGCCTGGGACTCTATCTTGAGAGGAAAACGATCGCCCGTCGCTTTGCTGACGCGCAGCTGGCGGGGCGCAAAGTCAATGCGCGCTATGACATCAAGGCGATTGGGCCACGAACGCAGCGGCTTGAACATATCGTTATTGGCGATCCGAAATACCCCGATCTTGTTGCGGACTGGGCGGAGATTGAGCTGGGCCTTGGCCTTTCCGGCGTGGTGGTCCGCACTGTGCGCGCGGGCGGGGTTCAGCTGCGCGGGCAATTCTCGAACGGCAAGCTCAGCTTTGGTGCAGTCGACAGGTTGCTTCCGGCTCCGAGCGGTGAGCCTTTCACTCTTCCAGCCTATGACCTTTCGCTCAGCAACGCCCGCTTGGCGCTGGCAACAGATTACGGGCAGTTGGACATCCGCCTTGATGGCAAGGGCAATCTAGCCGACGGCTTCTCCGGCTTGCTGGTCGGCACGTCAAGGCATGTGCAGGTCGGTCGCGTGGGGCTTGATGACGTTGCAACACGACTGAAAATAACCACCGAACGACGGCGCATATTGGCTGAAGGATCAATCGCGGCGGCAAAGCTGAAGTTAGACAGGAATATTCTCGCCAAACCAGCGATACGGCTGAATGGAAGCGCGAACGAATCCTTCACAAGTGCCACGGCGGACTGGTCACTGGTGGCTGGTGTGGAGGCGCTTGAGCGGGGCAAGGCGAAATCTCTGCGAGCCGACGGTAAATTCGCACAGGATGGCGACGCCAGAACTTTGGCCGCGAAACTTCAGCTGGATGGCGTGCGGCCCACTACGGATGAACAGAAGCGGCTTGTGGCGGGGGTGCCGACGGCTGGAGGGACGCCACTTGAACCGCTTCTGAAGCAATTGCGTGAGGCTCTGGCTGGCCTCGGCAAGGGCAGTACCGTGATTGCCCCCGTCGAGTATCACGCGACCGGAACGCAGCAATCGCTTTTCGTCGGCCCGCCGACGGTCATTGCGGCGTCAGGCGCCCGATTGCTCGGCAACGGTCGTGGATTGGTTTTCCCGCTTGGTAAGGGTCACGCAAATTTCAGCGGCGATTTTGCTCTTTCAGGGGGAGGATTTCCGGTCAGCATGGCAAGGCTTGCCCTGGACAAGGGACTTTGGACCGGGTCAGCCCGGTTTCAGCCGTATCGTGCAGGCGGCGCACAACTGGTGCTCACGCCAATGGATTTGCGCGCGAACGCTTCTGGCTTTGGCGTCCGGACCAATGCGCTTCTCGATGGCCCGCTCGGCAGTGGGCGCATTATGGGTTTGAGCGTACCGATTGCAGTGCGACCTGGGCACAATCCGCTTGGTGGATGCTTCAAGTCCGGATTTCGCACTCTGGAAATAGCAGGGCTCCGTCTGGCACCTTCCTCCCTGAATGTGTGTTTGGCCGGCAAGGAAGCGCGGCTCGCGCCGGCAGTGTTCGCTGGCCGCCTTGGCGACTCCCCCATTCGCATTGCGGCCAATGGAGCCCGCATCGGGTTCTCGCGCGGCGATTTTTCCGTCGGCAGCCTCGGCGTGAAGATTGGGCAGGGAAATCGCCTCTCGGTGCTTGATGTGATCGCACTGACGGGCAGGTTTGGCGAGGGACAAGCTGAAGGCAATTTCTCCGGCGCGTCAGGCTCAATCGGCAATGTGCCACTGAAAATGTCCGAGGGAAGCGGGGCCTGGCAGTTCTCGAACAGCAGGTTGATGCTTCAAGGCGGCTTGCGGCTTGCTGACGGCCTGTCGACCGATCCACGCTTCAATCCGCTGTTTGTGGACAGTTTCTCGCTGCAATTTGCGAATAACCTGATCCTCGCGAGTGGTGTCGCGCGCGAGCCGAAAACGCTCACCCGGGTCGCGGAATTGGCGATCAGGCATGACCTGTCGGCAGGAGCCGGCAGCGCGACCATTGACGTCAATGGTCTCACGTTCGGCCGCACGCTCCAACCCGAGATGCTGACGACAACGACCTTGGGCGTGATTGCGAATGTCGTAGGTACAATCAATGGGCGGGGCGAAATCCGGTGGAGCCCTGATGCCGTGACAAGTACGGGCAAGTTTCGAACCGAGAGCATTGATTTCGCTGCAGCGTTCGGGCCGGTGACCGGCCTCAAGGGTGAGATTGCCTTGTCCGATCTTTTGGGCATCGAGACCAGGGCAGGCCAGCTGGTGACGATCAGCTCGATCAATCCGGGCATTGCGGTGGTCGATGGCACTCTTCGCTATCAACTTCTGCCGGGCCTCAAACTGCAGATCGAAGGCGGGCGATGGCCCTTTGCGGGAGGCTTCCTGATTCTCGAGCCCACGACCATTGATCTTTCGGCGGCTGCAGAGCGGCGTTTGACTTTCCGGGTGGAGGGAATGGACGCGGGCCAGTTCATCAATCAGCTGCAGTTCGAGAATATCGACGCGACCGGGGTCTATGACGGCACACTGCCGATGATCTTCGATGAACATGGCGGGCGGATCGAGGGCGGCAGGCTCGTTGCGCGCAATGGCGGGACGCTGGCTTATGTCGGTGAGATATCGAACCAGAATCTGGGAACAATGGGTCGCGTTGCATTCGATGCGCTGAAATCGATCAAATATGACCGGTTGAGTATCGATCTTGACGGGCCGCTGGATGGGGATGTCGTGACCCGTGTCAGCTTTGCCGGCGTGAATCAGGCGCCGATCAATGGCGTCCGGGCCAAGTTTCCGATACCCATCCTCGTCACCGGGCTCACAAATTTCCCATTCATATTCAATGTGACGATTACAGCACCGTTCCGCAAATTGTTCGACATGAGCCGGACAATCAGCGACCCTTCGCTGCTGATCGAACGACTGAATCCCGATCTGCAGCGGATCGGGCCTGCGAAAACCATTCAGCCGCCAGAAAGCGAGCGTGTGCAATGAGGGGATTGATGTTGACGACAGTGAGGCCCGAAGGTTACGCCGGTCGCATGAAACAACACACACTCTTGGCATTCGCCGCTGTAGCGGCACTTTTGGCGGGATGTGTGACTGTGAAAGCGCCCGACAAGCCTATCGAGATCAACCTGAATGTGAATATCAGGCAAGAGGTGGTTTACAGCCTGAAACAGGATGCAAACGACCTCATCAAGGATAATCCGGAGCTGTTTCCAAAATGAAGAAGACGTTGACCATCTTCGCGGGCCTTGCGGCAAGTGCCACACTTGTCATCAGTGGCGGTATTGCAATTGCACAATCGGCCGGCCTTGTTTCAGCAGCTCTCGCAGAAGGCAGTGTGGGCGAGCAGGCGGACGGCTATCTGGGCATCCGCGGCTCGGCTTCCGAGGCCTTGCGAGCGGAAGTCGATGCAATCAACATCAAACGTCGCGCCGCCTATACCCAGCGGGCCGCGCAAAAGGGCGCGACCGTGAAGGAAGTGGCCGCAGCAGTCGGCTGCGAGACCCTCGCTACGCGCGTGCCGAATGGACGTGCCTATTTGCTGCCCGACGGCGTGTGGCGCGTGAAAAGTGACGCGCCGATCTCTTTGCCATCCTACTGCGCCGGCTAACTCAGGAAATCCGATACAAATGCGTTGGCAGGTTTTTCGACAATAGTGCTTGGCTGGTCGAACTGCTGAATGGCTCCAAAGTCCAGGATGGCAACCTTGTCTGCCAGGGCAAAAGCCTCTTCCCGGTCGTGCGTCACAAAAATTGACGTGATGCCGAGCCGGTCGTGAATTCCGCGCAGCGCATCGCGCAGCTCCTTGCGGACTTTCGCATCCAGCGCGCCAAACGGCTCGTCGAGCAGGAGGATGCTCGGGTTGCGGGCGAGGGCGCGGGCCAGTGCGACGCGTTGCCGCTGGCCTCCGGACAATTGTGTGGGATAGCGGTCGCCCAGGCCTGACAGCTGGACAAGATCGAGCAACTCGCGGACCCGTTCATTAATCGCAGCTTTTCCAGGCCGTTCCCGCCGTTTCATGACATTCAGGCCAAAGGCTATGTTCGACGCAACCGTCATGTGCCGGAACAAGGCATAGTTCTGGAAGACGAAACCGATGCCACGTTCCTGCACAGGAACTTCCGTCACGTCCTTGCCACCAAACAGGACTGTGCCTTCATCGGCAAAGGCAAGCCCCGCAATGATCCTCAAGAGGGTGGTCTTGCCGGATCCTGATGGCCCCAGCAGCGCCACAAATGCGCCATCGTCAATGGCCAGCGAAACGCCGTCGAGGGCGCTATGCCCGTCATAACGCTTAACAATGTCACGCACCTCGATTGTCATGTCGTCAGTGTCCTTGCGCCTTCAGATCGTCGCCATGCCGCCATTCGAGCAGGCTTTTCAGAACCAGCGTGACCAAGGCGAGGCCAGCCAGTATCGACGCGACTGCAAAAGCAGCCACGAAATTATATTCGTTGTAGAGTACCTCGACGTGCAGCGGGATCGTGTTGGTTTCCCCGCGAATGTGCCCGGACACGACGGAAACGGCTCCGAATTCTCCCATGGCCCGCGCGTTGCACAGGAGCACGCCGTAAAGCAGTGCCCAGCGAATATCTGGCAGGGTCACATGCCAGAACGTCTGCCACCCGTTTGCGCCGAGCGACAGAGCTGCCTCTTCTGCTGCCCGCCCTTGCGCGGTCATTAGCGGGATTATCTGCCGTGCCACAAAGGGGAAGGTCACGAAGATCGTCGCCAGCACGATGCCGGGCACGGCGAAGATGATCTGGATATCGCGTTCCTGCAGCCAATCGCCAAGCCAGCCCTGTGCTCCGAAGATCAGCACATAGATCAGACCGGAAACGACGGGGGAAATTGAAAAGGGCAGTTCGATAAAGGTCACGAGCCAGGCTTTTCCCCGGAAGTCGTGCTTGGTGATGGCCCAGGCGGCCACGATGCCGAAGATCATGTTGAGCGGCACCGAAATTGCGGCGACCCAAAGGGTAAGTTTGATGGCCGAAACGGCATCAGGCTCCTCAAGCGCCGCGACATAGGCTGGCCACCCCTCGCGCAAAGCTTCCACGAAGACTGCCGCCAGCGGCAACAACAGCACCAGGACGATATAGCCAAGCGCGCCGCCAATGAGCGCAACCTTCAGCCACCCGGGCGTTGCGAGGCTGGAGCGCGCGTTCACAGGCCCACCCTGCGCTGCGCGCGGTGTTGGAGCCGATTGATCAGTGCAAGCATGGCAAAGGAGATCAGCAACATGACGACCGCAATCGCGGAAGCACCAGCATAGTCATATTGTTCAAGGCTCGTGACGATCAGCAGCGGGGCAATTTCCGACACTTTGGGGATATTCCCGGCAATGAAGATTACTGAACCATATTCTCCGACGCACCGGGCAAAGGCCAGTGCGCAGCCCGTGACCAGAGCAGGAGCAATCTCGGGGAAGATGACACGGGAAAAGACCTGCCACCGCGTTGCGCCGAGGCTCGCCGCAGCTTCTTCAAAGCCCCGGTCAAGGTCGCCAAGCACCGGTTCGACCGCACGAACGATGAAGGGCAGACCAATGAAGATCAGCGCAACCACAATGCCTTGCGGTTGATAGGCGATCTTGATGCCAAGTGGCTCAAGCCACGACCCGATCCACCCTGTGTCGGCATAGATGGCCGTCAGGGCAATGCCGGCAACGGCGGTTGGCAACGCAAAAGGCAAATCGACTGCGGCGGAGAGCATGCGCCGCCCCGGAAAATCGAAGCGTACCAGAACCCAGGCTACCAGCAGGCCAAATACCGCGTTGATCAACGTTGCCAAAGCGGCAGCGCCGAACGTGACGCGGTAGGCAGCTATTGCGCGGCTCGAAAAGCCGACTGTCAGAAAGTGATGCCAGCCGTCACCGAAGCTGCGAAGAAAAACAGCCGCGACCGGGATGATGACAATGAGGCTGACCCAAAAAAGGGTCAGCCCCAATGTCATGCCGAAGCCGGGCAAGGCGGAACGTCGCGTCATGAGAAGACTCCCGATTTGCCCGCTCCAACGATCAGAAATCGAACTGGAGGCGCGTGGCAAAGGCATCACCTTTGGCCGTCGTCCCAATCACCAATACCGGTGCCACGACCAAGGGCGAGTTTGTACCCTTGAAGCGGATATAATTGAACAGGATTTTTGTATTCGGGTTGAGATACCAGTTCAATGCGCCGGTCACGCTGGTTGCCTTGCGTTTGAGTGGGGAGAGGTTCTTGTCCGTCAGGTTCAGCGTATCGTAGCGAAGTGCAACTTCAAATGCGCCCAGATCACCTGTCGCAGGATTGAAATTCTTGAACGGCTTGAACTTGTCGACAACGCCGTTCTTGACCGCACGCGCCTCGCCGGTGATCGACCAGGTGCCGAACACGTTGAAGCCTTCGAAACTCACGTTGGGCGCCGTGCCAAACCGATCGAGCGACAGGTGGCCATATTCGCCCTGCACGGAGAATGGTCCGCGAATGAGCAGGGCCTCGGCACCAACGAAGTCGGCATCCTTGACGCCCGTGGATGGGCCGCTTGCGGGATTGGTGCCCGCAATCGCTGCGGAAATGATCCTGCCGTCATCGATCCGGACGTTAGGCCGTTCACTGACGGTTAGCGAGTTGCCCGGGAAGTTCGTCGCATGGAATGCCGATAGTCCGACGTGCACGACCTTTCCGGTATCGAGGATCGGATCCCATGTGATGCGACCGTTGATGCCATAGCCCTCATCGGGGGTGGTTGCATTGCGCAGGACAGATTCGCTCGATCCGAACAGGCCGAAGGCTGCGTTGAGCTTGTCGGTCTGGTAGGCAAGGCTGAGGCCGACACGCCGTTCGGCACCGACCGCGCCAAAGGCGTTACTCGCCATGCCGCGCTCAAGGAAAGTGTTCGCCGAATCCGATGTGTTTGCTTCCAGCCCGTATGGCGCCTTGTGCTGACCCGCTGTCACCGACCATTTCGGGTTGATCGCATAGGTAACATAGGCGTCCAGCAACGTGACCGAGTTCTTCACCAGCTCGGCCTCGATCCGCCATTTGAAATTCTTGTATGCGGTTCCTTCAAAGCCGAAGCGTGCGCGCCGGATATCCGTGCCGTTGCTATAGTCATAGCCGCCAGCGCGTTCATTATAGCCGGCATAGTCGATCTGAAACACGCCGCGTGGCTTGAATGTGAAGTTGTCGTTTACATCGGCAAAGGTCGGCACGACGCCCGGCTGTGCTGCCTTGGCGGACCGCACTTCGACCCGCTCGACGCGCGACTGGGTGTCAACTGCTGCTGCTTCCAGCTGGGCATTGCGAGCCTCAAGCTGGCGGATACGCGCTTCCAGGGCATTGAGCCTGTCGACAACCGGATCTCCGGTTTTTGCCGGTTCGACTGCCGCATCTGCAGTGGTATCATCGGTAACAAGCGTATCCAGTCCGGAGCCGGAGTCCGGCTGCTGTTCCTGAGCGCGCACAGGCGCAGCGATCAGTGCAAGCGCAGAAGCGCTCACAAACAAAATTGTTTTCATCGTCAATCTCCCTTGAAGGGCCCGGCCATCCAGCCGCCCCGTCTTATTTCTTTGCGTCTTCGAAAACCTGATCGAACAGGCCGCCGTCGTTGAAAAATGTCGCCTGAGCCTTGGCCCATCCGCCGAAATTGCGATCGACAGTGAAGAGCGGAAGGCTGCGGAACTGCCCCTTGAATTTGGCCGCTGCAACCGGATCGCGTGGCCGGTAGTAATTCCGCCCGATAATATCCTGCGCGGCCGGGGTATACAGGAAGTTGAGATAAGCCACCGCCACCTTGCGTGTGCCCTTGCGGTCAACGACCTTGTCTACGACGGCGACAGGCGGTTCCGCGAGAATCGAGATGGACGGCGTAACGATCTCGAACTGGCCCTTGCCGAGCTGACGCTGAGCCAACAAGGCTTCGTTTTCCCAGGTAATCAGAACGTCGCCTTGCCCGCGCTGAACGAACGTGGTCGTTGAACCGCGCGCGCCGCTGTCAAGGATCGGCACATTCCGGAAAATCTTTGTCACGAACTCCCGTGCCTTTGCGCCTGAGCCATAGGCCTTCTGGCCATATCCCCACGCCGCAAGGAAGTTCCAGCGCGCGCCGCCGCTCGTCTTCGGGTTTGGCGTGATCACTGAAACACCAGGACGCGCCAGATCGTCCCAATCTTGAATGCGTTTCGGGTTCCCCTTGCGGACGAGAAAGACGATCGTCGAATAATAGGGTGCGCTGGCATGCGGCAGGCGGCGCTGCCAGTCGCGGGCAATCAGACCGCGCTGGGCAATCGCATCAATGTCATATCCAAGCGCCAGGGTCACGACATCCGCCGGCAATCCGTCAATCACGGAGCGCGCCTGCTTGCCTGACCCGCCGTGGCTCTGCCGAATCACGACGTCCTGGCCTGTCTTGGCCTTCCAGTCGCGGGCAAAGGCGGCATTCACGGCAACGTAGAGTTCGCGCGTCGGGTCATAGGAGACGTTAAGCAGCGTCGCTGGCGCTGCAGCGACCAATGCGGCAGCGGGCACAAGCGCCAGTGCCGCGGCAGCAAGCGCTGCCCGGGTAAAATATCTGCGGTTCATCTTGAAAGTCCTTTGAACAGGTTTGGCTTGGACGCAGGAAAGATGATGCGGCCGGTAGACCGGTCCGCATCAGTTTTCTTGGGAAGCGCGTGGTGAATGGGCATGAGTTTTCCGGTCGTCCGGTCAAGGTTGATGTCAGATTTGGAAGCGTCGCTTTTCGGTCACATCCATCTGCACGAGCTTACCTTCGTGAACGGTAAGCTGGATGGCTCCGAACCGAATTTTCGCCAGTGCCTGACGGAGAATCTCGAGCTGTTCAGCATTTGACCGGGGATTCGCGCATGTGTCCTGACCTGATTTATCGATCTCCATTTCGTCCTCCTCGGATTGCCGAACTCCGCTATTAACATCCACTAAAAAAGTAGTCTTTACGCAAGATAGTTTTGCTTTGATCGCTCAAAGCCGATTTCCATGCACGGCGTTCAGTCAGGCCAGGTCACAGCAACTGGTGCTCAACGCGAGGCCATTGAGTGGCTCGGTATTGAAAAGGTCCAAATCTGGCCCGCCGGATTGGCGGGCGACGCACAAAAAAGAGCCGAAAATTGGCAAGAACTGCAGAGGGACCCAAAGTCTTGTTGCTGCTGGCATGTCCAGACCCCATTTCAGGCCGCGCGGCGAGTCGACCGGAATCGAATGCTGATCCCCACTAAATTGATAGACAAGAGTGCGGTGAGACGAGTCGAGTGAGATTTGCGACTAAAGACTATTTTATCAGTAGGGAATAAGATCATCGACCCATTTTATCGAACCGATGTTTGGTCAATTGCCTTGCGGGATTCGAAGGGGCATGTCTTTGCGGGTGTCGACTAAATGTTCAAAGCAATGCATTTGCAGCGCATGTCTGAAAGTCCGACCTTTCCTGATTTCGCTGCCCTTGTGCGGGCTTTCGCACGGATTGGCCTGATCAACTTTGGTGGTCCGGCAGGGCAGATTGCGTTGATGCACAAGGATCTGGTCGATGATCGCAAGTGGATTGCCGAGCCTGATTTTCTCCACGCCTTGAATTTCTGCCATCTTCTCCCCGGGCCCGAGGCGCAGCAGCTGGCAACCTACATCGGCTGGCGCCTGCACGGGGTGAAGGGAGGGCTTGCGGCGGGGCTTCTGTTTGTCGCGCCTGGCGCGCTGGTCATGCTCGCGCTTTCCGCGCTTTATGCCTTTGCCGCCCATTTGGGTTGGTTTGCGGCACTCTTCCTTGGGATCAAGGCTGCTGTCCTTGCCATCGTCGTACAGGCATTACTCCGCATCGCGGGACGAACGCTGGACACAATCTTCAAGAAGGCACTCGCCGTTGCTGCGTTTTTCGCGCTTTTCCTGTTCAACCTGCCTTTTCCTTTCATCGTGCTGGGTTCAGGGCTCTTGGGCGTGCTGGTTTCAGTCCGGCGTCCACAATGGCTGGTGAAGGCGTCGCCCGCCCAAACGGAAGTTGCCGGCGCTCGGCCGCATTGGAAATCGACCGCGCGGACAGTTCTTGCCTGGTCGCTGATCTGGCTTGCACCGCTGGCCCTTATCGGCCTGGCCCTTGGTCCCGACCACATTCTCTGGAAAATTGGCCTGTTCTTTTCGCAATTGGCTGTCGTGACCTTTGGAGGCGCCTATGCCGTGCTTGCCTATATGGCGCAGGCGGCTGTGCAGTCCTTCGGCTGGCTCCAGCCCGGCGAGATGGCGGACGGGCTTGGCCTCGCTGAAACGACGCCAGGGCCGTTGATCATGGTCACACAATTTGTGGGATTTCTGGCTGCTTTTCGCGCGCCTGAGCCTTTTTCGCCGCTCATGGCGGGCCTCGTCGGCGCAGCGCTGACCACTTGGGTGACCTTTGCCCCGTGTTTTCTCTGGATCTTTGCCTGTGCGCCCTGGATTGATCATCTTCGTCACGCGACGCGCCTGAAAGGCGGATTGGCAGCGATCACGGCAACCGTCGTCGGGGTGATCGGCAATCTCAGCGTCTGGTTCGCCTTGCATGTCCTCTTTCGCCGCGTCGACATGATTGACGTTCGCTTTGCGCGGTTTTCCGCGCCCATATGGTCCAGCTTTGACGTGGTTGCGGCAGGTCTTGCGGCATTGGCATTCTTCCTGATGTTTGTAGCGCGATGGAAAATCGTGCGGACACTCGGTCTGTGCGCCGGTGCTGGCTTGTTGGCGAGTTTGCTGTAAAGCGGGGGCAGAGTTCGCCGCACCGCACAACGCGCCGGTTGACTTGCGCGGCGCCGCTTTCTAAGGGGAGCGCGCCTTGGCGGGGTTGCCCGTTTTCATGGCGGTTTTCCCTTAAACAAGCGGACGAATCGACATGGCTGCGAACGACCCTGAACAAGCCTCCAACGGCGCACAAGACCCACGGCTGGCATCGCTCGATGAACAGCTTCAAAAGGTCAGGCGTGCCGAGCAGGAGCGAACAGCACCATCGGCCAGTCCGGCGGCGCTGACAGGCAAGGGTGCGGGCCAGGGGCAGCGCGTTCTTTCCACGCTTCTGGGGGCGCCATTGGGGGCGGCGTTGATCGGTTGGGTGTTTGATCGCTTTGCCGGAACGACGCCAGCCGGACTGTTGATCATGCTGTTCCTCGGGTTCGGCGCGGCCATCAGTCAGGTGATACGAATTTCAAAGGAGCGGGCCGAATAGGCCTCCTCCGCTCAAAAGGAAGAACAGGGTAAGCCATGAGCGCTGCGGCCGAAGTCAAGATCGACCCGATGCATCAGTTCCAGATCGAATCGCTTGGCGGTTCGGTTCTTGATGGCACGCCTTTCCATTTCACGAATTCCGCCTTGTGGATGCTGATCGTGCTCGGCTCGATCCTTCTCTTCATGTGGGGCGGGATGAAGCGCGATCTGGTTCCCGGGCGCTGGCAGGCGGCCGTCGAAAGTGTCACGGGTTTCATTTCCGGGATGGCGCTGACCAATATCGGTCCCGAAGGCCGGAAATATACGCCCTGGATCTTCACGGTCTTCATTTTCATCCTGTTTTCCAACCTGATGGGCATGATGCCTTTCGGCATCGTTGACGCGGCCCATCCCTTCACGGTGACGAGCCAGTTCACGGTCACGGGCGTGCTTGCGGTCATCAGCTTTTCGATCGTGCTGATCGTCGGATTCTGGAAGCACGGTTTTCACTTCTTCTCGCTGTTTGTGCCCCATGGAACGCCGGGGCCGTTGCTCCCGCTGATCGTGCCGATCGAATTGATCTCGTTCATGGTCCGTCCGTTCAGCCTCGCATTGCGTCTCTTCGTGGCGATGATCGCGGGTCACATCCTTGTTGATGTGTTTGGCTATTTCATCGTCAACGGCATCAACTCTGGCACGCCAATGGGCTATGGCATTTCGCTGATCAGCTTCATTTTCATAGCAGGCGTCAATGCGCTCGAACTGCTGGTCTGTGCGATCCAGGCCTATGTGTTTGCACTGCTGACCTCGCTTTACATCAATGACGCGGTGCACCTGCACTAGGGTCTGAATTCAACCACCAACGGAATTTTCAAAGGAGTTAATCATGGATCTCGAAGCTGCAAAAGTGATTGGTGCCGGCCTGGCTGCCATCGGCGTTGGCGTTGCCGCAACCGGTGTGGGCAATGTCTTCGGCTCGTTCCTGCAGGGCGCACTGCGCAATCCTGCAGCAGCAGACGGCCAGCAGGGCCGCCTGTTCATCGGCTTCGCGGCTGCTGAATTGCTTGGCCTGATCGCCTTCGCGGTCGCCATGATCATTCTGTACGCCGTTTAAGTCTTAGATACGCCGTTCCCGCGAACGCGGGAACCTGTGCAGGACAGGGGCAAGCGATCGGCTTGCACCTGCCTTCGCAGGGGCGACCTGAAGGATCGACAATGCCTCAGATCAATCAGCTATTGCTTGTCTACCAGTCACAGTGGTTCTGGCTGCTGCTGGTGCTTGCTGTCATCTATATCGGTATCGGGAAGGGGATGCTCCCCAAGATCGAAAAGACCGTGGATGATCGCGATGCCAAGATTGCCGGTGATCTCGCTGCGGCCGAAAAGGCCCGGGCGGCTGCGCTGGACATAGAGGAACGGGCCAAGGCCGCGCAGGTCGAGGCACGGACTGCGGCACAAGCCGTTGCGGCTGAAGCCAAGGCAAAGGCGGCCAAGGATGCGGAAAATCGCCTTGCCAAGGCCGATGCCGAGATCGCTGCCAAGGTTGCTGAGGCAGAGGCCAGTCTTGCCAAGGCGCGGGCAAAGGCGCTTGACGGGCTCGAAGCGGTCGCAGTCGATGCGGCACAGGATATTGTTGCCAAGGTTTCAGGCGCGAAGGTCACACCTGCACAGGCAGCGAAAGCAGTGAAGGCGGTATTGGGCAATGCTTGATCTAGCAATGTTTGCTGCGGAAGCAGCCGGTGCAGTGGCGGAACATGCCGAAGAGCCGACAGCCCTTTTCCTGACGCCCGGCGGCTGGGTCGCGGCATCGATGCTCTTCGTATTCGGCATCATGCTTTATGCGAAGGTGCCGGCAATCATTGCTGCAGCACTCGACAAGCAGATCGCCGGGATCAAGGAGCAGATCGATGCGGCAGAACGGCTGCGGATCGAAGCCGAGAGCCTCAAGGGCGAATATGAAAAGAAGATCAAGAACGCGTCCAAGGAAGCGACTGAGCTGAAAGCTGCTGCCGAGGAAGAGGCAAAGCTGATCGTCGCAAAGGCCAAGGAAGACGCAACCGCGCTGATCGCGCGGCGGACTAAGTCAGCCGAACAGAAAATCGAAGCGGCAGAACGCGCAGCCATCGCTGATGTGCGCGCAAAGGCTGCCGAGGCGTCAACGGCTGCTGCAGCTCGCCTGATCGCAGCCAATCATGATGCGAAAGTCGACAAGGCTCTGGTGGATACGACAATCGCGCGCCTCAACTAGGCTCTGCCCGACAGGAATGGATGTCCCGATGAAATTTTTGGTCACCTCCGCCGCACTTTTTGCCAGCCTGTCGGTTGCCGCAGGCGCACAGACGGCCCCGGCACCCGCAGCTGCAGCCGTTGCGGCATTCTCGATCGACTCTCCCATCGAGCAGCTCGTCGCCAACCCCGCGACCAAAGCTGTCCTTGAAGCGGACTTCCCGGGCGTCACGACACACCCGGCCTATGAGCAGTTCAAGGCCATGTCGCTGAAGCAGCTTGCGCCCTATTCGAACGGTATCATTACCGACGAGAAGCTTGCCAAGGCCAGCGCCGACCTCGCCGCCGTCAAGTAAGGTACTGCACGTCGCCTCTGCCTTTGCAGCGGAAACGGAATCGCTTCATTTGGAGCGGAACCGAGTCTAGGCTGATCCAATGTCCCAGCCCGACGCACCGGATCGTTTCAACGAGGAAAAGCAGACCTACACCATTCGCGGTGTGGATCAGCCGAATCTTGAAGCTGGCGTGGCGGCGATCCGCAATGTGCTGAAGACCCTGCCGCCCAAACCAGGCGTCTACAGGATGCATGATGCGCGGGGCGATGTCCTATATGTCGGCAAGGCCCGGGCGCTCCGCAACAGGGTGACGAATTACACGCAAGTCGAGCGGCTGCCGAACCGCATCCGGCGGATGGTCGCGCAGACGCGGAGCATGACGATTGTCACGACCAACAGCGAAGCCGAAGCGCTGCTTCTCGAAGCGCAGCTCATCAAGCGCTACCGCCCGGCCTACAATGTATTGCTCAGGGATGACAAAAGCTTTCCCTTCATTCTGCTACGATCCGATCATGCCTTCCCGCGGATTCAGAAGCATCGGGGCGCCCGAAAGGCCAAGGGCAATTATTACGGCCCGTTCGCCAGCGCCGGCTCGGTCAACACCACAATCAATGCGCTGCAGAAACTCTTCCTGCTCCGTTCCTGCACGGACAGTTTCTTCAACAACCGGGACCGGCCGTGCCTCCTTTACCAGATCAAGCGCTGTTCCGGGCCCTGCGTCGGGCGTATCGGCGTAGATGGCTATGGTGAACTTGTTGCCGACGCGAAGGCATTCCTGGGCGGCAAATCGACCGAAGTGCAGGCAAAACTCGGCAGGGAAATGGAAACGGCCGCAGACGCACTCGACTTCGAGCGCGCCGCAATCCTGCGTGACCGGCTGAAGGCGTTGACCTTCATCCAGGGCAGCCAGGCAATCAACGCCTCAGGCGTTGGCAATGCCGATATCTTTGCGTTGGCGACCAAGGCCGGGCAGGTCGGCATCCAGGCCTTCTTCATTCGCGGCGGCCAGAATTGGGGCCACCGCGCCTTCTTCCCGACGCACACGCAGGACCTGTCGGAAGAGGAGGTTCTGACCAGCTTCCTAGCCCAATTTTATGAAGAAGTGCCACCGCCGAGGACCATTCTGCTCGATCGTGATTTGCCGGAGGCTGCGCTGCTGGCCGAAGCGCTGGTCGAGCGGGCAGGGGGCAAGGTGGAGATTGTTCGGCCACAGCGCGGGGATCGGGTCCGGCTCGTCCAGCAAGCAACGCGCAACGCGGTCGAGGCTTTGGATCGCCGGCTCGCCGAAAGCACAACACAAGGCAAATTGCTGCAGGAGGTCGCAGACTTTTTCGAGCTTTCCGAACCTCCGCAGCGGATCGAAATATACGACAACAGCCATATACAGGGCACGAATGCATTGGGGGCGATGGTTGTTGCGGGGCCGGAGGGCTTCCTCAAAAGCCAGTATCGCAAGTTCAACATCAAGCGCCCCGAAACCGCTCCCGGGGACGATTTCGCAATGATGCGCGAAGTGATGGAGCGTCGCTTCGGCCGCGCCCTGGAGGAAGACCCTGATCGCGAACGCGGCCTCTGGCCCGACCTTGTGCTGATCGACGGCGGCAAGGGGCAGATGAGCGCCGTGAAGGGTGCGCTGGAAGAACTGGGTGTCGAAGATGTCCCGCTCATCGGTGTTTCCAAGGGGCCGGATCGCAATGCGGGGCGCGAGACGTTCCATTTCCCGGATGGCCGGGAAATCAGCCTGCCGATCAATGCTCCGGTGCTCTTCTATCTCCAGCGCCTGCGGGATGAGGCCCATCGTTACGCCATTGGCGCACATCGGACCAAACGCAGCAAGGCCATCACCGCCAGCCCACTCGATGAGGTCCCAGGCATTGGCCCGGCCCGAAAGAAAGCGCTGCTGATGCACTTTGGAACAGCGCGGGCTGTGCGCGATGCATCGCTGGAAGATCTGGCGCGGACGCCGGGTGTGTCAGAGACGGTGGCCCGGGTGGTCTATGATTTCTACCATGCGGGTGGATGAGACGAAATCGACCGTCGCCCCCGTGCAGGGGCGACGGCTTTTCGGGACCGGGGCCTGTTCCAGTCATCCTGTTCCCGAATCCTTCGGTTCCCGCCAAACGCCGCACTCGCGGGTCGTTTAGGACGCCCAGCAATGATTTTGCCTTATTTCGCCACTCGGCTATCCCCCTGCCATGCACATCTCTGCCTCTGCAATCATCTGCGCCGTTCGTCCGCATGGCGAAGCGGGAGCAGTCGTGCGGCTGATGACGGCTGAACATGGGCTGTTGGCGGGCTATGTCCGCGGCGGGCGTTCGCGCACGATGCGGCCCGTCCTTCAACCCTCGAATATCGTCCGCGCCGAATTTCGTGCGCGTGTCGAAACCCAATTGCCGGGCCTGACCGTAGAGCTTGAACATAGCCGGGGCCCCTTGATGGCAGAACCTCTTGCAGCAGCGGCACTCGACTGGGCAACCGCGCTGACAGCCTCGGTTGTGCCCGAACTGCACCCCTATCCGACGATCCATTCGGCTTTGGATGGACTTCTCGGTGCCATCGAGGCCGCGCCAGCCGCGCGAGGCTGGGCGGGTGCGCTGGTCAGTTACGAAGCCCTGATCCTTTCCGCACTCGGGTTCGGGCACGGTGATGGCGGACGGCCTGACGACTGGCCGGATGTGCTCGCGAGCCTCAACCAGTCTGGCGCCCGGCTTGACCGCTATCTGTTTGCCGACAGGCGCGCCGATGTACTTGCCGCGCGCGAACGTCTGGTCGAGCGGTTGAAAAGGGCGGCGGCTTAGGCCAAAGCGCGGCTCGCTTTCCCGAACGGAGTTGATGATGCGCGTTGCCCTGTTACCCGGAGACGGGATTGGTCCAGAAGTGATTGCCGAAGCGCGGCGGGTCCTTGATGTTCTCGGGCTCGACTTGACCTATGAAGAGGCTCTGGTTGGCGGGGCTGCCTACAAGGCGACTGGCCATCCCCTTCCGGCGGACACGGTGGAGGTCGCACACCGTGCAGATGCGATCCTGTTCGGCGCCGTCGGTGATCCCGATTGCGACGCGCTGGAACGGCATTTGCGGCCCGAACAGGCGATCCTTGGCTTGCGCAAGGAACTTACGCTCTTTGCCAATCTGCGTCCGGCCAAACTGTTTCCCGAATTGGCAGACGCTTCGGCACTCCGCCCCGAGGTCGCCGGGCGGATCGACATGGTCATTGTCCGTGAACTGAATGGCGACGTCTATTTTGGCGAGAAGGGCATGCGCAAGACGGCCGATGGCAAGCGCGAAGGCTATGATGTCATGTCCTATGACGAGGACGAAGTGCGTCGGATTGCGCGGGTCGGCTTCGAAACGGCGCGGGTCCGCAAGGGGAGGCTCTGCTCGGTCGACAAGGCCAATGTGCTGGAAACCTCACAGCTCTGGCGCGATGTGGTGATCGAGACGGCGGCGGAGTATCCGGACATCGCGCTCAGCCATATGTATGTGGACAATGCCGCCATGCAACTCGTCCGCAACCCTGGTCAGTTCGATGTGATCGTGACCGGCAATCTGTTCGGCGACATTCTGTCCGACCAGGCAAGCATGTGTGCGGGGTCGATCGGCATGTTGCCCAGTGCGTCGCTCGATGCGAACCAGAAAGGCCTTTATGAGCCGATCCATGGTTCCGCTCCCGACATTGCAGGGCAAGGGAAGGCAAACCCCCTGGCAACGATCCTGTCTGCCGCGATGATGCTGCGCTACTCGCTTGGCCAGTCCCATGCTGCTGACAGGATCGAAGCGGCGGTGGCCGGAGCACTTGCGGCGGGCGCCCGCTCGCCTGACCTTGGTGGCGCCATGTCGACACGCCAGATGGGCGATGCAGTCCTTGCCGCATTGACCTGAGCCGCTCTCCATCCGAAAAGCAGAGACATGAAACGCACCACTGGCCAGAATCGTTCGATCACCCGCACATGGCGCCCGGCCACACAGGCTGTCCGTGGGGGCACCTGGCGTTCGGAACAGGGCGAGACGTCCGAGGCCATCTTCGTCTCGTCAGGCTATAGCTATGACGATGCGGAAACAGTTGCCGCGCGCTTTGCGGGCGAACAGGCAGGGATGACCTATTCCCGCCTCCAGAACCCGACGGTCCAGATGCTGGAAGAGCGCATTGCGCTGATGGAGGGTGCAGAAGCCTGCCGTGCGCAGGCGACGGGCATGGCAGCGATGACAACTGCGCTCCTCTGCCAGCTCAAGACCGGCGATCATGTCGTGGCGGCGCGCGCGGCATTCGGGTCTTGCCGCTGGCTCACGGACAATCTGCTCCCCAAGTTCGGGATCGAGACAACGACGATTGACGCGCGTGACAACGATGCCTGGAAAGCCGCAATCCGCCCGAATACCAAGGTCTTCTTTTTCGAGACCCCGGCCAACCCGACAATGGATATCGTGGATCTCGCCTATGTCTGCGGACTGGCGCGCGAGAACGGCATCACGAGCGTCGTGGATAATGCCTTTGCCACATCAGCACTGCAGCGGCCGCTTGAATTCGGGGCCGATGTCGTCGCCTATTCGGCGACCAAGATGATGGATGGGCAGGGGCGCGTGCTGGCAGGCGCGGTATGCGGTAGCCAGGCCTTTATCGATGAAGTGCTTTTGCCGTTCCAACGCAATACCGGGCCGAATCTCTCTCCCTTCAATGCGTGGGTGATCCTGAAGGCGCTGGAGACGCTGGACCTCCGCGCAAGGCGCCAATCCGAGAATGCGCTGATTGTCGGCAAGTTTCTTGAGTGCCGCGTACCCAAAATGCTTCACCCCGGCTTGCCGAGCCATCCACAGCACAATCTTGCGATGCGCCAGATGTCCGCCTGCGGCCCGATCTTCTCCTTCATTCTTGACGGCGGTCGCAAGCAGGCAATGGCCTTGCTCAATGCAATCGAACTGATCGACATTTCGAACAATATCGGCGACAGTCGCAGCCTGATGACACACCCATCGTCGACAACGCACAGTGGCCTCTCCGAAGACGTGCGCGCCGACATGGGCGTTGAGGAGGGCATGCTGCGCATCAATATCGGCCTTGAAGACCCGGCGGACCTGATTGACGATCTCGATCAGGCACTCAAGGTGGTGGGGCTGTGAAGTCGCTCTTCCGCTATGCAGCAGAAACGCGCGGCTTTATTGTTCGCGTGTCCGTCAGCTTCCTGCCGGAACAGTCCGAAGTCGGCAAGGGACGCTGGTTCTGGGCCTATCATATCCGGATTGAAAATGAGGGATTGATGGCTGCGCAGTTGCTGACCCGTCACTGGGATATTCGCGACGCCAATGGCGCACACCACATGGTCGATGGCGAAGGTGTCGTTGGCGAGCAGCCGGTGATCAAGCCTGGCGGAGCCTATGATTATGTATCGGGTTGTCCTTTGACGACTCCGAGTGGATCGATGCAGGGCAGTTACCAGATGCTGGGCGAAGACGGATCGCGGTTCGATATTGCGATTCCCAAATTTGCATTGACCACGCCCGTGACGGCCGGATGAAGCGCACACATCTGCCCCTGAATGGTCTGCGCGTCCTTGATGCAGCCGCGCGGCACCTGTCTTTCACCCGAGCAGCGGACGAACTGGCTGTGACTCCGGCAGCCGTTGGCCAACAGATCCGCGCGCTGGAAGATGTCTTGGGCGTCGTGCTGTTCAGGAGAACCCCAAAGGGTCTTGAGCTGACTCCGGAAGCCGAAGGCGGGCTTGATGCATTGCGGGCTGGATTTCTGCAGTTCGAAGAGGCGGTGCGCGCCATGCAGGCGCAGCAATCGTCCAAATCGCTGACGATTGCTGCCCCGAGAGATTTTACTGCCAAATGGCTTGCGCCGCGCCTCGCAACCTATGGCCGAACGGACCCCGATTTGCGCTTTGCCCTGGTCGCAGCAGATGAAACCCTCGATTTCACGGAAGCCAATCTCGATCTTGCGATCCACTTCGGAAAAAATGGTGGCGAACATGAGAGCGTTCGGCTGGCCGAAGGGGCAATGGTCACGGTTGAGGCACCTGAAGGCGGGGGTGATACGATGATCGCCTGGCCAGGCTGCGAAGGGTTGGACGGGATTGCCGCGCTGCGGGTTGCCGACGCAGGATTGGCAATCGAGGCGGCAGCAAACGGCTTCGGGCGTGCCTGTGTTCCCCATCTTCTGGTTGAAGCGGACCTTGCCGCAGGCCGCGTCCGCGCAACCGAAAATGCCAAGCCGTCAGAAAATGCCTACTGGCTTGTCGCGCCCTTGCCGCAATGGCGCCAGAAAAAGGTTCGGGCGCTGGTCGAGGCTCTGAGCCGCTAGCTGAGCCCTTATTTTCATTTTTTTGTCCAAGCTGCGTCATGGTTGTTAACGTTTGCACGTTTCAAGAGCGCCATGACAATCGACCGACCCGGATTCGGACTTACCCTTCCGCTCGGCCTGGGCTGCAGTCGGCTTGGCTCCGTTCTGGGACCCGGTGACGATGTTGCGTCGGCGCTGATCGCGTCCGCGCTGGATCAGGGTATCCGATTTTTCGACACCGCGTCTGTTTATGCGCAAGGCGACAGCGAGCGACTGCTCGGTCGTGCACTCGGCAAAAGGCAGGATTGCATCATCTGCTCGAAGGTCGGGCAACAACTTCCATTGCCGAACCCTGCACTGATTCCCGTCAAGCGGTTGGCACGATTTGCTGCGGCACGATCACCCGTTGCGCGGCGGGCAGTGGCGAAGGCACGTGCGCGACCGCTGCCACGAGACTGGTCGCCCACATTCCTCGCGGAGTCCGTGGAAGCTGCGCTGAAGCGCCTCGGCCGGGATCAGGTCGACGTCATGCTCTTGCATGGTCCGCCGCGCTCGGTGCTGCTGGATGGAGACGCCGTCAATGCGCTCGACAAGGCGCGCCAAGCGGGCAAGATCGGCAGGATCGGTGTTTCGGCAGACGATGTTCCATCTGCCCTGGCTGCCCTTTGCGACGATCGGGTCCAAGTGCTGCAAATTCCCCTTCTGCCCCAGTCAGTGGAGTTCGAACCTGTCGTCGCACAGGCGGCAAGGGTCGGGGTTGCTGTCATTGCCCGCGAAGTTCTCGGAGGCGCGCACGCGATTTCCGGTGAGTTGAGGCCGGAGCAGTTCGCAGCAGCCCGCATTGCCGAGCTCGCTGCGAGGCCGGAACTGGCCATGACGTTGATTGGCACGACGCGAGAAGTTCATCTGCGCGAGGCACTGGGCCGAGCAGATGGCAAGGGCAGCGAGCCCCTCGCTTTGCGCACAAACCCGCCATTGGCCAAGGAAAACAAGCTAACCTTCAGATTGGCCTGAGTCCTTCCGGTTCAACGACACGGTCGATCTAACTCATAGACGTCAAAACCGGATCATGATGGCTTCTGCAAGCCGCGGCGACATTGAATGCACCAGTTTGAGCAGCTTCACCATGCCAACATTGGCTTCCGTATCATCACGCTCAATCGCAGCAACGATTTGCGCGGCACATTGTTCCGGCTTCATTTTTGAGCCGCTGCGCGCGGCGGTCATGGCCGTCTCGACGACCGGGGGCAGGGCTTCGATCACGTTAATGTTAGAGCCACGCAGTTGGTAGCGGATGGCCTTTGTGAAGCTGCGCAGGCCCGCCTTGGTTGCGCAATAAACGGGTCCGCCGGCTCGCGGCGCAATTGCGAGGCCAGACGTCACATTGACAATGGCTGCCTGCGGCCGATCCCTCAAGTGCGGCACCAGCTGCGCAGCAAGGCGGATGGGAGCGTCAAGGTTCAGGAAAATTGTCCGGTCGACCGCATCGAGATCGATCGGTTCGGCAAGGTCGAAATCGACACCTGCTCCAGCATTGTTGACAAGAATGTCGAGCGAGCGTGCCTTCATCGCGTCGACCAAAGCCGTAACGCCTGCCGGTGACGACAAGTCGGCTTCAATCGCTTCCAGTCCTTCAGCCTGGGCCGACGCGAGAAGATTGGCGCGACGGCCGCACACGATGACAGAGGCGCCTTTTTCCTTCAGCAAGCGAGCAATGCACAAGCCAATGCCGTCAGTTCCTCCTGTGACCAACGCCGTTTTTCCGCGGATTTCCATAGCCTTTACATTCCCTTGTCAAATTATTCGTCTGCGTAGATCGCTACCTGTCGCATGCCGCCAGAGTCTGCGCGACCGCGATACATGCCGGGCGTATTGAAGGCCCATCCGGAAATTCCGTATGCAGGGGCCACAATCACGCCGCCTTTCCCGCCAAGGCTGGAAAGTTCAGCAATCAGCCCATCCGCTGCTGCCAGCATATCTTCCCCAAGCAGCCGGGTTATTGCGGCTATTTCGTGCGCCACGCCAAGCCGAATGAAATATTCGCCCGCCCCTGTGCAGGAAATGGCTCCGGCACGATCATCGGCATAGGTCCCGGCCCCGATCAGCGGCGAATCGCCGACGCGACCCCATTTCTTGCCGGTCAGTCCGCCGGTCGATGTCGCTGCGGCTACATGGCCGGACAAATCTCGGGCAACTGCGCCCACTGTCCCGTATTTCATCCCGAGGTCGAAGGGCGCATCCGGGTTGGCAAGGAGTTCGTCGAGTTGCCGACGCCGCTCGGGCGTTTCGAACCATTCAGGATCCGCGTCCTCAATCCCTTTGGCGCGGGCGAATGCGTCTGCTCCAGACCCCGCAAGGAAAACGTGAGGGCTTTGCTCCATTACCGCCCGCGCGAGGACGATCGGATTGCGCGTGGAACGGACACCGGCGACGGCTCCGGCCCTGCGATTGCTGCCATCCATGATAGCAGCATCGCATTCCACTCGCCCTTCCGCAGTCATTGCCGAACCGCGACCGGCATTGAATTGTGGATCATCTTCCAGGACTCGAACAGCCGCTTCGACCGCATCAAGCGAAGGGCCGCCCGCGTTCAGCACGGCTATGCCAGCCTCCAGCGCCGCAGACAGGCCAGCGCGCGCCAGGCGATCCTGTTGCGCGCTGAGCATAGTTCGATCCATTGATCCTGCGCCGCCATGAATGGCGATGGACCACCCCATAATCTGAGCAGTCTTCAAAACCGCATAGCCAAGGTCATGCCTGCGCCTTTGCTGTCACCCCAAGGCACGAGCATTGACGTGCGATTCGGTCGGTCGCGGGTGATCAGGAATCCCGAAGCAGTGCCGATCGCGGCACCCGCCACCACATCATACCAGTGGTGCTTGTCTGCCTTGACGCGGGCAAATCCGACAAAGCTTGCCACAACAAAGGCGGGTATTCCGTAAGTTTGGCCCTGGCGGTTGAAAAGGGTGGCCGCGGCAGCAAAGGACATGCTCGTATGGCCTGAAGGGAAGCTCTTGCGGTCGCTGCCATCGGGCCGCAACTCCGGAAACGCCTCTTTCAACCCGAAGGTAACCAGCTGGGCTGCCGCAATTGACCCTCCGGCTTGAATGGCACCATTTGTATCGCCCTTGATCAAGGGCGTTCCGACAGCGAGTGCTGCAAGGCCATAGGCTCCAATATCACTGAGCGTTGCATAGGTCTTTTCATTCTTGGCATAAGCCGGACTGGAGAGCGCAATAGATGATGCGACACAAGTGATCGCGATTTTGGAGATGATGGGGCGCATGAGCATACTCCTCGTTTGGAACGTGATCCTGAAGGGGTGACATACACCCGCCGGATGTGCAAGACGCGCCGGGCATGATCAACTATCGCTCTGCCGCCGCCGAAGATGCGCCCGCATTGGCCGACCTTGGCCATGCCAGTTTTGTTGATGCGTTCGGGCATCTTTATAGTTCGGAGAACCTCAACCGGTTCCTCGAGCAGACCTACTCACTGTCGAATATCGAGTCGGAGCTCGCAAACCCGGACCGGCTGTTTCGAATCGCGGAACGCGCTGGTCGCATGGTTGGCTATTGCAAGCTTGGTTTCGATGCCACTCTTGACCACGACAGCAAGGGCCGGCGCGTGATGGAGCTCAAACAGCTCTACATGCTTGGCGACGAAACGGGCAGCGGTATCGGCGCGGAGCTCATGACATGGGCGCTCGGCGAGGCGCATGCGCGCGAGTTTGACGATATCATCCTGAGTGTGTGGAGCGAAAATCACGCGGCACAGCGCTTTTACGCGCGATATGGCTTTGAGAAGATCGGCGATACGATTTTCATGGTCGGAGATCATCGCGATGAAGAATATCTGATGGGATTGCGACTGCGGTAACGGCGCGCCTATAAGCAGGGTCATGTCATCGATACGCCCCTGGCGCGATATTGCGCGTCGCAAGTCCCGACAGATCATGGTCGGCAATGTGCCCGTTGGCGGGGATGCCCCGATCAGCGTCCAGACAATGACGAATACGCTCACATCCGACGCGAAGGCGACGATCGACCAGATTCGCCGGTGCGAGGAGGCCGGTGTCGATATTATTCGCGTGTCCTGCCCCGATGTTGAATCGACGGCCGCCCTGAAGCAGATTGTGCGGGCGGCCCGTGTCCCGATCGTTGCGGACATCCATTTTCACTACAAGCGTGCGCTTGAGGCCGCCGATGCAGGTGCTGCCTGCCTTCGGATCAATCCAGGGAATATCGGATCGTCGGAACGGGTGCGCGAAGTGGTCAACGCAGCCAAGGCCAACGGCTGCGCAATTCGGATCGGTGTGAACGCAGGCAGCCTCGAGAAGGACCTGCTCGAAAAATATGGCGAACCTTGTCCGGACGCGCTTGTGGAAAGCGCTCTCGATCACATCAAGCTTTTGGAAGACCATGATTTCCGTGAGTACAAGGTGGCAGTCAAGGCGTCTGACGTCTTCCTTGCAGTGTCCGCCTATATGGGGCTGGCCGAGGCAGTCGACTGTCCCCTGCATCTGGGCATCACCGAGGCCGGGGGTCTTATCGGCGGCACTGTCAAATCCGCGATTGGCATCGGCAACCTGCTCTGGGCGGGGATCGGTGATACCATCCGCGTCTCGCTTTCTGCCGAACCCGAAGAGGAAGTGAGGGTCGGTTATGAGATCCTCAAGTCATTGGGTGTGCGGACGCGCGGAGTCCGGATCGTGTCCTGCCCGTCCTGTGCCAGGCAGGGATTTGATGTGATCCGCACTGTCCAGAAGCTTGAAGAACGGTTGCAGCATATTCACACGCCGCTTTCGCTTTCGGTCCTTGGCTGTGTCGTCAATGGCCCTGGCGAAGCACGCGAGACCGACATCGGGCTGACAGGCGGCGGCGCAGGCAAGCATATGGTCTATTTGTCCGGAGTGACCGATCATCACATTCAGGACGAAGATATGGTCGATCATATTGTGCAACTGGTGGAACAGAAAGCGGCAGAGATCGAAGCCGGCGTGTCGAAGGCCGCAGCTTGAGCACCGCCATTGTCTTTCATTCTTCCCTAACCTGAGCCAGACTATGACACTGCCATGTCGCACAAGCTTTTAGCCTTTGTCATCGGGCTGGGCCTCGTGATTGGGGCACTTTGGCCTTCGAGCCGCAAGCCCGCTGAAACTCCGCCCGCGGTTCTGCCGCCCAAGAGCGGCAAGGTGATCGCAGTTCCGTCAGCGCCAAGCGAGATTGTCCTCACAAGAAGCCAGAATGGCCATTTCTATGCTGATCTCAATGTAGACGGGCAGATCATACATTTTCTGGTCGACACGGGCACGAGTTCAATTGCCCTTTCTGCCGCCGATGCCCGAAAGCTGGGAATTAGCTGGACCGAGCAGGACCTGAAGCCTGTCGGTCGCGGTGTATCCGGTCCGGTCAATGGGAAGTTTGTGACGCTTCATCGCATGCAACTGGGGAGCAAGGAGGCATGGGACATGGAAGCGGCCGTCATCCCCAACGGGCTTGAGGTTTCTCTTCTGGGCCAGACTTTCCTTGAAAAGATCGGCTCCGTCAGCATCAATGGCGACCAAATGATCCTTCGCTGAACAAACGGACTGGACAGGCCGAAGCTGCATCGGCAATCCGGATGGATGGCGGATTTGACACTTTCGGGGCGGGTAGCCCTTGTGACGGGAGCAAGCAGGGGCATTGGTCGCGGCATTGCGCTGGCGCTTGCCCGCGCTGGCGCAGACATTGCCGTGAACTATCGACGGGAGGCTGAGGCAGCCGCTGCCGTTGTTGCCGAGATCAGCGCGATGGGCAGAAGGGCCAAGGCCTATCACGCTCCTGTGGATGACTTTGAAGCCTGTGCGTCAATGGTCGACGCCGTCGTTCGTGATTTTGGAGGGCTTTCAATCCTCATCAACAATGCCGGGATCGCGAGCCGCGGGAGGACCGTCGCCGAAACCGATCCGCTGGAAATGGAACGCGTGGTGCGCGTCCATGCCTTTGGGCCCCATTATATGTCGAAGCTTGCGATTCCGCACCTCCGCAAGAACGCACGCAGCGACATCGTAATGATTTCGAGCGTCGCAACGCAGACCAACTCGGCAAACGGGGCGCCTTACAACATGGGCAAGGCAGCCTCTGAAGCGCTTGCTCTGACGATCGCGAAGGAAGAAGGTGCGAACGGCATCCGGGTGAACATTGTCGCACCCAGCCTGACGGTGTCAGACATGGGTGAACGTCTGGCAAAGGCGGTTGCCGGCGTCGACGACATTCATTTACTCGACGCAGGCTTTCCCTTCGGCAGGGTGCCTACCCCCGATGATGTGGCATCTGCCGTGCTGTGGCTGGTGTCCGATGCCAATACTTATGCTTCGGGGCAGAAAATCAACATTGATGGTGGCTCAAGCGGCAGCGTCCGCTAAGAGCAGCACATGTCGAGTTCTGACCACACATCGACGGCCATCCCTTATGGTGTGGCAACGCTTGGCATAGCCACGTTCTCAACGATGGATGTCGTGATGAAGGGCCTTTCAATCAGTATTGGCGCCTACAATGCGATGTTGTGGCGGATGCTGGCGGGTATCATTCTGGGCGGAGTGCTGTTCCTCGTTTCGGGGACGCGGCTGCCGGCTCGATCGACTTTCAGGCTTCATGCCCTGCGCGGCACAATCGCCGCGTTCATGGCCACCTGTTTTTTCTGGGGATTGGCTCGCGTCCCGCTTGCCGAAGCGATTGCCCTGTCCTTCATTGCGCCGCTGATTACACTTTATCTGGCTGCGGTCTTGCTGGGAGAGAAAATCAGCCGGGGCGCGATTTTTGCGACCATCCTCGGCTTTGTCGGTGTTCTTGTGATTCTCTCGGCGAGAGTTGCGGGCGACTATCAGCCGGAAGTCCTGAAGGGCAGTGTAGCCATTCTGGTCTCTGCCGTCTTGTACGCCTACAATCTGGTGCTCCAGCGCAAGCAGGCGCAACTTGCGTCCCCGATCGAGATTGTCTTTTTTCAGAACCTGACAGCGGGCGCTGTGCTTTTGCTGGCAGCTCCCTGGCTCGCGGTCGTGCCAGCGGTGTCCCATGCGCCCGCAATTGTCGGGTCCACGGTGCTAGCCATAGTCTCGCTGCTCTTGCTGTCATGGGCCTATGCTCGGGCAGAAGCGCAAGTCCTTGTCTCGGTTGAATATACAGCCTTTGTCTGGGCGGCCATTTTCGGCTGGTATATCTTTGGTGAAGCCGTCTCTCTGGCAACACTTGTCGGGACCGTGCTGATCGTGGGCGGTTGCGTCATTGCGGCGCGTCAGAAGCCCAATTCCAAGCCGTCCCATGTCGAGGTTGTTGCCTTGTGAACGGGGACCAGAAGACTGCCATGCCGCTCTCTCACTTTGCTCTGGCCCTGGCCGTGATGGCAGTCTGGGGCAGCAACTTTGTTGTGATCAAGACCGCGTTGCAGCATTTGCCCCCGCTGCTGCTTGCGGCATTGCGCTTCACTTTTGCCTTCTTCCCGATCGCCTTTTTTCTCAAGCGGCCTGCGGTTTCGCTCCGCAATCTGGCAAGCTACGGCATTCTCATCGGTGTCGGCCAATTCGGGTTGCTGTTTATCGCAATGCGGCACGATATTACTCCGGGCCTTGCATCGCTGGTGGTGCAGGTCCAGGTTTTTTTCACAATCGGCTTTTCCATGCGCATGACTGGCGAACATGTTCATCGCTTTCAGTTTGTCGCGCTCCTGCTGGCCGTTGCAGGCATTGGGGTGATCGCGACCCATGCTGAAGGGAGTGCGACCGCACTGGGGCTTATCCTGGTGATTGGTGCAGCGATGAGTTGGGCGGGCGCAAATATCGTTTCGCGCGCTGCGGGGCAGGTGAACATGCTGTCTTACGTCGTCTGGGCGAGTATTTTCGCCGTGCCGCCGTTGTTCCTGCTGTCGTTCGTGTTCGAAGGTTGGCCTGCAATGGCTGCTGGAGTCCGTAACGCCGACATGATGACCTGGGCTGCTGTGCTCTGGCAATCCGTCGGGAATACCATGTTCGGTTATGCTGCCTGGGGCTGGCTGCTGTCGCGACATCCCGCAGCGACAATCACGCCAATGGCGCTGCTCGTGCCGGTTTTCGGGATGGGTGCGTCGGCCTTGCTGCTGAACGAGCCTTTGCCGGCATGGAAGCTTGTGGCAGCTACACTGGTTATGTCTGGCCTGGCAGTCGGTTTGCTCTGGCCGCGCTATGCAGCAATGAGGCGATTTCGATGACACTTTCTGTTCGCGCAGCCACGAAAGACGATCTCAACCTGATCTTTCGATTCATCTGTGATCTGGCCGAGTATGAGCGGCTTCGGCACGAGGTCTATGCCGATGTCGCAACGCTTGGCCAATATCTTTTCGGACAGCGCCCTATGGCGGAAGTCATCATCGGTGAGATCAATGGCGAGCCAAAGGGCTTTGCGCTCTTCTTCCATAATTTTTCCACGTTCGAGGGCAAACCCGGACTGTATCTTGAAGACTTGTTCGTGGATCCCGAGGCGCGCGGATCGGGGCTCGGCAAGGCTCTCCTCTCCCGCCTTGCCCGGATTGCGCTCGACCGGGGCTGCGCGCGCTTCGAGTGGGCGGTGCTCGACTGGAATGAACCCGCGATTGCATTCTATAGGTCAATCGGGGCAAGGCCAATGGATGAATGGACAGTGCAGCGCCTTGATGGCGAAGCGCTGAGGCAGTTGGCGGAACAATGATCAAAGACCCTGAAGAGTGCATGACAATGGCGGAGGTCAGGGCTGGCGTCGACAAGGTTGACGAGGCTCTCATCTCTCTTCTGGCCCGGCGCTTTGGCTATATGGCCGCGGCCGCGCGCATAAAGTCCGATCGCACACAGGTGCGTGATGAAACGCGCAAGGCTCAAGTCATCGCCAATGCGCAGCGGAACGCGCGCGATGCGGGCGTCCCCGAACCCCTTGTCGCGGCTTTGTGGGAGACGTTGGTCGAAAGCTCAATCAGTTATGAAACAGTGTTGTTCGACCAAAAGTCGACGACTTCAACCTGAAGCCGCTTCAGCCAGCAGCGCAACGGTTTCGTCCAGCGCTGTGATCATGGCCATATGGCCGGTCTCGATGCGGCGGGCCGTCCATTGCGGCCCATAGGCACCTGCCACCACTTCCCTATGGTGTGCCACAAATGGCGTGCCCGGCATCGGCGGACTGTCACAGACAATATAGGTCGAAGGAATCTGCGGTCGACCGTTTGCAAGAGGCAGGGGTTCGACAAAACTTGAAAGCGGCTGCTCTGTCATGTTGCGCAAGTCCCACTCGCGCAATTCCGGGGTCGCCAGATGAAGTCCGACCAGTTCGGCCGGCGGCGGGGCAATCCATTCTCCGTCCTTGGTCTGGGATTCGAGTGCACGACGCAGTCGGTCCGTGGCTTCCGCACTGGCACCCGGCGCGCAGGTGGCGACTGACTGGCCATCACTGGGTGCAAAGGCATCGAGATAGACCAGCCGCTTGATGCGGTCTGGCATCCGGTCTGCCACACCTGTGATGACCATTCCGCCAAAGCTGTGACCCACCAGCACAACATCTTGCAATTCTTCGGTTTCGATGACGGCGGCAACATCGGCGATGAAGGTTTGCAGCCCTTGATATGCAGCGCGGAGATGTTTCTTGGCGCCGAGCCCGGTCAGCGTTGGAGTATGGACCAGGGCACCGCGAGCGCGCAGCCGCGCCGCGACATCACGCCAGCACCAACCACCGTGCCATGCCCCGTGGACCAGAACGAATGCCTGGCCGGTCAGATCTGTCATGCGCTTTCCCTTTGGGCCCGTTCAATGCACTCGACGATGATGCGCTTGGCGGTTTCTGCGTCGCCCCAGCCCTTGAGTTTCGCCCATTTCCCGGGCTCGAGATCCTTGTAGTGCTGGAAGAAATGCTCGATCTGCTGTGTCACGATGGGCGGCAGGTCATCATGCCCGCCAATTTCCGAATAATAGGGGAAGGTCGTATCAACAGGGACAGTGATCAGCTTTTCATCGCCGCCCTTGTCATCTTCCATGAGAAGGACGCCAACCGGGCGCACGCGGATCACGGCACCGGGCACGATTGGTGATCGGGCGATCACCAGGGCATCCAGCGGATCGCCATCTTCACCCAGTGTATGCGGAACAAAGCCGTAATTCGCCGGATAGCGCATCGATGTGTGCAGGATGCGGTCGACGAACAAAGCCCCTGACGCCTTGTCGATCTCATATTTCACCGGCTCCCCACCGATGGGCACTTCGATCAGGACGTTGATACTTTCTGGAGGGTTGTCGCCCGCCGGGATTAGTTCGATTCTCATGGGCGGCTCCCTAGCGGGAATTATCAAACAATTGCAGCGAATATTGTTTCCAAAGGATCAACTCACGAATTCGCGGGCGCTCCGGATCAATCGTAATACCAGCTCAAGCTGCGTCTGCGCCGAGCACGGCGGCGCGCGCGCATGACTAACGCAAATGTAGAAATCATCGCAATGACTGCACCAACGAATATTGCAGCCAAGATGATCAACGAGTCCGCAGACATGTACTTTTCCCTAACGGCGCAATGCGAGTCCTATTTCGCCCAGCCATATCTAACTGTAAAGTGTTGCAGTGCAACCAGTGCACGTCGCTTCCGTCCCAATTTGAATAAATTTGGATCTACTGACACAATCGGTACCCGACACCCGGTTCATTCCGGATAAATTGGGGGCGGCTTGGCACTGGTTCCAACTTGAGCCGCAGTGCGCGTGCCGTGACTCGCAAATATTCTATATCCTCAACATGTGCAGGCCCCCAAATTGCCTTTAGGAGGTTGGAATGTGTTATGACGCGGCCAGGGCGTGCGGCCAGCGCGGATAGAAGTGCATATTCTTTCGGGGTGAGATGCACCTCAAGCCCGGACTTCTTCACCAGCCGAGAGGAAAGGTCGACCTCGACATCTGCAAACATGACACGCGTAAGCTCCTGCTCGGCGTTTTGTGTTCGGCGGAGCGCGGAACGAAGGCGAGCGAGCAGCTCTTCGGTGTCGAATGGTTTGGTCACATAATCTGTTGCGCCAAGGTCCAGTGCGGCAACCTTTTCGCTTGTCCCATCTCGCGCTGAAATGACGATGACTGCGCAGGATGATCCCTTTGTGAGCAACGAAACCAGCTCTAGTCCGTCGCGATCGGGAAGGCCAAGGTCTACAAGTGCAGCGACCGGGTGATGAAGGGCGTTCAAATGTGCAGCTTCGCGGGCCGTTGCTGCTTCAAGCGGCTGATAACCGGAACGTCGCAACGCCGCACAAAGCAGGCGCCTAATCTGCATTTCGTCGTCGACAACAAGGACTTGGGCCACTTCATTCACAACCCGGCCTCCTTCAATTCACTCACAAGGTTGGCGGTTGGAAAGCGGATCATGAATTCGGCACCATTTCCTTCACTCCTGTTGCCGCACTGAACGTCGATTCCCAGTGCCTTTGCATATCCCGCCACGATAGCCAGTCCAAGGCCAGTGCCGGGCACTGAAGACGTATGGATTCCCCTGTTGAATGGCAAAAAAACGTCTCTCACTTTGGCGTTGCCCAGCCCCGGGCCAGAGTCGCGCACTAGCAATGAAAGGCCATCATCACTCATTTGCAGAACGATTTCGATTGGCCCACCGGGTGGCGAAAATTTACAGGCGTTGTCGATAAGATTCACTAGAATGTGATGGAGCAGGCGCTCGTCAGAGCGAACCAATGGCACTGACGCAGGTATGTCATAGATAATTTCATGATTCGCAGTCTGACGCTTCAGCGCGTCAAGCGCAGACGCTATGGCATCGGCGATTTCTACCGGTTCAAGGCGCAGCGATATCGCTCCGGCTCGAATGCGTGCCAGATCGACCAGGTTTGAAAAAAGCCGTTCAAGTCGGTCAGCGCCCTCGCTCGCGGCTTGAAGCGCCGTCAAATTTCCCGGCTCATCCTTCAGTGCCGCAAGTCCCGATTTTATGGTTGTAAGGGGTGTTCGCATGTCATGACCAAATGACGCGAGCAAAGCTTCGCGCATCGCATCCTGTTCGGCGCGCGCTTCCAACGTGCGACGAGCCATTGAAATCCCAAATCTTGCAATGGCCTCGCTGCAGCGATCTGCCATTGCTTGGATGAACGGCAGTCTCGCAAGTGAGACCGGGACCAACGTATCCGCTCGCCAAAGTTGGACAAGAAGGGCGCGTTCGCCATCAATCCTGGATGCGAAGAAAAGATTGTCGGCGCTGGACATTATCGGTGTGCCCCGGCCGGCAGCGTCACCATGAGCCAGGGCCCAACGCGCAGCGGCCAGATCAATCGGGCTCGTTGCTACCAGCTCTCCCAATGCCTCATCGGCTTCGGAGACGGTGATAGTGCATTGTGTTTCCGACGCCAGGGCGTCCACGAGGCATTGGCGCATCGCGCTTTCACTCGTCTGTTTGCCGAGGTTCGCAGTGAGATTCGACAGCGCCTCACTTTCGGCGGCCTTTTGGCGTGCAATCCCTGCTTGGGCTTGGAGGCGCGCTGCGAAATTGCTGACAGCAAATGCAACGACGAGAAGGATTACAAGTGTGACGACATTATCCGTGTCAGCGATATGGAGCGTGTAACGGGGTGGCACGAGGAAGAAATTGAAGGCCAAAGTGGACAATGCCGCTGTGATGAAACCCTGGGACATCCCGTACCGGCCGGAAACCGCAATAACAGGCAGAAGAAACAGAAAGGCCAAATTGGCGAGGCTCAATTGATCCGAGAGTAACGCGCTAATGCAGGTCACGACGGCGATGGTGGCCGTACTCACCAGCAGCCAGCGGATTGACCTCAACCCAGTCTGCAATTGCGACTCACTCGCCCTCATGATGGCAATATTCCCACCAAAGGTCGTCGCCGTCGATGAGGCAGGTTCAAACTTCTACCCTGGAGCCCATTTCAATCACACGATTGATTGGAATGTTATAATAAACGGTCGGGTCGGACGCGTTCTTGTGCAAGAAGATGAAGATCAGATCCTGCCAGAATGGCAGGCCGACATCACGGCTTGGGGATAGCATGTTGCGCCCGACAAAGAAGGATGTGCCGCCGCGATCAGACAGAACCTTTCCGGTTCGATAAAGATCGCTCGGGACGTCCGCGACTTCCATATAACCATAGGTGATTTCCACCTGGCTGAAATTTTCGTCGATGGGCGTGACGGACACCCTTTCGCTTTCGTCCACGCGCGGCCTGGTGACAGTACGGACAGTGAGGATGATGTTCTGATTGTGGAGAATCCGGTTATGCTTGAGGTTGTGGAGGAGCGCGACTGGAGCAACCTCCGGCTCAGACGTCAAGAACACTGCTGTCCCCTCGACGCGTCTGGGTGGACGGGCAGAGAGCGCCTTGGCCAGGTCTATCATCCCAACGCTGTTCCAATGGGTTTCTCTCGAAAGGAAGATCTTTCCCTTCACCCAGATATGAATCAACAGCCCGATGATTGATGCGATAACAAGCGGGACCCATCCGCCTTCGACGACGCGCAGGATGTTTGCCCCAAAAAAGAAGAGATCTAGCAACAGGAAGGGAGCGATAAATGCCAGAGCAGAGGCAAGGCGCCAATTCCAAAGCTTCCAAAGAACAATGAAGGCTAGGCAGGTGGTGGCAACCATCGTCCCGGTCACAGCTATGCCATAAGCCGCCGCCATGGATGTCGAGGTGCGGAACTGGATGATCAGGACGGCAACACCAGCCAAAAGCAGCCAGTTTATGACCGGTACGTAGATCTGGCCGAAATGCTCTTCGCTTGTTTGCAGGATCTTCAGCCGCGGCAGCAAGCCTAGCGAAATCGCTTGTTGGGTAAGAGAATAGGCCCCGGTGATCACGGCCTGGCTGGCAATGATCGTTGCTAGAGTGGCGATAACGACGACCCAAGGCCGGACTGGCTCGGGCGCCATCAAGAAGAACCAGTCTGCATTGGCAAATGCCTTGCCGGCGGCGGTTGCTTCTCCCAACTGCGCAAGCGCAAATGCCCCCTGGCCGAGGTAATTCAGCACAAGCGAAGGGAAGACAAGCAGAAACCAGCCGAGTTTGATCGGCAAACGGCCGAAATGGCCCATGTCAGCCGTCAAGGCCTCCGCTCCTGTGACAGTCAGAAACACCGCCCCGAGGACGAACAGGCCGGTCATGCCATGCTGAAGGAGGAAGCTCACCCCCAAGGACGGATTGAACGCCAAGAGGATTGATGGCGCGTCATAGAGATGCAGCAAACCGAGCGCGCCAATTGTGAGGAACCAGATCGCGCAAACAGGGCCGAAAAGTCGAGATACATTGGCCGTTCCGCGCGATTGGATCGCGAACAGCCCGACAAGAATGGCAAGCGCAATATCCATGATGCTGCGCTCGCTCAGCGCCGAATCCAGTCCTGGCAAGGTCCGGAGTCCCTCGACCGCCGACAGCACCGAGAGTGCCGGCGTGATGATGGCATCGCCGTAAAAGAGCGCCGCGCCAACTGCGCCAAGGGCAATGACACTCTTCCACCCTCCTGTTGCGCGCTTTGCGAGCGCCATCAACGAGAGCACGCCGCCTTCACCGTTATTGTCGGCACGCATGAGAAAGGAGACATATTTGACGGTCACCACAAGGATCAGAGCCCAGATCATGAGGCTGAGGACGCCGAGAATTTCAGCCGCATCGATGCCGCCGCCTGCCGTCTGGCCAAGTGCCTCGCGAAAGGCATAGAGCGGGCTTGTTCCGATATCTCCGAACACGACACCTACCGCGCCGATTGTCAGTGCGGCCAAGGGCGCTATTTTCGCCTTGCTTGAATCCTGATGGTCGATCATCGAGCTACCACAAATCATTTCAGGTGGCGGCACCAGCCACACATTGGCATAAGAAATCCATGTGAGATGCGGGGAGGCGGCGTAAGAATTCCGTAAAATTGCTTTGAAAGTGGAGCCAAGATGACATCCGCCAAAATCGCGATCCGATCGGCCTCGGTTGGGGACGCGCCCGCTATCGCGTCCATTTATGCACATCATGTGCTGAATGGCACGGCCAGCTTCGATACTGTGCCGCGCACAGAGGCTGAAACGGCTGAACGGATAAGCTGGATTACCGGACAGGGCTGGCCATTTGTTGTCGCGGAACTGGATGGAAAAGTGCTCGGCTATGCCTATGCGACCCAGTTTCGTGATCGACCGGCCTATGCTGCAACATGCGAAAACTCGATCTATGTCCATCCCGAATGGATCGGTCAGGGCATTGGTCGCTTGCTGCTCACCGAGCTGATCGATCGCGCACGTGAATGCGGCTTCAAACAGATGATTGCCGTTGTGGGTGGTGGCGAACCAGCGTCAGTCGGGCTTCACGAAAAACTTGGATTTGAGCATGCCGGGCGGATGAAATCCGTGGGCCACAAGTTCGGTCGCTGGCTCGATACGGTCTATATGCAATTGCCGCTCGGTGGCGTGTCCTGATCAGGCCATATTGAACGGCAGCATTTTTCTGTAAGTGGCAAGCGGCGGCTTCCCCTCCAAATGGATACCGTTCCGGAGCAGGAAGGCATGGCGGACGATCTCGGCCTGCTGCTCGATTCCATAGCGCTGGAGCGCCCATCCCGGGCGCAAGGTATAGCCGTAACGGCAGAACGGGTGCCTTCTGACAATCAGGTTCACGCCCTGTTGATGTTGCCAGATGTGGGTCATTTCGTGAATGAAAAGCCCTTGGCGCTCTATCGGGCCCTGGCAGAAGTCGTCGCAATAGAGTGAGCCCTTGGGGCTGAGCCAGAGGTTCCCATCTGGAGCCATGGCAACCTGTCGCGGCTGGAACGGCCACCATTTGCGCGCAAAAACCTTGACCCTTGAATAGTCGATCGCTTCGCCAAAGACGCTTCGGGCAAGTACCGTTTCCGCCGCTGTCAGGGAGCGGCCATTCATCAGAGTGCTTTCGGCTCCTCATCGCCTGCGGCAACGACGGCGGCCTCTGTCTCAAGCTTCTGCCCGCTTGCCATTGTGAATGTCAGCGTCATCTTGCCGCCCGGCAGCGCCTGAGGCGAGATGTCGAACAGCATGACATGCTTGCCACCGCTGGTGAAAGCGACGTCGCCCTTGGCCGGAACGGCAAGCCCCCCTTCGATCGCCGCCATCTTCATGACGCCGCCATCCATCGACATGTCGTGCATTTCAGCCCGGATGGCCTGGGGCGAACCGACGGACATCAGCCGATCTTCGACCGCGCCACCGTGGATTGTGAAATAGGCAGCACCCGGTCGTCCGGCGACGGCCGGGAGGCGCACCCAGGCGCTATCCACGCTTGCCGCCTTTGGTGTGGACTGCTGACAGGCTGCAAGCACAAGCATTACTGACATCGCTGCAAAAGGGCGCATTGCACATCTCCTTGAAATTGAATCGCTCAACTAATCGTCCCGAAACCTTGCGACAAGCAAATCGACACCTATATCGCACATCGAACCACGGGTCTTGCCGTGCCTTGCGGGCGGTACCGGGCCTAGTCTGCTTGAATGGAATGAGGGATTGAAATGGGAAAAGTGATCGGGATCGATCTGGGCACCACGAACAGCTGCGTTGCAGTCATGGAAGGCGGCAAGCCCAAGGTTATTGAAAATGCCGAAGGTGCACGCACGACTCCGTCGATCGTGGCCTTTGCCAAGGATGGTGAGCGCCTGATCGGCCAGCCTGCGAAGCGCCAGGCCGTCACCAACCCGGAAAACACGATTTTTGCGGTGAAGCGCCTGATTGGCCGTCGCTTTGATGATCCGATGACGAAGAAGGATATGGGCCTTGTCCCGTATTCGATCGTCAAGGGAAAGACCGGCGATGCCTGGGTCAAGGCTGGCGGAGAAGATTATTCGCCGTCGCAGATCTCGGCCTTCACGCTTCAGAAGATGAAGGAAACCGCCGAGAGCTATCTTGGCGAGACGGTGACACAGGCCGTCATCACGGTTCCTGCGTACTTCAACGATGCACAGCGCCAGGCAACCAAGGATGCAGGCCAGATCGCGGGCCTCGAAGTATTGCGCATCATCAACGAGCCGACTGCGGCTGCGCTCGCCTATGGCCTTGAAAAGAACGACGGGAAGCTGATTGCCGTCTATGACCTGGGTGGCGGCACGTTCGATATTTCGGTCCTCGAGATTGGCGATGGCGTCTTCGAAGTGAAGTCGACCAACGGCGACACCTTCCTCGGCGGTGAGGATTTTGACGCGACAATCGTCGAATTCCTCGCGGCGGAATTCAAGAAGGCCGAAGGCATCGACCTGACGCAAGACAAGCTGGCTCTTCAGCGGCTCAAGGAAGCTGCTGAAAAGGCCAAGATCGAATTGTCTTCGGCAGCAACGACCGAGGTCAACCTGCCGTTCATCACGGCGGATGCCACCGGGCCAAAGCACCTCGTCAAGGCGATCACGCGTGCCGACCTTGAAAAGATGGTCGAAGGGCTGATCAAGCGGACTCTGGATCCCTGCAAGAAGGCCTTGGCCGACGCTGGTGTGAAGGCCGCTGACATTGCAGAGGTCGTGCTGGTCGGCGGCATGACCCGCATGCCGCGGGTCCGTGAAGTCGTGAAGGAATTTTTCGGCAAGGAACCGCACACGGGCGTCAATCCCGACGAAGTCGTGGCTATGGGTGCCGCCATTCAGGCCGGTGTTCTGCAGGGCGACGTCAAGGATGTCCTCTTGCTCGACGTGACTCCGCTTTCGCTCGGTATCGAGACGCTTGGCGGAGTTTTCACGCGCATGATCGACCGCAACACGACGATCCCGACCAAGAAGAGCCAGGTCTATTCGACTGCTGACGACAATCAGCAGGCGGTGACGATCCGGGTTTTCCAGGGTGAACGCGAAATGGCTGCGGATAACAAGATCCTGGGCCAGTTCGACCTTGTCGGCATTCCGCCCGCACCCCGCGGTGTTCCGCAGATCGAGGTGACGTTCGATATCGACGCGAACGGCATTGTCTCCGTCCATGCCAAGGACAAGGGCACGGGCAAGGAGCAGCAGATCAAGATCCAGGCATCCGGCGGACTGTCGGACGCTGACATCGAACAGATGGTCAAGGATGCAGAGCAGTTTGCCGAAGAAGACAAGAGGCGTCGTGAAGCGGCCGAGGCCAAGAACAATGCCGAAAGCCTGATCCATACAACGGAGCGCCAGCTTGCCGAGCATGGGGACAAGGTGGATGAGGCAACCAAGTCCGAGATCGAGGCAGCAATTGCCGAAGCGAAGACAGCGGTTGAAGGCGGCGATGTTGCCGCGATGACCGAGAAGGGTCAGGCTCTTGCCCAGGCGGCAATGAAGCTTGGTCAGGCAATCTATGAGAAGGAACAGGCAGCTGCTGCCTCACCTGAGGCCGAAGCGCCAAAGGACGAGGATGTGGTTGATGCCGAATTCTCCGAAGTCGACGAGAACAAGGGCTGAGAAATACTCCCCGGGGTTAATCCCCGGGGAGCGTCTTTCCGGGGGGTTCCATGTCTCTGCCTGACGATTACTATGAATTGCTGGAGGTCGAACGCACCGCAGATGACGGAGCGATCAAATCCTCATATCGCAAGCTCGCCATGCGCTATCATCCGGACAAGAATCCCGGATGCAAGGATTCAGAAGCTCGATTCAAGGCCATCAGCGAAGCCTATGATGTCCTGAAGGACCCGCAGAAGCGCGCCGCCTACAATCAATATGGCAAGGCCGCATTCCAGAATGGCGGCGGCCCCGGACCTCAGGATTTCGGCGGCTTTTCAGATATATTCGACAATATATTTGGAGAGTTCATGGGGGGCGGTCGCGGCCGCCAGCGCGGTCCCCAGCGTGGGGCGGACCTCCGCTACGATCTTGAAATCACTCTTGAAGACAGTTTTCACGGCAAGGAAACCGAGATCCGTGTCGAAGTTTCAGCCGTCTGCGATCCGTGCGGTGGTTCCGGGGCAAAGCCCGGGACGTCAGCCAAGACATGCGGGACGTGTGGCGGCCATGGCAAGGTGCGCACGCAGCAAGGCTTCTTCGTGGTCGAACGGCCTTGCGCCAGCTGCCGCGGCGCGGGTCAGGTTCTCTCCGATCCCTGCACAAGCTGTCGGGGGAGCGGTCGTGTCGACAAGGAAAAGACCCTGAGTGTCAACATCCCGCGCGGTGTTGATGACGGAACGAGAATTCGCCTTTCGGGCGAAGGCGAGGCAGGGGAACGTGGCGCGCCTGCAGGCGATCTCTATATCTTCCTGCATCTTGAGCGGCACCAGCTGTTTCAGCGTGATGGCACGACATTATTCGCCCGTGCGCCAATCAGCTTCACAACGGCCGCACTGGGCGGCACCATTACGGTTCCCGGTCTGGATCGCACGCCGCATGAAATCCGTATCCCGGCCGGCATTCAGTCCGGCAAGCAACTTCGCCAGCGCGGCGCAGGCATGCCGGTTCTGAACGGGCGGGGCACTGGCGATCTGGTCGTTCAGATCGAGGTCGAGACTCCCACAAAGTTGACCGCTGAGCAGCGTGACTTGCTCGAAGCATTCCGCAAAACGGAGACTGGCGAAGAATGCCCGCAAACAGCCGGCTTCTTCACCAAGCTCAAGAACATGTGGGACGAACTGACTTAGTCGAGCTCCCAGCCGCGTTCGCCGTGGCTGGAGAGGTCAAGCCCATCATGTTCCGCCTCTTGGTCGACGCGCATGGGCAGCACCACATTGCTTGCAACGCAGATCAACCATGTGACCAGTCCTGTCCAGGCCGCGACGAGGCCGACAGCAAGCGCTTGCGCGCCCAATTGACCCGCCAACGTCTGGCTTTCGGAGAAACCAACGCCGCCGATCGACTGCGCCATGAAAAGGGGAAAGAGGATTGATCCCAGCATGCCGCCGACGCCGTGCACGGCAAACACATCAAGCGAATCGTCGACCTTCCAGGTCTGTTTGACCAACTGGACCGCAAAGAAGCAGACAATGCCGCCGAGCAATCCGAGAATGATTGCACCCGACAAGCCGACATAACCAGCCGCTGGCGTCACGGTCGCCAGGCCGGCGACGGCGCCGGTCACAATTCCGATCGAGGTCGGCTTTCCGATCTTCACGCGTTCCAGCATGATCCAGACCAATGCAGCCGCAGAGGCAGCCATATGCGTATTCAGAATGGCCGAAGCGGCATCGCCACTGGCTGACAAGGCAGAGCCGCCATTGAAGCCATACCATCCGAACCAGAGCAGGCCGGCACCAACCATTGTGAGAGCAGGGCTATGTGGCGGGAGCATTGACTTGTTGAAGCCGCTCCGCGCGCCCACCATCAACGCAATCACTAGAGCTGCGATTCCCGCCGTCGTGTGAACCACAATGCCACCTGCAAAATCCATGGCACCCAGGCCGGAAAGCCAACCACTACCCCAGATCGAACGGGCTACCGGGATGTAGACGAGCAATGTCCAGAACACGCTGAATGCGACGACCCAGCCAAAGCGGATGCGCTCGACAAATGCCCCTATGACAAGCGCAGGCGTGATCACGGCAAACGTCATCTGGAACAGCGCAAATGCGCTTTCCGGGAGTGTGGTTCCCGCACGCAGGTCAGCGAGATTGGCCAGAAAGGCATTGTTTGTGCCGCCGATCCACTGATTGCCCTCTCCAAAGACAAGGCTGTACCCCAGGATCGCCCAAAGAAGGGACACGGTGCATACGATGACGAAGCATTGCATCACCACGGATAGAACGTTGCGCGCACGGACCAGCCCACCATAAAAAAGGGCCAGTCCCGGTATCGTCATGAGCAGGACAAGTGCGGATGCGACGAGAATCCAGGCCGTATCGCCGCTATCGGAAACGACAATCGGCTGAGCGACAGCCGGGCTCGCCAGGCATGACGCCAGTGCCGCTGCCGCAATGAATCTTGCTGCCCCCATATTTCCTCCCCATTCCTCTTGTGGCCCTGCTAGGCGAAGCAGGCAACGGCTTCAACCTTGAAGCGCTGCCCGGATTTTGGCACAAGCCACCGGTCATGGATTTAGGGGTTAACGGCGTCATGAAGCGTCCTGTGATGCTGGCCGCGGCAGCGGCAATACTATGGTCACCGGCTTCACAAGCTGTCGCACAGAAGAAGCCGCCGTACTGGGCCTCAATCCTGCCCGGGCAGGCGCGCATGCGCACGGGCCCGGGACGGCAATTCCCGGCCAGCTGGCTTTACCAGCGCGCCGGGCTGCCTGTCAGGGTGATCGAGACCTATCCGAATTGGCGCAAGATCGAAGATCCCGACGGCGAAAAGGGCTGGATGCAGGCCAATCTCCTGAGCGATGACCGCGCGGGCCTGGTTCTGAAGGGACAAGTCAGGGCATTGCGCGAAGCCCCGAACAGTGCTGCACGGATCGTCTGGCGCGTTGAGCCGGGCGTTGTCGGGAAGATCAGCGAGTGCCGCAATGGCTGGTGCAAAATGGATATCAGGGGAAAGTTGGGTTATCTTGAAGCTTCGGCGCTCTGGGGCGTTGATCCGGAAGAGCGCGAGCCCTGATTTTCCAGCACAGTCCTCTATGGGTCTGGGTGTCCGTCGGCGGCGCGCTCGGATTGGTTGCGGGAAGCTTTTTGGCAACGCTGGTCGTACGCTGGCCGCGGGGCGAAACCATTGTCGCGGGCCGCTCAGCTTGCGATAATTGTGGCAGGCGCCTGGAAGTCGCAGAACTCATTCCTCTCGTCAGCTGGCTTTGGTCACGCGGTCGGTGCCGAAGCTGCGGCGCCCGGATTGATCAAGTTCATCCCGCTATTGAAAGCCTTTGTGCGCTGACAGGAGCGACAAGCTTTGCCCTTGCGCCAGGACTGTCCGGAATGGCAGGCGCCTTGTTTGGCTGGATACTCGTCGCGCTGGCTGCCTTGGACCTTCGACATTTCTGGCTACCGGACCGGCTGGTCCTTGCGCTTGTCTTGCTGTCCATCGCATCCTGGTGGCTGGGCCTCGCTCCGTCTGGAGCAGACCGGCTCTTGGGAGCGTTGGGCGGTTATGCGACGCTTGCGCTTGTGGCCTCCTCCTATCGCTTCTTGCGCAAGCGCGATGGCCTTGGCGCCGGCGATGCAAAGCTGTTTGGTGCGTTGGGGGCCGTGCTCGGTTGGCAGTCGCTGCCACTCATTCTTGTTGCAGCTAGCACCGTTGGATTGCTCTATGTGGTTGCTCGCTTGGCAAGTGGAAACAAGGTCCAGCTTGCGGATCGCTTGCCTCTGGGAGCTCTGCTGGCCTTTGCGGCCTTTGCGGCCTGGATTGTCCAGCAATAACTTGCTCTCCGCCACAGTCGAGGCCATATCTCATTGCAAACAGAAACCTGATTTTCGGGAGCGGAAGATGACACTAACCAAGGACCAGATGCTTGCAGCCGTAAAGGCGCAAAGAGATGCGTTTACTGCCGAACTTCCCGTGTCTGCTTCTGTGCGCAAGAATCGCCTCAAGCGTGCCGTTGCCATGCTGGTGGATCATGGTCAGGCCTTCGTGGATGCGATGTCGGAAGACTTTGGCCACCGCAGTGCGGAGCAGAGCTGGATCACCGACATTACTGCGTCGATCCGCACGCTCAAGCATTCAAGCAAGAGCTTGGACAAATGGATGAAGCCGGAACGCCGCAAGCTCGATTTCCCGCTCGGTCTCCTCGGCGCAAAGGGAATAATCGAGTACCAGCCGAAAGGTGTCGTTGGCATCATCTCGCCCTGGAACTTCCCGGTGCAGCTCACGATGGGACCAATTGCTGGCGCCTTTGCCGCTGGCAATCGGGTCATGGTCAAGTCATCCGAATATACGCCTACCGTTGCTGCGCTGTTCGAAGAGGTGGGTCCGAAATATTTTGATGCGACCGAAGCCCTGTTCGTGAGCGGCGGCCCTGATGTGGGCAAGGCCTTTGCCGAATTGCCGTTCGACCATCTGCTGTTCACGGGAGCGACCGGCATTGGCAAGCATATCCTTCATGCTGCTGCGGATAACCTTACGCCCGTCACGCTCGAGCTGGGTGGAAAATCACCGACGATCATCGGTCGGTCCGCCGATGTCGATGCTGCAACGCAGCGCATTGCGCTCGGCAAGATGATGAACGCGGGGCAGATTTGCCTCGCGCCGGATTATCTGATGGTTCCCCGCGAAAAAGAGGCGATGGTGGTTGAGGGCATGAAGAAGGCCGTTTCGGTCATGTACCCAACATTGCTCGACAATCCGGACTATACGTCTGTCATGAACAGTCGGCATCGTGATCGGCTCAATGGCTACCTCGACGACGCTCGTGCAAAAGGGGCAGAGGTGGTTGAGGTCAATCCGGCAAATGAGGACTTTGCGTCCTCGAACGGAAACAAGATGCCGCTCTATCTCGTGCGCAACCCCACGGATGACATGAAGGTCATGCAGGAAGAGATCTTCGGCCCCGTGCTGCCAATCAAGACCTATGAGCGAGTGGAAGAAGCCATAGATTATGTAAACGCGCATGATCGACCACTTGGTCTCTATTATTTTGGCGAAGAGGAAGGCGAAAAGCGCCGCGTGCTTGATCGGACGGTATCAGGCGGCGTCACCGTGAACGATGTTGTCTTCCACGTTTCGATGGAAGAACTGCCTTTTGGCGGCGTCGGCCCGTCCGGCATGGGCGCATATCATGGTCATGACGGCTTCAAGACGTTCAGTCATGCCAAGAGCATTTATCATCAGCCGAAAATCAACGTCGCAAAGCTCGCCGGTTTCATGCCACCGTATAGCGATGCAACACGAAAAACGATTGCACGCGATCTGAAAGTCTAGGGCGCTAAAGCCCGCGATATTGGCGATACCAGGCTACAAAACGCGGAATGCCGACTGAAATCGGCGTGGTTGGCGCATATCCGAGATCGCGGGCGATATCGTCGATATCGGCATGGGTCTCGTAGACGTCTCCTGCCTGCATCGGCTGAAAGTCGATCTCGGCTTTTTTGCCGCATGCATTTTCGATCGTGGCGATCAGATCCATCAGTGCTTCGGACCGGTTGTTGCCGATATTGTAAAGCCGGTGCGGTGCTTTGCTGCCGCCCGGCTTTGTCAAACCATCATCAAGCGGCGGATTGTCCAGGGCGGCGACAACACCCGAGATGATGTCATCAATATAGGTGAAATCGCGCTTCATCTGGCCTTTGTTAAAGACCGTTATCGGGCGACCTTCCAGAATGTCTCGTGTGAACATCCACACGGCCATTTCAGGGCGTCCCCAGGGACCGTAGACCGTAAAGAACCGCAATCCGGTCAAGGGAATACGATAGAGGTGGGCGTAGGTTTCGCTGATAAGTTCATCGGCGCGCTTGGTTGCCGCATAAAGCGAAATGGGATGATCCACGCGATCTGATATCCGAAACGGCAGGTTATGGTTGCCGCCATAAACTGAGGAACTTGACGCATACACCATAGGCAAGCCGCGCTGGCGAGCCTCCTCGAGCATGTTCAAATGACCGACCAGGTTGGACTGCGCGTAGGCACGAGGATTTTCAATCGAGTAGCGCACACCGGGCTGAGCACCAAGGTGAGCAATCGAACTTATTTCATTCTTGCCGAGAGCATCGTCCAGCGCCCGATGGTCGGAGAAATCAACGCGCCTGAATGAAAATCGGTCGCCAAATCTGCTCGTGAGGTTATCCAGCCGCGCCTGCTTCAAGGCTGGATCATAATAACTGTTCATGTTGTCGATGCCGACGACAGAATCTCCCCGGGCAAGCAAGCGCTCGGCCAGGCCGTGGCCGATAAAGCCAGCTGCCCCTGTGATGAGAATCGTCATGCTTCGTCCTTTTGCCAAATCGCCAACGGCCATATCGCAAATTGCAGCGATAGGAGAGATTTCCTTTCCGATACCTTTCGCGCATCCGAAATATCGCCGGGCGGGTCTAAATCATTATGGCCAGCGTCATCTTCGCCCAAATGTCGGCACAGCGACACCGTTGAGAGTGGTTCGCCGCGCTCGACCTGTTGTCGCGTTGGTTTTCGGCACGCGGCCGGAAGCGATCAAGATGTTTCCGCTCGTCCATGCGTTGCGCAACTATGCCGAGATCGAAACGCGCGTCATCGTGACGGCGCAGCATCGCGGTTTGCTTGACCAGGTGCTCGAATTGGCCGGTATTTCTCCCGATGTCGATCTGGATGTCATGCAGCCCGACCATTCGCTAGATGGACTTCTCGCTCGGCTCGTCAATGGCCTCGGGGACGCGTTTGACCGCGAAACGCCCTCTCGCGTGCTGGTTCATGGGGACACTATGACGATGATGGCGGCTTCGCTTGCGGCCTATTTCCGCAAGATCCCGGTTGGCCATGTCGAGGCTGGGCTCAGGAGCGGCGATATCTACCAGCCCTGGCCGGAAGAAGTGAACCGCAAGATCGCCGGAGTAATCGCAGACCTTCATTTTGCCCCGACACAGGCCTCGCGTGCCTCATTGATTGCTGAAAATGTGGCGGCGGAAACCATCCACGTCACTGGCAACACCGTGATCGATGCCCTGCTCGCGACGGCGAACCTCATCGCAAGGCGGCCTTCCTGCGTTTCTGGTCTCGACCCCTATGCAGAGCGCTTTGCTGGTCGACGGATCATCGCTGCCACAACGCATCGACGGGAGAATTTTGGCGAGCGGATGTCAGACATCGCCGGCGCTCTTGACGATATTGCGGCTCGTCCGGATGTCGCGATTGTCTTGCCTGTCCATCCGAATCCGAACGTCCGCCCACTACTCGAAGCGACTTTGGCAGGACGCGAGAATGTGGCTTTGATCCCGCCACTTGATTATCCGCATTTTGTTCGCCTTCTGGGCATGGCCGATCTGGTGCTTACGGATTCCGGTGGCGTGCAGGAAGAGGCCCCGGCGCTCGGCAAGCCCGTGCTTGTGATGCGGGAAACCACGGAAAGACCCGAGGGCGTGGCTGCCGGCACAGCGTTGCTCGTTGGCGCCGACCGCAATCGCATTGTCAGCGAGACATGCAGGTTGCTGGACGATCCCATTGCCTATGGGGCCATGTCGCACGCCCATAACCCTTATGGGGACGGGCGCGCTGCGGAACGGATCGCCGAGATCGTCATCCGTTCGCTCTGATTGCGATATTGGGGGATGCGTGCGATCGATGCAGGGCTATAGGTGTTTCTCCGCAGTTGAGATTGCTTGACCGTGATGGAAGGGGAGACGCATGAACGCCGGACCCGAACCCCAACCCCAACCCGAAAGTGCCGCGTCAGCAGGACCAGGACAAGCGGGCGGACTTGGCGGCTTCCTTCGTCGTCTCGGGCCGGGCCTCATTACTGGCGCAGCCGACGATGATCCGAGTGGTATTGGCACCCATAGTCAGGTCGGCGCGGAATTCGGCTATGGCCTGGCCTGGACGTTTGTCCTGAGCTTTCCCTTGATGGTTGCCATTCAGGAAGTATCGGCCGAAATCGGCCGCGTGACGGGTGCAGGCATTGCCCGCAATTTGAGGCGGCACTACCCAAAGCCACTGCTCTGGTCGATTGTGACATTGTTGCTGGTTGCCAATATCGTGAACCTGGGCGCCGATCTGAGCGCGATGGGCGCCGCCTTTGCCCTGCTGGTCGGCGGAAATATCGTCTTCTACACATTGGCCTTCGGGATCATTTGTGTCGTCCTTGAAGTGGTCCTGAGCTACCCGCGATACGCGTCGATCCTCAAATGGACGACGCTTTCCCTCTTTACATATGTCGCTGTGGTTGCCGTGGCCGGTGTGCCTTGGCAGCGTGCGCTGAAATCCTTGCTGGTGCCCGAAATTCAATGGACTTCGGCCTATGCAACCGCCCTTGTTGCAATTCTTGGCACGACGATCAGCCCCTATCTTTTCTTCTGGCAGGCCGGCCAGGAAGTCGAAGAGCAGCATCGCCATCACGCAAAGCCCTTGTGCATCACGCCAAAGGACGCCGGACCCGAGCTTGCGCGCATCCGGCTGGATACGCTGACTGGCATGGCTTTCAGCAGCATCGTTTCGCTGGCCATTGTCTTTGCGACGGCAGCCACACTCAATGCGCACGGCATACATGACATTGCGACGTCAGCTCAGGCCGCGGAAGCCCTGCGACCGATTGCCGGTCAGTTCGCCTTTGCGATGTTTGCACTGGGAATCATCGGAACGGGCCTGCTTGCCGTGCCCGTACTCGCCGGTTCTGCTGCCTATGCCGTGACAGAGATGGCGGGCGTTGCGGGAAGCCTTGATGCCAAACCGCTCAGCGCGCGCCTTTTTTACGGAACAATCGCTGCGACAACGCTTGCCGGGGCTTCGCTCAACATTGTCGGAATCGATCCGGTTCGGGCTCTCTATTGGGCTGCGGTGGTGAATGGCGTGCTTGCCGCTCCCTTGATGCTGGTCATGATGCTGATAGTCCGCAATCCCAAGGCAATGGGGCGGCTCACACTTTCGCGCCGGTCAGCGGCATTGGGATGGGGAGCGACGATCGTCATGTTTGTCGCCACCATCATCTTCTTTGCTTCAGTTATCTGAGCGCGGACTCTTCAATCCTGTTCAGGCCCCAGGGATGCGTCCAGATCTCGCGGCCTTATGAAGCGCGTAATGTGGGCAGTTCCTTCCCTGATGTCCTGCCATTTCTCGACATTGAATTGCAATTCGGCCAAGCTGGCAGTGGGGAACTTCGCTTCCAGCTCGTCACGCAATTCGTCGCCGCGAACGTCCGGAACGAGCATGAGCGCCAGGTCTTCAAGACCGGGATTGTGGCCGCACATCATGACCTTGTTGGCATCATCGGGCAGTTCATGCACGACATCGAGCAGGGTTGCGCCTGACGCGAGATAGATTCTGCGATCCCAGTTGGGATGCAGGATGTGACCATAGCCGTCCCAGAACGCGTCAAGAGTCTCGGTGCAGCGCACGGCCGGCGATGAAACCACATGATCCCAGTGCAGGCCAAGCGTCAGCGCATGTTCGCCGATCAGCTTGGATCCTTTGCTTCCTCGTTCATTGATCGGGCGGTCAAAATCGCGGGAAACGGGCGAATCCCAGCCGGATTTGCCATGGCGAAACAGGGTCAGCGTCTTCATGGGATGCTGTGATGCCCCATTTGCGCGTTGGAGGAAAGACGGGGTCGTGCAGATGTCAGATCTTTCACGCGGACGATGGCTTCATCTAGCGTAACTCGCTGGATTGGAGTTCCTGGCGGAAAAGCGGTCAGCAGGCGCGACGGCATTGCGGCGGACAGGAGCACAAACACCCCGTGATCGTCAGCCCGCCGTATCAGGCGCCCGAACGCCTGTGCAAGACGAGCCCTGATAATGCGGTCATCATAGGTTGAGCCTCCATTGGCAGCCCTGCGCGCTGCATGGAGGACAGTCGGCTTTGGCCAGGGCACACCTTCCATGATGACCTGGCGGAGCGAGTCGCCCGGGACATCGACCCCGTCGCGCAAGGCATCCGTGCCAAGAAGGCTTGCCCGAGGATCGTCCCTGAAGATGTCGACCAGCGTTCCGGTGTCGATGGGATCGACATGCTGGGCGTACAGAGGCAGGCCGTCGCGCGCCAGCCGATCGGCAATACGCGCATGGACAGCGCGCAACCTCCTGATCGCTGTAAACAGGCCAAGCGTTCCGCCGCCTGCCGCGGCGATCAGCCTTGCATAGGCACCAGCAAGTTGTGGAACATCGCCGCGCTTGATGTCGGTGACGATCAGGACGGCCGATTGCTCAGCATAGTCGAAAGGGCTTGCAGAAGCGAAGTGGTGGACCGGCACATCGAGGTGACAGGTCCCGGTGCGCGCTTCAGCCGCTGCCCATTCCTCCCCGCTACGCAATGTCGCAGAGGTAATGAGGGCACCATGGGCTGGCTTCAACACAGCCTGAGCAAAGGGTCGGGTCGGATCGAGCCAGTGGCGGTGAAGGCCAATATCAACCTCGCGCCCCTCGATCCGGTCGACCGCAAGCCAGTCGACAAAGTCCGGATCGGCCGGACCACCAAGCCTGGAAAGCATCGAAAGCCAGGCCGAAAGCGCATCGCGCCTCCAGCCGAGGCTGGCGATGGCGCCTTCGATCCGCGCGCGAGCCTGGCCATCAAGCCAGTCCGGCGCGTCTTCGAGAATAGCATCCAGCCGCCGCCCGAGGATGACCAGCGGACGGAGCAGGGCATCAAGGGCCACAAGCGCTGGCTCGACGGCTGCGATGGTCGGGCCGTCGAGCCCGGCGGCTTCGGTCTCAAGACCATAGCCGGCGTCCTCCGCATCTGCGCGGGCATAAACCTGGCCACGCACAGCCGCGAGCATTGCTTCAACAGGGCCAAACGGCGCGCCCTCTGCAATTCGCTGGAGCCAGCCGTCCGCAGGAAGCGCTGTTGCCGCATGGGCCGCTGCAGAGATCGCGTTGCCACCCTCTTCGTCATAGCTCGAAACATCGGCAAGGCGCGCTGCCAAGCCCCGCCTGCGTCCGCGAGACCGGCCCTCAGGGCCAATTATCCAGCGGCGGAGCTCGATTGCCTCTTGCCCGGTGAGTGCGGCCGCAAACATGGAATCCGCCGCTTCGGCGATGTGATGGCCCTCATCGAACACAATCCGGGTGGGCACGTTGCCCGCCTCACGTCCGCGAGCTGCATTGACCATCACCAGCGCATGATTGGCGATCACAAGGTCGGCTTGCGCTGATGCTCGCGACGCGCGTTCGATGAAGCACTTTCGGTAATGCGGGCAACCGGCATAGACACACTCGCCGCGCCGGTCGGTCAGCGCCGTCGCCCCGTTGCGGCGGAAGAGCGTCGGCAGCCAGCCTGGCAGGTCTCCGCCCACCATGTCGCCATCGCGCGTGTAGGCAGCCCAGCGGGCGACAAGCTGCGCAAGAATGGCAGCGCGGCCGGCGAAGCCACCCTGAATGGCATCTTCGAGATTGAGAAGGCAGAGATAATTTTCCCTTCCCTTGCGCACCACAACCTTTACGCGGCGCTGCGCCGGGTCGGGATACAGCCGCATGCTCTCGGCATCCAGCTGCCGTTGCAGCGCCTTGGTGAAGGTCGAAATCCACACGGCTCCGCCGGCCTGCTCTGCCCAGACAGACGCTGGCGAGAGGTAGCCCAGCGTCTTGCCGATCCCGGTGCCGGCTTCGGCAAGGACCACATTGGGTGAATCCCTGCGTTGGCGGGGAGAGAACGCATCAATTGCCGCGAGCGCATAATCGCGTTGGCCCGGGCGTTCTTCCGCGCCATGGCCGGTCAAGCTGTCGAGACGCGCAACGACATCGCCTGTGTTCAGGATGATCGGATGCGGGGCAGGGCGGGCAGAGGTCTCCTGCCATTCCGGAAGTTTTGAGAAGAGCCAGCGCTCCGCCTGTGCCGGCTTGGCGATGCGCGTTTCCAAAACCGGTCCCCAAGGCCAGCGCAGCCTGCTGAGCGAAGCTGCAGAAGCCCAAGCCCCTTCGCGTTCGAACCAGTCCGGCCTTTCAAGATGCGACAAGAGTTCGCTCGCGGCGCGGTGCAGCATCTGGGCTGCGCCCTGATCATCGCCGGGTGGTTCAAGTTCGAGCGCGGTCGCCAATCCCTTGGGCGTGGGAACCATAAAGCGGGCAGGGTGAATGAACGCAAAGAGTTCAAGCAAGTCCAATCCAGATATTTCGGGATAGCCAAGCCTCTCCCCGATCAACGGGGCATTGAGCAAAATCATCGGCGTTTCAGCCGCTCGCCCGATCGCCTCACCCCGCCCGACGGGCCTGACCACACCATCGGCCGTTGAAATCCAGATACCGGCATGGCTTGCATGAAGGGCTGGATAGGCTAGGGGCTCACTCACTTGGGCGACATGGCCCAGACAGAACGAAAGAGCAACGGAAAGTGACGAACGTGCGCGACGCAGCGATGGTTTCAAAGGCCTGGCCCTATGAAGAAGCGCGCAAGGTTCTGAAACGCTTGCCGTCGGGAAAGCCCGACGGAGCACCGGTCATCTTCGAAACGGGATATGGCCCGTCAGGACTGCCGCATATCGGTACATTCAATGAAGTGCTGCGCACGACAATGGTTCGTCACGCCTTTGAGACCTTGTCTGGCATGCCGACGCGACTGATCGCATTTTCGGACGATATGGATGGCCTCCGCAAGGTGCCCGATAATGTGCCGAACCAGGAGATGCTCAAGGCCTATCTTGGCAAGCCGCTGACAAAAATTCCCGATCCCTTCGAAAAGTTCGAAAGTTTCGCGCATCACAACAACGCGATGCTCCGCGCGTTTCTTGATCGGTTTGGATTCGACTATGAATTCGTCTCTTCGACCGAGCGATACGCTTCAGGCGCGTTCGACGAAGCGCTGAGGAATGTCCTGCGCCAGTATCAGGCGATCATGGACATCATGCTGCCAACGCTTCGCAAGGAGCGCGCCGCAACCTATTCGCCTGTGCTTCCCATCAGCGCAAAGAGCGGCATTGTGCTGCAGGTCCCGGTCGAGGTGGTCGATGCCGATGCCGGGCTCATCCGCTTCGATGATGACGGGGAAACGGTCACACAGTCGATCCTCGGCGGGCAGGCGAAGCTTCAGTGGAAGGTCGATTGGGCCATGCGCTGGGTCGCGCTTGGTGTTGACTATGAAATGTATGGCAAGGACCTGACGGACAGCGGTGTCCAGTCGGGCAAGATTGCGCAGGTGCTGGGAGGTCGTAAGCCGGAAGGGCTCATCTATGAGATGTTCCTTGACGAAAAAGGGGAGAAGATTTCCAAGTCCAAGGGCAATGGACTGAGCCTTGAGCAGTGGCTGAGCTACGGAACGCAGGAAAGTCTCGCTTTCTATGCCTATCGCGAGCCGAAGAGCGCCAAGCAACTGCATCTTGGCGTCGTGCCGCGTGCTGTCGATGAGTATTTCCAGTTCCGCGGGAATTATGCTGGCCAACCGATCGAGCAAAAGCTCGGCAATCCGGTGCACCATATCCACAACGGCAAGGTGCCGGATGCCGTTCCGCCGCTCACATTCGGCCTGCTGCTCAATCTGGTGAGCTTGCCGGGACTGGGTGACAAGCAGATCATCTGGAACTTCGTTCGCAAATATGCCCCGGATACATCGCCCGAGACCCAGCCTGAGCTCGATAACTTGATCGGCCTTGCCATCAACTATGCGCGTGATTTCGTGGTGCCGACCCTGAAGCGCCGCGCGCCGCAAGGTGTGGAGGTGGACGCTCTCAAGCGTCTTGATGCAGAACTTGCCGCACTTCCGGCGAATGCCAGTGCCGAGGACATCCAGAATATCGTCTATGAAATTGGCAAGACTGGCGGCTTTGAAAATCTGCGCGACTGGTTCAAGGCGCTCTATGAGACGCTGCTCGGATCAAGCGCGGGTCCAAGGATGGGCAGTTTCATTGCACTCTATGGCATAGAGAACAGCCGCAAACTGATAGGTGAGTCGCTGGGCTGAACACGCGGAGCGTTGACGGTCGTATAAGTGTGGACGACCTCAGTGGCGCCCGATAAGCGGCCGACATGTATGTTGCCCTGTTGCGTATTGCGGCCGGTTTCCTGACCTTGCCATTCATTGGCATTGCAGCGCTCACATTCATGGCGTCGCCCAAATCACTCGTCGATCTTGTGACACTCTATGGCTTTTGGCTTTTGCCTGCTCTCTCGCTGTCAACGGCGTGCGGCCTTTGGTGGACCATGCCGACGCGGACACTTGTTCCTGTCGTCATGGTCCTCCCCATTGTCCTGTGGCTTGTAGTTGTCGGTCTGGTGTTCGCAATTGCCACGATTGCGAGCTGACTGGTCTGCGGCCTATTTTCTGGATGCGATCCAGTCGTCGATCTTCTTTTCGAGGACAGCCATGGGCAGCGCGCCCGTCATCAGGACTTGCGCGTGGAACTCGCGCGGGTCGAACTTGTCGCCAAGGGCTGCCTGCGCACGGGCCTTCAGCTTGAGGATCGTGAGCTGACCGATCTTGTAGGCAAGTGCCTGTCCGGGAATTGCAATATAACGTTCGACTTCAGCGGTTGCATCGGTGCGGCTCATGCCCGAATTGTCGAGCATATACTGGATCGACTGATCCCGCGTCCAACCCTTGGAATGAATCCCCGAGTCAACAACAAGCCGCATTGCACGCAGCATTTCGTCGTTCAGGCCGCCGAAGCGGAAATAAGGATCGCTTTCGACACCAAGCTCCTTCCAAAGGCTTTCGGCATAAAGGCCCCATCCTTCGGCATAGGCCGTATTCCCGCCAAAGCGCATGAAGCTGGGGAGGGCCTCATTTTCCTGGGCCAGGCTGATCTGGAAATGGTGACCGGGAACAGCCTCGTGCAGGTAAAGCGTCTCGCTTTCCGGTTTTGAGCGCGAGGGCAGATCATAGCTGTTATAGTAGAAGACGCCCGGGCGGGATCCATCCGGTGTTCCCGAATTGTAGGATCCCCCAGCATCAGTCTTTTCCCGATATTCGGGCACGGGCCTGATTTCGAGCGGGCTTTTGGGAATGGTCGAGAATTGTTCGCGAACCCGTTCATCGACCTTGCGGCCAATTGCGAGGAACGTGTCCCGCATGTCTTCCTTTGAGGAGAATTTGAATTTGGGATCGTCGCGGAAATAATTGAAAAAGGCCTTGAGGTCGCCGTTGAAGCCGGTCTGGACCCGGATATCATCCATTTGCTTGCGAATGCGCGCCACTTCACTGAGGCCAAGGTTGTGCACGTCATCCGCGCTCATCTTCACGGTCGTGTTGGACTCGATCAGATAGTCATACAGTTTCTTTCCGCCCGGCATGGCGACAAGGCCGACACCTTCGCGCGCGACTGGCAGATATTCATTCTTCAGGAAGTCCCGAAGGCGCACATAGGCGGGGATGATCCCCATTTTGATCGTGGCCGCATAGTCCGCGCGCAGCCTCGATTGATCAGTGGCGCTGATGCCTTCCGGGAAAGTCTTGACCGGCCCATAGAATGTCGAGCCCTCAACTCCTTGGGCGATCTGAAGGTTCAGCTGGTCGATGACATTGTTGATCACGAGCTTTGGCTGCACGACGCCGGTCTTCATGCCTTCACGGAAGCGGCCGATCGCGCGATCAAGCAGCACAATATATTCGCGATGCCGCTTCAGATTGTTGTCATAGTCCAGAACGGTCTTGAACGGTGCCGCCCCCTGACCGGAAGCGAAATCAGGATAAAAGGTATGAAAGCCGAAGAAATGATCGATCGGACGGACCGCAACGAGCGCGAGCATGTCGGGCTGCAATCCGCGCAGGTTGGTTTCGGTCTGCCATTTGAAGACGTCATAGGCGATCTGGTCGGTTGGATTGAGCGCTGCCCGATTGATGGCCGTCAGCCGCTTCAGATCCTGCTCAGCCGCCTTGCGCTCGGCGGCATAATAGGCGTCGGTGATGTAGTCGCCCAGCCGGTCCGCGTAGCGCAGGTCGCCGCGAAAGAGCGCATTGATCGGGTTGCGCTTGAGGGTGGCTTCATCGCTGTCGGTGAAAAGCTGCTTGAGGCGGGCGTCGGCATTCTGCGTTTGTGCAGGTGCAGCCTGTACCGGCACCGCAATGGCGATTGGCGAAAGGCTGGCCAGCAAGATGGCGGCTAGGCGAAGGGATGTCACACATGATCTCCAATAACGGGTGAGTTGTTGACGAGTCCCCTAGTGCGTCCGCCGCGAAAAACAAAAATGTTCGATGAAGTGGCTATCGCTGTCGACAAAAGGGCCCCGGAGAGTTTGAGGCTCTTCCGGGGCCTGCTGTGATTGTGCCTGCGCTGAATTCTACCAGTAGAAGCCACGGATTATGTCTCTGACGATTCCCGTGCGGATATCGATCAGGAGGACATCATCATAATGGCGGACCCAACGCTGTGTGCCATAGGCGAGCGGCAAGCGATAATAGCCTGGGTTCACGATGACATAAGGCCGGCCGTAATAGGCTGGCGGCAGGCGACGACCGATTGCGAAGCGTTCATAGCGGAACGGCGCATGCCAGTTTCCTCGGCGATAAATGCTTGAATGCGTGCGGCGATAGTCGCGCCAATCCTCACGATACTCCCTTTTGGCATCGCGATAGTCCTGGCGTGCGTCTCTGACGTCGTGGCGATCACCGTGACGATAGGCTTTGTCCAGATCGCGGCGTTCTTCTCGGACCTCGTGCCGGTCGCGGGCAAGTTCGCCCCGCGATGTGGACGCCGATGAAACCGTTGGCACAAGGCTTGATGCCAAGATGGAAAGAAAGACAATCCTTTTCATAAATCTACTCCCGTCGTTCATGACCCCGACCCAAGTCCCTTAAAGGATCGATTTTGAACGTCTGCGAAACGGGATTGTCAGCCTTTGTAAAGATTCGGCCTATGCAAAGAGGATTTCGGCGCCCCTATCCCATAGCTCCGGGGTCGAAGCGCCAAGGATCGACTGTTCGCCGTCCGCAAAACGGTAAGGCGTTCCGTTCGGGCGTGCGGCCTTGCCTCCAGCCTCTTCAAGAAAGAGGATTCCGGGAACATGATCCCAGGGCAGGGTGCGGTGAAAGACTGACATGTCATTCTGCCCGAGCGCAAGCCGCGGATATTGTTCGCCGGCACATCGCGGTATCTCGGCCGGGGTCAAAAGGCCTGCCGTTCGGGCGAGCAGGGCATCCCCTTCTTCGCGAGACATGAACCGGGTAGCCAATGAAGCGACAGGACGCTCGTTTCCACTGCCGCGCGCAACGATGCGCTCGCCATCGATAAAGGCTCCGCCGCGACGCACGGCATGACACAGGCGCCCGGTGAGCGGGTCGAGTATCCAGCCCGCTTCCGCAATGCCGTCATGTGCCAAGGCGATCATGATGGCAAAAGGCGCCATTCCGGCAGCGAAGTTCGCCGTGCCGTCGATCGGATCAATGATCCACAGGGCACCTTGGTCGATCCCCTCCATCAACCGAGGGTCCGCCGCGGCGGCCTCTTCTCCCAAGATGCGAACATTGGGCATGATGCGGGCAAGTCCCTCGGCAAGCCGCAGCTCACTCTCGCGATCTGCGATCGTGACAGGGTCTCCGGGTGACTTTTCGTCAATATCTTGAGCGCCAAGCTGTCGAAAGCGGGGCAAAACAATATCGGCAGCGACTTGCCGCATCAACGTGCCGACGGGCTCGACAAGCGCCTGATACGTCAACTGCGATAGTCTGCGTTGATCGAGATATAGCCGTGCGTCAGGTCACAGGTCCAAACAGTTGCGCGTCCCGATCCCAGCCCCAGATCGACGCCTATGCTGATCTCGGTTCCTTTCAGGTGCTTTGCGACCGGCGTTTCATCGTAGCCCTCCACCGGCAGTCCATCCCTGGCAACCTGGGTATTGCCAAAGCGTATTGCCAGCCTGTCACGATCCGCCGGTTCACCGGCTTTGCCAACGGCCATCACGACCCGACCCCAATTGGCATCCTCGCCTGCGATGGCCGTCTTCACCAGAGGCGAATTGCCAATGCTCAGCGCAATGCGGTGAGCGCTTGAGTCAGACACTGCACCGTGCACCGTGATCTCGATCAGCTTCTGGGCGCCTTCTCCGTCACGGACGACGAGCAGTGCAAGCTGGCGGCACAGATCGGTCAATGCAGATTGGAACGCATAGGCTCCCGCATCTTCGAAACTGCTCAAAGTTTCATTTCCAGCCTTGCCCGTCGCAAATGCCAGAACAGTGTCAGAGGTCGAAGTGTCGCTATCGACGGTGATGCAAGAAAATGTCTCCTTGTTGGCAGCGCTGAGCATTGTCTGCAAAAGGCCCGGTTCAACGGCTGCGTCCGTGACAATATAGCCGAGCATCGTTGCCATGTCAGGGGCGATCATGCCGCTGCCCTTGATGATACCGGCAAGCGTCACAGTTCGGTCGCCGATGACCGCAGTTGCAATCCCCCCCTTCGGAAAGGTGTCGGTCGTCATGATCGTTGCGGCAGCATCCTTCCAACTGCAAGGTGACGCGAGGAATGCCGCATCAAGGCCGGCTTCAGCCTTGTCGATGGGCAGTGGAACGCCAATGACGCCGGTTGCCGAAACAAAGACTGTTTCGACGGGGCAGTTCAGCGCTTGCGCGACGCGCGTGGTGACGGCCTCCACAGCGTCACGGCCACGCCTGCCTGTAAAGGCGTTGGCATTGCCGGCACTCACGACAAGCGCACGGGCTTTACCTTGCGGCAGATGTTCCCGGCACCAGTCCACTTCGCTCGACGGACATTTGCTCTGGGTCAGAACACCAGCGACATTCGTCCCTTCATCAAAGGTCATGAGGGTCAGGTCGCAGCGATCCCAAGACTTGTAGCGGGCACGCGCGATGCGCCGCGTACAGCCTGCTATGTCCGGAATTGCCGGGAACGGAAGGGCCAAGGGAGAGGTGGCATTGGAAGACATTCTGTGGCTCTAGTCATCAGCAGCAGCGCTTTCAATCCTGCCGCGTGCTGCCAACGGCGGGGGTAGGGCTTAACATCCTGCCCTTGGGACTAGCGAAACGCGCCTGCATTCCCTATGTGGGCTGCTCGCCTGGCATGGATTTTTGCTTTTTGAACCTTCTGCTTTTCATTTCTGCACTGCTCACGGGGCTGACCGGCGCCTTTTCGGGCGCCCAGCGGGCCGAAGCGCCCGCCATGCATCACACCGTGGCTCAAGCGTTCGAAGGTGTTGCTGAAGCTGTCGCACAGCAGGCCTCGCCGGCGAGGCAGATTGTATTCACCTCGCGCAGGCCGGTCCATGCGACCGGCATCATCGCAGGCTGGGTATTGAAGTTTCAGTATCCGGCTGTGGATATTGCCCGCGTTTATGAGCGGTTGCTCGTCTAGCGCGATTTGGCGACGTTTCCAGGCAGAAGAAAATCTGCCTCCATTCGCAACATTGCCGCGGTAGCCCATGTGTGCCGCAAACAACATTTGAACAGGAATTCCTTATGCTCGGTGGCATTGCAAAAGCCATTTTTGGATCGTCCAACGACCGTTATGTCAAATCACTTGGCAAGATCGTCGACCGGATCAGTGGATTTGAACCGACAATCTCTGCTTTGACGGACGCAGAACTTGCCAACCAGACGATCGTCTTCCGCGAACGGCTCGCCAATGGCGCCGAACTGGATGACCTTCTGCCTGAAGCTTTTGCAACCGTGCGCGAGACCGCCAAGCGGGTGCTTGGCCAGCGGCATTACGATGTGCAGATGATCGGGGGCATCGTCCTCCATCGCGGAGAAATTGCCGAGATGCGGACGGGCGAAGGCAAGACACTTGTTGCGACATTGGCAACCTATCTCAATGCCTTGCCGGGGCTTGGCGTCCATGTCGTTACGGTCAATGACTACCTTGCCCGGCGCGATGCCGAATGGATGGGGCAGGTCTACAAGTTCCTTGGGCTTACAGTAGGGGTCATTGTCCCCAACCTGACGGACGCCGAGCGTCGCGCGGCTTACGGCTGCGATATCACCTACGGAACCAACAACGAGTTCGGCTTCGATTATCTGCGCGACAACATGAAATATGAACGCGCGCAAATGTCTCACCGTCCGTTCAATTTTGCGATCGTCGATGAAGTTGACTCGATCCTGATTGACGAGGCACGGACGCCGCTCATCATTTCCGGGCCGACGGACGACAAATCGGAACTCTACAAGAGTGTCGATGCGGTCGTGAAGCAGCTTGCTGCTGAAGACTATGAGGTCGACGAAAAACAGCGATCGATTGTCCTCACCGAAGACGGCACCGAAAAGGTGGAACGCATGCTCGAAGCTGCGGGCTTGCTGGAAGGCGGAAACCTGTATGATTTCGAGAACACGCAGGTTGTCCACCACCTCAACCAGGCACTGCGGGCAAATGTCATCTACAAGCGCGACACAGACTATATCGTCAAGGATGGCAAGGTTGTCATTATCGACGAATTCACAGGCCGGATGATGGATGGTCGCCGCTGGTCAGACGGTCTGCATCAGGCAGTCGAGGCCAAGGAAGGCGCGACGATCGAGCCGGAGAACCAGACGCTCGCGTCGATCACATTCCAGAATTATTTCCGGATGTATCCCAAACTGTCGGGCATGACCGGAACGGCTGCGACAGAGGCTGCGGAATTCTTCGACATCTACAAGATGAATGTGGTTTCGATCCCGACCAATGTGCCTGTCCGGCGGATCGACGAGGACGACCAGTTCTTCAAGAATACCACCGACAAGTTCAAGGCCATCGCCAAGGCCATTGCGGAAAAGTCTCGCAGTGGCCAGCCGGTGCTGGTCGGTACCGTCTCCATCGAAAAGTCGGAACTCCTGTCCGAATATCTGGAAAAGGAAGGCGTGACGCACAACGTGCTCAACGCGCGCTTCCACGAGCGCGAGGCCCATATTGTTGCACAGGCGGGCCGCTTGGGTGCAGTGACGATTGCGACGAACATGGCTGGTCGCGGAACCGACATCCAGTTGGGCGGCAATGTCGAATTCCGCGTCGAAGATGAACTCGCCGAACTGGAGGCGGGGCCGCGCCGGGACGCCGAAATTGAACGCATCAAGGCCGAAGTTGCCGCGGAAAAGGAAAAGGTGCTTGAGGCAGGCGGCTTGTTCGTCCTTGCAACCGAACGCCACGAGAGCCGGCGCATCGACAATCAGCTGCGCGGCCGGTCCGGTCGGCAGGGCGACCCCGGCCTGTCGCGCTTTTACCTCAGCCTCGACGATGACCTGCTGCGCATTTTCGGCCCTGACACGCTGTTTGCCAAGATGATGAACAGCAATCTCGAAGATGGCGAAGCCATTGGCTCGAAATGGCTCTCGAAAGCCATCGAGACGGCTCAGAAGAAGGTCGAGGCGCGCAACTACGATATCCGCAAACAGGTTGTCGAATATGATGACGTGATGAATGACCAGCGCAAGGTCATCTACGAGCAGCGTGGCGATATCATGGACGCCGAGACGGTAGACGATGTTGTCATCGATATGCGCGCCGAAACCGTAAATGGCCTGGTCGGCGAAGCTTGCCCTCCCAATTCCTATCCGGAACAATGGGATATTGACGGACTCAAGAGCCGCGTCCGTGACGTCCTTGGGCTGGAATTGCCTGTCGAAGATTGGGCGCGTGAAAATGGCATTGAAGCGGAAGCAATCGAGGACCGGATCCGGGAAGCGGCAGACGCCTCGATCCTTGAGAAATGCAGCGAGCTTGAAGAGGGTGTCTGGGAGCAGATCGAGAAAAGTGTTCTTCTCCAATCACTTGATCACCACTGGAAAGAGCATCTCTCAACTCTCGATGCACTGCGTCAGGTGATCCATCTTCGCGCTTACGCCCAAAAGACGCCCATCAACGAGTACAAGCGCGAAGCGTTTGCCATGTTCGAACGGATGCTGTCGGCCATTCGTGAAGACGTGACCAAGGTGCTGGCTTATGCGCAATTCCGCATGACCCCGCCTGAGCTGCCTGAATTGCCGGACTTCATCACGACGCATATCGATCCGCTGACGGGTGAGGATGACAGCGCTGATCGCGATGCCGCCAACATGGGCCTTATTACAACCCGGCTGCCTCCCTTGCAGATCGTGCAGCCGGATATGGACGCAGCGTTGGGGGACGATCCTGCAAATTGGGTGGGCCAGGTGAGCCGCAATGCCCCCTGCCCATGTGGTTCCGGGAACAAATACAAGCACTGCCACGGAGCCCTTTGACCCAAAAAAGAAACCCTCCCCAATGGGGAGGGTCTTTCAATCGGTGGCCCCCGAGGGACCAGCCCGCCAAATCACTTTTTCTTGGCGACGGCTTTCTGCGTCTTGAGGAACGCAATGATGTCTGCCCGTGCGGGTGCTTCACTGAGCCGGAAGCCCATGCGGGCGCCGGGAATGGTTGCCTGGGGGTTGGTCAGCCAGCGGTCGAGCGTCGGCTCTGTCCAAATGATTTTCGAGTTCTTGAGGCCCGGTGAATAGGCGAAGCCCGGAGCAAGCCCAGCCTTTCGACCGTATACACCGCGGTGCGCCGGACCAATGCGATTGGTATCGATCGAATGGCACCCGGTGCACTTCTGCTCATAGAGCTTGGCGCCGCGTGCAGCGTCACCGACAACGGCTGCATGGCTTGCATCAATGGCAAGAAGGCCGACTGTGCCAAGCAGGAATCCTCCGGCAAAGGCTCGGACTAGATTTTTCATTGTCAGCTCCTCGAAAATGGAAAACAGCCAGTCGCTCGGCGACAGGGACGCGTTGCGACTGGCTGCAATCCGGACGGCTTCTTAGCCGAACGGGAAACCGTTGACGCCAACCGGCAGCTGTTCACCAAGCGCTTGCGTCAGCGCCGTGTAGTGAAGGACTTCGTCAGCGGCGAGCTTGCCGGAGACCTGGGCAAGCCCCTTGTCAGTGAAGGACGGGATCACGCCCAGATAGGCATTGACCGCGCCCAGTTCGAGGCGCTGGGCAAGCTTTACGATATCGGTCGCGCTCTTGATCGACGCCGCGTTGAGGCCAGTTACATACTCGTCGCGCGACTTTTCTGCGACAGCCTTGCCGCCAAGTTTCTTGATCGTCGCGATCAGAGCGTCACGGTGGAATTTGTGATCGCTCTGGAAGGCGACGGCGACGCCCAATGTACCCTTGTCAAGCAGGCCACTTTCCGCACCGATCTGGTAAGCGTTGATCGCTTCATGCTCGAGGCCAAGCGCAACGTTCAAGATATTCACGTCGCCGGAATGCGCGCTCATCTTGCCCTTCATGGCAGCCATCGCTTCGTTGCCGCCAAGCAGGCCGACTGCGGCCGCCGACAACACGCCTGCGCCCGCAACACGGAACAGCGAGCGGCGCGTGGTATTCGAATCCTGTATCATCAAACTATCTCCCTAAAAGCCCGCGCAAGGGGGGTCAGTGGCGCGGCTAATGGGATTACCGATACGGATGGCAGAACGGATGCAAACGGGTGAAAATTATTGTCCGATCTGCGTCAGGATCAGGCAACCGGTGCGTGTCATGTGCAGGAAGCGGTCAAATCCGCGGCGGGAACGAATATAATCTCCGCCGCCGAATGTGCGGCCCCCGATGACGAGATCGCCCGACAGCACCAGCAGATGTTCATCATCGTCATGCATGTGATTGGGCAGGATCGCACCGGCCGCGCAACGCAGCAGGGTCGTGCGACCGTTCCACATTATCTTGCCGTCAATTCCCGGGGCAACCGAGAACCAATCGCCTTCAGCCAATTCAGTGATGGCGCGCCCCTCGAGTGCCTCTTTTTCAGAGCCTATTGCAGTCTCGATCCTGTTCCACAGGCCTGGCGGCGGAGGAACTGCACCAGCCGCCAGAGACAAAGGCGCAAGCGAGTCTTCGACGTCCCTGATCGCCTGATCAAGCTCAGGGTCATATCTTCGCGCCTGATCCATGGCCGCTCGTTCCTCAATGCTCATATTGCCGAGGACATAATCATCAATTCGGTTCTTCATTGTGCACCCCCATGCAAACGCGCAGTGTGGCCAGGCCACGTTTTACCCATGATTTGACTGTTCCAAGCGGCGCCCCAAAATGTGCCGCAAGTTCCGAATGTGTCATGCCATGGACATACATGAGCACCATGGCCTGGCCTTGCTGCCCCGGCAGCTTCCTGAGGCATTGGCCGACGCGTGCGCTGGGTGGCTCCACGGGCATGACGGCTATTTCGACATCCTCGATGCGTGCCATGTCGCGCTGCTTCGGCAAACGGTCGAACGCCGCATTGCGCAAGATGCGTCCGACCCATGCCAGTGCCACGCCTCGGGCAGGATCGAACTTGCTTGCGCTTCTCCAAATCCTGACAAACGCTTCCTGGACGGCGTCTTCGGCCAGATCTCCATCACCCAGAATTCGGCGCGCGGAGGAGAGCATGCGTCCTGCAACGCGATCATAGAGAGTGCGAAACGCACGCCGATCGCCTTGCCCGATGAGGTGCAGCAAAGCCTCAAGATCGACGACCGAGCCAACCGGGCCTTTGCCCGCCGGCATAAAGGCTCCCGGCCGGAGTGTGTCTCCGGCCGAAGACTGGGCGTTCATGCGCGATCTCCGCGAACAGCCAGACCAATCGGCCCGAGCGTCCAAAGCGTTTCAGCGTCGGCCAATGTGCCGGCATCGCCGTGCGTTTGGAACGCAATTCGGTTCTCGGCCCTTCCAAGCCGGGATGTGCATAATTTCATCGGACCTGACTCCAAAATATGCGTCTCCGCAACCACCATTACTGGCGCTAGTGGAGATTTGGATGCAACCGTCCGAAAAAAATTATGCGATCTCTACTGCTATTGCTGTGCCTTCTCCGCCGCCAATGCAAAGCGACGCAACACCCCGCTTCAATCCGCGGTTCTGAAGCGCAGCAATCAGTGTCGCGATGATCCGCGCGCCTGAAGCGCCGATGGGGTGGCCCAGGGCAGTGCCACCGCCGTTGACGTTGAGCTTTTCAGCCGGAATGCCCAACTCTTTCATGGCGATCATCGGCACCATCGCAAAGGCTTCGTTGACTTCGAACAGATCGACATCAGCCACAGTCCAACCGGCCTTTTCCATCGCGCTCCGGATTGCCGGAACCGGGGCGGAAGTGAATTTTGCGGGTTCCTGACTGTGCGTGGCCCAGGACACGATCCGGGCGGCAATGTTCAGGCCCTGTGCCTCCGCAACGCTTTGCCGGGTCACGACCAGTGCAGCCGCGCCATCCGAAATCGACGACGCATTGGCTGCCGTGATCGTTCCATCTTTTGCAAAGGCAGGCTTGAGCGTCGGGATCTTGTCCGGATTGGCCTTGCCAGGCTGCTCGTCGACCGTGATCGTCTCGGTGCCCTTGCGACCCACCACTTCGACCGGCACGATCTCGCGATCGAACGCACCCGAGGCAATGGCTTCGTTCGCGCGGCTCAGCGAACGCAGCGCATACTCATCCTGGGCTTCGCGGGTAAACTGATATTCGGTGCAGGTTTCTTCGGCAAACGAACCCATGGCGCGGCCGGGTTCATAGGCATCCTCAAGACCGTCAAGGAACATCGAGTCCTTGAGCGAGTCATGACCAAGCCGCGCTCCCGAGCGATGCTTCGTGAGCATGTATGGGGCATTGGTCATGCTTTCCATGCCGCCCGCCACGACAATGTCTGACGTGCCGGCGATAATTGCCTCTGCCGCCATCATCGTTGCCTTCATGCCGGAACCGCAGACCTTGTTGATTGTCGTGGCGCCAACGGACATCGGCAGTCCCGCACCCAGTGTTGCCTGCCGCGCCGGGGCCTGGCCGAGTGCGCCCGGCAGGACGCATCCCATGATGACCTGATCGACGGCCTCCGGCTTCACTCCAGCACGCTCGACTGCGGCCTTGATTGCGGTCGCGCCCAATTGAGTGGCGGAAACGCCAGAGAGTACGCCCTGCATGCCGCCCATCGGTGTGCGAGCATAAGATGCGATAACAACGGGATCTGTGGTCATGGTTTGTGTCCTGCGATTGCCAGATTGCCATAGCGAGCCCCGCCTTTGCGGCAGATGTGCTGCGCTCCTTCCCAGCCCTCTCCGACTCGGAAATTTCTTGTTTTCGCTTTTTCCCAAGCACGCATGTTTTGCAAGGGAAACCATATGCGAAATGATGCACCAGGGACAAAACTCGACGGTCTGCGATTGACCTGGATCAAGGTATTGGTGTCTGATGCAGACCTACACGAGAAAAACGCTTTTGGAGAAGGAATCGCCCGTGCCGCAGACCAGCACATTGACCGCAGAGCGCGCAGACACACAGCAAACGCATTTCGACGTGCTGATCGTCGGAGCGGGCATTTCGGGAATCGGGGCGGCCTATCACCTGTCCGATCAAATGCCCGAAAAGAGCTTTGTCATCCTTGAAACCAAGGACAAGTTCGGGGGCACCTGGGTGACGCATACCTATCCAGGCGTTCGGTCGGACAGTGACCTTTATACCTTTGGCTATCGTTTCAAGCCCTGGGTCGGCGCACCTATTGCGACCGCGGACGAGATCCTGAAGTACATGGGCGAGGTGATCGAAGAAAACGACCTTGGTGGCCACATCCGTTATGGCCACACAATCACCCACTGCCGCTGGTCCAGTACGGACAATCTCTGGACAGTCGAAGCCATCAGCAAAGCCGATGGCAAGACGCATTTCTTCACCTGTAACTTCCTCTGGATGTGTCAGGGCTATTACAATCACGATACGCCCTACACGCCCGAATGGCCCGGTATGAAGGATTTCAAGGGCAGGATCGTCCATCCCCAAACCTGGCCTTCGGACATCAATCTCAAGGGCAAGAAGGTCGTCCTGATCGGTTCGGGAGCGACTGCGGCTACTGTCGTGCCTGCTATTGCGGACGAATGTGGCTCGCTGACCCTGCTTCAACGGTCTCCAACCTATTTCATGCCGAGCGCCAATGCCAATGAACTGGCAGACCGTCTGCGGGAAGTCGGTATCGATGAACCGACGATCCATCGCGTGGTGCGCCAGCAGATCAATTTTGACATGGAAACCATAATCCGCCGATGCCGGACGGAGCCTGAAGCCGTGCGCGAGGAATTGTTTGCAGCTGCGCGCGAGTATCTGGGGCCGGATTTCGATCTGTCGCCGCATTTCACCCCGAGCTACCGGCCATGGCAGCAGCGCGTTGCCTTCCTTCCCGACGGGGATCTGTTCCGCAAGATTGCGGAAGGAAAGGTCGCTGCCGTCACCGACCATATCGAGCGCTTCACGGAGAACGGAATATTGCTCAAATCGGGCCGCGAACTGGAGGCCGACATCATCATCACGGCCACCGGGTTCAATCTCTCTGTTCTTGGCGACATCCCGTTTGAAATCGATGATCAACCCGTCGACTGGTCACAAACCGTCACATATCGCGGCATGATGTTCACCGGTGTGCCGAACATGGTTTGGGTGTTTGGCTATTTCCGCGCCAGCTGGACACTGCGGGTCGATCTGCTGTCCGACCTGGTTTGCCGGCTGCTGAAGCACATGGATGAAAAAGGTGCAAAGCGGGTGGAAGTCCAATTGCGCCCGGAAGATCACAACATGCCGCTGTTGCCTTGGATTGATGCGGACAATTTCAACCCGGGCTATCTCCAGCGTGGGCTCCATCTGATGCCAAAGCGCGGCGACAAGATCGAATGGCAACACAATCAGGACTATTGGAGCGACAAGGACGACCTGCCCAAGGTTGATCTGGACGGTTCGGAGTTTGTCTATTCCTGATCGCGCCTCGGACGGTACTACTTGATGCGAACGCCGCCCTTGATGACACCTTCCACGACTTCAAGGGTCCGGATATTTTGCAGAGGATCGCCCTTGACCGCAATCAGGTCGCCGAAATGGCCGGGGGCCAGGCTGCCGATGTCATTTTCCCGCATGGCGAGCTTGGCCGCCTCGATCGTGGCTGCGCGGATCGCTGCCAGCGGCGTCATTCCGAAGCGGACCATGTAGGCAAACTGGCGCGCATTGAGTCCGTGGGGATAGACTCCGCTGTCTGTCCCAAATCCGATCTTCACGCCCATGCGCACTGCCTTGGTAAATCCTTCCCGCTGGACATCCGTCGTTTCGCGATTTTTGCGGAGATATTCGGCGGGCCAACCCTCTTTCGTCCCAACCTCTTCAATATAGTCGCCATTATAAACGTCCATCACAAGCCAGACGCCAGCAGCCTTGGCCATCGCAAGACCTTCATCGTCGATGAGGCTTGCATGTTCGATCGATCGCACACCAGCGCGGATTGCGGACTTGATCCCAATTGCCCCATGCGCATGAGCGGTCGCATAGCTGTTGTGCGTCCTCGCGACCTCGACCGCGGCGTGCATTTCCTCTTCGGTCAGTTCAGGCTGGCCTGGCTCGGTGCCAATCGCGAGGACAGCGCCAGTCGCAATGAGCTTCAGGAAATCGGCACCGCCTGCAAACAGGGCCTCTGCCTTGTCGCGCGCTTCGGCGGCATTTGCCACGACACCAAAGCGCATTTCCGGCGGCACCGTACCCGGCGGAAGTCCATTGATCTCTCCGCCTCCTCCCGGAACGGTGAGGTAGGTACCGGCAACAAGCATGCGGGGGCCGGGCACCAGTCCCTTGGCAATGGCATCGCGGAGTTTCACGTCTGAAAACACACGGAATGTGCCGACGTCGCGAACGGTCGTGAAGCCCGCGAGAAGCGTGTCGCGCGCATTCTTTGCGCCAATGAAGGCGGTTTCGGCCGGACCGGTCTTAATCGGCTCCGCAACGTCTGCACCTTGCCCGACGTCGGCGAGATGCGTGTGGAGATCGATCAGACCGGGCAGAACTGTATAGGCGCGCCAGTCAATCACGGTCGCATCTGCGGGCGGTCGGGTGCAGCGCCCCACTGCCTTGACCCGTTCGTCAGCGATTGTGATACATTGGCCCGCCAAAAGGCGACCGCTTTCAACGTCAAGAAGGCGACCTGCCTGCACATAGGTCGTTCCAGCCAGTGCAGGGCCGGCAATCTGCAGAGATATGGCGCCCAGCGCCGCGAGCAATTTCATGCGGATTCAAGGACCTTCCTGCCTGGCCGGACTTTCATGCGATGGCTGGCCTTTGTGGTCGTCGAAACGGATTTGACAGTGTCCATGAAGACCCATTCGCAGGTCGCGGCCGCTGGTGTGAGCGAGACATGCATATATCCGCGGTTGGACGTGTCAGCCCATCGCAATTCCTTGCTGTTTGCGACAAGCGCTCTGGCAACCTTCTCCTGGTCCGATGCCCGAGTGGCAGACTCGATACCGGGAGACGTCACGCTATGGCCGCCAAATTCCACGCCGGCAGCGCGATTGCCTTCCAAAAGGTCGAATGCCCAGGCATTGTGGCTGTCGCCAGTGACCGCGATCAGGTTGGCATCGGTCGCTTGCGCGGCAGACAAAAGGCGTGACTTGGCTTGCGGATACCCGCCCCAATTGTCGAGATTGTACGGCAATCCGGCTTTGCCCGCAGCGATTCCCGCTTTGAAATAGGCCATTGCCCGCACATCCGCCCTTGGATCAAGCCAGTCCAGCGCATCAGGCGGCGTAGAATTATATCCGATATTCGTCCCGACCCCGAGGACATGCCAGGTCTTCTTCTGGCGGCTCGCGGCGCGGAAACCGTGATAGAGCCAGTTTTCCTGCTCCGTGCCCATCATTGTTGCCGCTGGATCTTGCCATGCCCCGTCCCGGAAGGCGACAAGCGCGGCGGCAGGGTCGCCGCTGCGTAAGATCGTGCCATAGCTTGCCGGCCTGGAGCGCGCGATCATGCGTGTGTCGGTGCGGAAATACGTAGCCAGTTCGCCGATATCGTAGCTCTTCCAGGGCTGCTCGCTGACGGGCATCCATTCGCGCCAGACCTGCATGGCCGCATTCTTGCGATTGGTCCAATCGCCCTCGTCCGGCTGATGATTTTCCGCCCCGCCTTCCCATGAGTCATTGGCGCCTTCATGGTCGTCCGTATTGGCGATCATTGGAAAGGCAGCGTGCAGCGCCTGCAGATTGGGGTCGCTGCGGTAACTTGCGTAGCGCGTGCGATAATCGGCAAGATTGTAAAGCTCGGTCTCCGGCAGGATACGCTTCGAAAACTCGGACCCATTGTCGTAGCCGCCACGGGCGTATTCGTAGAGATAGTCGCCAAGGTGCAGGACAAGGTCGATATCGTCTCGGGCTGCAGCATGCGCATAGGCGTTGAAAAGCCCGAAGCCGAGGTTGGCACAGGAAAAGACCGCAATATTGAATTTGGAGACCCTGCCCAGCGGCAGTGTGCGTGTGCGACCGACGGGAGAGAGTGATCCGTCCGGGCCAATGAAGCGGTAGTAGTAGGTTGTGCCCGGGGTCAGACCATTGACCGTGATCTTGGCAGTATGGTCACGCCAGGGCCCGGTGATCATCTCTCCGCCGCTTGCCACTTTGGCGAAATCGCGACTCAGGGAAATTTCCGCCCTGACTTTGGACGGCGCCCCGGTTGCGCTGACGAAGCGGGTCCATAACAGCACCGAATCTGAATCCGGCTCACCGCTTGCCACTCCATGGGTGAATCCCTGTGCACCCAGAAGCGCTTGTGCGGCAAGCGAGCCGCCCGGCAGGACAAGCCCGCCAAGCCCGAACGCCCCGGTGGCCAGGAGCGCGCGGCGATCGATTATGATTGTCATTGGACCTCTGCCTCATTTGGTTCCGTACGGGGCATAGTGACGATGCGTTGCGTCTGGTCAATATCCCCGACGGTGGGCCGAGAAACTTATTTGATGCGCCGCCTGGGCAGGGGAGAGGGAACCTGGCTCAATTGAGGGCGATGGAACCATTTTCAATCGTCACGTCCTGCACCGCGCCATAGCGAACCGTGCAGGTGAAGCGGCGACTGTCATCGTCCTCATCGTCATCATCATTGGTGTTCCAGTCCCGGCCCTGTTTGACGATGCCCTCAACATTCCAGCCATCGTTGGTGCGATCGACCTGCGTGATATCGCGCACGGTTGCCTGGTCGCCGGCCTTGGTTTCGGCGGCCTGTGCGCAAGCATCGACGGCCGCATCCTCGGAACTGATGTTGCCCTCAGAGTGACCAACATGATGCTTGTTCTTTGACGATGATGAGAGGACTGCCGCAAGAATTGCGATCAGTGCGACGCCAGCCACGACGTCTCCCCCATCCACATGATCGTGGCGATGATGCCATCCATGATGGCCATATCCGTATCCGTAATCTCGGTCGTAGTCGCGTGCCAGCGCCGGGGAACCTGCATTGGCCAACATTGCAGCGGCAACGATGCCTGCAGACAATTTTCGCTGAATGGTCATTTCGCAATCCTGCTTCTCAAACAGCTTGTTGCAACAGCTGCGGAATCGCGATTTACTTCGACGGCACTTTCTCGGCGATGAACTGGATCAACAGCTAATATTCAGGGTGCCTTGATCGAAAGTCCCGTCCATTTTGCAATGAATGCATACATGTCCGCCGATTCTGCGACGATCTTGTCAATTGGCTTGCCGCTGCCATGGCCGGCCCGCGTTTCGATCCGAATGAGGTGCGGCTTGTTCCCGATGTCTGCCGCTTGCAAGGCGGCCACATATTTGAAGCTATGCCCCGGTACGACCCGATCGTCAGTGTCAGCCGTTGTGACAAGAATGGCAGGATAATCGCGCCCGCTTGTGACGTTGTGATAGGGTGAATAGCTGCGCAAGATCCGGAAATCGGGTTCCTTTGCGGGGTCGCCATAGTCGTCGATCCAGAATCGCCCTGACGTGAACTGATTGAAACGGAGCATGTCCATTACGCCCACTGCAGGCAATGCGGCAGTGAACAGATCGGGCCGCTGGTTTACAACCGCCCCGACGAGCAGCCCGCCGTTTGACCGCCCTTCAATGGCCAACTTGTCCTTTGATGTTATGCCTTCCGCAATGAGATATTCGCCAGCTGCGATGAAGTCATCGAAGACATTCTGCTTGGCTTGAAGACGCCCCTCATTGTGCCAGCTGGCCCCGTATTCGCCGCCGCCTCTGAGATTGGCGACGGCAAGGGCACCGCCCTGCTCAAGCCACGCCAGTTTCGGCGCGTCAAATGATGGCACAACGGATATATTGAATCCGCCATAGCCGTAAAGCAGGGTCGGCACCGGGCCTGATGCCAGACTGTCCTTGCGCCGGACAAGAAACATGGGGATCCGGGTCCCGTCCTTCGAAGTGTAGAAACGCTGTTCCGTGACATAGTCTGCGGGATGGAAGGATACCTTTGGGCGGGCAAAGAGATCAGCCTTGCCGGTATTCGTGTCGAACCGATAAACGGTTGGAGGGATGGCGTAGCTCGAAAAGGTATAGAACGTCTCGGAATCACCCCCCTTGCCGCCGAATCCTGCCGCGGAACCGATCGCGGGCAGCGTTATCGGTCCCAGCAGGCGACCATCTAGGGTGCGAAGTTCGGCTTCTGATTTGGCGTCCCCCAGATAGGCGAGAATCATGCGTTCCCCGACCAAGGACGCACCAACCAGTGTATCCGGACTCTGGCGCACAATTTCGACAGGCGCCTTTGACCGTCGCTCGACATTGAGTGTCACAAGCTTCCCGCGCGGTGCATCCTTGTCTGTCAGGAAATAGAATCTTGGCCCAACCGATCCGGCCAGCGCCCAGTTGTTTTCAAGTCCCTTGACCAAGGTGCGGAGTTTCAAAGGGCCATTGTCGACCTTCGCGACGGTAAGTTCGTAGCGCTGATCGGTGCCATCGGCAGTGGTGATCAACAGATAGCGACCATCGTCCGTGACTTGCGCCGAATGCCGCAACCGCGGCCTTTCCGGCGTGTCGTAGATCTTTGTGTCTTCCGCCTGCTGTGTTCCCAAGGTGTGGAAAAACACGGCCTGGTTGAGATTGATCGACTGGTAGGTGCCCCCGGCTTCAGGCTCCGGAAAACGCGAGTAAAAAAATCCGCTGCCGTCGGCCTTCCAGGCCAAGGACGAAAACTTGACCCATTTGATCTCATCTTCCGCAATTTCGCCGGTCGCGACGTTGACGACTTTCAGCGTTCGCCAATCGGTCCCGCCGTCCTGAACGGCAAAGGCAACCCAGCGACCATCATCGGATGGCGCCCATTCCGCCAGCGCCGTTGCACCATCCTTTGCCCAGCCGTTCGGGTCGATGACGATGCGAGGCTGCTCTTCAAGTCCCTCGCGAACCGTCAGCACCGACTGGTTTTGCGACCCATCATTGTGCAGGTAAAAATAGTATTTTCCAGCCTTGCGGGGTGTACCATAACGCTCGAACTTGCTGAGGTCCTTGATCCGTCCGGCGAGTATTGCGCGTCCCGGAAGGCGTGAGAGGTATGAACTGCTCAGGGCGTTTTCGCGATTGACCCAATCACGGACCTCCTGATCGGTACGGACATCGTTTTCCAGCCAGCGGAACGGGTCGGCGATCTTTTCGCCAAAATGCTCCTCAATCAGATCGCTTGCACGCGTATGCGGGTAATTGGGCAATGGACGCTCCGGTACGGACTGGGCAAGCAAGGGGCTCACAAATAGGCCAGCGGCGGCGAGTACGGAGACAATGCGTATCAAAGCGGACACCTGCGAATTGAAGGTCAACCTATACAAACCTCAAGACGATCTCAAGCGATGCAATCACGGTCCGAAAATTGACGTTTTCTGCACCTAACAATTGCTTAACGGGAAAGAAATTTTTTACGATAAACAACTAAAGGAAATCCCTTCTGCGCCGCTAACCATTGCAAGAACAACCGTATCTTGCGGCTGGTCAGATGAAGGATAAGATCGTGGCAATGCAATTGGTCCGTGCACCGGAGTTTGCAGAATCGGAGAAGTTCGAAACGGCAGAGCGCCGCTACGCCGTGGTCTTGAGCGCTCAGATCGTGCCTGAAGGAGAAGAATCTCCGGTTTCAGTGCGGGTCTGCAATATTTCTGCGGGCGGCCTGATGGCGATTGTCCCGCCGCACGTTGCGCTTCGCGGCCACGTTTCGATCATGATCCGCCACGTCGGCAAGCTCGTCGGCCGCATCGTCTGGGCGCAGAAGGACCGTATCGGCATCCGCTTCGAAACGGAAATTGATCCCGTGACCCTTCTTGCCGAGCGCGCCGAGCGCGCTGCTGCGCCATCCTTGCTGGCGAACCGCTTCGTCGAACTTGCCAAAAAGACGATGGCCGTACCGGGTATGGACTTTCCCATCGAGAGCCCGCTTGGCGAGCTGCGTGTAGCCTGAATCCTTTAGCCTTCGCGGTGGTAGGGGTGTCTGGCGATGATGCTCGTGGCACGATAGAGTTGCTCGAACAGCATTGCCCTAACCAGCATATGGGGCCAGGTGGCGCGCCCCAGGGCGATGAGCTTGTGCGCGCTCTGCCTTTCGTCCGCAGACAACCCGTCAGCGGCCCCGATGAGGAAACGCACTTCCCGTATCGACTCGTCGCGCCAATGCGAGAGCAAACCGGCGATCTCGACCGAGCTTAGCTGCTCACCGCCTTCATCGAGCCCTATGATCCGGGTTCCCGAAGCAAAAGTTGGAGGCTTGCCGCCGACGTCAGGCAGCTCGGTAACCTCGATGGGCCAGCTCATGCGCTTTTTGTACCGCGCGATGATCTCGGCCTCGGGACAGCGGCCCATCTTTCCGCGCGCAATGATATGGAGCTTCAAGCCGTTTCGGTCGCAATCGGCGCGTCGCCAAAAGCCCACATACGCTCAAGATTGTAGAAGCTGCGGACCTCGGGCCTGAACAAATGGACAATTACGTCACCTGCATCAATGAGGACCCAATCTGCAGCCGGCAAGCCTTCGATCCGGGGTGTACGGTGAAACTCGCTTTTGATCTTTTCGGCAATCTTCTGCGCCATTGAGGCGACTTGGCGGGTCGAGCGCCCACTGGCGATAACCATGTGATCCGCAATCGTCGACTTGCCGGCAAGCGGGATCGACACGGTTTCAACTGCCTGATCGTCGTCGAGCGACTTCAGAATCAGGGCGTGCAGGGCATCGGAAGGATGGGCGTCAGTATCACGCTTTGCGGCAGAGGCAGCAGGCAAGTTCGGTCTCAATCGATCATGAGGCGCGTCAACGGATCGCGCACAGGGTTGGAAGTTAAGGAGCGGTACCAGTCAGGCCTAGACCGGCGGACCGCCGTGGCGGAGCTTTTGTCAGGGGGCAAGCGCAAGAGCACGAGCGCCGGGATTCTCCACTTTGTCCAGTATTTTGCCTGACGTGCGGGGCGGACAAATCTCCGCAGCCAGCCCATGGCGCGAGCCGCCCGGGTGATATCGTCATAGCCCGGACGCGCGATAACCGCAATCGGCATCATGCGCGCGATCTTCCGCCAGTCGCGCCATTGTGGGAATTGGGCGAGGTTATCGGCTCCCATAAGCCAGATGAAGCGACGATTTGGATAGCGCCGCACGAGCTCCGCCAATGTGTCCACAGTGTAGCGGGTGCCAAGGGACTGCTCTATCGCGGTTGGACGGATGATGCTGCGCCGTGCCATGGCATTGGCCGATTTCAGCCGCGCGCGAAGCGGAGCCATGTCCTTCGCACCTTCCTTCAAGGGGTTTCCCGGTGACACGAGCCACCAGACTTGCTGAGCACCAAGGGCTCTTGCAGCGAACAGGCTGATCCGCTTGTGGCCGCTATGGGCTGGGTTGAACGATCCGCCGAGTAATGCCGTCTGAATCAAGGGCGTGTCTGGCCCGTACCGCGCACCATCCATTTATAGGTCGTGAGCCCCTCCAGCGCGACTGGACCGCGTGCGTGCAGGCGCCCGGTGGCAATCCCTATCTCTGCGCCAAGCCCAAACTCGGCGCCGTCTGCGAACTGGGTGGAGGCATTATGCATGACAATGGCGCTATCGACCGCATTGAGGAAGGTTTCTGCCGTTGCCTGATTCTCGGTCACGATCGAGTCTGTATGGCCGGAGCCGTATTTTGCGATATGCTCAATGGCTTCATCGACGCCATTCACGAAGCGGACTGAACAGACTGCATCAAGATACTCGGTTTCCCAATCCGTATCGGTTGCGGCTTCGGCGCGCGGCTCCAGCGCAAGCGTAAAGGCATCGCCCCGAAGCGTACATCCGGCATCGATCAAGGCCTGCAAGATCGGCTGCGGTTCGGCATATTTCCGATCAATCAAAAGCGTTTCCGTCGCGCCGCAAACACCTGTCCGCCGCATCTTTGCATTGACCGCGATCTGCCGTGCCTTGGCTGCATCTGCATCACCGTCAATATATGTGTGACATATGCCATCGAGATGAGCGAGCACAGGCACGCGGGCATCTTGCTGGACACGTGCAACCAGTGCCTTGCCACCTCGCGGAACAATGATGTCGATCAAGCCATGCGCGGCCAGCATTGCGCCCACAGCAGCCCGGTCTGTCGTCGGGACAAGCTGGATCGCGTCAACGGGAATGTCTGCTTCTGCCAAGCCGGCACACAATGCTGCATGAATCGCCCGGTTCGAACGACTTGCTTCCGATCCTCCTCGCAGGATGACGGCGTTGCCCGATTTCAGGCATAGGGCGGCTGCATCGGCCGTGACATTCGGTCGGCTTTCGTAGATGATCCCGACGACACCCAGCGGAACGCGAACGCGTGACAGTTTGAGGCCGTTGGGACGCACCGTTTCGTCGATTACCATGCCCACTGGATCGCGCAGTTGTGCAACTGCTTCTATCCCGGCGGCCATGGCTTCAAGCCGTTCCGGATTGAGTGCCAGCCGATCGAGCATGGCGGGACTGAGGCCGTTTGCCCGGCCATCCTCAAGGTCCTCTGCATTGGCAGCCAGAATTTCCGCAGCGGAGTTTCGCACGATGCCGGCGGCAATCATCAGCGCCTTGCATTTGTGACTTGTCGGGAGCCGCGCAATCCGGGCAGCGGCGGCACGGGCACGCTGGCCCATTTCGGCAATCAAGGCAGCAGGATCGGTCATTGTTTGCAGCATGGTCGCGCCCCTTAGCATGGGGCTAGGCTACAACGCAAAACCGCAATTGACGTCAATGGTCGCGACGATTGTCGAATATTGCGAAGGCCTCGGCAAGCCGGTCAGGAAGGGGAATTGGTCGGTGCGTAGCCAGATCGACATGAACATTGACCAGTTCGACTTCCGCGCGGAGATCGTCATTGCCGTCGGCGGAAGCACCATGAATTTCGACAATCTGCGTCATGCTCGTTGTACCTGCACGGGCCGTGCGGGCCATGACATCAATCATCTCGTCCGCCCCGATAGGCTTGTACCACGTCACAGTCGCCCGTTTGACATGAAATTCGAGCGGCTCACCAGGGTATTGCGCCCGAAAGCCTACGGCTCGATAATATTCCGTGATCGCAATATCTGCATAGTCAAGATAGCGCGCATTGAACACGACGGCCTGCGGATCGACCTCCGACCAGCGGACGCGGAATTGATACGTAAAGGCGAAATCCGATCTAGCCATGAATGGACGGCCCGAACGCCTTATCCTGCATTGACCGAAGGCGTATTCACGCCCATCGACTGGAGATATTTGCGAACATTGCGGGCGGCCTGACGCAGCCGTTGTTCGTTCTCCACCATCGCGATACGGACAAAGCCTTCGCCTTCCTCGCCATAACCGACGCCTGCTGCAACAGCGACGCCGGCATGAGTCAAAAGCTGTTTTGAAAATTCGAGGCTGCCCAGATGCGCAAGGGCAGGGGGGAGAGGGGCCCATGCGAACATCGACGCGCGCGGCGAGGGGATTTCCCAACCGGCGCGGCCAAAGCTTTCAACCAGCACATCGCGGCGCTTCTTGTAGAGTTGGCGGTTGGCGGCGACAATGTCTTGCGGCCCATTGATCGCTGCAACGGCGGCTGCCTGAATGGGGGTGAACGCGCCATAATCAAGATAGGATTTTACGCGCGAGAGCGCTGCAATCAGCGTCTTGTTGCCGACCGCAAAGCCGATCCGCCAGCCGGCCATTGAATATGTCTTGGACATTGATGTGAATTCGACCGCGACGTCCTTTGCACCCTTGACCTGCAGGATCGAGGGCGTGGGGCAGCCATCATAGTAGAGTTCGGAATAGGCCAGATCAGACAGGACCCACAGGCCATGTTCCTTCGCAAAAGCGACAACTCGTTCATAAAATGCAAGGTCAACCACTTCAGCGGTCGGGTTCGACGGATAGCCCATGACCAGGACGGAAGGCTTGGGCACGGTGAATTTCATCGCCCGTTCGAGCGCCTCGAAATAGCGCTCGTCCGGTGTGGTAGGTACGCTTCGGATCGTCGCTCCGGCAATGATGAAGCCAAAGGTGTGGATCGGATAGGACGGGTTCGGGGCAAGGACGACATCGCCCGGTGCCGTGATCGCCTGGGCAAGATTGGCGAGGCCCTCCTTCGATCCGAGAGTTACAACCACTTCGCTATCGGGATCGAGATCGACCCCGAAACGGCGGCCATAGTATCCGGCCTGCGCCCTGCGCAGCCCCGGGATTCCCTTGGAAGCGGAATAGCCATGGGCATCCGGCTTCATTGCCACTTCACAAAGTTTTTCAATGACATGGGGCGGAGGTGGCAGGTCGGGATTGCCCATGCCAAGGTCGATAATGTCCTCTCCCGCCTGACGCGCGGCCGCCCGCATCGCATTCACTTCGGCGATGACATAGGGGGGCAGGCGCTTGATGCGGTAGAATTCTTCGGACATCTCAACTTTCCGGTTCAAGGGTTTGGAGATGCTTCCATGCGTCAAAATTGCAAAGACTGCCAGCAAAAGGTCATTCTTGAAGTTACGTCAGTCGTCCGAGCGGACGACTGACGCACCTGATTGCAGAAATCTCGCCCGCTATCCTTGACGAATTCAAAACTTGCCCGGCGTGCGCCGCAACCTCGCTGCGGCGCCCCGCTCAGAATTTGGCGCCGACGGTCACCAGATATGTCGCAGGCGGTGCCCATCCCTGGAAGAACACCGTTGGCAATGACTGGGTCCGGTAGTTCTTGTCGGTCAGGTTCTTGCCGCTGACGCGAAGAAAATAGTTCTTCCAGTTGAGCGTCGCAGATGCGTCCAGCAGACCGTAGGAAGGCTGGATATCCTCGGCGAGTCCAAAAGTACCGAGCGAAAAGCTGTCGATCCACGAATATCCTGCGGTGACGGTGAGCTTGGTATCAGCCCCGATGTCGCGGGCATAAGTGCCCCGGATTGTATAGTTGTTGCTCGGTACGCGTTGCAGCCCGACTCCGGTGAAATTGGCGAAGCTGCCCGGTGCGCCTGCCTGCGCGCCTGCACCAATGGCGGCCTGCTGGCCGTTTATCTTGCCGTCCCGCACATTGGCGTCCTGGATACCAAGACTTGCGGAGAGCGACAGGCCTTTCAGGCTTTCAGTCATCCTCCCGAGGTTGAGGTCAAGCTCAAACTCAAGCCCCTTGATCCGCACCTTTGGATAATTGACCACATAAGTGTTTGTGCCGGGCCCGTAATTCGGCGTGACAACAACCTGAGACTGCTGGAAGTTGCTGATATCGTTGATGAACGCCGATGCGTTGAAGGTCACTGCATTGTCGAAGAGGCGGTTTTTGATGCCAACTTCATAAGTTGTGTTGGTTTCAGGCTGGTAGGACAGGAAATTGTTCCCCGGGCAGCCGCCAACAACTCCGCAGTTTGTCTGGCTTGCGGATTGTTCCGATAGTGTGCCCCTTATCGAAAAGCCGCCCGACCGGAAGCCTTCCGATCGTGTTGCGTAGAGCAACGTCGTGGGCGCCACCTGCCACTGAGCGTTAAATCGCGTGATCAGCTTGTGCCAGCTTTGCCGGTCAGTGATCTTGGGGATCAACGGGATTGTGCCAAGAAGGATGTAGGTCGTGTTGAAATCCTTTGTCTCCGAGATGTTCCGCAGACCGGCTGAAATCTTGATGGTGTCGGTCGGATTCCAGTCGAGATTGCCAAAGAACGACCAGCTGTGTGCCTTTTCACCGGAGAACTGATCGATCGCAGCGTTGGTGTTCTGATGAAGCGTGATCTTGTGGTTATAATAGTAGGCGCCAACCAGATAATCGAACTGCCCAAGAGCCTTGCCCTGGAGGCGGAGCTCCTCCGTAAATTGCTTGTAGGTCTGGTCGCGAATTGTCTGCAGATACCCGCCGGTTGCGGCCAGGAGCGGATTGGTAACGCTTGTGCAGCCCGGTCCGGTCACACAGGTGCCGTCAAAATCCTGCCAGACAGTGTCGGCCTCATCCATATAAGCCGTTTGCGACACCAATTCTCCCAATGGCGTCTTCGCCTTCAGGATCAGGCTGCCGATGTTGGTGTTGAGACGGTCCCTGTCGCCGCCGGGACGGTTTTCCACCTCGCGCGGGCCCAACCCGTCCGGGCTACCGGTTACCGGATTGTATTTTGGCCAGATCGCGCCCGGATTGCCGCCGCTGAGGATGGTTGCAGTCAGCACGTTGCCAAACTGGACCGGCGTACCGCCTCCAGTTTCGTGGATATGGTCATAGCTGAAATCGGCATTGAGCCAATCGGCCAGATCGTAGTTGATCTTGAGGTTGGCGGCAAAATAGTCGCTGCCCGCGGCATGGGTGTTGGTGTAGACGTTCTTGTAATAGCCGTCCGTGCGATGATATTGCGCTGATCCGGCAATGCCGCCCTTGTCACCAAGCGGAGCATTGAGAACGCCCCGGACATAGGCTTCATTGAACGATCCATAACCTGCTTCAAGTGAAGCCCCCAATTGGCGCGTCGGAGCACAGCGGGTGACATTGATCAGTCCGGCGGTCGTATTCTTGCCATAGAAGATGCCCTGCGGCCCGCGATCGACCTCGACCGTGCACACGTTGAACATGTCCAGCAGCTGGCCCGTATTGTTGCCGAAGAACACGCCGTCCTGAATGACGCCCACAGGCGGACTCTGGGTCTTTTCGACATCGGCATAACCTTGGCCGCGAATGAAAATGGCGCTCTGGCCCGGTGCTGCCGTGCCGATGCCGATGAAAACGTTGGGGGCGGTGCCCTGAATATCCTGCAGCGTGTGCGGTGCAAGGATCTCCAGTTGCTCCTGCGTGATTGCCGTAAGCGAAACACCCAGTTTCTGCTTGTCGACGGCTTGGCGTGTCGCCGTGACGATAATCGTGTCTGCTGATTCGCCTTCGGCCGCTTGTTGCGCCGCGGCAGGTGATGCCAATCCGACGGTCAAGGCGACAAGCGAACAATATCCGAGCAGAACCTTTTGCATGGCCATTTCCTCCCTATGCGGAGCGTGCTGGCGGCCGGTGCTGGCTCGTTCTAGCTTGGCTCCCACTCTTGCAAAATTAGCCTCAAGGATCAGCATTTCCATTCCACAAACTGATAGTAGGTGCGTCGATGGAGATCCTGGCGAGCTCGGCAGAAAAAGCTTCTTTCGTAACTTTTTAAGTGATCTGCTTATCCCGGCGCGGGGCGCTTGGGGCTCAAGCGGAATCCCGTTCATGTTAGCGACAGGGACATGCCATCAAGGTCATGCCATGCCGCTCTCGCTGATCATGATATCCGCTGCCTCCCTGATCGTTTCGGGCAATGCTGTGCCGGAAGCCGCGCCTTTGCCAAATGCGGCGGCTGGCATAGTGCGTCGGCTATCTCCGGAAGACGCTGAGGCTGTCAAGGAAGCCGCTGCGAGGCGCAACACTGAAGGAGTGGCGATTGAAGACCGGCAAACTCCCGGCGGCCGAATTCACGGGGAGGTTGGGTTTTGCATCGGAACAGGCGGCTATCGATCGGTATTCGGCGCGGCCATTGTCCCCCTTGGCGACAACGGCGTCGCGGCTTTTTCCTTTGAGCAGACGAACTTCGGACGCCGCAGATACCGATACTAGGTCTTATTCCGCAGCGATGGCTATCGGCTCGGCCGCGACGCTGTGGGCAACACCCTTCGCCTTGTAGAAATGCATCGCGCCGTCCTCAAGCTTGCCATAGCGCATCAGTTTCTTGTCCAGTGAATAGTTGTGATAGACAATCCACGGGTCGATATCGCCCTGCTTTGGCACACGGTCCTTTGCGCGTTGCACATAGCCGGATGACAGGTTCATCATGCCTTCGCCGGTTTCCTTGACTCCATGTGGTTCTGCCACACAGATGTCTGTTCCGGTTTCGCGCATGTGGTTCAGCAGGCGACAGACATATTCGCTGATCAGGTCCGCCTTCAATGTCCAGCTTGCGTTTGAGTATCCAAATGATGAGGCGAGGTTTGGAATGTCGGAATACATGCAGCCCTTGTAGCTGAACGACTGGCCGACTTGCCGAGTCTGTCCATCCACAACCATTTCGACTCCGCTCATGATTTCCATCTTCAGGCCCGTCGCCGTAACGATGATGTCAGCGTCGAGATGCCTGCCCGATTTGAGGACAATGCCTGTCTCGTCAAAACGTTCGATATGATCGGTGACCACTTCGGCCTTTCCGCTCTTGATCGCTTCAAAAAGATCTGCGTCCGGTACCAGGCAAAGCCGCTGTTCCCAGGGCCTGTAGCGCGGCGTGAAATGTGTCGCGACATCATAGCCCTTTGGCAATCTTTCCGTCGTCAACTCGAGCAGCTTCTTGCTGACTTTCTCTGGCTTTCGTTGAGTCAAATTGAAGAAATACTGCTGCATGTTGATGTTCTTGAAGCGCGTTAGCGCATAGGCGATGCCATGCGGCAGGACCTTGCGCAGCGTATTGGCTATCCTGTCCTTCGCAGGCCGCGACACGAACCAGGTCGGGGAGCGCTGGAGCATCGTCACATGGCCGGCGCCTTCCTTCACCATGGCCGGGATGATTGTCACGGCCGTCGCGCCGCTGCCGATCACAACGGTTCGCTTGCCCTTGTAGTCGAGGTCTTCCGGCCAGAACTGCGGGTGGAAGACAGGCCCCTTGAACGAGTCACGCCCGGAAAATTCGGGCTGATACGGGTCGGTGTAACTGTAGTAGCCAGTGCACATGTAAAGGAAGCGGCACTGCATCTGCACCGTATCCTTGCCATCCTTCCGGACGGTCACAGTCCAGCGCGCAATCGCGCTGTCCCATTCGATGCGTGTGACGCGGTGATTGTACCGGATCAGCTTCTCGATGCCGTATTCCCGGGCAGTTTCACGCAGATAGTCGAGGATCGCCGGTGCATCTGCAATCGACTTCTCGTGCGTCCAGGGTTTGAAGGAAAAGCCAAGCGTGTGCATGTCGGAATCCGACCGGATCCCCGGATAGCGGAAAAGGTCCCAGGTCCCGCCTATGGCATCCCGGCCTTCCAGAATCGCGTAACTGCGATCAGGGCAGTTCTTTGACAGGTGCACCGCGCCGCCAATGCCGGAAATGCCTGCGCCGACAATCAGGACGTCAAGACTTTCCATTGCCACTTCCTCTTCTTCAACCTCATCCCACAGGGTGAAACAGTCTCGAACTGCAACGAATTTGTCAACTTTCTGACCCGTTATGAGCGGTGACGCTAGGGCGCAGCGGTGCTTTCGATGGCGCCAAAAAGGGTGTAGCCGAAACAGAATGACCGATTCGCCCCAATCGCCGCCCGAAACCGATGCTGCCATTCAGGGGATGGCAGAAGCCGGAACACAGATGGTCAATTTCTGGAGGCAGGGGATCGATTCATGGGCGCCACTGCTGGCCCCGCTCGCGGCTGCGGGCCGCGACAAGGTTCATCCTCGTGACAAGCGGTTTGCTGGCAGTGAGTGGGAGCATCCCGTATTCGACTTGATGCGGCAAGGCTATTCGGTGATGTCCGACTATATGCTGGGCGCGGTTGAAAACCTTGACAATGTCCCGCCTGAGCAGCGCGCGCGGATCGCCTTTGCTGTGCGCACGATTGTCGAGGCGATGAGTCCGGCAAACTCGCCTTTGACAAACCCCGTCGCGCTCAACCGCGCGGTTGAAACCAAGGGCCAGAGCCTGATGTCAGGCCTTCAGCACCTGGTTGAAGACCTGAAGCGCGGCCAATTGACGCACACCGACCCGCAAGCATTCCGGCTGGGTGAGAATATCGCTGTCACACCAGGCAAGGTTGTTCATCAGACACCGCTCTATCAATTGATCCAGTATGCTCCGCAAACGGAGACTGTGTTGAAGACGCCGCTGGTGATTTTTCCACCCTGGATCAACCGCTTTTACATACTCGACCTGACTGCCGAAAAGAGCTTTATCAAATGGTGCGTGGATCAGGGCCTCACAGTCTTTGTGGCCTCCTGGAAATCTGCCGATGCAAGCATGTCGGAAGTGGTGTGGGACGATTATATCGCCGCACAGATTGATGCGATCGATACGATCCGCGGATTGCTTGATGTCGATCAGGTTCACACCATTGGTTACTGTGTTGCCGGAACAACGCTTACTGCAACGCTGGCCATCCTCGCAGCGCGCGGAGAGGCGGACAAGGTGAAGTCAGCGACGTTCTTCACTGCCCAGGTCGACTTTTCCCGCGCAGGAGATTTGCTGAATTTCATTGATGACGCACAGCTCAAACTCATCGAAAGCCTGGAAACCAATGGCTATCTCGATGGCCGCTACCTCGCGCTCAGCTTCAACCTTTTGCGCGGCAAGGATCTGATCTGGAGCACGGTCGTCAACAACTACTTGCTGGGTCAAGATTATCCGGCGTTCGATCTCCTTCACTGGAATGGCGATGTGACGAACTTGCCGGCCAAATGGCACCGCGCCTATCTGTGTGATCTTTACCGCGACAACAGGCTCGTGCAGCCCGGCGCTCTCAGCGCGCTTGGAGTGCCAATCGACCTGACCAAAGTCGAGACTCCGAGTTTCATTCAGGCAGGTCGCGAGGATCATATTGCCCCGGTCGAAAGTGTTTGGAAAATCCGGGATCACTTCAGGGGACCATTGGAATTCCTGCTGGCGGGAAGCGGCCATATCGCAGGGGTCGTCAATCCGCCGGCGCAGATGAAGTATCAGTATTGGACGAATGCCAACCCTGTATCCTCGCTTGAGGAATTCGTTGCTGGCGCAACCGAGACAAAGGGCAGCTGGTGGCCCTATTGGCACGAATGGCTGGAACGCTTTGGCGCGGACAAAGTACCAGCGGTCGGGCCGCGACTGCCAGGCGGCGGGGGCCTGAAAGCGATTGAAGACGCGCCGGGAACCTATGTGAAAACGCGCTAAGTCAGCGTTTCCGGCTTTCCTTCCAGCTTTGGACGGCCTTCAACGTGTTCGCGACGTGATTGCGATAGTCCATGTCCGAATAGGCATAGATAATCTGGCCATTCGGCGCGATGACATACGAGGTGCGATTTGATCTCGTGTTGAGCTGCGGCAAAACCACGTCATAACCCTTTATGATCGCTGGCGTGCCGACCGCCACTGCGAACTTGTTGCGGCATTCCTCAACTGAAAAGCGCTGAAGGTCTTCTATCTTGTCTGCGGCAATCCCGAGGACTGTTGCACCGGCTTGCTTGAATGATGCTGTCTTTTCCGCAAACTCATGGGCTTCGGCTGTGCAGCCTGGCGTGAAGGCCGCGGGAAAGAAATAGAGGACGACGGGGCCCTTCTTCAGCAGATTGGCAAGCGTGACTTTAAAGGGCTTTCCCGCGAGTGCGCCTTGCGTCGCAAAGTTTGGCGCCTTGGCCCCAGGGGCAAGGGCCGCCATTGCCGGAGCAGCAGCCAAAAGGGCAATAATCAGGGGAATGGCGCGCATTGTTAACTCCAAGGCTGTATGTATCAATATCCACTAGCGGGTTCGACCTGCGGGCGAAAGATGTTACAGGTGCGTGTCTTGCGCTCGACGCTTGACAGCAAAGCGACTCATGTCTACCTCACAATCACTTCCAAAACACCGTTTCCACGGCGGCGCTTTCTTGCGCTCGTCGTGTATGTTGTTTTTCGGAGGTTCAAAGCGTCGAGATGGGCCGGTTCGCCAGCCGCCCCGTGGAGCAGGAGATCAATTTAGATGGCACGTATCGCCGGGGTGAACATCCCCACAAACAAGCGCGTTGAAATTGCGCTGACATATATCCACGGCATTGGACCCGCCAAGGCCAAGGAACTGACAACCAAGCTGGGCATCACGTCTGAACGGCGCGTGCAGGATCTGTCCGATCAGGAAGTCCTTCACCTGCGCGAAGCGATTGATGCGGACTATACTGTTGAAGGTGATCTTCGTCGCCAGACTGCGATGAACATCAAGCGCCTGATGGACTTGGCCTGCTATCGCGGCCTTCGCCACAGGAAGGGCCTTCCGGTTCGTGGCCAGCGTACGCATACCAATGCACGGACCCGCAAGGGCAAGGCCAAGCCGATCGCAGGCAAGAAGAAGTAACCTTCAGCCCGCACGTTTCAGCTTTCAGATTTAGGTTGGGAATTCAAAAATGGCACGCGAACCACAGCGCATCAGGCGCCGCGAGCGTAAAAACATCACGGCCGGCGTTGCTCATGTCAACGCCAGCTTCAATAACACGATGATCACGATCACAGACGCGCAAGGCAATGCGATTGCATGGTCTTCGGCGGGCATGATGGGCTTCAAGGGCAGTCGCAAGTCGACGCCGTATGCAGCGCAGGTTGCAGCAGAAGATGCTGGCAAGAAGGCTGCCGAACATGGCGTTCGTACGCTTGAGGTCGAAGTCAAAGGGCCGGGGTCGGGCCGTGAGAGTGCCCTGCGTGCGCTTCAGGCCGTTGGCTTTCAGATCACTTCGATCCGTGACGTGACTTCGATCCCGCACAATGGCGTGCGTCCGTCGAAACGGCGCCGCGTTTAATGTTATCGGGCGGGATGCGTTCATCCCGCCAAATTGTTTCAATCGGTGGCAAGGCGGACGCGCCTGGCACCCAACCCCAAGGGGACTATCGTGGCAGTCAACACCCGGAACTGGCAGGAACTCAAGAAACCCGACACGCTCGAAAAGAAGACGGGCGGTGATGCAGGACGCAAGGCGAGCTTTATCGCCGAACCTCTTGAGCGTGGCTTTGGCCTGACGCTCGGAAACGCCCTGCGTCGCGTGCTGTTGTCGTCGCTTCAGGGCGCTGCGGTCACTTCGGTCAAGATCGAAAACGTCCTTCACGAATTCTCGTCGCTTGCCGGCGTGCGTGAAGACGTGACCGACATGGTGCTCAACATCAAGCAGATCGCAATCCGCATGCAGGGTGAAGGCGCGAAGCGCCTGCAACTCTCGGCGACCGGCCCCGCCGAAGTAACGGCAGGCATGATTGCTGTTTCTGGCGACATCGAGATCATGAATCCCGATCACGTGATTTGTCACCTCGATCAGGGCGCTTCACTCAACATGGAACTTACGGCGGACACCGGCAAGGGTTACGTCCCGGCAGCTGCCAACCGTCCGGCGGATGCGCCGATTGGCCTGATTCCGGTCGATGCCTTGTATTCCCCTGTGCGCCAGGTTGCTTACAAGGTCGAAAATACCCGCGTTGGGCAGGAGCTTGATTATGACAAGCTTACGCTGACGATCGAGACTGATGGCACTGTAACGCCTGACGATGCGCTCGCTTATGCCGCGCGCATCCTGCAGGATCAGCTTCAGCTGTTCGTCCATTTCGACGAAGCACTGGCGCAGTCCTCGCAGCTCATCGGTCTCGCCGCGCCGGCACCTTCCGAGTCATCGAGCGACAGCAACAGCATCAATCGCTACCTCCTCAAGAAGGTGGACGAACTGGAACTCAGTGTCCGTTCGGCGAATTGCCTCAAGAACGACAACATTATCTACATTGGCGATCTGGTGCAGAAGACCGAAGCGGAAATGCTTCGTACGCCAAACTTTGGCCGCAAGTCGTTGAACGAAATCAAGGAAGTCCTCTCCAGCATGGGTCTGCGCCTCGGCATGGATATTCCTGGTTGGCCGCCCGAGAATATCGAGGAAATGGCCAAGAAGCTCGAGCAGGAACTGCTCGGCTAATCCCGCGCCTACAAAAAAAGTGAAAAGGGCCTCGTGCAATGCACGGGGCCTTTTTTGTGTCTCGGCTCATTCTGCCGCAGTGTTTACACTTTGCTAACAAGCAGCCAGATAGCCTTGGTCATCGAGCCATTGGGGTGGGACCAGTGAGATGAGAATCCGGCAAATGATTTCTGGTCGTGGAACATCAGTACTGATGGGAGCGCTCCTCGTCGCGGGTTGTTCCGGGGAGGTCAGGCAGTCAGCGTCAATCCGGCCCGCGCCAAACGCGCCTCCTCCGCCGACAATTGTCCCCAGCAAGCCGTCGGCGTCGATCAACGCCAATCTTTCCGAGCAAGAGGCGCTATGGCACCTCCGATCCGGTCTGAATGTCGCCGCGCTCAGCTGCAGGACTGGCAAGTTGGCTGGAATCGCCTCAAGTTACAACCGGATGCTTGCGCGCCACAAGGCAGCTCTGGCCGCTGCGAATGCCGCCGAAATCGCTCCGTTCCGCGCGCGTTATGGGGCGAAATGGTCGAGTGCCTATGACACGCATGCGACGCGGCTTTACAATTTTTTCGCAATGCCGACATCACAGGCGCAGTTCTGCGTCACCGCACATCAAGTGCTGGCCAAAGCCACAGTGATGCCGCCCGACTCAATAACCAGCTATGCGCCAGTCGCGCTGGCGCAAATTGAGGCTCCGTTTCTCCGCCGTTCGACCTACGCGCGTCGCTAATGCAGGCTAACTAAAAGCGGCCCCGGTGATCCAAATGGCCGATAACGATAGAACAGCGAGCAAGAGCGAGGCCGCAAGCACATAGCGAACAATGTGCGGTTGGCTTCCGCCGCTGGCTTCTTCTTCGGTAACGTGGACTTCTTCGCCTTCCATTCGCATGGCTTTTCTCCTGCGGGCGATCGGGATTTCAGCCCGCGTGCAGGAGCATAGCAGCTTCCAACGCTATACAGCAGCGCAAAGTTCTAAAGCACCATCTGCGTCTGCGTGACGAGTGCAACGGCTTTGCCGTCGCTCCGCGTGATATGCGTCTGCCAAACGGACAGGCGGCGTCCAATCGAAACGGGCGTTGCAATGGCTGTGACCTTTTCGCCCTGCGGTGCCGCCGCCAGAAAGTTGGTCTTGCTCTCGATCGTGGTTGTTCCCTTTGCACCTTCAGGTAGGTTCAGGAAGGCGCCTATGGCCCCAAGCGCATCGGCAAAGGCCATGATGGCTCCTCCATGCAAGATGCCGCCTGCTGTGCAGAGGTCGGAACGCACGGTCAGCTCGCCTTCAATCCGCGATTTGTCGGCTTGAATAATCTGGACGCCCATTAGCTTCGAGAATGGCATGGTATCCGCGAGGTTGCTGGACATGTGGCGGGCCTTTCAATCGCTCATTGCCGGGGTTTTGCCTTCATATGCCTGCGCAATCATTGTGTTCAGGCGCTTTGCCTGCGACTGCCAAGCCAGTTCCTGCTCGAGTGACCAGGCCGACCCGGCGGCTTCAGCCAGCGAGACGACAAGCATATCCACAAAGGCCACATAGAGTTCGAGCGGAATGTCCCCATAGTTACGATGAAGATCCACAAAATTGGTGATTGTTACGGGGACCCAATATGCGTTCGTCGCAAGCCCGATCAGGGCCTCGATTGTCTCGTTCGTCATCCGGCCTTGAGCGGCTTCAAGGTTCGTGAACGCCGAGCGCTGCTCTGGATAGGATTCAAGAAAGCGGCTGAACAGCAGGGGCACGATATCTATGCCTGCATCGGCAATCGCGAAGAGTGTCTGCTCCATAGCAGCAGTCAGGTCTTCTGTTGTCATGTGGTCTTGCGGGTCGTGAATGGCCAATCGATTGCACCACTTGTCCAAAGGGCCCACCACACAAAAACCGGCTGGAAGGCCAGTCTTGGCCCATGATACCACCAGCTCAGATGCTTCCCGCCAATGGCAATATCGTTGATCGCATGATTGATATTGGCCGGAAAAACGCAAACAGCATAGGCCGCCAGCCCTATTCCAGCCGCGACTCTCAATCTTGGAACAAAGACCAGAGCCAGGGATCCGACAATCTCTGCGAGCCCTGTCAGGAAGATCACAGTGCTGGGATAGGGCACCCAGTCAGGCGTGATTTTCAGGAATCCGCCCGGAGCACGGATATGGGCTACGCCTGCAATCAGGTAAACGACGCCCAGCAAAATGCGGAGGCAGGTTCTTGCGGTCACTTTCGTATGGGTCATGAACTGCTTATTCCTGCCCGAAGAGGCGGTGTCAAAAGTGCTTCGCAAGGCCTGTGTGCAATCTTTTGACCATAGGGCGGGGCCTCTTCGTGCAAAGCGTCAATCTTCGTGGAGAAGTTCCAGCTTTATCCCGTCTGGATCCTCGAAGAATATTGCATAGTAGCTCTGGGAATATTCCGGATATTCAGCGGGTGCATCGAGGACGGGAACCCCGCTTGAGATCAAAATCTGGTGAAAAGCATCGACGTGTTCCCGGCTTTCTGCGCGCCAGGCCAGGTGATGCAGGCCTGGCGCATAGCGCCTGTGCAGGTGGTTGACCCACTGCGGATCGGCCAGCCTCAGTCCGACGGACACCCGGCCGTCAATGTCGGCAAAGTCCCACTCACAGCCTTGGTCATCATCCTTGACCATCTGATAGCCAAGAAATTCAAGCAGGATGCCATAGACGTGACGTGCAGCCTTCAGGTTGGTCACGTTCAAGTCGATATGGTGGAATCCGCCGTGACGAGATGTTGGCATAAGAGCTATCCGGACGTTGCTGCGTCCATTCGATAGCCTGGTCGAGCGGTTAACCCAAGTGTGCTTCAGGCTGCCTTGCGCAATCGTGAGACCGACGAAGAATCCGCCAGTTTCGCCGGCATCCGGTTCCAGGCATCAAGTGCCGCGATCTTGTAAGCTTCCGCGAGGGTCGGGTAGTTGAATGTATGCTCGATGAAATAGTCGAGCGTCCCGCCGAGGTTCGCGACTGCCTGACCAATATGAATCAGCTCCGTTGCACCTTCGCCAATGATGTGAACACCGAGCAGCCGGCGGTCTGTCAGGTTAAAGATCATTTTCAGCAATCCGCCACCGACACCCATGATATGGCCGCGGGACGTTTCGCGGAGCCTTGCGACACCGACTTCGAACTGGAGTCCGGCGGCGCGGGCTGCAGCTTCAGTCATGCCAACGGATGAAATTTCAGGCACGGCGTAGATGCCGAACGGAAACATTTCTGCGCCTTTGGGGAGGGGAGCGCCGAACGCGTGGCAGGCGGCGATGCGGCCCTGCTCCATTGATGTGGATGCAAGGCTGGGGAATCCGATCACGTCTCCTGCGGCGTAAATGTGCGGAACCACTGTCTGCATGGACTTTACATCGACGGCCAGCTTTCCCCGGGAATCCGCTTCCAAACCGCAATTCTCGAGGCCGAGGCCCGCGGTCGCACCAATCCGGCCGGCAGCGTAAAGCAGCATGTCTGATGAAATGGTTCGTCCGTCGCTGGTTGTGGTGCGAACAATTCCCTTTTCGAGCGTCACGTTCTCAACCGACACGCCGAGGCGCACGGAAATGCCGCGATCACGAAGCTGATGCAGGAGATAGTCTGTAATCTCGCTGTCGATGAAATCCAGAATTGTGTCGCGCGGCTCGATGATTGTTACCGGGATATCCAATGCGCTCATGATGGTTGCATATTCAATGCCGATCACACCGGCCCCAACGACGGCCAGACTGCGTGGCAGGCGTGGTGTTTCGATAAAGGCATCGCTGTCGAGAATATGGACATCGTCAAACTTGACCGAGGCTGGACGGTAGGGGCTTGTTCCAACGGCAATCAGGATATTCTCGCCATAGACGGTTTCTTCGCGTGTCGAACCGTTTTCGGTGTGGGTCACGGTAATATGGTGTCGGTCCTTGAACCGGCCCAGGCCCTTGGCGACGCGCACGCCGTTGCGGGCAAACTGAAGCTCGAGCACATCCACTTCGTGCTTCAGCGTCGTGGCGATGCGGGCGCTCAGGTCCTCTGCGCCAATGTCGCGCTTTACGCGATAGCCTTGCCCGTAAAAGCCGCGCTCACGCCACCCTGACAGATTGAGTGCTGTTTCTCGGAGCGTCTTGGACGGCACGGTTCCGGTGTGAACCGAAACGCCGCCGATCTGGGCACGATTGTCGACAACCAGAACGGACCGACCGAGCTTGGCGGCCTGAATTGCAGCCCGTCGACCTGCAGGGCCGCTGCCCAGAACGATGAAATCATATTTTGTCATGGCAATGTCCTTGATTAGCGCATGTTGAACCCGGGACGCGGGACCGCAGTCTTGGAAAATTGGATATGTGAAGCCGCTGGCGCGCCTGTCAGGGCCTGGACGACTGTTTCGAGGCTGATTGGCTTGTCGAATTTCATCCCGACCTCGCCCTTTCTGCTCCACGCGACCTTTGCGCGGACTTCGCCAATGCCTTTCAGGACGAGCTTCACCGGGTGACCACGCTTCAGCGCGACAGGCAGGGTTGTGCGCAATCCGCCGCGGGATATGTCGAGCACGCGGGAATTTACCGAAGGCTCAAGGTCGTCATATCTGATTGTTACGAGCAAAAGCATGGCCCTGCGCGCAGCCGCTCTGCGCTCGTCCTCTGCCTCGCTGGGTTTGCCAGCCATGTGCGACGTTTTCGTCACCGGTCTATGTGCCCTCGGTACCCGACCTGATCAGTCTGTCACCTAATACGGCACCAATGGCGAATTATTTACCTTAACGCTGCGGTCACGCTAATTCTTGGGTGATTGGAAATGTCACGCCGCAGCGTGATTGGCTCCGGTTTCAAGACCTTCGTCCACGTCAGTCAACAAGTCTTCAATGGCTTGCAGGCCCGCAGCGGAAAGGCGAAGCAAATAGGACCGCCCATCTTTCGGATTTTTGGAGCGCTCTATGAGGCCTCGCTCCGACAAGACCGTGACATAGCGCAAGGCAGTCGTAATCGGGACCATCGATGCAGCGCACACACTTGTCACGCTGACGTCCTGATTGCGGCTATTGTGAATATAGAGGTCCAGAATGATGTCCCATGCCGGATCGGAGAAAATGTCACCCCCGAACCGCGCCGTCATCAATGCCTCGCGCCGCCTCCGAACCTGGTACATTTTCTCGGCCAATGTCGTCAAATCATGTTCGGGAACCTTGCGGGGGCCGTCTTTCGCTTCCGAACTGGTTTTTATCAACCGCGACAATAAACTCACAAAGGTCGACAATTCCTTGGCATCAAGACCAAGACTGTTCAATTCCAAATCGTCTCCGAGAAGGTGAACCTGCCCCATGTGTTTGCCCTTCAACATTAGATGACTTATATTCTTCGCACTTGTCCATGACGTAAACTGCCTCAATAGGTAACTCTACTGAATGTGTTTACATCTGTGTCAACAACGCCTCGCTTCCTCGCAACTTTCGAACATTAATTTCACTACTTTCGAACTTAAGTTTCGTTAAAAATGAAAGAATGTAAAGCCAAATTTGCATCAGATTTGCCAGCGCCATCCATTTTGGCAGGACCTCCTGCCGAAATTGCCTAGCCTCGGAACCGCTGGAGCGAATCGCGCGGTGCATTGCCAGTTCCAATTCCACCAAAAAAATGACATTTTGCGTCATGGTTGATTCTAGAAATGAATCGGTGGCGCTTCCGATGCAGCACCTTCGGCTTGCGTTGCGGATGTTTGGGGGCGCGTCGGAAACCGTTGAGAGACTGCTGACTGGCACGGGCTTTCACCAAAAGGATATGGACGAGCCGGATCTGGCGCTTCCCGCTTCGGCCCTTTTGACAATTTGCGACAATGTTGCAGAAATGGTGGGCGAAGACTGGTTCCTGAATTTGCCCATTCTGTGGGGTACGGACGCGCATTCCGAGCTTGGTCTGGCGATGCGGGTCTCACCGGATTTTCGCGCAGCGATTGATGTGATGTCCGAATTTGCGCAGTACCGGTGGCCTGTCATACATCTCGAAAGGCGCGACGATCGCGCCAATATTGTGATTACTTTGGAACTGCTGGTACCGGTCAGCCCTAGAAACCGGCACTTTGCGATGTGCGTTGCCTTCCTTTCGTTCCAGACGATCGTAGACGCGATGTTTATTCAGAAGGCCAGTGCGATCCGATATGAATTTGAAGGTGACCCGCCTCCATATGCGGTACGCCTGGCCCAATTGTTCCCAGGCAAAGTCTCTTGGGGTCACAGCCGTTCGACGATCACAATACCCCAGGAATTGGCTGGTCAGGTTTCTCCCATGGCCAGTCCTGCCCTGTTCACAACGCTGCTCCGGGCCTTGCGAAAAATTGCGGCAGATCAAGGTCGGAAGCAGCCGATGATCTCGCAGAAAGTTGCAATCACGCTCGACAATGTCACGCTTGGTCGCCTTGATGCAGAAGAAGTCGCCCAAAGGATTGGAATTTCAAGGCGCACATTGGAGCGTCGCCTGCGCGAAGAAGGCACAAGCTTTCGGGAGCTTTCAAATACGTCGTTAAAGCAGCGGCTTGAGCAGGCGCTGCGCGATCCCGGAATCTCTGCAGAAAGCATGGCCGAAAGACTTGGCTTTCACGATGCATCAAGCCTGTTGCGTGCCAGCCGCAGACTGTTTGGCGCATCGCTTTCACAGCTCAGGCGGGAAGCCAGAACGGGTCAATCCGCAAACTGAGGCCTGCGCGCCTCTTTTTCACCCTGCGCTACATCGATACCTGGGCGGCTTTCGTGCGTTGAGAAATGCGCCTTTCGAGTATCGAGAGCGGCATGGCTCCTTCCTTGAGGATTTCGTGGAATTGCCTGAGATCGAATTTTGCCCCCAGCGCTGCTTGGGCCTGAGAGCGGGCTCTGAGCCAAGCGGCATGACCGACCTTATAGCTGCAAGCCTGACCGGGCTGCGTGCAATAACGCTCAACCTCTCGCTTTGAGCGCGGCGCCGCAAATCCTGTCGTCTGCACCATATAGTCTGTGGCCTGTTCGCGAGACCAGCGTTTCGTATGGATCCCTGTGTCAACCACGAGGCGGGCCGCGCGAAAGAGAAAGGATTGCAGGTAGCCGGCGCGTTCGAGTGGTGTGGCATAGGCTCCGAGTTCATCCGCCAACTGTTCGGCATAGAGGGCCCAGCCTTCGCTGTAGGCACTGAAGCCGCCTATCTTGCGGAGGGTTGGAATATCGCCCGAGGTTTGCGCTGTGCTGATCTGCAAATGGTGGCCCGGCACGCCTTCGTGGTATGTGAGTGAAGGCAGGCCATATTTGGGCCAGTCACCGACATCCTTCAGATTGATGAAGTAAATGGCGGGGCGCGAACCATCAAGCGAAGCCCGGTTGTAATAACCGTTCGAAGCGCCATCCTGGATTTCGACCGGCACTGATCGGATTTCGAGTGGCGTGTTCGGCACCGTTGCAAAAGCCTGAGGCAATTTGGCGTACATTGCCTTCACACTTTCATTCAGCCCGGCAATCAACGCGGCCTTGCCCTCCGGCGTGCCGGCATAGAGCTGATCGGGATTGACATTGAGAGCGGCAAGTCTGGAGCCAACGGACCCGTTCGTCATGCCTTGGGCCTTGAGGATCGTGTCGAGTTGGGCAGTGATGTCTGCAACCTGAGCCAACCCCATGCGATGCACTTCGTCCGGCGCATAATCTGTAGTTGTCCACTGCTTGAGAGCTGCCCCGTAAATGGCGTCGCCCTGAGGCACGCGCCAAAGGCCATCGCCCGCCGCAGTTGTCGGGCGCAATTTCTTGACGAGTTCAATCTGGCGATCAAGCGCAGGGTAGACCTTGGTCTCCACAATGTCCGCCGCGCGCTTTTCCCAGTCCCCGACGATGCCCTTGGCGGACGCCCGCGTCACGAGAGACTGGACAATGCTGCTAGAGTTCGCCTGCTGGTTTCGGAGCTTCGCCATTTGGCCGAGCGTAAGCTCGAGAGAGAAATCGGGGGCCAGATACCCGCGCGACGCGTCTTCTTTTTGGACATCGCTATCAGAGTCAAGGACGGTGGCAAACGCCTCGAGCCTTGCAAGATAAGCCTCGCAATCGGTCGTTGTGCCAATTGTGTGGGCGGTATTCAGGAAGTCCGGAATCTCGAAATAGGCGCCTCCTTGCTGGAATATCCGGTAGGGTCGGCCAACTGATGCCAGTCCGAAACGGGCTGGTGCGACGGTTTGTTGTTCAAGAAAATAGCTGACGACTTCAAGATTGAGTGCCGCAGCTGACGGCAGCATGCCCGGCTTGAACACGGCAAGTTCCGCCAGCCCCTTTCTGATTAGTTGCAGCTGCCTTTGCGTCCCAGCCGCAGAATCGTCATCAAGCTGGGATTTGGCCTCGGCGCGCGCGCCCTTGTCCAGACCAAGGCTTGAGACCAAGGCCGGAGAAATGTCGAGGAAGCGCTGGAAAATGGTCTCAAAGGCTGCATTGAGTTCAGCTTCCTGTGGCGAACCCTGCGCCGACACCCGATCGGATGCTGCCACAAGAGCAGCAATGCTGCTGGAAACGATAAATGTTCTGCGGTCCATATCACCTCCTCATATCTTGGAATTTTGTCTAACGGGCAGTCGATGGCCGTCCAGAGCAAACAGCACCAATGCTTGAATGTTTCGACGAGCGACAGGTGCAGTATGGAAAAGCATAGCAGAGCAGCTACCGTCGTTGACGATTCGTATTACCAAACCAAAGGAAATTAGGTGACCTTCAACGATCTGACCTCTCCGATCCGCCTGATCGAAACACGTCGGTCGGGCAAACCGAGGGACATGGTTGAACCTGGACCCGACCCCGCTCAACTGGAGCGCATTCTGTCTGCTGCAATGCGGGTGCCCGATCATGGCAAACTGGCACCTTGGCGTTTCATTGTCGTTGATGCGGACAAGCGCGATGCTCTGGCCAATCTGCTTGTAGATGCCTATCAGGCCGAGAAGCCGGACGCGGGTCGGCTTGAGCTTGAAGCGCTGGAACAGTTTTCGCGCCAATCGCCAACGCTTGTCGTCGTCGTTTCGACTCCGGATACCCAATCCAGGATTCCAGGATGGGAACAACAGCTTTCGGCCGGTGCTGCATGCATGATGCTGCTGCATGCTGCACATGCGCTTGGCTTTGTCGCAAGCTGGCTCACGGGATGGGCGGCTTATTCGGATGCCGTGCGCGACGCCTTTGGTGGCAGTGGCGACAGCATTGCCGGCTTCATATTCATAGGGTCGCCGGGCAAGCCGCTCAGCGAGCGCCCACGCCCTGAGTTCGCTGCCGTTGTCAGTCACTGGCGAGACAAAAATGTGGGATGACAATAGGATGCATTTGGTGTATTAGAGCCGCATGACACCAAGTGATTCCGCTGATATCCCGGTCTATCTCAGGTTGCGCGGCCTGTTGGCGGCGGCGATTCTTGAAGGCCAATTTGCAGAGGGAGATCAATTGCCTTCTGTCCGCTCTTTTGCGGCCGACCACGGCGCAAACCCGCTGACTGTGGCAAAGGCATATCAGGCTTTGCAGGATGACGGATTTGTATCGGTCAGGAGAGGCGTAGGGATGTTCGTTGCCGAAGGTGCAGTCGATCGACTGCGCGTCCAGGAACGCGAGACTTTCCTGACCCGCGTCTGGCCTCGGATGCGCGCGCATATCGAACGGCTGGGCATCGATCCTGCAGACCTTGTCACGCGGGAGCCAGCCTGAGCGCTAGTCAAGGCTGGTGATCCAGATTATAGGGCGGCTTCCCTTGATCGAATTGATGGTCCTATGGTGTTCAAGCGGCTCTTTGGCCGGAAAGAAGAAATCCCCCCGCGCATCTGGACCGTTCCCGAAGGGCAACGCATTTACGCAATCGGGGATATCCACGGTCGACTGGATTTGCTCGATCAACTGATTCTACAGATCGAACAAGACAATGCTTCTCGCAGCCGCGTAAGGACCCAGATCATATTTCTGGGCGACCTTTGCGACCGCGGCCCCAACTCGCGCGGAGTCATTGAACGCGTCATGCAACTCGCATCGGCAAGCTCCGACGTGCGCCTGATCGCTGGAAATCACGAGGAACTTCTCATCCGCGCCTGGGAGGGAGATCGACGATCTGTCGGACTGATCAATCGCGTGGGGGGGCGGGAGACCCTGCTCAGTTACGGTGTTGATGAAGACAAATATGATGCGGCCGAACCAGATGAATTACTGGACATGTTTGTCTCCCACATCCCGGAGAGCCATATCGCATTCTTGAAGGCCGCTGACGATTGGATCGTTGCAGGCGATTACCTCTTCGTTCACGCGGGCATCAGGCCGGGCGACGCCATCGAAGAGCAAAGGACAAGCGACTTGCGGTGGATACGCCGTGAATTCACCGATTTTGAGCGGGACCATGGGATGATGGTCGTGCACGGGCATACAATTACAGAGGACGTCGAGGAGCGAGCCAATCGCATAGGGATAGATACGGGAGCATACGCAACCGGCAAACTGACTGCCCTTGGCCTTCAGGGCTCCGAACGCTGGTTTCTGCAGACCTAGAGGATCTCGCGCACGATTTCCTGCGGTCGGCAAAGTCGTACCCCCTTGTCGGTTTCGACCAGGGGCCGTTCGATCAGGATGGGGTGCACGGCCATGGCCGCCAGTATGGTCTCATCATCAGCATCCAGAAGGCCAAGCTCTTCCGCTGGTGAGCCTCTTGTTCGCAATCCCTCGCGCGGCGTGATTCCGGCACGCTCATAAAGCGCGCGAAGCTTTTCGACGCTTGGAGCGGACTTCAGATATTCAATCACCGTCAATTCGACACCGTTTGTCTCCTCCAGGATAGCTAGAGTCTTGCGCGACGTGCCGCAATTGGGATTGTGCCAGATGGTCGCCTTCATGCGATTTTATCCCTTTTTAACTGAAAACTGATTCTTTTTGGCGTATAGCGAGTCAATATCGGAACCACGAACGGTGTGGAGTGCGATAACCGGATGATTGTTAGTCGTCGACAATTTGTAGCTGGATCTGCGGCGCTGGCGCTTGTGCCAGCGCGCGCATTTGCTGCTGTCGATGAAAATCAGCTTCGCAGGATTGCGCATCGTGAACTGAGCCGCAACCAATCGACGATCTGGCTGAGAGACACGGTTGGAATTGCGGATTTCAGCCGGCCGTCGAGCGAGCCCAGATTTTTCGTCGTCGACATGATCAGCGGGCAGGTGCGGCCGTTCCTTGTTGCCCATGGGCGCGGATCAGACCCTGAACATGAAGGGGTTGTCAGGCGCTTTTCGAATGAATTTGAATCCCTTGCATCGTCTCGGGGCGCGTTCCTGACCCACACCTGGTACGAAGGAATCCACGGCCCATCAATGCGCCTCTATGGGCTTGATCCGGACAACAGCAATGCTGAAGCCCGGGCGATTGTTGTTCATGGTGCTTGGTATGCCAATCCTGACATGATTGAAAAATGGGGCAAGCTGGGTCGCAGCGATGGCTGTTTTGCGTTTCCGGAGGACGATCTGATGCAGATTATCGCACGCGTCGGCCCGGGGCGGCTGATCTTTTCCGACAAGCTCTCAGACGTCTGATTGAGTTCAGGCGCCCGGTGCTTCGATCGGCACCACTATGGCTGGCGTCGTGACAATCTTGTCTTGGCGCGGCTGCGCAAAGGACGCAATGACAGGAGCATCGCGGCCGTAGATGTCGGCGAAGCTGTTGAGCTTGCCATCGCCGTTGCTGGCCATCGTGAAGTAATTGATGAAAACCTGGACCGGTTCGGTGAATGGAATCCTGTCGTTCAGGCCACGCTTGAAAAGTGTCGCCGCTTCATGCGGGTCGAATTCGGCTTGAAGGATGGACATCAGGATCGCGAATTCGACCGCACGGTCAGTTCTTATGCAGCCGTGGCTGAGCGCACGGACGGGGCGCTCAAACAGATTGCGCGCCGGCGTGTCGTGCAGGAAAATGGCGTGCGGATTGGGCATATCCATCTTCATCATGCCCAGCGAGTTGCCTGGTCCGAATTTCTGGACAACGGACAGGTTCTTGCCGGCTCCGGTCCATGTATAGCCGCGCGCGCGTGCTGCCGCGGGATTGTTTGTAATAAGCGCGCCCACGCTTTCCTTGATGATGCTCTGCGGGATCGTCCAGGTGGGATGGATGATCATGCCGATGGCTTGCGCATCAAGTTGGGGAGTCGCGGTCTTGGGCGCTCCGACTATTGCGCGATATGTCGCGATGTTCTTGCCCTTGCCGACGACGCGGACAATGTACTCCGGGACGTTCACATAGACATAGCGTTTGCCGAGATCGTGCGGCAGCCAGCGCCAGCGATCCATGTTGGTCTTGATGATCTGCTGGCGTGCTGTGTCCTTGGTGGCCGCCAGTGCCGCTTTCAAGGCTGCATAGTCCGGATGGGTCGGCTCGACCGAAGCGAAGACACCTTCAAAGTCGTGGCTGTCCAACGCCTTGCGCAGCATTTCGTCAGTCGGGAAGGTGGTCGCGTCAGGATCCCTGATGAACCATTGAACCCGCGCAGCATAGGGTGTGCGGCCATCACGCAGGTCAACAAGCAACTGCGTGAAAGCCAAAGTCGCCAGATCGTTGAGCGCGGTTCCCTCGCCAGCCTTGATCGCAGCCTGCAGCGTGTCCGGACCATAATCAGCCGGATTGAGCCCGCGACTTCCGACGCCTTGAATGAATGCCAGCAGCGCAGAGGCGTTGCCGAGCGTCCACGCTGGCGCGGGTTGCGCCGGAACTGCGACCGGTGCCGCAACTGTTGCTGGCGCTGCCTGAGAAGCCGGCGCAGGCGTCTGCGTCTGCAAGGTCGGTGGCAGAAGGTTGACTGGCGTGACCGGCTTTGGCGTTTCCGCAAGAGCAGGAGCCGCCAATGCCAATACAATACTCGTCGCAATCGCAGCCTTGTTCACGGCCATCAAGCATCAACCTCCGGCTTTTTCTGCAAGCCAATCCTCAAGCCACTTGATCGAATAGTTGCCGTCAATAACATCGGGCGCTCGGAGAAGTTCCTGATGCAACGGGATGTTTGTCTTGATCCCGTCAACAACCATTTCTTCAAGCGCACGGCGCATCCGCATCATGCAGCTTTCACGTGTGCGACCATATACGATGAGCTTCGCAATCATCGAGTCATAATATGGGGGAACGCGATATCCTGCGTAAAGCCCGCTATCCACGCGGACATGCATGCCGCCCGGCGGATGATAATAGTTCACTGGTCCAGGTGAGGGAGCAAAGGTGCGGGGATCTTCCGCATTGATCCTGCATTCGATAGCATGACCGCGAAATTCGAGAACATCCTGCGTGACCGAAAGCCCCTTGCCCTCAGCGACGCGGATCTGCTCGCGAACCAGATCAAAGCCTGTGATCATTTCCGTTACAGGGTGCTCAACCTGGATGCGGGTATTCATTTCGATGAAGTAGAATTGGCCGTCTTCCCAAAGGAATTCGATCGTGCCGGCGCCCCTGTAGCCCATGTCTGCCATCGCCTTTGAGACGATCCCGCCCATGCGCATACGTTCTTCGGAGCTGATGACAGGTGAGGGCGCTTCTTCAAGGACCTTCTGGTGACGCCGCTGGAGCGAGCAATCGCGCTCGCCAAGATGAATGGCATTGCCATTGCCATCGCCGAAAACCTGGAACTCGATATGCCTTGGATTGCCGAGATATTTCTCGAGATAGACCGTTGCATCGCCAAATGCGGCTTTGGCCTCTGTGCCGGCTTGCTGCATCTGGCTTTCAAGTTCGCTTTCCGAGTTCACGACCTTCATGCCGCGCCCGCCGCCGCCGGAAGCGGCTTTGATGATCACTGGATAGCCGATATCCTTGGCAATCCGCTTTGCTTCGCCCACGTCGTCGATTGCGCCGTCAGAGCCAGGGACAAGCGGCATGCCCAGTGCGCCCGCCGTCTTCTTGGCCTGGACCTTGTCTCCCATGGTCCGAATATGTTCGGGCTTGGGGCCAACGAACGCGATCTTGTGTTCTTCCACAATCTCCGCAAAGCGCGCGTTTTCCGAAAGGAAACCATAGCCCGGATGGATCGCATCGGCATTGCTGATCTCGGCCGCAGAAATGATTGCCGGAATGTTCAGGTAACTGTCCTTGGCCGCTGGGGGGCCGATGCAAACGGCTTCATCGGCCAATCTGACGTGCATCGCGTCCACGTCTGCTGTCGAATGGACAGCGACCGTCTTGATCCCCATTTCATGTGCAGCGCGGTGAATGCGAAGCGCGATTTCACCGCGGTTTGCGATGAGCAGCTTTTCGATGGTCATTCGATCACGACAAGCGGCTGGTCGAATTCAACGGGCTGGCCACTGCCAACGAAGATCTGGGTCACCTTGCCCCCACGTGGAGCAACGATGGGGTTCATGACCTTCATCGCTTCAATGATCAGGATCGTATCGCCTTCCTTGACCGAGCCACCGACCGTAATGAACGGCGCAGCATCAGGTTCCGGCGTCAGATAGGCAGTCCCGACCATGGGCGATTTGATCGTACCTGGGTGATCACCCGCTGGAGGGGGCGGAGCGGGGGTCGGCGCCGAAGGTGGCGGAGCCGGCGCAGCTGCCTGCACGGGCGCCGGAGCCGCCACGACGGTCCCGGCAAGGGTCCTCGCAACGCGGATCTTGCGGCCACCATCTTCGACTTCGATTTCTGAGAGCGCAGTTTCGTCGAGCAGTTCCGCGAGTTGGCGGACCAGCTTCAGATCGACTTGCATGGCGCCTGATTTTTCGGTCATTGAACCCCCAAAATTTTCTGTTGGCCTGCCATTGTCAGAGCTTGGCCGCCGCGTCCAGCGCCAGCGTATAGGAATTCGCGCCATGGCCGGCAAAACTCGCGACGGCGGCCATGCCGATATAGCTGATGTGGCGAAAAGGCTCACGCTTCATCGGGTCGGACAGGTGCACCTCGATGACCGGGACCTTGATGGACTTGATCGCATCGTGAAGGGCAATCGACGTGTGCGTATATCCGCCCGCGTTCAACAAAATCGCTTTTGCGCCGCGGGCATTGGCTTCATGCATCCAGTCAATCAGATGGCCTTCATGGTTCGACTGCCGCATGTCGATTTCAAGCCCAAGCTGGCGACCTTGATCCTCCAGCCGTCCGGCAATGTCGTCCAGCGTGTCCGTTCCGTAAATTTCCGGCTCGCGCAGACCAAGCAGATTCAAATTCGGCCCGTTGAGGACATAGATCACTGGCAATTCGGGCATTTCTCTGCAGTTCCGGTTGCGGGGCCTTCGCGGCCTTCTATATGGGCTGCATTGCAAAAGGCCAAGGACGAGTCTCCAACCCATGCTTTCCATTACGCTGAATGGTGAACCGCGCACTGTTGCGCCAGAGAGCACGATTGCTGATCTGGCCAGAGAACTCGGGCTTGATCCGGCGAAGATTGCTGTTGAACGCAATCTGGAAATCGTGCCGCGCTCGACGCTGGCGGAGGTGCAACTCGAGCAGGGTGACCAGGTGGAAATCGTGCATTTTGTAGGCGGTGGCCAGGCTGACTCCTGGACAGTCGCAGGCAGGACCTTCAATTCGCGGCTGATTGTCGGCACCGGGAAATACAAGGATTTTGCCCAGAATGCAGCCGCCCTTGAAGCGTCGGGCGCAGAAATCATCACGGTTGCAGTTCGTCGCGTCAACATATCCGATCCGAAGGCTCCGATGCTGACGGATTTCATTGATCCCAGGAAATACACCTATCTTCCGAACACGGCCGGTTGCTTCACCGCCGATGATGCGGTCCGGACCTTGCGGCTCGCCCGCGAAGCCGGTGGGTGGGATCTGGTCAAGCTCGAGGTGCTTGGCGAAGCGCGCACGCTCTATCCGGACATGCGCGAAACCCTGAAGGCGACAGAAGTGCTTGTAAGAGAAGGCTTCAAGCCGATGGTTTATTGTGTGGACGATCCCATTGCGGCGAAGCAGCTTGAAGAGGCCGGCGCTGTTGCCATCATGCCCTTGGGCGCACCGATCGGGTCCGGCCTTGGAATCCAGAACCGTGTGACGATCCGCTTGATCGTCGAGGGCGCGAAGGTCCCCGTGCTGGTTGATGCAGGCGTCGGAACGGCATCCGATGCCGCTGTCGCCATGGAGCTCGGTTGTGACGGTGTCTTGATGAACACTGCGATTGCAGAAGCAAAAGACCCTGTGACTATGGCGAAGGCCATGAAGCTTGCAGTTGAGAGCGGGCGATTGGCTTATCTGGCCGGTCGCATGGGCCGCCGAATGTATGCCGATCCGTCCAGCCCCTTGGCGGGACTGATCTGACACCTCTTGTGCATTGCACAAAAGCAATGCAGTCTGACGCAAATGGGGCGGCCCTTTGACGAGATTCGAGGCTTTTCGGAAGGGGCAGGTGCGCGCCCGGAGTTTGCAGCTCTTGGCCAATGGCTCGATGAAACACCAGCCACTGAACTCCAGCGCCGTCAGGAAGCGGCTGAAGCCACATTCCGCCAGCTCGGCATCACATTTGCTGTCTACGGTGACGAAGCGGCTGCCGAACGGATCATTCCGTTCGATATTGTGCCGCGCATTTTCACGGCATCCGAATGGTCTTCTCTCTCGGCGGGGCTCGTTCAGCGGGTCGAGGCCATCAACGCATTCCTGACTGACATCTATGGACCGCGCAAAATCCTTGCAGACGGGATAATTCCGGAAGACCTCATCCTGCGCAATCCGCAGTTCCGGCCGGAAATTGTCGGGTCCCGGCCTCCGCATGACGTCTGGTCCCACATTTGCGGCATTGACCTGGTGCGGACAGGTCCTGATGATTTCTGGGTTCTGGAAGACAATGCCCGGACGCCATCCGGTGTGTCGTACATGCTCGAAAACCGGGAAGCGATGATCCGGCTGTGCCCCGAACTCTTCCAGATGTACCAGGTGGAGCCTGTCGACAGTTATACCGACCTGCTCCATGAAACGATGCAGTCAGTGGCGCCGCGCGGATGTGGCAGTGATCCGGTCTGCGTTATCCTGACGCCGGGTCACTACAATTCGGCCTATTACGAACACAGCTTCCTCGCAGATACGATCGGCATAGAATTGGTCGAAGCGGCGGATCTTGAAGTCGATGACGACAAGGTCTGGATGCGTACAATCACGGGGCGCGTGCAGGTCCACGTGATCTATCGACGCATTGACGATGATTTTCTCGATCCGCTGATCTTTCGCCCGGACTCGCTCCTCGGTGTGCCCGGGCTGATTTCGGCCTATCGGGCAGGGAATGTGACGATCGTCAATGCGCCGGGCACGGGCATCGCCGATGACAAGGCTGTCTATTCGTACATGCCGGAAATCGTGCGCTATTATTCCGGAGGCGATCCGCTGCTTCCCAATGTCGAAACGTATCGGTGCCGTGAGCCGGAAATGCTGTCCTACGTGCTCGACAATCTTGAAAAGCTGGTGGTCAAGCTGGTCGACGGTTCAGGCGGTTATGGCATGCTGGTCGGCCCGATGGCGAGCAAAGCGCAGGTCGAGGATTTTCGTGCCGCCTTGAAGGCCGAGCCGCATCGCTACATTGCCCAGCCGACGCTCGCCCTGTCGACGGTCCCGACCCTCACCGAAAAGGGGATTGCGCCGCGCCACGTGGACTTCCGTCCCTTTGTCCTGAGCCAGCCGGGCAGGGTGAAGATCGTGCCAGGCGGTCTCACGCGCGTCGCCCTCAAGGAAGGCTCGCTGGTCGTGAATTCTAGTCAGGGGGGCGGCACGAAGGACAGCTTCATTCTGGCAAATAACGGAGGCCGAGGCTGATGCTGTCCCGCACTGCGTCCTGCCTCTACTGGCTTGGCCGCTATGTCGAGCGGGCGGAATTCACCGCGCGGCTTGTTGAAGCGACCTTGCGCCTCGACGCACTTTCCACGCGGCCGGCCGGGGACGCGGCATGGCTGAGTGCAATGAAGGTTCTGGACGCAGACTTAGCCTTTGCAGCGACGGGTCAGGCTTTGACGCCCAGGAATGTCACGCGGTTTCTGACTGTCTCGGTAGGCCATCCCGGGTCAGTGCTGTTTTGCCTCAATGCTGCGCGAGACAATGCAAAGGCGGTGCGCACAGCACTTTCACGCGAGGCGTGGAGCGCGATCAATCGGGCCTGGTTGCTGTTTCATGGCAAGACCAGCCCCGGCGATACGGAACAGGTGCTCAACCTTGTTGCGCAAGCGGAAGCGGAAACGCGTGGCTTTGAGGGTGCAATAGGGCGAATGCTCCGAAATCCGTCGTCCCGGTTCATTCGTCTAGGGGCAGCGATTGAACGGGCAGACAACACGGCACGTTTGCTTGATGTCAAATATCACATCCTTTTGCCCGAAGGTGAGGCAGTTGGCGGAACAGTCGATCGGGACCAGTGGACCACGATTTTGCAGACGGTTTCCGCGGTCAACGCGTATCGCTGGCTCTATCGCGAAGGGCTGAAGCCCTGGCTGGTCACCGAGTTGCTGATCCTCAGACGTGAATTGCCGCGTTCTCTTGCGGCTTGCGGCGAGGAGGTCGTTCAGCACCTCGCTGGAATTGGGAAGGAAACCGGCAACCAGGGTGAAGCCGATCGCCTCGCGCGAGACCGGCACGCTGAGTTCGGCAGCGCCAGGATTGAACAGATCATCGCGACGGGCCTCCACGAGTATCTGGAGGATTATCTGGAGGCGAATGCGGCGCTCGACGCCGCGATCGCGCGGCAGTTCAGGTTCTATTGATGCGGCTGACGATCGACCACCGGACGCGTTATCAATTCGGCGAACCGCAGGCTCGCGTTGTTCAGCTTCTCAGGATGACGCCGCTTGATTTCGGCGGGCAGACCGTGATCGACTGGCGGATCGATGTCGATTGCGATGCCCGTTTGCGCGAGGGGCGCGATGGCTATGGCAACATCACCACAATGCTCTACATCGATGGCCCGATCAATGCTGTCTCGATCATGGTGCGCGGAGATGTGCTGACCGACGATCTTGGCGGTCGGGTCAAGGGCACAACGGAGCCCTTGCCGCCGCTCTTCTTCACGCGTTCGACGCCTTTGACGGAGACAAGCGAGGCCATATCTGGCCTCGTGCCTTCAACGCCGATTGGACTTGATCAGGCGATGGCCCTCAACCTAGCTGTCAAGGCAGCGGTGTCCGTTGAGCCGGGCCGTACGCCCAAGACGCGCACCGCGGCCGAAGTTCTGGCAGAAGGTCACGGAAGCGTCCGCGACTGCACCCATGTCCTGCTTGCGGCAGCGCGGAGCGCCGGATATCCGGCCAGACTTGTTTCGGGCCATTGCCTCGATGGCCCAAACGCACGGAGCCACAAAAGCGCACATTGTTGGGCCGAGCTTTTCATTGCTGGAGAGGGTTGGATTGCTTTCGACCCTTCGACAGGGCGACTGCCGGGCGACACATATGTCAGGGTGGCAGTCGGGCTTGATGCCGGAGATTCAACACCTCTGTCCGGTACGCGCCGCGGCGGGGGCATTGAGGAACTGGATGTCGAGGTTCGGGTTGCGATGAGTCAGGCGCAAGAATAGACTGAGCCATGACATATTGCGTCGGCATGCGACCCAAGGCGGGTCTGGTCATCATTTCGGATACGCGTACCAATGCCGGTATCGACAATATCTCCATCTTTTCCAAACTGCATACCCTGGTTGACGATGGCGAGCGGCTGATTGTTTGCGCATCCGCTGGAAGTCTCTCGGTAACGCAGTCCATGCTTGCCATGCTGGCCGAAGGCCTGGATCCGGACGAGGAGGATGGCCCTCGTAAGACTGTTGCGACAATGCCCTCCATGTTTCGCGTTGCGCAACTGGTGGGAGAGGCTCTGGTCGGCGCGCGACATGACATCATGCGAACGCTGTACGGCACCGACATCAGCACCGATGTTTCACTCCTGCTGGGTGGCCGGATCGGCGACGGTCCGCTGGCTCTTTATCTGGTCTATTCCGAAGGCAATTTCATCGAATGCCAGCCGGACAGTCCTTTCGTCCAGATCGGAGAACTCAAATACGGCAAGCCCATCCTCGACAGGGCCCTGCAATGGGATTCCACGCTCGATGAAGCCGTCAAGGTCGGCCTGATTTCATTTGATTCGACGATGCGGTCAAATCTCTCCGTCGGACTCCCGTTCGATCTTATTGTTATCCCCGCTGATCGCTCGAAGCCCATCATCCGGCGCCGCATTCTTGAGAACGATGCCTATTTCAAACAGCTTTCCGCCGATTGGGGCAGGCTCATGAACGAATCCCGTCAGCAGATCGCGGACCCTCCGTTCATGAGTCCCCAATAACGCTGCCCTGGTGCCTTCTTCGGGGGCGGCAAATTCTTTCGGCAATCGGGTATTACCTGCGCTGTGCTCTGGCATTTTTGTGCGAATGGTGGCCTCTGTCGTCTTCTGATCAAATCCCTCCGCTTGCCCCAATTGCGTGCAACGGCTAAGGGCGCGCCCGGCTCTTTCAATACCATCAGGTGAAACATGAAAATCAACGCGGTCGAGATTCGTCCCGGTAACATCCTCGAATATGAAGGCGGGCTGTGGCGCGCGGTGAAAATCCAGCACACGCAACCCGGCAAGGGTGGCGCCTATATGCAGGTCGAAATGAAGAACCTGATCGACGGCCGGAAAAACAATGTTCGCTTCCGTTCGGCAGAGACTCTCGAAAAGGTCCGTCTCGACACAAAGGATTTCCAGTTCCTGTTTGCTGAAGGCGATACGCTGACGTTCATGGACAAGGAAACCTATGAGCAGGTCTCGCTCGATTCAGGCATATTGGGCGACGCCGCAGCATTCCTTCAGGACGGCATGGATGTCGTGATGGAGCTTTGGGAGGACCGGCCGATCTCGGTGCAGCTTCCGGATACCATCGAAGCGACTATCATTGAGGCTGATGCGGTGGTGAAGGGGCAGACTGCGTCTTCATCCTACAAGCCTGCCATTCTTGACAATGGCGTCCGCGTGATGGTGCCGCCGCACATTACTGCCGGCACAAGAATTGTCGTCGATGTCTATGAACAGGCCTATGTAAGACGGGCGGAATAGCCAGATGGTTTCGCATTCGGGCCTGTTGACCGTGATGGATCGTGCCGCTCGCAAGGCAGGCGCGAAACTTCGCCGCGACTTCAGCGAGGTCCAGCATCTCCAGGTCAGCCGCAAGGGGCCAGCCGACTTCGTTTCGAAGGCCGATCAGCGCGCCGAACGCACTCTTTACGACGAGTTGCTCCATGCTCGGCCGGATTGGGGGTTCCTGCTCGAGGAAGCCGGAGAGATTCCCGGCGATCCGAACAAGCCGCGCTGGATCATTGATCCGCTCGACGGGACATCGAATTTTCTTCACGGCCTTCCGCATTTTGCGATCTCGATTGCCGTCGAAGAACCCCTTGCCAATGGAAAGCGCGAAATCACTTCGGGGCTGGTCTATCAGCCGCTGACAGACGAGAGTTTTTGGGCGGAAAAGGGCAGGGGGGCCTGGCTGCAGGACCAGAGGTTGCGCGTTTCTGCGCGCCGGGATCTGACCGAAGCACTGATCGCGACGGGAATTCCCTTTCATGGTCAGGGCGATTTCGCCCGTTGGTCTCGCATTTTGGGAGCGGTGGCACCGCAAGTGGCGGGCATCCGGCGTTATGGGGCAGCCTCCCTCGATTTTGCGTGGGTCGCGGCCGGTCGGTTCGACGGCTATTGGGAAGCAGACCTCCAGCCTTGGGACGTGGCCGCCGGTATGCTGCTCGTCCGGGAAGCTGGTGGTTTTGTGACGGACTTCCGGGGCGGAGACAAGGCAATGGAACGCAGCGAATTCCTTGCCGGGAACGATGCCATGCACTCAAAGCTCCACAAGCTGGTGGCTGGCGCGCTCCGGTGAGGCTCATCGCGGCGCTCGCGCTGCTTGCTCTTGTGGCTGCCGATGTTCCGGACTTGTCAGTTCCCGCCGAATTCGGGCTGGTCGAAGGCGTCGCCTGGGATGCGCGAAGCCGGCAATTGTTTGCGGGCAGTGTCGAAGATGGCGCGCTCCTCGTCCGAGAAGGCGATCATTGGCGAAGAGCAGTCCTGCCCGTGCCAACAGCCGGTCTCTTCGGCATGGCTGTCGATCAACGGCGTGGCATCTTGTGGATGGCGAGTGGCGTAGCGGGGCCGACGCGCCGCAAGGACGGCTTTCGCGGCCTGATCGGGGTTTCGGCATTGGGTTTTGAGGCAGTAGGGCTGGCACCCGTTCCCGCGGGGGATACTGTGGCACAACCGGGTGATGTGGCGGTTGCGCCAGACGGCTCGGTCTATGTCAGCGATGGAACCGCCGGCGGTGTCTTTGTCTGCAAGCCGGATTGCACCCAGCTTGAATTACTGGTGCCTGCAGGCACGTTTCGCAGTGCGCAGGGCATGGCCGTATCGCGCGATGGGCGCTTCCTCTTTGTTGCCGATTACGCCCGCGGCTTGTTCAAGATCGATCTCAAGAAACCGAAGGTCGTTGTGGCGGTATCTCAGCAAAAAGGCATCGACGGGCTGATACGTTATGGTGAGACGCTTATTGCCATTATCAATGGCGATGGTCGAAAGGTGGTCCGCCTGTCCTTTGATCCAAATGGATCGCCGTCCGAAGAATTGCTTGAGACTCCGCCGGGGCCCGGGGATTCGACCCTTGGCACGATCGCTGACCGCAAGCTCGTTTACGTGGCCGATGCCCAATGGGACCGGTTCACTGCAGCGGGAACATCGCAAGGTCGGCCACGCGAGACGCGTATCCGCACACTCGACTTGCCGGCCTTGCCGATGCCTCGCTGACAATTCCGCCGGAATTGGCGACCTTAACTGTCAATATGCTTTTCGAACTGCGCCATCAGCAGGACCCAGAATTCAAGATTGTCCTCGAAAAGTTTGGTGCTGATCCCTCCGTCATCTAGATCGACGTCCATTTCGATCCGAGCCGCGCCCTTGTCCGAGATATAAGCCCGGCCAAATCGCTTCCTGCTGTTCCAATCGTTCATCTGACTGAGCGACGGCGACTTGTCCCGATCATAGCCAGCAAAGAACTGGATCGTGCGGCAGTCGACATTCTTGGTGCAGCCGAAAAAGAAGATCGCAAAATTGGATCCGGAAGACGTGCTGCGGATCAGGGGATCGCCGCTGTCATCCTTGGTCAATTCCGCCTTGTAGCCGGCACCCTGGAGCGCGCTCACGACCGAAGACGGGTCCTGGGCGCGAACCATCTGGGCGTGCGCTGTGCCGGACATACCCAGCAGCGCCGCGACCAAAACAGCAATCCTTTTCATGATCTTTCCTCCGTTCTCCTGGCGGTAAAGTCCGCACTGTTCGGTTCATGCCCTAGCGATGCTAGCGGGATTCTGTCTTGTAAGGAATCCACATCTTCTGCGCGTTGCAATTTCACAGCAATCACCCCGTCAAATTGCATTTCTCGCGCTTGCGAACAGCTTCCGCCTCGCCTAAAGCCGCCACGAATCTGGACCGTTCGGCCCGGAAATAGGGAAGCCAATAGCCATGTCTTCGGTCGCTGCCGGATATTTGCCGATCCTGTTGTTCCTGGCTGTTGCACTGATCCTGTCTTCAGCCTTTGTTTTCCTTCCGATGATTGTGGCGCGCCTGACGGGTGCCCATAATCCGACGCCCGAAAAGCTGGCGGAATATGAATGCGGATTTCCGGCGTTTGAAGGCAGTCGCGCGCAGTTTGACGTGCGATTCTACCTTGTCGCAATCCTCTTCATCATTTTCGACCTCGAGGCTGCGTTCCTCTTCCCCTGGGCCGTCAGCCTCAAGCACATTGGCTGGGCAGGTTGGGCCGCGATGATGATTTTCCTCGCCGAACTGGTACTTGGCCTTGTCTACGCGTGGAAGAAGGGAGCGCTCGAATGGGAGTAGAACTCGCAGCACCCCCTCCGGGCACTTTGCCCGAGGCGAGCTTCTTCAACGGCTTGAACGACGAGCTGTCCAACAAAGGATTTCTGGTCGTCGGCACTGAAGAGCTGTTCCAATGGGCACGCACAGGGTCGCTGTGGTGGATGACGTTCGGCCTGGCCTGCTGTGCGGTCGAAATGATCCATGTGAACATGCCGCGCTATGATCTCGAACGCTTTGGCGCGGCTCCGCGGGCCTCACCGCGGCAGTCGGACGTGATGATCGTCGCTGGCACATTGTGCAACAAGATGGCGCCTGCGCTGCGGCGTGTCTACGACCAGATGTCCGATCCCAAATATGTGATCTCGATGGGCAGTTGCGCCAATGGCGGCGGCTATTACCACTACAGCTACAGTGTCGTGCGCGGTTGTGACCGTATCGTGCCGGTGGATATCTACGTGCCAGGCTGCCCGCCGACAGCCGAAGCTCTGCTCTATGGCATCATGCAGTTGCAGCGGAAGATCCGTCGCGTGGGGACGATCGAACGGTGAGCCATTCTGCCCCCCGCTATGCCTCTAATGACGGCGTCGTCGATGCAGCGCGCGAGGCGCTTGGCGTCGATTTGCTTGATGCTGTCGAAGCGAATGGCGAAATCGCGCTGACCGTGCGGCGCGAAGAACTCCTCGGCTGCATGATGCAGCTGCGTGACACGCTCGACTATCAGCAGCTGATGGAAATCGCCGGCGTGGACTGGCCCGATCATGAACCGCGCTTCGAAGTGGTCTATTGTCTGCTCAGCGTCACGAAGAACCACCGCATTCGCGTCCATGTCTGGACGAACGAGGACCAGCCGGTTCCCTCGGTGACGGGCATCTGGCCGGTTGCAGGCTGGCTCGAGCGTGAAGTGTTCGACATGTATGGCGTCCTGTTCGAGGGCAATACCGATCTGCGGCGCATCCTGACCGATTATGGCTTTACCGGCCATCCGCAGCGCAAGGATTTCCCGCTGACCGGCTATGTCGAACTCCGCTATTCCGAAGAACACAAGCGTGTGATGTATGAGCCTGTCCAGCTGGCTCAGGATTTCCGCAACTTTGATTTCATGAGCCCCTGGGAAGGCGCCGACTATATCCTTCCCGGCGATGAGAAGGGGGACGCGAAATGAGCCTCGTGCAGGATGTCGCCCCGACGACCGGCGACGAACAGATCCACAATTACACGATCAACTTCGGCCCCCAGCATCCTGCGGCGCACGGCGTGCTGCGGCTGGTCATGGAACTGGATGGCGAGATCGTGGAGCGGCTCGACCCGCATGTTGGGCTGCTTCATCGCGGCACTGAAAAGCTGATCGAATACAAGACCTATCTTCAGGCGCTGCCCTATTTCGATCGGCTCGACTATTGCTCGCCGCTCTGCATGGAGCACAGCTATGTCCTCGCGGTCGAGAAGCTGCTCGATCTTGAAGTGCCGCTCCGCGCGCAATATCTGCGGGTGCTCTTTGCCGAACTCAGCCGCATCTGCAATCACATGCTCAACCTCGGGTCGCACGTGATGGACGTTGGTGCCATGACGCCAAACCTGTGGATGTTCGAATTGCGCGAGGATTGCCTCAACTTCTTCGAACGCGCCTCGGGCGCGCGCATGCATGCGGCCTGGTTCCGTCCCGGTGGGGTGCATCAGGACGTTCCGCTGAAGCTGTTGACCGACATTGCCGACTGGCTCGACACACGCGTGCCGCAACTGTTCGAGGATGCAATCAGCCTTGTGGCGGACAATCGTATCTTCAAGCAGCGCAATGTCGATATTGCGACGGTCTCGAAGGAAGACGCCCTCAAATGGGGTTTTTCCGGCCCGATGATCCGTGCCGCAGGTATCCCCTGGGATATCCGTCGTTCGCAGCCCTATGACGTGTATGACCGGATGGAATTCGACATTCCGGTCGGCACCCGCGGCGATTGCTATGATCGGTTCATGGTCCGTGTCGAGGAAGTCCGTCAGTCTGCCCGCATTATGAAGCAGTGCCTGAAGGACATGCCCGAAGGCCCGATCGCCAGCGACGATCGCAAGGTTTCCCCGCCCAAGCGCGCGGAGATGAAGCAGTCGATGGAAGCGCTGATCCACCACTTCAAGCTCTACACCGAAGGCTTCAAGGTCCCGGCCGGCAGCGTCTATGTCGCGACTGAAAGCCCCAAGGGGGAATTCGGCGTCTATCTCGTCTCGGACGGCACGAACAAGCCGTATCGCTGCAAGATCAGGCCAACAGCCTTCTCGCACTTGCAGGCCATGGACATGATGAGCCGGGGGCACATGCTCGCCGACACAACGGCCATTCTCGGCGCGATGGACATCGTTTTCGGGGAGTGTGACCGGTAATGGCAGACGCACCGCACATTCCCGACGAAGCCGAAACCCGCGCCAAGTGGGGCGATTTCGCCTGGACGCCGGAAAACTCCAAGACGGCGGCCATGTATATTGCCCGCTATCCGGCTGGGCGGCAGGCGTCTGCGGTCATGGCGTTGCTCGATCTTGCCCAGCGGCAGGTGGGGGAAGAGACAAAGACACAGGGCTGGCTGCCCGTGCCGGTGATCGAATATGTCGCCGCACAACTCGGTATGCCCTATATGCGCGCCTATGAGGTCGCGACCTTCTACACCATGTACAACCTCGCGCCGGTCGGCCGCTTCCATGTGCAGGTCTGTGGCACGACGCCATGCATGCTCCGCGGCTCGGACGATGTGCTTGCCGCCTGCAAGAACCGCGGGCTGGTGAAGGGCGGAACGACGCCGGATGGCCTGTTCACGCTGACCGAAGTCGAATGCCTCGGCGCCTGTGCCAATGCACCGATGGTCCAGATCAACGACGACAATTTCGAAGACCTGACCTATGACAGCATGTCCGCGATCCTTGAAGCTCTGGCAACTGACAAGCCTGTGAAGATCGGACCGCAGATCGACCGCCAGACAAGCTGCCCTGAAGGCGGGCCGACGACGCTGAAGGAGATGGTGTCGTGATCGGCTCATTCGTCGTCGCCCCTGCGCAGGCAGGGGCCCTTGGGAAAATCGACCGCCAATGCGTCAAACAGGCCCCTGCCTGCGCAGGGGCGACGGATGGGGTGCGCCATGCTCGCTGACAAGGATCGCATCTTCACCAACCTCTATGGCTTCCAGTCGCCCGGCCTTGCCGCGGCGAAGAAGCGTGGCGATTGGGACAAGACGAAGAAGCTGCTCGATATAGGCGCGGACGAGATCATCGAGCGCATCAAGGCATCCGGCCTGCGCGGGCGCGGTGGAGCCGGCTTCCCGACGGGGATGAAGTGGAGCTTCATGCCCAAGGCGCCGACCGAGAACCGGCCCAATTTCCTCGTCATCAACGCAGACGAATCCGAGCCCGGAAGCTGCAAGGATCGCGAGATCATCCGCCACGATCCGCACAAGCTGATCGAAGGCGCGCTGGTCGCGGGCTTTGCGATGCGCGCGCGGGCAGCTTACATCTACATTCGCGGCGAATTCATCTTCGAGGCCAAGGTGCTCGAAGCTGCGGTGGCCGAAGCCTATGCTGCGGGCCTTATCGGCAAGAATGCCTGCAAGTCCGGTTATGATTTCGACGTGTTCGTCCACCGGGGCGCGGGGGCCTATATCTGCGGCGAGGAAACCGCCATGCTCGAAAGCCTTGAAGGCAAGAAGGGCCAGCCGCGCCTGAAGCCGCCGTTTCCTGCCGGGGCGGGTCTCTATGGCTGCCCGACGACGGTCAACAATGTCGAAAGCATTGCTGTCGCGCCGACGATCCTGCGGCGCGGGCCGGACTGGTTCAAGAGCTTCGGCAATCCGGGCAATGCCGGCACCAAGCTGTTCCAGATCTCGGGCCATGTGAACAAGCCCTGCGTCGTTGAAGAGGCCATGAGTATCCCGTTCTGCGAGCTGATCGAAAAGCATTGCGGCGGCATTCGTGGCGGGCGGGACAATCTTCTGGCCGTGATCCCCGGCGGCTCGTCAGTGCCGCTTGTCCCCGCCGACCAGATCTGGGACGCCCCGATGGATTTTGACGGGCTGAAAGCGCTCGGCTCCGGTCTTGGCACGGCTGCGGTGATCGTGATGGACAAGTCCACCGACATCGTCCGGGCCATTGCGCGGCTCAGCTATTTCTACAAACACGAAAGCTGCGGCCAGTGTACACCTTGCCGCGAAGGCACCGGCTGGATGTGGCGCGTGATGGAACGGCTGCGCGAAGGCAATGCCGATGTGTCGGAAATCGACATGCTCTTTGATGTGACGAAGCAGGTCGAAGGCCACACCATCTGCGCACTGGGCGACGCCGCGGCCTGGCCGATCCAGGGCCTGATCCGCCATTTCCGGCCAGAGCTGGAGCGGCGGATTGCGGAACATGGCGGAATGCTGGAGGCGGCGGAATGAGGGCTCATGCTTTCCACTTCATGATTGTCTTTGCCAGTTTGTTTGGCACTCAGGCATTTGCCGGGGACGAGCCACCAATTGGATCTCGCTTGGGCAATCGAAGCGACACGGCCATTCAGCATGATCCTAAGTCTTCGGTTCAAGCGGGACACCAAGTCTCAGGATGTACTTTTTTGAAGCGACCGACTGCCGTTCGTGCAGCGCTTGATTCGGTGGATGCTGCAGAGGCCAAGCGCTTGTTCGCAAAGACCCGCGTCGAGGGAACTTGCATCAACCTTCTGCTCGCGAACGACTATGCAGATTCTCAGCGCATATATTTGCCCGACGAGATTTATCGAGGAATGTTGGCAGAGGCAGCTTTGCGCCTCGAATTCAAGTCACTGCAATTCTCGCCGCTTCAACGCCAGCCGCGATATGAAAGAGCGTGGTTTGCGGTAACGGGCCGGCCCATTGCGGTCGATGAAATGGCTGCCTGCGTGGCCGACACCTATCCCGCAGGCGTGCGTGCACTGTTGGCGACTATTGCGGAAACGCCTGACGAAAGGCGAGCTATTTCAGACTTGTCATCGTGGCTCGGGCCTTGCCTTACGGTGGGTGCCACGCTGAACGCCAACCGGCAATCGTTGCGCGCGGCACTCGCAGAGGCGCTCTATCACCGCGCAGTGGCCGAAGCGAGTAATGCGGTGGTGACGAAATGATCGGGGTATTCCAGTATGCCTAAAGTCACCGTAGACGGCATCGAACTCGAAGTCCCTCAGGGCGCGACTGTCCTTCAGGCGTGCGAGTTGGCGGGGAAGGAAATTCCGCGCTTCTGCTATCACGAACGGCTGTCCATTGCGGGCAATTGTCGGATGTGCCTTGTCGAGGTTGCACCGGGGCCGCCCAAGCCGCAGGCGTCGTGTGCGCTCCCCGCGGCTGAGGGGCAGGTGATCCGCACCGACAGCCCGATGGTCCGCAAGGCGCGCGAAGGCGTCATGGAATTCCTCCTGATCAATCACCCGCTCGATTGCCCGATCTGCGATCAGGGCGGTGAGTGTGACCTGCAGGACCAGTCGGTCGCTTATGGCCGCGGTGCCTCTCGTTATGACGAGAACAAGCGCGCCGTGACCGAGAAATACATGGGCCCGATCGTCAAGACGGTGATGACCCGCTGCATCCAGTGCACGCGCTGCATCCGCTTTGCGGAAGAAGTGGCCGGGATCGAGGAAATCGGCGCGATCGGCCGCGGCGAGAATATGCAGATCACCTCCTACCTCGAACGCGCGGTGACGAGCGAACTTTCGGGCAATGTCGTCGATCTCTGCCCGGTCGGTGCATTGACGTCCAAGCCATACGCTTTCGAAGCACGGCCCTGGGAATTGAAGAAGACGCCGTCGATCGACGTGATGGACGCTGTCGGCACCAACATCCGCCTCGATAGCCGCGGACGGCAAGTGCTGCGCGCGCTTCCGCGGATCAATGAGGATGTCAACGAAGAATGGGCGCACGACAAGACGCGCCACGCGGTTGACGGCTTGATGCACCGCAGGCTCGACAGGCCCTTTGTCCGCAGGGGCGGCAAGCTGGTCGAGGCAAGCTGGGAAGAGGCGCTGAAGGCCGTTGGCAAGGGCCTGAAGGACGCTGGCAAGTCGATTGCAGCGATTGCCGGTGACCAGGTCGATTGCGAAACCATGTTTGCGGCGCGCGAACTCGTCAAGAAGCTTGGCGGTTCTATGCTCGAGGGGCGGCAGACCGGACTGGCCTATGACGTCTCGTCGCTGGCGGCGGTGGCGTTCAATACCGGCATTGCCAATCTCGAGACCGCCGATGTGATCCTGCTGGTCGGCAGTGACCTTCGCCATGAAGCGCCGCTGATCAACACGCGCGTCCAGAAGGCGATCCGCAAGCGGCAGGCCAAGGTCTTCGCCGTCGGTCCCGAAACGGACCTGACCTACAAGGCCGAATGGCTTGGCACCTCGCTCAAGCTGCTCGGCAAGCTGCCAAAGCATGTCGCGGATGCACTCAAGGCTGCCGAACGTCCGGCCCTGATCCTTGGAGGCGGCGCGCTTCGCTATGAGGGCGCACACGGCGCGGCACTGGCGCTTGCTGCCAAGTACAAGCTGATCCGTAAAGACTGGAACGGGTTCAACGTCACCCATTTCGCGGCTGCGCGGATGGGCGGGTTAATGCTCGGCTATGCCTATAAGGGCGGCATCAAGGCGCTGGCGGCCAAGAAGCCGAAGCTGGCCTTCTTCCTTGGCGCGGACGAAGTGAATTACGATCTCTTTGGCGATACGTTCAAAGTCTATGTCGGTCATCATGGCGATGCTGGCGCACATGCGGCGGACGTCATCCTGCCGGGTGCCGCCTATACCGAGAAATCCGGCACCTATGTCAACAATGAGGGCCGCGTGCAGCGCGGTCAGCGTGCGGTCTTCCCGCCGGGCGATGCCCGCGAGGACTGGGCGATCTTCCGCGCGCTTTCGGACGTTGTTGATGCAACCCTGCCGTTCGACAGTCTCGATCAACTCCGTGCGGCAATGGCCAAGGCCGTGCCAGCGCTCGGTCTTGAAGGACTGGCTGGTTACGACTGGAACCCGCCAGCTCTACCCGACAAGCCGGTGGACGATATTGCCGATTATCCGATCAAGGATTTCTACCTGACCAATGCCATCTGCCGCGCATCGCCGACAATGGAACGCTGCTCCAACGAACTCATCCACGGGATCGAGTGGCTGGAGGCAGCGGAATGACCTATACTGAATGGTTCCAGTCCTGGGCGGGATTTGACCTTGGCTGGTTTCTCAGCACTCTGACGCTCGTCCTGCTGATTGCGTTTCCGCTGATGCTTGCGGTCGCGCTGATCATCTACGCCGATCGCAAGATCTGGGCGGCGATGGCGCTTCGTCGGGGTCCGAACGTGGTCGGACCGCTCGGGATCCTGCAGAGCTTTGCGGACGGTATCAAGGTCTTCCTGCAGGAAACGATCATTCCGTCCGCAGCCAATCGCGGGCTCTTCCTGATGGCGCCGATCATCACCTTCACGGTCGCGCAGATCGTCTGGGCGGTGATCCCGTTCGGGCCGAAAATGGTGCTGGCCGATATCAACGTGGGCCTGCTCTATATCCTCGCGGCCTCAAGCCTTGGCGTTTACGGCGTGATCATTTCGGGCTGGGCCTCCAACTCGAAATACCCGTTTTACAGTGCCTTGCGTGCTGCAGCGCAGATGGTGTCCTATGAAGTCTCGATCGGTTTCGTGCTGATCTCGGTCGTGCTCTGGGCAGATTCTTTCAACCTGTCCAAGATCGTCGAAGCGCAGCAGGGGGCCGGCATCCTGCCGTTCCTCAATGGCTTCGGCTTCAATCCATTGCTCTTCCCGATGGCAATTGTGTTCCTGATTTCGGCGCTTGCCGAAACTGCGCGCGCGCCGTTCGACCTGACCGAGGCGGAAAGCGAACTCGTCGCCGGGTATCAGACCGAATACAGCTCGATGAGCTTTGCGCTCTTCTGGCTCGGGGAATATGCCAACGTCATTCTGATGTGTGCCTTGAACGCGATCCTCTTCTGGGGAGGCTGGCTGCCGCCGGTCGATTGGGCACCGCTCTATGCTGTCCCGGGCATCCTGTGGTTCTTCGGCAAGATCCTCGTCTTCTTCTTCATCTTCTCCTGGATCAAGGCGACCGTGCCGCGCTTCCGCTATGACCAGTTGATGCGGCTTGGCTGGAAAGTCTTCCTGCCGATTTCGCTCCTCTGGGTGTTCCTGGTGAGCGGCTACCTGATGCTCACGAGGTATTCCGCATGAGTTATGTTGTTCACCTCATCAAAACTTTCACCCTCTGGGAGTTTGTGAAGGCGCACGCCCTGACCTTGAAGTACTTCTTCAAGCCCAAGGCGACGATAAACTACCCCTATGAAAAGAACCCGCTCTCGCCGCGGTTCCGGGGGGAGCACGCCCTGCGCCGCTATCCCAATGGCGAAGAACGCTGCATTGCCTGCAAGCTGTGCGAGGCGGTTTGCCCGGCACAGGCTATCACGATCGAAGCCGAGCCGCGCGATGATGGTTCGCGGCGCACAACCCGCTACGACATCGACATGACCAAGTGCATCTATTGTGGCCTCTGCCAGGAAGCGTGCCCGGTCGATGCGATCGTCGAGGGGCCGAACTTCGAATATGCGACTGAAACCCGCGAGGAGCTGCTTTACGACAAGGCGAAGCTCCTTGAAAATGGCGATAAATGGGAACGCGCAATTGCCGCGAACCTTGCCGCCGATGCACCGTATCGATAGGGGGCGGCGCGTGAATCAACCGGCAACTTCTTGTTCTTTAGATCTTCGCGTCTTCGTGTCTTCGTGTGAGGAATATTCAATCTCACACGAAGACACGAAGGCACGAAGGAAGGGCGTGGCATGATCCAGGTCTTTGCTTTCTACCTCTTCGCCTCGCTCGTGATCCTGTCCGGGGCATTGGTCATTCTTTCTCGGAATCCGGTGCATAGCGTCCTTTGGCTCATCCTTGCGTTTTTCAACGCAGCGGGGCTGATGGTTCTTGTCGGTGCGGAATTCATCGCGATGCTTCTCGTCATTGTTTACGTCGGGGCGGTCGCCGTGCTGTTCCTGTTCGTGGTGATGATGCTCGATATCGACTTCGCGGAATTGCGCAGTGGCCTCACGCGATACGGCCTGTTTGGCGCGCTGATCGCTTTGGTGCTGGTTGGCGAAATGATCATAGCAGAGGGCGCCTGGAGCGCCGGTGCCATCCAGCTGGCGCAACGTGCCGCGCCAGCGCCTGCGGATATGCCGAATATCGAAGCGATGGGTGCGCTCATCTACTCGCGTTATCTCTACGTCTTTGAAGCCGCAGGTCTTGTCCTGCTTGTGGCCATGATCGGTGCGATCGTTCTGACGCATCGCGAACGCCGCGACACCCGGCCACAGAACATCTCGCAGCAGGTTCGCCGCCGTCCGCAGGACGCAGTCCGCAACACGAACCCGCCAGTCGGGCAGGGAGTGGAGCTATGATCGGCATCGAGCATTATCTCGTGGTCAGTGCGATCCTGTTCGTGATGGGTGTGCTGGGCATCTTCGTCAACCGGAAGAATGTGATCATCATCCTGATGGCCATTGAACTTATCCTGCTCGCGGTGAACCTCAATCTCGTTGCCTTCAGTGCCTATCTCGGCGACCTGGTAGGGCAGGTTTTCGCGATGTTCGTACTGACGGTTGCAGCCGGCGAAGCGGCCATCGGCCTAGCAATCCTCGTCATCTACTTCCGGGGTCGCGGGACGATCGCGGTCGACGATATCAACCGGATGAAGGGGTGAGCCGGTAGCCATGGAGACCATCAAGCTCATCGTTTTCTTGCCGCTGCTTGCTGCGATCGTGGCGGGCCTTGGCAATCGGATGCTTGGCAATTTTGCCGCCAAGCTGGTGACGACTGGCGCATTGTTCATTTCCTGCGCGCTGAGTTGGCCTATCTTTGTTTCTTTCCTGGCCGGCAGCGCCGAGGCGCATGTTGTGCCGGTGCTCGATTTCATCCGGTCGGGCTCACTGGACGTCCAATGGGCCTTGCGGGTCGATGCCCTGACGGCGGTCATGCTCGTTGTGGTGACAAGCGTATCGAGCCTCGTTCACCTCTATAGCTGGGGCTATATGGAGGAGGATCCGAGCCAGCCGCGCTTCTTTGCCTATCTCTCTCTGTTCACCTTCGCGATGCTGATGCTGGTCACGGCAGACAGCCTTGTCCAGATGTTCTTCGGCTGGGAAGGGGTGGGCCTTGCCTCCTATCTGCTGATCGGTTTCTGGTATCACAAGCCCAGCGCTAACGCCGCGGCGATCAAGGCATTTGTCGTCAATCGCGTTGGCGATTTCGGTTTTTCGCTCGGCATTTTCGGCGTGTTTCTGGTCTTCGGGACAGTCTCGATCCCGGCCATATTGGAAGCGGCTCCGGGCTATGCCGGAAGCACGATCGGCTTCCTTGGCCACCGGGTCGACACATTGACCTTGCTCTGCATCCTGCTGTTCATCGGCGCGTGCGGCAAATCCGCCCAATTGGGGCTTCACACCTGGCTGCCGGACGCAATGGAAGGGCCGACGCCCGTGTCTGCGCTGATCCATGCCGCGACCATGGTGACGGCAGGCGTCTTCATGGTTTGCCGCCTTTCGCCCCTGTTCGAACAGAGCCACACAGCGACAACGGTCGTGACCTATGTTGGCGCGGCAACGGCCCTGTTCGCGGCCACGGTCGGGACGACGCAGACGGACATCAAGCGCGTGATCGCCTATTCGACCTGCTCGCAGCTTGGCTACATGTTCTTTGCGGCGGGCGTGGGGGCCTATGGCGCGGCCATGTTCCATCTTTTCACGCACGCCTTCTTCAAGGCGCTGCTGTTCCTTGGTGCGGGTTCAGTCATCCACGCCATGCATCATGAGCAGGACATGCGCTATTACGGGGCCTTGCGGAAACAGATCCCGCTGACCTTCTACGCGATGATGGCCGGCACACTCGCGATCACCGGTGTCGGTATTGCAGGGGTGTTCGGGTTCGCCGGCTTTTACTCGAAGGATGCAATTATCGAGGCTGCCTTTGCGAGCGGCACAGAAGCCGGCGGCGTAGCCTTTGCAGTTGCCGTGTTCTCGGCGCTCCTGACGAGCTTCTATTCCTGGCGGCTGATCTTCCTGACCTTCTATGGCAAACCACGCTGGTCAGGGTCCGAACATATTCAGCACGCAGCACACGGGCATGATCATGGCCACGCCCATGACGATCATCATCATGCGCATGACGATGGTACGGCGGGGTATCATCCGCATGAAAGTCCGGCGACGATGCTCGTGCCGTTGGCACTCCTTGCGATTGGGGCCATCTTTGCAGGCTGGTATTTCCACGAATGGTTTATCGGCGCCGAAACCGGTGGCGGATTCTGGAAGGGCAGTCTCGCCTTCAATGAACATCTGATGCACGCCATGCATGAAGTGCCGATCTGGGTGAAGTATTCGGCAACTGCCGTGATGCTTGCCGGTTTCGGCATTGCCTGGATGGCTTACATCAGGGACACGACCATTCCCGCGCGCTTCACGGCCACATTCAGCGGCGTTTATCAGTTCCTGCTCAACAAATGGTATTGGGACGAACTGTATGACCTGCTCTTTGTTCGTCCGGCGCTCTGGATCGGTCGCCAATTCTGGCAGCGGGGCGATATCGGGACGATTGATCGGTTCGGGCCACACGGAGCAGCCGAACTGGTTCAGCAGGGCAGCAAGCTCGCAGCGCGATTCCAGTCCGGTTATCTTTATTCCTACGCCTTTGTGATGCTGCTTGGCCTTGTCGGCCTCGCGACCTGGATGATCGTGCAATGAGCGGCTTTCCCATTCTGTCCCTGATGATCCTGCTGCCGATTGCTGCTGCCGCGATCTGTCTTTTCCTGTCGGATCAGGGCGCCCGGTGGATGGCGTTGGCGACCACCGCCCTTCTGTTCGTCCTCGGTATCCTGCTCTGGGCGAGCTACGAAATTGGCGGCCCGCAGTGGCAGTTTGTCGAAAGTGCGCCAGTTTTCGGGCGGTTCGCCTGGGCTTTGGGCATAGATGGCATCGCGCTGATGCTGATCATGCTTTCGGTCTTCCTGATGCCGATCTGTGTTCTGGCAAGCTGGGATGCGATCGAGAAGCGCGTGCCGGAATATATGGCCGCGTTCCTGATGATGGAATCGTTCATGATCGGCGTCTTCGCGGCGCAAGACCTTTTCCTCTTTTACATCTTCTTCGAAGCTGGCCTGATCCCGATGTACCTGATCATCGGCATCTGGGGCGGTGTCGAACGGATCAAGGCGAGCTACAAATTCTTTCTTTATACACTGCTCGGGTCAGTCCTGATGCTGGTCGCGATGATGTATATGGTGGCAACAGCCGGCACGACCGACATCCCGACGCTGATGCAGTTCAACTTTGATCCGGCGGTGCAGAATTGGCTCTGGCTGGCCTTCTTCGCGAGCTTTGCGGTCAAGATGCCGATGTGGCCGGTCCATACCTGGTTGCCGGACGCGCACGTTCAGGCGCCGACGGCGGGATCCGTCATCCTGGCGGGCGTCCTTCTGAAAATGGGCGGTTACGGCTTTGTCCGTTTCTCCTTGCCGATGTTCCCGGATGCATCTGCTGCGCTGGTCTGGGTCGTCTTCGGTCTTTCAATGATCGCAATCGTCTACACATCGCTTGTCGCGCTTGTGCAGCAGGACATGAAGAAGCTGATTGCCTATTCGTCGGTCGCGCACATGGGCTTCGTCACAATCGGCCTGTTCACCTTCAACCGTCAGGGCATTGAAGGCGGCCTCATTGTCATGCTGGCGCACGGGCTGGTTTCGGCTGCGCTCTTCCTGTGCGTGGGCGTGATCTATGATCGGCTCCATACGCGGGAAATCGATCGCTACGGCGGGCTGTCCAACAACATGCCCTATTACGCGCTGTTCTTCATGTTCTTCACAATGGCGAGTGTCGGCCTGCCCGGCACTGCAAACTTTGTTGGCGAATTCCTGGCGCTGGTGGGTGCCTATAATGCAAACAGCTGGGTCGCTGCGGTCGCGACAACCGGCATCATTCTTGGCGCGGCCTATATGCTCTGGCTTTATCGGCGTGTCGCCTTTGGGGAAAGCAAGAATGCCGATGCTGCGGCCATGCCAGACCTGAACGCTCGCGAATGGGCGATGCTTGCTCCGATTGCTGCGGCGACCCTGTGGATGGGCATCTATCCGGAAAGCTTCATCGCGCCGATGCGTGCCGATGTCGGATCCCTGCTAGCACGCATCGCGGACGCGACGCCCGCCGGCGATGCCCAGCTGCAGATGGGCAAGCCAAAAGCCGTCGCGCATGGGGAGACGCATTGATGTTCGATACCGCGTCTCTTTTGCTCACTGCGCCTGAGTTGATCCTCTCGATCGGCGCCACGGCGCTGATGCTTGTTGCCGCCTTTGCTGGCGACAAGTCCACGCGCCTTGTCAGCGGTGCTGCCATTGCGCTCCTCGCCATCGCGGCGGTCTCTCTGACAGGAGTTGCGGGATCGGGTGGCTCCGCCTTCAACGGACTCTATAGCGCCGACGCGTTTGGGGCCTTTGCCAAGGTGCTCATTTATCTTGCGGCTGCAGTCGCCATCCTGATCGCGCCGCGCTGGTTTGAGCGTGAAGATCGTCTGCGCGCCGAATATCCGGTGCTGATCCTCTTCTCGGCCGTCGGCATGGGCATGATGGTTTCCGCGACCAATATGCTCACGCTCTACGTCGGTCTCGAACTGCAAAGCCTGGCGGCCTATGTCCTGGCAAGCTTCATGCGGCGGGACAGCCGCTCGGCAGAAGCCGGGCTCAAGTATTTCGTTCTTGGTGCGTTGGCATCCGGCATCCTGCTTTACGGCATTTCGCTACTCTACGGATTCGCCGGCACGACCGACTATGCGGGTGTTGCCAAGGCTCTTGGCGATGGTGTGGGCCTCGGCGAATTGTTCGGCATCGTGTTCCTGCTTTCCGGCATGGCTTTCAAGGTCTCGGCCGTGCCATTCCACATGTGGACGCCCGATGTGTATGAAGGGGCTCCAACCCCCGTCACAGCATTTTTCGCAAGCGCGCCCAAGGTGGCAGCCATTGCGATGCTTGTCCGCGTGAGCGTGTCCGGAATGGGCACGGCGACCCATGACTGGCAACAGATCATCATCTTCATGTCTTTGGCGTCGATCGTCCTTGGGGCCGCAGGGGCAATCGGGCAAACCAACATCAAGCGCCTGCTGGCCTATTCGTCGATCAACAATGTCGGTTTCGCCCTTGTCGGGTTGGCAGCTGGAACCGAAGCCGGCGTGGCGGCGATCATGAGCTATATGGCCATCTATGTCGTCATGACGCTCGGCAGCTTCCTGTGCGTGCTGCAGATGCGGGACCAATCGGGCGCACCGGTTGAGACAATTGCCAGCCTGTCCGGCCTTTCCCAGACCAACAAGGGGCTTGCTGCGGCGTTCGCTGTCTTCATGTTCTCGCTGGCGGGAATTCCGCCGCTCTTCGGGTTCTGGGCGAAGTTCCTTGTCTTTGAAGCGGCGGTAAAGGCCGGCCTGTTCCCACTGGCTGCAATTGGGATTGCAGCTTCGGTTATCGGCGCCTTCTATTATCTCAAGATCATCAAGACGATGTACTTTGATGAACCCGCGGCCCCCTATGCCAAGGGAGAGTCGTTGGTTGAAAAGGGACTCATTGCCGCCTCTGCAGCCTTCATCGTGCTTGGCTATGGATTGATCCCTGTGCTTGGCTCAGCGTCATCTGCTGCTGCAAAGGCCTTGTTCTGACGAACATGATCAGAACGGTTGAAGAGACAACTTCGACCAATGCAGACATGCTGGTTCTGGCGAGGGCAGGTGAACCTGAAGGGCTTTGGCTTCGAGCAGATACGCAGAGTGGCGGGCGGGGTCGCATGGCGCGGGCCTGGCATTCGCCGATCGGCAATCTCTATGCGACCACACTTGTCCGTTTGCAGCCGCAAGACCCGCCGGCTGCCACGCTTGCACTTGTCGCCGCCGTTGCCCTGCATGAAGTTCTGACAGCCTATGCCGCGACTCTGTGCGATATCGTCATAAAATGGCCGAATGACTTGCTCGCCAACGGATCCAAGATCGCCGGAATTCTGCTCGAACGGTCAAATGACGCGGTTGTCATAGGAATCGGGGTCAATCTCGGGTTTCATCCGGTGGGGCTGGATCGACCGGTCACAAGTTTGGCGGCGCTCGGACTTGACGCGCCGGACCCGCATTACTTCTGCGAAGACCTTGCCCCGGCCTTTGCTCATTGGCTTGCCCAATGGCGAACAATGGGACTGGAATCGGTTCGCGAGGCCTGGCTGCGCGGCGGCCATGCCATTGGTACAGCGCTGACGGCCAATTTGGGCGATGGCTCTTCTGTTGAAGGAACTTTCGACGGGCTTGAAGCCGATGGTGCTTTGCGACTTCGCTTGGCGGATCGTTCGGTTCGTGTCATTCACGCCGCCGACGTTTTCATGATCTGAAGGGTTTTTCTGATGCTGCTCGCGATTGATGTCGGCAATACGAATGTCAAATTCGCGCTGGTCCAGGGGCTCGAGATCAAGACGCGGTGGCGGGTGGCTACGGACGCTCGCCGCACGGCCGATCAATATGCCGTCTGGCTCACGCAACTGCTGGAACTTGAAGGCTACCAGCGCAGCGATGTGGAGGATGTTGTCATTTCCACCGTGGTGCCGCGTGCGCTGCATAATCTTCAATTGCTGGCGGACAAGTATTTCGGTGTCGATGCGAAGGTTGCGGGACGCGCGCCATTTGAATGGGGAATCGCGCTCGATGTGCCCCAGCCCAGCTCCGTCGGAGCCGACCGGGCCGTCAATGCCATTGCTGCACATGCCGGACACGCGGGGGATCTGATCACGATCAGCTTCGGCACGGCAACCACGTTCGATCATATTGCCGCCAATGGCGCCTACAAGGGCGGTATCATTGCGCCAGGTCTCAATCTTTCGCTCGATGCCCTTGTTTCGGCTGCGGCAAAGTTGCCGCGCATTGCCATAGAAGCGCCCACCGATGACAGCGTGATCGGCAACACGACCGAGGGCCAGATGCTGATCGGCATCTATTGGGGCTACGTCGCCATGATCGAAGGACTGTTGACCCGCATGAAGGCAGAGATCGGTCGGCCCGTAACTGTCGTTGCAACAGGCGGCCTTGCAAGCCTTTTTCAGCAGCATGCCCATCTGTTTGATGTAATCGAGCCGGACCTGACCCTCAAAGGGCTTGCCCTGCTCCACGCGCGCGCCCAATAGGCGCCGTGCCCGACCGTGCGGGCTCAGATTGAACTGGAAATTCCCCAAGTGACAACCCCGGGTAACGAACTCCTATTTCTCGCGCTTGGCGGGTCGGACGAGATTGGCATGAACGTCAATCTCTATGGCTGCCAAGGCAAATGGATCATGGTCGATCTGGGGCTGACCTTCGGCGGTTCGGATTATGCAGGATGTGATCTTGTCTTGCCTGATCTTGAATTCATCGAGGCACGAAGGGATGATCTGCTCGGAATCGTGCTCACGCACGGACATGAGGACCATATCGGAGCCATTCCCTATCTCGCAGCAGATCTTGACGTTCCGCTCTACGCAACGCCGTTCACGGCAACGCTGATTGCAGGCAAGCTTGCGGAAGAGGGGCTCACCGACCAGGTTGAACTTCGCGTGATCGACAACGGCGGGAGTTTTGAGCTTGGGCCGTTCGGTCTACGTTATGTCACGCTTGCGCATTCGATCCCGGATATGAATGCAGTCGTTATCGACACGCCCTATGGTCGCGTTTTCCACACAGGCGACTGGAAGCTTGATGACGAGCCGGTCATCGGAACGGCGATCAATGCGGACGATATCCGCAGCATTGGTGACGAAGGCGTTCTTGCTCTTGTCTGCGATTCAACCAATGCCTTCAATCCGGAATATAGCGGCACCGAAGGCAGCGTTCGCGACGGCCTTATGGAGAGCGTCAAGGCAGCAAAGGGCAGGGTCCTCGTTACCAGCTTTGCGTCCAATGCCGCACGACTGGAAACCTTGCATCAGGTCGCTGTCGCTTCGGGTCGCCAGCTCTGTATTGCCGGCCGCTCGCTAGACCGAATTGTGCGGGCAGCGCAGGCGAACGGCATGCTGCCAAAGTTTCCGCAGATTATGGACTTTGATGCGGCAATGCGTTTGCCACCGCGGGAACTGATGATTGTCGCAACGGGTGGGCAGGGAGAAGCACGCGCAGCATTGGCGCGCATTGCAGGAGACAGCCATCCGCTGAAACTTGATGCAGGAGACACGGTCATTTTCTCATCGCGGCAAATCCCCGGCAATGAAACGGCCATCGGGCGCATCCAGAATGCGCTTGCTCGGAAGAATGTGATCATGATCACGGAAAAGCAGGCCCATGTGCACGTCTCGGGCCATCCCGGCCGCCCTGAACTTCAGATCATGTACGACTGGATCCGGCCCGAATTGCTTGTCCCCGTCCATGGCGAGCGCCGCCACATGGCGGAACAGGCGCGGTTCGGATTGGCCTGCGGCATCCCGAATGCACTGGTCCAGTCAAATGGCGATGTGGTCCGCCTGGCTCCGGGTGAACCAAAGATTCTCGGCCATGAGCGGACAGGCAGGCTGGTCCTTGATGGCGACGTGATCCTGCCAGCCGATGGAGGAACGATCACCGAACGGCGACGTATCGCCTTGCATGGGGTCATCGCGGTTGCAGTGGTCCTTGACGCGCAGGGCAAGCTTGCAGTCGATCCGGAGTTTCGCCTTCAGGGCGTCCCGGTTGAAGAGGACCGTAATGATTTCCTGAAAGACGCGGAAGAGGCAGTGGAGCGTGTGATCGAGAAGGGGGCAGCCAATGAGGACGCTTTGCGCGAGGCGCTTCGCCTTGGTGTGCGGCGCGTCGCGACCGAATGGACGGGCAAAAAGCCTATCGTCGAAATCATGTTGATGCGATTGGGGTAAAGGCGATGCAGTGGACATCTGCGCTGGCAATTTATGTGTTGTTCTGGGTCATGTCGGCATTTCTGGTGATGCCATTTGGCGTCAAGACGGCAGACGAACTGGGCGCAGAGACAGTGCCCGGTCAGGCGGAAAGTGCTCCTGCCAATTTCAAGCCCCGCCGCATTGTCATCATCACCACGATTGTGGCCACTCTGCTCTTTGGCCTTTACTATGCCAATTATGTCAAAGGTTGGGTGACCGCAGACATGGTCAATTTCGCACCGTTCCGGGGGTAGCCCCTCAGCAACCGCCCAGAGGTTGCCGAAGACCCTATCTATCACACGCGCAAGCGTTCGATTGCCTGCGCCAGTGCTACATAAAGCTTGCCTGTGTCCGATGAGAGCAACGTCACGCTCAGCGGGGTTCCGTCACGCGTGGCGAGGATGTTGCGAAGCATTGCTTCGAAATCATGGACATACCGGTTCACTTGCTCGCGGAACTCAGGCTCGTTTTCATAATGCAGCGCGATCTCCCGCACTTCCCCGGCGCTGAGCAGCCTTACCGCGCGCCGTGTGAAAATACCGCGATCGCCGCGCAGATAGGCAGCCCAGGCTGTGTCAGTCACTTCGTTCGAGAGAATCTTGTTGATATCGATCGCTGTTGAATTGAGCGATTCAATCAGCAACGCCACCCGGCGTGCAAAGTTGGCCTGATCGCTTTGTTCGATCTGTTCCTTGGCTTCGCTGATTCTGGCTTCCAGCCCTGCGCTCGTTTCGGAAATTGTGAGCATCTGGCGCATGAGCCGTTCGGTGGCCTTTTGGGCTGCCGAAACTGCCTTTTCCGTCGTCCGGGCGATTTCCGACATCTGTGCTTCAACTTGGGCCGTCAGAGCTTCTGCAAGTGCCTGCTTGCTCATCGAACCGAGAGATTCAGCTGATTGCGGGATGATTTCAGCCAGCGCAGCCTTCGCCTGCTCGCTTGCCTGGGCCGCAGTTTCATTGATCTGACGCAGCGCATCAGCGAGTTGTGGTGCAGCGCCCTGTGCCAGCTGCTCTGCATCAGCGGTGGCCTTGGCGATGGATTCGCTCAAATCTTCGGCCGTCTTGCGTGCGTCCGCCAGCTGAGTCTCGCTCATCGCGGTGAGGCCCGCCATGGCCTCTCTCTGCTCGGTCAGGGCTGCGCCAGCCTGGGCAAGCCGTTCCAATGCTCCGGTTGCTGCTTCCGAGAGTTCTGAAACGACCGGCGTGGCCGCCCGAATGGCCTCCATGCTTTCGGCGGCGCGTGCGTCGAGACGCGCATAGGCTTCCGGCAGTGCTTCATCGATGCCGTGCGTCGCCGCATCAAGCGCCGCGGTCAAAGCTTCCACACGCTCAATCAGGGCCCCGGCGGTCGTGCCGCCGTCAGACAGGGCATTTTTCAGATCATCCGTATTGTTGCTGAGCGACTTGATTGCGGCCGCAAGCCGCTCTGTGCGCGTAAGTCCGCCGCTTTCAAGCAGGGCAAACCTCTGTTCCACGGAGTCGAGATCCGTATTGAGACGCGACACAAGCGATTGGCCAATATCATCCTGAGCCGCAAAGCTTCTCGATATGGCATCGACCTGCTCGCCGATTTCGGTCACACGGCGGGCCAGTTGATCCGTGGAATCGTCGCCAGCCTGAACAAGCGCAGCCTGGCTCTGGTTGACAAGCGCCATCATCGCAGCGCCTTGTGCCTCCATGCCTTGTCGCGCGCTCTCAAGCGCCTGGGCCGCTCGCTCGAGGGCGTCGTCAACAGCGCCCGTCATCTGTTCCGCGGCCTGTTCAAGCCGCGCCCCGGCAGACTCGCTTACGCCCTCCATGCGGGTAAGGTGGTCGGCAAGCTTCTGCGCGGCGGTGCCGGCGACCTCTTGCGCTTCCTGTCCGCGCGCTGTGAGTTGGGATAGCTTCTCGTCCAATGCGCCGGCATGGTCCTGTGCGAGGCGGCCTGCCTCTTGCAGCGATGCAGTTATCTGACGGGTCTGGACATTGGCTTTGGGCAAGTTGGCAAGCAGTACCGCAAGGTCTGCGCGTGCCGATACAGCCGATCCTGACAGGGACTGTGTATGCCGAGCAACAGTTTCGACTTCGCTCTCGATCGTACGCGCAAGGCTGCCCAGCCGGTTCGCAGCCAGATCGCCCAAACCAAGCAACATATTGCCCTGTTCAGCCAGTTCGGCCCGGCTCGCGTCAAGGCGGGTGGATACGAGGGCAAGCAAATCCTCGAGCCGCGCGGTTTCGCGCTGGATCGAGTCCGACGTTCTTTGAAAGCGGCGCTCTTCGCCTCTTCCAGACCGTGTCACAACAAGCCAGAGCGCAGCAATCAGGGCCAGAGGTGCGCTGGCTGTTGCAATGAAATCGAGGCCTTCTTCCAAGGTTGGAAGGCGATCTGTCGCGCCAGAAAAGCGCTGGTAGCCAAGGATTGCCAGCCACAATACCGACAATGCCAATGCACTGGCAAGAGACAGACGACTTCGCCACAGGCCTGAGGCCGGAGACTCATCGTCGCCGGTTTCAGCCGCGAATTGCGGTTCGTTTTCGATTAGGGCTTCGTTCGGATCTTCGACCCGTTCCTCCCCCAGTTCCCGGTCGCGCCAGAGCCCGACAACAGAATTTCCTCCACTCATGTCCCGTTTCGTAACACGAAATTGGAAATTCGCGAAACATTTCTGAAACGAGTCGTTAAGCATGCGTCTTTAAGCTCAGGGAATGGCTTATGAAATTGGTGCACTCGATGCCTCGCTTGCAGCAGCGGTCGGAAATGATCCGTCGCTTGTCCTCGAACTGCGGGCTGCCTTGATCGACGGCGCGCTTCACTATCGGGACCTTTTGGCCCGCTCTCGATGCGATGCAAACTGGACGACTGCAGCGCATCGCCTCAAGGGGCTTGCGGCAAGTTTCGGGGCTGTCTCGCTGATCGAGGCTGCGGATCTTGCGCTCCAGTCTGCACCCGGAGACCCGGTGGCGCTTCGGAAAATCCAGCGAGCCGTTGATATCATAGCTGCCTGAATAGCGCGCCTTTTCAAAGCGTCGTGAACATCCTATCGCGCCACTCGAATTCCTTCGAGGAAAGGCGTATCTTTGCCACTTGCCGGCCTGATATTGACCGATGAAGACACCCTTGCGCCGGACGCGGGCGTCCGTGCGCTCATGCCGATTGCCGGCCAGACACTCATTGAATATCAGGTGCGGATCGCACGGGCCTGCGGTGCCGCACATATTGTGGTCCTTGTGGACCGCGTCCCTGCACCTCTGGAAGCTGCGTTTGAACGGCTGCGTCTGGACGGAATCACGTTTGAAGTCGTACGCAACGCAAGTCAGGCCGCGGATTGCATTCACCCGGAAGAGGAACTGCTTGTCATGGCCGCCGGTATCGTGGCGGCACGGGGTATCGTGGACCATCTCGCAACCAAGACGATGCCGACGGTGGTAACTCTTCCTGACACGGACGCAGTTGCCCATTTTGAGCGGATCGATGGCACAGATCGCTGGGCCGGACTTGCCTTGCTGAATGGCAGGCTTCTTCGCGAAACGGCCGCCATGCTTGGTGATTGGACACTGGGCCCGACCTTGTTGCGGATGGCTCTGCAAAAGGGCGTGGAGAGAATGCCGGCTGATGGCTCCGGGCTGTCTCTGGTTCGCACTGAGCAAGAGGCCATGTCTGTGGCGCAGGAACTGGCAGGGCGCAGCCGGTTCGGCGGAGGCGGATTTTGGCAGACGCAGATAGTCGATCCCGTCGTCCGGCGGGTCTTGCCCCAACTGCTGGGGCAGAAGGTTACATTGGAGCTTTTGACTGTATTCCCTGGCGCGCTGATGGCAGCGGCCATGCTTGCTGGTGCGTTAGGCTGGATTTCTGCAAGCTTTGGCTTGTTTCTGCTCGCGGGCTTTCCCATGGCGGCGGCCGGGGTGCTGGGCGATATTGCAGCGCGTTCCGATCGCGCGTTGCGCTGGACAGCAGACGCGAAGCTGCCGCTTCTGCTCGCGCTCCTGGGTTTTGCGGGCTGGGCACTCGATGGCCCGGGGCTTGGTTGGGGGCCGCTCGTTCTGGCTCTCTGGGCCGGAATCGCCTTGATCCTTCAGCCGCGAACTGATGTTCGCGAGGCGTGGATTGCCGATGCGGATATCATTGCGGTTGAGGTTTTCATGGCAAGCCTGATCGGCCAGCCGGTGCTTGGCCTCATGATCGCCGTTTTTCATAGCGTTCTGTCGCAATTCTGGCTTGTGCGCCGCCAAAGCTGATTTAGCACCTCTTAACCATGATTGATCTAGACTGTCTCAATGGCAGTGCACGCCCTTCGTTCGGCCCGCATTCTCCCATGACGGAGAATGAGGAGGTTGTCGTCAATGGCACGGTCGATCGGCAAGGCCGGTTGATCGCAGCGGGTCCGCGCCTTCTTGCCCTCCATCTCGGCGCCGGTGGCGAGGAAGGCGGAATTCTGGCCATTCCGCAGATCGCAGCCCTTGCACGCCTGGCCCGGACGCTTGGCGTCCTGGTCTCGCGAGGGGTCGTTGCCGCAGATGGATCACGCGATCTCGATCTGTGGGTGCGCGCAAAGCCGGATGGCGACCGTGTCGAGCTTGCGATTGCTGGCTGGGAAGAACTGCCGGCACCAGTGCATGATCCCGTCTTCCTGCAAGACCGTGCCCGCGATTTCGCGAAGCTTGAAAGCGACGGCAGCTGGGCCTGCGACGACCAGCTCAGACTGACGGACTTGGAACCAGAACTGATTTCGCTCTCGGGCGTCGATGCTGTGGATGTGCTCGGTCAACCTCTGACCCGATTCTTTCGCCTGACCGAGGATGAGCAGGGTGATTTGCCGTTGCTTGTTGCTGTTGCGGGGCGGCATGGATTCTTCAGGCAGTTGGCAGAACTGCGCAACATGCCGAATGCCCGTCTCTGGCTGCATGGTGAAGCAAGGATTGCCGAGGATGGCAGTTTTGCCGGCTTTGCCGGAGGATATCGGCTCATCGAGCGCTCACTTGCCCCTTCAAGGACAGATCGCGCGACGCTCTCGCCAGTGGACGATGGATTTTCCCAACGCCTTGAGACTGCATTGCGAACGCCTCTCGCGCGCATCATTGACAACGCCGAAGCGATCGGCGGCCAAGGTGAAGGCCCGCTGCGCCATGACTATGTCGACTACGCCGGAGACATTTCTGCTGCCGGTCGCCACCTTCTGGGCTTGGTGGACGACCTTGTCGATTTGCAGGTGGTCGAACAGCCAGGCTTCCGGATTGAAACGGAAATTGTTGATCTTGCCGACATTGCGCGGCGTGCGGCCGGGCTCCTCGGTGTGAGGGCAGCAGACCGGGGGGTGAAGATTGACTTGCCGCCTCGGGATGAAGTGCTTGAAGCGCATGGAGAATTTCGCCGCGTCCTCCAGATCCTGGTCAATCTCATTGGCAATGCCGTGCGATATTCTCCCAAGGACTCAAGTGTCTGGTTGCGTACCGAGCAGGAGGGCGATCTCGCGGCGATCATTGTCGCGGACCAGGGCAAGGGGATCGCGCTGGACGATCAGGCACGGATTTTCGACAAGTTCGAACGGGTCGATCCGTCAGAGCCCGGTGGAAGCGGGCTTGGCCTCTTCATTTCACGCAAGCTTGCCCGTGCAATGGGCGGGGATATTACGCTCGACAGCGCACCGGGTCAGGGTGCGCGTTTTGTGCTCACCCTGCCGATGGCGAAGTCGCCCGACGCCTAACGCTTGTCGACGGGGACATAGTCCCGCTGGGCAGGGCCGGTATAAAGCTGACGCGGCCGCCCGATCTTCTGTTCCGGATCCGAAATCATCTCGTTCCATTGCGCGACCCAACCAACCGTGCGGGCAAGCGCAAACAGCGCCGTGAACATGGTTGTCGGGAAACCGATCGCGGACAGGATCACGCCCGAATAGAAGTCCACGTTCGGGAACAGCTTCTTTTCGATGAAATAGGGGTCATTCAGAGCCATGTGTTCGAGCTGCAAGGCAACTTCAAAGACCGGGTCCGAGACGTTCAGCGCCTTGAACACTTCGCGCACCGTGCTTTGCATGACCGTCGCCCGCGGATCGTAATTCTTGTAGACCCTGTGGCCAAATCCCATCAGGCGGAAGGGGTCGTCCTTGTTTTTCGCCCGCTCGATATAGTGGGGAATCCGGTCAGGTGTGCCAATTTCGCGGAGCATGTTGAGGGCTGCTTCGTTCGCACCGCCGTGCGCTGGGCCCCAAAGGCACGCAATGCCGGCGGCTATGCAGGCAAAGGGATTCGCGCCCGACGAACCTGCAAGACGAACCGTCGAGGTTGATGCATTCTGTTCGTGATCCGCATGAAGAATGAAAATGCGGTCGAGCGCGCGTTCGACAACCGGATTCACATAATAATCCTCAGCCGGCACGCCAAAGGTCATTCGCAGGAAGTTGCCCGTGTAGCTCAGATCATTGCGCGGATATAGGAATGGCTGGCCGACGGAATATTTGTAAGCCATGGCGGCAATCGTCGGCATCTTCGCAATGAGGCGATGGCTTGCAACCATGCGCTGATGCGGATCGGTGATGTCGGTCGAATCATGATAAAAGGCAGAAAGCGCGCCAACGACGCCGCACATGATTGCCATCGGGTGCGCATCGCGCCGGAAGCCGCGATAGAAAGTCGCCAACTGTTCATGGAGCATCGTGTGGCGGGAAATTGTGCCGGAAAACTTGTCGAGCACATCCTTGCTCGGCAATTCGCCGTTCAGCAGCAGATAGGACACTTCCATGAAGCTGGAATGCTCCGCGAGCTGTCCGATCGGATATCCGCGGTGCAGCAGAACGCCTTCATCGCCATCGATATAAGTGATGGCCGAATCGCAGCTGGCCGTCGACGTGAACCCGGGGTCGAACGTAAACGCGCCCGTCTGCGCATAAAGTTTGCGAATGTCGATGACATCCGGACCAACACTGCCGGAGCGCACCGGGCAGGATACCTGATTGCCGTTGAGGGTTACCGTCGCGCTGGAGCCGCCCATGTGTCTTCCTTCCTCACTCAGGCCGCAAGGGCCACTGCTTCATCAATACGTGCCAGAGACTCTTCTCGCCCGAGAAGTATCAGCACGTCAAATATTCCTGGCGAGGTCGTTCGACCGGTGAGCGCAGCCCGCAAAGGCTGAGCAACCTTGCCAAGGCCCAGTCCGGCATCCTCTGCGACCCGACGTACCGCAGACTCCAGCGCGGTTTCGTCCCATTCCGAACTGCCACCAAGTGCACTCGAGACAGACTCGAGCAAATCTGCGGCTCCCCCTTCTAGCAGAGCCTTCGCGCCCTCGTCGAGTGTCAGAGGCCTTGCCTCAAACAGGAACATTGCACCTTCTGCAAGTCCCAGCGTCGATTTTGCCCGGGGCTTGAGTGAAGCCATTGCTCTGACAAGTGTTTGGACCTCGGGCTCGCTGAGTGTCCGGCCCAATTTTCTTTCGATCATTGGTTGCGCAATTGCGGCAAGGCGCGAATCCTCTGCCTCGCGAAGGTAGTGGCCGTTCAAATTCTCCAGCTTCTTGAAATCGAATCGGGACGGAGAGCGGCCGACGCCATCCAGGTCGAACCAGGCAATTGCCTGTTCCCTGCTGAAAATCTCGTCATCCCCATGCCCCCAGCCAAGGCGCATCAGGTAATTGTTGATGGCTTCCGGCAGGTATCCAAGCTCGTCGCGATAGGCGTCGACACCCATCGCACCATGTCGTTTCGAAAGTTTGGCTCCGTCCGGGCCATGGATAAGCGGCACATGTGCGTAGATCGGTTCCTGCCAGCCCATCGCACGAATCAGCGCCAGTTGGCGAAACGCGTTGTTGAGATGATCGTCACCGCGGATCACATGGGTTATTCCCATGTCGTAATCATCAACGACCACTGAGAGCATGTACGTCGGTGTTCCGTCCGATCGCAGCAGCACGAAATCGTCCAGCTCTTCGTTGTTGACTGTAACCGGGCCCTGGACCCGATCGTTGATCGTGACACTGCCTTCTCGTGGTGCCTTGAGCCGGATCACAAAGGGCGCGCCGTTCGGAGCCTCTGACGGATCGCGGTCGCGCCAACGGCCATCGTAACGCATGGGAAGCTTGGCGGCGCGCTGCGCCTCCCGCATGGCCTCAAGCTCTGCCGACGTCGCATAGCAGCGGTAAGCATGTCCGCTTTCGAGCAGTTGATTGGCCACTTCAGCGTGACGGGCCGCCCGCGCAAACTGAAAGACAACGTCGCCGTCCCAATCAAGGCCCAACCACTGCAACCCGTCGATAATGGCATCAATGGCTGCATCCGTTGATCGCGCCCGATCCGTATCTTCGATGCGCAGCAGGAATTCTCCCCCATGGTGACGGGCATACAGCCAGTTGAAAAGAGCTGTCCGCGCACCGCCGATATGCAGGAGATCCGGTAGGCGAAGGGGCGAAACGCGTAACGATGCCCGCTCGATCGTCCTTGCGCTCACCCTGTCTCGTCTCCGTGCCTGCCAATTCAGGCTGGAGCCCCTAGCATGGCAATTGCGCACCTTCAAAGGGGGCTGGGCAAATGGTTTGACCGCATTGAAAACTGGCTGGATCGCGAGCGCGATCAGTTGGCGCGCTCTGGTTGCCCGTGATGCTCGGTTCGAAGGGTCGGGCTCTGGTTTGGTCCCATTGAGACACGCATTTTGTGGATCGCGGTGATTGCGGCCGGCCTCGCTTTGGCACTTGCAGCATCTGCTCTGCGATGGCCGCCGCGTTGCCACCGCGATGCTTTGGGCCGGTCTCAGATTGCGGCGGTTGCGCCCGCTGGCGGAGAAGCGGAGAGGTTGCGGCACCTCGTATCCGGCGACCTTTAGTCGTACGGTTCGGCTCCCGATTTCTGCAATCGACGCACTTCAAGGCCGGGATTCGGAGCCGGCTGCTGCTTGCCCCTTTCTCCGGTCAAAGGCCTTCCCTCAGGTTGGGCATCTCGCTGATGCCGACAAGCTCGCATCAGACCTTGTTGTGGGTGAGGATGTCGGTGTGCGCGCCACCGGTGCCGCCGCCCGATCCGGCGATTCTGGCGGTAAGACTTTGCCCGTGCGGCATGGTTCCAACAGATTGGCGGCACAGGCAAGGCACTTGATCCGAAGTGAAACGGCTCGGCCTTTCCGCGGAGCGAAGTCTCGTTGAGGCAACGGCATCATCAGCATATCCATATCGCCTGGAGCAGCAGCGCTGGTGGAATTGCTGCTTTGCCGCGTGATCGCGGCGGAATTTCCGAAGACGATGAGGATGCAATGTGCGCCGCAAGTGGCCTCGCATCCTTCTGTCGATAAGCGGGCTTCACATTACGGCCGTTGTAGCAGCTGACAATGTTTGTGACGCTCCGGCTGCTGGCGCTCAGCTCCCTGGCTGGCGCTGCGCGCCGTTTGTGCTGGTTTCCGCTGCTTGGGGCCCTTGCGGGGATTGGCTATACGCTTCTCACAGGCGCGTGAGGTCTGACAATACGGTCTTGCATTGCCGCATTGCTCGTCCTCGCCGGACTTGCCATCGGGCGAGAAGCCATGACACTCAGGCTTGTGGCAACAGGTGCCCTGATTGTCCTTCTGATCTGGCCCGAATCGCTTGTCGGTGCGAGCTTCCAGCTCAGTTTCGCTGCCATAACCGCGATTGTTGCTCTGCATGAGCATCCACGCGTCCGCGCAGCCACGATGCGCCGCGAAGAAGGCATGTTGGCGCGGCTGGTGAGGGAAATGCTGTCCTTGCTGCTGACTGGTCTCGTCGTCGAACTGGTTCTCGCGCCGATTGCCCTTTTTCATTTTCACAAATCGGGCCTGTATGGCGCCCTCGCCAACATTGTCGCAATTCCCATGACAACCTTTGTCGTGATGCCGCTGGAGGCTCTTGCCCTGCTCTTTGACGCTGCAGGGCTTGGCGCCCCGTTCTGGTGGGCAACGGGCTTGAGCCTTGACGCCCTGCTCTGGGTCGCACGTACCGTGGCGTCGTTGCCCGGTGCGGTGGCGACCTTGCCTGCAATTTCCGACCCGGCATTTGCTGCGATGCTTTTTGGCGGCCTCTGGATACTGCTTTGGCGGACGCGACCCCGCTGGCTGGGGCTGCTGCCGTTCCTGGGCGGCGCGCTGCTCTCCGCCATTCGACCTGGGCCCGACCTGCTGATCAGCGGGGATGGCCGCCATCTTGCTGTCCGCAGCGATGATGGTCGCGTTGCCTTGCTCCGGGCGCGGACAGGCGATTATATGAAGGACCTGCTTGCAGATCGCTCCGGCGAACTCGATCCTCTTGTCGACCTGGATAGCGTGTCCGGGGCGCGGTGCAGCGGTGATATCTGCGTCTTTTCTCTGCTCCGCGAGGACGTCCTTGGCGCATTGCCGCAACGAGAAGTTCCTACGCCGTTTCGCGGGCAGGTCTTGCCGATCTCTGCAGGGTCACGGATTTATTTGTGAGCGACCGCATCCTGCCAAAGAGCTGCACTCCACACTGGCTGAAGCTTGACAAGCCGCTCTTCCGGAAGACCGGAGGGCTGGCAATCAGTCTTTCATCCTTGCAGATCGAAAGCGTCCTGACGCCTGTCGACGATCACCCTTGGCGTCTTTCCGGTCGGTCGTTCAATAACGGCGCAGCAGTCCGGCCAAAAGACCTTGCACGCGAACCTGGTTCGGTGCGTAGCGTTGCGGCTGATAGGCCCGGTTTGCAGGGTCAAGCCGCACCATCGAGCCTTCCCGGCGGAAATATTTGAGAGTGGCCTCCGAATCGTCCACCAGTGCGACCACAATCTCGCCCTCTCGGGCCGTGTCTGCCTTGCGGATCAGGGCAAAATCCCCGTCCAGAATCCCAGCCTCGACCATCGAATCTCCCGACACTTCGAGTGCATAATGTTCGCCCGAACCCAGCAACGCTGCCGGAACAGCAAGCATCGACTGACCCTCGAGGGCCTCGATCGGCATGCCTGCGGCAATTCTGCCATGGAGCGGAATTTCAAAAACATCATTGGCCGCAATGGGCTTGCCCTTGGGAGCCATCGTCTTGGGTGCCAGATTGACGACATTGGTGGTCGAAACGGGTCGCGTATCCCCGCCACGATCCGGCATCCGCACAACTTCCAGAGCCCGGGCGCGATTGGCCAGACGCCGGATAAAGCCGCGTTCCTCGAGAGCGGAAATCAGCCGATGCACTCCGGACTTGGACTTGAGATCAAGGGCTTCCTTCATTTCCTCGAACGACGGCGAGACACCTGTGTCAGAGAGCCGGTCATGAATGAAACACAGCAGCTCATGTTGTTTGCGGGTCAGCATCTCGGGTGCCTCCAATAGGGAACGAACGAGGAACTTCTACTGAGGAGATTCCAACACGTCAAGCAGAATGTTCTCTAAAGGTTCGCGCTTCTTCAGTCCAGGATATAGATCGGGACTGTATCCCCGATGTCTGCAGCGGGCGCATTCGGTGGTCGAACGATCAGGCAATCAGCACCGGCAAGCCCGCCGAGCGAAGCGCTGTCGTTGGGTCCGACAGGCACGACTCCGGCAGCCGTGTTGCGGGCGCGAAGATGGTCGATGCGTTCGCCATTGGCGGGCAGGGGGGCGGCAACCCGGACGGTGAATTGTCGCGCAAGGGGTGCGTTGGCGCCGGCCAGCGCAGCAGCAACGGGCTTCGCAAACAGCAGGGCCGTAACGAAGGCAGACACGGGATTGCCAGGAAGACAAAGGACGAGCATGTTGCCAAGCTGTCCGGCCATGACCGGTTTGCCGGGCCGCATTGCCACCTTCCAGAAATCGAGCTTTGCGCCGCAAGCCTCCAGTGCCGGCCTGACAAGATCATGATCCCCGACAGACGCACCGCCCAGCGTGATCAAAAGGTCTGCATCGGCCGCCCGTATCGCTGCGACAATTTCAGATAGATTGTCAGGAATGATTCCTATTCTTTTGATATCACACTTCAATTCATCAAGAAGTCCGGCAAGCATCGTGGTATTGGATTCTGGCAGGAAGTCATCGCCGGCGTCCACTCCTGGCGCGACCAGCTCGTCACCCGTAGCGATCAAGGCGACCCTTGGCCGGCGGCGGACGGTCAATTGGTCATAACCCCCGCCTGCGGCCAGTGCCACCTGCGCAGGCATCAGCCGGTCGCCGCTCTTGATCAGCAGATCACCTGCGCGAAAGTCCGAACCCTGCTGACGGATGTGTCGACCCGTGATGGGAACGTCAGCAGGCGCTACCCGGATGATGTTGCCGTCTCTGACAATATTCTCCTGAATCACGACGGCATCTGCCCCGTGCGGCACGGCAGCGCCCGTAAAGATGCGCGCCGCTTCGCCGTCTCCGACCCGGCCTGCGAAGGGACGCCCCGCGGCTGACTCCCCGATGACGCGCCAAGGGCCGACGCTTCCGCCAGCCATCGCATAACCATCCATCGCTGACAGGGCCCGCGCCGGCTGCGTCCGCTTCGAATAAACGTCATCTGCCGACCAGCGCCCAGTCGCGTCCGCGAGGGAGACGGTCTCCACCGGCAGGGGGTTTGCAAGCGCGACCAGCCGTGCTTGGGCGGCTTCTAGCGAGATCATGGCGCGCGCCACTCCCCCGACTTCCCCCCGCTTTTGGAAAGCAGGCGGATTTCGCCAATAATCATGGCCTTGTCGATGGCCTTTGCCATGTCATAAATGGTCAGGAGCGCCACAGAAGTTGCTGTCATCGCCTCCATTTCGACCCCGGTCTGACCGGATGTACGCGCCGTTGCAGTTGCTCGCAGGCCATTGCTGAGCCGTTCGAAGTCAACTGCAATACTCGAAAGCCCCAAGGGATGACAAAGGGGGATCAGGTCACTTGTGCGCTTCGCAGCCTGGATTCCGGCAATCCGCGCGACGGCAAGCACATCGCCTTTGGCAATGCCCCCCTCGTGGATCGCGGTCAGCGCCTCGGCGCTCATCGTGATGATCCCTGTTGCGACCGCTTCCCGTGCCGTAATCGCCTTGCCGGAAACATCGACCATGCGCGCGGCGCCGTTTTCATCAAGATGCGTGAGCCGTGTCATGCGTTCCCCAGCAGTTTGCGCGTAGCCAGTTCTACATCGTCTGCGCGCATCAGGCTTTCGCCAACAAGAAAGCATCGTACGCCATGGCTCGCCATGGCGGCAAGGTCGGCATGCGAAGTGAGGCCGCTTTCTGCAACAAATGTGCACCCATCCGGGGCCCTGTCGATCAGTTCGTAGGTTCTGGCGAAATCGACTGTAAAATCCTTGAGATTCCGGTTGTTCACGCCAATCAGCCGGGATTGGAGCCTCAGCGCGCGGTCCAGTTCGGCAGCGTCATGCGTTTCCACCAGCACATCCATTCCGCGCTCGATTGCTGCTGCTTCAATCTCCCGCATCTGGCCATCGTCGAGCGCCGCCACAATTATCAGGATGGCATCGGCACCGATCGCGCGGGCCTCGGCGACCTGCCAGGGATCGACCATGAAATCCTTCCGCAGCACGGGAAGCGAACAGGCTGCGCGCGCGGCCACCAGATAATCCTCATGGCCCTGAAAATAAGGCGCATCGGTCAGCACCGAGAGGCAAGCGGCACCGCCTGCCTCATAGGCTGCGGCGTGTTCTGTCGGCCGGAAATCGGCGCGGATCAGGCCTTTTGAAGGGCTCGCCTTCTTGATTTCCGCGATAAGGCCAAACCCTTCAGCCGCCTTGACGTCAAGTGCGGCCCGGAATCCGCGCGGCGCGGTTTGCGTGGCCGCCAGTCGATCAAGATCCCCGATCGACTGCAGCATCTTCCGGTTCGCCACTTCAACGCGCTTGGTTGTGCAGATTTCGTCGAGCTTGTTCGCCATCTAGAACGCAATCCAGCAATCGAGCAGAGTGTTGGCGAGGCCATTGTCCAGGACTTCCGCCGCTTCCTCCACGCCGTCCCGCCAATTTGCGGCTCGACCGGCAACGATGAGCGCTGCCGAAGCATTGAGCAGAACGGCATCGCGGTAAGGGCCTCGCTCGCCCAGTAGAAGCCGCCGGAGCGCTGCGGCATTGTGGGCCGCATCACCCCCGCGAATGGCGGTGGTCGGAGCGGCAGCGAGGCCTGCATCACTCGGCTGCACTGTTTCGCCAACCGGCAAATGACCGATCCTGAAAATCCTGCTTGGCCCGGCGCCTGACAATTCGTCGAGCCCCTCTTCACCGGAAACGATCATGGCCGCTTCCGCGCCGAGGCTTTCCAACGCCCGGCCATAGACCTGCACATAATCCGGCCGGGCAATGCCAATCAGCTGCCGTGAAACCCGTGCCGGATTGGCAAGCGGCCCCATCAGGTTGAAAATCGTCCGCTTCCCGATCGCCTTGCGGATCGGCTGGATGCGCTTCATCGCGGGGTGATGGTTCGTCGCGAACAGGAAGCAGATGCCAAGCTCATGAAGTGTCGCTTCTGCCGTTTCGCCGACGCGCTGCATATCCAGCCCAAGCGCCTCCAGCGTGTCCGCCGCGCCGGCCTTGCTTGATGCCGCGCGGTTGCCGTGCTTTGCGACCGGCACTCCGCAGGCCGCGACGATGATTGCGACAGCGGTTGAAACGTTGAGGCTGTGATGGCCGTCTCCCCCTGTGCCGCACACATCGATTGTCCCGGACGGGGCATTGATCGGCATCATGCGCGCGCGCAATTCCCGCGCTGCAGCCGCAATCTCGACACTGGTTTCGCCGCGTTCGCTCAGGCTCGTGAGGAAGCCTGCAATGTCCTCGTCGGATACCCGGAGGTCCAGAATAGCGGAGAACGCCAGCCGGGCAGCGTCCTCTTCAAGCGCTTCGCTCGGGTTGGGCAGCTGGAGCGTGGCGGTCACGCCCGTTCCTTCACACGTATCCCGGCCAGAGCCATGAAATTGGCGAGCATTGCGTGGCCATGCTCAGTGGCAATGCTTTCGGGATGGAACTGGACTCCGTGGATTGGCAATGTGGCGTGACGGAAGCCCATCACATGCCCGTCCTCGCTGCGCGCGTTGACGATCAGGTCGGCCGGAATGTCTTCAACTACAAGACTGTGATAGCGCGTCGCGGTGAAAGGAGAGGGGAGACCCGCGAAAAGCCCCGACCCGTCGTGCGTCACTTGCGACGTCTTTCCGTGCATCAATCCGCCGCGCACCACGTGCCCGCCGAAATGCTGGCCGATTGACTGGTGGCCAAGGCATACCCCAAGCAAGGGGCGCCCGGCTTCGGCGCAGGCCGCCACGAGATCAAGGCTCACGCCTGCCTCATTGGGCGTGCAGGGTCCGGGCGAAATGAGGAACGCCTCGGCGCCGGACGTGATGGCCTGGCCTGCGGAAATGGCGTCGTTCCGCACAACCTCCACCTCTGCCCCCAATTCCATCAGGTAATGGACAAGGTTCCAGGTGAAACTGTCGTAATTGTCGATGACGAGGATCATGGGGCAGGCCCTAGCGGCTGATTGGTCGTGGTTGAAGCAATTTATGCAGGCGAATGCTGGCTCAGGTGATCAACGTCGCCCCTGCGCAGGCAGGGGCCTGCCCGAAACCTCGGTTCCTTGATTGCCAACGGCCCCTGCCTGAGCAGGGGCGACGGGTCGTCCGACCTGCAGCGCCTATTCCGCCATCAGCCTTGCCAGATCGGCCTTCCAGAACTTGGCCCAGGTGTGGGTACCGTGACCCTTTGTGTCCGCGCTTTCAGGGATCAGGATGAAGCGCGCCCGCGGCATACGCTTGACGGCCTTTTCGGCCATTCCCAACCCTGGCGGGTTGATGAAGTCGTCAGCAGAATTGATCCAGAGGACCGGCACTGTAATCTTTTCGAGACTGGGTTCGGGATTGTAATTCCGCGAGGAATCCAGCTGGTAGATTGCGTTGTTCGCATCCACGCCTTTGCCGCGCGCTGTGAAACCTGCGTCCAATGCTGCTTCCGAGAGCACGCGGGTCGGATATTGAGCCTGCAGGGCGACAGGGTTCCCACCCGCAATCATGCTCAAATCCGTATAGGTTCTGAGGCCCGAGGCGGGCTGTTCGATATAATTTCCGCCGTTCCAGGCCGGGTCGGCCTTGATCGCGTCGATCGACATCTTGCGCCACATGCGGTTTCGGCCGGCGATTTCGGACGCATTGCAAGCAAAGGGCGCGAGCCGTTCGGCAAAGCCCGGATATGTCTCGCCCCAGACAAAGGCGTGCATGCAACCCATTGAGGTGCCGAGCAACAGTGTGAGCTTCCGGACGCCCAGGCCTTCGGTCAACAACCGGTATTGGCCTTTGACCATATCGTCATAATCATATTTCGGAAAAGCCATGCGCATCCCGTCGCTTGGCTTGGAAGAACCGCCATGTCCGATGTTGTCGGGCAGGATGATGTAATACTTCGCGATGTCGAGCGGCTGGCCAGGGCCATATAGTTCATCGGCGAATTGCGGCTGAAGGAACTGTTTGCCAGAGCCGCCAGTGCCGTGAAGGACCATGATTGCATTGTCGATCTGGCCCTTTTTGTCCTTATGCGGGGTTCCAAGCGTCGTGTAATGCATCCTCACTTCTGGGAGCTTTTCGCCGGAAACGAAAGTGAAATCCTTGAGGACTGCCTCTCCGTCCTTTGAGGGCCAGGTTTCGGCAAGGGATGGGGTGGCAAAGAGTGTGAAAGCCGCAATCAGGGGCAGGAAGATGGTGCGCATGTTGCTATGCTATCTGGTGTCGGGTTGAAAGGAAACCACTCGTCGCGCCGGTGCAAGGGCGGCGAGGCATTATTGTCCGAACCCGGCCTCGCTCGCGACTTTCAATGCCTCTTTTGCCGCTGCCATCAGGGCGCCGGCTTTGGCTTCACATTCGCGCTGCTCGTAATCGGGGTTGCTGTCGGTGACGATTCCGGCGCCGGCTTGCACGTGCATGACCCCGTCTTTGACAACAGCTGTCCTGAGGACGATACAACTGTCCATATTGCCGTTCGGGCTGAAATAGCCAACTCCTCCGGCATAGGCACCACGTGTTTCGGGCTCAAGTTCCGCAATGATTTCACAGGCTCGAACCTTTGGTGCGCCGGACACTGTTCCTGCAGGGAAGCCGGCGAACAATGCATCAAGTGCGTCTTTCCCGGGCGCCAACTGTCCGACGACATTCGAGACTATGTGCATGACGTGGCTGTAGAATTCGACGGTATAGCTGTCCGTCACGGTCACGCTGCCGGCAGCCGCAACGCGACCCACATCGTTCCGGCCTAGATCCAGCAGCATCAGGTGCTCGGCGCGCTCCTTTGGATCGGCAAGCAGCGACGCGCGGTTTTCAGCATCTTCGACTGAATTCCTGCCGCGTGGCCGGGTTCCGGCAATCGGACGTATCGTCACTTCTCCGTCCCGCGCCCGCACGAGAATCTCCGGACTGGACCCGGTCAACGCAAAACCGGGCAGATCAAGATGGTAGAGAAACGGCGAAGGGTTGATCCGCCTCAGCGCGCGATAGAGATCGAACGGGGGCAGGGGGAAGGGCTGTGTAAATCGCTGGGCCAGGACGACCTGAAAAATGTCTCCCGCCGCGATATAGTCCTTCGCCTTCAGCACCATCTCTTCATACTTGCCGGGTGGCAGGACCGACGATGCGGGCTCAAGTGTCGCAAGGTCCGGATGCCCGGACTGCGTCGGCAAAGGGCGGGCCAAACGGGCCGCAGCGGCCTCTATGCTGTCCAGGGCCAGCGCAACCTGACGATCCGCATGGCCGCTTTCCGGCCAGACGGGCGCAACGAAGTACAATTGATCTGAAAGCCGGTCGAAGACCAAAACGAGCGTTGGTCTGACGAAGAGCATATCCGGCAAGTCGAGGGGATTGGGTGCAGGTCGCGGCAGATCTTCGACAAGACCGATCGTCTCATAGGCAAAATAGCCCACCAGGCAGGCGAGTGCACTTGGCAGTCCCTGTGGGACATCGATGCGGCAGGAATTCACCAGCTTGCGCAGGGCAGGAAGCGTTGGCTCTTCGAGTTTCTGGAAGGCGCTTCGATCGGTGAGCCATGTCGAATTGACTTCCGCATGCTGGCCGCGAGCACGAAAGACGAGGTCTGGCGCAAGCCCCAGGAGGCTATATCGTCCACGCACGGACCCGCCTTCAACCGATTCGAGCAGAAAGTCGCCGCGTTCCGCTTCAAAAAGCTTCAGCGCGGCGGATACCGGTGTTTCGGTGTCAGCAATCAGCGCACGCCAGACCAGCGCAGGCTTGCCCTGGGCAAGCTGCGTCCGGGCAAGTGCGTCTGCCTCCGGGTTCACTGGCTCGTCGCGGCACCCGTCAAGCTGCGCTTGAGGGCGGCAATGGTCGAGTCATTCTTCTTGACACCGACATCGACCTTGATCGCAGCGGCGAACTGCTGGGCATATTCGTCACCCAAGGAGCGGGAGAGTTCGCCTTGCGTCACTTTCACCAGATTCGGTTCACTGGCGATATTGCCCGGCTCGATCTTGTCGAGCCAGATCACATACCATCCCTTTTTGTCTTCCGCCTCGAGAACCCGTGCATGACGGGTCGGGATGCTGAACAGCAATGCAAGTTCGGCTGGCACTTTCTGCTGGTTCCGCGCAAGATCGATCCTGCGCGCGCCAATCGGCCTTGGGGCCGGTAATGCAACGCCAGCGCCGGATAGGGCGGTCGCCAAGGGGGCGCCTTGGTTGGCCTTGAGCGCGATGGCATCGGCCACGCGCTTTGCTTCTTTCGAAGCGCGGTCCTGCTGGAAATCGGCCTGCACCTGCGCGCGAATGCTGGCGAGCGGTTTGGGTGCCGCTGGATTGATCCGGTCAAGATCGTAAAAGCCGTAGCTTTGGCCGGGCGCTATGGTCAGGACCGCCGCATCGTCATTGACTTCCGCCTGGAAAGCGTCGCGCAAGATGGGCTGCAGTTCCGGTGGCGCCTTGAAGCCCGGCGCATCGGGTGCGATGCCACTGCCGGTTAGCGCAGGCGTCGTCACTACTGTCAGACCTTCCGCCTTCACCACATCGTCAAAGGTCGACCCGTCCGCGACTTCATCTTCAATCTTTGTCACAAAATCTGCAATGGCGACATCGACCTTCTGCTTCACGATTTGTGCTGCCAAAGTCGCACGCACATCGGCGAGCGTTTTTCCGCCAGTCCGATTGATGGCATCGACATGGATTACAAGCCAGCCGAGCGGAGATTTTTGGGGGTCAAGGATTGCACCCTTTGCCGCTGCAAAGGCTGCCTTGGAGATCGCTGGAGATGCCGCCAATCCGGCATAGGCCGCCTCATCCTGCGCGGCAAGCGTGGTTGCCTCTGCGCCGGCAGCCTTGGCTGCGGATGCCAGCGGCGTCCCTGCGCGCGCCTTCGCCGCAATCTGTGCAGCCACAGCCTGGCTAGGTGCAACGACCTGACTGAAGACCCGCGTTTCCTTTGCCGCATACTGGGCGGCGTTGGCCTTGTAGGCTTGCGCGATTTCGGCATCGGTGGGTACGATCTTGCCTTCGAACCTGCTGCGATCAAACAAGGCGTAGCGGACAACGCGGGTTTCCGGAACAGTATAGCGGGACACCTGACGCTGGTAGAATTTTTGCAGCTCTGCATCGGTTGGCGGCGCACCGTTGCCCATTGCCGATGTCGGCACCATGGCAATCTGCCCCATCCGCGCCTCAAGCAACAGTGCCGCCACAGGTGTTGCCAGCCCGACCGGAGCCCGCGCAGCGCCTGCAGCAGGAAGGATCAAGGCATTGGTCATCTTGTCGCGGGCGAAATCTTCCCGGACGACGCGTTCGGTCAGCTTCCGCTGGGCAAGCACGCCAAGGAACGTGTTTCTGTCAAACGATCCTGCAGGCCCGCGAAATGCAGGAATGCTTGCAATTTCGCCATCCACAAGCCGATTGCTGACTGTCATTCCATACTTCAGGCCGAATTGTTCGAAGGCGCGGCCATTGATCATCTGGTCTACCACCTGGTCCACACCGCCAGAGCGCACGAAACTGCCGATATCGAGCCCCGGGTTTTGCTGGCGGGCGCCGTCAAGTTGCGCCTGAACGCGCGAAGCCGCATCAGTGGACGTGATTGAGCTGCTCCCGACCTTGGCGACGTTGGAGCCACCGCCCGACAGGTTGTCCAGCCCGGAAGGCGTGCCGACACCCGTCACGATAAAGGCAATCATGATGAGCCCGAGCAGACCCAGAAGTACCCATGACGAGAGCGCACGGCGAAAAAAGGAAATCATGAACAGGCTTCCGGCTTGAAGTTGGTTGCGGCTCGCCATAGGGCGGCGCGGGTTCCGCTTCAAGCGGGCTTTGGGAAAGGGTCGAGGGTCTATGGCATTGCGCAAACTGGTCGCCGGGAACTGGAAGATGAACGGGTCGCTGGAGGCGCTTGGGGAGCTTGATGCAATTGCGGCGGCAGCATCGGATATGCTGGACATCGCTATTTGTCCGCCGGCAACGCTGATTGCGGCGGCCACAGCCCGCCAGCCCGGACTGCCGATCGGTGCGCAGGACTGTCACTGGAATGCTTCCGGTGCGCACACCGGCTGTCTGTCGGTCAGCTTGCTGGCTGAAGCCGGGGCGAGACTGGTTATTGTCGGACACAGCGAACGCCGAACAGACAATCACGAAACCGATGCCGAGGTGAAGGCAAAGGCGAGTGCCGCCATAGCAGGCGGCCTGATCGCGATCGTATGTGTGGGGGAGACCGAAGCTCAACGCGACGCGGGCCAAGCCGTTGCAGTCGTGACAGCTCAGCTCCGGGGCTCGGTGCCGGAGACGGGGACGGGCAAAACACTGGTCATAGCCTATGAGCCGGTTTGGGCCATCGGGACTGGCCGCACGCCTACAGTCTCGGACGTGGCAGAGATGCATGCGGCCATTCGCGGCTGTCTGAGCGAACTGCTTGGCAACGAGGGTGCCAAGGTGCGCATTCTTTATGGCGGGTCCGTGAAACCTTCGAACGCAGCCGAACTGCTCCATATCCCAGACGTGGATGGCGCTCTTGTTGGCGGCGCAAGCCTGAAGGCAGCTGACTTTGTCCCGATAATCGAGGCGGCTGGCTGAACAACCTGCATCCGAAAAGCGTACTTCAACACTAGTGCTGATGGCTTCGTAACTGATCGAAGCCTGAAGGGGTGCCATCAGGTGCCTCGATATGCAGGTTGGTGAGCAGAGACTCATCACCGCATATCAAGTTCAAGGTGTTTTGAAGATGAAGAAGACTTTTTTGGTGGCTGTGGCTCTGGTAGGCATCGCGACGTCCGTTCCAGCTTTGGCCAGTCTGCCGTCTGTTGTGGTTCATGCTAGCGACCTCAATCTTGGCTCGCGCGCAGGGCGTGATGTGTTGGAGCGGCGCATCGCCTATGCTGCGGATCGCGTCTGTTCGGTACCGGGAGATCGCAGCCTTGCCGAGTTTCGAGAATCGCGCCGATGTGCTGCCGGCGCCATTGCAGACGCGCGCAAGCAAATTGCGGCCGGGATCGAAACTTTGGTCGTTGCGAGCCGCTGACTGCAACAGGGTAAGTTTTTCTGCTTGGCCTGCATCCGATCCACCGCGTTGGGCAATATAGAGTTCAACTCCGGCGTTTGTGCACGGGGTCGTGACGCTTGCGCCTCACCCCCGGGGCGACCAACAACTTTGAATGAGGCTATTACATGAAGAAGACTGTCATCAAATCGCTCATGATCACTGCCGCAGCAATGACCATGACCGCCTGTTCCAAGAAGCCTGCCGAAGACGGCAATGCCATGATGGCGGACAATGAAGCCATGATGGACAATGGCGCGATGGCAGACGGCGCAATGGCCGGAAGTGAAATGCCGATGGTTGGCGGCGCGCCGATGGATCCTGCGAATGACGTGGTCACGAATGCGTCAAAGGCCGGCAATCTCAAGACGCTGGTCGCTGCCGTAGGCGCGGCTGGTCTGGTCGATACGCTGAAAGGTACCGGCCCGTTCACCGTGTTCGCTCCGAATGACGACGCTTTCAAGAAGCTGCCTGCTGGCACGGTCGAGACGCTGTTGAAGCCGGAAAACAAGCAGAAGCTGGCAGGTATCCTGACTTACCATGTTGTTTCGGGCAAGCTGGACACTGCAGAACTCGACAAGGAAATCGCTGCAGGCGGCGGCAAGGCGAAGCTCAAGACAGTCGCAGGCGGCTCGCTTACGGTTTCGAAGGACGGGGATAACTACACGCTCACGGACGCAACCGGCAACAAATCCCAAATCTCGGCCGAAGAACGCAACGTTTATCAGTCGAACGGCGTTGCCCATGTGATCGACACGGTTCTCTTGCCTTCAAAGTAACTTCTTTTGCGATCTCGGTGATCCAGGCCGGTCAACACCTGGTCACCAAGATGCGGCCCTGGCCGGGACCCCTCCCCGCCAGGGCCGTTTTCTATTCGGATAGAGGAGGGCCTGATGCCTCGCTTCCTGCCATCAAAAGGTTTGTTCTCACGCCAAAGGTTGCAACGAGTGGTCGGTTTTCCGGGGCCACGCCAATGCCGGTTGATCCGCTGCCCTCGCTCCGCTAAGGGCCGCGCTCATGTATAAATTCCTTCTTGTCGTTCACGCGATCATTGCCGCAGCCATGGTCGGGACTATTCTCATGCAGCGCTCTGAAGGCGGCGGGCTTGCTGGTGGTGGAAGCCCCTCAGGTCTCATGACAGCACGAGGCGCAGCGGATTTCCTGACGCGCGCGACAACGATCCTTGCGAGCCTCTTCGTGTTGTTGTCCATTGGCCTTGCCGGCCTTGCGACGTTCAACCGTGCGCCTGCAGAGCTGGATACATCGCTTGTTCGACAGCCCGTTTCGGCGCCTGCTGCCCCTCCGTCTGCCGTTCCCCTTGCCGGAACTGAAACCGGCGGCCCGGTTGCGACACCGGCACCTGCCGCCGTATCAACGAAGGCACCGCCCGCAGTGCAGACCAAACAAGTCGCATCGCCTCCCCCTGCCAAACCCAAGGAAAATCGGGCTTCTGCGCCGGTTACTCAAAAGTCGGTCGCAGTCACACCGCCTCCCGTAACGGTAGCCCCGTCCACTCCGGCTTCGGCTCCTGCTGACAAGCCACAATAATATTTCATGCGCAAAGGGGTTCTGCCCCTTGCCGAATCTGCATAGAGGCGTCTAAGCCTCTCCTCCCATGGCGCGGTTTATATTCATTACCGGCGGCGTGGTCTCCTCGCTTGGCAAAGGGCTTATGGCAGCGTCGCTTGCCGCGCTCCTGCAGGCGCGTGGTTACCGCGTGCGCATTCGGAAATTCGATCCCTATCTCAACGTCGATCCCGGGACGATGTCCCCCTATCAGCATGGCGAAGTCTATGTGACGGATGACGGCGCAGAGACGGATCTCGATCTTGGGCATTACGAACGCTTTACCGGAGTTGCGGCGCGCCAGTCCGACAATGTGACGTCCGGTCGCATATATCAGCAGATCATTACACGTGAACGTCGAGGCGATTATCTGGGGGCGACGGTTCAGGTGATTCCCCATGTCACGGATGCCATCAAGGCCTTTGCGATGACCGACGTTGATGACCTTGATTTCGTCCTGTGCGAGATTGGTGGCACTGTCGGCGATATAGAATCGCTGCCGTTCATCGAGGCCATCCGGCAGCTGCGCAATGATGTCGGGCGGACCAACACGGTGTTCATCCACGTGACGCTTGTCCCATACATTGCGGCGGCGGGAGAATTGAAAACTAAGCCGACCCAGCACAGCGTGCGCGAATTGACGAGCCTTGGCATTCAGCCGGATATCCTCCTTTGTCGCACCGAGCACCCGCTTCCGGAAGGCGAACGAGCAAAAATTGCCCTGTTCTGCAACGTTCGCAAGGAGGCGGTGATCCAGGCACTCGATGCCAGCAGCATCTATGCGGTACCGCTTCAATATCATGCAGAAGGTCTCGATAGCGAAGTCCTTCGTGCATTCGGAATGGAGCCGGGTTCTACTCCTGACCTTGGGCGTTGGGATGACATCATTGACCGGCAGAAGAATATCGAGGGCGAAGTCACCATTGGTGTCGTCGGAAAATATGTCGGCCTTCCGGATGCCTACAAGTCACTTCACGAAGCCCTGATTCATGGTGGACTGGCCAATCGCGTAAAAGTCCGGATCAACTGGATCGATGCCGAACTCTTCGAACAGCCCGAAAGCGATGTGGCCGCTGCATTGGAGCCGATGCATGCGATCCTCGTACCCGGCGGCTTTGGAGAGCGCGGTAGCGAGGGCAAGATTGCCAGCGTCAAATTCGCGCGCGAACGCAAGGTGCCTTTTTTTGGCATATGCCTGGGCATGCAAATGGCGTGCATCGAAGGTGCGCGGAATACGGCTGGTATCGCTGATGCGACCAGCAGTGAATTCGGCTCTGGCGGCTCACCTATTGTCGGCATCATCACCGAATGGATGAGTGAGGAGGGATTGCAGAAGCGTGAGGCTGGCGGTGATCTCGGGGGTACAATGCGCCTGGGCGCCTATGAAGCCACGCTTTCAGGCAACAGCCATGTTGCCAGCATTTACGGCACGACCTCGATTTCAGAGCGGCACAGGCACCGTTATGAGGTCAACGCGCACTACAAGGCACCGCTTGAAGCAGGTGGGTTGGTTTTCAGCGGTATGTCGCCCGATGGCGAATTGCCCGAAATTGTCGAACGGCCTGATCATCCGTGGTTTGTTGGCGTGCAGTTTCATCCGGAACTGAAATCGAAGCCTTTCGACCCGCACCCGCTCTTCGCAAGCTTCATTGAGGCCGCGGTCAAGCAAAGTCGCTTGGTCTGATCGGCGTTGGCTCAGCCAGCTTGCGGGGTCCCGCCGGCTGATGTCAGTATTGCAAGGGACCGAACGGCGCGCGCCGTCGGCTGTTCGCCGACACAGATGTCGATCAGCGCCAGACCATCGATCAGGGCAATGATCGCCAGTGCAACTCCGGCGCGGTCGATCCCTTCAGGCAGATCAAGGCGGGATTCCACCCAAGCCTGAAATCCGAAAATGATCTGGTTGGAAATTTCTGCGAACGGCATTTCACCGCGGGCTGCTGCTGCAATGACTTCGACCCAGAGCCTCATGAAACCCCGCATGTCCGCTTGTCCGGCGACGCCTGCAGCACGCGCAACGAAGTCGGCAACAGGAAAAACCTGCCCATCTGGCAAGGCACGTTCCAGAGACACCATCATCTGCCCGGCGATACGTTGCAGCGATGCGGACAGCACTTCCGCCTTGTCGTCGAAATAGTAGAGCAGCATGCGATCGCTGACGCCAGCAGCGGTCGCAAGCTGACGCAGGCTCACTTGCGCAAGACCCGTTGCGAGCAAATGGCCAGAAAGCCTTTCGACAACACGTTCGCGCTGTTCGTCCCGGATACCCATATTTCCTCTTGTAGCATATGCTACATTATTTTAGTGTGTAGCATCTGCTACAGGATTCCTATATGTACGAGCCTCTATATGAGTTCCTTCCCATAGGCGCACTTGCAATCTTTCTTGTCGCCGCAGTCATGGCTGCGACAGGGAACGATGGAGAACAACAGGCTGGATGGAGGATTCCGGCTGCATTTTCAGGCCTTTTTCTTGGCTGGTCGCTCTTTGCTTTGGCACAAGGGGGACTGGGTGGGGTGTGGGTCGAACACACGCGCAACGCTTGGGGCAATCAGATCTGGTTTGACCTGTTGCTTGCACTCGGGACCGGATGGGCATTGCTCCAGCCTCGCATGCGGGCCGTTGGCATGCGGCCCTGGCCGTGGCTGGCTCTGCTTCTTGCCACTGGAAGTGTGGGGTTGCTCGCCATGCTGGCGCGCTGTCTCTTTCTGGAAGAACGTGTTGCGCAACAATCGAGGAGGCAATGATGCAATTATTCAGACTTTTTCTGACTGCCTGCCTGATCGCGATCATTGGATATACGTCAGTGACGATCGCCAATCACGGGCTGAACCTGATGCCGGTATTCTTCGGCGACATGGCTGAAATGGCATGGCCGGGCCAGTTCAACCTCGATTTCACGACATTTCTGGCGCTTTCAGCGATCTGGGTATCCTGGCGCCATCAGTTCAGTCCCGGTGGCATAGGTCTCGGATTGGTGGCATTCTTTGGCGGGATGTTGTTCCTCTCTGCCTATCTCCTGTTCCATAGCTTCAGGACAGGGGGAGATGTCAGCAAACTGCTGTTGGGTGAGCAGCGAGCCGCCAGCCGCTGAGCGAGCGCCGGGAGTTCCGCGGGACTGCTTTCTGCCAAAGCGGTCAGGATTTCTCGCCGGTTATGAGGCCGACACCAAAGCGCAGTGTAAAATAGGACCATATCCAGTTCGTTACGACGGCAATCCGGTTTCTGACGCCTGAAAGGAAGCCGACGTGGACGGCGCCCCAAAGGAACCAGGCCAGCGCGCCAGCGATCTTAAGTCGGCCGATTTCGACGACGGCGGATTTCCTTCCGATTGTGGCAAGGTTACCTTGATGCCGATAGACAAACGCAGGAGGCTTTGGCCGGCCGGAGAGTTTGTCCCGGATCAGGTCGGCAACATAACGGCCCTGCTGTTTTGCCGCAGGGGCCAGTCCCGGCACAGGCTGGCCGTTCCAGCCCAAGCTCGACGCGACGTCGCCAATCACGAAGATTTCGGGATGGCCCGGCACGGAAAGATCGGCTTCGACCGAGACGCGCCCCGCAGGACCGGGTTCGATGCCCAGCCACTGGGCGGCGGGTGAAGCGGTTACGCCTGCAGCCCAAATCACGGTTTCCGTCTCGATCTGTTCGTCACCCATGAACACTGACTGTGGGCCAATTTCGGTCACGCGCGCCTCCAGGCGGACTTCGACCCCAAGTCGCTCAAGCGCCTTTTGGGCCTCGATCGACATTTCCGGGGTAAAAGTCGGAAGCAGGCGGTCTCCGGCGTGGACGAGGATGACGCGTGCCGTTGCAGGATCAATGGCCCGAAAATCGTCTCTCAGGCCGTTTAACGCCATTTCGGCAATGGCTCCGGCCATTTCGACGCCTGTCGGCCCACCCCCGATGATAACGAAGTTCAGCAGCCTTGCGCGCTGCTCCTCACTGGCAGCAGCTTCGGCATGCTCGAATGCGCGCAGGACACGTCCCCGGATTTGAACGCCGTCTTCGATGCGCTTCAGGCCCGGCGCATAAGGCGTCCATTCGTCGCGCCCGAAATAGCTGTGCTGGGCACCCGTTGCGATAACAAGCATATCATATGGCACGGCTTTTGCTGCCGTCATGACCTGCTTCGTCTGCTTGTCGACACCAGTAACGTCCCCGAGCAGCACGTTCACATTGTGGTCTGACCGGAACAGCCCGCGGATCGTGATAGCAATGTCTGCGGGGGAAAGGCTGGCCGTAGCAATCTGGTAAAGCAGCGGCTGAAAAAGATGGTAGTTCTGGCGATCAATAACGGTAAGCTTGACGGGCAGGCGCGCGAGCCTTGCGGCGCAGGCAAGTCCTGCGAAACCAGCGCCCACAACAACGACGCGCGGCCAATCGTCGGGGATGTGGTCATTGCGCCGCTCGAACAGGATGTGGCTCTGCAGCCAATTCGAAAAGAATCCATCAACCGAAAGCCAGCCACCGCCATAAAAGCCCATGAGACCGCACAGGAGAAGGGCCATCGGGTCGACGCCGGTCATTTCGAGGCCGGCCATGACGTTCATTGCCTGCTGCCCAAGGATGCCCAGAACGAGCAGCCCAAGTTGCACGGGCATGGCGATCCCGAGCAGCGCCAGCGGCAAGCCGATCAGCGCAAAGCTGGGTGGCGTGTTCGAAAAGGTGTTCACGGGCAGAAATGCAGCGGCCTGCTGAGATGTCTCAGGAAGGAAGCCGAGATAGAACCAGGTTGCAGCCAGCCAAAGGCGGAGCATGAGCAGCAAGGCGGGTTGCCCATGGCGATCCAGAAACCGCGCAAGTCGGATCACGCTCGGGAAAATGGGAAGGGCGCCCTGACGAAGGCCGGAGACAAACAACGCATCAAGGGAAAAGGCCCCGGCCCCGTGCGTGACAAACCACATCAGAAAGACAATCTGGAACAATGTGCTATCGAATGGATTGCCGCTGAATTGGGCAATCAGGGCTGGCACAAGCAGGACCAGAGCTGACCCTCGCCCCGCCAGGCCAATCAGGAGCAAGCTTGCCGCTGCGATTTTGATGAGCAAGCTACCGTCGAGACCATCCATCACTGGCATTACGGTTGCCTGAAAAATCCAGAAGCGCCCACCGAGATCGATGAGTGGTCGGACCGTGGTCATGATGGAAGCATAGATTTTCAACCAGATACGCAGGCTTACTGTCAAAGACTTGTTAAAGCTGAACATGGCGGCGTCTCTTTCCGGCATCTGCCGGATTGGCGACCGCTGGTCGATCCGGCACACTTAATACGTTGCCTGGAAGCAATCGGATACAATGGTCCCAAATTTTGACTACTCAGCGATCAAAGGCTCGCCGGACCGTAACCTGCTGTGAGCAGGGCCAGCTATCCGTCCGCGAGATAGGCCGCATGCGTCTGCCGCATGTGGCGTATCCGGACTTCCTGATAGGTGCCCAATGTCTGGCCGGGCTTGCGGCTCGCCCGGATGCCGCGGGTCAGTCTGCCAAGATTATCGACATCCTGATCATAGATATAGGCCAGTTTGGGATCGAGGCCGGGTGCAGACGCGAAAGGCTCGTCCAGCGCGAGGACAATGGTTTCCGGCGGCGGCGGCGGCCGTTGTCCCGGTCGGATCGGCGCCAAGAACCAGAGATCGAAAAAGCAACGGTGAACCGAGTCCGGGTCCGGGCAAAACCGGTAAACCATTGGAAGCGATATGCCCGGAAAGAAGACGAAATTGGGGAAGCAGAAATACTCGATGGAATCCATCATTTGAGTGGTTGAGACTCCGCTCAGGTCGACCCCGGTCTGCTCAGCCATCACTGTTCTCAGATGAGCGGCAAAAACATCGCGTGCGCGTTCTCCCGGCTGAAGTTTCAAACCTGCGCGGCCGCGGTCAAGACGTTCAAGCATCTCTTCCTCGGTCGGCGCACTCTTGAGGTGCGGACTCTGAAATCCGATCGTGTGGATGAAACGGCTGACATGGGGGCCCAAAAGATCATATTGGCAATTGGCGTCGCCCGCGCTCTGCAGTCCTTCAGGATGGGTAGCTATCACGTGATAGGCTTCGAGAAAGGCTTCGACTGAAAGCTTCCAGTTCGCCGGTAGATGCTTGCGCACATGCGTGACGATATGTCGGTCGCTCATGGGCACAGGGAGATCAAGAGCAGTCACGGGATCGAGAAAGTCTGCGAGCGGCGGGGGGTTGCGCCCCAGGAACACGAAGACAAACCCGCCCCAGCGCTCAACAGAGACTTCATCCAGACCGCTGTTCGCGCGGTCGACATGGTCAAAGTCCCATGCGCAGGGCAGGGACTTCAGTGCGCCATCGGACCCGTATGTCCAGCCGTGAAAAGGGCAGCGCAGCAGAGCGGCTCGCCCGCGCGTTCCCGAAGGCAGAAGCTGCATGCCGCGATGGACGCAGCTATTGATGAAAGCACGGATCGATCCATCCTCTTGTCGAACGAGGATCACACTTTCGTCTGCAATATCGAAGACGACATAGTCCCGGGGCTCTGGCAATTCCTCTTCGCGACAGGCCATCTGCCAGGTCCGCGGCCATAGCCTTTCGCGCTCGAGGCGCGCTATGTCCTCGCTCAAATAAGCATCGTACGAAAGATCCTCATCGCCAAGATAGGTGTAAGCCTCTGCAATGAAGGTTGCGGGCGGGGGCGCGGCATCGGCCAGAACAATGTCCTGCGTCGAAGGACCGGGGCAACGTGCGATTTTCTTCTCGGTCATCGGGCACGTACGTCTTCGCGTCGGGATGACAGGTCGTTGTCGCCACGCGCACCGCGCAGCGCCGACGGAGTCTCGCGCAGCCAATTGTCTGTGGCCGGCATGCTCCAGCAACTGTCGTTGAGCTCGCTTCGGTGCGCGATTTTCCAATTCCCCGCGCGCCTTTCGTACCGGTCGATATAGCGACCAATCACGACAAAATCCGTTTCAACGCCGTCCGCAACAATCCGGTGGTAGGCATTGAAGTAGATCTCGCCGAAAGCGATATCGCCTTCGATTGAGATGTTCATTTGGCCAAGCATGTGATGATTGGATTTGTGGTCGCGCAGAGTCGCAATGGCAAATTCGCAGAATTCCGGGCCGGAGCCTTTGAAGAAGCCTCGGTCGTCTGTGGCATCGGGATGATAGACCGAACGCAGCAGCTCAAGGTCAAGCCGGTCGAGGCCGCGCATATAGTCGATCGACAATTGGCTTATTGCGCGATGGTCGAGCAGTTCCTGCAGCGCGGGGTCGCGTTCGATCATCGTGCTTTCCATTCATAGAGCGGATCAACCGGTTTGCGCGCACCGCGTCTGCGCAAACTGTCGTAAAGACCGCCTTCGACCTGCATCGTTGTTGGCCCCTGCCGATTCCAGTCCATGACATAGAGGCGCTCGGTGATGCGCCACGCACCGTCGCGTCGTTCGAGCCTATCCAGGTAACGACCCCCCACAGTCATTTCCACTTCGGCGCCGTGCTCACCCAGGATATGCAGGGCCACACAGCCGGTTTCGGCCTTTGCGCGGTCCCCGTAGAGTTCGATGATCGTATTGCAGATTCGATGATGCGTGAGCCGCATCCCGGAAAGCGCCGCCAAAAGTGACGCGCAGGTCGATGCCTTGTCCCGTGGACCGCTTCCATAGTCCAGCGTAGCATCGTCAGCGAAAACCCGATCCAGCTCATCCGCATCACAGCGATCGATCCCGCGACAGTAGCGGGCGAGCAGCTCCGCAATCTCATGCCGCGAAGACACGCTGCGAACCAATTCAAGGTCGACCTGATCCATTGGATGAGACTAGACTGTGGGATGCTTGTGTTTGGCCTGACGCAATTGCTAGGCCAAGCTTCTGGACAAGCCGACCCCATGACGCCCCCAGAAAATTGGCACAAGTTGGCAGGCGCGATTTGAAGCCTTCGATACCCTCTGTTAGAGGCCCTCCGCATTCCCCCTTTCGACACAAGGATGTTTCATGGTCCCGCGCTATTCCCGCCCAGACATGGTCAAGATCTGGGAACCCGAAACGAGGTTCCAGATATGGTTCGAGATCGAGGCCCATGCGACCGATGCACTCGCAGAACTTGGTGTCGTTCCGAAGGAAGCCGCAAAGGCCATTTGGGAACGGGGTGGCTTCGATGTTGCGCGCATCGACGAGATCGAAGCGGAAGTGAAGCATGACGTCATCGCTTTCCTGACTTCGGTTGCCGAACATGTGGGCGACGAAGCGCGCTTCATGCACCAGGGCATGACAAGCTCCGACGTTCTGGACACATGCCTCGCTGTACAGCTGGCACGCGCCACCGACATATTGCTAGAGGATCTCGACAAGCTGCTGGCGGTCATCAAGCGCCGTGCTTTCGAACTCAAGATGACGCCTTGCATTGGCCGGAGTCACGGCATCCACGCAGAACCGGTCACGTTCGGCCTCAAGATGGCAGAGGCATATGCCGAATTTTCGCGCGGTCGCGACCGCCTCATTGCGGCGCGCAAGGATGTGGCCACCTGCGCAGTTTCGGGCGCGGTGGGCACCTTTGCCAATATCGATCCCAGAGTCGAGGCGCATGTTGCGGAAAAGCTGGGTCTCGCAGTGGAACCTGTCTCAACCCAGATCATTCCACGCGATCGTCACGCCATGTATTTTGCTACGCTGGGTGTGATTGCGTCATCAATTGAGCGGCTTGCGACCGAGATTCGCCATCTCCAGCGGACCGAGGTCCTTGAAGCGGAAGAGTATTTTTCGCCTGGCCAGAAAGGTTCGTCTGCGATGCCGCACAAGCGCAATCCGGTGCTGACAGAAAATCTGACCGGCCTTGCGCGTATGATCAGGGCTTATGCCATGCCGGCAATGGAGAATGTTGCGCTTTGGCATGAACGCGACATCAGCCATTCTTCGGTCGAGCGTTATATCGGTCCTGATGCGACGATAACCCTCGATTTCGCGCTCGCTCGTTTGACCGGTGTCGTCGACAAGCTGCTGGTCTATCCGGAACGGATGCAGAAGAATTTGGACAAGATGGGCGGGCTCGTCCATTCGCAGCGCGTGCTTTTGGCGCTGACGCAAGCCGGGGTCAGTCGCGAAGATGCCTATCGGCTGGTGCAACGGAATGCGATGAAGGTTTGGGAGTCTGACGGCGCATTGTCGCTCCTCGAATTGCTCAAATCAGACCCCGACGTGACTGCGGCCCTTTCTCCTGCGGAAATCGAAGAGAAGTTCGACCTTGCGTATCACCTGAAACATGTCGACACTATTTTCGCGCGGGTCTTTGGCAGCGATTGAAATATCTGGGCCGGGTTGCGCCGCGCCGGATTCTCTTTTCGGGCTGGAGTGAGTGAATGAAGCGCGCCTTGAAATGGATATCTCTGCTGCTTGCAACGGTCCTGCTGGGGTTGCTCGCAATTTCCTGGCAAAGCGATCTGGATCCGGCTGACCTGCAGGCAAAATACGCGAATGGTGCGAGCCAATTCATCGATGTCGGCGGGGGCCTGCTGGTCCATGCGCGTGATCAGGGGCGAGCTGATGGACCCGTCCTTGTGCTCCTGCACGGATCGAATGCCTCCCTCCAGACATGGGAACCATGGGTCAAGCGCCTGCAAAGCAAGTATCGCATCATAAGCCTCGACCAGATTGGCCATGGGCTGACCGGTCCGAACCCGTCCGACGACTATAGCCCCGCGGCGTTTGTATCGACGCTGGATCGAACGCTCGCAAAACTTGGAGTCACCCATTTTGCGCTGGCTGGAAATTCGATGGGTGGAGCAGTCGCATGGAATTATGCTCTCGCTCATCCTGAAAAGGTCGATGCCTTGATCCTGATTGATGCAGCTGGGGCTCCGGTCGCTGTCCCAAGCCAATTGCCATTGGGTTTCCGCATCGCCCGCATGCCCGGCATCCGTCGCCTCGCTGAAGTCATTACGCCCCGGCGCCTTGTCGAAAGGACGGTGCGACAGACGATCTATAATCAGTCCGTGATCGATGACCGAATGATCGATCGCTACTGGGAGTTGTTGCTTTATCCGGGAAATCGAAGGGCTACGGCTATGCGTTTTTCGACGCAGCATGTTTCTGCCAACATGACGACACTTTCCAGGCTGCACATGCCGGTGCTGGTCATGTGGGGTCGGGAAGATCGACTGATACCGGTGGCTGCCGCGCGGTGGTTTGTGAAGGCCCTGCCGCAAGCGCAGCAGATCGTCTATCCAGGAGTCGGGCATGTCCCGATGGAGGAAGCGCCAGACCAGTCGGCAGATGACGTCGATGCATTCCTATCGCGTCTTGCACGTCCGACACAAAAGTGAAACGCTCCTGCTCCAGTGGATGAAAAGGGCAAACTGGGCGTGGCGAAATCGCGAATGGCAGTCATTGCAGTGTATTCGCTCAAGGGCGGGGTGGGCAAAACGACACTCGCGGTCAATCTTGCCTGGTCATCTGCGATCCAGTCTTCGCGGCGAACCCTTTTGTGGGATCTCGACCCGCAGGCGAGCGCATCATTCCTGCTAGGGCATGAAGGTCGCAGCAAAGGCGCGGCACAAGCTGTTTTCGCAAAGGATGTTGCGCCTGAACAATTGGTGGTGCCCACCGGCATAGAGCGGCTTGACCTGCTAGCTGCCGACACATCGCTGCGCAGCCTTGACCGGTTGCTCTTCACTCTGGGCAAAAGGAAAAGGTTGGCCAAGCTCCTGGCCGGACTGGAGAAGTCCTATGATCGCGTCATTCTCGACTGCCCCCCAGGGCTGACGGAAACCAGCGAGCAGGTCATGCATGCTGCAGACGCGATTATCGTGCCGCTGATCCCGTCGCCACTTTCGCGTCGTGCGCTGGACGACGTCGTGCAGCATCTGGACCGCGAGCATAAGGGACACGGCCCCATCCTTCCCGTATTCTCTATGGTTGACCGTCGCCGGACGCTGCATCGCGAGGCTGTTGAATTGCAGCCCGATTGGCCCGTCATCCCCATGGCCAGTGCTGTGGAACAGATGGCGGTGCATCGTGCGCCGGTGGGCGCTTTTGCGGGAAGCTCGCCTTCAGGGAAGGCCTTTGCCGCCCTTTGGAGGGGCATCGAAGCTCGGCTGGTTCGGATGGGGTAGGGGCCGCGGCAGAATCCGCCGCGACCCGCCCGATTCAGCACTTGCAAGGGTTGCAGGTACAAGGGTTGCACGTGCAGGCGCTGCAGGAGCAGGACTTGCAGCCGCAAGAGCCCTTGTTTGGCGTTGCAACTGGCTTGGTTTCCTTGATTGTCTTCATGGGGGTTCTCCTTTTTTGCCAAATGGCGAATCAGTGTATAACCTCCGTACTGTGGTACGGAGTCAAGCACTATGAGCGGAATGACAATTGGGCGGCTGGCAGAGGCCGCGAATGTTGGTGTCGAGACGGTGCGCTTCTATCAGCGGCGAGGGCTGCTATCGGTTCCAAGCAGCGCAGGAGCGGTGCGGCGATATGATGAGGAAGATCTGCGGCGCCTGCGTTTTATCCGCAGGGCCGCTATGGCAGGATTCACGTTGGCTGACATTGCGGAGCTGATTCGCCTCGATGCGACGGAGGATCGTCCCCGTGCTGCCGCTATGGCCGCAGAGCGCCTGGCAGCTCTGGACGTGAAGATAGCAGAGCTTGAAGCCTCCCGCGCTGCGCTCGCCAGATTGAGCACCGCCTGTGGCATGGGGGAGCAAGGTCCGTGTCCGATCCTTGAGGCGTTCGATCCTGATTGAGCCCTGATTGCCTGCTTTTTGGCGTGCCTTGCCTGCCTATCGCCAAACTTCCGGTTATCGCCTGCGCATTCTTGCAGACAAGGTCACAAAGAAGGCCGTTGACCAGCCGATGAGAACGATCCCGTTGATGCCTTCAATGGCCGAAACCAGGCGCCAGCGATCTGCCATGGCCAGATCGTCATAACCAATCGCGCCATAGGTTATCGTCGAGAAGTAGACAGCATTGCGGAGTCCGTTCACCGCACCGATGAAATCATAGACAAAAGCGTAAAGCCAGATTTCAACGCCATGCAGGGCTATGAGCGCGAGTATCACGGCAAGCGTCACACCAAAGCCCCGCAGCGACATCGGATGAATATGCTCGACTGCCTCCTCGCGTTCTTCAAGCCGAAGCAGACGCGCGACCGTGTAGAGGCCGACTGCGTGCAAGATCACGGTCAGAATGACCATGACTGTCGCCAGCGAGAGTTCTGCGAGCATTTGGACTCGATAGGGTCGGAATGCTCCGGACTCAAGTCACCGTCAGCGCAGGACGCCTTTGTTGCGCATGCGACGGGCATAGATGACTAGGCCGATCGCCGCAGCCCATAGAACAGCATTGAAGACTCTGCCACCAGCTGTGTCCAAACCCTCGGGGACTTCGGCCAGAACAAATTGGTGGACCGTTGAAACAGCCAGGCCGGCCAAGGAAATCGCAAAAGCGTGATACGCCCAGCCTTTCCTCAAGAGCAGCAGGATTGAGCCCGCAATTGCGCCCCAAACGCCCAATGCCCAGGAAAAGTTCGCCCAAAATGGAAAGCTGTCGAGCCATGCGATCTGCTCTGGCGTGAAATCTTTCAGCCATGCGGCATTGTGAGTCTTGGTCATTACGTAATCCAGTCCGCCCATGCTGTTCCACAACAGGCTGCCAATGCTCACAATCCAGAATTGCAACGGTGCCTTCGATGACTCAGCTAATTCAGACATGGTTTTTCTCCACCTATGGATGGCGTGCCTTAAGTTTGCTTTGCTCAGATTTTCGCTATTGCTCTGTTGCTTCGGCGGTGTTGGAGACCACGTTCCATGCGATCTTCCAGCTGCCATCGGCTTGCGTCTTGTACCCGATCAGCCAGTTGCCGCGTTCGATGACCGGTTTCTTCGTTTCGCTGTCAGTCATCGTATAGGCATAATCGGCGCGATAGACGGCCATCTCGCCTGAAGCGGCAACATCAACCTTCTCATTGCTGACGGCGATCTTGGCGAGTGGATCCTGCATCTGCTTCGCCGTCATCATCAGGTCGGCCTCTTTCCCGATCGTATTTGGCGCACCATGGAACATGCTGACTTCGTCTGGCATGTCATGCTCGACGACCGCCTTCGCATCATGCGCATTGAATTCCTCTACGAGCTTGGCAACATCTGCCTTGATTGCAGCCTCGGCTTTGCTGGTATCGGGTTTGTCGGTTGCGGCAGGTGTGTTGCAGGCGGCCAGTGAGGCGCAGCCCAAAACGATCATGGCACTGCTGGCCAGGCGATTGAGTTTCATCGGATTGTTCCCCTCATACAACGAATTGCCTGTGTGAATGGTCTGCGTGAATCCCGCTGAAGTCAAGAATTGCTCCTGGCAGGCGGCGTACACTGAGGTTGTGCTTGACTTTTTGTGCTGTCTGTCGCTTAGGAGCGCCCATTACTGCGGGGCGGTTTCGCTCCGCTTTGTTTTTTGGGAAAGGGGCGGGCCCGCAAACTCCGCCTGGTCTGGGGTACCTTGCACGGCCCCTTAACGAACGAAGGATATTACGATGCGTCATCGCGTAGGCGGCCGCAAGCTGCAGAGAACCTCCTCCCATCGCGCGGCATTGTTCCGCAACATGGCCGCAGCCCTTATCAAGCACGAACAGATCACGACGACCCTCGCAAAGGCGAAGGAACTTCGTCCCTATACGGAAAAGCTGGTTACACTCGCAAAGAAGGGTGGACTTTCGAACCGCCGCCTTGCGCACGCCCGTCTTCTTGATGAAACCCAGTTGACGAAGCTTTTCGACGTGCTGGCTGATCGTTACCGCAACCGCAATGGCGGTTATATTCGCATCGTAAAGGCCGGCATTCGCGCATCGGACGCTGCCTCGATGGCTGTAATCGAGTTTGTCGACCGCGATGAGAGTGCCAAAGGGCAAGACTCCGGGCCCGTGATGGGCGACGAGGATTTGGCCGAAGCTGCCTAAGGCTGCCCGATGTCTGACGACGACTATGTCTATGACGAAGCGTCAGGCGAATGGATCAGTGCGGCTGAGGCCAAGTCGCGGGTTGATTCTGCCGATTCAATCGAGGTTCGTGATGCCGTCGGCAATCTGCTTGCCGACGGCGATCAGGTCACACTGATCAAGGACCTCACGGTGAAAGGCGCTGGCCAAACGCTCAAGCGCGGCACGCTGATCAAGTCGATCAGGCTGACCGGAGACCCGCAGGAAATTGATTGCCGTTATGACGGTATCAAGGGGCTCGTCCTGCGTGCTGAATTTGTGAGAAAGCGCTGAGCAGCGTCACTTTCGAGGCGACTGGCCAAATATGGCGCTGGACGGCGGCACCCCCGGCCAAGGGCGCCTGGCATTTCATGACAATTGATCCGCAGACTGCAGTTGAAATCCGTTACGAGGCCTTGGGTCGTATCGGCGGCTTTGGCAGCGTGAAAGTCACGGCGACCATCGGCAGAACCCGCTGGTCTACTTCGCTGTTTCCGCATAAGGAGTCTGGCGGTTTCCTTCTGCCGCTCAAGGCGGACGTGCGGCGCAGCGAGAAATTGGCTGAGGGTGATACCGTGACGGCGCGTCTTGAAATCTGAAAGGGCCAAAATGGACACGCAAGAGATGATGGCACTGCGGTCCGTAGCCGGACGCATAGCACTTGTTACGGGCGCCGCGAGCGGCATGGGGCGGGCCACAGCACGGTTGCTGGCGGCCATGGGGGCGAAAGTCGCAGTGACCGACTTCAACGGCCCCGGAGCCCAAATGGTCGCGCAGGATATTGTCAGTAGCGGCGGAATCGCGCAGCCATGGGCCCTTGACGTCGCAGATCGGGAACGCGTGGCAACCGTTGTTGCGGAAGCGGCTGGCGCATTCGGCGGGCTCGACATTGTTGTGAACAACGCCGGCATTTCCAATGCGCTTCCGTTTGATGATCCGCAGTATGAGGAAGCCTGGCAGCGGCTGATCGCAGTTATCATGACCGGAACGCAGCAAGTGACCCGGGCAGCCTTGCCCTGGCTCAGAAAGTCCAATGCAGCTCGCATTGTCAATATTGCTTCGACCGAGGCCTTGGGTGCGACCGCGGGCCATAGCGGCTATAGTGCGGCCAAGGCTGGCGTGGCCGGTCTGACGCGCTCGTTGGCCGTGGAATTCGGGCGAGCGGGTATCACTGTCAACTGCATTTGCCCTGGACCAATCAACACGGGCATGACGGCTGTGATTCCAGATGAATCAAAGGCAATCTTCGCGAAGAGGCGAACCGCAATGAACCGTTACGGTGAACCGGAAGAAGTCGCGCAGATTATCGTAAGTCTATGCCTTCCCGCGTCATCATACATTACAGGAGCTGTCATCCCGGTAGATGGCGGTTTGATGGCGCGAAACGCCTGAGTTCTCTTTGGAAGGTGTCTTGTTGCGCCAATACCCAAAATGGGCCTAAGGTGCGTTCATAACAGGACATTCGGGTCGCACGACGAATGCCACGCTGTCAGACTGGTTTTTCAATCAGGGGGATAAGACAATGGATCTACAAGGTGCGCCGGGCAGCTTTCAGGAAAGCCTCATTGCTCGTGTCAAGAATATCATCCTGACGCCGTCGACTGAATGGGATGTCATTGAGAAGGAGCCCGCCGAGATTGGAGGGCTGTACAGGAATTATATCCTGATTCTCGCTGCGATCGGGCCGGTCGCCGCAATGATCAAGAGTGTCGTGTTTGGCTATTCCTTCCTGGGGATCACATACCGTCCGGGGATCGGACAGGCGGTTGGAACAGCGATCACCACATATGTCATCGCTTTGATCGGCGTGTATATACTCGCGCTGGTGATTGATGCACTCGCGCCAAGCTTCGGAGCGGAAAAAAATCGTATCCAGGCCTTCAAGCTTGCAGCCTATAGTGGGACGGCAGCCTGGGTGACCGGTATTTTCGGTCTTCTGCCAGGTTTGAGCGTGCTCACCCTGCTCGGTATCTACAGCATCTATCTGCTCTATGTCGGATTGCCAAAACTGATGAAGGCGCCGGCCGACAAGGCCGTGGGATATACCGCCGTCACGATTGTCGCTGCGATTGTTGTCGCTTTTGTCTCCAGCATCGTCCTTGCGCCAATTGTCGGATTGTTTGCTGGCGGCGCTGCATTGACGGGGCCGAACAGTTCGGTTTCAGGTACCTTGTCGGTGCCGGGGGTCGGCAAGGTTGATATGGACAAGCTCGATGCGCTCGGCAAACAAGCCGAAGCGGCGTCGCAGCAAATGGAAAGCGGCAAGACCAACGCAGTCGCGCCTGCCGTTCTCGAAGGTCTGCTGCCAACGTCCTTAGGCGGCTTGTCGCGCTCGAAAATATCGAGCAGTTCTGCTGGCCTGGGCGGCGTTGGCGGTTCGACTGCCGAGGCGCGCTATGAAGGCGGAGACAGCAATATCACGCTTTCCATCACTGACATGGCTGCCGTCGGCGCAATCGCCGGCCTGGGCGGTGCATTGAATGTTCAGTCCAACGAACAGACCGCAACGGGTTACAAGAAAACCGGATCCGTCGATGGCCGCATGACGTCCGAAAATTGGGACTCGTCTGGCAAGAGCGGAAGTTACAGTACGGTCTTTGCGAACCGCTTCATGGTGGAAGCGCGGGGCACAGGCACCAATATGGATGTGCTCAAGGCTGCGGTTGCAGAAATCGGTTCGGGTTCGCTGGAATCGTTGGCGAACTAGTCGAACCGGCGTGCACGATCCTGTAATCATTGGCGGTCATCCCGAGAGCGCGCTGGAACGCTGCCGATAATCGGGTGACATCAGCATATCCGGTACGTTCCGCGACCTGCTTGAGCGGCAGTCCTTCCAAAATCAGCGAACGGGCGCGATCGATTCTCTGAAGGGCGACAAATGCCGCGGGAGATTTGCCCGTTGCGGCTGCGAAATTCCGATGAAAGCTGCGAAAGCTCTCGCCGGCGCGCGCCGCCAGCGTCTCGACATCAAGCCGGGTGTGCAGGTTTTGCGGAATCCAAGCAACCAGATCAGCGTACCGGCCCTGCCGCCCGGCTTGCGCACCAAGCATCGCACTGAATTGCGACTGCCAGCCGGGTCTTCGAACGCTCAATACGAGGCGTTGGGCGATCGAGCGCGCTGCGTCCGGTCCGTGATCTGCCTCGACCATGGCCAGCATCATGTCGATGCCCGTCGTTATACCCGCCGAAGTCCAAAGCGGGCCATCCGCAACGAAGATCGCTTCTGCGTCGAGCTTTAGTTCCGGCCAGTGCCGCTGAACCGTCTCGGTGGCTTCCCAATGCGTTGCAAAGCGGCGGCTCCCGATCAGGCCCCAAGAGGCAAGGACTGTGCTTCCCGAACAGATGGATCCGAAGCGCCGTGCAGTCTTGCTGGCCTCGACGACCCATTCGCGAACCAAGGCGTTCCTGGACAGAGCGCGCAGACCTTCGGTGTCGCCACCGACGATGAAGACACTGTCGATTGTAGACGCGGACAGGCTAACGACATCCTCCGCGACTGTTTCGACGCCACAACTGGATCTGACGCGGCCCGGAACGTCCGCCAAAACACGGATGTCATACTCGTTTCGGCCAAGCAGATCATTTGCGGCGCCCAAGACGGAGCAGGGTCCCGTCAGGTCGAGCAACTGGAAGTGGTCGAAGATGATAAAGCAAGTCTTGCCGGACATGGCAGAAATATAGACTAACTTGTCATTTATGCCAATCGCATTCTCGGTTATCAGCTTGCGAAAGCAAAGGAGTCCACCATGTCCCCCATTTCAATCGCATTTCTGCTGTTTCCCGGTGTAACCCAGCTTGACCTGACGGGTCCTGCGCAGGTCCTTTCGCGTTTGGGCGAAGCAAAGGTCGACCTGGTGTGGAAATCGCGCGATCCGGTGATGACCGACGCAGGCTTTGCAATCATGCCGACCGCCACGTTCGATGAAATCACCGAAGCGGATATCCTGTGCATTCCCGGGGGCATAGGCGTGACCAGTGTGATGATGGAAGAGGACGCCATGGCATGGGTGCGAGGGGTCGGGAGCACGGCGCAATGGGTAACGAGCGTGTGCACGGGCTCTCTCATTCTTGGAGCGGCAGGTCTCCTCAAAGGATACAAGGCGACATCGCATTGGGCTTGGCACGATCAGCTTTCCTTGTTCGGTGCCGAGCCCGTAAAGGCACGAACTGTCTTTGATCGCAACCGTGTGACGGGGGGCGGCGTTACGGCAGGAATCGATTTTGCGTTCGCCTTGATGGCGAAAATCAGGGGTGAGGATCATGCAAGGATGATCCAGCTTGCACTTGAATATGATCCCGCCCCGCCGCTGGATTCTGGCTCTCCAGAAAAGGCAGGCGAAGCAATTGTTGCGGCGTATGCGGAGCGTATGGCTGCGCTCGCTCCGAATCGTGGTGCAGAAATGCAGGAAGCCGCTGCACAACTCGGGTTTTCGTGATAGTCGGAGGCTATGGCGACGCATGCTCCTTTCATCCCGGTTCAGCCGCCGCGAACGGCAGACTGGGTGTCGAGCTGGCGCGGGTTGTTTGGAGAGCGGCTCCGCAACACTATTTATGGCTGGCCAGAACCTGCCTTTGATGAGTTTTATCGAAAGCGCCGTATTCTTGGCTTTACCGTCCACATCGTCACCGATCCGGACATGGTCGAGCGCGTGCTGCTCGGCAACAAGGAGAATTATCTACGCCCGCGGATCGCGCAGAGAATACTGTCTCCCCTGATCGGCAACGGGCTTCTTTCTGCCGAAGGAGAGGATTGGAAGAAGCAACGGCGGATCGTTGCACCGACCTTTGCGCCGGGCGCTGTTGCCAAAATGTCGGCAACAATTGCTGCGGTCGCTGCAAGACAAACAGGCGGCTGGTTGCGCGGGACAATCCGGACAGACATGGCTCGCGCAGCGACTGATGCAACGATGCACATTATTGCCGACACGCTTTTTTCAAGCGACGCACGCCTGACGACCCGCGCTGCTGGAGAGCATATCGACAACCTCGTCCTGGCCAGCGGACAGGCACGCATATCGACGATTCTCGGACTGCAGGATTTGGACATCAGCCCTGTCATGGCGCGCGCGCGGCGTGGCCGTGTCTATTTGCGCAGCACGTTGACAGCGCTCGTGCGCGAACGCGGGCCGACGGGCGGTGCAGACGATTTCTTCGGTGGGCTCATTCGCTCGCTGTATGAACAGTTTCCGGCAGCACAGGCCGAAGCGCTAGCGGTTGACAATGCCATCACTTTTTATGTGGCCGGCCATGAGACAACGGCCAACGCGCTCGCCTGGACAATGTACCTGCTCGCGGCTCAGCCGTGGTTGCAGGAAGAAGCACGGGCCGAGGCGGTAATGGCTCTTGACGGGGATATTGAAACACTTGCGGATCGCCTGCCGTTGCTGCGGCAGATTTTGGACGAAGCGTTGCGACTCTATCCACCGGCGCCGCGTTTCGATCGCGAAGCGCAAACTGCGGACCAGCTTGGAAATGCTGAAATTGCAGCGGGTGACCTGATTTCTCTGTGGCCTTGGGTGATGCACAGGCATCGCAAGCTGTGGGACAATCCCGACGCGTTTGACCATACGCGCTTCGCGACTGACGCCAAGGCCAGGCTTCACCGTTTCCAGTACTTGCCGTTCGGTGGCGGACAGCGCGTATGCGTCGGCGCGCGATTTGCCATTGTCGAGGCTCTGATCATTCTTGCGCATTGGCTTGCTGCGCGTCGCTTTTCGCTGCCGGCCGACTTTGTGCCCTACCCGATGGGGACGGTTACGCTCAGGCCCAAGGGCGGCATGTGGCTTCAGATGGAACCGATCTAGCCGCGCACGTCGAAGCTCTTCATACCAAATAGCAACCATTGCCCTGCTTTCGCTGCTCTGCCAATCTGCGACCTCATGCTGCATTTTCACGATTTCGACATGATGGTCCGCGGTGGCTCAATTGCGCTGCTCGTCTTGTGGAGCTGGTTGCTCCTGCGCGACCATTGGCGCGCATTGCCGGCCAGGTTGGCAGTTGCCATGAATTTCTCGATTGCCTGCCACGTCATAGCGACCGTTCCAGGGCAAGCACCTTTCGGCTTCATCATCAACTGGGTTGTCGAGCTCGGTTCGGTAACTGTGCCTGCCCTCTTTTGGCTGTTCGCACGGACATGGTTCAATGATGAGCGGAAGATCAGCGCGGCTAGCTGGGCCCTTTTGCCTGTCTGCATGATTTTGCTCATCCTGGTAGAGGCGAACCTTGGAACCAGAACTTTGACTTTTTATGCAAGTGCCGCGGTCTTGCGCCTCTTCATGTTTGGCTTTGCGATTGCCGGCCTCTGGATTGCTTGGAAGGGCAGAGAAGACGATCTGGTTGAAGAGCGCCGCCGACTGCGGATCCAGATGATTGGCGCTGTCGGCGCGTATGTCGTTTTGACCAATGCTGTTGAAGTTGCCGTGTTCAATGGGTTTGCCCCGGAATTTCTGCGTTCGCTCCTGCAGTTTGGCATCGTTGTTCTGACCTTCGCTTTTTGCGCCGCCATGTTCACGATCCGCCGCACAGACCTCCTCGGCCCTGCGCTCCGGAGCGATGAAAGTGCGGCCGCGCCCGTTCGCGATGATCCGCTGGCGGGGCGCCTGATCGCCTATATGGAGAATGAGCGACCCTATCGTGACGAGACTATCACAATCGCAAAACTTGCAGCGCAGCTTGGCGAACCGGAATATCGCTTGCGTCGCTTGATCAATGGCCAATTGGGGCATCGCAATTTTGCAGCATTCCTCAACGGGTATCGGCTTGAAGAGGTCAAGGCGGCACTCGTCGATCCGGAGCAGCGGCAGGTGCCCATACTTACGATTGCGCTGGATGCGGGTTTTGGCTCGTTAGGGCCATTCAATCGGGCCTTCCGCGAAGTCGAGGGCATGACGCCGACAGAGTATAGAAACCGTGACGCCTGATTGATTCCAGAATCAGCTAGCCGAATTCGAAACTGGCAGAGCATTGCTCTCCCGCTTCAACCATTGATCTTCCATCGCATTATCGGAGTTGGTCAATGGAACACGCAACGACATTTTTGGGTATCGCACAGGAAAAGGCGCTGCACCTTTTTGCCTTCGACTTTGGTCGCTATGCAATTGCAGCGTCTCTCATAGCAGGACTTGTCTGGATGCTGAAGCGGACGCCATGGCGCGCGCGCCAGATCCAGAAGCGCACCGCAAAAGCATCAGATTTCCGTCGGGAGTTTTTCGCTTCGGCGCGCACAGTGCTTGTTTATGTTGTCGTCAGCATAGTTGTAATCTGGGCGATCCGGCACGGCTATATGCACGAAATGCAAGGCAGTTATGGACTGGCTGGCAATATCGGGATGATCGCTGCGATCATTGTCGCCCATGATGCCTATTTCTACTGGAGCCATCGTGCCATGCATCATCCGCGGCTGTTCAAACAATTTCATCGCTTTCATCATCGCACGGTTACCCCGACGGCGTGGGCTGCCTATAGCTTTGCACTTCCCGAAGCCTTTGTGATGGCGCTCTTCATGCCAGTCTGGCTGTATCTTGTGCCGACACCGGGAATCGTGGTTTTCATTTTCCTGATCGTCATGATCCTGCGCAATTGCATGGGGCACGCGGGGCTTGAGCTTCATGCACGGGGCTGGGCAAGCCACCCGGTACTGAAGTGGATCAGCACGACGACACATCATGACCTGCATCACGCAGGCAGCTTCAATCACAATTTCGGATTCTATTTTACCTTCTGGGACAAGATGATGGGCACCGAACATCCGGACTATGTTGCGGTATATGATCGCGTCACGGGTGCAAAGCAGGCGCCCAAGACACTTGTTGCGGAAACCGCCTGACCAATTCGCCAAGCGGCCATCTCCCGCCGGCAGACCTGGCCGGGATCGGATGGAAATGGTTTCATCCGGTTCCGGCCATTTTCATTTGCGGGAAATTGCCTGCTGTGCCAGCCTTGTTCGGTATTCGGGAGGTGAGTGATGATCAGCAGGACGTTCCGCGCGCTGCCCTTGGCAGTAGCCCTTTTGGTTTCGACCGCGCATGCGGCGCCTGCCGACGATTTGCAGGCGGTAATCGCCGATCATTGGAAATGGTGGCTCTCGGTCAACCCCGTCCAGGCGACTGCACTCGGCGTCCATGATTATGACAATGAGCTGGGAGATCTCAGCCTTGCCGAACAAGATCGGGAGGCAAAAGCGGCACAGGCTTTTCTCGACAGGCTGGCAGCCATTCCCGATCAGGCCCTGTCGGTCGCGGATCGAACGAACAAGGGTGTGCTCGTTCGCATGCTGTCGGATCAGGTAGAGGGAAATCGCTATGGCGAAAGGATGATCCTTTTTACGACCTATTATGGCTGGCACCAGGGTTTTGCGGGAATGGCCGATAATCTGCCGTTTCGTACACGTGCAGACTATGAGAGCTATCTGAAGCGACTTGCACTTTATCCCAAGCTCAATGGCGATGCGATCGCCATATCGCGACAGGCGGTCGCCAAGGGCTATGTTCAGCCTTGCGACGCGCTGGCCGGCTTTGAAGACACGATTACGGGTGCCGTTCAAGGCAAACCCGAGGACACCCGCTTTTTTGGCCCATTCAAGCGTCAGCGGCCTGTTGACATGAGTGACGCTGAATGGACAGCGATGCAAGCGCGAGCGGTTGCGGTCATCCGGGACGTTGTCGCTCCTGAATATGCGAAGTTCGCGCAATTCTACCTCAAAGATTATAAGCCGAAATGCCGCAAGACAGTCGGCGCGTCAGCGATGCCGCAAGGCGCGGCCTGGTATGCGTTTCAGGCGCGCTCGCATACGACGACGAACCTTTCGCCCGAACAGATTCACCAAATAGGCCTCTCAGAGGTTGCGCGGATCAAGGCGGAAATGGTGAAGGTTGCAACGGATGCCGGCTATCCAAGTCGAGAGGCCTTCATCGCCAAATTGCGCACCGATCCGGCATACTATGCCAAGACCCCGGAAGAATTGCTTGCCGCTGCGTCACGAGTGGCCAAGCAGATCGATGGGAAAATGCCTCAGTTCTTCGGAAAACTTCCGCGTTTGCCCTATGGCGTGCGGGAAATTCCAAAAGAAACGGCCGAAACCACAACGACCGCATACTATAATGGAGGCTCGCCCGAGAGCGGGATCGCGGGCAATTTCTATGTGAACACGTCAAAGCTGTCTCAACGACCGCTTTGGGAATTGCCTGCGCTGACAGCGCATGAAGCTGTCCCGGGGCATCATAACCAGATCGCATTGCAACAGGAGCTCCCGCTGCCCGAGTTCCGCAAGAATGCTGCTGGATTTACGGCCTTTGTAGAAGGGTGGGGACTCTATTCGGAACATCTCGGGATAGAGATGGGTCTTTACGACACGCCTGAGAAAAATATGGGTCGACTGTCATACGAGATGTGGCGGGCCTGCCGACTCGTGGTTGATACGGGCATGCATGCCAAAGGTTGGACCAAGGCGCAGGCGATTGCCTTCATGCGGGACAATAGCGCCCTGTCTGATGCCAACATCGAGGCGGAAGTGAACCGCTATATCAGCTGGCCCGGCCAAGCCCTGGGGTACAAGCTGGGCGAACTCAAAATCCGCGAACTTAGGGCGCGCGCCGAAGCTGCCCTTGGTCCCAAATTCGATCTCCGCAGGTTCCACGATGCGGTGCTGGGGCAGGGTCCTGTTCCGCTTGACGTGCTTGAACGCCAGATCACAGACTGGATCGATGCGGAGACCACGAGGCCCTGACTGATCAGTGGCTTTTCATCATGTAATCGCGAGTAATTGGCAGGGCATGGCGGCTTCGGGCATACTGGATCTGGAAGTTGACCATCCCGCCATACTGAAAGACAGTTGCGGCCCCTGCGAGGTAAAGTGTCCACATCCGGAAGAAGCGCTCATCGTAGAGCGCCTCAATCTGTTCGCGCGCGGCGACGGTGCGGCGATACCATTCCTGCAGCGTGAAAGCATAGTGTAGTCGCAGTACTTCGACATCGGTCGCAATCATCCTGTTCGGCTCGCTGCCTTCCAGGATTTCGGAAAGGGCAGGGATGTAACCACCGGGGAAGATATATTTGCGCGTGAACGCGTCAGTGCTGCCTGGGCCAGCCATCCGGCCAATGGTGTGCAGCAGCATCACGCCATCGGAGGTGAGCAGGTTGTGGCACTTGCGGAAGAACTCACGGTAGTTGGGAACACCGACATGTTCAAACATTCCGACCGAAACGATGCGATCGAATGACCCCGCAAGATCGCGATAGTCGCGCAGTTCAAAGCGGACATGATCCGAAACTCCGGCTTCGGCAGCGCGTTTTTGTGCAACCTCAAGCTGTTCTTCCGAAAGCGTTATGCCGAGAACATCGACCCCGTAATGCTTGTGAAGATAAAGAGCCATACCGCCCCATCCGCAGCCAATGTCGAGCACCTTTTGCCCGGGTGACAAGGCAAGTTTGGCCGCAATATGCGCCTTCTTGTCTTCCTGTGCCTGTTCGAGGCTATTGGCGGGATCGGTGAAGTATGCGCAGCTGTATTGCCGGTCGCGATCAAGGAACAAGTCGTAGAGCTTGCCCGACAGGTCATAATGATGAGCGACATTGCGTTTCGATTGCCGCCGGAAATTGATCTGGTTCCACCGACGGGTCGCACGCTTGAAGGCGCGCCGGAGCGGTCCCTTCTTTTCAATGTCGAGCCCCTTTTCCCAGGGATTGTTGGCGCGGATCAGGCCAACAAAGTCCATGATGTCGCCCTGTTCAAAGCTGATGCGGCCATCCATGAAGCCCTCAGCAAAGCCAAGGCGGGGTCCCCGGACAATGTCGAAGGCTACGCGCCGATCATTGAACCGGACCACAATGTCCGGAAAGGACGGATCCGGCGCGCCAAACACATGGCGGCTGCCGTCGGCTTCGACCAGCGTAACCACACCCTTCTTGATCAGTCGACGAAAGACGGCGTGGAGCAATGACATCGGCTAATCCCTGCAGTTGAACACGTTATACGCCCGGTGCGGACGTTTGGTTGCATTCTGTTACAGATATTGTCCGCCAATTCGCGCAAGGTCCGGCTCGGCCTTGAACGATGGCAGGCGCGTCAGAGGCCTCAACCCCGTTTGCGCGCCTGCGGATATGTACCAAGCAACCGCAGCGAGCGCGAGTGGAATTGAAGTTCCTCAAGCGCGCGTGCAACGGCCGGATCATCCGGATGTCCCTCTATGTCTGCAAAGAAGGTTGTGGCGGCAAAGCTGGCCCCCCGCTGATAGCTCTCCAGCTTTGTCATGTTGACGCCATTCGTGGCGAAACCTCCCATAGCCTTGTAGAGTGCGGCCGGGATGTTCTTCACTTCAAAGACGAAGGTGGTCATCACCACGCCTTCGTTGGGTGCCGGCTCGCCAGATCTGGCGAGGATGACGAAGCGCGTCATGTTGTCGCTGGAATCTTCCAGTGCCTCGGCGAGTATCTCAAGGCCGTAAACCTTCGCGGCACCCGGGGGCGCGATGGCTGCAATTGTCGGGTCGCCGAGCTCCAGAACGCGCGCTGCAGCGCCAGCTGTGTCTGGATATGCGATCGGCTCAATTCCGCGCGCGCGCAGCCAGTGCCGACATTGACCAAGAGCCTGCGGATGGCTGATTGCCTGTTTGATGCCGTCGAGAGGGCCGAGCCCCATCAACGCATAGTGAATCGGCAGGAAGAACTCGCCCGTGATCACGAGACCCGATTCGGGCAAAAGGAAGTGGATATCCGCCACACGTCCATGGAGGGAGTTTTCAATTGGGATCATTGCCTTTGCCGCACGCCCTTCGCGCACAGCATCGATTGCATCGGGAAAGCTGAAGCATGGCAGGGCGATGCCGTCAGGAAAGGCCTGCTGGACAGCGATGTGCGAATTGGCTCCCGGCGCCCCTTGGAAGGCCACAGCCCTTTCGGGATCTGCCGCTGATTCGGCAATCATGGCGGCAACAAGCGGTCGTGCAGGGGCGGGATAGTTTTCCATCGCGGGCAGCGCTTACGGGCCTCTCCGTCACTGCGCAAGCATTGGTGCATTTGGTTCGCACCGCGCGCTTGCGAACCGTCCAATGGCCGACTAAAGCGAGCGCGATTCACGGGGCACTCTCAGAAGGTTTCAAGCATGGATGATCGTTTCAACACAGCAGCCGGGTGGGCGCTTTTCGCGGGCATTGTCGCGCTGGGAGGAACGATCCTGTCAGGCGAGTATTTCAAGCATGAAAAGGTTGAAAAGGGCGGCTTTGCAGTTGCCGATGCCTCTCCTGAGGCAGGAGCAGGCGGCGCAGCTGCCGCAAAGCCCACCGATTTTTCTGCCGGGGACCCAGTGAAGGGTGCCGAAATCTTCAAGAAATGCGCGTCTTGCCACACGATTACGTCGGGCGGTCCCGCCGGAGTCGGGCCGAATCTGTATGGCGTAATGGGCAAGAAGCATGGTCACATGGCTGGTTTTGCCTATTCTCCCGGTATGATGGCCATGCCCGGTGTTTGGGACTGGGAAGCCATGGACAAGTGGCTGACGTCCCCAAAGAAATATGTTGAGGGCACGAAAATGAGTTTTGCCGGCCTTTCCAATCCGGAAGACCGGGCAAGCATCATTCGCTACATCAATGAACAGGGCTCGAACTTGCCTGTTCCGCCTCCGCCGGCGGCTGAAGGTGCGGCTGCACCGGCAGCAGGAGCTGAGAACGCTGCTGCGCCTGCGGCCGACGCGGCAAAAAAATAGTCTGAACTACTCCATTCCGTAGAAGCGCTGGATTGTCCTCCAGCCTTCTTCGGCAGACTCCGTAAATGTAAACAGCTCAAGGTCTGCAGGCGAGATGACGCCTTCTTCGACCAAAGCGTCAAAATTGACGATTCTGCTCCAGAAGTCCTTGCCATAGAGGAGGACCGGCATCCTTTTCGTCTTCCCTGTTTGCATCAGGGTGAGGAGTTCAAACATTTCGTCAAGCGTGCCAAAGCCGCCGGGAAAAACAGCCACGGCGCGGGCTCTCAGAAGGAAATGCATTTTGCGCAAGGCAAAATAGTGAAACTGGAAACTCAGTCCCGGCGTCACATAGGGATTAGGCGCTTGCTCATGCTGCAAGACGATATTGAGGCCGATCGATTCGGCTCCCACATCCGCCGCGCCGCGATTTGCCGCTTCCATGATCGAAGGCCCGCCGCCTGAACAAACGACAAATTGACGCATGCCCTCCGCGTCCGGCGGAGTCTTGCTGGCGAGAGCCGCCAGTTGCCGAGACACATCATAATAGTGCGACTTCGCTTCGAGCCGTTTGGCGATTTCGGGGGTGGCGGCTGTCGCGGCGTCTCCGGGCGGCGGAATGCGGGCAGAACCATAGAAGACGATCGTCGAACCGATCTTCGCTTCATCAAGCAGGAGCTCAGTCTTGAGCAGTTCCAGCTGGAAACGAACAGGCCGCAAATCATCCCGCAGCAGGAATTCGTCATCCTGGAATGCCAGACGGTAGGAAGCTGCTTCAGTCTGAGGTGACGACGTGGCTTTTTTTGCGGCTTCTGCATCTTGGGCCGCATGCGCAAAAATGCGCCGGGGGACATGTTTTTCAGTCATTTTGCCAGCTTAGCGGCAAAATGGCCCGCGACCCAGATCGAAATGAAAATGATCGTGATGAGCGGCATTGAAATCCGGGCTCAATACAGTCTGGAATCGCTTGCAGGCCGCCCCCCTGACCGAACGCAGAAAGCGTCTTTCTTCCTCGGTGCCGTTCCATCCTTCTTCAACGGAAATGCGACGGCCATCCGCCAGCACAAAGCCGGAAATGTCGACTGCATTGGCGGTCGCATGTTCCGACCGGGTGCCGGCCATTTGCGGCCTGCCCTTGACGTTCCGGCAACTGTAACTGCCGAAACTTTCCAGGCGCACCACGCGCTCGCCAAACACCTGCCTGGCTGCGGGCTGCACGGCTTCGCGTGTCCAGACTGCGAGATTCAGCGCCAGTGGGCATTGAATTGCCGTGATGTTGGAAATCGGGATACCGACGTCCGTCAATTGGACCGAGGAAATTGTTGAACACCCGCCGCCATAGTTGCGGTCGGGAAGAAGCGCGTATCGCGCCTTAAGGCGTCCAAGATCTGCAAGACATTGCCTGAGCTCAGGGCTTTGCGGCACAACCGGGACCGGACGTTCGCTCAATGGGCGCCGCCCTTTAGGCGGACCAACACAGGCTGACACGAAGGCGAGCAGCAAGACCGATGAAAGCAGCCGTTTCATGGGTCGATTTTGCCGCCGGTATGGTTAACGATCCACTAAATTCTTGAACCGTTCGTCGATAACAACAGGTTGACATTCCTCCGTTCGCCACTAGGGGCGGCTCCGGGCCACGCGGTCCCAACGCCGCGCGAGCTCTCTGCAAGGAGACGCAAGACATGACTATTGCCAAGCCCGCGGGGAAACCCGCGCGTCCGTTTTTTTCCTCCGGACCCTGCGCAAAGCCGCCGGGCTGGGATGCCTCAAAGCTCAAGACTGAATCCCTTGGCCGCTCTCATCGCGCCAAGATCGGCAAGGCGCGGCTACAGCGCGCGATCGATCTCACCCGCGAAGTGCTGCAGGTGCCAGATTCGCACAGGATCGGTATCGTTCCGGGTTCGGACACGGGTGCAGTTGAAATGGCGCTCTGGTCGTTGCTCGGCGCGCGCGGCGTGACAATGCTCGCATGGGAGAGCTTCGGCGAAGGCTGGGTGACGGATGTCGTCAAGCAACTCAAGCTCGACGCGACGAAATTGGCGGCTCCTTATGGAGAGCTTCCAGATCTTGCGGCCGTAAACTGGGCTGATGATGTGGTCTTCACCTGGAATGGCACGACATCAGGTGTCCGCGTTCCGAATGGCGATTGGATTGCCAAGGATCGCGAGGGGCTGGCAATCTGTGATGCCACATCGGCAGTATTTGCCTACGACCTGCCCTGGGACAAGCTCGATGTTGTGACCTTCAGTTGGCAGAAGGTTCTCGGAGGTGAGGGCGCGCACGGTGTTCTGATCTTGGGGCCCCGCGCCGTTGAACGGCTCGAAAGCTACACTCCTGCATGGCCGCTCCCGAAGGTCTTCCGGTTGATGGCGAAAGGCAAGCTCAACGAAGGCATTTTCAAGGGCGAAACGATCAACACGCCCTCGATGTTAGCCGTTGAGGATGCAATATTCGCGCTCGAATGGGCACAGTCCGTAGGCGGACTGAAGGGGTTGATCGCCCGTTCGGATGCCAATGCCGCTGCCCTCGACCTGATTGTGGCCGAACGCCCATGGCTTGGCCATCTTGCCACGCAACCGGAGACCCGTTCGAAGACATCGGTCTGCCTGACCGTCGAGGGAGCGGATGAGGCATTTATCAAGAGCTTCGCCGGCCTGCTCGACGCAGAAGGCGCAGCCTATGACATCGCCGGATATCGCGATGCGCCGCCGGGTCTGCGCATCTGGTGCGGTGCGACGGTCGAGACGGCCGATATCACGGCTCTCGGGCCCTGGCTCGACTGGGCCTGGGCCTCGCTCGCCGCATAATCGTCTCCCTTGCGCAGGCAGGGATAGCTTTCCTCTACATAGATTGGCCCCTGCTTTCGCCGGGGCGACGGAGTTCAAACAATGACCAAACCCAAAGTGCTCATTTCGGACAAGATGGACCCCAATGCCGCGCAGATCTTTCGCGAGCGTGGATGTGAAGTCGACGAGATTACGGGCAAGACGCCTGATGAACTGAAGGCCATTATTGGCCAGTATGACGGGCTTGCCATCCGGTCCTCTACCAAGGTGACCCAGGACATTCTTGATGCTGCAACCAACCTCAAGGTTGTTGGTCGCGCAGGGATAGGGGTGGACAATGTCGATATCCCGGCGGCGTCTGCGAAAGGCGTTGTCGTGATGAACACGCCATTCGGCAATTCTATCACCACGGCAGAACATGCCATCGCGCTTATGTTCGCGCTGGCGCGGCAATTGCCAGAAGCCGATGCGTCGACCCAAGCCGGGAAATGGGAAAAGAACCGTTTCATGGGTGTCGAAGTGACGGGCAAGACGCTGGGCCTGATCGGCGCTGGAAACATCGGTTCCATTGTTGCGTCACGCGCCTTGGGCCTGCGGATGAAGGTTGTCGCTTATGACCCATTCCTGACCGCCGAAAGAGCTGTGGAAATGGGTGTTGAGAAGGCAGATCTTGATACGCTGCTCGCAAAGGCAGATTTCATAACGCTGCATACGCCGCTGACCGATCAGACGCGCAACATTCTGTCGAGAGAGAATCTGGCAAAGACCAAAAAAGGCGTGCGGATCATCAATTGCGCCAGAGGTGGCTTGCTTGATGAGGCGGCGCTGAAGGACGGTCTCGACAGCGGGCATATTGGCGGTGCGGCACTTGACGTTTTTGCGGAGGAACCTGCCAAGCAATCTCCGCTTTTCGGCACTCCCAACTTCATCTGCACCCCGCATCTCGGGGCCTCGACCAACGAGGCGCAAGTCAATGTTGCGCTGCAGGTTGCGGAGCAGATGGCGGATTATCTGGTCAGCGGCGGCGTGACCAATGCTCTCAACATGCCGTCGTTGAGCGCGGAGGAAGCCCCCAAGCTTAGGCCGTACATGGCTCTGGCCGAGAAACTCGGAAGCCTAGTTGGGCAGCTTGCCCATGACAATCTCACCAAGATCGCCATTGAAGTTGAAGGCGCGGCTGCGCAGCTGAATATCAAGCCGATTTCGGGGGCCGTGCTGTGCGGCCTGATGAGGCGCTATTCCGATACCGTCAACATGGTCAACGCCCCGTTCCTTGCCAAGGAGCGCGGCCTTGACGTGCGAGAAGTGCGCCACGATCGGGAAGGCGATTACCATACCCTGATCCGGGTTACCGTTCAAACCAGCCAAGGCGAAAGGTCAGTCGCTGGCACCCTGTTCGGAAATGGAGAGCCGCGTCTGGTCGAGGCATTCGGCATCAAGGTTGAAGCCGATCTTGCCGGCCATATGCTTTATATCGTCAACGAAGATGCGCCGGGGTTCATTGGTCGTATCGGAACGCTGCTTGGCGAAGCCGGATTGAACATCGGGACTTTCCATCTTGGCCGCCGGTCTGCCGGTGGAGAAGCCTTGCTCCTGCTCTCGATTGATGCCCCGATACCGGAACCCGTCTTGTGGAAGGCGTGCAACCTGCCGGGTGTAAAAACGGTGAAAGCGCTGGAGTTCTAGGCTGAATTCAGATCCGTGCTGCGACTGCATCAGCCGCCAGGGCCTTTGCCAGCCGCTCACGGATCGCCCGCAACTGCTGGATCGGCAGTGTCGGCGCTGGTTGCATCGGCTGCGGCTCTGGCTTTTGGACATCAGCAATTGGTGGAGCACCGGCGCTTCCGGACGACAGCAGCTTTTGTACGCCCTTTACTGTGTAGCCATCCCGATTGAGGAGCAGGTTTATCCGCTTGGCGAGCGCCACGTCGTCAGGGCGGTAGTAGCGCCTGTTGCCCGCCCTTTGCAGCGGGCGCAACTGCGGAAAACGTGTTTCCCAATATCTGAGGATGTGCTGCGGCAAACCAAGTTCGTCCGCCAGTTCGCCAATCGTGCGGAAAGCCGAAGCACTCTTTTGGTTTGCAGCCATGCCTTTACCTAGCTTGCCCTGGCGATGCGTTCGCGCATCTTCTGGCTGGCCCGAAATGTCAGGACCCTGCGAGGCGCAATCGGCACTTCCACGCCGGTCTTGGGATTGCGACCAATTCTCTGGGTCTTGTCGCGCAATATAAAGGTGCCGAACCCGGAGATCTTGACGTTTTGTCCCTTTGCCAGCGCATCGCCCATCTGCGTCAAAATCGCTTCCACAAGGTCCGAGCATTCCGCCCGCGACAGCCCGATTTCATTGTGAATTGCATCAGACAGGTCAGAGCGCGTCAATGTGCCCGCGTCACTCATCAAATTCCCCCTCTACCCGAATTCCGACGCCATTCTATCTCGCCCGCAAGGAAGGTCAATCGTACGGCACGCTAGATTCGTGCAACGCAGGCCCCCCAGGTGAATCCGCCGCCCATGGCTTCGAGAACAACCAGATCGCCCGCCTTTATTCTGCCGTCCCGCACCGCGAGATCAAGCGCCAGTGGCACGGAGGCGGCTGAGGTATTGGCATGCTGGTCAACCGTCACGATCACTTTTTCTGCCGGCAATCCAAGCTTTCGGGCCGTTGCATCAAGAATGCGGGCGTTCGCCTGGTGCGGGACGACCCAATCGACGTCGCTTGTGACAACATTCGCCCGTTCAAGCACTTCGTTCATGACCGATGCCAAATTGGTCACCGCGTGCCGGAACACTTCCGATCCCTTCATGCGCACCTTGCCGACGGTACCCGTCGTCGAGGGGCCGCCATCGACATACAGGAGCCCATTGTGCCGCCCGTCGGCATGCAAGGCCGTAGCCAGAATGCCCGAATCGCCTTCTTCGGCGCGCAGGACAACCGCACCTGCGCCGTCGCCGAACAGGACACAGGTCGTCCGATCTTCCCAGTCAAGAATGCGGCTGAACGTTTCTGCTCCGACGACCAGTGCCGTTCGCGCAGACCCGGACCGGATCATGCTGTCCGCGACAGAGAGCGCATAGAGAAATCCGGAACAGACCGCCGCAACATCGAATGCAATGCAGTCATCAATGCCAAGCGCCGCCTGCACTTTGGTTGCGCTGGCCGGAAATGTCTGATCTGGCGTTGCCGTGGCAAGGACAATGAGATCCACGCCTTTCGCAGAGATGTTTGCCGTTTCGAGTGCTCTTCTGCATGCCTCGGTCGCAAGGGATGCCGTCGTTTCCCCATCTCCGGCGATATGACGAAAACGGATGCCGGTCCGCGCGACGATCCATTCATCGGACGTGTCGACACGCTTTGCCAGTTCGTCATTCGAGACCCTGTTCTTGGGCAGCGCTGATCCGGTTCCAACAATCCGTGCGCGCAAGGTCATTCAGCTACATCCTTCACATTCGCCAGATCGTCGGAGATTCGACTGGTAATATTCTCGGCGACCAGTTTTGCGGCCACGCCGATCGCATTGGCCACGCCATAGTCGGTTGCGCTCCCGTGGCTTTTGACAACAACACCATTGAGGCCAAGAAACACCGCGCCGTTGTGATTGTTGGGATCAAGGTGATGCCGCATCAATTCAGTCGCGGGGCGGGATATCAGGAATCCGAATTTCGAACGGATTGAGCTCGTAAAGGCGCGACGAAGAAGGTCCGTTACGAAGCGCGCAGTACCTTCCATCGTCTTCAGGGCGATATTGCCTGAAAAACCGTCGCAAACGACGACATCGGTCTCACCTCTGGAAAGCTTGTCGCCTTCGATGAAGCCCATGAACGAGAGTTGCAGGTGCGCCGAGCTGCGCAGGGTTGTCGCTGCATCGCGAATGGCATCGGTACCCTTCAGATCCTCTGTGCCGATATTCAGCAAAGAAACCCTTGGTCGCTCGATACCAAGTGCAATGCGCGCGTAAGCTGCACCCATCACGCCGAATTCAACGAGATTGCGTGCCGCACATTCGGTATTCGCGCCGAGATCCAGCATCACGAAATCCGTCTTCCCGAGGCTCGGAAGCAATGCCGCCAGTGCCGGTCGGTCGATCCCGGGCATCGTGCGGAGGGAAAGCTTGGCCATCGACATGAGCGCGCCCGTATTGCCTGCGGATACGGCGGCGCCGGCAAGGCCTTGCTTCACACGGTCGATTGCAATGCCCATTGACGTGGTCTTTGCCCGGCGAATGGCCTGGGCAGCCTTGTCGTTGCCGGAAATGACTTCAGGCGCATGAATGATTTGCGAATTTGCCTTGAGATTGGGGTGGTTCTCAAGCGCGGCAGCAATCGCCGCTTCGTCCCCGACCAGATCAAACGTCAGTCCAGGCCAGCGACGGCGGGCGAGGGCAACGCCGCGCAGCATGACTGCCAGCCCCTCATCGCCTCCCATCGCGTCGATGGCTAGTCGTGGCGCGTCTGCCACCTGATCCATCTCCCGGCTTGCTGGTTGGATCTGACTTAGCTTGAGATGCTGACGACTTCGCGGCCGTTATAATGGCCGCATGCCGGGCACATATTGTGCGGGCGCTTCAGTTCGCCGCAGTTGCTGCATTCCTGAAAGGCCTCAACCTTCAGGGAGTCATGGCTGCGGCGCATGTTGCGCTTGGAGGGCGTAGTTTTTCGCTTTGGAACGGCCATCGAGGCACCTGTCTCTTCGTCTGTTGAACCTGCTTGTAACAGGGCAAGTCGCGATGCAAAACGCTGCGGCCCCCGAAAAGGCCGCGTCCGCACGCGGCCGGACTGTCACATTGAGCGAGCGCCTATAGCGATTCCCGCAGGCGTTGCAAGTCCGGCGTTCCCGTGGCAACCAGTGAAATCACAATATGGGGGACGCCTGAACATGATCTTGCCGGTTTCACTGACCGCCGCTGCCGCTGCAGCCTTCATCAACCTTTGGCTTGGCATTCGAATCGGTCAGGTCAGGACGTCCGAAAAGGTCTCCATTGGAGATGGTGGGAATGAAAAAGTCATTCGTCGCATGCGTGCTCAGGCCAATTTCGTCGAATTCACACCCTTTGTCCTGATCCTGATTGCGCTGGTCGAAATGGCTGCAGGCACGTCGACGCTGCTTTGGGCGGTCATGGCCATCTATATGGTCGCCCGCATCGCCCATGCCCTCGGCATGGACGGCTTGCCCAAAGGGCGGCCAATCGGGATTATTCTGACACTGCTGATCATGACCGGCCTTGCTGGATATGCCGTCTATATTGCCCACAGCTCCGACGGAAAGATCACTGCGCCTGCTGAGGTTATTTCAGCAGGCTGATCAGGCCAGCGCATAATCCGACACATAGCCGTTTGTCTTGCGCTCATGCGCAAAGGTCGACATCGGCCCGTGTCCTGGAACAAACGCGGTTTCATCTCCGAGCGGCCACAGCCGTCCCGTGATCGAATCGATCAGTTGCTGGTGGTTTCCCATGGGGAAGTCGGTGCGGCCGATCGACCCCTGAAACAGGACGTCGCCGACTATTGCCAGCTTTGACGGCGCATGGTGAAAAACAACATGCCCCGGCGTATGGCCCGGACAGTGATATACGTCGAGCACCAGCTTGCCGACGGTGACTGTGTCTCCATTCTCCAGCCAGCGGTCCGGTTCAAACGAATGGGCCTGCATGCCGTATCTTGATCCGTCATCGTCCAGACGGGAAATCCAGAATCGATCGGCTTCATGCGGTCCTTCGATCGGGACCTGGAGTTCTTGTGCGAGCATGCCAGCCTGCCCGCAATGATCGAGATGGCCATGCGTGATCAAAATCTTCTCAATTGTTACGCCTTGCTGAGCTGCGGCGGCCTTCAAGCGCTCAAGATCGCCGCCGGGATCCGTAAATGCACCGCGCATGGTTTCGGTGCACCAGATCAGGCAACAATTCTGCTGGAGCGGCGTGACCGGTATGATCGCGGCCTTGAGGGGAGGGTTCGTTGACATGAAGCCTCCTGTGCCGTGATATGCCTTTGCGGGTCAACACGATTTAACGTCGGTGCCCTTCGGCCTGCGCCGCCGTATCCACAGCCTGCGTGGCTTGGCCACGCAGGCTGGAGACTCTCACCGCGACGCGGCTGAATTTGGGTCCCGGGTCTTCCAAAGCGAAAATCCGATCCCGCCGAGAATGAGCGCGAACGTTACGCCCAGGCTCAAGACCGGCGGAAACTTTGCACCGCCCATCACAAAGTCCGAGACGTAGATCTTCGATCCGATGAACACCAGAACCAGCGCCAGGGCGTACTTCAGATATTCGAACCGATGCACCATCGCCGCGAGCGCGAAGTAGAGTGCGCGCAGGCCAAGGATCGCCATGATGTTCGATGTGAAGACAATGAACATGTCTGTCGTAATCGCAAAGATTGCCGGCACGGAATCGACCGCAAACACCAGATCCGCAACATTGATGATGACCAGCGCAAGGAAGAGGGGTGTTGCCGCACGAACCAGTGCCCCGGTCTTGTCGTCGGGAACCATTACGAAGAATTTCTCTCCGTGCAGCTCCTTTGTCACGCGCATATGCGTTGAAATCCAGCGAACGACCGGGTTTTTCGCAACGTCGATTTCATGGCTCCCAGCGAAGAGCATCTTGATGCCCGTGCCGATCAGGAACGCCGCAAAAACATAGAGGACCCAATAGAACTCTTCGACCAGGGCAGCGCCAGCTGCAATCATGAGGCCGCGCAAGACAATGACCGCAACAATGCCCCACAGAAGGGCGCGGTATTGGTACTTTCTAGGAATCGCAAAAAAGGTGAAGATAAGGGAAATGACGAAGACATTGTCGATGGACAGCGCCTTTTCGATAAAGAAGCCCGTGAAATATTTTATCCCGGGATCTGCCCCTTTTTCGAGCCATATCCAGCCTCCGAAGAGCAAGGCAATACCGATATAGAAGGCGGAAAGCTTCAGGCTCTCGGCTATGCCCATCTCCTTGTCTTCCTTGTGGAGGACACCGAGATCAAAGGCAGTCAGGGCAACCACCAATCCGAGAAAAACGAGCCAGAACCAGACCGGTGTGCCCAGCCAATCAATGACAAGAAAGTCCACGACGCCATTCGTCCTTAGTCAAAAATGAATGAAAGCAATGGCCGCCACCAGACAGTGGCTGTTGGCGGCCAGGTTGTTGGAAAATTGGGCTCAGGCCGTGCGTTGATGGCCTTGCACACCGGCAAGCCGGTGCAGCCGATCCTTTACCGCCAGCTTGAGCTTCTTGAGCCGCTGAATTCGCGCAACGTCTTGCCATCGCTTCTTTTGCTCAGCCCGAATGATATCATCGATCTGTTTGTGCCTGAGCAACAACATGAATGCTTTGGTCGTCATCTAACCCGCTCCTTGACAGTTTCCACTGGATCGGGAGCAAGGATGAAGGGATACGAACGTATGGACCCTGTGCACCGGATTCTCCCGATGCGGTCCGACATCACGATCGACGCAACACAAAGGTCGCCAATCGCCAGAGGGGCCCGGCCCGCATCATTAGAATAGGAACACTTGACCTAAATTCAAGGGGCGGCGCAAATTATTTTGCGATCAGCCCGTTGGCAGCGCTGAGAACCGCCCGCACACTGGCAGTCGCGACGTCCTCATCAATGCCAACGCCCCACACCGTCTGTCCGTTTGCTGTCCTGCATTCGACATAGGCTGCAGCGCGAACGTTCGTGCCTTGGCCCATTGCATGTTCGCTGTAGTCGGCAATTTCGAGACCGATCGAGAAGCTTTCATTGAGTGTTGCCACCACACTTGAAATCAAGCCATTGCCGCGACCGCTGACAGACTGTTCACGGCCGTCAATCGCGATTTTGCCGGCAAAGATGCGATCACCATTCGCGGCTCGCGTCTCATCATATTCCACAAGCTGGTAATGTTGCGGCGTGTTCAGGCAATAGGCGCGCTGGAATACGTCCCAGATATCGCCTGCGTGGAGTTCTCGACCAACCTTGTCTGCAAGTTCCTGCACGTGGCGAGAAAAGTGCGCCTGCATTTTCTTGGGCAGCTTGAGCCCCTGATCCTGTTCCAGAACCCAGGCAAAGCCACCCTTGCCGGATTGTGAATTCACCCGGATCACGGCTTCGTAGGAGCGCCCAAGGTCTGCCGGATCGATAGGCAGGTAGGGGACTTCCCACAGGTCGTCATTGCGAGCTGCCTGCGCAGCAAATCCCTTCTTGATCGCGTCTTGATGGCTGCCAGAAAAGGCTGTGAAGACCAGTTCGCCAGCATAGGGATGCCGAGGGTGGACGGGCAGATCGTTGCAATATTCGACCGTCTTGATGACCTCGTCGATATCGGAAAAGTCGAGACCGGGATCCACACCTTGCGTGTACATGTTGAGCGCGACCGTCACGAGGTCGACATTGCCGGTGCGTTCGCCGTTTCCGAACAAACAGCCTTCGACACGGTCTGCGCCGGCAAGCAGGCCAAGTTCGGTCGCGGCAACGCCCGTTCCGCGATCATTATGGGTATGAAGGCTGATGATCACGCTCTCACGGTTTGGAATGTTGCGCCCGAAATACTCGATCTGGTCCGCATAAATGTTGGGGGTTGCGGCTTCGACCGTTGCAGGCAGGTTGAAGATGATCGGTCGTTCGGGAGTGGGCTTCAGTATGTCCATGACCGCTGCGCAGCATTCGAGGCTGAAATCGAGCTCGGCGGTTGAAAAGGTTTCGGGCGAATATTCGAAATGCCATTCGGTATCCGGCTGCTTTGCTGCTTCGTCGCGCAAAATCTTGGCCCCGGTGATGGCGATATCCCGAATTTCGTTTGTCTCCATCTGGAAGACGATGCGGCGCCACATGGGAGAAACCGCGTTGTAAAGATGCACGATCGCGGCACGAGCACCTCGCAGGGATTCGAAGCTCGTGCGGATCAGGTCTTCGCGCGATTGGGTGAGAACCTGGACCACAACATCGTCCGGGATACGTCCTGATTTGACCAGTCCCGAGATGAAATCAAACTCTGTTGCACCAGCGCTTGGAAATCCGACTTCGATTTCCTTCACGCCAATCTTGAGCAGCAGGTCGAAAAAGCGGGTCTTCTTTTCCGCGTCCATCGGATCGACAAGCGCCTGGTTGCCGTCGCGCATATCCGTTGAAAGCCAGCGCGGTGCATGGGTGATGGTTCGCCCCGGCCATTGACGGTCTGGCAGATTGATTTGCGGGAACGGGCGGTATTTTTGTGAAGGATTACGCAGCATGGTTCTTCTCTTCAAAGCCTGGTTGGGTCTGGATTTGGCCCTTAGGCAGCATCTGCGCAGGCAGCACCCGCACATTCATGACGCGCCTAAGGGCGCGTAAGTCGAAGGAGAAGAAGGGCAGGAGCCGAATTCATGATGAGGCGCATATGCCGCGCGTCTGGCAGCTTGTCTAGCCCTCAAGGACCCGGATGAGCGTGCGGACATCATTGTCGATCTCGCTGTCTTCGCCCCTCAAGCGCTCGATCTGACGGACGGCATGGATCACGGTGGTGTGATCACGACCGCCAAACCGCCTGCCAATTTCCGGCAAGGAGCGCGGGGTCAGCTGCTTTGCGAGATACATGGCAATCTGGCGGGGGCGGGCAACTTCTCGGGCACGGCGCGCAGAAACCATTTCCGCATGCCGGATACGGAAATGTTCCGACACCCGTCGCTGGATTTCGTCGATGGTAATGCGTCGCCGGCTGGCCCTGAACATGTCGGCCAGGACTTCCTCGGCGAATTCAATCGTGACAGGCCGATTGCCAAGAGAGGCATAGGCCAGCAGTCGATTCAAACCACCCTCAAGTTCCCGAACATTGGTAGCTAGCCGGGCGGCGAGCAGGTCAAGAACCTGATCTTCTATGACAACACCCTCGATGGCCGCAGCCTTGGCTCCAATGATTGCGCGGCGCAGAGTGTAATCGGGGGGCTGTATATCGACGACAAGGCCTTGTGTAAGGCGAGACAGTATACGTCCCTCAACTCCGTCCAGCGCCTGCGGCGCACGATCGGCGCTGATGACCAGCTTGCGTCCCGAAGACATGAGTTCGTCAACTGTGTGGAGGAATTCCTCCTGCGTCGAATCCTTGCCGGCGATGAACTGTACATCGTCGATCATCAGGAGATCAGCCGAGCGCAGTCGCGTCTTGAAGGTGATTGTGTCCCGAGCCCGCATTGCAGAGACGAAGTCGAACATGAAGCGTTCGGCCGACATGTAGAGTACCCGGGCGGCCGGATGGACTCGCTGATATTCGTGCCCGATGGCATGCAAAAGATGCGTTTTGCCCTGCCCGGTCTGCGAGTGGATAAAAAGTGGATTGAACCGCATCGAAGCGCCGCTCGCAAACGTCAGCGCGGCGTTGGCGGCCACCGCGTTTGCGTGGCCAGTCACGAACCGCGAGAACGTCAGTCGAGGGTCGAATGTGTGACCGTCAGGCTTCGGTGCCGGGTCACTTGGGAGTTGTTCAGATTTCGCTTCGTAACGTTCTGCAGCCTCTCCAGCGACTTCAATACGGACGCCGCGAACCTGCGGGCTTGCGGACTTCCAGGCCTGAGCGAGGCGTTCGCCGTGATGTGTGCGAACCCAGCTGGCCATGAATTCGGACGGGAGCGAGAGGCGGATCAGGCCTTCTTCGGCTTGCCAGCCCGCCAGCGAAACGGGTTTGAGCCAATGATCGAAGCTTCTGGCCCCGATGCTGTGCCGAAGCGTCTTGCGGATGTCGTCCCAAGCCTGTGCCAACGCGTCGCTCTCGGTCGGATCCAAGGGACATGTGGACGGCGGCAACGACATAAATTCAGGTAACTCCCCCAAGGCTAAAACCGACACGTTGCGCCCCGCCCCCCGGCAACACGCAACTTCAGAACCCGAAACAACTAGGCCGGGACAAAACTTCTCACTGGCAAGAACAGCTGCGGACCGATTCGCCCGCGGCTTGAGGGGATTTTTAGGGGCGGGACGGTCAAGCGATCAAGGGCTCGGATGTCAAAAAAATGAAATAAATACTGTTGACTCAAGTAACCGCGCGAATCCGTTAACCTAACTTAAGATATTGAAAAATAATATAAAAATTCTGGGGGGTCATTTTCGATCTGTCGCGAATCGTGGATTCAGCTTGGGTTTTGCACGCGTTGCATTGCACAATGAAAAGCCCGCCGATCGGGTGACGGGCGGGCTCTTGATCCGAAGCGGGACGCTCCGATCAGGAAAGTGCGGCGACAGCCTTTGTCAGACGCGAAAACTTGCGTGACGCCGTGTTCTTGTGGAGCACACCGCGTGCAACCCCGCGAGCGAGTTCTGGCTGAACGGCGGCAAGCGCTGCCGCGGCAGCCGATTTGTCACCAGCCGACAGGGCCGATTCGACCTTCTTGACGAAAGTCCGGATACGGCCAACGCGGTTGCCGTTGATTTCCGCGCGACGTTCGTTGCGACGGATGCGCTTTTTTGCTTGCGGCGTATTCGCCATGCCAAAACCCTCAAAATCAGTGCGAAAGAAAAAGCGGCGCAGAATCATCCGCACCGATCCGGACGCGCCATTAGCCAAGTGGCCCACAAGGGTCAACCATTAACGCTGGCATTTGGCGCAGTAAAAGGTCGACCTCCCGCCATCGATGCGACGCAGGACAGGCTGGCCGCACTGGCATGCCTCCCCCTCGCGACCATAGACGCGCCATTGCTTGAAGAAATATCCCAACTCGCCATCGGGTTGGGCATAGTCGCGCAGGGTGGAGCCGCCGGCTTTGATTGCTGAGGCCAAAACCTCCTTGATCGCCACCACAAGCGGTTCAAGACGTGTCTTTGCGACGCGACCGGCGGGTTTGTTGGGCTTGATTCCGGCCATGAACAGGGCCTCGCAGACATAGATGTTGCCCAGACCGGCAACAATTCGCTGGTCAAGCAGCAGTGACTTGATCGACGCACTGCGTCCCGCAAAGGCCTGTGCCAAGACCTTGGCGGAAAAGTCATCGCTCAAGGGCTCAGGCCCGAGCGCCTGAAAGGCTGGCCAGTCCATTGCCGATTCAGTCCTGAGCAGATCGAGAGAGCCGAACCGCCGGTGATCGTTAAGCGCGAGCAGCCGTCCGGTTGCCGTTTTGAGGATCAGATGATCGTGCTTTTCGATCTCGGCAGGGTCGACGCGCCACCTGCCCGACATGCCGAGATGAAAAACGAGCGTATCGCCTCGATCTGTCTCGATCATGCCATATTTTGCTCGCCGCCTAAGGCCCGTGACGCGCGCGCCAGTCAGCCTTTGGCGCATGTCCGGTGGAATTGGCCTCCGGAGATCTGCTCGGCGGGGCTCGACGCGAACGAGAAGCTCACCCTCCAGCACCGAGGCGAGTCCGCGAACAGTTGTTTCAACTTCGGGCAATTCAGGCATGGATTTGCGCTAGCGGGAGCGCTGCCCCTTGGCTAGAGCGGCCTGCATGAGCGAAACTGTATCCTTCGGCTATCAAGAGGTTGCACCCGTCGAGAAGACCAAGCGCGTAAGGCAGGTCTTTTCGAGTGTGGCGGAGAACTATGACTTGATGAACGATGCCATGTCGGGAGGCATGCACCGCCTCTGGAAGGATCGCTTCGTGCGACGCGTCAAGCCTCGCGAGGGCGAAATGGTCCTCGACATGGCGGGTGGCACGGGAGACATAGCCTTTCGCATGCAGGCTCTCGGTGCCTTGATCACCGTTGCCGATATCAATCCTGACATGTTGGCAGTCGGGATCGAGCGTGCCCAAAAGAGGGAAATCGGCGGATTGAGCTGGTCGGAGCAGAATGCCGAGCAATTGACCTTCGATGACAAGAGCTTCGATGCCTATACCATAGCCTTCGGTATCAGGAACGTGACCCACATCGACAAGGCTCTCTCTGAGGCATACCGCGTCCTGAAGCGCGGCGGCCGCTTCTTCTGCCTGGAATTTTCGACAACGCTTTGGCCGGGATTTGCGGAAGTCTATGATGCCTATTCGCACAAGCTTGTGCCAAAACTCGGCAAGCTTCTGGCCAAGGACGAGGAAAGCTACCGATATCTCATCGAGTCGATTCGTCGCTTTCCGGACATGTCGGCCTTCGAAGGCATGATCCGCCAGGCCGGGTTCATTCGCACCAATGTTGAGCCATTGCTCGGCGGCCTAGTGGCCATTCACAGCGGCTGGAAGATTTGACCGCTCGTACAGTTCATATCTGGCGGACGCTGAAATGGGGGCGGACGCTTGCGCGCAACGGTGCTTTGCTAGGCATCGAACGCGATGGCAATGCGCCCGCAGCCTTGCGTCGTCTTGTCCGTATCGCCCGGCTGGGAAGCTTTCCGCCAAATCCGCCTGCCTATGCCAAGGCGTTCGAGCAGATTGGCCCTGCCGCAGTCAAATTGGGACAATCGCTCGCAACGCGTCCCGACCTCGTGGGCGAGGAAGCGGCTCGCGACCTCTTGCGGCTGCAGGATTCTCTTCCGCCAGTTCCCTATGCCAGAATCAAGGCCGCGATTGAAACGGGGCTGGGAGCGCCCGTCGAAACCTTGTTTCGTTCGATCGATCCGGAGCCGGTGGGCGCCGCATCCATCGCGCAGGTCCACCGGGCAGTCACCACGGAAGGCCGCGATGTTGCAGTCAAGGTTTTGCGTCCCGGCATTGAAGAAAAGTTCGCCGGCGATATCGAGACCTATGAATGGATTGCGGCCCAGGCATCAGCGCGAGGTGGAGAGCTGGCGCGACTGCGGCCTCGGGAAGTCATCGCAACCTTCAGACAATGGACCTTGCGCGAGCTGGATCTGAGACGGGAAGCGGCGTCAGCTTCCGAGCTTGCCGATGCGATGAGTGGGGAGGACGGCTATGTCGTTCCGGCCATTGACTGGAAGCGCACCAGCCGAAGGGTAATGACCCTCGATTGGGTCGAAGGGATCAAGCTTACGGACCGCGACGCACTTGTTGCGGCAGGCCATGATCTCAATCATCTGGCAAAGACCCTTGTGCGGGCCTTCCTGCGCCAGGCAATCGCCGAAGGCTTTTTCCACGCCGACCTCCACCAGGGAAATCTGTTCGTCACGCCGGAAGGCCGGATCGCGGCCATTGACTTCGGAATCATGGGACGGGTCAACCGGCAGGCCCGGCTCTGGTTGGCCGAAATCCTGCACGGTTTGATAACAGGCAACTATCGTCGCGTGGCTGAAATCCATTTTGATGCCCAATATGTGCCCGGGCATCACAATATCGATGAATTCACGACAGCGTTGCGAGCGGTTGGCGAACCGATCCGCGGTGTTCCTGTCAAGGATATCAGTGTCGGCAATATGCTTGACGGCCTTTTCGCAATCACGCGCGAGTTCGACATGCCGACGCAGCCTCATCTGCTGCTCCTTCAGAAGACAATGGTCATGGTCGAAGGTGTTGCATCCACGCTCGATCCTGAAATCAACATGTGGGAAGTGTCCGGTCCGTTTGTTTCGGAATGGCTGCGCGACGAACTGGGCCCCGAAGCCGTTCTTGCCAACCATCTGCAGCGGGCAATCAAGGCCATTGGAGATTTGCCGGACCTGCTTCGCAGGATCGAGGCAGCCTATCCCAAGCCGGGTGCTGCGCCGCCAGCGCCTCCATTGCCCGAGATTGAAGTCGGGCCCCGCCGTTGGCTCACGAGCCTTGGCTGGAGCCTCCTTGGTGCTCTTGCTGGTGTGGCGGTCGCCAGCGTCCTATATGGGGGGGTATGACCGGCAAACGAATCCTGTTGATCGTGGGTGGCGGCATCGCGGCATACAAGGCCTGCGAACTGGTCCGGCTGCTCAGGAAGGACGGCGTATCGGTGCGCTGCGTGCTCACGCAAGCGGCCCAGAAATTCGTGACACCGATGACGCTTGCCGCGCTGAGCGAGGACAAGGTCTACACGGACTTGTTCGATCTGAAGGACGAGGCCGAAATGGGCCATATCCAGCTTTCGAGGCAAGCCGATCTTGTCGTTGTGGCGCCCGCCACGGCTGATCTGATGGCGAAAATGGCGCAGGGTATCGCAGACGACCTGGCGACGACGCTCTTGCTGGCGACCGACAAGCCCGTGCTTGCGGCACCTGCAATGAACGTCCGCATGTGGCAGCACGCTGCGACGAGGCGTAATGTTGCGACCTTGCGGCATGATGGAATCACTGTTCTGGAGCCTGATGAAGGGGCGATGGCATGCGGAGAATTCGGCCCCGGCCGCCTGCCGGAGCCCGACGCCATTCATGCAGCTATCGGGCGCGCTTTGGCACATCAGGATGGTGACGTTCTGGCCGACCAGCCCGACTTTGCGGGCAAGCAAAGGCAGCGGCTGCTCGGGAAGCATATCATTGTGACGGCTGGACCGACGCACGAACCGATTGATCCAGTCCGTGTCATTGCCAACCGATCGTCCGGCAAGCAGGGCTTCGCGATTGCGGGCGCACTCGCCCAGGCCGGAGCTCGCGTCACACTTGTGGCCGGGCCGGTAGACCTCGCAACGCCTGCAGGCGTGGATCGGATCAATGTTGAGACTGCCCGCGAGATGCAGGCTGCGGTCCGGACGGCCCTCCCTTCAGATGCAGCAGTTCTTGTGGCCGCCGTTGCTGACTGGCGGGTCGATGAAGCAACAGAAAAGCTGAAAAAGGAAAAGGGACCACCTGCGCTCAACTGGCACAAGAATCCGGATATTCTCGCAGAACTGGCGCAATCACCGGATCGGCCCGGGCTTCTGGTTGGCTTTGCGGCAGAAACTGAAATGGCAGTCGAATATGCACAGGCCAAACGTGTCCGCAAAGGCTGCGACTGGATCGTCGCCAATGACGTTTCCGTGGACAAGATGGGTGGAGAGGACAATCGCGTTCACCTGATCACTGAAATGGGGACGGAGAGCTGGGAGCGCATGTCCAAGCTGGACGTCGCGCGCAAACTTGTTGAAAAGATTGCCGATGCACTTGCCTGAGATTGCCATTGCCATTCAGCGCCTGCCACATGGGGAAGGCTTGCCGCTGCCTGCCTACGCGACGGATGGGGCAGCTGGCATGGATGTGGTCGCCGCCGAGGATGTCGATCTTGCCCCGGGAGCACGCCACGCCGTTGCCACAGGCTTTGCGCTGGCCATTCCGCACGGATTCGAAGTCCAGGTGCGTCCGCGTTCGGGTCTTGCTCTCAAATTCGGCATTACCTGCCTCAACACACCGGGAACGATCGACAGTGACTATCGGGGCGAAGTGAGGGTGATCCTTGCCAACCTCGGGAACGAACCCTTTGAGGTTCGACGCGGCGATCGGATTGCCCAGCTTGTTCCCGCCCCGGTGCAACGGGCAAATTTTCTCGAGGTCGCCCATCTCGACGAGACCGAGCGCGGTACAGGGGGCTTCGGCTCGACGGGAATTCAATGATACTTGCGTTCGCGATGTTATTGGAGGCGGAATCGTTGCTACCGCCACAAGACTGGAACACGCTGCCTAAAGCTGAATTCAGGCAATCATGGCGTATCAATCCAAGCGCCATATCGGATGTCATCTATTTGGCTCAAACTGGTCGATGCAATCCGCTCTGGATTAGATCTGATGAACTCGGCTTTCGAATTCCGATAGTAATGTATGTAGCACCGGACGGCTCAATTCGGCAGTTAGGCGTGATCAGTATTGGATGCAAAAGTATTGAGAATTACACTGCATCATTGGCTTGGAAAAAGTTCCGGCCAAAGCCTTTTGTTGGAAGCGAGCCACTTTGGTATCAAACGTCGATTCAGTTTTCGTGGAAACCCTGAGCGATCAGCAGCTTGAACGTTATGCCCGCCATATTGTCCTGAAGGAAATTGGCGGGGCAGGGCAAGCACGGCTCGCGAGGGCGCATGTGCTGCTCGTTGGCGCTGGCGGGATCGGGTGTCCCGCCATTCAGTACCTCGCTGCCGCCGGCGTCGGCAGGCTGACCGTCATCGACGATGACCAGGTGTCGCTGTCAAACCTTCAGCGGCAGGTCCTTTATGGCGTGGATGATATTGGCCGCGACAAGGTGGATGTGGCGCGTGAGGCCGCATGCAGGATCAATCCCGAAATCACGTTCGCCACGGTGCCGCAGCGGCTGACGGCGGATTTCAATGTATCATTGCTCGACGGCATTGATGTGGTGCTGGACGGCTGCGATAATTTCATGACCCGGCTGATCGTCAATGATCTCTGCCATGCTGCGCAAGTGCCGCTTGTGTCTGCGGCGATAGGCCAGTTTCATGGCCAGATCGGCACGTATCGTGGCTGGGAAGACGGGAAGCCCTGCTATCGCTGCTTCGTCGGTGATGCGCATGATCCAGATGATTGTGACAGTTGCTCCGAAGTTGGCGTGCTTGGCGCGATGGTCGGTTTGATGGGCAGTTTTGCAGCGATGGAGGCGATCCGTGTCATTACCGGTTTCGGTGATGACCCTGCCGGCAAGCTCCACATTATCGACGGCCTTGCGCCATCCATGCGGACAATCAGGCTTCCGAAGGATCCTGCCTGTTCGACATGCGGAACCGGCTCATGATGGCCTGACGCGATCAGACGAAAGCTCAGCGTGGCGAATTTGCCCAACGCAAAGAGGACGACATTCTGGAAACGAGCGGATCGAGGGTAGAACGCGCCAGTATCGGATATTCAAGCACGAACGCATTGATGGCGCCGGACGGATCGCCAAACACATATCGTTCGTAGAAGATGTCTGCCCCGACTGTGCCCGAAAGTGTCAGCGATCCCGGCCTGATTAGCCGGTAGCTGATCCGCCGATAGCGCTGAGGATTCGATTCAGCGAGAGACCGCGCGTAGCTGGCAGGGGTCTGCTTCAAGCTGTTCCATGAACCGAAGATAAGCAATTTGGCGCCGATGTCCGAAGTCCAGCGGGCTCCATCTCCATTGTCCGAGATAATACGCATCTTGAACAGATCAGCCGGATATTCGGCATGGGTGCCAAATCGCGCGTTGTCGTAGTTTTTCCACCGATGAATGTTCGAGACTGCAGCTGTTGCGGGGGAGGCTGCAATGGCAAGTGCAATCGCAAACGTCATGGCTTGAAGTCTTATCGCGAAAGGCCCAGCGCCGCATATGCCTTGGCAAGCGTCGGTGCCGCCAGCACACGTGCCCTTTCCGCACCCTTTATCAGGATCGCATCGAGTGCTGCTGAGTCCTGCCGCAGCGCATTGAATCGCGCGGAGATCGGCTTGAGTGTCTCGACCATCAGCTCGGCAAGAGCAGGCTTGAATGCCCCGAACCCCTGACCGCCAAAACGAGCGAGCACGGAATCGACGCTTTCGTTTGAAAGCGCCGAATAAATGCCAACCAGGTTCTTTGCTTCCGCTCGGCCATCGAGCCCGGCCGCTTCGCTCGGCAAGGGTTCGGGATCGGTCTTTGCCTTTTTGACCTTGTTCACAATTGTGTCCGGGTCGTCGATCAGGTTGATGCGGCTCATGTCGGAGGCATCGGACTTCGACATTTTTGCGTTGCCGTCGCGAAGCGACATGATCCGGGCTGCAGCCGGCGGGATGATCGGGTCGGGAAGAGTGAAGACGTCCCCGAAATCATTGTTGAATTTTTGCGCAATGTCCCGCGCCAGCTCGAGATGCTGCTTCTGGTCTTCGCCGACAGGGACATGCGTTGCCTGATAGAGGAGCACGTCTGCAGCCTGCAGGACAGGATAGGAAAACAGGGCGACCGACTGCCCTTCACGGTTCTTTCCCGCCTTGTCCTTCCATTGGGTCATGCGATTCAGCCAACCCATCCTCGCCGTGCCATTCAAGAGCCACTGCAATTCGGCATGTGCAGTCACGCGCGCCTGATTGAAGAGTATGGATTTGTCCGTATCAATGCCGCAAGCGACGAGGGCTGCAGTCATTTCGCGTGTGTTGGCCGTCAATTCCGCGGGTTCATATGGCATGGAAAGCGCATGCAGATCCGCCAGGAAATAGAGACATTCGCCCTCATCCTGCATTGATACCCAATTGCGGATGGCGCCAAGATAGTTGCCGAGATGCAGGTTGCCCGTTGGCTGGATTCCGGAAACGACGCGCATCATTCCGCACTCACTTTCTTGCGCCGAAGAAGGATCATCGCCGCCTCGCGGTCCATTCCGCCTGTCAGGAAGGCCGTCACCAGATAAGCCGCTCCGCCTGCCGACACAATTGCGCCGACGGCGAGTATCCGGCGGCCCGTAGAACCCGCAAACCATTCGGCAAATTGGTCACGCAGGAAGAACAGGAGACCTGCCATGACGGCTGCCGCGAAGAGCTGCCGACCGATGCGGCCCCACAGCCAAGGCTCAATATGAAAATGGCCGCGCTTGCGCAAAATGACATAGAGCATCACGCAGTTGAGCCATGAGCAGATCGCGATCGCTGAGGCCAATCCGTAGATCCCGAAAGGCGGGATAAGCGCAAAATTGAGAATGACATTGGCTAGCAGGACGATGCCAGCAGTCTTGACCGGTGTGCGCGTGTCCTTGCGGGCATAGAAACCGGGCGTGATCACCTTGACAAGCACATAGGCGGGCAGGCCCGAAACGATGATCGCGAGCACATTGCCCGTAATGGCCGCGTCTTCAAGCGTGAAGCGACCACCCTGGAACAGGGCTGTGCACAGCGGGATCGACACAACCCAAAGGGCCACAGCAGCCGGGAGCGTCAACAGCATCGAAAGCTCGACGGCTTGCCCCTGGACTTTGGCGGCCTCTTCCGGCTCGTCCTTGTCGATAAAACGCGAAATGGCTGGCAAGATGGCCGTCCCGAGCGCGGTTCCGATGACGGACAGCGGCAACTGGTTCAGCCGGTCCGAATAATTCATATAGCTGAGCGATCCCTGCGGCAGCCGCGTCGCGAAGAAGGTGTCGATGAACTGGCTCACCTGATAGACGCCAGCGCCAAGGGTTGCCGGGATGACGACATTGATGAACTGGCGAACGCCCGGCGTCATGCGCGGACGCCGCAAGCGCAACGAAATGCCGGCGCGTTTTGCCGCTGCCCACAACAGTCCAATCTGGAGGAATCCGCCAACCAGAACGCCGATAGCGAGCGCCTGAGCGGTCTTGGCGCCACCAACCGGCACAATCAGCAACGCTGCAACCATGCAGAGGTTGAGCAAGGCAGGCGCAAAGGCTGCGGCAATGAATCGTGTCATGGAATTGAGAACACCCGCAAAAAGCGACACGAGACTGATCAGAAGCAGATAGGGAAACGTAATCCGGGTCAGAAAAATGGCCAGATCGAACTTTTCCGGAGTGTTGACCCATTCCGAAGCCAGCGCCCAGACAAAAGCAGGCATGGCCAGTTCAAAGACGAGGGTGAAAAGGAAAAGTGTCGGCAGGAAGACTGCCAGGACTTCCTCGGAAAATTTGCGTGCCTCTTCAAGGCCGCCTTCGCGGTGCAGCCGCTGGCTGAACAGCGGAACGAACCCGGCTGAAAATGCGCCCTCACCGAACAGGCGCCGGAATGTGTTCGGGACGCGAAAGGCAAGCTGGAATGCGTCGGCGGCCAAAGTCGCGCCCATGATGCGCGACATCAGCATGTCCCGCGCAAAGCCGAGCACGCGGCTGACCATCGTCAGCCCACCGATCGTGCCAATGGCTTTGCCGAGCTTCATGATGCGCTTTTACGCGTTGCCTTCTGCGGCTTGTGCGCCTTGTTGGCCTTCTGCATTGGCAAGCGCCTGCTGCATGTAGAGCGCGCCAAAATCGATGGGCTCAAGCATGAGCGGCGGGAAGCCTCCATCACGCACCGCATCCGCGAGGACGCGTCGTGCAAACGGAAATACAAGGCGAGGGGCTTCGGCGAACAGGAAAGGCTGGATTTGATCTTCCGGCACGTTGCGGATTCCAAACAGGCCCGCAAACGCGAGCTCTACCTGAAACGCGACCTTGTCTGCGCTGGTCGCGCGGACGTCGATCTTGAGGACGACTTCGTGCACATCATCGGCAATCTGGTTTGCGCCGATATTGAACTGCACATCGATCTGCGGCTGCCCTTGCCATTGGAAAACGGCGGGCGCATTCGGATTTTCGAACGACAGATCCTTCACATATTGGGAAATGAGACCCACAGCAGGGGCGGTATCTTCACCATTGGCAAGCGGTTCGTTGCCGGTTTCATCAGCCATTTGAAAATCCTCAGGTCAAACGTGAATTTGTGGCGGGGAGTGAACCATCGCCGTGCCGCGGGCGCCTAGCAGCCGAGGCAGGCGAGGGCAATGGGAGAGATTTTCCGTGAAAGTGATTTGAATCCGGCGATTGTCACGCCTATGTAACTCTCTGGATCGCCTTGGAGACATCATGATCGGCATTATCATCTTTGCCATGATCGCCCTTTTTTTGGGACTTCGGTTGTATGCAGTGCTTGGCAAGCGCACCGGGCATGAGCAGCCTTTGTCTCGACCGGCGGAAGATCTGGTGCGGGATCGTCCCATCGTTCCGGCTATCGAAGACTCGCGTGACGGGCCGTCTGTAGTTCCGGAAGAACAGCATGTTGCGGGGGCTGAAGCCGGATTGCGTGCGATAGCTGCTGCAGATCGAAATTTCAGTGCTGCCGATTTTCTCGACGGTGCCAAGCAGGCCTATCGGCTCATTCTTGAGGCATTCTGGGCCGGCAAGGAAGAAGACTACCGGGCCTATGTGTCGGAAGAGGTTCGACAAGCCTTTGGCGAAGACATTGCAGAGCGCGCAGCGCAAGGGCATGTGCTCGACAATCGCATGGTCCGCATTGAAAGGGCTGTGATTGCGGACGCACGGTTCAGCAATGGCACGGCAGAGATCACGGTGCGCTTCGATGCCGATATTGCGGCCGTTACCAGAGATACGGAGGGCAAGGTCGTTGCAGGATCGCTGACTGATGCCGTTCCGACTCACGATGCCTGGACCTTTGCCCGCAACCTGCGCTCTTCGGATCCAAACTGGCTTTTGACGGATACCGACGAAGCAGCCTAAGACATTGGGTATGTCTGCCCGCTCATTCCTTTCTATTGCAATGCTCCTGACACTTGCCGCGTGTGGAGCCCGAATTGTGCCCAACGGGCGACCTCCACAAAGTGCAGGGGTAACCGCAAAGCCAATCCCCAATACCCCGATCCGGCCAAAACCGGTTGTCGTGACCGCGCAAGGGCCCAACGCCCGCTCTGCAGGTGTCATTGCGGTCGACATGCCGCAATTGGACAAGGCGAGCGCAAACCGCGCTTTGCAGGCTTTTCGGATTTCCTGCCCGTCACTTGTCCGCCGTACGGACCAATCCGGGCTTACCCGCGCAGAAGATTGGCGCTCGGCTTGCGCTGCTGCTGCAAGCTGGCGCAACGAAGATGCGACCGGATTTTTCGCGACAAATTTCGAAGCCGCTCAGGTTGGCGACGGCAAAAGCTTTGCAACGGGCTATTATGAGCCCGAAATTGTCGGTTCGCGTACGCAGGGGCCGGGCTATGATGTACCGATTTACAAACGTCCGACCGATCTGGTCGATGTCGACCTGGGTCTGTTTTCTGACGAGCTCAAAGGCAAGAAGATCCGCGGTCGCGTAAAAGGTCAAAGCTTTGTTCCTTATGCCGACCGCGCCGAGATCGAGGAGGGCGCTCTTGCCGGCCGGGGATTGGAGATCGCCTGGGCCGCCGATGCGGCAGAATTCTTCTTTCTTCAGGTTCAAGGATCAGGGCGTCTTAAACTGCCCGACGGCAGCATCATGCGAATCGGCTATGATGGCCAGAACGGAAGGGATTATACCGGCATCGGCAGGCTGATGCGGGAGAGGGGGCTGCTTGGCCCTGACCAGACCTCGATGCAGGGAATCGTCAACTGGCTGCACGATCACCCGGACGAGGGCCGCGCACTCATGCGCGAAAACAAGAGTTGGGTGTTCTTCAAGGAACTGACGGGCCCCGGGCCGATTGGTGCACTTGGCTTGCCCGTTACCGGCAATGCCACCGTTGCAGCCGACCCCAGCTTTGTGCCGCTCGGCGCGCCCGTCTTTCTTTCGCTGGATAGGCTTGAAGCGACCGGGCTCTGGGTTGCGCAGGACACTGGCGGTGCGATCAAGGGCAGCAACAGATTCGATACATTCTGGGGCGCTGGCGCTCGCGCCCGAGCAATAGCCGGCGGCATGGCAGCGCGGGGCACAGCATTCGTCCTTCTTCCGCTTGGCACGCTTGCCAGGATTGCACAGGAACAGACCAGTGGTCCGCCGCCTCAGCCCTGAAGAGCACGCAGTTTGGCGGCGTGTCGCGGAAACGGTCAGTCGCGCCGGGCCGCGAGACCTTGGGGAGGCCGAACGACCCGTCGCCCCTGCGAAGGCAGGGGCACAGGTGAAAAGCAGGCGCCCAAACGTCAAACAGGCCCCAGCCTTCGCAGGGGTAACGCGCACGCTGCATTCCGCCAACACGCTTGATGGCGGGTGGGACAAGCGCATTGCCAAGGGGACGCTTCAGCCGGATTTTACGATTGATCTTCATGGCGAAACGCTGGCGAGCGCGCACGCCAAGCTCAACAGGGCCTTGTCCCTTGCCATCCGGAATGAAGCGCGAATCCTGCTGCTCATCACAGGCAAGGCAGCGACAGACAATCCGCGCCTTCCGCCCACGACACGTGGTGTCATTCGTGCCTCAGTGAAGGACTGGCTCGCTGCGTCACCGCATTCGGCGCATATTGCCGCCATCCGGGGCGCTCACCCGCGACACGGCGGCGCCGGGGCACTCTACGTCATTCTGAGGCGCGGGCGATAATCTCGGCATAGATCTTCGTCAGTTCCCGGATGTCGTCCAGCGCGACGGCCTCGTCGAGCTTGTGCATGGTGGCATTGCAAAGGCCAAATTCGACGACAGGGCAGATCTGGGAGAGGAAGCGGGCATCCGATGTGCCGCCAGTCGTCGAAAGCTCGGGCCGGATTCCAACTACCTTTTCAACCGACCCGGCCACAAGATCGCTCAATTCGCCTGGAAGCGTCACAAAGGCTTCGCCCGAAATCCGCGCTATCACCTCGCCTTCCGGGATTTCTGCACGGACAATCTCCGAGATCCGGTCAACCAGATCCTGGCCTGTGTGCAGGCTGTTGAAGCGAATGCTCAGCCGCGCCCGGGCCAGTGGCGGAATGACATTGGTTGCCGGGTTGCCGACTTCGATATCGGTGACTTCAATGTTCGAAGGCTGGAACCAGTCCGTACCGTCATCAAGCAGTATGGCATCGATCTGAGACAGGATGCGGACCAGTCTTGGGATCGGGTTGTCCGCCATGTGAGGGTAGGCGACATGACCCTGGACACCCGGCACATTGATCCAGATGTTGACCGAGCCGCGACGTCCGATCTTCATCATGTCGCCCAGTCGATTGACCGATGTCGGTTCGCCCACCACGCACAGGTCGGGTATAAGGTTCCGGGTCTTGATATGGTCGATCAGTGCAACCGTGCCATGCACGGCCGGACCTTCTTCATCTCCAGTGATGATGAGGCTTATGCGCCCATCCTGCTCCTTAGGCACGGCAGCCACGAAAGCGGCAATGCTCGACTTCATATCGACTGCGCCACGCCCGTAGAGCAAATTTCCCCGGATTTCCGGCGTGAACGGGTCGCTGGCCCAGCCCAGGCCGGGCGGCACCACGTCCAGATGCCCGGCAAAGGCGAGATGCCGACCTTCCCCCGAGCCTGCACGCGTTGCAAAGAGATTCTCTACGGGGCCGTCGGGCGCTTCACCGGCTACAAACCGGTCAACCTCGAAGCCAAGTGGCCGCAGGGCCGATTCCAGAATGTCGAAAACCGCCCCTGTAGCGGGTGTCACGCTTGGAGCAGCGATCAGGTCCTGAGCCAGCCGGATTGCGTCGGTCATTTGCTCCGCCTAGCTTGAGTAGCCGCAATTGCAAAGGGGAGGGCTTATGCCCAAACTCAATCTGGATATGATCGAGCAGACGAACAAGACGGGATATCCACCCGTCTATGCCAGTCAGGTGAAGGAGCGGTGGTATCGCAGGCTTGCGCCAGCTTCTGGAATTGTGGATTTCGGCGTCAGCCATGTGACGTTGAAGCCAGGAGCCTGGTCGGCCCAAAGGCATTGGCATGTTGGCGAAGACGAATTTGTCGTGATGCTATCCGGCGAGGCCGTTCTGGTCGATGACAATGGCGAAACGCCGATGCGAGCGGGCGATTGTGCCGCTTTCCCGAAGAATGATGGGAACGGCCATTGCCTCATCAACCGGAGCGACAAGGATTGCGTCTATATCGCGATTGGCAACCCATCCGCTTCGGACTGTTTTTATCCGGACATCGACATGCACCTTGATGATGCTCGAGGTGTGCAATGCCACAAGGATGGGACGCCCTGGTAAGGGCCTCAGCTTGTCATGGCTTGCCAGGCTGCCATCGCAAGGCTGAATCCCCGAACGTCGCCGCTGGTGGTTCCTTCCATGCGGTTCATGACATAGGCGAGGCAACTGCGCGTTTCCATGTCGATGATCACGAGCGATCCGCCATAACCGCCCCAATACATGCAGCTTGAATTGGGAAGGGGAACCAATCCGCCCTGCAAGCCAAAGCCCAAGCCGTAACGCACCGGAATGCCAAGGACCAGATCATTCCCCTCGATCTGAAGCTCCAGCGCTTTTCGACAACCGGCTTCGGAAAGGAATGTTCGGCCTCCGATGGTTCCGCCGTTGGCCAGGATGCTCTGGACTGCAGCAACCGAGCGAGCGTTTCCTGTACCGCCAGCTGCAGGGATTTCGGCACCGCGCCATGCACGCGTGCGGGTCGCGAGCACATCGATCCCGGGATTGTTCGCCATATTGGCCGCAAGAGAATCCGCTGCAACGGCAGAGATTCCGGCGCCAGGCGGAGGCGGCACCAGATCGGCCACGCGATTGTCTTCGGACGCAGGCAGGCCGATATGAAAATCCGCGCCAAGGGGTGCCGCTATCTCCTCACGGAAGACCGTGCCCAAAGATTTTCCTGTAACGCGGCGAACCACTTCTCCCACGAGGTAGCCTTGCGTCACGGCGTGATAACCGGCGGCCGTACCGGCTTCCCAGAATGGTTCTTGGGCTGCCAAGAGCGACGTGACCTTCTCCCAATCATAAAGGTCTTGCTTGGCAATCGGTTCACGCCAGCCCGAAAGACCGGCAGAATGGCTCATCAAGTGGCTGACCTTGACACCCTGTTTGCCAGAGGCTCCGAATTCTGGCCAATACCGGGTGACTGGCGCGTCAAAGTCAAGCTCGCCGCGATCGGCAAGAAGCAATGCTGTCAGCGCCGTCATTGTCTTCGTCGTCGAATAGACGTTGACGATCGTGTCCCGTTCCCACGGTCGCGTGCGCGCTTCATCCGCATGACCTCCCCACAGGTCGACCACCGTCTCTCCTGCGATAGTGACGCAAAATGAGGCGCCGAGATCCGCGCCCGATGCGAGATTGTTTGCAAAGACATCGCGAACGGCGCCGAAGCGATCAGCCGTAAAACCTTCAATACGCACGTCACTCATCAATCAAGCTCCTTATTGTACAAAATCAGGCTGCTTCGGCGCCTTCATCGCTTTCAGCCTGCTGGCGTGCCCACATTTCGGCATAAAGACCGTTCTTGCGCAGCAGTGCCGCATGATTGCCACGCTCTGCGACGCGACCTGCGTCAAGCACGACAATCTCGTCGGCATCCACAATTGTCGACAGACGGTGGGCAATGATAACCGTCGTCCGTTGCTTGGAAACCTCAGCCAACGTATCCTGAATCTCTGCCTCCGTGCGGCTGTCCAGAGCGCTCGTAGCCTCATCCAGGATCAGAATAGGAGGATCCTTGACCAGCGTGCGTGCGATCGCGACGCGTTGCTTCTCTCCGCCGGAAAGTTTCAGGCCCCGCTCGCCGACCGGCGTGTCATATTGCTGTGGTTGCGCAGCAATGAAGCTGTGGATCGCTGCACCGCGAGCGGCTGTCTCGATCGTCTCCTGCGTTGCGCCCTCACGGCCATACCCGATGTTGTAGCCTATGGTGTCGTTGAACAGGACAGTATCCTGCGGCACGATGCCAATCGCCGCACGAAGGCTCGATTGCGTGACATCGCGGATATCCTGTCCGTCGATCAGGATGCGACCGTCCGTCACGTCGTAAAAGCGGAACAGCAGGCGCGCGAGCGTTGACTTGCCTGCTCCCGACGGACCCACAACAGCCAGTGTCTTGCCCGGCGCTATGGCGAAACTGACCCCGTTCAGGATGGGGCGGTCGCCTTCATAGCTGAAATACACGTCTTCGAATGCGACGGCGCCCCCTGCAACAGCCAGGCTGGGGGCATCAGCCTTGTCCTTTATTTCGGCGGGCGTGTCGATCAGACCAAACATGGCTTCCATGTCGATCAGTCCCTGCTTGACCGTTCGATAGACCATCCCCAGCATGTCGAGCGGACGGAATAATTGCGCGAGCAAGGTATTCACCAGCACGACGTCTCCCGTGCTGAAGCGACCGACTGACCAGCCCCAGACGGTAAAGCCCATGGCTCCGGCCATCATCAGGTTCGTGATCAGCGACTGGCCGACATTGAGCAATGCCAGCGAATTTTCCGATTTGACTGCCGCATCCGCATAGCGTTTGGCTACGCGGCCATATTGTTCGGTCTCGCGGGCTTCCGCGTTGAAATACTTGACCGTCTCATAGTTCAGAAGTGAGTCAACCGAGCGGGACACCGTGGCCGTATCGAGTTCGTTCATTTCGGCCCGAAGCTTGTTCCGCCAGTCGGTGATGCGTTGCGTGAAGAATATATACCCAACAACCATGGCAAGGGTGGCTGCAACAAGGCCCATGCCGAACTTTGTCCAGAATATTACGATGACGGCTGCCAGCTCCACGACCGTTGGCGCAATGTTGAAAAGCAAGAAATAGAGCATTGTGTCGATGCTCTTGGTCCCGCGCTCGATCACTTTGGTCACAGCGCCAGTGCGGCGACTCAGGTGAAACCGCAGCGACAGTTCATGGAGATGGGCGAACACGTTGACGGCAAGACGTCTCGTCGCGTCCTGGCCGACGCTTTCAAAGACGATATTTCGCAGATTATCGAACAGAACCCCGGCGAAGCGCGCTCCGGCATAAGCAAGGACAAGTGCCATCGCGATGCTCGCGGCGGCCTCCAGACCCGGCTTCATCCGATTGATGGCCGCAGCATACAGGAAGCCCATGCTCAGCTGGACAGCCTTTGAGACCAGCACCAGCAATAGCGCGGCGACAATCCTTGCGCGCAGGGCAGGGTGATCTTTCGGCCACAAATAAGGCAGGAAACGCCTCATGATCGCCATATCTGGCATTGAGGCCTGGAGCTGGATTTCCTGGGGCGGCATTGCATTTGCGCTTAGTCGATTTCGATCCGGCTTGGGAAGCCCGCCGGGATTTCAAATTTATTGCGACCACAGGACTTTGTGCTGCCGCACGTTTCTCTCGCTTCGTCGTTTGTGACATGACTCAGTGATGACGGATTTATTGCATTTTCATGAAGTCATGCGCAGCTAGCGTGCTTTCGAGGCATGTGCTGTGTTCCAGAATTTCGACCGTTCAGAATTTGAAGCCCCCTCGCTTTCGCTTCTCCTTCAGGAAGCCCGCGTCTTGGGTGATTGGGTGCGCGGAGGGCGAGAGAATGGCAATATTGCCGGCGCGCATAACGGGGCTGGCCACAAGGTCATTATACTGCCCGGCTTCATGGTTGCCGATACCCGGATGGAACTCTTTCGTCACACGCTCAATCGCGCGGGATACAAGGCGTTTGGATGGGGGCTTGGGCGAAATCTTGGCGTGACGGCGGATATGATCGAGCGGCTTGATGCGCGTCTTGATGAAATTGACGAAGAAGTGGACGGCCCTGCAACACTTGTGGGCTGGAGTCTCGGGGGGCTGATCGCTCGCGAATATGCAAAACATGCGCCGCATCGGGTCGCGCGCGTGATCACCATGGGTAGCCCATTTTCAGGCAATCCTCGAGCAAACCATGCGTGGCGACTTTATGAGTGGGTGACGCAACATCCGGTCGATGCGCCTCCGATCAAGGTGCAATTGGGTGTAAAGCCGCCGGTGCCAACCTACGCATTATGGTCACGGCGCGACGGGATCGTGGCCCCAGCGAGCGCCCGTGGTCTTCCCGGTGAGGCGGATCACAGCGTGGAAGTCGATTGCAGTCACCTCGCCTTTGCCTGTGCGCCGGAGGCCATGGCCGCGGTATTGGAGATATTGGCGCGGCCGGTTTCAGCTAAACCGGCAAGCGCGCTCGCCGGGATTTCCTCGGCGCGATAGATTTGAATTGTGGTCGGCTCTGACGAAAGAGCACTGATATTTTTTACGAAGGTTCCGGATGCGGGCACAGCGAAATGCGCGCGAACGGCGTCGCTGTCCGACCAGAGTTCGACAAACACCAGATGGTCCGGCATCTCACAGTCCGCATGGACGTTGTGGGCTATGCAGCCGGGCTCGGCGCGTGAACGCTTGCTATGCTCAACGCAAAGCCTTTCGATCTCCGGGCGATTTGAGTCGTTCGTGACGACGCGGCCGGTAATTATGATCATTCCGCTTCTCCTTGCATGAACGGAGCGGCCACATCACGTGGTACGCGCGCGATTCGGCCAGTTGCCCTGTCGACAATCGCCCAGGTCGTCTTGGACCGCACGACAATCTTTCCAGATGCATTGCTGAATTCCATGTTGCGATCGAATCGGGCGCCCTTTGGCGGATCGCTGATCCAGGTTCTCGCCATGACGGTTTCGCCGACGCCGACGTTTCCCAGATAGTCGATTTCATGACGCACCACGACCCAAATCCAGCGAGCCAAATGCTCGGCAGAGGCAACAGCATTCCAGTGCGCCGTCGCTACATCCTGTATCCAGCGCACCCAGACGGCATTGTTGACGTGGCCGAGTTCATCTATGTCGGCCGCGGACGGGGTAATCCGGAGGGAAAAATCCCTCATTTTTCCACCATGCCCAACTGCCAGAGAAAGAAGGCAAATTCCTCCGCATCTTCGCGCAGGCTCTCGAAACGCCCTGATTTGCCGCCGTGGCCGGCACCCATGTTGGTCTTGAACAGCATGATGTTGGCATCGGTCTTGGTCGCCCTAAGCCTAGCTATCCATTTTGCCGGCTCCCAATAGGTGACGCGGGGGTCGTTGAGCCCTGCCGTCGCCAGGATTGGCGGGTAATCCTGTGCTTTGACCTGATCGTAGGGCGAATAGCTCCGGATCAGGTCGAACGCGGCCTTGTCTTCAATGGGATTGCCCCATTCCGGGAATTCCCCGGGGGTGAGAGGCAAGGACGCATCGAGCATTGTGTTGAGCACATCGACGAACGGAACATGTGCCGCGATTGCGCCCCACAAGCCTGGATCCATATTGGCGACCACGCCCATCAGTTCGCCGCCAGCCGAGCCTCCGGCTGCCACGACCCGGCCGGGTTTGGCAAAGCCGAGGTCGATCAGTCCGCGTGTGCAATCGACAAAGTCGTTGAACGTGTTGGTGCGCTTTGTCAGCTTGCCGTCGAGGTGCCATTGCTGTCCGAGGTCGTCACCGCCGCGAATATGGGCAATGGCAAAGGCGAAACCGCGATCCAGCAACGAAAGCCGCAAGGTCGAAAAACCGGGCGGAATTGCAATGCCATAGGCACCATAGCCATAGACATACAGGGGGCCATTGCCGTCCTTGTTGAAGTCTTTCCGGTAAACCACTGAAACCGGAACTTTTACTCCGTCACGCGCCGTAATTTCGATGCGCTCCGTGATGTATTGGCTGGCATCATATCCCGATGGAATCTCCTGCACTTTCAAGGTCTTCATCGCGCCCGTTGCGACGTCAAACTCGGCAATCGTGTCCGGCGTGACCATTGATTCATAAGACAACCGCAAGGTTGAGACGCTGTATTCCGGGTTTTCATCCAGGCCGGCTGAGTAGCTCGCTTCCGGAAAGGCGATCCGCCGCGCCGGGCCGCCTTCGTAACTGTGCAGTTCGATCTGATCGAGGCCATTGTCCCGGCCTTCCACCACGAAAAAGTCAGCAAAAGTCGTAACGTCAGTCATGTAGAACGTCGGCGAGGGCGCGATCCGTTCGACCCAATCTCCCGGACTAGCAATCGATGCCGTTACAAGACGGAATTGGGGGCTGGTATCGTTGGTGTGAATGAACAGCGTGTCGCCATGAGCCTCGACGTCATATTCGATGCCTTTTTGCCGTGCGCGCACCAGAATCGGTTCGGCACTGTGGTTGGTCGATGGTATCAGGCGGACTTCGCTCGTCTCATTGTCTCCGACGGCTATGACAATCCAGTTGCGATCTTGCGTCATGCCGACGCCAGCCTGAAATCCCGGGTCGGATTCGACGTAGATGATATTGTCGGTTGCGGCGGGGGTTCCCATCGTGTGGCGCATGATGCGGTCGATGCGCCAATTGTCATTCACCAGACCGTAGAAGAGATTCCGGCCGTCCTTTGAGAAAACCATGCCGCCAAGCGTGCCGGGAATGGTATCGGTCAGATTTTCTCCGGTCTCCAAATCTCGAAAATGGATGGTGAACCGTTCCGACCCGTCGGTGTCAGATGACCAGGCCATGATCCTATCGTCTTCAGTGATCGCGATTTCGCCCAGCCGAAAGAAACTGGTGCCGTCGGCTTCCTTCGCTTCATCCAATATGACCTGATCAGCGCCTCCGGCGACCGGCTTTCGCATCCATTGCTTGTATTGAGCGCCCTTTTCAAAGCGCCGCCAGTATAGATAATTACCGTCCTTTTGCGGGACCGAGGATTCATCCTCCTTGAGCCTGGCCTTCATTTCCTGAAACAGGGTTTCGACAAGCGGGGCGTAGGGCTTCATCTGCGCTTCGAAATAGGCATTCTCGGCATTCAGATGGGCGAGCACATCGGCATCATCGACCTTGGGATAAGATTGATCCCGAAGCCAGAAATACGGGTCCTCGATTTCCACCCCATGCTGCGAAAAAACATGCGGCCGTCGGGCGGCCACTGGTGGCTGGGGTATATCGTTTGTCATGCGGACTTTCTTGCCAAGGCTTTCATGACCGCGCCGCCTAGCCTATATCGGCGCGTTCACACAATTGAGAGTTTGCCATGTCCACCTATGAAGATCGCCTGAAGGCACTGCGCGAACAATTGAAGGCAGACAGGCTTGACGGCTTCGTCGTGCCGATTTGCGATGAGCACATGAGCGAATATGTGGGCGCCTATGCGCAGCGTCTGGCCTGGCTGACGGGTTTTGGCGGGTCTGCGGGTACGGCAGTGGTGCTGCCGGAAGAAGCGGCGATCTTTGTCGACGGCCGATATACGCTGCAGGTTCGGGAGCAGGTGAACGGCAAGGATTGGCAGTATCAGTCTGTCCCGAAGACAAGCGTTGCTGCCTGGCTCAAGGACCATGCCGCAAACGGTGCCCGGATCGGATATGATCCATGGGTTCACACCAAGACGTGGGTCGAAACGGCGACCAAGGCACTGGCTGAAAAAGGCGCTGAGCTTGTCGCCGTCGAGCGCAACCCGCTGGATGCAGTCTGGACCGATCGCCCCGCACCTTCGCCGGCCTTGATGACGGTCCATCCCGATGAGTTTTCCGGTCAATCCTCCGCGGAAAAGCGGGCTGCGGTTTCGGATTGGCTGACCGAAAAGGGACTTGATGCGACCATTGTTTCGGCGCTCGATTCGGTGGCCTGGTTGTTCAACGTGCGCGGCAGTGATGTTGATCGGACGCCGGTTGCGCTCAGTTTCGCGGTGGTCGGGCAAGACGGAATTGCGGACCTCTATGTCGCCCCGGAAAAGATCGATGACGCAGTCCGCCAGCATCTGGGAAATGCCGTGCGCATCCATGATCGCGACGATTTTGCGCCTGCGTTGAAAGCCATGAGCGGCAAGAAGATCGCGGTCGATCCGGAGCATGCCGTTTCGGCGATCTTTGCTGCCTTGCAAGCAGGAGGCGCGACGGTTGTCGAGCTGCGCGATCCCACAATTTTGGCAAAAGCCCTGAAAAATCCGGTCGAACAGGCCGGGCATCGTGCGGCACAACGCCGCGATGGGGCGGCGCTTTCGCGTTTTCTCCATTGGATTTCGGTCGAGGCGCCCAAGGGGACGGTAACTGAGCTCTCGGCAGCAGAGAAACTCCAGTCCTTTCGGGCGGCGACCGGAAAGCTCAAGGACCTGTCGTTTGATACGATTTCCGGCGCCGGCCCGAATGGCGCCGTCGTACATTATCGCGTTTCGGAAGAAACCAATCGCACGCTCGAACCGTCGAGCATCTATCTGGTCGATTCAGGGGGCCAATATCTCGACGGCACCACAGACGTCACACGCACGGTCTGGGTCGGACCCGGTGAGCCGACTGCGGAAATGAAGGACCGGTTCACGCGGGTGCTCAAGGGCCATATTGCCTTGGCGCGAGCAGTGTTTCCGGTCGGAACCCGTGGTACGCAGCTGGATACGCTGGCGCGCCAGTTTCTCTGGGCTGCCGGCGTCGATTATGCGCACGGAACAGGGCACGGGGTCGGCAGTTTCCTTGCCGTTCACGAAGGCCCGCAGCGCATCGCAACCTCTGCCGGAGGGCAGGCGGGAACAGAAGAACCGCTCGCTGCAGGCATGTTTATTTCGAACGAGCCCGGTTACTATAAGACTGGCGATTATGGCATTCGGATTGAAAATCTCATCCTCGTGGAGCCCCGCGAAATCGAGGGCGCGGAGGGCGATTACCTCGGCTTCGAGACTTTGACCTATGCTCCGATCGAGCGTGCGTTGGTGGATACCGAAATCATGACACGCGACGAATTGCGCTGGTGGGACGATTATCACGCGAAAGTTCTCGAGATCGTCGGACCGCAATTGGATGGAGAAGCACGGCGCTGGCTTGAGGCCGCCTGTGCGCCGCTGACTAGGGGATAAGCTTAACCCGCGCCTGCCGTTGCCGTTTCCTTCAATTGACCGGACACAGTGACCAGGTGAATGGAGACGGCAATGGATATTCGTATTGGCGGGACGGGCCCGGTTTCGGCCGTTCACGCGCATGCTGCTAGCAATTGGAAGAAGGGTCTTGAAGGGTTTTCGGCGCTCAAGACCGCGCTGCAGGCAGGCGACCTTGAAGCTGCCAGGACTGCGTTCGCAGGCCTTCATGTACCCCAATCAACCCATGCTAAGAGTCCACTGGCCAAGGTCGGTCAGGCGCTCCAGAGCGGCGATGTCGCGGCAGCGCAGACAATGATGCAGGCACTGCTCGACGCCCGGATGAGCAAGGCGGCAAAGCCTGCCCCGGTCGCGCAGCCGCCGCAGCCCGCGACAGGGATCAGCCTGCTCGCCTGAATGGAAATCAGGCGGCGATCGGGTGGCCTCCTTCCATTGCCTGCAGGACCCGGGGATCGTCAAAGACGGGAATACCCGCGTCCTCGTACTTCTTGCGGGCCGTGGGTGTCAGTAGCCCGACCCGAGCGAGCGCCGGCATCATCAGGTCTTTCATCGAATGAATCTGCCCGGGTGGCAGGTCATGGGCGATGCCCAAAGATGCCGCTTCATCAAGGCCTGCAAAAAAGTCCTTCGCATCGATATTGCTGTTTTCCAGAACCTGCATGAAGCCCGGATCTGCGCGGCTCGCGTTGGTTTCAGCCGTCGTGCTGTGCGCCAGGATGTTGACCGCCTGAAATGCGAAGTCGGCCAGATCCTCGACTTCATCCTCTGGCAGCTCTGCAATCACTGGTCCCAGAAACGCATGGCCGAAAGAAACGTGGCGGGACTCGTCTCGCATTACGTTGAAGGTCAGTTTCTTCAGGAGTTCGCACTGGGTGTTGCGGTACATGTTGTTGAAGGCACCAAGTGCCAGACCTTCCACGATCATGTTCATGCCGATCATGACCTTTTCATAGCGGTCAGACTTCAATGTGGCATCGATCAGGGCCTTGAGCCAGGGTGACATCGGGTAGACGATCGCAATCTTGTCGCAATAGCGCGCGTAGACTTCCACATGCCGTGCTTCGTCCATCGTCTGGGTCGCTGCATAGAGCTTGGCTGTCGCGTCCGGCACAGAGTGTGTGACGCACGCCGCCGTCATCAAGGCGCCCTGTTCGCCATGAAGGAACTGCGACAGCAATTGTGCCGTGGAATGAGCCGTAAAGGTTTCCTGCTGTGACTTCGACAGTTTCGAAAAGAACGGCATCCGGTGATACATGCCCGTCTGGTCGTTGATCATGGGCTTTGAAGGATCAACCTCAGTGTCCCAGGGAAGATAGGTGTCGGAATCCCATTGTTGCTGCTTGGCGCGACGATAGAGATCTTCGACCTTGTCGCCCGACATGAGATAGTCGAACGACCAGGCAATGCTCATCGGGTTGCGATAGATGTCGTCGGGCGTCATCGTGACCCGCCAATCCTGCTTCGGCTTCGCGAATTCGGTCGTAATCACGGTCATCATCATTCTCCTTTGATCATGCGGGAATTATTGGCGAACCGGTGTGCGCACGATGAGGCCCTCAAGGGCGTCATCGATCTTGATCTGGCATCCGAGGCGGCTGTTTGGTTTTGGGTCATGGGCCAAGGCCAGCATTTCCTGCTCGAGTTCGCTCATCGGGGGGAGGCGCTCGAACCAGCCGCCTTCGACATAGACATGGCATGTGCTGCAGGCGCAGAATCCGCCACAATCACCATCAATGCCTGGAATCTTGAAGCTTTGGGCATTGTCCAGCACGCTCAGCCCGGCAGTTGCATTCACCTGTCGGGCCGTTCCATCGTGCTCGATGAAGGTGATTGTCACCATGCCGCTGCCTTTCGGAACCCATTTCTGAACTGGCCCGATGCTCTGCGCGTTCGCCGGGAAGTTCATTGACATTTGTCAAATGAAAGTCGCTGTCGCGGCAAGCGTGCGACTTTCCTTGCCTTTTCGCTTCCTTGCGTGTAGGGGACTTCTTGCTAACGTCGCCACCGACGAATTCTGAGGCTCCCGAGGTGGGGCAGCGCTTTCTCCGACACGACCCAGCATCGTTCCCGTGCTTTTGCGGGAGCGATCACCAATGTTTTCGTGAAAGGAAACGCATCATGCCTATCGGCACAGTCAAATTTTTCAATGCAGACAAGGGCTATGGCTTCATTCAGCCCGAAGACGGCGGAGCCGACAGCTTCGTCCATATCTCGGCGGTAGAGCGGGCCGGAATGGTCACACTCAACAAGGAACAGCGCGTTTCTTATGAAGTTGAGACCGGCAAGAACGGCAAGGCATCCGCCGTCAACCTCGCGGCAGCCTGATCTTATGGCCAAAGAGGATCTTATGACCCTCGAGGGCCAGATTGACGAGATCTACCCGGACGGGCGCTTCGGCGTCATGCTGGAGAATGATCACCGGATTATCGCTTACACGGCGGGCAAGATGCGGAAATTCCGTATCCGGTCCGTCGTGGGCGATCGGGTCCACGTCGAAATGACACCCTATGACCTGACCAAAGGCCGCATCGTTTTTCGAGAGCGCACGCCGGGTGTGGGTCCCAGTCAGAGGCGCAGTTTCAAGCGCTGAATTTGAACGGAAAGGGAATGAAGTGTCGACCCTTGAATTCTATCAGGAACGCGCCGCCCAGTGTGCACGTGAAGCGGAAGCAACAAATCTCGTCAATGTGCGGGAACGTCTTCTGAACGCTCGGCTAACCTGGCTGCAGATGGCTGAACGCCTCGAACGCACCAATGAATCCCGCGCAGTCGGGCTGGCACACAAGGCCGAGGCTCTGGCGCAAGCCGCCAAAGAGGCGGAGTTGGCGACAAACTAGTTCAATCCGGGACGATTTCGTGCCACGTTGTGGCGCATGATTGAAATCACTCCGTCGGGACAAGCTTGCGGCGCAACCGTGCGCGGCATCGACCTTTCGCAACCGCTCGCGCCCGAAGAAGTTGCGTCCATCCGGAAGGCCTGGCTGCAGCATCATGTCCTGTCATTTCCGGATCAACGGATGACGGACGATGACCTCGAGCGCTTTACGCTTGCCTTTGGCGGCTTTGGCAATGACCCCTTCATTGCGCCTGTACCGGGGCGTGAGCATATCATCGCTGTCGAACGCCAAGCCGACGAGACGTCGCCATTGTTCGCGGAGAACTGGCATAGTGACTGGAGCTTCCAGGAGCGCCCCCCAGCGGGCACCTGTCTCTATGGCATCACAATCCCACCCGTCGGCGGTGACACGCTTTTTGCCAACCAGCATGCCGCTCTCGAAGCCATGCCAGATGCGATGCGGGAACGGATCGATGGCCGAATGGCAATACATTCGGCAAAACGGGCTTATGCGCCGGACGGATTTTACGGCGAAGGCGACAAGGCAAAGCGGTCCATGGACATTCGTCCGTCTCGCGACGCGGAAGCGACCCAGCTTCATCCGATGGTCCGCAAGCACCCCGAAACGGGTCGCGAAGGCCTGTTCAGCTGCTTTGGCTACATCATTGGCATTGAGGGAATGGACGATGCAGACGCCATTCCGCTGCTGTTGGAACTTTACCAATGGCAAGGCCGCGAGGAATTCCAGTACCGACACCGCTGGCAGCCGGATATGCTGCTGATGTGGGATAATCGGTCGCTGCTGCATGCAGCAACCGGCGGGTATGACGGCTATCACCGTCTGCTCCACCGGACGACGATTGCGGCATCAGGCGCATAAATATCGCTTGACAAATCCGAGATATGTTCTCTATATGTTCCTACAGTTTTCGAGGAGGCGAGAATGATCGGATATGTTACGCTGGGCACAGACGAATTGCCGCGCGCGGCGCGGTTCTATGATGCGATCGCGGCTGAAATGGGCACCGGCCGAATGATGGATTTCGAAACCTTCATTGCATGGGGCACGCCCGGTGGCGGGGCGGGCATTTGTCTGACCAAGCCATTCGATGGAAAACCTGCGACGGTCGGCAATGGCGTAATGGTTGCGCTGGAAGCGAAGGACAAGGATCAGGTTCAACGTCTCTACGACATTGCCCTGGCCCATGGCGGAACCGATGAGGGCGCACCGGGGCCGCGCGGCGAGGGGTTTTACGCGGGTTACTTCCGTGACCCCGACGGCAACAAGCTCAACGCCTTTGTCATGGGGCCTGCTGCGGGATGACTTTGGGCATTTTGCCGGGTTCGTGATTTGTTTGATTGAGGATTGAAGATGCCGAATCTCTTTTCGCAGCCGATCCATCTTGGACTTGGAGCAACGGCGGTTGCGCAGCCGGAATTCACCGGAATGGACTGGTATGCCGATTATTCTGCACGCTCAGAGACGGATGGGGCCGAAGGGAGGCTGGTCAGCCTCTATACCTTTACGGAAGACTGGACCTCATGGGAATGCCATCCGAGCGGCCATGAGGTCGTGGTGTGCACGGCAGGACGGATGACGCTGCATCAGGAACTGGCGGACGGCAGCAAGGCAACCGTGACCATCGGCCCCGGTGAATATGCCATCAATCCACCGGGAGCATGGCACACGGCCGACGTCGAAGGTGAAGCAACGGCGCTTTTCATAACCGCTGGTTTGGGGACGATGCACCGGCCCCGATGACATGAGGGCAGGCGGATCGGATCAGGTTTTGGATCCCGAAGGGGGGGCTGCCGGTTTGCTTGGGTCCGCATCCTGACGTCCGCCTTCCTTGCGCTTGCGCAGATTCGCCCTCAGCGCTTCGGCAAGTCTTCTGGTTCTTTCATCCTTGGGGCTTGTCATGATCGCGCCTGATTATCCGTCGTCCCTTGACGCGTCCACATGCTTTGTCCATAGGCCCGCGCCTACACGGGCGGTCCAGACGTCCAGTGCTGCCGTAGCTCAGTGGTAGAGCGCATCCTTGGTAAGGCTGAGGTCGTGAGTTCAATCCTCACCGGCAGCACCATTTTCTGGGCTTTGTGAGTGGCTGCGTCTGCTTCAATCTTTCGGAAGAAGCAAAGACGCCCGAAGCCCCGGCTGATTGTCTTCCAAAAGCAGTCGCCCATGATGCAGATGCGCCACAGCTTCGACGAGAGAGAGCCCAAGTCCGGCACCTTCCGAACTGCGCGACGCATCAAGACGGCCAAAGCGGCGCCGAGCTTCGGCGCGCTGGTCGGGATCAATCCCCGGCCCGCGATCGGCGACGCCAAGGGCGATGCCTTCACCTGTCGCTTCGGCAAAAATGCTCAGGGACCGGCCTGTGCCTGCATGGAGAATGGCATTGTCGATCAGATTGCCAAGGGCCTGGGTCAGAAGTTGCCTATGGCCACGCAACGCGGAGAGGGACTCCTGAACATTGACCGAAATGGCAATGCCTTTTTCATCGGCTACAGGTTCAAACAGGTCGCCAAGTTCGCGAACCAGCAGGGCAGGGTCAATCTGCTCGAATCGGTCAGTGCCACTCATTGATTCGGCGCGACCGATTTCAAGAACGGTCGTGAGCTGGCGAGTGAGCGCGTCGGCATCGAGAAGGGCGCTGTTGAGAAGGTCGCTGCGCTGCATCTCGTCGTCAAGCGCCAGGGCGCGCTCAACCTTGGTCCGCAGGCGCCCGATGGGAGACCGCAAGTCGTGTGCCAGGCTGTCCGTCAGCAAGCGGACCTCCTTCATGAGCTGGTCGATCCGATCGAGCATCAGGTTGATCTGTGTCGCAAGCAGGTCAAAGCCGTCGCGGCGGCCGCCACTCGAGAGTCGCATGGCGAAATCGCCACGGCCGATGCCGTCAATTGTCCGCACCATCACCCGGACGCGCCGATTGACATAGAATGCAACGGCAAGGCCGGTTGCACCCCCCAGGAACGCGGCAAAGATCAAGGCCAGGACCAACGCACGCTCCAGCGCGTGGGCAAGCGACAGGGCATCGCCGAACCGGTGTCCGGTCACCAGTGACGTGCTGCCATCCAGCCTGAGGGCGATCAGGCCAGCTTCGCGTGCGGGTTCGTCCGATGTGGCCGGCAGGGACACAACCTCATAGGATTGACTCAAGAGAAACGCCCTGGGCAGCTTTGCGGGCACATTGCCGACCAGCTGATGACCGGACGAATCGAACAGGCCGGCCAGAAAATCCGGGTCTGCCTGGTTGATTTCCTGCTGCACCATGCGCTCGCGCCGATCCGGTGGCGCCGGTTCGACGGCATCGTGTAACGCCTGCGACTCTTCGCTGACTCTTTCCCGCATATCGGCGAGGGCGCTCGTCTGCGTCGTATAACGCACATAGCCGATCATTGCTGCGTCAGTCACAAAAGCCAGCAATGCGGATATAATGGCAATCCTGAGAGTGGTCGTCACGCGCAAGGCCATCGTCAGGATGCGTCGAGCCGATAGCCCGCACCGCGGACGGTGTGCAGGATCGGCGCTTCGCTTTCTGCCTCAAGCTTGCGTCGCAACCGGCTTACATGAACGTCGATCACGTTGGTGCCCGGATCGAAATGATAGTCCCAGACCTGTTCCAGCAACATTGTGCGCGTGACAATACGACCTGCATTACGCGCGAGATATTCGACAAGGCTGAACTCGCGCGGCTTCAGGTCTATCACGCGGGCACCGCGGCGTGCGCGTCGCTTGAGGAGATCGATCTCAAGATCGCCGACGAGGATGGTGGTCTCCTCGCGCGGGCTTTCCCGTTGTTCGGCGCGGCGCAGCAAGGCCCCGATCCGGGCATGCAGTTCCGAGAAGGCGAAGGGCTTGACCAGATAGTCGTCTGCACCGGCCTCCAGACCTTCGATACGGTCATCGACCGCCCCGACGGCTGACAGGATGAGCGCAGGCGTCGTTATGCCGGCACTGCGCAACGCCTTCAGAACGCCCAGACCGTCCAGAGCCGGCAACATGCGGTCAACGATGAGGACGTCATAGGTGCCGTCGCTTGCAAGAAACAGGCCTTCGCGGCCGTCTGGCGCAATATCGACAGTGTGGCCATGTTCGCGCAGCCCTCGGGCCACATAGTCCGCCACATGATTGTCGTCCTCAATGATGAGAATTTTTCGACCCATGTGCGAGTGACCTGTTGGAGGGGGCGGACTGGCTCCTCATAGCGGTTGTTGCGGAAACACCGCTAGCGAAAATGAGGCGGGCCGCCAGCCCGGAAGGGGGTGGGGGAGACTGGCGGCCCGGCTCCAGGGTTGGCGCCTCGGGATTGGCGCCAGCGATGCATTACTTGGCGGTATCACCAGCCGGCGCAGCCTTGGCAGCCTTTGCGGCCTTCTTGGCGGGCTTTGGCGCCTTCTTCGCCTTCTGGACATGCGCCTTGGCAGGCTTTTCGGTCTTTGCAGTCGTCGCCATTGCAGGTGCAGCGAGGACGGCGAGGGCAGCAATCGGTGCAAGAATCTTCATTTTCATCTCGGTCATCTCCAAATGCTCGAAGGTACAATCCCTTCGGCGCATTGCTGCTCTGCTCCAGTTGGCATTGCGTGGAGGTGGCGCGAACATGAAAAAAACGTAATGTTGGCCAGGTGGCTTCAGGACACGCGCTGAAAGGTCACGCTTCGTTGAGCAGGCAGGGCTGATTCAAGCCTGACCTTCAGGTCTGCTCCGGGCGCCACATTGTGCGCATCGACCCGCGCCACGACGGGAAGGTCGCGCAGCTGAATGCGGGCACCCCGATCATCCAGGTCGGTCACAATGGCCGGGAAGATGCGGCCGATGTCGCCTTCCAGCATGACGGCCTCCGCCAGATCGATCACTGCGCGTTCAACCTGTCCATCCAGATTGCCTGCCCGTGCCATGACTCCCGGCAGCCTGGAAAAGGCTTCGGTGACAGCCGTCTCGACTGGGCGGCCATTTGCAATGGAGAGAGTCGCACGAACCACATAGCGATCGGCAAGACGCCGAAGCGGTGCCGTCGCGTGGGCATAAGTTGCAGCAATGCCCGCATGCCAGGGCACCACACCATCGGCGTAGGGGGCATAGGCAGCGCCATTGCCAGCCCGTCGGACGGCCAGCATGAATGCCGCGTGCTTTGGATTGCTTGCCTGCAATGTCCTTTCGAATTGCGTGAGGGTCGCATTGGCCGGCCATGACAATCCAAAAGCCTTTGCAGTATTGCGCAAGCGGCTGACCGCGCGTTCGTCTGGCCCTGCCATGACACGGAACAGGCCAGTTCCATGCGCCAGCAAGGCATCCGCAATGGCAAGATTTGCCGCCAGTGACAGTGCTGCGTTGCGATCCTCGGATGGCATGCGTGGTCGAAAAAGCAACGCGTAGCGATTGCCTCCCTGTGCGACCACTTCCTGCTCCGGGGGATCCACGCGGGCCGCGCCGCGCCGATCCTCGGCGCGATCGATACGTCTGGCAAATTCGGCGAAATCGGGGGGCAAGTCCGAATCTCGCACAGTGTCATACGCAAGCTTTGCCGTGCTGCGGATGAGGGCGCGCTCGGCTCCGTCGAGCCGGACATTGCCTTCCTCATCGACCTTCACGGTAAAGACGACTGCTGGTCGCTGCCCGTCAGGCAAAAGGCTGGCTGCCTTTTCACTCAGGCTCGCGGGGTAAAGCCGCGCCTTGCCATCCGGAAGGTACAGTGTCGTGCCGCGCTTCCAGGCTTCGGTGTCAATCGCGTCTCCGTCGCCAACAAACCAGGCAACGTCGGCAATTGCATAGTGCAGGATGAGGTCCGATCCGCTGCGCTCGATTGTGAAGGCCTGATCCAGATCGGTTGACGTTGCGGGGTCAAGCGTCACGAACGGGAGGTCAGTCCGGTCTACATGACCATCCGGCTTGCGTTGGGCTGCACGTTCTGCTGCCTCTGCGACGTCCGGGGGGAATTCGGCCGGGACCTTGAATTGAGAGCGGATGGCCGCCAGTCCACTGCCCAGGGCATTGTCAGGATCGCAAAGTGCCTTCATTGGCGAGAGCACTACACGACAGTGCCATGCCCCAACAAGCGCGCCTATGCGGGCAACGCAAATCCGGCTTTGGCGAAGCTCTCGGGCAGAGGCGCCTTGCCTTCAACGGGCGGCTTGCCTTCGCGGGGGATGGAGAGGAAGGCACAGTGGAGCAGCATGGGTTCGCCGGGTGATCCGTAAACCGGGTCTCCTGCAATCGGCAGGCCCAGCCCTTCAGCTGCGTGCACGCGGATCTGGTGCGTTCGTCCGGTTTCCGGAATGAAGCGGACCAAAGCCCGGCCATTCTGTTCAGCGACCACGTCCCACGCGGTGACCGCTGGCTTCCCCTTTTTAGTATCTACCACCATCCGCCAACCCGCTTCTGCCGTGCTGCGTTTGGCCAATGGCAGGTCGATCACGCCCGACTTCGCCTCGGGAACGCCATCAACAACTGCGTAGTAATGTTTGACGACTGTCTTTGCCTCGAATGCCTGCTGGAAGCGGGCATGCGCTTTCGGGTTTCGGGCTAGCAGCAGGCAGCCGCTGGTATCGCGGTCCAGCCGGTGGACTGCGGTTGGCCAGCGCTTGAATCCGAACGTCAGGGCCTGGAGGTGGTTTTCCAGGCTCAGCGACCCGTCTCTTGGGGGGTCGACCGGAAGCCCGGACGGTTTGTCGACGATGATGGCCTCGCCATCGAGAAACAAGATATGATCGGCCAGCATGGCGCGGGCCATAGATGATATGAGGAGGCGCGCCAACAACAGGCTTGCATTTGCCCCCTTGGCCACCCCATCATGGCCCTGTGCTGAGACAATATGAACTTGTCGAACGGGTCAAATCCTACGATCCGGACGCCGATGAGGCGCTGATCAACCGCGCCTACGTCTTTTCGATGCAAAAGCACGGATCGCAGAAGCGGGCGTCAGGCGATCCCTATTACAGTCATCCGATAGAAGTGGCGGGCATTCTCACGGAGCTTCGGCTGGACGACAAGACGATCACGACAGCCATGCTGCATGACACGATTGAAGACACACTGACGACCCACGAGGAGATCGAGACAAAGTTCGGGGCCGATATCGCTCGTCTCGTGGACGGGGTTACCAAACTGTCCAAGATCGAGGCGATGACCGACAATGAGCGGGCGGCCGAAAACCTCAGAAAGTTCCTGCTCGCCACGTCGGACGACATCCGGGTTCTGCTGGTGAAGCTCGCCGACCGGCTGCACAACATGCGCACCCTGCATTTCATCAAGGATGAGGCCAAACGCAGGCGCATTGCGCGTGAAACAATGGACATTTACGCGCCACTGGCGGAGCGGATCGGCATGTACCAGTTCATGAACGAAATGCAGACGCTGGCATTCCGCGAACTGGAGCCGGATGCCTGGGCTTCGATCGCCAAAAGGCTGGAACAGCTGAATGAAGGCGGTGGGGACAAGATCGCCCGCATCGGGTCCGGCATCAAGCTTTTGCTGTCGCGCGCGGGCATCGAAGCGAATGTCTACGGGCGCGAAAAGCACCCCTATAGCATCTGGAAGAAGATGGCGGAGCGGCACATCAGCTTTGAACAATTGTCCGACGTGATGGCCTTTCGCGCAATCGTCCCGGATGTGGAGGCATGCTACCGGGCGTTGGGAATCCTTCATCGTCGCTGGCCGATGGTTCCCGGCCGGTTCAAGGATTACATCTCGACGCCCAAGCGGAACGGCTATCGATCGCTGCACACTTCAGTGATCCATTCGGAAAAGATGCGTATCGAAATCCAGATCCGCTCGGTCGACATGCACATGCAGGCCGAACGGGGTGTCGCGGCGCACTGGTCCTACAAGCAGAAAGGCGAAACGCCCGACGCGCAGATAGGCTGGCTGCAGGATCTTGTGGAAATCCTGGATCATGCCGACAGCCCGGAAGAACTGCTCGAACATACGCGCATGGCGATGTATCAGGACCGCATCTTTGCTTTCACGCCAAAGGGTGAACTGATCCAGCTTCCCAAGGGCGCAACGCCTGTGGATTTCGCTTATGCAGTCCACACGACGCTGGGAGATACGGCCGTTGGCGCCAAGATAAACGGACGGGTCGTGCCGCTGCGGACCCCCATCGAGAATGGCGATCAGGTACAGATCCTCAAATCCAAGGCGCAAGAGCCGCAACCGCAATGGCTCGGCTTTGCGGTAACCGGCAAGGCGCGCGCGGCGATCCGTCGTTTCGTCCGCCAAAAGGAACGCGGGGAATCGATCGCACTGGGCCGCAAGATCTATGACGACATCGTGAAGCGCTTGCCCGCACAATTGGGCAAGGATGCGGTGAAGGAAGCGATGAAGCGTCTCAAGCTGCCGGATGAGAATGAATTGATGATCGCGATAGCCCGCCAGCTGGTCAGCGATGCGCAACTGCTCGAGGCGCTCATGCCGGGCTCTGCATCGGAAGCGGCACTGTCGGTGTTGCCGCAGCGGGAAGCGATTTCGATCCGCGGGCTGACGCCAGGCGTTGCCTACACGCTTGCGCCCTGCTGTCATCCCGTGCCGGGCGACCGGATTGTCGGCTTGCGCCGCCCGGATGAGGCCATTGAGGTGCATACGATTGACTGCGGCAGCCTTGCAGACGGCGTCGATGCAGACTGGCTCGATCTTGCCTGGGGAGACGGGTCGGACGGCGGGACGGCTCGGCTGACGGTCGTCGTCAAGAACGAGCCGGGTTCGCTCGCGGTTGTCGCCGGAATTTTTGGCAGCCACAAGGCGAACATTCTCAACATCCGCCTCGACGCCAGGGACCCGGTCTTTCACACGAATGTGGTCGATCTCGAAGTGCATGACCTGCACCATCTGATGCGCATATTGGCGGCACTGCGGGCTGCGGATGCCGTGATCCAGGCAGAACGGTCATGAGCGGCACTGCGCGTGTTTCCACGCCCGACTTCTCCCGTCAGATTCGCAATCCGCAGTTGATGGCGGCCGCACTGGCGCTTCACGACAATCGACTGAGCGATGCCGAACCGCTGCTTCGCGCGCATCTGAAAGCCGACCCGTTCGACGTTGCTGCAATCCGGATGCTTGCGGAACTGGCCGGTCGCATTGGCCGGCTTGCCGATGCCGAAACACTTCTGCGCCGGGCGGTGGAACTGGCCCCCGGTTTTCTTGCCGCGCGATCCAATCTTGCGATGGTGCTGTATCGCCAGACGAAGACGACGGAAGCACTTGCGGAACTTGATGCGCTGCTGGCCATTGATCCGGCGCACGCCGGGAACGCCAACCTCAAAGCGGCCGCAATGGGCCGGATCGGCGAATATGATGAGGCCATTGCACTTTATGAGCAGGTGTTGGCCAGACACCCTGACCAGCCCAAGGTCTGGATGTCCTATGGCCACGTCCTCAAGACCGTAAGGCGTCAGGCCGACAGCATTGCCGCATATCGGAGAGCCATCGGGATTGCGCCACAGTTGGGCGAAGTCTGGTGGAGTCTTGCCAATCTCAAAACGGTTACCTTCAGCGACAGCGACCTTGCCGCAATGGAAGGTGCGTTCGACCATCCCAAGCTGTCTGAGGAAGATCGCTTTCATCTCCATTTTGCCTTGGGCAAGGCTTTGGAAGACCGAGGGGAAGCAGCCGAATCGTTCCGCCACTACAGTGAAGGGAACCGGTTGCGGCGGACGTTGCTCGACTATGACGCAGATGAAACCAAGCGACAGGTTGATCGCACAATCAGCCTGTTCACACCTGACCTTTTTGCAGCGCGGGCAGGTCAAGGCTGCGCTGCCCCCGACCCAATTTTCGTCATTGGCATGCCGAGAGCGGGGTCGACGCTCATAGAGCAGATCCTGGCCAGCCACAGCCTGGTGGAAGGAACAATGGAACTCCCGGATATTCCGGCACTTGCTGCGCGCGTGGGAGCGAGGGCGGGCGGGCTCGCTGCGCTGGAACCGGCTGAGCTTCGCGCAATGGGTGAGGAATATCTGGACCGCACGCGTATCCAGAGAAAGTCCGGGCGTCCCTTCTTCATTGACAAGATGCCGAACAATTGGGCCCATCTGGGCCTGATCCACCTGATCCTGCCAAACGCAAAGATTGTCGATGCACGCCGCCACCCGCTCGGCTGCTGTTTTTCGAATTTCAAACAGCATTTTGCTCGCGGCCAGGCCTTCAGCTACGGACTTGAGGACATGGGCCGATATTATGCCGATTATGTGCGTTATCTCGCGCATATCGACGCGGTTCTGCCCGGCCGGGTCCACCGGGTCTTTTATGAGCAAATGGTGGATGACAGTGAACGCGAGATTCGTGCGCTGCTCGCAGCGCTCGACCTGCCGTTCGAGGAGTCCTGCCTGCGTTTCCACGAAAATGATCGCGCGGTGCGGACCGCCAGTTCGGAACAGGTCCGTCGCCCCATCTATCGAGAGGGAACGGAGCAATGGCAGGCGTTTGAACCATGGTTGGGGCCACTCAAGGATGCGCTTGGGCCAGTCCTCGAGGCCTATCCGGACATTCCCCAATTCTCTTGACGGATTGGGACGGAAGTCGCTTGCGTCCCTGACTCCTGCGTCTCTATAGCAACGGTCAATGTCAGATCTTTTCGCCACCTCCGCCGCAGCCTCCAACGCCTATACGGCATCCGACATCGAAGTCCTTGAGGGGTTGGAGCCGGTCAGGCGCCGCCCCGGCATGTATATTGGCGGCACGGACGAGCGGGCCTTTCACCACCTTGCTGCCGAAGTGCTCGACAATGCCATGGATGAAGCGGTGGCAGGCCATGCATCGCGAATCGAAATCACGTTGGAACCCGGCAACCGGCTTACGATTACCGACAATGGCCGCGGCATTCCGGTCGATCCGCATCCCAAGTTTCCGGACAAGTCAGCGCTGGAGGTTATTCTCTCGACCCTCCATTCGGGCGGCAAGTTCAACGGAAAGGCCTATTCGACCAGTGGCGGCCTGCATGGTGTGGGTGTTTCCGTGGTCAATGCGCTTTCTTCGGACACCATAGTGGAAGTTGCGCGCAACAAGGAACTGTTCCGCCAGCGTTTTGCGCGCGGCGTGACGCTCGGTCCGCTAGAGAAGTTGGGGCCCGTCAACAATCGTCGCGGAACGAGCGTGACCTTCACGCCCGACACCGAGATCTTTGGCGAAATGCACTTCAAGCCAAACCGGCTGTATCGGCTGGCGCGATCCAAGGCCTATCTCTTCGCCGGCGTGGAAATACGGTGGCGTTGCGACCCCGCTCTGATCAGCGACGAGACACCGCCGGAAGCCGTGTTCCAGTTTCCCGGCGGGCTGTCCGACCATTTGCGCGAGCAGGTGAACGGTCGCGAGTGCGTCACGACCGAGTTCTTCTCAGGCCAGCAGGAATTTGCCGATGATCAGGGCCGCGTGGAATGGGCTGTTGCCTGGCCGCTGTGGAGCGAAGGAAGCTACAGCTGGTATTGCAACACAATTCCCACGCCCGACGGCGGCACACATGAGGCCGGTATCCGCGCGGCGATCGTCAAGGGTATCCGCGCGTTCGGGGCGCTGGTTGGCCAGAAGAAGGCTGAAGGTATTGCTGCAGAGGATGTCGTTATCGGATCGGAGATCATGCTTTCGGTCTTCATTCGCGACCCGCAATTCCAGAGCCAGACAAAGGATCGGCTGACCTCGCCCGAAGCAGCGCGGCTCGTCGAAAATGCCGTACGCGATCATTTCGATCATTTCCTTGCCGACAATATGGAGCGCGGAAAGGCGTTGCTCGGCTATGTGCTCGAGCGGATGGATGACCGGCTGCGCCGTCGCGCGGAGAAGGAAATCAAGCGCAAGACGGCAACGTCCGCCCGCAAGCTGCGCCTGCCTGGCAAGCTCACGGATTGTTCTTCTGACGACCCGGCGGGGACCGAGCTCTTCATTGTGGAAGGGGATAGTGCGGGCGGCTCTGCCAAGCAGGCGCGCGACAGGAAGACGCAGGCAATCCTTCCGATCCGGGGCAAGATCCTGAACGTGGCCTCCGCAACATCAGACAAGATCCGCGCAAACAGCGAAATCGCCGACCTGATCCAGGCGCTCGGCTGTGGCAGCCGCAAGGACTGCAATCCCGACCTGCTGCGGTACGAGCGGATCATCATCATGACCGACGCCGATGTGGACGGAGCACATATCGCGACACTTTTGATGACGTTCTTCTTCCAGGAAATGCCGGAGATTGTGCGCCAGGGCCATCTCTACCTGGCGCAACCGCCACTCTATCGCCTGACGGTCGGCGCCAAGTCGCTCTATGCCCGCGACGATGCGCATCGTGCCGAGATCGAAGCGGGGGAGTTCAAGGGCAAGAAAGTCGACGTCGGCCGCTTCAAGGGGCTTGGCGAAATGAACCCGGGTCAGCTCCGTGAAACGACGATGGATCCCAAAACACGAGGCCTTCTGCGCGTGACCCTGCCGCAGGAGTACGAGGAACGGGCCGGGGTCAAGGACCTGGTCGACCGGCTGATGGGCAAGAACCCGGAACACCGCTTCACCTTCATCCAGGAAAACGCCGCGCGCGTGGAAGAAGACGCGATCGACGCCTGATCAGGCTGCCTTCAGGAGTTCTCCGACTTCATTCGCGGCTTCGGCATGGCCATAAGTGGAGCGCATGTTGGCTGCCACACCCTTTGTCGTGGATGCGGAATGGCTCCTGACATTTGGATAGAGCCAGTGCGCGAGCGCAACAAGTCCACCGAGTGCCGAATAGATCGCAACTACCGCTGCCGGGTTCCACAGCAGGGCGATGCCAAAGGCGACGCGCAGGAAAAGGGGATCAATTCCAAAGTCTTCACTCAGCGTATGGCAGACACCAAACAGATTATCCCGGCTGGGCGTGAGTGTATTCGATTCTTGCATCAGTCATATTCCATGTTGGCGCGCAGTTTAACAGTCCGCTAAACGGCAAGAGTTAAACAACCCCTGTGTCTTGACGAAGAAGTTACAATTTCGGTGAATTGATATTCAATGTGACCAGGGAACCTCGAACAAAGTTACTTGCGAATGCCCATCGGCAGCATTTACCGCCACATCGAAACATCATTTTTGACGTCCGCCATGACGCCTCTCCGAGAAGATAGATAGCATATTGAAACGGAATTTCAAGACGGCGATGCGATTGGGACGCTTGCTGCGGTATTTGGCTGGTGATCGCCTTTTAGCAAATCCTCCAGAGCCCATTGTGCCGCTTCGGCAACTATTGGGGAGGCATCTTTAAGGAGCGCTTGCAGCGGTTTGGTTAGGGCCTTGTCTTCACTATTCCCCGCCGCGATTGCGGCGTTCCTGACCATCCGGTCTCGACCGATGCGCTTAATCGGAGAGCCCGAGAAGACTTCCCGAAACGTTCGATCATCGAGCGCAAGCAGGTCGGCGAGGGCAGGAGCTGCCAGTTCGGCGCGGGGAGCGAAGGCAAGATTGGCGGCGGCGCTCTGTGCGAACTTGTTCCAGGGGCAGACGGCCAGGCAATCGTCGCAGCCATAGATTCGGTTGCCGATTGCGCGGCGGAATTCGTTCGGAATTGGGCCCTTATGCTCAATCGTCAGGTAGGAAATGCAGCGCCGGGCGTCGAGCGTATAAGGCTTGGGGAAGGCGTTAGTCGGGCATGCCGTCTGGCAGGCCGTGCAACGTCCACACTGATCGCCATGCGGCGCGTCCGGTTCCAGGTCCAGCGTGGTGAAGATCGAGCCGAGGAAGAGCCAGCTTCCGTGATCCGCACTCACCATGTTGGTGTGCTTGCCCTGCCAGCCAAGGCCCGCAGAGCTTGCCAGCGGCTTTTCCATGACGGGGGCGGTATCGACGAAGACCTTCACCTCTGCGCCCGTCTCCGCAACAAGCCAGCGGGCGAGCGCCTTCAGTGCCTTCTTGACGATGTCATGATAGTCCTTGCCCTGCGCATAGACGGAAATCCGTCCGCGCGCCTTTGAATTGGCAAGCGCCAGCGGGTCTGTGGCCGGTGCATAGCTCATCCCGAGGGCAATGATGCTTCGCGCTTCTGGCCAGAGCGCACGCGGGCTGGCGCGCTGGTCTGCACGCGCAGACATCCAGTCCATCTCTCCCGCGGCACCGCTTTCAAGCCATTGCGACAGTGCCGCTGAGTAATCCGCATCAGCGTTTGTCACGCCAAAGGCGACGAAGCCCAGCCGTTCGGCTTCTGCCCTTAACGCGATCTTCAGTGACTTCTTGTCAGGAAACATGTGCACACGCTACCACGCGAGCAGCATTTGTGGAGGTTCGAATTGTCGCTGACTGATGATCGTCCTGTTTGGGCGTCGGGACTGGTCAAGAGTTTCGGCAAGTTCGAAGCCGTAAAAGGTGTCAGCCTGAGTGTGCCCAAGGGGGCAATCTACGGCGTGCTGGGACCAAATGGGGCCGGCAAGACGACGACGCTCAGGATGCTGCTCGGAATCATCGATCCGGACAAGGGCGAACGGTGCATCCTTGGAGAGTCGAGCCCGCGCAATGTGAGCCAGCGCGTCGGCTATCTGCCCGAGGAACGGGGTCTCTATCCCTCGATGAAGGCGCGCGAAGCAATTGCCTTCATGGGCGCGTTGCGGGGCCTTGATTGGGCTGAGGGACGCAAGCGAGCGGATGCAGCGCTCGAAGCGGCAGGCCTTGGACATGCGGCGCACGGCAAGATCAGGAAGCTGTCAAAAGGGATGGCGCAACTGGTGCAATTGCTCGGTTCGCTTATCCACAAGCCGGACCTCATTGTTCTTGATGAGCCATTTTCAGGACTTGACCCTGTGAACCAGGAATTGCTCGAGCGGCTTATCCTTGCTGAGCGGGATCGCGGCGCGACGATCCTGTTTTCGACCCATGTCATGGGGCATGCCCAGCGCATCTGCGATCGCATTTCGATCATTGCAGGGGGCAAGGTCCGCTTTGAAGGCACCGTGGACGAGGCGCGGACGACGCTTCCGATGAAAGCGCAATATGTGCCCTGCTCGGGCGAAGACAAGGTCGGCGCGCTGTTGCCGGCTGACGCCGAGCGAATTGGCAATGCGTGGCGCTTTACGGTTCCGGAAGGAGGTGCGGAGCGCCTGGTGACCGAACTGGTCAAGGCCGGGCATGGCATTGCCGGCCTTTCGATCGAGCGGCCTGGACTGCACGATGCCTTTGTACGGATCGTCGGCGCGGTGAAAGCCGAAGAGGCGGAGGCCGTCGCATGAGGCATCTGCTCGGCAACGCCCTCATCATTGCCCGCCGCGATTTCATGGCTGTGGTCGCGACGCCCACGTTCCTGCTGTTCCTGCTGGCGCCGTTCCTCATGCTTGGAGTGAGCATCGCCAGCGGAATTGGCGGCGCCTATCTGGCGAAGGGGCAGCACGATTCGCGCCAGATGATCGTCATTGCCGCGCCGGCAGACACAAAGCGCCTGACAATGGAGGACGATGTGCTGAGATCCCGGCTTTATGGCCGGGAAGGTGGCCCACCGGCAGTGCATTTTGTCCCGCCCCTGGCGGATCCTGACGTCCAGCAAACCCGTTTGCTGGCCGACAAGACGGTGGATGCGACGGCCGTGATGCGCGGACCGCTTGAACGCCCCGTGATTGCCTATGTGGCCGGTGAAGCCGACGATGGCCGGTATCTTGCGCTTCTTGCGGAAGAAGCGTTGCGAAACGCGGAGCTTGGCCGGCCGGCCGGTGCCCAGTTCAGTGCGCCACAAATGAAGGCGGTCCAGAAAACCGTGCCGACGCGTTCCCGCCAGCAAAGCACGGGCAGCGGCACAGTCGTGATCATGTTCATGCTGACGATCATGCTGGCCAGTCAGGCAGTCGGAACACTGGCAGAGGAGAAATCGAACAAGGTCATCGAGATCCTTGCCGCGTCGGTGCCGCTCGAGGCCGTGTTCTTCGGCAAGCTGATGGGCCTGTTCGGAATAGCGCTGGTCTTCGTCGCATTCTGGGGTGGTCTTGCGGCGTTGGGCATAGGAATTCTGCCCGCGAGCGCGGGGCTTGGGAGCTTTGCGCCTGTGATTGGAACCCCGATCTTCATTGCCTTGGCCGGGTGCTATTTCGCGATGGCATTCATGCTTTTGGGCGCGATCTTCCTTGGCGTTGGGGCGCAAGCATCGACGATGCGGGAAATCCAGATGCTCTCGTTGCCAATTACCTTGTTTCAGCTGATCATGTTCGGGGTGTCTATGGCAGCAGCCGGAAATCCGGGCAGCAGCGTTGCCCGATTTGCTGAGGTTTTCCCCTTCAGCTCACCCTTTGCAATGGCTGCTCGCGGGGCCACAGATGCGACACTCTGGCCCCATATGCTGGCGCTTGGCTGGCAGGTGCTGTGGGTAGGCATCACCATTGCGCTCGGCGCCCATTTTTTCCGCTATGGCGTACTCAAATCGGGTGTGGGGCCATTCAAGGCATTGGGCCTCATGCTGACAAGGCGGTAGCATTGCGGGATGAATTCCCATTGACATGGATGTAAATAGTGGCAAAGTGCAACCGATTCCGAAAAGGAATGAGAGGAGCATTCTGATGGCCACGGCATACAAGCTAGAGAGCAATGAAGTCGATCCGCTCGATGTAAGCCGGGCCGAACTCTATACGGAGCACAAATGGCAGGAGCCGTTTCGTCGTTTGCGCGCCGAAGCTCCGGTTTTCTGGTGTCAGAACAGCGAATTCGGGCCCTATTGGTCGGTTTCTTCCTACAAGGCGATCCAGCACGTGGAAGCACTGCCGGAAATTTATTCCTCCTCGTGGGAACATGGTGGCATCACGATTGCCGACCGTGACCAGTACGAAGATGCGAAGATTGAAATGCCGATGTTCATTGCAATGGACCGGCCCAAGCACACCGAACAGCGCCGCGTTGTTTCGCCGGCTTTCACGCCGAGTGAAATGGTTCGGATGAGCGATGAAGTTCGTCAGCGCACTGCGGAAACACTGGATTCGCTGCCGTGGGACCAACCCTTCGACTGGGTCGACCGGGTGTCTATCGAACTGACGACAGGCATGCTTGCTGTCCTTTTCGATTTTCCGTGGGCAGACCGGCGCAAGCTCACGGAATGGTCCGATTGGGCCGGCGACATTGAAATCGTCAAGGACCCGGCGAAACGCGACCAGCGACTTGAAAAGCTTTATGAAATGGGCGGGTATTTCAAGAAGCTTTGGGACGAGCGTGTCGACAAGGAGCCAACGCCCGATCTTATCTCGATGATGATTCACTCCGAAGCCATGAAAGACATGAGCATGGGTGAGTTCATGGGCAATCTTGTGCTGTTGATCGTGGGCGGAAACGACACGACCCGGAACACCATGTCGGGTCTGGCCTATTCGCTGAACAAATTTCCTGACCAGCGTGCAATGCTGGAGGCTGATCCCTCACTCATTCCCAATGCGGTCAGCGAAATCATTCGCTGGCAGACCCCGCTTGCGCACATGCGCCGGACTGCCCTTTCCGACACGGAGCTTGAAGGTCACACCATAAAGGCCGGCCAGAAAGTCATCATGTGGTATATCTCGGCAAACAGGGACGAAAGCATTTTCCCTAATGCTGACAAGCTCGACATCAAGCGGGAAAATGCGCGCCGCCATCTGTCTTTCGGCTACGGCATCCACCGCTGCGTCGGTGCGCGGCTTGCAGAGTTGCAAATCACGATCCTCCTCGAGGAAATGGCCAAGCGGCGTATGCGCGTCAATGTGCTCGAAGAACCCGTTCGTGTCGCGCAAAGCTTCGTGAACGGTTATCGCAAGATGATGGTCCAGCTCGAAAAATACTGATCTGGCCAATTGGGCGCGGGCAGGCTAACAGCCCGCGCCATGATCAACGGATTGCTCCCAGAAGGATTGCGTGACCGCCTGCCACCCGAGGCAGAGGCGGCGGCTTCGATATTGCGCGCTGTGCTCGATTGCGTGGCCTCGCATGGCTACGGTCGTGTCGCCCCTCCGCTCGTGG
>JAXMDX010000007.1:0-209164 GCA_046348625.1 Sphingomonadaceae bacterium
TGAAGACATCACGTCGACCCAGATCGATGTGGCGTTCGAGATCACGGAATCGCCGATCCCGGAACTGGTCGGCGCACATGCGGTGATCTGGACGACAACGCCTTGGACGATTCCGGTCAATCAGGCTTTGGCCTATGGGCCCGATGTTGAGTACTATCTATTCAATCTTTACTCGGACCCAGGAATGGGTGCTCCTGAAACGTCGCTTGCAGATAAGCGCCTTAGCGGGCTTGGCCTTCCCATTGGTGCTAAGCTGCTTGTCGCAAGCGAGTTGTTTGACTCGTTCATCGCCCGCTTGAAGAGACGGGCTGAAGCTTTGGACTGGTCAGACCTCGGCGGACGCGTTCCAGAATTGTTGGGACTTTTTGAGACCAAGCACATCAAAGGCTCCGACCTAGCGGGAACAATCGCCCGTCACCCGATGCACCATCTCGGCGGGTTCTTTGCCAAACCCCGCCCCTTCCTGCCCGGCGACTTCGTCACGACGGACAGCGGCACCGGGCTTGTCCATATGGCGCCCGATCATGGCGAGGACGACTTCGACCTGTGCAAGGCCAACGGGATCGATCCGGTCTTCGCGGTCGAAGGCGACGGCAAATATCGCGAGGACTGGGCGTGGCTCGGCGGGCAAGGTTCGGTCATCAACCCGAAGTTCAACGCGCCGGACGGGCCGATCTGTTCCGACTTGCGTGAAGTCGGCGGCCTCCTTGCGGCCAGCGCCGATTATAAACATTCTTACCCGCATTCGTGGCGGTCCAAGGCGAAGGTGATTTTCCGCTGCACCCCGCAATGGTTCGTGCCGATGGACAAGGTGATCGACCGCGACATCGCCCGCTGCGTCGATGAGGCTGAGATCAGGGCGCGGCAAGGCGATGGCGAGACACTGCGTCAGACCGCCCTGCGCGCCATTGCCGATACGCGCTTCGTGCCGGAAAAGGGCCGGAATCGTATCGGATCAATGGTGGAAGGACGCCCGGACTGGGTGCTGTCCCGCCAGCGGGCCTGGGGCGTTCCGATCACGCTGTTTGTCGATCGCAAGTCGGGCCAGTATCTGGTCGATGAGGCGGTGAACTCCCGGATCGTCGCGGCAGTCCGCGAACAGGGCGTCGACGCCTGGAGCGATGAGGCAGCCCAGACGCTGCTCGGCCACGCCTATCGGGCCGAGGATTATGAGCGGGTGACGGACATTCTCGACGTCTGGTTCGACAGTGGCTGCACCCACGCCTTTGTCCTTGAATCGGGCAAGTGGCCGGACCTGCAATCGCCCGCCGACCTCTATCTTGAAGGCAGCGACCAGCATCGCGGCTGGTTCCAGTCGAGCTTGCTCGAAAGCTGCGGCACGCGCGGGCGGGCGCCTTACAAGGCTGTGCTGACCCACGGTTTCACGATGGACGCCAAGGGCATGAAGATGTCCAAGTCACTCGGCAACACGATCAACCCGTTGGACCTGATGCGCGATTATGGCGCGGATATTCTCCGGCTCTGGGCACTGTCGGTCGATTTCACCGAAGATCACCGGATCGGGAAGGAAATCCTGTCGGGCGTCGCGGACCAGTATCGCAAGCTGCGCAACAGTTTCCGTTATCTGCTGGGTGCGCTTGAGGGGTTTGGCGAGGACGAACGCGTTGCACCGGCCGACATGCCGGAGCTTGAACGCTATGTGCTTCACCTGCTCGCGGATATGGACGCAAAGCTCCGCCAAGCGGTCGAGGATTTCGATTACAACACCTATGTCCGCCTGCTCTGCGATTTCGCGAACAATGATCTTTCGGCCTTCTTCTTCGATATCCGCAAGGATTCGCTTTATTGCGACGCGCCGACATCGCCCAAGCGTCGGGCCTATCGGACGGTGCTGGACACGCTGTTCCACGCGCTGGTCCGCTATGCGGCACCCGTGCTGGTGTTTACCGCGGAAGAAGTCTGGCAGACCCGGTACCCCGGTGAAGGGTCAGTCCATTTCTCCGATTGGCCAGAGGTCGATGCAGGATGGCAGGATGATGCTCTTGCTGCGCGCTGGCTGGTCTTGAGAGACTTGCGCGGGGACGTCACCGAAGCGATCGAACCCATGCGCCGGGAAAAGGTCATTGGCTCTAGCCTTGAAGCCGAGGTCACCATTCCGGAGGCGCATGACGGCATCGACCTGTCCGAGCTGTTCATCACGGGTTCGGTCTCGACTGGGCAGACATTGTCAGTGACCAAGACTGCCCATCACAAATGCGGCCGTTGCTGGCGGCACTTGCCCGAAGTTTCGGACGATGGCGCTCTCTGCGCGCGGTGCGACGAGGTGGTGAATGGTTGAAATTGCAGAGCCTGATCTTTGCGTCTTTGCGTCTTTGTGTGAGATCTTTTTTGGGCTCACACAAAGACACGAAGACACAAAGGAAGGGCGGTGCTGATGGGCACCTCTCCGAAACGAAACGGGCTGATGCTTGCTGCCGCGATCTTCGCTCTCGACCAGCTGATGAAATATCTCGTCACGGGCCCGATTGGCTTGATCGTCGAGGGCCAGTCGATCGAATTGCTGCCCATCTTCAACCTGACACTGGTCCACAATTACGGAGTGTCGCTGGGCATGCTGACGGCAGAGAGCAACGCGATGCGCTGGGGGCTTGTCGCGATGACGGGGGCGATCAGCCTGTTTGTGGGTGTGTGGCTCTGGCGCGAAGCCAACCGGATTGACGTGCTCGCACTTGGCATGGTTCTGGGCGGCGCGGTCGGCAATTTGCTCGACCGGGTGCGGTTTGGTCATGTCGTTGACTATGCCGATCTGCATTTCGGTGACTACCGGCCCTTTTTGGTCTTCAATGTTGCCGACGCGGCGATTACGATAGGTGTATTGATCTTGCTGGCTCGCGCCCTGTTGGTGCGGGACCGGAAACCAGAGGCGGAGAATGAGAATGCGTAAATTGATTGTTGCAGGTGCCATGTTGAGCCTGCTGTCCGCCTGCGGGACGTCGAGCGGCGTGTTCGGCCGCAACCGGCCGGACGAATTTGCCGTATCGCGTGCAGCGCCTCTGGTCGTTCCGCCCGATTTCGCGCTTGTGCCCCCTGCCCCCGGCGCGCCGCGCCCGCAGGAAGCCGATTCCTCGACTCAGGCGCTTCAGGCCATGTTCGGTGGCCAGGCTCCGCGCAGCGCTGTTGAAGGGGCTGCTGTCACCCAGGCCGGGGCCAATCGTGCCCAGGTCGGCATCCGCGCCAACGCCGGGGACCCCCAGACGAACGTCGTCGACAAGGGCTCAGTCACGCGGGATATCATCGCCGCGCCTGAAGGCGATGGCGCCAATGCCAAGGTCGCGACGCCGCAATAGGCAGGAAAAAGCCGGAGCAGCTTCTGCTGCTCCGGCGTTTCCCGGTAAAAAGTGACGTGCTTGGTCGTTAAAACGCCACACCCACCGAGCCAACGATGCCGCCCTTGCTGATATTCTTGCCGCTCGGGCTAAACAGCGCCTTGTTGGTATCGACGTATGACACGCCGAGAATCAGGTTTTTCCAGGTGTAGGTCACGCCGACGTTCCAATCGGTATAGCCCTTGCCGATTGTCAGGTAGCTGGGCCCATAGCTGTGGCCAAGATGAGCCGACAGCGACAATGGTGTGTTCGGAACACCGCCGGAAAGGTCGAAGGCAAGATAGAGATTGTCTTCCTTGCCGGCTCCGATGGAGAGCGCCTTCGATTTTGGCGCGTATGCAGCGCTGACCTTGCCCGTCACCGGGCCGAAGGTGTGCGAAATGCCAATATAGGGCTCGACGAAATCGCTGTTCGTTCCAGGGACGATCTTCGATGAGCCCGGATAGTAATAATAGAGAACCCCGACATCGACGGTCGTGCCGCTGAAGGTCTTCTTGAACCCTGCAATCAGGTCGATTTCCTGGTCGCTGCCCGCAGCGATATAGTCGTCGATCGAGCTTCCCCAGACCGTCGCATAGAAGCCGGACTTGTGCGACACAGTGAACGTGCCCTGGACGGCAAAGTCCTTGTCAGTCTGGGAAATGCCGCGGAAGCGGTAGTCCGAGACCAATGTGGCACCGCCCGAAATCGTGACGGCAGGCGTTTCATCCTGCGCGAAGGCAGGCGTGGACATCAATGTAAGTGCAAGACCCACCAGCGGGCCGAAGGACGTGCGCATTATATTCCCCTTTGGGTTGGTTGCGTCGTCCCACCTGCGTTGCTGTTGTTGGCCTCTCTATCATGCTGAACCAAAAATGGGCCAGCAGGTGGGGCCGCAATGACAGCGACGAATCAGGTCTGCCGAAAAATATTGCAGCGCACAACAAAAAAAGATGGCTCGGGCGAGTCACCGCCAGACTGTTGCCAATGCGCAACATCGATACTGAAAGGTGGAGAGGCTGACCTCAGGCTTCCGTGCGCAATGGTCTCGCGAGAAGCCCGCTGACGATTTCACTCACCGACACTGCCCCCTCAAGCAATTGGCAGACTGCTTCGACAACAGGCATTTCGACACTCAGCGCTCTTGCAGCATTTAACAGGACAGGCGCTGTAAAGGCACCTTCTGCAACTGTTCGACTACCGGCCAGCAGCGCATCGGCGCTTTTCCCTTCACCCAATCCCTTGCCAAGCGAGAAATTGCGCGATGCTTCCGACGAGCAGGTCAGGACAAGGTCTCCCAGACCGGAAAGACCGGCAAGCGTCTCGGCGCGCGCGCCCTTGGCCAGTCCGAAGCGGGTCATCTCGGCAAATCCGCGTGCGATCAGGGCCGCGCGGGCATTCTGGCCAAGCCCGAGGCCCTCAACCACGCCGCAGGCAATGGCGAGCACATTCTTGACTGCTCCGCCGATTTCAGCGCCGATCACATCGTCGGACAGATACGGCCGGAACCAGGTCCTGGCGAGCCGATTGGCAAGCGCGCGGCCAAGGGCGTCCTCTTCGCAGGCCAGCGTAATCGCGGTCGGCAACCCGCGGGCGACTTCATGCGCAAATGTCGGTCCGGATAAAACGGCCACTGGCGCCTCGGGACAAATGTGTCGGGCGACTTCGGACATGAGTTGCATCGTTCCGGCCTCGATTCCCTTTGCACACAGCACAAGAGGTCGGGTGCCCGGTTGGAGTTCTGCAAGAATTGGTCGCAGATGCTGCGCTGGCGTGACCAGGAGGAGCGCCTCGCATTCGGCGAGTTCAGCCAGCGACCCTGTCGCCCAGATCGCCGGATCAAGCGGAATGCCGGGAAGAAAGATCCGGTTCTCATGCGCGGTGTTGATCGACGTGACCACATCTGCTTCGCGAGCCCAAAGCCTGACAGGCCGACCATCTCTTGCGAGCACCTGGGCCAGGGCCGTCCCCCAGGCTCCGGCACCAATCACCCCGATATTCATGCTTTCACTCCTGCACCGCGCACTTTTTCTGCCTGAGGATCGAGTGGCCAGCGCGGTCTCGCTTCGAAATCGAGCCCATCGAACAGTCCGGCTTCGAAGCGCTCTGCGCCTGCCCATCCAATCATGGCTGCATTGTCCGTGCAGAGCCAAAGCGGCGGAGCGGCGAAGGGCAGCCCGTTGGTTGCTGCCAGAGCCTCGAGTGCGGCTCGAATCGCCTTGTTGGCTGCAACGCCACCCGCAACGACGAGCGCAGTCGCTTCGGGCGCGAGCTCCAGTGCACGGCGGGTCCGGTCGATCAGGCAGTCGACAACGGCCTGTTGGAACGAGGCGGCAATGTCTTGCGCGGAATGGAGGCCCGATTCATGCGCCCTGAGGACAGCGCTCTTGAGCCCGGCAAAGGAGAAATGCGGCTCTGCACTGCCAAGCAGCGGGCGCGGCAGCGGAACGGCGCCAGCCCGGCCTATGGTGGCCGCGGCCTCCACTGCGGGACCGCCCGGAAAGCCGAGACCCAACACCTTTGCTGTCTTGTCAAAGGCTTCGCCCGCCGCATCGTCGATCGTGGTTGCCAGCCGACGGTAATGGCCGACACCTGAAACCAGAAGCAACTGGCAATGCCCGCCCGAGACAAGCAGCAGCAGATAGGGAAAGCCAAGTGTCGGATCCGCGAGACGCGGCGAAAGCGCATGGCCTTCGAGGTGATTGACGGCAATCAGCGGTTTGGATGCAGCATGACACAGTGCCTTTGCCGTTACCAAGCCAACCATCACACCGCCAATCAAGCCGGGACCAGCCGTGGCAGCAATCGCGTCGACGTCATCCAGATGCATCCCCGCGTCGGCAAGGGCCGCCTCGATCAGCGGGGCCAGCACCTCGACATGCGCTCGCGCTGCGATTTCGGGGACGACCCCGCCAAAGGGCCGATGTTCAGCTTCCTGGCCCGCAAGACGGTGGGACAGGATCACCCGATCGCTTGTCACGAGCGCAGCCGCAGTTTCATCGCAGCTTGATTCTATGCCCAGAATGACAGTCATGGGCTTCCCTCTAATCCCGCGCAGCGCTAGCACAAGCCACGATGGCCAACCCGGACAGACCACTGCGCCTTGGAACGCGCGCTTCGCCGCTTGCAATGGCGCAGGCACAAATGGTGCGCGACGCATTGCTTGCGGTTCATGGCTGGAGTGCTGACACCATAGAAATCATGCCAGCCGTTGCAACGGGAGACCGGATTCAGGACCGCGCGCTAGCCGAAGTCGGCGGAAAAGCGCTGTGGACAAAGGAGCTGGATGCGGCGCTCTTTTCAGGTGAAATCGATTTTGCCGTCCATTCCATGAAGGATGTCGAGACCGAACGATCTGCAAGGCTGATCATTGCCGCAATGCTGCCGCGCGCCGATGTTCGCGATCGTCTGGTCGGCGCACCAAGTCTTGATGCCTTGCGGCCCCGCGCCCGACTCGGCACCAGCGCTCCGCGCCGACGCGCGCAGGTCCTTCGGTTGAGGCCGGATCTGCAGGTCATGCTGCTCAGGGGAAATGTGCAGACCCGCTTGTCAAAACTTGCCGCCGGTGATGTCGATGCAACCCTGCTGGCATCGGCAGGGCTGGAACGGCTTGGCATGCATGAGACAGGAACCAGCCTGCCAACCAGTCTGCTGTTACCAGCTCCCGCGCAAGGAGCGGTCGGAATTGAAACGCTGGCGGACAACACGCGGGTTGGCGAGTGGCTTGCTGCGATCAACCATGAGGCAACTTTTGCCTGTGTTACATCGGAGCGCGCGCTTCTGGCCGGCCTGTCCGGCGACTGTCGTTCACCTGTTGCGGCGCTTGCGACGATGGATGGCAGCATGATCTGCCTGAAGGCGGAAATCTATTCAGCCGACGGCAGCCAGGCCGAAGCGGGCACTGTCGAATTCAAACCAGGGGGCAAAGATCCCTTTGAACTTGGCGTTGCCATGTTGGCTCGGTCTCATTCTTCGATACGCGCTGTATTTTCACCATGATCCGGCCGCTGCTCATCATTCGCCCCGAACCCGGCAATGCGAGCACGGCGGCCAGGGCAAAGGCATTCGAACTTGACACACGCAGCATGCCGCTGTTCGCGGTGCGCCCGATTGCCTGGGTGCCACCCGACGCCGATCCCTATGTGGGCGTTCTCTTCACAAGCGCGAACGCTGTGCGGACTGCAGGCCCAGAATTGACGCGCTATTTCCATCTGCCAGCCTTTGCGGTGGGTGGAACGACCGCACGATTGGCGCGGGATGCGGGATTTACATCGGTCGTCGAGGGGGAAAGTGATGTCGCACGCCTTATCGGCAAGATCGCAACGCTTGGCCTCCATCGGTTGCTGCATTTTTGCGGCACGGACGTGCGATCTTTTGATCCCTTTGGAATCGTGATCGATCGCTGCATCGTTTATGCCTCCGATGCCATCGAACCGTCAGAAGAGTTCGCAACACTCCTGGCGGAAAATCCTGTCATCATGGTGCATTCGCCGCGCGCTGCTGCGCGCCTTGCCGAACTCATTGAGTCAGATGCGCGAACACACATTGCTCTGGCCGTGATCAGCAAGAATGCCGCCGAAGCAGCCGGCCAAGGCTGGGAAAAGGTTGCGATTGCATCCGAACCGCGCGATGAAGCTCTGTTGGAAGAGGCGGCGCGCTTGTGCCGTTAGACTGAGACGGGACGGGTTGATGGAATATGATGTACGCGCCGGTGCGCCCGGCCAGCAAAGGTCGCGATCCTTCCGATCGCTTCTGATTTTGTTCATCATTGCCTTTCTTGCCGGCATTGCGGCCATGGGCTGGGGCCTGACGCGTTGGGACGCGGCGCGGCTCTGGCTTCTTGGAGCCTCCGAGGCCCCCAGGGCACCGAGCCTTGCCAGTTTGCCCGGTTCCAGAACGCTCCCCCTCCCCGCGCCAACGGTTTCAACGCCCGATCTGTCGGCACGCATGGCCGATGTGGAGGCGCGCATGGCCCGGATCGAAGCCGCAGGAGTTGCCTCCGGTAGCGGCAGTTCGGCCCGCGCCGAAGCGCTGCTTGTGTCTTTCGCCGCCCGCCGCGCAATCGATCGCGGGATTGGCCTCGGCTATGTGGAAGCGCTTCTGACCCAGCGTTTCGGTGCAACCCAGCCCCGCGCCGTTGCCTCTATCATTGCGGCCGCGCGGCAACCCGTAACGCTGGAGCAATTGCAGAGCGGACTTTCCGCAGCTGCACCTGCCCTGACGGACAACGGACCTGACGAGGATTGGTGGTCGGAGTTCAAGCATGAACTGGGCAGTATGTTCGTGGTCCGGCAGGCCGGAACTGCTCCAGTGGATCCGCAATCGCGCGTCGACCGGGCTTCGCAATTGATCGAGGAAGGCCGTGTCGACCTGGCACTTGCCGAAGTCGCTCGGCTGCCCAATCGGGACAAGGCGTCTCAATGGATGACAATGGCGCGGCGCTATGTGGAAGCACACCGCGCGCTTGACCTGCTCGAAGCTGCGGCGATTACGTCCGAACAAAAGCCACAGGCGCCCTTACCCCCCGAACCGGCCAAATCTTCTCCTGCTCCAGCGGAAACCCTTTAAATTCCGGGCGTCTTGTAGTGATGCCAGGCAAAAACCGCGGCCGCTCCGCGATGTGGCCGCCATGCTTCGCCAATTTCGCGAACCTTCCGTTCATCGGGTCGCTCCGTCAGTCCCATGATCTGGCCGACATCGATTTGGACGGCAAGGTCGCCCGCAGGCCAGATGTCCGGCCGGCCTTCCGCGAAGAGCAGGTAGATTTCGGCCGACCAGCGGCCGATGCCCTTCACTTGCGTCAGAAGTGCGATCGCCTCTTCATCGTCGGCCGGCAGGTTGTGAAGGTCCAGTGCGCCGAACTTGACCAGCTCGGCAAGGCTGCGGGCATATCCCTGCTTCTGACGTGAAAGGCCGCAGGCGCGCAAGTCATCGAACGATGCATCGATAATGGCGTGGGGGTCCGTCATATCGCCGCGTGCCGCTTCGAGCTTTGCCCAGACCGAGGCGGCGGCCTGAAAGCTCACCTGCTGACCAACGATCGTGCGGAGTAGCGTTTCGTATCCGCGGGCCCGGACGCGGGGCTCCGGATACCCGACCTGCGACAATGCAAAAGCAAAGCGCGGTTCGATTTTCGAAAGCGCATCGAGCGACGCCTTGAGCTGCTCTGCTGATAACCCCATTGTCGAATCCTCATTTTGCCTATAGCGAGCCCGCGAACCACCGCTAAACGAACTTGCAGGGACAGAGCAAATGGCAAAACTGATCGTCACAACTCGCGACGGCACCGAACATGAAATCGAGGCACAGGCCGGTCTTTCGGTCATGGAAATCATCCGCGATGCCGGTTTTGACGAGTTGCTCGCACTGTGCGGCGGGTGCTGCTCTTGCGCCACGTGCCATGTGCATGTCGATCCCGCATTTGCCGGCAAGATCGATCCCATGGGCGAAGACGAGAATGACCTTCTCGAAAGTTCGGATCACCGTAACGAGACATCACGCCTCTCATGCCAGCTTGCTTTCAGCGATGCGCTGGACGGTCTCAAGGTCACGATCGCGGCCGAAGACTAAGGTTTCGATATGCCCGCCATCCTTGTGGATGCGGATGCCTGCCCGGTTAAGGACGAAATCTACAAGGTTGCGTTCCGACACGAGATTGCGGTCACGATCGTCAGCAACAGCCCGATCCGTGTACCGGATCATCCGCTGATTGCCCGGTCGCTTGTCGGCGCCGCCTTTGACGCCGCCGACGATTGGATCGCCGAGCGGGCCCATGGCGGCGTCATCGTCGTCACAGGGGACATCCTGCTTGCCGACAGATGTCTCAAAGCGGGCGCTACGGTCATTGCCCCCAACGGGAAACCCTTTACCGGCGGCTCCATCGGCAATGCCATTGCAACGCGCGCGATCATGGCGGATCTGCGGGCGAATGGCGATGCGATTGGCGGCCCTCCGCCCTTTTCCAAGTCGGATCGTTCGCGCTTTCTGTCGTCCCTTGACGAGGCTGTGGTCAGATTGAAGCGCTCCGCGGCGCTTTGATCCGGCACGCTGGCCCGTCGGGCCATTCCATGCTAGGGGCGCCGCCATGCTCAATCTGAACGGTATCACCGTGCGCCTTGGCGGGCGCACCATCCTTGATCGCGCGACAGCTTCCTTGCCGCCGAAAAGCCGTGTCGGGCTGATCGGTCGCAACGGAGCGGGCAAATCGACCCTGATGAAAGTGATGATCGGCCAGCTTGAACCGGATGACGGTTCGATCGAAATGCCGCGCAAGACCCGGATCGGCTATATCGCGCAGGAAGCGCCCGCGGGCGATGCGACACCGTTCGAAACCGTTCTCGCTGCCGACACGGAACGGGCTGCCCTGCTTCATGATAGCGAGACATGCCACGATCCCGAAAGACTCGGGGAAATCCACGAACGACTGATCGCAATCGATGCATACACCGCGCCAGCGCGCGCCTCGCGCATTCTGGTCGGGCTTGGGTTCGATGAGGACATGCAGGCCCGTCCGCTCGACAGCTTTTCGGGCGGATGGAAAATGCGCGTTGCGCTTGCCGCACTGCTCTTTTCCGAGCCCGATCTGCTGCTGCTCGACGAACCGTCGAACCATCTGGACCTTGAAGCGACTTTGTGGCTGGAAAGCTTCCTGAAATCCTATCCGGCAATGATGGTCGTCATCAGCCACGAGCGCGACCTGCTCAACAATGTCGTGGACAACATCCTGCATCTCGAAGGTGGACAGACAACGCTCTATGCCGGGGGGTACGACAGTTTCGAGCGCCAGCGCGCCGAGCGTGCAGCCCAGCTTGCGGCGGCCAAGGCGGCGCAAGATGCGCAGCGCGCCAAGTTGCAGGACTATATCGCCCGCAACAGTGCGCGCGCCTCAACAGCAAAGCAGGCGCAATCGCGGGCAAAGGCACTTGCAAGAATGCAGCCCGTGATGGCGATGATCGAGGACCCGTCGCTCAGTTTCGACTTTCCGAGCCCTGACGAACTGAAGCCGCCCTTGGTGACGCTGGACATGGCAAGCGTCGGCTATGTGCCGGGAAAGCCGATCCTGGAACGCCTGAACCTGCGGCTGGACCCGGATGACCGGATCGCGTTGCTCGGCCGCAACGGCAATGGCAAGACGACCTTGGCCCGCCTGCTCGCTGCACAACTGCCTGCGATGGAAGGCGCGATCAACGCCTCGGGGAAAATGCGGGTCGGCTATTTCACCCAATATCAGGTCGAGGAACTTGATGGCGCGGACACGCCGCTTGAGCACATGACGCGGCAGATGAAGGGCGCGACGCCGGGCGCCGTGCGTGGGCAGTTGGGCCGGTTCGGCTTTTCCGGCGCCAAAGCAACAACCGAAGTGGCCAAGCTTTCCGGCGGGGAGCGCGCCCGGTTGGCGCTCGCGCTCATCACCCGCGATGCGCCGCACATGCTGATCCTGGACGAACCGACCAACCACCTTGACGTCGATGCCCGTGAAGCGCTGGTGCAGGCGCTCAATGCCTATGACGGTGCGGTCGTGATTGTCAGCCATGATCGGCACATGATCGAACTTGTTGCCGACCGCCTTGTTCTTGTCGACGGCGGCCGCGCCGAGGAGTTTGGCGGCAGCCTTGATGACTATACGGACATGATCCTCGGCAAGAACCAGCCGAAAGGGCCGGAACCCATAAAATCCAACAAGAAGGAAGACCGGAAGGCCGCTGCCGCCGCCCGCGAGCAAAGCAAGGCCCTGCGCGCTGAAATCGCGCGAGCGGAAAAGGAAATGGACTCCCTGACAGCGCATCGCTCCCGGATCGAGCGGGCCATGTTTGATCCGGACACCGCAGGGCCGGAAGAACGCAACCTCACCATGACCGATCTGATGGTCCGCCGCGCGGACATCGAGAAAAAGCTCGCGGTCGCAGAAGCATGCTGGCTGGAAGCCTCTGCCGCGCTCGAGGGCGTGTCAGCCTGACGTTTTTTCCGTTGGTGGGCAGTCCTTCAGTCCCGGGACGCAAATGATCGCAGGGCTTCGCGTGCAACAAGCTCCCCCTTTTCCTGCACGAAATGTCCGGCATCAGCAATCTCGAGCGGTTCTGGGCACCCACGGATATTGGATCGCAGATCCGCCATGACAGCGGGGCCGAGCACCGGATCCGTCATGCCTATCGCCATAAAGCTTTGGCCAGTCCATTCATCTCGCCAGAAATCGAGCGCACGCCGGGCTTGCGGAATCCCCTCCATGCCGGGACTCGTCATCACCAGTTCGGGGAACCGGCGCACGCCCGCCTTGTATCGCTGATCGGGGAAAGGCGCTGCATAGGCGGCGGCTTCCTCTTTGCTCATACCGGGCTGCGCACGCTCCATGAGGGCCGCTATGTCAAGGTCAGGCTGGCTGCGGTTGAATGCGCGCCATCGATCAAATCCTTCGCTCACTGGCTCCCCGACCGGAATGGCCGTGTTCATGACCAGGAGGCGGGCAAATCTTTCCGGCATCTCCGGTGGCACTGTGAGGCCAAGGATTCCCCCCCAATCCTGGCACACAAGCGTCACATTGCGAAGATCCAGGGCCCTGACAAAGGCGAGCAACATGTTGCGATGGAAACTGAAAGTGTACGCGGTCTCATCGACCGGCTTGTCGGAACGGCCAAAGCCGATCAGATCCGGGGCGATGACACGGCATCCCGCGGCCGTGAAAACAGGAATCATTTTGCGATAGAGGTAGGACCATGTGGGCTGGCCATGCAGGCACAGAAACGTTTCGTCCGCTGCCTGGGGGCCTTCGTCAAGATAATGGATGCGCAGGCCCTCGTATCCAGGCAGGCCTTCGATATAATGGGGTGCAAAATTGAAACCGGGAAGATTTGCAAATCGCCCGTCATCCGTTCTCAGACTGTCCACGCCTGCGCCTCCTTCAAGACATGCGGCCTAACCCTGCGGCCATTGAGACAGGATCGTAGCGGCGTCGAAATAGTCTCGCCAGAAGACAATCTGGCCCTCATGCACGTCAAATACACCGGTAACGGGCAACTCGACCCATCTGTCCTTCAACCGATGCCGATCCAGCCGTTCCAGGAATACAGTTCGCCCTGAATGCGACTCTCTCAGGATCCGGAATTCGTTTTCAAGCGTCGGGGCAAAAAAAGGTTCCAGGACAGCGCGAATGCCTTCAGGCCCATGCACTGTCCCAATCGGCGGCGGGTTTGTGTATTCGCATCCGGCCGCGACAAATCGCATAGCCCGATCATAGTCGAGGGACTCCATCGCCTTCATAAAGGCTTTGACGATCACAATCGGCTCCGAATTCACAGGGCTTTCCTTCTTCCATTTGGGCAGGGCGTCGCACCGTTCCGGTATCGGCCCGCCAAGCCTGCTTCACCCGTCAAACCATGAAACACATCCCCCACAATTGCAGACGCTTCATGATCAGAACGGGCATCGACTCTTTCATTGCGGGATAGCATATTGTAGCAACTGCTACAAGAAGAACCGGTGCCGCGTTCAAGGCGTCCCGCGAACTTGTCCTTCCGCCGGTTGTGCTTCGCACCCAGAACGACTAGGGGCTGCCCCACATATGTTAATGGCGCGGGTCATTGCCCCGGAATGCGCCTTTTAGAGAGACCATGACCTTCCAAACACTCCACCCGCTTCTTGCTGAAGCGCTTTCCGCCCGTGGCTATGCCGCGCCCACGCCTGTGCAGGCGGCTGTGCTTGAACCCGAAGCCGAGGGGCGGGACCTCATTGTCTCCGCACAGACCGGATCGGGAAAGACTGTTGCCTTCGGCCTTGCAATGGCCCCGCAACTCTTGAGCGGCAGCGGAATGGCGGCTCCGGCTGGTGCCCCCCTCGCGCTTGTCATTGCGCCGACACGGGAGCTCGCGCTGCAGGTCGGGCGCGAACTGATCTGGCTTTACGGCAAGGCGGGGATCCGCATCGCAACATGCGTCGGTGGGATGGACGCATCGAAGGAAAGGCGCGCGCTTTCGCAAGGCGCGCACATTGTGGTCGGCACCCCCGGCAGACTCCGCGATCACCTCGAACGCGGAGCGCTCCTGCTCCACAGCCTGACGGTCGCCATCCTCGACGAGGCCGACGAAATGCTCGACATGGGCTTCCGCGAAGACCTGGAGGAAATTCTCGACGCGACGCCGCAGGGCCGGCGCACCTTCATGTTCTCTGCAACCATGCCGAAGCCCATCGTTGCACTTGCCCGACGCTACCAGCGCGATGCATTGCGCATTTCGACTGTCGGCGAAGATCGTGGCCATGGAGACATCACCTACCAAGCCGTGACTGTCGCGCCTGCAGACATCGAGAATGCCGTCGTCAATCTGCTGCGCTATCACGAGGCAACCACCGCAATGCTGTTCTGCGCAACCCGCGACAATGTCCGGCATCTGCATGCCAGCCTGACCGAGCGCGGCTTTTCGGTCGTGGCGCTTTCAGGCGAGCACAGCCAGAATGAACGCAACCATGCTCTGCAGGCCCTCCGTGATCGCCGCGCACGGGTGTGCGTGGCAACCGATGTCGCTGCGCGCGGGATCGATCTGCCGACCTTGTCGCTCGTCATCCATGTTGAGATTCCGCGCGATGCGGAAGCCCTGCAACACCGGTCAGGCCGCACCGGCCGGGCAGGCAAAAAGGGTACGGCAGTGATCCTTGTGCCATATCCAAGGCGCAAGCGCGTCGAATCGATGCTGCGGGGAGCACGGATCAATGCCGAATGGATCTCCGCCCCAAGCCGCGAGGATATCGCGAGAAATGATCGTGAGAGGCTGCTCGCGACCCTGCTCGAGCCGGTCGAGGTCGATGAGGAGGATCGGGTGTTGGCGACACGCCTCCTGGCGGAGCGGAGTCCCGAGGACATTGCTGCCGCGCTTGTTCGGGCACACCGGGCAAGAATGCCTGTGGCCGAAGAACTGATCGATGCCGCCTCCGGCCCGTCACAGCGGTCAGAGGGCCCGAGGCCCGGCTTTGAAAATACCGTCTGGTTCAGGATGGACATCGGTCGCCGCCACAATGCGGATCCCAGATGGCTGCTTCCGCTCCTGTGCCGGCGTGGCCATATCACGAGGACAGAGATTGGGGCGATCCGCATTGCCGCCAATGAATCGCTTTTCGAGGTCCAGGCGGCGGCGGCGGCGCGTTTTGCGGCAGCGGTCCGGCGCACCGCCGTTGACGGAGAAGATGGCGAAGGAGGCATCCGGATCGAGCAGGTCCAGGGCGCCCCGCGAGAAGAGGCCAGGCGCAACCGACGCGAAGCACCGCGGCAGCATCGGCCAGGACCTCGACCGGGCAAGCCACCGTTTCCGCCGCGCAACAAGGCCAGACGTGAACGCACTGCCTGACCGGTAAAACGAGTTATCGTCTGCGCCTTGTGGAAATCACGTAGTTTCGAGACCCTGCCCGCGCGCTAGGGCCGGGACATGACTGATTGTTCACACTGCCCTGTCGGGGATAGCGCAATTTGCGCCGGATTATCGGCAGATGCGCTCGAATGTCTGGGACATCTCGGGCGCAAGCAAAAGGTTCGGCGCGGGCAAACACTCGTCTGGGAAGGCGATGAGGCTCTGGTCGTTGCCAATGTTATTTCCGGAATCCTGAAACTGTCGATTTCCACTGCCGACGGCCGTGAACAGATTGTCGGCGTTGTCTTTCCGTCGGATTTTATCGGCCGCCCCTTTGGCAAGGAGAGCCCGCACAGCGTGACAGCGCTGACGGATGCCGAGCTTTGCGTCTTTACGCGCGCCGCGTTTGACGGTTTTGCCCGGCAGCACCCCGATCTGCAGAATCGGCTGCTGATGCGGACGTTGACCGAACTCGATCGTGCGCGCCACTGGATGCTCCTTCTGGGAAAGAAGACAGCGAGTGAGCGGATCGCATCGCTATTGCTCGAAGTGTCGGACCGGATGGGCAACGGGGCGGCCAAGGCTGCCGCCGGTTTGCCGGAAGTCTTCGAAATGCCCCTCGATCGCCAGCAGATGGGCGATGTGCTGGGCCTGACGATTGAAACCGTCAGCCGCCAACTGACAAAACTCAAAGGGGCAGAAATGATCGACCTGCCGAACAGACGCACAGTCGTGATCCAGGACCGCGCACGGCTGCAGACTTTGGCACTCGCCGCATGATCTGTTGACCTGAGTCAATGAAGACAGGTCCGCGATCGGCCAACGGCAGAATTACAAAAATGCGCTGAGGCGCTTCGGGGAAGAATGATGGACACAATGGTAATGCGCGCTGGCGCTTGGTTCGTCGTGGCACTGCTCGCTTTTGCAGCCTTTGCCCAAAGTGTGGATCCCGGATTTTCCGTTCACATGAGCATAGTCTGTGCAGTCGCGCTGATCGCTTCGGCCATGACGCTTCGGGGGACGGATTTTGCCGGCTTGGCCAATGGCGCGGCCACTAGGCCAGTCGACCTTTCCCGCTATGATGACGATCCGATCCGATGGGGCATCATCGCGACAATCTTCTGGGGTGTTGCCGGGTTCCTGGTTGGCCTCTTCATTGCCCTTCAGCTTGCCTTTCCGGCGCTCAACTTCAATCTCGAATATACAACTTTCGGGCGCCTGCGACCGCTCCACACTTCGGCCGTGATTTTCGCCTTTGGCGGAAATGCGTTGATCGCAACGAGTTTCTATATTGTCCAGCGCACCTGTCGCGCACGACTGGCCTTCCCGTCACTCGCCCGCTTTGTCTTCTGGGGCTACCAGCTGTTTATCGTGCTCGCCGCAACCGGCTATCTCATGGGCATCACTGAGGCCCGCGAATATGCCGAGCCCGAATGGTATGTCGATCTCTGGCTGACCGTCGTGTGGGTGTCCTATGGCGCAGTGTTCATCGGAACGATTGTGCGCCGCAAGGAGCCGCACATCTATGTCGCGAACTGGTTCTTCCTGGCGTTCATCATAACGGTCGCCATGCTGCATCTGGTAAACAACATTTCGATGCCTGTGAGCCTGGTCGGTTCAAAGAGCTATAGCGCCTTTGCGGGCGTTCAGGATGCGCTGACCCAGTGGTGGTATGGCCACAACGCCGTCGGCTTCTTCCTGACGGCGGGCTTTCTCGCCATGATGTACTATTTTGTGCCGAAGCAGGCGGAACGTCCCGTCTACAGCTATCGCCTGTCGATCATCCATTTCTGGTCGCTGATCTTCCTCTATATCTGGGCCGGACCGCACCACCTCCACTATACTGCATTGCCTGACTGGGCGCAGACACTGGGCATGGTCTTTTCCGTCATGCTGTGGATGCCGAGCTGGGGCGGCATGATCAACGGCCTGATGACGCTGAACGGCGCATGGGACAAGATCCGCACCGACCCGATCATCCGGATGATGGTCATGGCCCTCGCCTTCTACGGCATGAGCACTTTTGAAGGGCCCATGCTTTCGATCAAGGCCGTCAACAGCCTGTCTCACTACACAGACTGGACCATTGGCCATGTGCACTCTGGCGCGCTCGGCTGGAACGGCATGATCACCTTTGCGTCGATCTATTATCTCGTGCCGAGGCTCTGGGGCCAGCCGCGTCTCTATTCATTGCGGATGGTGAACTGGCACTTCTGGCTCGCGACGATCGGCATCGTCTTCTACGCCGCCGCGATGTGGGTTGCCGGCATCATGCAAGGGCTGATGTGGCGCGAATATGGCTCGGACGGCTATCTGGTCTATGCCTTTTCGGAAGTCGTCTCGGCCATGTTCCCCATGTATCTGATCCGTGCAGCCGGTGGCCTCATGTATCTCTCGGGCGCGCTGATCATGGTCTTCAACGTCTGGATGACCATCGCCGGCAAGCAGCGGCAGGAAAAGCCGATGACCGAAACGCCGTATGACGCGTCGCTTGACCGTCCCCTCGCCACAGCTTCAGCCGCCTGAAGGAGCCAAAATCATGGCCGGTACACTGTTCGATCACAAGCGGCTTGAACGCAACGTCACGCTGCTCGCCGTTTTCGCATTCATCGCTGTCACAATCGGCGGGATTGTCGAAATCGCGCCGCTCTTCTGGATCGACTCGACAGTCGAAAAGGTTGACGGGATGCGGCCATATTCGCCGCTCGAACTGGCGGGGCGCAACATCTACATGAGGGAGGGCTGCTACAACTGCCATAGCCAGATGATCCGGCCCTTCCGCGACGAAGTTGAACGCTATGGCCATTACAGCCTGGCAGCCGAAAGCATGTATGATCATCCCTTCCAATGGGGCTCAAAGCGGACCGGCCCGGACCTTGCTCGTGTCGGCGGACGATATTCGGACGAATGGCATGTCCAGCACCTCAAGAATCCCCGCGCCGTTGTTCCGGAATCGATCATGCCGCCCTATGCCTTCCTCGCGGAACGGGAGCTCAAGTCCGGCGACATGCGCATGCATCTGCAAGCGCTCTATCGCGTGGGCGTTCCCTATTCCAAGGCCGCGATTGCTGCAGCAAATGATGACCTGCAAGCCCAGGCTGATCCCGATCGGAGCAGCACTGACCTCAAGGCCCGCTATCCCAAGGTTCAGGTGCGCGATTTCGATGGCGACCCGACCCGCATCACGGAGATGGATGCTCTGGTCGCCTATCTGCAGATGCTCGGAACCTTGGTCGACCTGAAAGCGGCCGAACCGCAGGAGCAGCCGCAATGACCTATGACAGCTTCAGGCATTTTGCCGACAGCTGGGGGCTGGTCTTCATGGGGCTCCTGTTCGTCACCTTTATCGGCTGGACGTTTCGCAAAGGTGCATCGACGCATCACCGCAACGCTGCCGCGATCATCTTCAAGGATGAAGATCATGGTTGAAAACAAGCGTATCGATGAACCAACCGGCACTCAGACTGTCGGTCACGAATGGGACGGCATCGAGGAACTGAACACCCCCCTGCCGCGCTGGTGGCTGTTGACCTTCTATGCCTGCATCCTCTGGGCGATCGGCTATGTGATCTTCTTTCCCGCGATCCCGATGCTGCAGGGCGCAACGAAGGGAATAACTGGCTGGTCCAGCCACGGCCAACTCGAAGCCTCAATGAATGCGGAAGCAAAGCGGCGCGCGCCGATCACAGCCGCCATTGCCGCAACTCCAATCGAACAGCTGCTTGCCAACGACAAGCTCAAGCAGGCAGCAATCGAGGGCGGCCGGGCCGCGTTCAAGGTCCATTGTGTCCAATGCCATGGATCCGGCGCAACGGGATCCAAAGGCTATCCGAACCTCAATGACGACGATTGGCTGTGGGGCGGCGATATTGCGACGATCCACTATACTATCACGCATGGCGTGCGAAATCCTGATCATAACGAGACACGATTTTCGCAGATGCCCGCCTTTGCCGGGGTGCTGACGCCTGCAGAAATCAGCTCGGTCGTATCGTTCGTGCGAACAATCTCCGGTCAGCAGCAGCCCAATGCCGCTTCCGCGCGTGGCGCGACATTGTTTGCCGCCAATTGCAGCCAATGCCATGGGCCCGAAGGCAAGGGCGGACGGCAGTTCGGCGCGCCGAACCTGACAGACGCCATCTGGCTCTATGGCGGGGATCGGGCCACTATCACACAGACTGTCATGAAGAGCCGATTTGGCGTCATGCCGCGCTGGAACAATCGGCTCGATCCTGTGACGATCAAGATGCTCGCAGCCTATGTCCATTCGCTGGGCGGTGGCGAGGCCGCGCCAGCGGCGGCGGCAGCCAATGTCCAACCTTGAAGGCCTAATTGATCCCGGGAGTCCGCTCTACGAACGGCGCAAGGGTGTCTATCCGAAGGCCGTAGACGGGTTTTTCCGACGCCTCAAATGGGCGGCGATGGCCGTAACCCTGACGATCTATTATGTGACGCCCTGGCTGCGTTGGGATCGCGGACCCTATGCTCCAGATCAGGCGGTCCTCGTCGACCTGGCCCATCGGCGTTTTTACATGTTCGCAATCGAGATTTGGCCGCATGAATTCTACTATGTGGCCGGGCTGCTGGTCATGGCGGGGATCGGCCTGTTTCTTGTGACCTCTGCAGTCGGGCGCGCCTGGTGCGGCTATGCCTGCCCCCAGACGGTCTGGACCGACCTGTTTCAGCATGTCGAGCGCGCGATCGACGGAGATCGCAACGCCCAAGTCAGGCTGGCCAATGCGCCATGGGGACTGGAAAAGACCACCAAGCGGGTCTCAAAGCACGCCATCTGGATCGTCATTGGTGCCCTAACCGGCGGCGCATGGATCTTCTATTTTGCGGACGCCCCGACGTTGATGCGCCATTTCATGGCGGGCGACGCGCCATTCGTTGCGTACAGTACGGTCGCGATTCTGACGGCGACGACCTATATCTTCGGCGGGCTGATGCGCGAGCAGGTCTGCATTTACATGTGCCCCTGGCCGCGCATCCAGACGGCCATGCTCGACGAAAAGTCACTTGTCGTTACCTACAAGGACTGGCGGGGCGAGCCGCGAACTCACGGCGTCAAAAAGGCCGCCGACGAAGGCCTGATGACGGGCGACTGCATCGACTGCACGCAATGCGTCCAGGTCTGTCCGACTGGCATCGACATTCGCGAAGGACCGCAGATTGGCTGTATCACCTGTGCCTTGTGTATCGACGCCTGTGACAAGGTGATGGCCCAGATCGGCCGGCCGCGCGGCCTGATCGACTATTGCACGCTGGATGATGCTGCGATCGAAAAGGCCGGCGGGACGCCCAAGCCGGTTCTGAAGACACTTTTCCGGCCCAGAACACTGGCCTATTTGTCGATCTGGAGTGCAATCGGGCTGGCAATGCTGTTTTCGCTCGGCGCCAGAACCAGGCTGGACCTGAGCGTGCAGCAGGATCGCAACCCGATTTACGTGCAGCTGTCCGACGGATCGATCCGCAACAATTACACGATCAAGGTCCGCAACATGGAAGCCCGGCCCCGCAAGGTCGTGCTCAAGGTGTCCGGCCTTCCGGATGCGCAAATGTGGACGCAGGACGGTGGACGTGAAGCGGCATCGGATGAAGTCGAAGTCACTGTCGATCCGGACAGCGTCCTCAAGGTGAGACTCTTCGTCGCTGCACCCAGCAAAGGACCGGAACGGCAACCCTTCGAGATTTCGGCGCAGGCTGCGGGCACGAACGAAAAGGGCGACAGCGATACGACGCAGTTCGAACGGCCTGAACATGAGGAAGATGAAGAATGACGAAGCGCTTTACCGGCTGGCATATGACGGCAATCCTGGTTGGATTCTTCAGCATTGTCATCGCCGTGAATGTGTACATGGCCCATGCTGCCATTTCGACCTTCGGCGGGACCGTGGTCGACAACTCCTATGTAGCCAGCCAGGAATTCAATGGCTGGCTGGCAGCGGCGAAAAAACAACAGCAGCTTGGGTGGAAGACCGGCGTATCGCTCGACAGCAAACGGCATGTGCGCATCGCGGCGTCCGTGGCAGGCGGGGCCATCGAGGGGCTGAACGGTTCGGGGCAGGCAAGCCACCCGCTGGGTGCTACGCCGCCGATCACGCTCACCTTTTCAGTTGCAGCCGATGGGTCTCTGGAATCTGCTCAAGCCCTCCCCGCCGGCCGATGGCTGGTGCACGCCGTGTTGCGGAGCGGCGGAGAAACCGTGAAGCTGTCGACCGACGTCCAATGAACGCACCCACATCACCTGTTGCGGAAGCCAAGCTGCCGGAGACTCTGTTCTCAGTGCCAGGGATGCGCTGTGCGGGGTGCATCGCCAAACTAGAAGATGGACTGCCCAAGACAAGTGGCATCGTCGCAGCGCGCGTGAATTTCACCGCCAAGCGCTTGACGCTGACCCACTTGCCAGATGTCCAGATCCCTGCACTGCAGCAGGCGATCTCAACCCTTGGTTTCGAAGCGCAGCCCATCGGTGCTGCGCTGACCCGTGACGATGGCGGCAGCCGTGATCTGCTGAAAGCCCTGGCTGTTGCCGGCTTTGCCGCAATGAACATCATGTTGCTTTCGGTTTCGGTATGGTCAGGCGCCGAAGGCGCAACACGCGACCTGTTTCACTGGCTTTCCGCCGGCATTGCATTGCCTGCCATTGCCTATGCGGGCCGACCCTTCTTCAAATCCGCCTGGAACGCGTTGCGGCACGGGCGGACCAACATGGATGTGCCGATTTCGATTGGCGTTGTGCTGGCAAGCGCCCTGAGCCTGTTTGAAACCGTCGTGCATGGCGAGCATGCCTATTTCGACGGTGCGGTCATGCTGCTGTTCTTCCTGTTGACGGGGCGCTGGCTGGACAGCGTGATGCGGGACCGCGCGCGCAACGGTGTCACCGCGCTTCTCAAACATGCCCCTGCGGGCGCGCTGGTCATCGACAGCGACGGCCGATCGTCCTGGTGCGATGTGTCCTCGCTTCGGCCAGGCATGACGATGATTGTCGCCGCAGGCGAACGGCTGGCCGCCGATGGCGTCGTGGCTGACGGGCAATCGCGCATCGACCTGGCCTTGCTCACGGGGGAAAGCACACCTGTTGCCATTGCACCGGGTGACCGCGTCCATGCCGGGACGCTCAATCTCGATGCGCCGGTCAGGATCGAGGTCCTGGCAATCGGCGAAGAGACGGTCATTGCCGATATCGCGCGGCTGATGGAACAGGCCTCGCAGTCCCGGTCCCGCTATGTCAGGATCGCGGATCGGGCGGCCCGACTCTATGCTCCGGCCGTTCACACTCTTGCTGCGGCCAGCTTTGCCGGCTGGATGATCGCGGGTGCGGGATGGCATCAGTCGCTGCTGATCGCTGTCGCCGTGCTGATCATCACATGCCCCTGTGCACTCGGGCTGGCTGTGCCGGCTGCACAAATTGTAACCGCCGGCGCGCTGATGCGCCGGGGCATCCTGGTCAAGGATGGATCAGCGCTCGAACGGCTGGCGGAGGCTGATCGCGCCTTGTTCGACAAGACCGGAACGTTGACCCTGGGTCGACCGGAACCGATTGGGCTGCATGACCTGGGACCTGAGCAGAAGTCTGCGGCGCTCGCGCTTGCCAGGGTCAGCCGCCATCCATTGAGTGAAGCACTGCGGCGGGCGCTTGAACAGGAGGGCATCACAGCAAGCGACCTCACCGATGTCCGGGAAACCGCAGGCAATGGTGTATCGGCCAAGCTGCAGGGAAAGGCCGTGGCCCTGTGCAGGCCGGACGGCACGGTTCCGGACGATTGCCTTGCGACCTCGCTGGTCATTGAAGGACAACCGTCGACCACGATCCTGTTCAGCGACAAGATGAGGCCAGCCGCTCGTCAGACAATCGATGAACTTGCCGCACTTGGCCTTCCGGCAACGATCCTTTCTGGAGATCGCGCGTCTGCGGTAGCCCCGATTGCCCGCGCGCTCGGATTGACGGCACAGACAGGCATGCTGCCACAGGACAAGCTGGATACGATTGCCCGGCTGAAAGCGCGCGGCGAAAAGGTCCTGATGGTCGGCGACGGTCTGAATGACGGCCCGGCGCTTGCCGCAGGACATGTCTCGATGGCCCCGGGATCTGCCAGTGACGCTGGACAGAACGCGGCGGACGCCATTTTCCTTGGCGACAGTCTGGCGCCCGTTGCGACTGCCGTCCGCGCCGCACGTGCTACACAGAAAGTCGTTCGGCAGAATTTCGCGATGGCAATCGGCTACAATCTGATCGCAGTACCCCTTGCGATTATGGGATTGGTGACGCCCCTCATAGCCGCACTGGCCATGTCCGGTTCGTCCCTGATCGTCGTCGCCAACGCCTTGCGGCTTCGGAGCGCGGCGCAATGAACGGGATTGCCGTCCTTATCCCCATTGCGCTTCTGCTGGGACTTGGAGGGCTCTTCGCCTTTTTCTGGTCACTTCATGACGGGCAATATGATGATCTCGACGGAGCATCACTGCGTATCCTGATCGACGACGACAGGCCCACGGACGATAATGGCTGAGCGCAAAAAAAGCGGGACAAGCCACTAGGGCCTGCCCCGCCAGTTTGAGGAGCTCTGAAATCTTTAAAGGCGGAAGCCGACGCCGACTCCCACAACGATCGGGTTGAGGTTGACCTTGACTGTTTGAACGCCGATCGCTGTCGTCGACAGTCGCGCAGTCGTTCTGATGTCGATGTATTTGACATCGAGATTGAGGAACATGTTCTTGCTCAGATCGAAATCGATCCCGGCCTGCGCCGCCCAGCCAAAACTGCTCTTCATCTTGACCTTTGTCGGACCGACCGCTGCTTCAAGCGCTGCAGAAGGCTTTTCGGAATAGAAGAGCGTATAGTTGATGCCGGCGCCAACATAGGGGCGGACTTTGGACGCCGGAGCGAAATGATATTGTGCGGTCAGCGTCGGCGGCAGCACCCATGTGGACGCCAGACGCCCGATGGACCCCGTTGTGCCACTCGTCCCGGTCGCGTGGTGCTTTGTGGTCGCCGCAATCAGTTCGAAGCCGATATTGTCCGTCGCCATGTAAGTGAAATCGACTTCAGGTGCCGCGCTGTTGTTGATCTTGACCTTTTCGGTCGGAAAGGTCGGCGTGATCCCGCTTGAAGACTCGTTCGGCGCAACGATGATGCCGCGGAGCCTGATGAGCGTATCACCTGCAGCCGCATTGGCCGGACCGGCAATACCGCAGGCTATTACCAAGCCTGCCAGATATGGTTTGAAGTTCAACATATAATCTCCCTGTTTTGCTGACGTTGGAGTGAATCTGCTCAATGGCTGAGCAGAAGTGGAATGCGGGAAGTACGCAAGAGATCACGGGTTACCCCGCCGAGAAGCGTCTCGCGAAACCGCGATCGGCCATAGGCTCCCATGACCAGACAACTTGCGCCGCGGCGCGTGGCGAAATCCTCGAGAACGCCGCCCGCACTTTTGGCGCTTGTCGACAGCGAATGGAGATCAGATGCCACACCGTGACGTGACAGATATGTGTTTGCCGAAATCTGGGGGAATTCGTCCCCGTTCTCTCCGACGGAGACGATATGCACCGACGAGGCCGCGCGCAGGATGGGCAGGGCATTGCGAAGGGCATTGGCTGCTTCCGGAGAGGCGTTCCAGCCAATCACCGCTGGCCTGCCGGCATCGAATGTCGAAATCCCGGACGGGACGATCAGGACCGCGCAGGCAGCATGAACGGCGACTTCATCGACAATCGGCAGCGGCTGGGAAACGGCATCTCCGCTGCCCGGATATTGGCCAATGACAAGCAGGTCGCTCAGCGCCGAGGCACTGACCAGCGTCTGCACGACCGGCCCATCGGCCGCGATCCAGTCCCAACGGACATCGTCTTGCCCCAGCCGGACTTCTATGCGCTTGCGCACTTCGTCTTCGCGTTCGCGAACACTCTCCAGCACTGCAGCCTGAGTATAAACGCCGCCCAGCGGCTCGAAGGACACATAGGCATTGTACGGCGTGACCTGGAGGCATGTCAGATGGGCATCGAATGTCCGGCAGATGTCGAGCGCGACCTGCAGCCGGTCATCCAGCGCATCGTCGTCATAAACATGCAGCAGCACAGATTTCATTGGCCCAACTCCTCTTTGGGATTGGACGCACACTAGCTGCTTCATCGAGGGGGACCTTGATCCGCCGCAACAAGTTCCTTGATGCGGATCAAGGATAGAACGGCGATCCGGCAGTAGCGTACCGACTATGTGGCGATATTATCCTGAACTGCTCGAGCGGCCCGTTCCGCGTTACACCAGCTACCCGACTGCGGTCGAATTCAGCGATCGGGTCGGCGCCGCCGACATGGTCGAAGCATTGGAGACTGTGGAGCCGGAAACGCCCCTCTCCGTCTATGTCCACATTCCCTATTGCCAGTCGATCTGCTGGTACTGCGGTTGCAATACCGGGGCCGCAAACCGCACGCATCGCCTTGCCGCCTATCTTGAATCGCTTGAATCCGAAATTGGCCGCGTTGGGAGCCTTTTGCATGGACGGGGAAAGGTCCGGCATATTGCCTTTGGCGGAGGCAGCCCGAACGCCATTGCACCTGTAGACTTTGTCCGGCTGGTTGATCGGCTCGTTCTTGCGCTGAATTGCGAAAGTGCGGACATGTCGGTTGAAATTGATCCTCGCATCTTTTCCGACAATTGGGCCATGGCACTGGCGTCCTGTGGCGTGACGCGTGTCAGTCTAGGCGTGCAGAGCTTCTCTGAAACAATTCAGCAGGCTATCGGGCGGATCCAGCCCAGACACACGATCGAAGCCTGTATGTCATCCGTGCGGCGCTTCGGGATCGACAATATCAATTTCGACCTGATGTATGGATTGCCCGGCCAGTCGCTTGCGGATCTCGAAGACACGCTGCACCAGGCAATCGAACTTGCCCCAAGCCGCATAGCCCTGTTCGGCTATGCGCATCTGCCCGACCTCGTTCCGCGGCAGCGCCGGATCGATGCAACTGCGCTTCCCGGATCCGAACTGAGATTCGAAATGGCGACCCGCGGACATGAATTGCTGTCAGCCGCCGGGTATCAGCCGATTGGCTTCGACCATTTCGCCTTGGAGAGCGACGGATTGGCCAAGGCCAACGCAAGGGGAAAGCTCTACCGCAATTTTCAGGGATTCACGGACGACGACAGCCCTGTTCTGCTTGGCTTTGGGGCGAGTGCGATCAGCAGTTTTCCGCACATCATGATCCAGAACGAGAAAAATCCGGGGCGCTATCGCGCCTGCCTTGCCGATGGCACACTCGCTTCGGCACGCGGCGTCAAACGCAGCCCGGACGATCAGCACCGTTCTGCCATCATCGAACGCATCCTCTGCCAACGCGAAGCGCGCGATATTCCGGAAGACATTGTCGCTACTGCGCGGACCGCGCTCGGACCGCTCGAGGCATTGGGATTGATCGAATGGGACAAGCGCGACCTGCGGCTGAACAGGAATGCCCTGCCCTATGCGCGCGTCGTTGCTTCTGCCTTTGACGCCTATCGGCAACCAGACTCCAGCCAGTTCAGCAATGCGATCTAGACTTCCGTTTCTCGCTTCTGTCGCTTGGCTGGCACTTGCTGGCTTCGGCATTCTCGAGCCTGTTGGTCAAGCCTGGTCCATGCCCGGCGTCATCAGCATCTGTTCCGGCGGGGGGACCCGGTTGATCGAGATTCCCGCGCCCGGAAATGGCCAGAAGCGCCCGGAATGTGCCAAGGGTTGTCACGCGCTGTGCCAAAGGAAGCGGGGCGAGCTTCAGGATTCGAGCGAAGCCGGCGACTGAGAGTTTGTGCGGACCAGTCGGTCCACGATTGCCGAATGCATGCCTTTGTGTAGAGAAGGGCGATGCGAAATCCAAAAGCGCAGCCAGAACCCTCGTCCGGCGCGGACGACTTGGTCGACGTATCGGCAAGTGAGGGTCTGCTGCGTTCTATCCTGGCGACCGTGCCCGATGCGATGATCATCATCGATACAAGCGGCGCCATTACCTATTTCAGCGCCGCAGCGGAGCAGATGTTCGGCTACGACAGCCAAGAGGTTCTTGGGCAGAATATCCGGCTGTTGATGCCAGAGCCGGACCGCGAACATCATGATGACTATATGAACCGCTACCTTGAGACCGGGCAGGCACGGATTATCGGGATCGGTCGTTTCACGGTCGCCCGGCGTCGCAACGGCGAGGTTTTTCCCATCCAGCTCTCAATCGGCGAGGCCGGCACGGGCCAAGATCGGGTGTTTTCCGGATTCGTCCGCGACCTGACCGAGCGCGAAGAGGCCAGGGTCCATCTGGAAGAATTGCAGAATGAAATTGCCCATGTTTCACGCGTGAGCGCGATGGGAACCATGGCGTCGTCGCTTGCGCATGAACTCAACCAGCCCTTGACGGCTATTGCCAACTATGTGGAGGGCGCTCGGGAGCTTCTCAATAATCCGGACGCGGATAACCTCGAAACGGTGCGCCAGGCGCTTGATGATGCCGCCCAGGAGTCTGTGCGTGCCGGACAAATCGTGCGGGGTTTACGCGACTTCATCGGGAGGGGAACCGCCGAACGGCGCGTCGAAAGCCTGCCGCGACTGATCAACCAGGCAAATGCGCTGGCTTTGATCGGCGCACGCGAAGTGGGCATTGATGTCGATCTGGAGTTTGATCCCCAAGCAGAGTCCGTCTTGGTGGCAGGGGTCCAGGTCCAACAGGTCATGGTGAACCTCATTCGAAATGCCGTCGAGGCAATGGAAACGTCGCCGACGCGAAAGCTCTCGATCCGAACACAGCGACTGTCAAAGGACTTTGTCACTGTGAGCGTGACCGATAGTGGGCAAGGTTTTGCACCCGAGAACATGGATCGCCTGTTCGAACCCTTTTTCAGTACCAAGGGTGAAGGGATGGGTCTGGGACTTTCGATCTGCCGGACAATTGTCGAGTCCCTAGGTGGTTCGATATGGTCTGAACAGACAGTAGACGGGATGAGGTTCAGTTTCACATTGTTGAGTGCAGACACGGAGGACAGCGATGACGGACCGGCGTCAGATCTATCTGGTTGATGATGATGATGCAGTGCGCCGATCGGCTGGCTTCATGCTCAAGACATCCGGGTTTGCCGTGGAACCCTTTGCGTCAGGCGTCGAATTCCTGAAGAGCGTCGACGGATTGACTCCGGGCTGTATCCTGCTTGATGTCCGCATGCCTGGAATGGACGGACTCGAAGTCCAGCGCGTTCTGGGAGAGCGGGGCATTACTTTCCCAGTCATTGTTCTGACGGGCCATGGAGACGTCAATGTTGCTGTGGCCGCGATGAAGGCCGGCGCTCTGGATTTCATTGAAAAGCCATTTGAAAAGGCCGTGCTTCTCTCGGCGCTGGAGGAAGGCTTCGCCCAGATCGAACGGTCTGACCGGAGCAAGGCGCGCGCAGCGGAAGCAGTGCTGCGACTGAATGTGCTGACCGCGCGTGAACATGAGGTTCTTGAGGGTCTTGTCCGTGGATTTCCCAACAAGACGATTGCCTATGATCTTGGCATCAGCGCACGAACTGTAGAAATTCACAGGGCAAATCTCATGACCAAGCTGAACGTTCGAAGTCTTTCCGAGGCACTTCGGATTGCATTCGCAGCCGGGCTGGGTGACACTCCCGGATGATAAGAGAACTAGGCGATCGCTGGCTCTGAAAGCGGCAGGGTGAAAGAAAAACGAGAGCCACCTGCTTTACCCGGTTCCACCCAAATTCGGCCGCCTTGGGCCTCAACAAGGGTGCGGCAAATAGAAAGGCCCAAACCCATTCCGCTGCGTTTGGTCGAACGGAAAGGTTCGAAAAGGTCATCTGCCATTTCGGGTAATATGCCAGAACCGGTATCGGAAATTGTCAGTTGCACCATGCCGTTCGCAACGGGTTCCGAACTGATTTCGATTCGCTTGATGGGCAAATCTTCCATTGCATCAAGGGCGTTCCGGACAAGGTTGAAGAGCACTTGCTGAACATTGATGCCGTTCACGTTCACGCGATCCGACTGCGGATCGAGTGCAACTCGCATTTCGATTTCATCCTTGCCCGAGCCGAGCAATGCCAGCGCTGTCGCTTCGCGGACCAGCTTCCCGAGGCTTTCTGTCCGTCGACTCGCTTCACCGCGCGCAATGAATTCGCGCAGGCGGCTTACGATTTTCGCCGCTCTCATTGCCTGTTCGGCTGCACTCGACATCGCCTCACGCAAATATTCCGGATCGGCATCCGATGTGTCGACCAGTTCCTGCGCCGCCTCCATATAGTTTGTGATTGCTGCAAGTGGCTGATTCAACTCATGAGCAAGCGCCGTTGTCAACGATCCGACCGCGCTGATTCGCGCAACCCGTGCCAACTCATTCTGAAGCTCGTGCATGCGCCTTTCGACAGATTGCTGTTCCGTGAGATCGCGAATGAAGCCAGTGAAGACTCGGCCTTCAGGTGTCTTGGCTTCGCCGACTGACAATTCGATCGGAAAGGTTGAGCCGTCCCTTCGCCTTGCCGTCATGACGCGACCGATCCCAAGGATGTGCCTTTCTTCAGTTTGCCGGTAGCGCTCGATATAATTGTCATGGCGCTCGCGATCGGGCGAAGGCATCAGAAGGCTTACATTTTCACCAACGACTTCTGCTTGGCTAAAGCCAAACATGCGCTCCGCAGCGGTACTGAAGGACATTATACGGCCACGGTCATCAATGACGACCATTGCATCGGGAACGGTCGCAAGGATGGAGCGAAGGTGGCCCTCGTTGAAACTGTCCTTCAAAAATGCGTTCATAACCTTCCGTTCGAAGAGCCTTTCGGCCTGAGACTGGAGTGGCTTTGCCAGCGCCATGTGCGCGGACGGCGGGCCTGGACCCTAATATGCGCTGCGTGAGGCGGCTATCCGTATGAACCCTTATTGGAGCGTTGCGCGCATTCGAACATTGTAGCGTCATGGATTGGTCAGTTATTCGTCTTGAGCTCGCCAGAACCCCCGAATTTCCGGAAGGGTCTGCGTCGCGGGCCTATCTCTTGAGGCTGCCGCTTGACGCGAACGGCATGGTCGATGTCGAGGCGTTCAAGGAGAAGCCTGAACTTGCGACTGTGCGCCGTTACTGGCCGAATGAGCGGGACAAGGAAGGCTATGTGATCCGCAAGCGAAATGGCTGGGCCTTTTCCTATGCGCTTGGGGATGAGGACGACGAGACAGTTTTCCATCTCGAGACTCACCCGATCCGGCTCGGCGAATTTGTCACCATCACAGAAACTGACGGCCAGAAGCTCCCGTTCCGCGTCGTTCGCTGCGAATAGGGGCAGCCTGCTCAGCTCTGCGCGAGGCGGGCACCCATCATCTGGTGCAGCAGGTTGATCGCCTTCAACGGGCGGACCATGACCTTGAATCGCGTGATCCGGCCATCCTTGTTCCACCAGATCATGTCGATGCCGTTGATCTTGATGCCATCGATCTCGTTTTCGAATTCCAGGATTGCGGACTGGTCTCCGTGCCATTCGCCGACATAGGTGAAGCCAGGCCCACCGAGAACATTTGCGGCAGCCATGAGATATTTGAAGGTAATCTCCTTGCCCCGCTGGGGCGTGTGAACGACGGGCGATTCGAAGACCACATCATCATCCAGCATGTCTGAAAGTGCCTGGGGATCGCCGCTTTCCATATAGGCATGCCAGCGTTCTAGGGCGTTGCTCATGTGAAGGCCTCCATGTGTGCTTGTTCCAGGAACGCTTGGGTCAGCCGTTTGACCTGATCGCCGCAAAGGTGCGGTGCGCGAACAGGAGGCTGACGACAAAGAAGGCTTCGACGGCCATCGGGACAAATGCACCGGGGGTGATGCCATCGACAATCAGGCTGACGGTCCGGCCCGTGATTGCAATTGCAAACAACAGGATGGGCGCAATGAGGAAGCCTGCATTTTGGCGCCAGGCAGCAGCAGCGGCCAGGATCCCGCCCGTCAGGAAAAAGCCGCACATGTCTGCGCGCAGCACTGCCATTCCGGGAATGCCGTTTGGCGAAAGGAAGAAATTGGCGCCCGACTTGACGGGATCGACAAGGAAACCAAGGCCCACGACAATACCGAACAACGCAGCCAGTCCTGCGAGTATGCGCGCAATCAACATCCTGTTTCCTTCCCTGTCCGGCCTCTTCGTGCCTTTCGGCGACCCTTGGCACGCGATAGCGCACATCGGACGGGTTGCAACAGCACTTCAGTGAAAATCGCGTGATTTCGGGAACGTGCGGACGTTGCGCGGATGCCCGCCTGTTCGGACAGGACGCGGCAACTGCGGGTGAGCGAAGACATCGGCCCGGCTGATTTCCGGATCGGTCCGATGGGCATCGGACAATGTTGCAAGAAGGCTGGTCCGGTCGATGATCCGGTATGCCATGAGGTGGATCACGCCTTCGGGACTTTTCTGTACTGTCCCTGCAACCTGCATCAGCCGCGCGGACATGACGGCAAGCCGAAACCGTTCGAACGTGCGTGCCCACATGATGATGTTGGTAACGCCTGTTTCATCCTCCAGCGTGATGAAGATTGCCTTGCCATTGCCCGGCCTTTGGCGAACGAGGACAACCCCCGCGACCTCGCCACGCGTGCCGTTTGCGGCGCGGCTGATCTCGGCACAGCTCGAAATGCCCTCCGCTGCAAGGACCGGGCGCAGGATCTGCATCGGGTGCGCCTTGAGCGACAGTCGCACCGTCTGGTAATCGGCAGCGACATGTTCGCCCAGATGCATTGCCGGCAGGTTGGCGTCGGGTTCCACCCCCAGTTCGCGCGCGCGCGCGGCCGCAAAGAGCGGCAGCTCATTCGCCGGCATGCGCTGTGCTTCCCACGCCCCTTCGCGACGGTCGAACCCGAGCGAACGCAATGCATCCGCATCGGCCAGCAGACGCAGTGCACGCGGTGGAAGGTTGGCCCTGCGCGCCAGATCCTCAATCGAGGAAAACGGACGACGCGCCCGCATGGCATCAGCCCAAACTTCTCGAAATCCGCCGATCTGCCGGAGACCGAGACGAAGCGCATCACCTGCGATGCTGCTATCCCAATCGCTTTCATTGGCATCCACAGGAAGCACCTCCACGCCATGTTCGCGCGCATCGCGGACAATCTGGGCCGGGGCATAAAAACCCATGGGTTGTGAATTGAGGAGCGCAGCGGCGAAAATCGCGGGATAGTGGCACTTGATCCAGGCCGATACATACACCAGCCGCGCAAAGGACAGGGCGTGGCTTTCCGGAAAACCATAGCTTCCGAACCCTTCGATCTGACGGTAGCAGCGTTCGGCAAATTCTGCTTCATAGCCGCGCCGGACCATCCCGCCGACCAGCTTTGCGTGGAACCTGTCCATGCCGCCGACATGCCGGAAGGTTGCCATGGCACGGCGAAGCTGGTTGGCTTCGGCCTCCGTAAATTCAGCCGCAACGATTGCCAGCTTCATGGCCTGTTCCTGGAACAAGGGCACACCCAGCGTCTTGCCGAGTACGTCGCGAAGTTCGCCGGGAGAATGCGGCGGTCGCGGCGAAGGAAATGAAATGGTCTCCCGCCCGGTCCGACGCCTGAGATAGGGATGAACCATATCGCCCTGAATCGGGCCGGGCCTGACAATCGCAACCTGGATCGTCAGATCGTAGAGCGTGCGCGGCTTCAGGCGCGGCAGCATGTTGATCTGCGCCCGGCTCTCGACCTGGAAGACACCGATACTGTCTCCCCTGCACAGCATGTCGTATACCGCCGGATCGCTTGAATCGATATCGATCGTCAGGTCATGGTCCCCAAGATCGTTCGCCCGCATCAGGTCATAGGCCTTGCGGATACACGTCAGCATGCCGAGTGCCAGCACATCGACCTTCATCAGGCGCAGCGCATCGATATCGTCCTTGTCCCATTCGATGAAGCTGCGGTTCTCCATTGCCGCATTGTGGATCGGAACCGTTTCATCGAGCCGGTCCTGCGTGAGCACGAACCCGCCGACATGTTGCGAAAGGTGCCGGGGGACGTGCAGGATGCGCTCGGAAAGGACCTTCAGCCGGGCGATCTCCGGATTGTCGGGATCAAAACCGGCTTCCCTCAGGCGCTTCCCGTCGGGCTTGCTGCCGAAGCTGCCCCACACCGTTCCGGCAAGCCGCGCGGTCACGTCTTCGGTCAGGCCAAGGGCCTTGCCGACTTCGCGCACGGCGCTTTTGGGGCGATAGTGTATGACGGTTGCGGCAATGCCGGCGCGATGCCGACCATAGCGCCTGTAGACATATTGCATGACCTCCTCACGGCGCTCATGCTCGAAATCGATGTCGATATCGGGCGGCTCCTTGCGGTCTGACGATATGAAGCGCGAAAAGAGCAGGTCATATTGCATCGGGTCGACCGACGTTACGCCAAGCAGGAAACAGACCGCCGAATTGGCGGCAGACCCCCGACCCTGACACAGAATGGGGGGACTTTGCGCACGCGCAAATGTCACCAGGTCATGAACAGTCAGAAAATAATAGGCAAAGCCTTCCGTCTTGATGAGCGCCAGTTCCTCAAGCACGGTGCGGCGGAGCTTTGGCGGTATTCCCGTTGGATGTCGCCTGATCGCACCCTGCCAGGCAAGATGGGCCAGCCAGTCATCCGCGGACCAGCCCTGCGGGATCGGCTCACGCGGATATTCATAGCGGAGCTGGCCAAGATCGAACCGGACCCGTTCGGCAAAGCGGATCGTCTCTGCAATCGCCTCGGGCCAGGCAGCAAACAGGCGCGCCATTTCGGCGGGCGGTTTGAGATGCCGCTCGGCATTGGCCTCAAGCAACCGCCCTGCCTTGTGGATCGTCGTGCCGAAGCGGATACAGGTCATGATGTCATGAAGGGGCCGATCCTGGGGGCGGGCGTAGAGCGCATCGTTGGTCGCAAGCAGCGGAACGCCGGCCCCGGCCGCAACCTCGCGATAGACGACCAGTTTTCGGGCGTCGGATCCGGCATAGCTCATTGAAACACCCAGCCAGACCTGCCCCGGCGCAGCCTTTTCCAGGGACGCGAGTATTCTCGCCAGATCGGGAAAGGCGCTTTCCCGCAAGAGAGGCATAGGCCGATCGCCTTCGAGCGGATAATCCGGTGGAGATTTGTGCGCCTCTTCCGTGCCGCCGCTGGCATAGGGCAGGACGATCAGCAGAAGATCATCAAGAAAATCGAGCAGGTCTGCAAAGGCGAGAATGCAACTCCCCTTGACCGCTTTCATGTTCCCCCGGGTCAAAAGCCGGGTCAGCCGGCCCCAGCCATGGCGCGTGGCGGGATAGGCAATGATATCGGGCGTGCCATCGACAAAGACCAGCCGGGCCCCGGTCACAAGGCGCAGGCCATGACTCTCCGGCGCGTCACCCAGCGCGGCCCAGGCCCGCACCACACCCGCCACGCTGTTGCGATCGGCAATGCCGATCGTGTGGAGGCCAAGCGCTATGGCCTGTGCAACCATATCGGCAGGCAGCGATGCCCCGCGCAGGAAGGAATAGCTGGTGGTCGCCACCAGCTCTGCAAAAGCGGTCTGGCTCACGCGAAAAGCCCGTGCAGATACCAATCAGGTGACGGAGCCTCGCTGCCATAAAGGCCGTGCCGGAAAAGCCAGAAACGGCGACCGCGTTCATCCTCGACACGAAAATAGTCCCGGGTCATCCCTCCCTTTCCGGCTTCATGCCCCTCGCGACGGCGCCACCATTCGGACGCGATCCGTTCGGGCCCTTCGTAACGGACGACGACATGCGTCCTGCGCCGCCACTGGAAACGGCGCGGCGGCCCGTCTGGCACTTCGGCAATCGCGAGGATCGGCTGGGGCGGGTCGAAGAGATGAAGCGGCCGCAGCGGTGGTTCTCCCGCTGTCGTTTTCGGCCAGGGCATCGGATCCGGGGGGTCGTTTGCCGGAAAGGTGAAACAGGCCTGTTCGGGAATATGTGTGTCCCGGCTGCCAAGGCGCTGCACCCGATTCCTGCCAAGCCGGGTCGAGAGGCGATCGACGAGCCCTGCCACTTCGGCGTCCCCGGCGACCGGCGTTGCAAGGCCGGTTTGCACCGGACCCAGCGGTTCGGTGACGGCAATATCGAGCCGGACCGCATCATAGCCAAAGCCGGGATCGAGTGGATCGGCAAGTGCTTCGATCCGCTCGTGAAACAACCGCATGAGCAGGGCCGGATCATGTGTGGGCTGGCCGGTTTCGACAAAAAGCTGCCTGACATCGCCATCGCTGCGAAACAGGCTGGCAGCAAAACGCCGCCCGCCTTCTCCACGTTCGCGCAAGGCATCCCGGGCCTCATCCGCCAGCGCCTCGAGTGTTGCCAGCACATAGTCGGTTGCGGCGATCGGTTCGGCAAAGCGGCGCATGACGAAGAGCGCAGGCGGCACCCGGCGCGGTGTGATGCGGATATCCTCTTCCCCCAGCACGCGCGCCAGCCTTGCAACCATGTCCATGCCGAACCGCGCAGCAAGCGGACTGCGCGGGCGCGCAGCGAGATCGGCAATCGTCGCAAGTCCTGCACGGCGAAGCGCTATTGTCTGGTCTTCATCCAGGTCGAGCGCAAGGATGGTTGGGGCCTCTCCATGCCGCGCCAGCGCCCGCGCCCTGTCCGGTGTTTCAGCCAGCGCATGCCGCACCCTGAGCCCTGCACGACCCATCCGGGCGGAGAGATCGGCAACCAATGCAGCTTCACCGCCCCAGATATGTGCGCACCCCGTTATATCGAGGATCAGGCCGTCCGGCAGATCGAGTGCCACCATCGGTGTATATCGATCGCAATCGTCGGCCACGCGCTCCAGCAGCGCCGCATCTGAGGCCGGATTATGATCTTTCGCAGCGAGATCCGGCACACGTGCCCGCGCATCGGCAAGCGCCATGCCGGGCACAAGGCCTAGTGAAAGCGCGTGTGCATCAAGCGCCACCAGCCGCATCGCCCCGCGACGCTTTTCGACAAAAACCCGCGGAACGGAATCGCTGCTCGGCGCCTCACGCTGCCAGCGGTCGGCGCTGAGCAGGGGGAAGAACAGCGCGAGATAGCGCCGGTTCCCGGAAAACATGCTCCTCACGATCCCACTCCATGACAAGGCCGAAAGGCGGAACGCCACCACGATGGCGGACAAGTTCGACCGACAGCGCAGCATGCCCCGGCGCATTGCCGGGCAGAGCCGCCGACGATGCCGATGCAACAGTCCAGCGCGTGGCCGCAGCACTGGCAAAAGAGGTCGTCCTGTCCCGCAGGATGAACGCCGCAATACCCGACGTCTCTGCCGCCAGAACCAGCCTGCGGCTCGCCGTCAGGTCCAGCGCCCTGGCATCTCCCCAGGGTTCGATGACGACGGCACCTATGCCTGAACATCCCAGAATATCGGCCGCGGCACGCAGGGCGGACAGCGTATCGGACGCCGTCACGAGAATGATCCGGTCCGGATTGATGCCGAGTTCCACAAGGCCCGGCCCATAAAGCCGACCGTGCTGGCGCTGGCCCTTGTCCTCGCGCAGCCAGAGAATTGGCTTCGCGTCACTGGCGCGGGCTGCCAGCATCAGGGTGAAACCGCTGACGGCTGAATGATCGTCGACCTCTGCAGCGCAAAGCTCGTGAAGCGCCCCAAGCGCCAGCCCACCCCCAAGCCGGATATCGATAGCATCGCACCCGAAAGAAAAACGCTTCTGCCCGCCGCGTGGGCGTTCCAGACGTTCGAGACGGCGCTTCAACCGCGCAAGAGAGGCAGACGAATCAGACATGATGTTCCTATTATGTTCTAGAAACACTTTTGGCCAAGCAGAGTCAAGCCGGGCAGCCGCCCGGCCTGAATGAAAGCGCCTGATCCTGGCCCTATTTCGAGAAGCTGCGGGGTGCTGGCGCGATAACCGAAAAGCCGGTCGCGTTGATCTGCTGCACTTCGAGCATGCGGTCGGCTATGCCGTCCCTCCCGAAGCGAAAAGCACCGTCAATCCCGGAAAAACCGCCTTCATCGACAAGCTGGGCAATCGGAAATGGCGTCCCGACCCGCCAGCCGCCCGCAATCTTGTTCGCAAGAAGGACAGCATCATAGCCCAGGCTCGCAAGCCGATAGGGGCCCTTGCCGAACCGCACGCGATATTTGGCCGCGAGCTGATTGTAATAGGTGTCCGAGACGCTTGCGAACCAGGCCCCGTGCATCGCCGGGCTGTTCGCCAGCGTCCCTTCGGTATTCCACAACTCAGTCCCAAGGACCTTCGCAGTCGCCCCGCCGCTGCGCCGGATCGCCGGAACGATCTGGAGCGCGACACGGCCCGAATCCGCAATCAGGATCGCATCATATTGCCCGGCCAGGGCAAGCTTCGTCACGGCAGAACTGATCGATCCTGCAGAACGGTCAAAATTCTGCATCGCGATCAACCTGCCCCCGCTTGCTTCCACAGCGCGGATCATGGCCTGCGAGGCGCGTTGCCCATAAGTGCCATTGGGCACCAGTCCGGCAAAGGTCGTCAGCCCGCGCGACCGGGCATAAAACACCACCCTCTCCACAGACTGCGTCGGAACAAAACCCATGATGTAGGTCCCGTTCCCGGCAACCGACGTGTCGTTCGAAAAGCTGATCAATGGCACCTTCGCGGCACGCCCGATCGGTGCCACGGCTTTCACATCATCTGCCAGCAATGGCCCGAGAATCAGCTTGTTCCCGTCCGCGACCGCCTTTTGCGCGGCGGCTGCGGCACCGGCGGCCGTATCATAGGTCGTCACCCGGATATTCTGCCCGCCCGTATCGAGCACTGCCATGTTCGCCGCATTGGCGATCGATTCCCCGACGCCGGCATTGGCACCCGTCAATGGAACGAGGAGTGCAATGCGGTGACGCGTCGCATCGGTTGGCAATTGTCCGGTGACCGGGCCTTCTTCGGGCGGTTTCTCGATCGGCCTTGGCGGATGCTTGGGAACGACCTGACAGGCAGCGAGCAGGGCCGAGACCGCAAGGACCATCCAGCGCCCCACGCCCATTGATCGACCCACATGTAGTTGCCCTAGGGCCTTTGCCTCTGCCATATCCCGAATCCTGATGACTAAAACGCTTGAACCCGGACTCTATATCGTTGCGACGCCAATCGGCAATCTTTCCGATCTTTCTTCCCGGGCCGCGGATATTTTGAGGCAGGCCGATGTGATTGCGGTCGAGGACAGCCGGGTGACGGGCAAGCTGCTCAACCATCTCGGCATCAAGCGCCCGATGACACCCTATCACGACCATGTTGCCGAAGGCGTGCGGCCTGCGCTTGTCGCCAGAATGGCCGGCGAAGCGGTGGCACTGGTCTCGGATGCCGGGACGCCGCTGATTTCCGATCCCGGATACAAGCTGGTGCGGGATGCGAGAGCAGCCGGCCACGCTGTCACCACGATACCCGGCCCATGCGCTGCAATTGCCGCATTGACGCTTGCCGGCCTGCCGACGGATCGTTTTCTGTTCGTCGGCTTCCTTCCGTCCAAGGCAAAGGCACGCGCCGAGGCTATTGCCGAAATCTCAGCGATCCGGGCGACGCTGATCCTCTATGAATCGGGCCCCCGTCTTGGCGCAACGCTCGCTGCGCTGGCATCGGGACTTGGCGATCGCGAAGCAGCAGTAGCGCGGGAAATCAGCAAGATGTTCGAGGAATGCGTGACAGGCACATTGTCGTCGCTCTCCCTACGCTATGCCGATGCACCGCCCAAAGGTGAAATCGTCATCATTGTCGGCCCGCCGATACAAGAAGCGGCTGTCATGGACGAAGCCATGATCGATGCGGCGCTGCGCGAAGCACTGTCCCGCCTTCCCCCTGCCAAAGCCGTCGGCGAGGTTTCGAAAGCCATGAAGCTGGACAGGCAGGAACTTTATGCCAGGGCCATGGCGCTGCAGGGAAAATGAGCCGGGCAGAGGCGGAACGGCTTGGTCGCTGGGGCGAAAGGCGCGCGGCCTGGTGGCTGCGTCTCCAGGGTTGGCGGATCCTTGATCAGCGCGTCCGGCAGCGTGCCGGGGAAATTGACCTGATCGCTCGCAGAGGACGGACGACTGCATTCATTGAAGTCAAGACACGAACAACAGTCGCGGCGCTCGACCTCGCAATCGACGACTATAGGCTGCGTCGGGTGGCCGCGGCCGTCGAGGCCGTGTCTCATCGCTATGCCCGAAGTGGCGATGACATCAGGATCGACATCATACTGATTGCGCCGCGCGCCTGGCCGCGCCATCTCGTCAATGTGTGGCACGCCTGAACGCGCTTTCGGTCAGGCTGCCCTGCGCGCTGATTGGCCCTGGGGCGAAGAGGCGACCTTGTCCGCCACCGCGTTTCTGCCAGATTTGACAATATAAAGGGCCGAGTCCGCTGCATTGAGCAAGCCGTTGACCGTGGTGGCGGATGCAGGAAAGCTTGCCGTGCCGATGCTTGCCGAAACAAACACATGATGCCCGTCGATCAGATAGGGTTCGGCGAGGACGCTTCCGATTGCGGCAATCCCGTCTTCAAGGACAGGGCGGTTCGGCTCATGTCTGAAAATGATCGCGAACTCGTCGCCCCCGATCCGCGCGACATGATCGCCCGGCTGACATGCACCCCTGAGACGATTGGCCAGCGCTATAAGGACTTCGTCCCCGGCAGCATGACCGAACCTGTCGTTGACCGGCTTGAAGCCATCAAGATCGAGCATTGCAATTGCAAACTCGCTTGAGGCGCGCTGGGAGACCCGATCCTCGAGCAGCTTGCTGAACGACCTCCGGTTATGAAGGCCGGTCAGTGAATCGGTATTGGCTAGCGCCTCCAGATCGGTCTGGAGCTCCAGATTGCGGACCATTTCCCGGAACTGGCCGATGATCAGCCGGCTTTGAAAAATGGAAACGGCGATCACATTTGCTGCAAGTGCAATCAGCCGCACATCGCCGGAAATGAACATGGCCAGCGACGTCGGCGCCAGACCGACAATAAGGGAGAGAATTGCTGCGCTCGGCAGGCTGGCCAGACTGCTCGCACAGGCAGACGCTGCAAGAAATATGAAAATGATGACCAGCGCGCGACTCGCTTCCGCCGTGATCAGGAAGCTTGACGCGGCCCAGATGCTGCTTGCGCCCATCAGGACAATGCTGAGCATGTTGACGCGACGCAGATATCGGCGCGCTTCTTCGCCACTGACCACAAGCTTGCGCCTTTTGATCCAGGCATGGCAGCGCCAGATGCTGGCAACCAGCATCAGGATAGGCATGGCAAGCTGCAACGCGATCGGAAAGTCACCCTGCGATGCAAGGGCGGCACCGGCACAAATCATTGCGAGAACGACATAAAGAATGGGAATGCGCTGACGGAGCCGGTCAAACTGTATGATGGCGAGCGCATCGCGCAGCGATACGGGCATCGTGGATGTCTCCACGACGAGATCCTCCCAATCTCTGGACAGCCATTCTCGCACGCGCCGCATTGGATCGATTCTGATTTCCTGTTCGAACCGCGCGACGATATGTGAACATGGTAAAATTCAGGTGAAGACGGGGATTTGCGCCAAGTTGGGATGACAAATCCTGCATCGACCCCTAGAGCGCGGCACATGACGCTCAAAATCGCATTCCAGATGGATCCGCTGGCGGACCTCAACATTTCTGGAGATTCGACCTTTGCCCTGATGCTTTCGGCGCAGGCGCGCGGCTATCAGAGCTACCAATATGCTGCGTCCGCGTTGAATTATGCCGATGGCCGGGTCTGGGCAAAGGCCTACCCGGTGGACATGGTCCAGCGGGTCAAAGGAGACCATTTCAGGCTGGGCGACCCGGTATCGCTTGACCTGGGCACGCAGGCCGACGTCGTCCTCATGCGACAGGATCCTCCGTTCGACCTTGGCTATATTACGGCCACGCATCTGCTCGAACGCGTTCAGCCACATACGCTGGTTGTCAACGATCCTGTCAGTGTGCGCAATGCGCCTGAAAAGGTCTTTGTCCTTGATTATGCGCAGTTCATGCCACCGACGCTCGTCACTCGTGACTATGAGGAAGTGCGGGCGTTCCAGCAGACGCATGGCGAAATCGTGATCAAGCCGCTGCACGGCAATGCCGGGTCGGCGGTCATTCATATCGATGCAAAAGGCAAGAACCTTGCCGCTCTGTCCGAACTCTTCGGTCAGGTCTGGCGAGAGCCCTTCATGGCCCAGGCATTCCTGCGCGAAGTATCAGGCGGAGACAAACGCATCGTGCTTGTCGATGGCGTCGTGGCCGGAGCGATCAACCGTATCCCCGGCGAAGGAGAAATCCGATCCAACCTTGCGGCAGGCGGCCATGCCGAGGCAACGCAACTCACGCCCGGAGAACAGGCCATTTGCGACGCGATTGGCCCGGAGCTGAAGGCGCGCGGGCTGGTGTTTGTCGGGATCGACGTCATTGGCGGCAAGTGGCTGACCGAAATCAATGTCACGTCACCGACGGGCATCGTGGCCATTGACCATTTCAACGGAACCGACACCCCGGGCATGATCTGGGATGCCATTGAGGCCAGACTCGCAAGCCGATGAGCGAGTGGATCATTCACCTCATCGACCAGACGGGCTATCTCGGCGTCGGTTTCCTGATGTTTCTGGAGACCGTGTTCCCGCCCATCCCGTCCGAAGTCATCATGCCGGTTGCAGGCCTTGCAGCGGCACGCGGCAAGATGGACATTTTCGGAGTCGTGGCCAGCGGGACGCTTGGTGCGATGCTCGGCAATTATTTCTGGTATCTGGTGGCTCGCGTGATCGGGATCGAACGATTCAAGCCCTGGATTGAAAAATATGGCCGCTGGCTGACATTCGATTGGGCAGAGATCGAGCGCGCCGAAAAGCTTTTCGGTCGCCAGGGTTGGGCGATTGTCTTCTTCGGTCGCATGTTGCCGACGCTGCGCTCGCTTATTTCAATACCGGCGGGCCTGCTCCATATGCGCCTGTCGACCTTTGTCATCTGGTCAACAATCGGCACGACCGGCTGGACGGCCCTGCTCGGCTTTTCCGGCTGGGCACTCGGACAACGCTTCGGGACGGTGGAAACCGTCGTGGGCCCACTTTCTACTGCCGTCCTCGTCGTGATTGCGATCGGCTATGTCTGGCGGCTGATCCGCTGGAAGCGCGCCTGACCCTCTATTTCCCGCGCATCGTATCAAGTGCGTGACGCCCGAAGCTGGCAATGAGTTCACCGACTTCTCGCACATGCGCCGCCGAACGCGCGCTCTGTTCCTTCACGAAATCGCCTTGCGCCTTGATGACGTCCTGAACGGACTTTGCATTGGCAACCTTGCGCATCGTGGCGAATGCCTCGCGCGCGTTGGCTTCGGCATGGTCGATCACCTTGGCGTTGATCGCGGCTGTATTCGCCATTGCCTGCGCGGCACCTTCGCGAATGACCTTTCCAGCCTTCTTGACCGGTTCGGCAACCCTTTCGGCCGTGCTTTTGGTCTTCTTGGTCTTTTCAGCCTTCGCGGCGGGCTTCTTGGCCATCATGCATTCTCCTTCTTGCGCTTGCTGACTGATGCAGCTTTCCTTGTTTTGGGCGGTACAACGCTTGCTTTCCGGGGCTTGGCTGCGGCTTTTGCAGCCTTGGGCTGTGCTGCGGCGGACTTCTTCGCTGCTGGCTTGGGCGCACCACCCGTCTTGGCAGCGCCGGGCTTTTTGAGCACGGCATCCCGCAATTCTTCAAAGGCCATACGGATGGCGGCCGCGTAATTGGCCGGATCGGGCATCATGTTGCGATCACTCGTGAAGCTGATCGCAATGTCATCGCCATAGCTGTAGATCGTGTTGATCAAGCCCATGCCATCAAAGACCGGCCCCATGCCCATCATTTTCACCATTTTTGCACCGGCGAAATAGAGTGGCACACGGCTGCCCGGCACATTGGTCGCCACACAGTTGAAGACCGGGGCATGCGCATTGGCGACGCCGAGCCGGGTATAAAGCCGGGCACCAAGGCCCGCGAGCCCGGACGGGATCAATTGGCTGTAATCGGTCAGCGTGCGGGCCCCGACGGCATTGGTCATAGCCTTCGAGTTCTTGGCTTCGCCGTGGATATAGGCAAGCCGCTTTGCCGGATCGGCAATATGGGTGCCAAGGTTGACGACCATTGCGGACACAAGATTGCCCAGGGCCGACTTTTCCCCCTCGGCGCGGACCGAAATCGGCGCCATCGCCGAAAGGCTCTCTTTGGGAAGATTGTCTCGCGCCTTCAGATAATGACGCAATCCGCCCCCAATGATCGTGAGGATCGCATCGTTCACGGTCGCGCCCGGAAGGGATTCCTTTATGGCCCGCACATCCACAAGCGGGAAAGACACCCCGTCCCAGACCCGATGCGCGGAAACCTTGCCATTGAGAACAGTCTTCGGGGCCATCCGCGCCCCGGCAAGCGAAACATCTCCGCCTGCCACGTCCCGCGTCAGGCGGGCGATACCGGGAACCGTCTTCGCGAAGGTCTGGGCAAAACGGAGCGGCTGGCGAATGGAATTGACCCAGGAGCGGAACAGCAATTCGCCAACCGGCGGAGTCGATTCAGGCTGCCAGTCATCGGCCACAGCCTTTCGCGCGGGCTTTGGTTCCAGGTCATGCACGGCAGCCGACATCTCAACCCCCGACATGCCGTCAATCGCCGCATGGTGGGCCTTCGAAACAAGCGCAAAACAGCCCTTTGGCAAGCCCTCGATATTGTCGAGGCCCTCAACAACCCAGAATTCCCACAAGGGTTTGGACAGGTCGAGGGGACGAGCATGGAGCCGCGCAACCTGGATGCACAATTGGCGCCAGTCGCCCGGTGCAGGCAGGGCAATGTGCCGAACGTGATACTCGAGATCGAAGTCCTTGTCCTCGATCCAGTATGGATGGTCGAGATCGAAGGGTACGCGAACGAGCTTCTGCCGGAAGCTGCGTGCGCCACTGAGGCGATTTTCGATATGCGCCAGAATCTCCTTGAAGCGCACCTTGCCGCCCGGCGCCGTGGACGGATCGTAGATTCCGACCGAGCCGATATGCATTGGCGTATTTGCGGTTTCCAGGTAGACGAAACTTGCGTCCTGTCCGCTCAATTGCTCCATGCCTTGCTCTCCTTGTCAGCCATTGCTTTCGGCCTTTTGCCACAGGCTAACAGGCTTCTTGACTGGAGGCGAGTCCGGGCAATGATGCTCCAAATTCGACAGGCGCAAATTGCGCGGCTAAGAGATTTCACATGTCAGACCGTCCCGATACCCCTTTGCTCGATACTGTCAGGATTCCCGCCGACCTGCGCAGGTTGAAGCCGGAGCAGCTCCGCCAGCTGGCCGATGAATTGCGTGCGGAAACGATCAGCGCCGTTTCGGTTACCGGCGGCCATCTGGGCGCAGGTCTGGGCGTGGTAGAGCTGACGACGGCCATCCATTATGTTTTCAACACACCCGAAGACCGGCTGATCTGGGACGTCGGCCATCAATGCTATCCGCACAAGATCCTGACCGGGCGGCGGGACCGGATCCGGACCTTGCGCGCCGGAGGCGGGCTGTCCGGCTTCACCAAGCGCAGCGAAAGCGAATATGATCCGTTCGGCGCAGCACATTCGTCGACGTCGATTTCGGCAGCGCTTGGCTTTGCGATTGCCAACAAGCTTGCCGACAGGCCGGGCCGCGGCATTGCCGTCATCGGCGATGGCGCGATGTCTGCCGGCATGGCCTATGAAGCGATGAACAATGCCCATGCGGCCGGAAACCGGCTTGTGGTCATTCTCAACGACAATGACATGTCGATTGCGCCGCCCGTTGGCGGGCTATCCGCCTATCTGGCGCGAATCGTGTCATCTCGCCCGTTCCTTGAATTGCGTGACCTTGCCAAGCGCATTTCCCGCAAACTGCCCGAACCCCTTCATATTGCGGCCCGCAAGACTGACGAATTTGCCAGAGGTCTGGCCATGGGCGGCACCTTGTTCGAAGAGCTCGGATTTTACTATGTCGGGCCGATCGATGGGCATAACCTCGACCATTTGATTCCCGTTCTGGAAAACGTCCGGGACGCCGCTGAAGGGCCATGCCTCATCCATGTCGTCACGAAGAAAGGTCATGGCTATGCCCCGGCCGAAGCCGCGGCCGACAAATATCATGGCGTTCAGAAATTCGACGTCGTCACGGGGGTGCAGGCCAAGTCTCCCGCAGGTCCGCCCAGTTACACAAATGTGTTCGCCCAGGCCCTGATTGCAGAGGCGCAGCGCGACGAAAAGATTGTGGCCATCACCGCAGCCATGCCTTCAGGCACCGGGCTCGACAAGTTTCAGCAGGCCTTCCCGGGCAGGACCTTCGACGTCGGCATTGCCGAACAGCATGCCGTCACATTTGCAGCCGGGCTTGCAGCACAGGGCATGCGCCCGTTTGCGACGATCTACTCGACATTTCTGCAGCGCGCCTATGATCAGGTCGTCCATGACGTCGCGATCCAGAACCTGCCGGTTCGCTTTGCCATAGATCGGGCCGGTTTGGTCGGCGCGGACGGCAGCACGCATGCGGGCAGCTTTGACGTTACCTACTTGTGCACCTTGCCCAATTTTGTCGTGATGGCAGCAGCAGATGAAGCTGAGCTGGTCCATATGGTCCACACCTGCGCATGCCACGACAGCGGCCCGATCGCGGTGCGCTATCCGCGCGGCAACGGGACCGGAGTTCCCTTGCCTGCAACGCCCGAAAGACTTGAAATCGGCAAGGGCCGGATCGTCCGCCAAGGCAAGAAAGTGGCAATCCTCTCGCTCGGGACCCGGCTTGAAGAGGCGCTGAAGGCAGCCGACCTGCTTGAAGCAAGGGGGCTGAGCACGACCGTTGCCGACCTCCGCTTCGCAAAGCCGCTCGACAGCGAATTGATCCGCAAATTACTGGCCACGCATGAAGTGGCCGTCACGGTCGAAGACGGCAGCATAGGCGGCCTTGGCGCCCATGTTCTGACGATGGCCAGCGATGAGGGGCTGATCGACAGTGGCCTGAAACTGAGGACGATGCGCCTGCCCGACCGGTTCCAGGATCAGGATTCGCCTGCCAAGCAATATGATGAAGCCGGTCTCAACGCCCCGCAGATCGTCGATACGATTCTCAAGGCGCTCAGGATGAACTCCGTGGGTGTTGTGGAGGAAGCACGGGCCTGATCGGCCATTGGCCCATATGTTGGCTGCAGGTTATTGGCGTGAGGAACTTTCCGGGCCCAATCGCACACCAACCCACAGGGTGCGCGGTGTGGCCCGCTCGACAATTCCGGCACCGCTGATGCCGGCATCAACGCGCGTGTTCGCAAGATTCTCGCCCCGAAGCGAGAGGCTCAGGCGGTCGGTCAAGGGAATGGATGCGGCTGCATCGAGCGTAAGCGCAGCTTTCAGCTGCCTTGAATTGCCGTCATCTTCAAATTGCGATGAGACATAGCGCGCTGTCGTCTGAAGCCAGCGCCAGCCCAGGGTCGCACTCAACAGGTGCCTCGGCACTTGCGCCGGGCGCAATCCATCGAGTGAGCTCGCTGGCCCACTTGCCCGAACCTTGGCATCGGCAAAGGCATAACTTGCACCGAGCGTCCAATCCCCCAATTTTGCCTGCGCATCGAATTCGATGCCGTTGCTCCGAATTGCATCAAGATTCTGGCGTTGGCGATAGGCGCCACCCGCCGCGACGAATCCAACGCCCGGAAACACGCCCGGTCCCGATCCCAAAGTCACATTGGCGATGGCCCGGTTCAGCCGATTTGAAAACAGCGTGGCGCGCATGCTGACCGCTTCGGCAGGCTGCCAGTCGATGCCGACTTCAACGCCACGACTGCGCTCCGTCTTCAGCGCAGGATTTGCTGCCGTTGCGTCTGCGCCGACCCGGAATGGTCGATAAAGTTCATTGAGCGTGGGTAGCCGCCAGCCAAGATAGGCTGCGGCGCGCAGCTTGATTGGGCCAACAGCATAGGCAAAGCCCACGCGTCCAGTCGGCTCCCAACCCCGTCGGTCAGCCGGTCGATCATTCCGGATCAGAACGCCAGTCGCCAGCGTGCGTTCAAGCAGGCGTCCGTCACGAATGGCCCAATGGTCGATCCGTCCACCGCCTGTCAGAGTGAGTGCGCCAATCTCCGCCGAAATTTCGGCAAAGGCCCCCAGTGCATCGCTGTTGCCGCCCGCCTCGCGGATGCGCGTCGGCAAGGCATTCACATAAGTGAAGAGCTCGCGCGTTTCACCGACCGTGCGCCGATAGTCTGCCCCGAGACGGAGTTCGATTCCGTGACCAACAGGCGGCCGCACTTCCAGACGCGCACCAATGCCGGTTGACGGGACATTGAACTGGTCGACTGTCTGGGCGACACTTGTGCGGGCCGCGTTGATGCTGACAAACCGGCTCTGGAACTTGCGCGCCTGGATATAGGCCAGCGCCTGCCATGCCCAGTCCCCACTGTGCACGAGCCGCAGGCTCGCGTCCGCGCCGTCTCCACCGTTGCCGGACAGGATCGTGCCGCGCGTCCGCCGGTCCGTGAAGGCCAGCGCCGAGGCCTGCAGTTCGGTATTGGTCGACAGGGGTGCAACACCGCGTATGGCAACACTCGCCTGTTCATAAGGGGCTGCACTATCGACAGGTCCGCGCTGGCTGGCGACAATCGGAACAAATCCGTCGCCGCGCGCATAACTTGCGGTCACAAAGCCAAAGCCGCTTCCCAACTTTCCCCCGGCGAGCAGATTGCCCTCAAGGGACTGGCGGCTGCCGTAGCTGACATCGCCGATCAGGCCATCGACCTGCCGCGCGCCAAGACTGGAGAGTTCGATCGTGCCTGAAATCGCTCCCGATCCGAAAATGCCGGAACCGCCACCGCGCGTGACCCGTGCGCTCGATAGCCGGATTGTCTGAAAGGCCGGCCAGGTGACCCAACCTCCAAAAGGATCGCTCTGCGGGACGCCGTCAAGCACAAGCAGCGCGCGAGACGACGCGTTGCCGCCAAGTCCGCGCAGGGTCGCTCCCTGACTTGTGGCATTGGCCGAGCGCGCGTCCGATCGTCGGAACTGCTGAAGGCCTGCAACATCGCGCAATGCGTCTTCAACGCGGTTGGATGCTGTTCCCTCCAGCCGATCCCGGTCAATTGTGACGATATCATAGGCCGCATCGCCCTTCGCTTCCGGAAGAGCCGATCCGGTGACGATGATGTCAGGAGCTTCCGCTTGGCTTGCCGACGGTTGTGCTAAGCAACTCGCCACGACTGCACAGAGGAATGGTCCCTTCGTCATCGCCCCCACTTCTGGAAGACGGGAATATCGGTCGGCAACCGGTGATAGGGCCGCGCATCACAGGCAAAATTGGCCGTATCCGGGCCATCAAACTGGGATTGGTCATCCAGCGAGCCGACCTTGATAATGATTCCCGCCTTGAACCCTGGCGCACGTGTGAACAGGTGCGTTCCGCAGTCTGGGCAGAATTCGCGCGTCACCGCCCCTTCAATGTCGCTGCGGGTGTACCCCTTGACCGCACCTTTGGTCAGCGCGAACCCGTCGAGCGGAACCGCCAGGATGAGCAGAGACCCGCCGCCTGTGATGTATTGGCATTCCCGGCAAAAGCATTCTGCCTTCATGACAATCGGCCCTTCGGCCTTGTACCGGACAGCGCCGCAGTAGCATCCGCCTTCGATCGACATCGCCTTCTCCTTTTCTCAGGGTTTGACCACCTCTGGGTGCGCCGCCTTGAAGGGGGCCAGCGCGTTGCATGCCGCATCGATCCGGACAAGATTCGGATACGCATCCAGTGGGGTATTGAACCGGTTCGCGTTGGCCATTTGGGGAACCAGACAGATATCCGCGATATTCGGCGCGTCTCCCCCAAGAAAGGGTGCGGACCGATCGGCCATCGCCTCCAGGGCCCTAAAGCCTTCGATGATCCAATGGCGATACCAATTGTCGCTGGCAGCCTGTTCGACGCCGAATTCGCTCTTCAGATATTTGAGGATCCGCAGATTGTTGATCGGATGAATGTCTGACGCGATCAGATAGGCCATTGCGAGCGCATGGGCTCTCTTTTCGGGATCGGATGGAATCAGACGGACGCCCGGCTGTGTCGCATCCAGCCAGTCGATGATCGCCAGGCTCTGCGTGAGCCGCAGTTCACCAACTTCAAGCATCGGGACGAAGCCTTGGGGATTCTTGGCAACATAGTCCGGCGCGTGTTGCGCTCCATCGAGCAGGCTGGTGGGGACGGCCTCATAGGCGAGGCCTTTCATGTTCAGCGCAATACGAACCCGGTAACTGGCCGAGGAGCGCCAATAGTCATAAAGCCGGATCGTCATTCTTGCCTCCGTCGCAGCGGGCCTCAAGCAGATCCACCAGTTGGCCGACGTCGCTGATCTGCGCAAGTTCGGATGCACCGATAATCGGCCGGAGTCGATCACCCTCCTGCATCAATATGGCCGGGAGCTGGATATCGGTCGCAGGCCAGTCCTGCCTGAAATCGGACCTGTGATAAAATCGGATTTCACGGCCGGACTTCTGAAGCCAGGCCCGCCATTCAGGCTTCATGCGCGTGAGGCCATGGGTGATTGCGCAAAGATCGCAGGTGTAAGTCGCTGGAGAGAAGAGCTTGTGAGCCGAATCCATGATGCCATTCAGGACTCCGGCTTCCGCATTGTAGACAAAGACAAGAGTCACGGCTGATTGGCAGGCTGCATCGGCATTGCCGCAATCCATTGGCTCAACAATGCAACCCCTTCCTGATGGACACTCGCACGCCCCAGTTCGGGCATGGCAATGCCCGGATCGAGGCTTTGCATGCGATACAGGATGATCGACCGTTCCGGATGCCCCGGATCAATCGCAAATTCATCATTGCCCGACCCGCGCCCGGCAGCGGTCGGGCGCTTGTATATGCCGAGGTTCGGACCCGGGCCCTGTTCCCAGTTCAGCCAAAGCCCGGACGTGTTGGCGGGACCCTTCGGATTGTGACAATGCGCACAATTGACCTCCAGATAGGCCCGCGCGCGCAGAGCGACACTGGCTGACCCAGGATCATCCCAAACCGGCAGGCGAGGACTCTCGGCCGGCAAGCGGTCCATCCTGCCCGCATGCAAAGCCGCCTCGAGCTGTCCGTCGCGGTTGAGATTGCGGGCCTTGGGGCCGATCGGACTGATTCCGCCCGCCCCGTCATCGTGGCAGCCCTTGCACTGGTTCACGTTCGGGATGGCATAGCTGATCGCGCGTGGCTTCCCGTCAAGATGCGTCCATCTGACGTCGATCCGCATCCCGGCCCGCCGCAATACGGCGTCGCTCCCGTCTGCATTCCAGACATAGGGCAAGGCAACCCACCCCGACGCCCTGCGCACAAGCAGGCGGGTTTCAACGATACGAAGACCTTTGGCCGGCGCGCGCATGTCAGCAGGATAGCCGAAGCTCTTGATGAGCACGCTGCCGACCGGGAAGTCGAGCACACCATCATCCCGCCAGCCGATCTTCTTGCCCGGCGGGACATAATAATAACGGAATTTTTCGGCATAGTCCGAAAAGAGCGGCGTGTTCAGCCGGTAGGGCGTGACCCCGGCATTGGGCTTCTGCCCGTAAGGACCCGCCAGAAGGTGGAATTCGCCAAGGCTTGCCGGAAGCGCCTCACCCGTAATCAGCGCATCATCAACGGGGATGGGCGGACTTGCGCTGACCAGCAAGCCCCATGCGGCCAATGCCGCAAACGCACGCATCACCGGATCGCTGCCTCCATCGATTGTGGCAACACGATCGGCGCAAGCAGTGCGGGCTCGGCTCCCTGGCTCAGATCGACAACGGCTGGATTGGCAGACGTGGCGCGTGCCTTGGGATCGGTCAACCCGAGGGAAAGCGTAGGCACCTTGTCCGTCACCCGGATGTTGCTGCCTGTCCCGTCCCAGACAATCGGGGGAACGCTGCCCATTGCTGCAAGCATTTCGGCACCGCCTTCGAATTGCGGCCCAGGCGCATAGCCTGCGCGACCATGCGTGTTGCCGCCGATCACCACATTGGCCGGAAGCGGATTATACCCTGTATCGGTAAAGCTGTTGCGATATCCGACGATAAAGATGTTGGTGCTGCCGTTCTCGCCCAGGATGTTGTTGAACACATGGACATCCCGATTGGCCATGATGATGACTCCGGTCCCGTTCGGCACCCCGGCGACGATATTGCCCTTTGGCGCAAAGTTGGGCGTGTCGTTCCGTTCGGACCGGTTCGAGAAGATCCGAACCGAATGACCGCCCTTTTGCGGCAGGTTCGGCAAGTCGAACACCAGAATGCCCCCCGCATTGTGGGTGGCGACATTCTGATAGACGTCAGCGCCGTAACAATTCTCGATCTCGATTCCTGCAACATTGAACATGGCGAGCGAATTGCGCACGATGATGTTCTTCGACTGACCGACATAGATGCCGGCGTCGGATGCCCCCTTGACGGTCACCTTGTCGATCAGGACGTCACTGGATTCGACCGGGTAGACGCCATAGGCGCCATTGCTGGCCTTCGGGCCGCCTGTCCATTCGACCCTCAGGTCGTGATAGACGATGCGGTTCGCGGCCTTGGACTTTATTCCGTCGCCGCGGGAATCCTCCACGGCAAAACCTTGCAGGACGACATCATCCGCCGTCACCAGCAGGCCTTCGCCCGCGCCCTTCTGTCCCTTGAAGCTGAGGATCGTGGCAGCAGGGCCCGCGCCTTTGACCGTCACGCGGTCAACATCGAGTGAAAGCCCGTCGGTCAGGTCATACCGTCCAGCGGCGATTTCCACGATATCGCCCGGCTTTGCGTCGATCAGCGCAGACTGCAAACGCGATTGCGCATCGGCACCGGGCTCCACCCGGATCGTATCGGCAAGGGCCGGTTGAACAAAGGCCAGCAGGCTGGCGGCGGCGAAAAAGGGGATTGGCTTCATGGCGCAATCATTGCACTTACATGAGTGTAAGCCAAGAGAGGATTCCCATGTTGCGTACAATTCCTGCTGCAATTCTGCTCAGCCTGATCTCCGCCGCACCTGCCCAGGCTGCCGCGTCGGTTACAGGTCTTTGGGTGACCACGGAAAAGGACAGCATCGTCGAGATCGGGCCCTGCGGCGCGGCGCTTTGCGGCAGGATTGCGCGCATCCTCAAACCCAATCCCAACGGACCCCCTCGCGATATCAACAATCCTGATCCGTCGCTGCGGAACCGGCCGATCCAGGGCCTCCCGATCCTCACAGGATTCCGCGACGCAGGGAGAAACTGGGAAGGCACCGCCTATGATCCGCGCGCCGGCAAGTCCTATCGTTCCTACCTCACGCTCATGCGGGATGGCACGCTCGAGGTGAAGGGCTGTCTCGGCCTGTTCTGCCGTTCCAAGAGCTGGACACCCGCCCGCTGAACTATTCCGGGCGCACTTCCAGCTGGAATGACTTTTCGGGGACGAGCCACTTGCTTGCCGCCTGCTGCAGTTCCGCCGGCGTAATCTTGAGGTAATCGGTGACCAGCGACTGGAGCGCAGTTATTTTTCGCGGATCGCGCGTGGCTCCCGTCAACTGGCCCAGCCAGAAGGAATTCCCGCTCGATGCCCGATTGATCGATTCATGAAGCGGATTGATCACCCGGGCAAGCTCGTCTGCAGAAACCGGATGGGCGGCAAGGTCGGCCGCAATCCCTCTCGAAATTGCGAAGAAGCGTTCAAACCCCTCCGGTTTGAGCTGCGAAGTCACGATGAAGCTGCCGCCGCTCTCGAGCCCGGTGGGCCAGCTTGAATCGACATTCGGGCTGTAACTTGCGCCCTCTTCTTCACGGAGTTGGGTGAACATGCGGTCATTGAAGATCTGCGCCAGAATTTCGAGTTTCCTCGCTTCGTAAATGCTGCCGAGCCCGCCACCGAGCGGCCAGGCAAGGACAGCCGCGGCCTGCTCTTTCGGGCCCTTGTGCGTACGAACGATTGGAACCGGAGTGGGCGCGACGCTCGCCGGAGAGGCCTGCCCCAAAGACACCCGCTTCGCCGGCCTCTTCTTCAGTGCACCAAAGCTCGCTGCGGTTGCGGCAACGGCCTCATCGGCCGAAATATCCCCGAAGATCATGACTTCGATGGGCCCGGTCTTCAAAAGGGGCTCCCAGAAGGCGCGGAAGGTTTCTGGTGTCAGGGCTTCGACATCGGCTCGGGTCGGCGTCGACCAGCGGGCATCACCGCCGCGCAGAAAGCCGCCAAGATCGCGCCCGAGCACCGAGCCCGGAGAGGATTCAAGTGTGTCATAGCCCGTCAGGAATGAATTGCGTGCCCGCAGCACCGGGGCCGGATCCCACCGGGGCATGGTGATGGCCGCCGCCATCAGTCGCAATTGATCCGTCAGATCCGATGCCCTCGTCTGGGCACGGAACTGGAATGCGTCATCGGCAATATCGAAGCCCATGTTGATCTTTCGCCCGCTCGTCAGACGATCCAGTGCATTCTGATCAAACGGGCCAATACCCCCCGCGACAAGCGCGGCGGGGGCGGCCCAGGCTGGCGTCTGACGATTGGCAGGCAGCGCTTTCATCCCGTCCCCGAAGCGGACATTGACATAGACCTTGCCCTGTTCGGACGGATTGGGAGAAACGAGCAACTTGACCCCATTGGCAAAGGTCACCTGCTCGACATCAATCTGTGGGACGGGGATCGCGACCCGCTTCTTGACCTTGCCGGGCGTGCCCAGACTGGGAAGCTGATCAAAGCTGACGGGCGTTCCGCTGCCGGTCGATGCCATGGCCGAAACCGGGGCCGTGATCGCCGCCGCGAGTTCGGTTTCTGCCTTTTCAAGGGGAACAGGGCTCGTCAGCAAGGCGCGCGGACCAATGCCCGTGAACAGCTTGCGTGTCGAAGCAAGAATCTTCTCCGGCGAAATGCCGTCCTTGATTCCGCTGAACACATCAAGCGCGACCTGCGCTGTCGCCACGGTCTCGCGAATATTGACAGCTTCGATCAAATCATCGGCCTGCTTGGCTGCTGCCTCCGCACGCTGCGTCTCGACACCGACCTGAAGCGACGCAAAGAATTCATTGGCTTCGCGATCGATGTCCGCCTGCGAGCTTGGGTTGGTCAACGCATCGGCAATCACGGCCCGCACATCGCGTAGTGCCGCCTGCCAGTCATTGCCAAGGGGGGCAATCTGCACAAATGTACCATCGACAGAGCGCGCGACATCGTCCTGATCGACTTGCGCCTGCAGGAAGCTTCCCCCTGCACGGGCGCGTTCTTCCAGCCGGCGGTTGATGAGGCGAAGCGCCACGAGATCAACCAGACGCCCCTGATTGTACACGATTGTGTCGTTCTTCTGAAACCACGGACGCAACCAGGCCATATTCACAACAAGCGGCGCACCGGGCTCGGTGATCGCCTTGGCAATGGGCTTGCCCTCGGTCGGGCGACCGAAATCCGGGTCCGGCAAGGATGGGCCAATGCCCTTCCAGTCGGAAAAATACTTGATGACAAGATCTTCGAAAACCAGGGGATCGCCGTCCCCGGAAATCACGACCACTGCCCGTTCCGGGCGATACCAGCGGTCATGGAAGGCCCGAATGGCCTGAGGCGTTGCGGCATTGAGCGTTTCAGTCGTGCCGATCGGCTGGCGATTGGCAAGCGGCTGACCCGCAAAGAACAGGGCCGTCGTTGCGTCGCTGATCCGCATTCCAGCGCCAAGGCGCTCCCGGGCTTCGGCGAGCACGGTGCGGCGCTCAGTCTCCACGCCCTTTTCCGAAATCTCGGGCGCCATCATCATGCCCGACAGAATCTTGATACTCTCTTCAAGGCCGGATCGTGTCGCCCCCGGCAGGTCAAGCTTGTAGACGGTCTGCGTCAAGGTTGTGTTGGCATTGGTGTCGCTGCCGAACGTTGCCCCAAGCCGCTGCCACGTCTTGATCGCTTCACCGTCTGCAATGTAGCGGGAGCCGCGGAAGCTCAGATGCTCCATGAAATGGGCAAAGCCGCGCTCTGTCTCGCGTTCCATGAGCGATCCGGCCTCAATGTCGACGCGGACCGAAACCTGCCGCGGCGGGACGCCGCTTCGGCGCACCGCATAGCGGACGCCATTGGGCAAGGTTCCGAAAAGCCAGTTCGGGTCGGGCGGTATGTCGCTGCCCTTGTAGAGCCAGGGCGTCGGCCGCTCGGTTGAAACCGCTGGCGCTGGAGCGGCCCGCTTGGCTGTTGGTCTTGCGGCATTGCGCGCACCCCAGGATGGGGCGACGAGACCAAGCGTGGCAAGGAAGGCAAGGGTGAAGCGCAGCGCGCGCAAGGACTGTAAGGACATCAAACCGTGTTTACCGCTTTCCGAAAGCAAATCCAGCCAATCACGCAGCCTGTGCCTCAATAGCCTTCTGGCGGCGGCGCTGAACCGAAGACCCGATGCCCATCGCCTCGCGATATTTCGCGACCGTCCGGCGGGCAATGTCGAAGCCCTTTTCGTTGAGCATTTCGACCAGGGTATCGTCGGACAGGATCGCTTTCGGGCTTTCGGCGTTGATCAGGGTGCGGATCGCGCTCTTGACCGCTTCTGCCGAAACCGCCTCCCCACCATCTGCAGCCGCAATCCCGCTCGTGAAGAAATATTTCAGTTCGAACAGGCCGCGCGCGCAGGACAGATATTTGTTCGAGGTCACGCGGCTGATTGTGGATTCATGCATGCCGATCGCTTCCGCCACAGCGCGCAGCGTCAGCGGACGCAACTGGGAGACGCCCTCATTGAAGAAGGCCTCCTGCTGCTTTACAATTTCGCTCGCGACCTTGACGATTGTCCGCTGGCGCTGGTCCAGCGCGCGCACCAGCCAGTTGGCGCTCTGCAGGCACTCGCTCAGCCAGGCCTTTGACGCCTTGTCCTGCGCGCCGCTGGCAATCTCGGCATAATAACTCCGGTTGATCAAGAGACGCGGCAAGGTCGCGCTGTTGATCTCGACGGCCCATCCCTTGCCCTTGCGTGCGACAAAGATGTCAGGTGTGACGGCTTCAATCGGGCTGGAGCCGAATTTCAGCCCTGGCTTTGGATCGTAATTGCGCAACTCCTTGATCATGTCCGCCATGTCTTCCGCATCGACGCCGCACATGCGCTGCAGTTGCGCTAGGCGACCCTCGGCAAGAAGATCCAGATTGTCGAGCAGACGGGCCATCGCCGGATCATAGCGATCGGCTTCCTTCGCCTGGAGTGCAAGGCATTCGCCAAGCGAGCGCGCCCCGACACCTGTCGGATCAAACGTCTGGATGGTCTGGAGGACCTGCTCGATACGGGACAAGGCCACCCCGAGCCGGTTCGCCAGATCGAGCAGGGACATTGCCAGATAGCCAGCCTCGTCCACCTGATCGATCAGGTGGCTCGCGATGAGCAGATCCTGCGGATCAAAGGCCAGTCCGGCCTGCGCCAGGAGATGATCGCGCAACGACGGGGCATCAGCCGCCATGGCATCGAAATCCGGGCCATCCTCGAAGCCCCCTTCGGAACCGCCCGTGATGCCAAGCTGGCCATCCATGCCGGGACCGCCATCAGCGATGCTGTCGTGATGAAAGGTCTCGGCAGTCATATCGACATCAAGGGCCGAGTCTGCGTCGCCGGGGGTCGGATCGAGCAGAGCGTCTGATTGCGTGCTGCGATCCTCGCTTGGCAGATCGGGTTCGGGCGCGGTCACTTCATCGCGCTCGGCATCGAGCAAGGGGTTCTTTTCAACTTCTTCGGCGATGAAGGCTTCGACCTCCAGATTGGAAAGCGCAAGCAGGCGGATCGCCTGCTGCAATTGTGGCGTCATGACCAGTGACTGGCTTTGCCTCAGGTCAAGGCGGGGCCCCAATGCCATGGCTAGAGACTGAAGCCCTCACCGAGATAGAGTCGGCGGACGTTTTCGTCTGCGACCAACTCTTGCGGGCTTCCGGAGAACAAGACGCGCCCATCGTAAATGATGCAGGCGCGATCCACGATGTCGAGCGTTTCGCGGACATTGTGATCGGTAATCAGCACCCCGATCTGCCGCTGTTTCAGATCCTTCACGAGGTCGCGGATATCGGCAATGGAAATCGGATCAATGCCCGCAAAGGGTTCGTCGAGCAGCATGATCGACGGCGTTGCGGCAAGGGCACGCGCAATTTCGCAACGGCGACGTTCGCCTCCGGAAAGCGCCATCGCCGATGCGCCGCGAAGCTTCGCCAGGCCGAATTCCTCAAGCAGGAATTCCAGTCGCTCGGCACGCTGGGCCTTGTCAGGTTCTGCCAGTTCGAGCACGGCACTGATATTCTGTTCGACCGTAAGCCCGCGAAAGATTGACGTTTCCTGCGGCAGATAGCCGAGGCCCAGGATCGCGCGGCGATACATGGGAAGGCCGGTAATGTCTGCGCCATCAAGCATGATGCGGCCCGAATCCGGCTTCACAAGACCCATGATCGAATAGAAGCAGGTGGTCTTGCCCGCGCCATTGGGACCAAGCAGGCCTACGACTTCTCCGCGCCCGACAGACAGCGAAACATCCGAAAGCACGACGCGCTTGTCATAGGATTTGGCGATCGACACGACCGACAGTCCGTTTGTCGTCACAACAGGATCGGCCGCAAGGGCGTCAAGCGTGGATACGTCGTTCATCGGCACTCCTGCGACCGTGCTGGCATGGCAATGGTTTATCAAAGGCTAATTTTTTTGAATTGGCAAGATTATTGCATGGCAAAAATGCGAGCGAATGCCAATGTCCAGGCTATTGCGCTTTCTTGACCGTGAAACGTCCCGTCACGCGACCACCGCTGCCACCCTGCGTCCCGGGCGCACCGATGGAACTGCCGTCGACCACGGCTCTGCCCGAATTAAGGTCGATCACCATGCGGCCGCCGCTCACCCTGTTACCGCCTTGCGTCAGCGTGACTCCACCGACCATTGTGATCAGCCGTCGCGGCAGATCATAGATGGCCGTGCTACCCTGAGCTGTCTGATCACCCTTGTGTATCGTGACACCGCCCGTGGCATCGAGCCGATCAATCTGGACGCCCGACGTAGCGCCATTGGCATAGGCCACGGTCAGCCGTGCTGATGCCAGAGTCATATCGGCCTGACTGACTCGCACATTGCCGACAAAAATGGCGCGATCTGCGCGATCCTGGACTTCGATTCGGTCAGCTTCCACATCCACAGGCGCGTTTGTGTTGTGCCCTTTGAGGGCCTGTCCCGTTGCCGGGCCGGCCACCAATGGAAGGGCGAGGGCGAGAAAGAGAGCGTTGCGCATAAGGGCTATCTGACGTGGCCCTGCACGATATGCAAGTGTGCGCGCCCCTGCAGGACGACCGTGTGTTCGCCCAGGTCTGCCTCGATACGATCGGCACTGAAATTTCCGAGCGGCATTTGGCCGTCGACCGGTCCACCGCTTGCAAGCTTTCGTGTCTTGAGGCCAACTGCGACATCACGGGTCTGCAGCCGATATCCGCCTGAGGATGTGAAGAGGACCGGTCCGATCACGGACACGATTTCGCGATCCATGTCATAACGACCCGCATCGGCGTGAAGCGAGGCAGGGCCATCTTTGAGCAGGATTGTAGCGGTCAGATCACTGAGCTTCACAACGGGATCGCGCGAGGTTGCCTGAACTGCAGACCCTGCAGTCAACTGGAAGGGCTGCCCTTTTCCGTCTTCTCCGCGATAGGTGGCCGCGGTCACGCGCATGCGTTCCTTGGCAATGGCGACCGTATCCTTGGCAAGGACAAAACTGACATCGCCTCGCATGGCGAGCGGCGCAAAGACAAAGCCCGCTGCGAGCACGCCAATCACCGAGGGCAGCGCCACGCGCGCAATGGCGATGAGCCTGTCATGGCGACCGCCGGGCGCAGCCCATTGCTGAAGCGCAGAGCGCTGTGACACGGCCGTCTCATGCATGGGCGAAGATATCGACCTCCGGCCAGCCTTCAAGATCCAGCAATGCCCGCGTCGGCAGGAAATCGAAGCATGACTGGGCCAGCTCCATGCGCCCCTCACGCAGCATGCGCGCATCAAGCTGGGTCTTCATGCGGTGAAGATAGCGGACGTCGGACGCTGCATACTCCCGTTGTGCATCCGAGATGACAGGCGCGCCCCAATCCGAGGATTGCTGCTGTTTGGAAAGCTCTACGCCAAGGAGTTCCTTGACCAGGTCCTTCAGTCCATGCCGATCGGTATAGGTCCGCACCAGCCGCGAGGCGATCTTGGTGCAATAGACCGGTGCCGCCATCACGCCGAGATAGGCATGAATGGAGGCGAGGTCGAAACGGGCGAAGTGATACAGCTTGATGCGTGCCGGGTCCGCAAGAACCGCCTTGAGATTGGGCGCGGAATAGTCACTTTCGGGGCCAAAGCGGACCAGGTGCTCGTCTCCCCCGCCATCGGAAATCTGCACGAGGCAGAGGCGATCGCGGCCCGGCTGCAGGCCCATGGTTTCGGTATCGACTGCAACGGGCCCTTCGGCAAGAACCCCCGCCGGCAAGTCTTCTTCGTGGAAATGGATCGTCATTGGGCCTGTTCTTTCCGCTGCGCCGCTTTGCGTTGCCGTGCATCCCGCGCCATGATGTTGAGCAGCTCGACAAGAACCGAAAAGCCCATTGCCGTGTAGACATAGCCCTTGGGAACATGAACGCCAAATCCGTCGGCAATGAGCACAGCGCCGATCATCATCAGGAAAGCGAGCGCCAGCATCACGACGGTCGGATTCTTGCCAATGAAGCTGGCAAGGGGATCCGACGCAATCAGCATGATGCCGACCGTCACAACAATGGCAACTGCCATCACAGGAATCTGGCTGGTCATGCCGATGGCCGTCAGGATGGAGTCGATCGAAAAGACAAGGTTGAGCACAGCAATCTGGGCAATCGTCGCCCCGAAACCCACAGCGGCATGGCCCTTCTTGTCAAGCATTTCGCCACTTGGCTCAGGGTCCATGGCATGGTGGATTTCCTTGGTGGCCTTCCACAAAAGGAAAAGCCCCCCTGCAATCAGGATCAGGTCACGCCCGCTAAGCGCGGTTTCAAACGTCGGTTCGCCATGTTCGCCCAGCGGTCCTGCGAGGCCAAGGTCGAAGATCGGCGCAGTGAGGCTCACGATCCAGGCGATAGCGCCAAGCAGGACTAGCCGCATCGCGAGTGCTAGGCCCAGACCGATCCGTCGCGCTCGCTGTTGCTGTTCGGGCGGAAGCTTGTTCGAAAGAATGGCCACGAAGACAAGATTGTCGACGCCGAGGACCACCTCCAGAACGATGAGGGTAAGGAGGGCCAACCAGATTCCCGGATCGGCAAAAAGGCCAATGATGTCTGTCATGACCGCAGCCTTGCCATAGTCTTGGCAATTCCTGCAAGTCGGCTAAGATCGGGAACCGGACCGGGAGGCCTTGCCATGACTGAACCGACATATCGACCAGATGCGACCCCCGGCCCGAGCGGCTTTGAATTCAATCGCCCGACAATCATCGCACTCCTGTACCTGGCGAGTTGTATCACGGGCATTTCGGCCCTTGTCGGCGTGGTGCTCTGTTACGTCTGGAAAGCCGAGCCGCACCAGCCCTGGGAAGCCACGCACTACACCTATCTGATCCGCACCTTCTGGATTGGCGTGATCGGATCCCTGATCGGTATCGTTACACTTCTGGTCGGCATCGGCTTCCTGATCCTCCTCGGGATCGGCATTTGGTCGCTGGTTCGAACGATCCTCAGCCTTGTCAGTGCGCAGAAGCGAGAGGCAATGAAAGATCCGGAGACGCTCTTCATCTAGCCTGCTGTAACGTCCACAAGAATCGCGACTGAAGCAGAGAGTCAAAATCGCTCGCCCAATTCCAATTTTTAGGCTATTGCGAATCAAAGGTGCGTAATGGTTCTGCGCCGAATACCATGAGCACCATCGCCCGGTGCTTTGGTTCTTTGGACCTAAGGGCGATGAATTCGGGAAAGTCATACAGGGCATGAGTTTTGATAAAGGGCGTCGCGGTGAGCGCGGCGGGCGCGGCAGGGACAAGCGCGATAGCTTCGGCGACGACAATTTTGGTGGATATGCCGCTGGCAATGACCGTTTCGGCGGAGGTGGCGGCGGTGATCGCTTCGGAGGCGGTGGAGATCGCTTTGGCGGCGGCGGCGGCGGCGGCGGGTTTCGTGGCGGCGGTGCGCCGCGCACGTCGATGCCTGCCCAGGTCGTCGGTGAAGGCACCGGTGTCGTAAAATTCTTCAACGGCCAGAAGGGCTTCGGCTTCATCGTGCGCGATGACGGCGGCGAGGACGTGTTCGTCCATATCTCGGCGGTCGAGCAAGCCGGTTTGACCGGTCTCGCCGAAGGGCAGCCGCTTGGCTTTACCCTTGTCGACCGTGGCGGCAAGATTTCAGCGACCGAACTGAAGATCGATGGGGAGCCAATGCCCGTCGAAGATCGTCCTCGCGAACCGCGCCCCGAACGGAGTGGCGGCTTTGGTGGCGATCGTGGCGGCGGTGGCCGTGGCCCGCAGCGCCAGCTGACGGGTGAAAAGGCGACTGGTACCGTCAAGTTCTTCAACGCCATGAAAGGCTTTGGTTTCGTCCAGCGCGATGATGGCCAGCCCGATGCATTTGTTCATATTTCGGCAGTCGAGCGTGCGGGCCTGCGTGGCCTGAACGAGGGCGACCGGCTCGAATTCGATATCGAAGTCGATCAGCGCGGCAAGTTCGCTGCGGTCAATCTGGTTCCAAGCCAGTAATCCCGACATCCCGATAAGGGCGCGGCATCCTTCGGGGCGCCGCGCCCTTTTCTATTGGAAGCTTGCCTTGATCCCGTCGATGATGAACTGCGCGGCAAGTGCGGCCAGGACCACCCCGAGAATCCGCGTGATCATCGCTTCGACCTTGTAGCCAAGCGCTTTCATCAGCGGGCCGGCTGCCAGCAGGGAAGCCAGCGTAACGCCCAGCACGACAGCCAAGGCCGCAAGCACAGTCAGGCTCTCTTCAATCCCCTTGCTGCGCGCCGACATCAGCATCACCGAAGCGATCGACCCCGGTCCGGCAATCATCGGAATGGCCATCGGGAAGATCGAAATGTCTTCATGCTCCGGATGGGCCTTGATGTCTTCGGCCCGGTTTTCCCGCCGCTCGGTGCGTTTTTCAAAAACCATTTCGATGGCGATCATGAAAAGCATGATGCCTCCCGCGATCCGAAACGCGTCAAGGCTGATGCCCATCGAGCCCAGAAACTGTTCACCGAATGCGCCAAACAGCAGAAGGATCAGCCCGGCCGTCGCGATTGAGCGCAGCGCCATTGCCCGGCGGTGCGATGCCGGAGTCCCCGCGGTCAGGCTCGCGAATATCGGTGCACACCCCGGCGGGTCGATGACCACGAAAAAGGTCACCAAGGCCGAAATGAACAGCTCGCTCAAAATCTCCGGTCCTGCGGCATGCCGCGCCTCATCCGGGCAGCCTGCAGCGTATTGTGCAGAAGGCAGGCAATTGTCATCGGGCCGACACCACCCGGCACAGGGGTGATCGACCCGGCGACGGTAGACACCCCCGCAGTATCAACGTCACCCACCAGCCGCGTCTTGCCATCAGCGGCTGGAACCCGGTTGATCCCGACATCGATCACGCAGGCGCCCGGCTTGACCCAGTCGGCCTTGACCATTTCTGGCCGACCCACAGCAGCAACGACAATATCTGCGCGACGCACGACATCGGCCAGGTCCCTTGTCCGGCTGTGCGCCATCGTGACCGTGCAATTGGCGGCAAGGAGCAATTGTGCAACCGGCTTCCCCACCAGGATCGAGCGGCCGATCACGACCGCTTCCTTGCCCGCAAGGTCGCCGTTCAGAGTATCGCGAATCAGCATCATGCAGCCAAGCGGAGTGCAGCTGACCAGCCCGGGCAGACCGGACGCCAGCCGTCCCGCGCTGACGACGTGCAATCCGTCAACATCCTTGTCCGGATTGATCGCACTGACGACGGCGAGTTCGTCGAGATGGCCAGGCAGCGGAAGCTGCACCAGAATTCCGTCCACCGAGTCATCGGCATTCAATCGCTCGACCAGCGCAATCAGATCGGCTTGTGTCGTGTCTGCCGGCAGCTTGTGTTCGAAGCTGTTCATGCCAGCCTCAATTGTCTGCTTGCCCTTGTTGCGGACATAGACGGCACTCGCCGGATCGTCCCCCACAAGCACCACAGCAAGGCCGGGGACAGACCCTGTTTCCGCCTTGAAAGCCTGCACACCCTCGCCCACCCGAACGCGAAGCCCGGCGGCGAATTCTTTTCCATCAATGATCGCTGCTGTCATGCAGCGCGCCTTTACAGCTTCACGAGCATTTTTCCAGTGTTGCCGCCCGAGAAGAGTCCAAGAAACGCATCAAAGGCAGAACCGATCCCCTGATGCACCGTTTCGCGCATCTTGATATCGCCGTTCATGACCCAAGGCCCCATTTCTCCAAGGAATTCCATCATGTGTTCGGCATAGTCGGTAAAGATGAATCCCTGCATGCGGATGCGCGCCGGAATGGTTCGGATCAGATATTTGAATTCCACCCCTCCTTCTGCGTCATTGTAGCGATCGATCATGCCGCAAATGGCGAACCGCGCGAAATTCCGGGCAACCGCAAAGGCCGCGTCGAGATGGTCTCCGCCAACATTGTCGAAATAGACATCAATGCCATCCGGGGCGGCGGCGGCGAGCTGCGGCAGCACAGGACCAGCTTTGTAGTCGATGCAGGCATCCGCACCCAGTTCCCTGACCCAGGCACATTTATCGGGACCCCCGGCAGACCCGATCACTGTCATGCCCTTCTTCTTTGCAATCTGGACAACGGCCGAGCCGACAGCGCCAGCGGCAGCCGAGACGAACACGATGTCGCCAGGCTTTGCGTCTGCTGTCTTCAGCAGGCCGAAATAGGCTGTGGCACCGGTCAGCCCCAGATTGTGGAGCCAGGCCTGGATCGGCACATTCATCGGCGGCAGCTTCTGCGTTCCCATCCCGCCCGGACCTGGCTGCGTGTCGACAACCGCCTCGTCACGCCAGCCATTCATGTGCATGACCTTGTCGCCCACGGCAAAGCCCTCGGCCTTGCTTTCGATGACTTCGCCAACGGCGCCGCCGGTCATGGGTTCTCCGATCGCAAAGCCTTCCACATAGGACGCTAGGTTCGTCATCCGGCCGCGCATGTAAGGGTCGACAGACAAATATTCATTACGCACGCGGACTTGACCATCTGCCAGGGGCTGATCGGGCAACTCTTGAAGGGCAACATGGTCAAGAGTGGGCAAACCTTTGGGATAGGCTGTAAAATACCAGGCACGGGCCATTTCAGGGGGATCCTCTTTCAGGGGTCTGCCCCGTTTCAGGGCGACTCACACAGTGAGGTTCTAGGGTGAAACCTTCGCGTGGCAAGCCCATTGCCTTGACGAAAAGTCAGCGCTAAAGGCGCTTTCCCGGATGCGGGGCTGTAGCTCAGTTGGGAGAGCGCGTCGTTCGCAATGACGAGGTCAGCGGTTCGATCCCGCTCAGCTCCACCACCCACTCCTATCTCATTGATATAGAATGACATTGTCGGGAATGGCCGCACGAATGGCGCCTTTCCGCGGGGTTTCGGGTGCCCCTCGCGCCTCGTAAAAATCAGAGACCATTCTCCGTTCGAAGACCCGGCCTGAGCTCGGCATTATCTCGAATGCCGGTATTCACTGATTCAGATGCGTTGCCGCTGTGCGGAGGGAGAGCCGATCGCCCTCAGGCGATACCGAACAAGGCCTTCTGGGCGTTCCAAGCGAGTGGGAGGTTCGTGATGGTGTTGAGCCTTGCAACCGTCAGGTCATTTGGCTGTGTGCCATCAACTATGGCTTCGACGATCGAAGGCGCGAGATAGCTGATCCGGATCATGCGCTTGAGCCTGGCCTCGCCAACACCCAGTGAGCTCGCAATGGCATCCAGCGGGCGATCCGGACTCTGCAGGACCGCCTGACGCGCGGCCCGTGCATCGGCGATAAAGGCAACAAGCGGCTCGTCACGAACATGGTCCGCGCCATTGGTGTCGGGCGCGATGTGCAGCGTCACGTCATTGCCGCGTCTAAGCTTGTGGTGCCTTGCTTCGAGGACGTGAGTGCATCCATCGGCGACCTTGATGGTGACCGTCATGATCCTGTCGGCAAGATCGATCCGCTCGACCCAGTCGAGCAGTATCCCGCGCTGCTCGCTCAGGGTTGCTGTCCTCAAGGCCTTGGCGACTTTGCCCGCGACATCCTGCCTTCCTACTATGGCTTCCGGTCCCATGTGATCGGCCAGCGCCACTGCGATGGCGCTGCGATTGCCAAGCCAGCAGGCGACGAGGTTGATGATGCCCTGCTCCAGGTCATGGGCGGGCATGCGCCATGCCGGCGGATCGCCAACAGCGATGTGGCTGGGGTGCGTGATATAATAGACATAGTGCAGACCACGTCTCTTGGCATGGCTCGGGACCATGGCCCGGCCATAACCGTCGCGCATGAGCCCGCTTAACAGGCTGGGGCGCTTGGCTCTCGTGCCATGCAGCTTGTCGCGGGTCTCTTCGGCCAGGACCTGCTGGACATGGTCGAACAGTGCCTTGCTGACAATCGGTTCGTGTACGCCTTGATGCCTGCTTCCCTTGTGCACCACGTCACCCATGTAGAGCGGGTTCTTCAACAGGTGACGCAGGCCGCCGCGTCCAAAGGGCACCCCGCCCCTGATGCTGCCATCAGATTGCATGGTTGCGCGGGTCCGAAGCCCTGCGCGGTTGAGTTCATAGGCCACCAGCCTCACTGAGCGCAGTTCGACATAGCGCCTCATGGCCATGCGGATGAGGTCGGCTTCTTCCTCGACAATCACCAGCTTGCGATCAACCGGCTGATAGCCAATCGGCACCGTGCCACCCATCCACATGCCCTTCTTCTTGGAGGCCGCGATCTTGTCGCGGATCCGCTCGCCCGTGACCTCGCGTTCGAACTGGGCAAAGGAGAGCAGCACATTGAGGGTCAGCCGCCCCATACTGGTCGTCGTGTTGAACGCCTGCGTGATCGAGACAAAGCTTGCGCCAGCAGCATCAAGGATCTCGACCATCTTGGCAAAGTCGGCAAGGCTACGGGTCAGCCGGTCCACCTTGTAGACGACGATCACGTTGACGCGGCCAGCCTCGACATCGGCTAGGAGATGCTGGAGACCCGGGCGGTCCATGCTTCCGCCCGAGTATCCACCGTCATCATAGATCTCTGGGACCAGTGTCCAGCCCTCATGGCGCTGGCTCATGACATAGGCGGTGCACGCCTCGCGCTGGGCATCGAGGCTGTTGAACTCCTGGTCGAGTCCCTCCTCGCTCGACTTCCTCGTATAGACTGCGCAGCGAAGCGGCCGTTCAGCGCTTGCGGCCATGGCCCACCCTCCCCCGGTCCGCCAGGCCAAAGAAGCGCGGGCCCGACCAGCGGGTACCGGTGATCGCTTCTGCAATGGCACTGAGTGAGCCGAAGACCTTCTCCTTGAAGAGATACCCGTCTTCGGTCACCAGCACGTCGTAGGTCACATCCTGCCAGCGCCGCACCAGCCGGGTCCCGGGCTTGAGGCGCGACGGATCGAGCGCGCGTTTTTGTGGCCCCAGTCCTGCGCGTTGGTCGAGGGTCCGTTCGGCCAAGCGGGACAGGCCGCCGGACATCTTGACCTGCAGCTGCCACGCGATGCCACGCACGAGCAGGTCGGTGGTCAGGTGCGGCGGAGGCGCGCGGTAGGCCCGCCGCCACTCGGCACGCAGCTCGACCGCCGACAGGGTCGCCAGTCGTTCGATCTGCTGATCAAGCGGGACCATGTTCATTGTCCGGCCTCGGCGGCAACACGATAGCGGCGGACGCCGTCGATCTTCTCGCTTGCAAGCACGTGGCCCTTCTTCTTCAGCCCGGTCAACATGGCCCGGGTCGTATGCGGCAGCCAGCCGGTTGCTGCCACCATCTCGTCGAGGCTTGCGCCATGGGGTCGGGCGAGAAGCGCCAGGACGGTATCGCGCTTGGTATGAGTTGGAGCTGTGGGCTGCCTGGCGGCCTTGGCGTTTTGGGACTTGGTCATGGGTGGTCTCCTGGTGGGAGCAGGCCCCTTGCCTGCTCCCACCCCCTACGCGTCGCATTCCAGCGATGCGTTCGCATCGCCGGAACCTTGGCTCGCTCCGCCCAGGGCCCCGAGATCAATCGATCCGGGGCGTGCGGTCCCCGCGAGTCAGGGGGCCGGTGACAGCGACCAATGCTCTGAAAACCAGCTAAGTCGAATGGAATGTGCAGAGGTTGCGAATTTAATACTGGAGACGTCCGCTTCGTTCGACACTCCGGAACGGCAGCTTTGCATAATGCAAGTTGTGGTGCTGCCGTTGGTTAAGCTAGAGGAGCCTCTGCAGGAAACCGTTGCTATCGCGAAATGACCGATACTACGCAAACCGCCTCTTCGACGCCCCACAAACCGCCGCCATTTTCGGCAACCGCAATCTGTGCATTGTCGGCCTGGCGCATTCCGGCTTCGCCGCGAAGCTGGGTGACCAATTCGAAGACCTGGGCCAGACCGGTAGCGCCGATAGGATGACCCTTGCTTTCCAGGCCTCCCGACGGGTTGACCGGTGTTCGCCCGCCCAGCGCGGTATGCCCGCGCAGCGCAGCCAACCCGCCAAGGCCGCGCGGCGCGAGGCCGAGATTTTCCACCTGAATGACTTCGCCCACGGCAGTAGCGTCATGGACCTCGGCCACATCAATATCTTCTGCTCCAATGGAGGCAGCCTCGTATGCCTTGAGGGCAGTGACACGGCCGATGTGCCGTTCAAGATCGTCAGGAAGCCGTTCAACCGAGCTACCAAGGACGCAGGCACGCAGCGCCATCGCGCGGCCATGCGAACCCAGCCGGCGCAGACCTTTTTCCGTACAGAGTATTGCTGCGGCGGCACCGTCGCTGACCGGCGCGCACATCGGAAGGGTGAGCGGCCAGACAATCGGCCGATCGGCAAGCACGTCCTCGATCGAATAGGACCGGCGATATTGGGCCCGTTCATTGTGGACTGAGTGGGCGTGGTTCTTCGCGGCGACAGCTGCGAACTGCTCAGCGGTTGACCCATAAAGCCTCATGTGCTGGCGGGCGAAAGCGGCGTAGATGTCCATGAATACGCTGCGCCGTTCTGCCGGACGAGGCAGCGCCGCGTCATCCATTCCGCCAAGGGCCAGCAGCGCTTTGCGGGTCTCCCCCACCTGCGCCACGTCCCAACCGGCATCGAATATGCCAAGCGAACGACCGCGATCTTGGTGAGAGAGCTTTTCTGCTCCGACCGCCAGCACAATGTCTGCAGCCCCAGCTTTCAAGTAGTTCGCTGCTTCGAACAAGGCAGTCGCCGCACTGGCGCAGGCATTTTCGACATTGGCAATCGGGATCCCGGCGAACCCGAGCGGTCGCAGCGCCGCTTGCCCGCGGATCATGTGCTGGCCTTCCAGCGCACCTTGGCTGGTATTGGCAAACCACGCGGCCTCAATCTGAGAGGCCGCGCAATTCGCATCTGCAAGCGCCTCATGGACGGCCTGCTTTGTAAGGTCCTTGACCGTCCGCGTCAGGTCAATGCCAAACGCCGTCATGCCCACGCCGACGATGTAGACGGCCTTGGCGGGCATGACTTAGAGGATCTGATCGAGCGCGTAGAACGGCGACCAGAGGTCCTCTATCGGCGTACGGTCGTGAACCAGCTTCTGCAGATCGAAGCCTGAGAAAACAGGATCGTTAGGCTTGCGGCCTCCGCGATGCGCGCGGTTGTTGTCGCTGGCAGGTGCGCCCTCACCCATGACCGAGCGCATGTCCTTGGTCCGCAACAGCCGGTCCATATCGTTGACAATGGTCCGGCACAGGATCCGCCATTCGCCGCCGCGCTTCTCGAAGATGTCGAGGTAACGGCCCTGGTGCCAGAAATCGAGAAAGTCCCCGTTAGGCTTTTTCAGGCGGTGGATGACCGACCACTGGCTTTCGCAAAAGGCGCGATTGCCCTTGAGGTCGATGATCGTGTTGGTGATGGCATGGATACTGGCCTCGGCCTGCTTGAGGATCGGGATCACATAGTCGCCGAGCCCTTGACCGTTCCCACCATAGAAGCCGTGATCGTCATAGCCGTCCTCCCAATAGCAGGCCTTGAAGGCCTCGAGGTCGCAGCGATCGGCGCCGCGGCAATAACGGTGGATCACCTCACGGATCGCTTCCTTGTCGCGCAGGGTCGTGAGTTCGCTCTCCAGAGCGTCGAGCCGGGCCGTCAGACTGTCAGTCATGAGTTATCCTTTTGTTTGGCTGCGAACACCCTGTTGCGCAGCACGCCAATTCCTTCGATTTCGAGTTCGATCACATCACCGTCGGCCAGCAGCTTGCCCGCCTCCAACCCGCACCCCCCGCCGACTGTGCCCGAGCCCAGGATCTCACCGGCGTGGAGGGTTTCGGAGGTGCTGATGAACGCGATCAAGTCCTCGAATATGACCGTCATCGAACTGCTATTGCCGACCGAGCGGACCTCGCCATTGACGCGAACGGTCATGGCGGCGCTGTGAGGATAGAACTCGTCAATCGTCACAATCCACGGCCCCATCGCATTGGCGCCATCGAAATCCTTGGACTTGGACGGGCCGAGCCCGCTTTCCATTTCCATGCCTTGCGTGTCGCGGGCGCTGAAGTCGTTGAAAATCATGAAACCGAAAATGTGCGCGCGGGCATCATCGCGCAAAATGTCGCGGCCGGTCTTGCCGATCACGCAGCCCATTTCGAGCTCGTAGTCCATAACCTTCGAGTAGGCCGGCCAATGCACATCGGTGTCTGGACCGATCACGGCCATGCGGTTGGCCTTGTAATAGATCGGCCGGACCTTGAAGACCTCGTGCATCTTGCGTGACCGTTCGGATGGTTGGTTCTGACCGAACAGCCGCATTGCCGCCTGTGAGGAGCCCACCAGATGCTCTTCAAAACACATGCAGTCCCGGATCTGAACCGGCCGGGGTAACGGCGCATGCAGCTTTACCTCGCCGATAGGCAAAGGCTCGCCAGCAAAGTTGTCGATAGCAGTGCGGATCATCGCCAGACCATCCGCTCCGCCTTCGATCACGTCCTGCATTGAGCCAGCCACGCGTGGGTCAAACCCGGCCTGTGATAGTGCAATAGCCAGATCGACAACCGCACTGTCCTGGACCGTCACAACGCCAACTCTGGGAGTGGGATCTTGCCCGGTGCTAAATGTGGCGAGTTTCATTGCATACCTCAGAAGTCGTAGGAAACACGTGCCCCAAAGGTACGCGGCTCTGCCCAGATGCCACGCTGGGCATTGCCCGTGCTGTTCAGGACCTGACGACGATAACGTTCATCCGATAGATTGCGCCCCCAAATCCCGAACGTCCAGCTGCCGTGCCTCAAATTGATCGAGGCATCCCAAAGCCCAAGTGCGCCTTCGCTCGATTGCGGATCGACGACATTGTTGTCGGCCTCGAAGAAAATGCTGCTGCGATAGGCATAGCCGAGCCGCGTCGAGAGATCGCCCAAGCCCGTCTTGGCCTCGAAGTTGAGTCCGAGCGACAAGGTGCTTTTTGGAGCACGTTGCATACGGTTGCCGCTGAAATCGAGCGTTGGGTTGAACACATAATTTTTGAACTGGGCGTCAAGATAACCATAGCTGAAATCGAGCGACCAATTGCTGTTGAAGACGGCACGGCCTTCCATTTCGAAGCCTTTGATCCGGCTGCTCGCGGCATTTGCAGTCAAAATAGCGGTAACGCCGGGTGCGAACTGAACCAGACGCAGCTGCTGGAGATCGCGATAGTTCATACTGAAGACGGCGGCATTCAGGCGAAGGTGCCGGTCGAGTAAGGTCGTGCGTAGGCCAGCTTCGTAGGAATCCACAGATTCAGGATTGGCAACCTGCTGGGCAATCGCCGGTGCGACGGCGATGAACTGGAATGCACCCGACTTGAAGCCCGAGGTATAAGAGACATAGCCCATCACATCGTCACTGACCTTGTAGCTCAGAGACACGGAAGGGTCGAAGGAATGCCACTTACGTGAAATCGGTGTGACGAAGTTCGAGATGATGAAACCCGGAACCGTCGACCTGGTATCAAAGACGACGTTCTTTTCGTCCCAGCTGTAGCGCCCGCCCAAAGTGAGCGACAGTTTCTCGATCGGCTCCCACTGGATCTGACCAAACAAGGCACTGGACTTTGACGCGAGATTCAGCCCGAAATCCCACTTCAACGGGGCTGGGCTGACCAAGGCCGAAAGAAGCGACGCTGGGCCGAAATTGATGGTCTCGGTCCGAGTGACATCCTCTTTGGAATAATAGGCGCCGACCAGAACACTGAGATTGTCGACCTTGTAGTTCACCCGCAATTCCTGAGAGAATTGTTTGCCGTCCTCGTCGGCCAAGTAGACTTGGAAAGGGAGCGTGGTTCCGTCGAGATCGTCGAGTTCGTTGAGCTTGAGTTTGCGCAGAGCCGTTATCGACGTCAGCTCGAATGCTCCAAACGGGACGTTGAGTTGGGCTGAGCCCCCATATGTCTTCTTGACGATGCCCTGACCCAGTGTGTCCATCGACAAATGATAAGGGTCAGCAGGTTCGGCTGGAGTTACAAAGCCGGGTGTCACAGGGCCGGGATTGTCAGCAGCACCGCCCAACTGGTTGGGGACCAGCACCAATGGCGGCCCGTCGAGGTGCGAGTAATCGGCCGAGAGACGCAGCGTGGCGTCGCCCAAATTAAACATCAGCTTGCCCCGGCCCGACCATGCGTCTTCACTGCCGCCGCGGATATTGGCAATGCTGACGGGCTGGTATCCAGCACGATAGCGACGCGCGACTGAAAGCGATCCACGGACATTGTCGCCAGCGAGCGGGCCGCTGACTGATGCGCCCAGAGAATAGAGCCAGTCGCCACCAATGTCGCTTGTGCCAAGTTCACCCGAAAGCTTGCCCCTGAAGGTCGATGAAGGATCGCGGGTAACAACCGAAATTGCTCCGCCGATGGTGTTGCGGCCATAAAGCGAGCCCTGCGGGCCGCGCAGCAGTTCAACCCGCTCGACCTCCATCAAGTCCATGTCCATTGCGCCGAAGCGCCCAAGGTAGACGCCGTCGACGAATATGCCCACGGACGAGTCACTTCCCGCATCATAAGAGCGCGTGCCAACGCCGCGAATGTAGATCTGCGGCTTGGAGCGGTCGGCCGCTTCAAAGAACACGTTGCCGCTGAGCCGGGCCACGTCGTTGAGTTCGGAATAGCCGGCGTTTTCAAGATCCTTGCCTGCGACAGCCGAGATAGACATCGGCACGTCCTGCAGAGATTCGGACTGCTTACGGGCAGTGACAATGATATCCGCAATACCAGGCTGCTCGGCATCAGCGGCGGGTACCGCAGCCTTTGTCTGCGCATAGGCTGGCTGCGATGCGAACAACGCCGCGACCGCGCATGACGTCAGCCAACCGGTCGAACGGCACGAACTTGCGATATCAATCCCCGGCATCCTATCCTCCCTTTTTGTCCGCACCTTGAACGACTCATTCCGGTGCGGTACTAACAGAGGTACATTAGTACCGTATGGAGGTCAAGCGATGCCAAGTGAAGCTCTTTTTGCCTTTAACGATGAGGCACGCCGGACCCGCCGCGCCCTGCTCAACAGCGACTATGACCCCGTTGAAATGCGCGGTATGCTGGCAACTCTCGATGTGGTGGGGCCTGGACCGAAAAGCCGACAGCTGGGCCTCTCAACACTCGAGCTGCGCCGCGAGGAAGGCGCTGCACTGCTGATCTACGTTCCCGGCGGCGGGTTCTGCTTTCCGGGCGGCGATGCTCATCGGGCCCTGCTTGATCGGGTCTGTGATGCCGTCGCTGCGCGGGGCGGCTTGCTGCAGCACAGACTTGCGCCCGAGAGCCCTTTTCCCGCAGCCCATGATGACGTCTTCGAGGCGCTTCGCCTGGTCCTTGCCCAAGAGACTGGCCCGGTATTTGTGATGTGCGATTCGTCCGCTGGCGCTCTGGTCCTTTGCGCGTGCGCGCGACTGAAGCGCGAAGGGCACCGCTTGCCTGACAAGCTTGTTTGCATGTCCGTGCTGACCGATCTTGCAATGACCGGCCGTTCAAACGTGACCAACGCAGATGCCGATCCGTTGTTCGGACCGCAAGCCGTAATCCATAAGATCTTCCACTACCTGCAAGGCGCCAATCCGGCCCGGGCTGCAGCTTCCCCGTTCTGGGACGAGTCGCTCGAACTTCCGGACAGTCTGTTCATTGTCGGCAGTACCGAAGTCATGCGCGATGACACGCTGCGTTATGCAAAGAAGACCGAGTGCGCCGGGACCAGAGTAAAGGTCACAGTTTATGAAGAAGCGCCACATGTCTTCCCGTTGCTACCGGGAATTCCCGAGGCTGATGAAGCAGTGGCCGAGATCGCCGCGTTCCTGCAAGCCCGATGATCCGGATCAATCATCAGGATTCAGAAAAAGCCCTGTGGTGAGAATGCGAAACAGCTCGTCGAACGCCTGACTGAATCCGACACCGGACCGCTCGAGCATCGCAGGCTCGTTGATCCGGTTAACGGCGGCCAGGAAGATTTCAGCGACCAAAGCCGAATGGAAGGGCTTGAATCGGCCTCGGCGTATTCCGTCCTCCACGATCTCCATCAGAACATTCGTCCGCTGTGCCTGGTGCGCTTCGAGGAGCGCAAGTGCCGGACGATAACTTTGAAGGTCGGCGAGGAACTGCCGACTGGCCGGCCGGGACTCAACAACGCCAGGCTCAAGATAGGCCATCACCCGCTGCTCGGGATCATCGTGCTTGAGGGCGCCCTGCCAGCCGAGGTGGCGAATGCGGCCGAGCCAGGATTCGATGACCAGGATGAACAGTTCCTGCTTGCTGGGCGCGATCTCATAGAGGGTCCGCTTTGAACACTTCAGGCGCGCGGCGATTTCATCGACCGTAATCGTCCGAAAGCCGCTGGCGAAGAACAGTGCTTCAAGTTCGGCGAGCAGTTCCTTCTGCCGGTCAGAGCCTGAAGTGAGTTGCTGATTGTGTCTTGGAGCCATTGAGGGTTTCGCCGCCAGAGGGTTGTCAGGGGTGGGATAACCGCTCCCAAGTCCGCTGCCAACCGTTGCCTTCAAACTTTACAGGTACTAAAGTACCAAGTATCGTACCGCTCTTTGGGATCGATTAGGAAAACCATGAGCGACGCCTTTAAGGTACCGACATCCGCACAGTTGTTGCTGGCATCGCTGCAGCGCCACGCCAGCAGGCCCGCTATCACGCTTGCCGGGCAAAGTTGGACCTATGCCCAGATCGATGCCCTGTCCGATCGCCTTGCTGGCTATCTGGCGAGCCAGGCGGTCGGTCCGGGTGTTGCAGTGGCATTGCACCTGCGCAACGGCTGCGAATATGTTTTGGCCGAATTCGCGATCCTCAAGCTCGCCGCGATCAGGGTTCCGCTCAATGAACTGATGGGCGTGCCCGAGCTTAGCTATTGCCTCGAGCACAGCGGCGCCCAGGTTCTGATCACCAATGCCGATCTGCCAAAGGCAAGTGGACTTCAAAGCGATCCTTTCACGATTCTGCTGGGCGCCGAGTCGGGCAAGCCACTGGCGGCCAACCAAGCTCACTGGTCCGACACAATGGCCGAGCGAATTGCCTTTGAGCCGCGAACCGTAGATGCCGACGACACTGCGATCATCGCCTATACCGGCGGCACTACCGGACGCCCCAAGGGGGTTAGCCACAGCTATGGCCGGATGGCCTGGAACCTCTTTTCGCACATCAACTGCCTCGATATCCGCTCCGAGGAAGTGATGCTGCTCACGACCCCGTTGCCGCATTCTTCCGGCTACCACATGGTTGCCGGCTTCCTGCAGGGGGCCCATGTCGTCATCGAAGACCGGTTCGATCCGCAGCGGTTTTTCGAGCTTTGCCGAGATCTGGGCGTCACCTGGACCATGATGGTTCCCACGATGCTCTACCGACTACTCGATCATCCCGCCGCAGGTAGCGACGCGCATCACTCCCTCAGTACGATCGTTTATGGTGCCGCCCCGATCAATCGTGAGCGGCTCGAGGAAGGCCTGCGCAAGTTCGGCAAGGTCTTCCTGCAGATTTACGGCCAGACCGAATGTCCCAACTTGATCGCCACGCTCAGCAAGGACGATCACACCAACCCTGATCTGCTAGCCTCGTGCGGGCGTGCAGTGCCGCTGGTCGAACTGCGGCTGCGACCAGACGAGTCCGGCGCGGGCGAAGTGGAAGTCCGATCGCCCTACCTGCTCACCGAATACTTCCGCGATCCGGTCGCGACCCAGGAAGCGCTGCAGGACGGCTGGCTGAGGACTGGAGATCTCGCTCGGTTGGAAGACGGCTACCTGTTTCTTGTCGACCGCGCCAAGGACATGATCATTAGCGGCGGCATGAACGTTTATTCGACTGAGGTTGAGAGCGTCTTGCGCGAGCATCCGAATGTTCGGGAAGCTGCGGTTGTTGGCGTCCCCCACCCAGATTGGGGTGAAGCCGTCACTGCCGTGGTGATTGTCGAAGAGGGTTCTGACCCCGAAGAAATTCGCCAGTTCGCCAAGGCTCGCCTATCCGCCTACAAGGCTCCCAAGAGCGTCCATATCATCGCCGAAATGCCGCTCACTCAATATGGAAAGATCGACAAGCGGGCCATCCGCGCGCGATTGATCAAGGCAGTTGAAGGCCCTTTGGGCTGATCCTTCCATATCATCATGCACTGCTCCGCCATCGTAGTACATCAAGCGTGCTTTGATGTATTTGTATCCATGAACTGCATGAACCTAGGGCAGCTATCAATGAATCGCTCTGAGCTAGCGAACGACCGGTATGATTGCGGAAGTCGCCGCTACTCAGCGGTTTCCGGGCCACTTCTTAACAACTCTGGAGCCGAAACTCTATGTGAGTCGCTGCCTAAACGCAGCTCGATTCGGAATCAGGTCTGCTACAGTGATTCCGTCCAGATGCTGCGCAAAGGCTTCAAGTGCGCCCGCCAGAGCATGCCGTAGCCCACATACCGGCGTTACAACGCAAGTGTTGGTTGCAGCGTCAAAACACTCAACGAACGCGCCCGTGTCTTCCATGATACGGACAATCGCGCCGACATTCAGCTCGGCAGGCGGCTGCGCGAGCTTGAGGCCGCCGCTTCGGCCACGCACGCTATCGACAAAGCCTTCCGCGGTCAGCCGCTGCGCCACTTTCATCAGGTGGTTCTTCGAAATGCCATAAGCGCTGGCGATATCAGCGATCGAATGATGACCGTCCTTAACTGCCAGATACATAAGAGTGCGGAGGGCATAGTCGGTTTGAAGCGAGAGTCTCATAAAAGATGCATATCAGATATTGCATTTGATCGCCAACCGTCTAAACGATGCATATGAAATGCATCTTAAACGAGTCGAAGCCATGAATGCGGCGGACCATGTCGCGCAGGCACGTGCACGCAAGATGGCGGATGCCTTGGCTTGCGGCATCGACGATGCGTTCATCTCTCAAGTTGTGGAGCAATTTTACGAAGCCGTTCGCACAGATGCGATGCTCGGTCCGATCTTTGGCGCAAAGGTCATAGATTGGCCGCACCATCTGGCACGGATGAAGGATTTCTGGGCTTCGGTGATGTTGGAATCGGGCCGCTTCAGTGGCAATCCGATGAAGAAGCACATTGCGATTGGCAGACTCGATGCGGCGCATTTCGCACGCTGGCAGTCAGTGTGGGACGCGACCCTCACCAGGATCGCGCCGAACGAGGAAGTGGCGAACCGGTTTCGCGATGCGGCGCGGCGCATTGGCGAAAGTCTGCTGACCGGCATAAAGATTGATCGTGGCGGGCTCGCCGCGATTTCCGCCAAGGCGGCTGGCTGATGTCTGCGCCCTATGCCGCATCCCCCATTTTCGACGACCAGACTTTGCCCGCTGCGCTGCGGAATGATCACCGCACCAAGACGGGCACATGGGGGCTGCTGCGCGTTCTGGATGGCGAGGTCCGGCTGATCTTCACCGAACCACGCATTGAACATCGCGTGACGCCCGATTCTCCGGCCATCATTCCTCCTCAGGCGACACATTATGTTGTGCCTGTTTGCGCGATGCGCATGCAGGTTGAGTTCTTTCGCGAACGTCCTGACCTGAACGAGGGGGCGACCAATGGATGACTTTGCTCTGGCGCGTGCCATCCATGTGATCGCGGTACTGTTCTGGATCGGCGGTGTCGGCTTTGTCACCTGGGTTGTCATGCCTGCAATCCGGGCCAATGAGGCGGCCGCTGATCGCCTGTCCCGGTTCCAGCAGATCGAGGGGCGCTTTGCATGGCAGGCGCGCATCTGGGTCTTACTTGCCGGGTTGACCGGTCTGTGGCTGATCCATCGCGCTGACATGTGGACCCGATTCGCTGAACCACATTTCTGGTGGATGCATATGATGGTGGCTTTATGGGCAGTATTTGCGCTGATGCTGTTCGTGCTGGAGCCGCTGGTGTTGCACCGGCGCATGGCACAATCAAACACACCGGAAGCTGATTTTGCGCACATGATGCGATTGCATCAGCTGCTGAGCATTTTGGGCGTTGTGACAGTGTTCGCCGCTGTCGGTGGCAGTCACGGACTTTTCTGAACTTCGGGGAAACGACCATGGAAAGCTATGGAACGACATTCAGCATCAAGCGGCTCTGGACGATTCTGGTCGTTGGTATGGTCCTCATGTTTGGTATTCTGCTGCTCCTTGGACAGCAGATCTATCAGCAGGCTCCGCCGATCCCTGAGTCAGTCAAATCGGCGAGTGGACAAACACTGTTCACTCGCGCTGACATCGAAACCGGGCAGAATATCTGGCAGTCAATTGGCGGTATGGAGCAAGGCTCGATCTGGGGGCATGGCAGCTATCTTGCCCCCGATTGGAGCGCCGACTGGTTGCACCGGGAAGCAGAGGCACTGCTGGCATTATCCCAACCACTCCCGGGCCTGACGGCCGCGCAAGCTGAAGCTGTTCGCAAGGCAGCGCTGCGCGACGAAATGCGCACCAACAACTATGATCCGGCAACCAGGGCCATCACCGTCAGCGACATCCGCGCCGCGGCGATCAGGCAAGTGCAGGCCCATTTTGTCAGCTTCTATGAGGGTAATGATCCCGCTTCGCTGGCGTTGCGTCGCGACTACGCATTCCCCGTTCACGGGCGATTGAATGCCGAACAGGCAAGGCAAGTCTCGGCTTTCTATTTCTGGACGGCCTGGGGCGCGACCACCAACCGCCCGGGCGACACAATCACCTATACGAGCAACTGGCCGCACGAACCGCTGGTCGGAAATGTCCCGACCACGGGGACTTTGTTGTGGAGTCTTGCCTCGGTCATCCTCCTTCTGGCAGCTGCGGGCGCATTGATCGGCTATTACGCCAAGCAGTTTGACGTCTGGCGCAGCGATATTCTGCCTGAGCAGGGGATGGCCGCGGCCGACGTTCTTGCCGGCGCGGTCATCACACCCTCCATGCGAGCGACCGCAAAATATTTCTGGGTGGTCTGTGCACTGTTCGTCACACAGGTCCTGTTGGGAATCGTGACGGCGCATTATGCGGTGGAAGGGCAAGGGCTCTATGGCCTGCCGTTTGCAGAATATCTGCCCTATGCCATAACGCGCACCTGGCACACGCAACTTGCCGTCCTGTGGATCGCCACGGCTTGGCTGGCGACCGGGCTTTATGTTGCGCCGATGCTGGCCGGGCGGGACCCCAAATTTCAGCGCTTTGGTGTGAATTTCCTTTTCATCAGTCTGCTGATCATCGTGATCGGTTCGTTTGCGGGGCAATGGGCGGCGGTTCACCGTTTCATCAGCGACCTGACGGCCAATTTCTGGTTTGGGCATCAGGGTTATGAATATGTCGATCTTGGCAGGTTCTGGCAGATATATTTGCTGATCGGCTTGCTCTTGTGGGTTGCGTTGGTGGTGCGTGCCCTATGGCCCGTGCTTCGGGAGAAAGGCAGCAAATCGCTGATCTATCTCGTGCTTGTATCGGCGCTGGCGATCGGCCTTCTCTACGGTGCCGGGCTTATGTGGGGTCAGCACACCAATATTGCGGTCATGGAATATTGGCGTTGGTGGGTTGTGCATCTGTGGGTGGAGGGCATTTTCGAGGTCTTCGCTACCGCCATCATCTCGCTGCTGTTCGTTCGCATGGGCATCTTGCGGACCTCCACCGCAACCGTGATGGTGCTGTTTGCCACCATCATCTTTCTGTTCGGCGGGGTGCTTGGTACCTTCCACCACCTGTATTTCTCCGGGACGCCAACCTCAGTGATCGCTGTTGGCGCAATGGCTTCTGCGCTTGAAGTCGTGCCACTGCTGGTAGTCGGCTTTGAGGCCTACACGCGGCACAAGGTTGAGCACGAGGCCGAGTGGGAGCGGACGTATCACTGGCCCTTCATGTTCTTTTCAGCCGTCCTGTTCTGGAATCTGGTCGGTGCGGGGTTGTTCGGGTTCCTGATCAATCCGCCGATCGCGCTCTATTATATGCAGGGGCTCAACACGACTGCCAACCATGGTCATGCTGCCCTGTTCGGCGTCTACGGGATGCTCGGACTGGGCCTGACGCTCTACTGCATGCGCGGGCTCACCGATGTGACGCAGTGGAATCAGAAATCGCTCAAGATTGCCTTCTGGTCGCTCAACATCGGCATTGCGATGATGACCCTACTGTCACTTCTCCCCCAGGGCATCCTCCAGGCCTATGCCAGTGTAGAGCATGGCTATGCCTATGCGCGTTCGGCGGAATTCATCCATAGCCCCATCATGCAGGCGCTGGTCTGGGCGCGTGTACCTGGTGACGTTGTCTTCAGCGTGGGTGTCTTCGCCTTTGCGTGGTTCATGTTCCGGGCGTTCTTGCCAGCCAAGAGGTAAAGGCAAAACTGAACGAGTTCGAATTCCCAAGCACCAGGTCACGCTACCTTCCAACGTTCTCACGCAAGCCCAAACCGTGGCTGAACGTATGCCAGGTTCGGGCGAGCGGCTTAGGGAGCGGGAACGTCAGCTTTGTTCGCGAGAGCGGACTGGGAGTCCAAAACATTTGGGCTTTCAACGTCAAGTCCGCTCGCGGACTCAATTCGCGTGTTTCCACCATAGCTTCGAGTTCCGGGCTAGGGATTCGGAACTCGCGCGGCTCGAAAATTGAGCCAGTTTTACGCCTCAGCCTTTTGCATGCTTCACCATGTCCAGCGCGATATCGACGATCATGTCTTCCTGGCCGCCGACCATCTTGCGGCGGCCAACCTCTGCGAGGATGGAGCGGGTATCGACACCATGGTCGGCGCTTGCCTTTTCCGCGTGACGCAGAAAGCTTGAATAGACCCCGGCATAGCCCAGCGTCAGCGTCTCGCGGTCCACCCGGACCGGGCGATCCTGCAGCGGTCGCACAAGATCTTCGGCGGCATCCATCAGAGCGAACAGATCGCAGCCATGGTTCCAGCCCATCCGGTCTGCAGCCGCAATGAACACCTCAAGCGGAGCATTGCCTGCGCCAGCGCCCATGCCTGCAAGGCTCGCATCGACCCGGATCGCGCCGTTCTGGACGGCCACGATCGAGTTCGCGACGCCAAGGCTGAGGTTGTGGTGCGCGTGGACACCGCGCTGGGTTTCGGGTTTCAGGACCCGGTCATAGGCTTGGCACCGTGCGGCATACTCATCCATGTTCATGGCGCCGCCGCTGTCCGTCACGTAAACGCAGTGCGCGCCATAGCTTTCCATGAGCAAGGCCTGCTGGGCCAGCGCCTCGGGACTGGTCATATGGCTCATCATCAGGAATCCGGAGACGTCCATGCCGAGATTGCGCGCCGCCTCGATGTGCTGCTTGCTGACATCGGCTTCGGTGCAATGTGTCGCAATACGCACGGAGCGGACGCCCATCTCATAAGCGTGCTTCAGATCATGCACCGTGCCGATGCCTGGGAGGAGCAGGGTGGTCAGTACCGCGTGTTCCAGCACCTCGGCAACAGCACCAATCCAGTCCCAGTCGGTATGGGCACCAAAACCATAGTTGAAGCTTGAGCCCTGCAGACCGTCGCCATGCGCGACCTCGATCGCGTCGACCTTGGCCGCATCCAGCGCCCTGGCAATCGCCTTGACATGATCAAGGCCATATTGGTGGCGGATCGCATGCATCCCGTCGCGCAGCGTCACATCCTGGATATAGAGTTTGGTGGTGGTCGGATCGAGGATCATGCTGCCACTCCTTCGCGCATGCGCACGGCGATCTTCTCCGCTGTCTTCATGGCGGCAGAGGTCATGATATCGAGGTTGCCGGCATAGGCGGGCAGATAATGGGCCGCCCCTTCTACCTCGAGAAAGACACTGACCTTGAGCCCGGTGAACTCGGTTTGTCCCAAGGTCGCCATCTCGGGGATCCGCAAGGGACGGTTGGAGCCAATACTCTCGAACTGAACCGCCTGCTTGAGCCGGTAGCCGGGAACATAGGCCTGAACTTCAGCAACCATATCCTCGATCGACTGGCGGATCGCATCACGGTCTCCGTCATCGCACAGGCAATAGACCGTATCGCGCATGATCAGGGGCGGCTCGGCCGGGTTGAGGATGATGATCGCCTTGCCTCGCGCTGCTCCGCCAACGTCTATGATCGCCTGGCTCGTCGTCTCGGTGAACTCGTCGATATTGGCCCTCGTGCCGGGGCCTGCGCTCTTTGAAGCGATGGAAGCGACGATCTCGCCATAATGCACCTTGGCGACGCGGTTGACCGCCGCAACGATGGGGATTGTCGCTTGGCCACCACAGGTGACCATGTTGACGTTCTTCGCGTCGAGGAAGGTATCGCCATTGACGGGAGGGATCACATAGGGACCGATGGCCGCCGGGGTCAGGTCGACCATCCGCTTGCCTGCGGCCAGGACCAGCTCGCTGTTGCGCTTGTGCGCAGCCGCGCTGGTAGCATCAAAGACGATGTCTACGTCCTCGAACTCGGGCATGGCCATGAGACCGTCGATCCCTTCATGGGTGGTCGCCACGCCCATGCGCCTGGCACGCGCCAGCCCGTCAGATGCGGGATCGATGCCCACCATTACGCCCATTTCCAGCACGTCCGACAGGCGCATCACCTTGATCATCAGGTCCGTGCCGATATTGCCTGATCCGATAATGGCAACCTTGGTGCTGGCCATGCTCAGACCCCTTTGAATGTGAAGGAACAGGCACCGATACCGGTAATGTCTGCGCGAACTTTGTCACCAGCCTTCAGGGCGACCATGGGGCCAAGTGCACCGGCCAGCAGTATGTCTCCCGCCTTCAGTGGTTCGCCAGCGGCCGCAAGGGTCCGGGCAAGCCATGTTGCCGCGTTGAGCGGGTTGCCGAGCGCCGCTGCACCGATGCCGGTCGAGACGACCTCCCCGTTGATGGTCATGCTCATGCCTGCGCCTTCAAGGTCAAGCCCCTCAAGCGGCATGCCCTGCTCGGCCAGAACAAAAAAGGCCGAGGAGCCGTTATCGGCGACGGTGTCCGCGAAGCTGATCTTCCAGTCAGCTATGCGGCTGTCGACGATCTCGATTGCGGCGTGCACCGCAGCGACAGCTTCAGCCATGTCCTCAAGCCCTGTCTCAGCCGAAGGCAGATCAGCGCCCAGCACAAAGGCAATCTCCGCCTCTGCCTTTGCCTGAATGCAGCGAGCCGGATCCAGCGCCCCGCTATCGGCCACGCGCATGTCTTCAAAAAGAACCCCGAAGTCGGGCTGGTCGACACCAAGCTGCTGCTGCACGGCCCTTGCCGTCAGACCCGCCTTGCGCCCGACGATCCGGCGACCCTGGCTCTCCCAAAAGCGCGTGTTGATCGCCTGCACAGCATAGGCGCCAACGGCATCGGTTGGCTCGAGCCAATCACGAAGTGGCGGAATCGCGCCACCTGCATAGGCATCCCGCAAGAGTCGCGCCGGTTCGTCTAAGTGTGCCATTGTTCTGCCCGCAAAGAGTGAATTTGCCATCAGCTACTTTCTGCATGGCTACATCACCAGCAGGGATTGTGCTATTCATCTCAACAGATGAGATATGGCACACCAAAAATTGCGTCCCTAACGCGTTCTCTGCAGCTGCTCGAGGCCATTGTTGCGGATGGAGGTGCGAAGACGACTATGGATCACGCCGGGCAACTAGGGATACCTCATGCTACCGCGCACAGGATCGTGCGCACTCTGGTCAGCGATGGGTTCCTCATCGAGATTTCCCGCGGACGTCACATTGCAGGCACACATCTGCGCGACATGTTGGGGCACGTCTCGGACTGGCAAGAAATTACAGCTATCGGTCGCCCTATCCTGAAAAAGTTTGCGGCGAAGCTCAATTGCGTTGCCCATCTTGGAGTCCTGGAAGATGGCATGGTGACATACCTTGTCAGGGAAGGCTCGGATTCGGGTAACGTCTTCACGAGAGAAGGGAGCCAGCTCGAAGCCTATTGTTCTGCGCTGGGCAAGATCCTGCTTGCACATCTCCCGCCGGAGGGCCTGAACGCCTATCTCTCGTCTGGTCCATTTGTTCCACTCACGACCGCTACGATTACTGACGCCTCGCTGGTGCGGGAGGAGTTTGAGCGCGCGAAGGTCAGCAGGATTGCCTGGGATCGGGAGGAGATTGCGGTCGGCCTCTTCTGTTGTGCAGCGCCAGTGGTAAGCCCGGGGCATAAGATATGCTTCGCCGTTTCACTGTCCTTTGGCCGGGCTGGGTATCTTTCGTTAGGTGACGTTGCGATCGCCAAGGCTGCGGCCGAACTGGCAAAGCGCGTTACTCGGGCCGCGGCAGAACGCCAGATCGAGCTAGCCAAGACTTTCTGACATCCGCATGCAATCGACTGACATTCGATTGACATTCGATTGATAATCATGTGAACAGTTGGCGCGTGACGTTGTCGAGCCGCCTTCACTGGCTCTGTCAGGTCTCCTTAGGTTCAACCAATCAGGCCACCAAGATATGACCCAGACCTATCGGATCGGACAAATTGTTCCGAGTTCAAATACAACTATGGAAACGGAAATTCCTGCAATGCTGCGGGCACGGGAAGCTCAATTTCCTGAAAGATTCACGTTCCATTCCAGCCGGATGCGGATGATGCATGTCGTCAAGGAAGAGCTCGCCGCAATGGATGCGCAAAGCCTGCGCTGTGCTGCCGAGCTTGCAGACGCGCGGGTTGACGTGATGGGGTATGCCTGCCTCGTCGCGATCATGGCGATGGGGCCGGGTTACCACCGGGAGAGCCAGACCAAACTGGCCCAAGTGGCACGAGCGGAAGGCGCACATGCGGCCGTGATTTCAAGTGCTGGCGCGCTCATTGCCACACTACAGGAGCTAGGTTTGGGCAAGGTCGCGATTCTCGCGCCTTATATGAAGCCGCTTACGCAAACTGTGGTGGATTATATTGAAGCAGAGGGCATAGAGGTTTGCGCCGCGCACGCGCTCGAGATTTCCGACAATCTTGCTGTCGGTCGGCGGCCGCCAGAGCTAGCCTTGAACGCTGCAGCAGAAATTGACCTGACAGGAGCGCAGGCACTTGTCCTCTCGGCATGCGTGCAGATGCCTGCGGCGGCAGCGATCGAAGCTGCGGAACAGAAATTCGGATTGCCGGTGGTTACCGCCTCAAGCTGTACAGTGCGCCAAATGCTGAAGGCGCTCAATGTCGTGCCGATTGTGTCTGGATTTGGTGCTGCCTTGTCTTCGCAGAATGCATGATGGATAAGACACCGAGATTTGAAAGAGGTAATCACCCGCGAATGGAACCCACCTATTATCGCAATTGGCACCTGGCCAAAGACGAAACCGAGTTCAAGGTAACCGAACTTGAATTTGCCGTGCTGCGTGTACTCGAAGCTTTCGCCCGATGGGTCGCTTCGGTTGATGAGATGGTTGGGCTATCGGAACTCAAGCACGGCGAGCATGTCATTCTGCACGTAATCCGGATGCAGAACCGACCGAAGAGTGGCGCGACCATTGCGCGGCTGCTGAATCGAGATGATTTGCCAAACATTCAATACAGTCTACGTAAGCTTGAGGCCTCAGGACTGATTGAAAAATTGAAAGAGTCTGGAACCAAGAATTATACTTATACCATCACAAAGCTTGGCGAGACTCTTACCAATGAATATTCAAGACTCCGAAGTGAGATTTTGATCAGAAAGCTTCGAGGTCTATCGGAATTTGAAGCACGTGTTGAGGACGCAACAGACCTTCTTTCAATCCTCACCGGGATATATGAGGAATCTGCGCGGGCATCCGCTACCCTCAATCGAGCACCTTAAAGCATTCGCTTAACTCGCAGACATTCCGCCATCGACTGCAAGAGTTGCCCCAGTGACGTAGCGGGCCTCGTCTGACAGCAGCCAGGCAACTGCATCTGCAATCTCTTCTGCGCGGGCAAGCCTGCCTTGCGGTATTACCGCGTCGAATGCGTGAATGTCGTCATGTGTCACGCGCCGCAAGTTGGGAGTATCAGTCGCGCCCGGACAAACAGCGTTGATGCGAATTCCTTTTGAAGCGTAGTCAAGCGCTGCTGATCTGGTCAGCCCGATTACGGCATGCTTTGCGGCGACATAGTGTGAAATGCCGCTAACGCCTCGCAGGCCAAAGATAGAGGCTGCATTGACGATCGCGCCATTGCCCTGGTTGATCATCCAACCCAGCTGTTCGACCATGCAGTAATAGACGGCCTTGAAGTTGAGGTCGATGACCCATTCGCTTTCATCATCAGGAACCGTGTGAAGGGGCTTGAAGTCCGCGTGTCCGCCAGCATTGTTGAAGGCAAGATCAAGGCGACCAAACTCGCTGCCGATACCATTGATAAGCGCAGATATTTCGCTTCTCTGCGAAATGTCTCCGGGCCTTACGACCGCCGCTCCCTTTCGTTGCGCAATCTCCTGTGCGACAGCTTCCAGCTTGTCGGCATTTCGACCATTGAGCACAACTGTCGCACCTAATGTTGCCAGTCGCAGGGCCACGGCTCGTCCGATGCCCGATCCTGCACCGGTTATGACGGCAATTTTTCCAGTCTGGCTCACAGTCCCAGTTCACTACGTGGACGCATGAGCGTGTCGATGCATGCGAAAAGAATCTTCTCAAGGCACGGCATAAGATCGGGGATATAGGTCGCGCCCATCCCACCTAGACCTTCAGCAATTGGGAGCGGTGAACCCTCCGCTGGCCAAGGCCAGCCGATACGGGCCGTTGGCACGCCGAGCCGGCGCAAAGCCGCACCATCCGTCTGGCCCCCAAGTGGATCGGGACGAGAATATGCGCGCCCTTCAACATGTTCCCAAGCGCGCCGGGCCGATTGGATGATCCAGTTTGCCGGATCAGTGGTTCCACCGGGAGCAGAGCCATACATTTCCCAATCACACGCTATGTCTGGATATCTGGTGGCGAGCGTGCGCATGAATTCTTCAAATTGGGCCTTCACCTCTCCAGGGCTGGTTCGGGGATTGATGCGTACATCGAAGAAGATTTCGGTGACCGCGCTGGGAAAGGACGGGCGTTCGGGCCAGCCACTGCGAACGCCACCGATCCAGCCATGCGGATAGACGTCGCCGGACCGATTTTTCTCCGCATAATCTATCAGCCATTGCTCGAGCTCGAGGATCACCGTTGCTGCCGGCACGATTGAACTGCGGAACCCCGGGGTTCCGCGCGGTACACCGGCATAGCCCATTGTTCCTTTGACCTGGATCTTGAACCAGCCCATGCCAGGCTCTTCATGATATACCCAATTCCAGGGCTTCATGATAATCGCGAAGTCGGGCGCCATGCCGCGACTGAGCAGGTGGTGCACGCCATGACTCATACCCGCATTGTCGCGCCAGGGAATGGTGACGGGCATGCCGCCATCTGCCAAGCCAACATTCAAATTCCCCAGCATCGGCACGTCCGCTTCAATGAGAGCGGTTGCCACTTCGATCAAGCTGGCGGCCAATGCCTTGGGGTTTGATGAGCCGAGCCCGTACACCCAGTCATCGACCATGCTGGCTTCCGGCTTTAGGTCGACGAATTGCTCTGGGCCAGCCCATGGAAAATCGCTTTCGTCACCTTCAAGGTGGGTGTCGATCGGCGAATAGAGCAGCAAGGTTGCACCACCCCCCAGACCGCGGCGTTCGCCCAGAATGTTGGCCGAAATTTCCGTCATGGGGTCAAGCGTCGGCTTCAGCCCGATCTTTTCCATGTGGCCAGCAACAAACTCCACGATCTCGCGCGTGGCGCCGGTGGGAGAGTGGATGTTGGTCAGGTCAAACAGCAGTTGCTTCAAACGCGCAGGATCGAGCTTTGCTTTGGCTTTTGCATATGCGGCGTCCATTTCCGGTGTGAATGGCATTGGGGCAGTCGGTTCCATGCTCAAGTCTCCCTCAAGGCGGCATGCGCGATTATCAATTTGGCATCTGCAAGCATCTGACGGTCCTGCCCCGGCACGGCGATCAGCTGCAGACCGAGTGGCAGCCCGTCCGCGCGCCAAGCAGCCGGAAAGCACAGGCAAGGTGCATCGATAGCCGTCCAGATTCGTTGGAAAGCCGGATCGCCCGTAGACTCAAGCCCTTCCGGCGCGCATCCCGGAGCGGCGGGCGCTAGCAGTACGTCGGCGGCTGAGAACACTTCCGAAATCGCAGCTTGGCATTTCTTCTGCAGGGAGAGACAGGCTTGATACGTCTCCTCGCTATCGGCTGATCCTGCGTCGATCATGTTCCGGAATACTTCACTGATCTGCTCGGGATTATTGCGCCTGATATGGCCAAGCGCGCGTGCGGCCTCGTAGCGATGGATAATGGCCTGGGCTTCGTTCAACCCTTCAAAGCACTGTGGAAGTTCGATCTCGCATGTCTTGAAGCCGGCAATGTTCAACGCTTCGCTGAATTCAAACAGCGCATTTTTCATTTCAACATCTGCCGCGGGCCAGGCAGGCATACGACAGATACCGATGCGCAAGTCCCCGCGTGACTCGCGTTTATCGAATTCACCCGAAAGCACCGCGTCAGCCGCATCGAGCAATTCCAGATTTCTGGCAAACACTCCCAGAGTGTCGAGGCTGGACGATGTCTCCAATACGCCTTGGAGAGGGTAGCGACCAAAAGTCGGCTTGAAAGCAATGGCGCCGCAGAAACTGGCCGGGCGTATCATGGAGCCTGCAGTCTGCGTGCCGAGTGCGATGTCGGCTTGGCCATCTGCGACGACTGCTGCGGAGCCGCTTGACGATCCGCCCGGTGTGTGGCCGGGCTTGCGCGGATTGACTGTTGGACCTGGAAAATAAGTAGCGAATTCAGCTGTCACAGTCTTTCCAAGGACAATAGCGCCGGCCGATCGAAGCCTCTTGACCGCTTCGGCGTCATGGCTCGCGATGTTCTCGGCAAATATCGCAGAACCGTGGGTTGTCGGCATCCCGGCAACGTCGATGACGTCTTTGACGCCAAGCACCACTCCAGCCATTGGGCCGGGACCGCCCGTTGCCGTGCGGTCGAGATAAGCCCAGCCACGCACAGACGCGTCGCGCTCATCAATCCGGGCAAGGCATTGCTGAAGGCCCATTTGTGTCAGACCGTCAAAGGCCGATGACCCCACAGCATTGGTTGGTCATATGTCTTGATTTCCCAATCAGGCCCGATTTCGCGGCCACCATAGCCATATTCGATCCAGAAGCCTGAAGGTGTCTGCAGGTAAAAACTCTGCATGTGATCGTTCGAATGCTTGCCCGGATCGAGCATGACCGGGATGCCGCGGTCGCGAACGATGTCATAGGCATAACCCACATCGTCAATCGAGTTTGCCTCGACCATGATATGCATCAGTCCTCCCGCAGGACCAGGCCCTTCTTTCATGAGTGCCAGAGTGTGATGACGAGGATTGCAGTGCAGAAAGACAGCATCGTGAACATCCCAGGCAATATAGTCGGAAATATTGAAGCCCATGATGTCTTGGTAGAATTTGACTGAGGCAGCCAAGTCTTTGACCCAGAAAACGATATGTCCAAGCCCTAAAGATCCGGTCTTGTAACCCGAAATGCCGCGGCGCGGGTTGAAGAGGGTATTGGAAACCAGCGGGCCATAGTAGATCTCATTGTTGGAGCCAACCATTGGGCATGTGAAGCTGTAAAGCTTTCTGACCTTCCTCTCTTCGCAAAGTGCTTGCGAGCCGGCAATTACCTCGATCTGGCGGCCACGCAATTCTGCAACAAGTTCCTCAAGCTTGGCCTCTGCTGTGACTTCCCAGCCGACAACTGCGACACTATCCTCTTTGGAGGGATACAGCGTAAAGCGATGGTGATGGTCGTCTAGGCGATAATCGATCGCGTTCGATCCCTCGCGAGGTCGGGCCTCCATGCCAAAGACCCCTTCCAAAAGGTTGGCCCATTCAGTCGGTTTGCTGACATTGAGGCCGACATAGCCGAGACTGTCCACACCCATCTTGTTCCTCCTGCTCAGTTGCTGGCTACGAATTGTTCGGCAAAGATATTCTCTGGTGAGAGACCAAGCCCCTCCAAATGTTTCCTGGCAGCCGCGATCATGCCTGGAGGTCCGCATAAATAGGCGACGCTGTCAGGTGTCAGGCCGTCCGCTTCTGTTAGCGCTTCAACCGGATTGCCCACGCGCACCCCTTCCGTCGGGTCGCCCCGGTCGACGGAAATTCGAGTTTGCAGATTTGGCATCCATTGGAGGCGAAGGTCCAGCACGTCTTGGGCGAAGAGCCCTTCTGGCGACTGGCATCCGAAGCTCAGTATGGTCTTTGGTTTGCGTCCGGAGGTCGCGCGCAAGGCATCAAGCATTGACAACATCGGAGCGAGTCCCGTCCCTCCTGCGATCATGACATGGGGCGCGCGAACCTTTTCCTTCAAGAAAAATTGGCCGTAAGGCCCGCTGACATCGATCACATCGTCCGGCTTGGCGCTGTTCATCAGCCATTCGGACATTACACCTCCCGGCAGTATGCGGATCAGCAACTCGATCCTTGGCAAATCGCTCGCTGTCGTCGCCATCGAATAACTTCGAAAAATCTCTGTGCCGGGCACTTTGATCTGAATAAACTGGCCAGGTCGGAAATCCATCCAAAAGCCTTCAGCGAGTTCAAGCTCGAGGCGGACGACGTCGTTTGCAATCTGTTCGACTACATTGACAAAACACTTGGCCTCAATTGGACGTCCGGTGCCAACGGCGCTGTCATAAGCAACGGCAAATCTGCAGGCACTCCTCGGTTCCGTTACGCACAAAAGGCGATAGCCTTGTTCCCGCTCGCCGGGCGAAAGTGATCCGGCGATCCCTTCCAAATGTTCCGCTTCGCCTTCGAGCAGCCGCGCGAGACAACTTGCACAGCTGCCCGTCTGGCACTGATAGAGTAGGGGAACGTCAGCTTGCAACGCAGCGTCGAGCACGCTTTGGCCAGAACTGACCAAAAGCTCGTGCTCGACGCCGTCGTCGAAAGTGACAATCACCTTAGTAGGCGTTGACATTCGTAATCTTTTCAACCTTGTAGCCAGGCGCTTTGCCCTGCGCGAGCCTGCGCATTCGAATGCTTGAAGTCTTGGTTGCGTTGGTCACGCCCTTGCCTGGTTTGGCTATACCTCGGTTCCAGCGAGAGGATACTTTCCGCCACGTGACAGGTGAAACGTCGGTTTCAACAAGCTGTTCATCATCCCAGCCAGTGCCGTCTGTATAGAATTCCTCCATTGCCTCACGGGCATACAGGTCACAGTCGTTGAACCCGCGGATGCAGAGCGGCATATAGAGATTGTCGAAGCGGTACTGGAACTTCCGGCGCTCGTCGTCGGTCTTGCAGATCCGGACCATGACCTCCCAATATTCGTACATGTCGTCTGTGATCGGCACGTACCATTCGTATTGGACCACATCTTCCTCTGGCCAGTTCTCGACCATAAGTACGCCCGGCAGAAATACAGAAGTGCGGTAGAAACGGCCGTTTAAATTTTCGATCTTGAGGCCGAGGTCCTTATTTTCAAGGACTGGCTTCCAGCGATCAGTGAAAAGCCACTGCACCATGCCCTTTGGGCCATCTTCATCCTCGACCAGCGAAATTGGTTCTTCGTGGTCAGGGACAATTCCCAATGGGAGGACCCAATCCATTGCATGGACGATCGCATTGTCCTTGTGAACGAGGATATGCGCATTGTCGAAACCGTTCTCGCAAGCGATGCGCCAGTTTGACTGGCCAGTGCGGTGCAAGCCAAGCGCAACAGCGCCATCGTCGAGAATACTGGGCGTATCGGGCCAAAGGGGGTGCGGGAAGCGGTCGTTGTTTTCCGGGAAGCGGATCGGCAGATCGTGGGACAGTGGCGGAACATCCTCATCGGGGAAGTCATCTTCGCGAACGAAGACGAAGATCATGCCCGCGACCTCTTCAACAGGATATGTCGTAACGCCCGTCTTGCCAATCAGCTTGCTGTCGGGGTTCGCGACGATGTTGTTGAGTACGCCTGTTTCAAGGTCAAAGTTGAACCCGTGATACCAGCAGGTAATCGAAGTGTCGTTGAAGCAGGTCGGCTTGGCTGACATGCGCACTCCGCGGTGGACGCACTGGTCCTTGATAGCATAGAGCTTGCCGGCTGCCCGGCGCAGCAAGATTTGCACGCCGGCGATCTGGATGCCTTCGACCGCCTGCTCGGGAAGCTCTTCGCTGAACAACGCAGGGTACCAGTGATTGATGAAGCCCCAAGCCGCGTCCTTGTAGGGCTGATACTGGCTCTGGGTCTTGGCGTCATTCATCCTGGCATCGCTGATCTCGTTGACTCTGACGGTCCGGCGGCGAACTGGCGTTGCGTCATTCATTGGTATTTTCCTCTCAGATTGTTCGACAAAGCTTGTTTCAGAGGCGACCGGTCAGGAATTTCATTACGACCTCGTCATGTTCTTCTGGCCTCTCCCACTGTGGCCAATGAGCGCAGCCGCGCATGACATGCTTCTTCGCCCCCGGAATGATTGCCTCAAGCCGATCGGCGGCATCTTCGCCATGGATCGGGTTCTTGTCTGTCCAGAGTACAAGCGTCGGGCAGGAGATCTTGCGGATATCGTCTTCCTGCCAGTAGAACTGGCCAATATTGGGCCGAAACAGATAGTCGTAGTATAAGAGTAGCGCTTCCCGCGTCTCTGGGATGGTCCACAAAGCTCTGCGCAAGTCGATGAGTTCGTCTGTCACCCCGCCGAGCGGCATGAGCCATTCGAGCCGTTTGCGGAGGGTCTCCGTCGTCGGGTTGAGGAGCGCATTAACGGACACTTGCCGCAATGCATCGAGATCGCTCTCTCCTTCGTGCACGTGTGTCGGATCGAGGTGCATTCCCCAAGTTGTGTTCAGTATGATCTTTGATGTGCGATCCGGGTGGTTGATCGCCATGTCATAGGTTATCCAGCCTCCCAACGATTCTCCCTCGATCACTGCCTTCTCGATGCCCAAATGATCCATGAGATTCAGCACCTGATCCGTGAACTGGGTAAGCCAGTGGTCCTTGCTGCCTGGGGGCGTTTCGGAAAATGCCGGGCGAGATGACATGCCATGCCAGATGAAGTCGATCGCATAGGGCTGGCACACCTTGGCAAGTCGCGTCATGTTCCTGGAATAGGTTTCGGCGTGGCCGCCTCCGCCATGCAGGAGGAAAACCACCTCACCATCGCCAGGAGCCGAAATGACGCGCGTCCTGTATTTTCCGGTATCTATGAAGCGAGTCTCTGTTCCAAGTAGGTCAACGTGGATTGACGACATTCTGTATCTCCCCTGGTGCGCGCTCGAATCAGCTTGGCGCGTCATTCCGTTGCATATATGTCGATGATCAATGTAAAATCAATTGAAATTCGATGCATATGCCGACGTTTCGTGCTCCGTCGGGTTTGGCGAGTTTAGCAAGTTCTGACTTTCATTCCATTATTGATTGAAGTTCTATCGAATATCTATTGACAGGCGCGAGGTAGTGGCTATTTCTGATGCCGCATAGAGATCGGGACGTTGCCTGCCGGCGACGTGACCGTTCCGTGACTGCGCAAAAGGGGGTGGGCGTTGGCGTGACCAGCGCGCATCGGACGAGCGCCAAACATTGGGGAGACATTCTATGAAAATCCGCTACTTGGTCTCAACGGCGGGGCTGGCTCTCGGCCTTGGCTTTTCAATTGCTGCTCAAGCGCAATCGGCACAGAATTCCGCTGATAGCGATGACGCGACCGTAGGTGAAATCATTGTGACTGCGAACAAGCGTGAGCAGTCAATCAACAAAGTTGGCTTGGCAATTACAGCGGTGACCGGCGAAACTCTGGCCCAGCAGCGTGTTGTAAGCCTAAGCGATCTGGCAAATACAGTGCCCGGCCTCAGCTATGCGCCTTCGGCAACCCAGACGCCGGTGTATACACTGCGCGGCGTGGGTTTTTATGAAACAACGCTTGCCGCCTATCCAACTACCAGCGTCTACGTCGATTAGGTTCCATTGGCATTCCCGGCACTCGGAACGCATGCAAATTTCGATCTTGAACGGGTCGAAATCCTCAAAGGCCCTCAAGGCACCTTGTTCGGCCAGAACTCGACAGGCGGTGCAATCAACTTCATTGCCGCAAAACCGACTAAGGAATTCGAAGCCGGAGCAGATATATCCTATGGACGATTCAATCGCCTGGATATCAATGCGCACGTCAGTGGCCCATTAAGTGAAACGCTGCGTGCAAGGCTCGCCATTACGACCTCACAAGCGGATGACTGGCAGTACAGCTACACTCGCAAGGACACGCTGGGTCAGGTCAATTACTATGCCGCCCGTCTTCTGCTCGACTGGGAACCCTCAAGCAGATTGAATTTCGAGCTCAACCTGAACGGCTGGCGCGACAAGAGCGATCCGCAGGCACCCCAATATCAGACCCTGCTGTCGCAAGCCCCGCCGTTTACCGATCCAGCTCTGCGCGCTTTTCCGTTCGCGCCATTCAACGCGCGTGCAGCAGATTGGACGCCGACCGAGATAGCGCGCCAGAATGCTGCATGGACGCCTGCTACTCGGCCTCACGCAAACAACCGGCTACTTCAGAGCGCGCTTCGCACAAACTGGGAAGTCGCGGACAATATTACAGTCACCGCAATTACGTCCTATGTTGATTACAAGCCTAATCAGGGCTTTGAGACAGACGGCACAACGCTATTTGCCGACGATTTCATCGTCGATCGCGGCTTTATCAAATCTTTCAATCAGGAACTTCGTGTTTCGAATGGAGGAGACGCCCAGTTCCGCTGGGTCCTCGGCGGCAACTATGAAAAAAGCCACGTCTATGAATATCAACTGCAGACCTTCTCCCAGATCAGCACGGCCGCAATTTTCGGTTACACCGGCGCCTATGTCTACACAGACCAGCACATGAGGAACTATGCGTTCTTCGCGAATGGCGAATACGACTTGGGGGACAAGATCACGCTGAAAGCAGGCGCACGTTATACTAATGCGCGCCGTACTGCAGCGACTTGCACGGGTGATCCGGGTGACGGTTCGTTTGGCGGCGTATTTGATTCGCTTGCCAACGCTATCCAGCTCGGCTTTTTTCCAGTGGCCGGTTTTACGCCCACTGGTGTTCCGGTGCCCCCAATTGGTGCGGGATGTGCTCCGCTAGACAATACCACGCTTGACGGCACGCCAGCTACTTATCTGCCAGGCGAGTTTCGCGACACCCTCGCTGAGCATAACGTATCTTGGCGTGCCGGTGTCGATTACAAGGCAGCCCCGGGAATCCTGCTCTATGCAAACGTCGCAAAGGGCTACAAGGCTGGCAGCTTCCCAATCGCTTCGGCGGCCACTTTCGAACAGTTTCTGCCAGTGGTCCAGGAATCGCTGCTGTCTTACGAAGCAGGTTTCAAGTTGAGCTCCTCCGACCGCCGCTTCAATGCCAGTGGTGCAGCTTTCTACTATGACTACCGCAACAAACAGTTGCGCGGGAAAATCGTCGATCCGATTTTCGGAGTCCTTGACGCCCTGGACAATATTCCGAAGTCTCGAATGCTCGGCTTGGAACTCGACACAACCTATTCGCCCGCCAATGGATTGACGCTGGGCCTCTCGGGTAGTTACCTGAACAGCAAGATCACAAGCTTTATTGGCCGCGACACTGCTGGCGGCGTCAAGGACTATGCTGGGTCGGTCATTCCGTACACACCAAAATACCAAATGCGCCTTTCGGCCGACTACAAATGGAAAATCGGTAATGCCGAGCCTTTTGTGGGAATTGTCTATTCTGTGCGGAGCAAGGCGCTTGCCAATATTGGCGGTGATCTCGGCTTAGTCGTTACGCCTGACTTCCGTTCATCGGTGCCGGTAAACAAGACATATACGATCGATGGCTATGGCCTTTTCGATGTCCGAGCCGGCGCCTCGTTCAATGACGGGCAATGGAGTGTCATGCTTTTCGGCAAGAATGTATTCGACAAGTATTATGTGACGAACGTGTTCACGGACTATGATACTATTGCCAGGTTCGCCGGACAGCCGGCGACCTACGGGGTGACAGTCAGCTTCAAAATGCGTTAGGTTCTTGGGGGGGAGCGTCCTCCCAAGTGAAGGGTCTGGTGGGTTTCCATGAAGTTTCCCGATTTTTCATATGCCCGCCCCACCACGGTTACCGAAGCAATTGAGTTGCTGGCAAAAAACAGCGATGCCCGCCCCCTGGCGGGCGGGCAGTCGCTTCTGCCGATGATGGCGCTTCGCATGGCAAGCCCTGGACTGCTGGTTGATTTGGGGTCGATCAGGGAACTGCAAGGCATTCAGGAAAGCGAAGGCGAGTTGCTGATTGGCGCCATGACGACCCATGATGCGAATGCCCGGTCGCCTGTCGTGGCCCGTCAGGTGCCGCTCCTGCGCGAAGCACTGCACCATGTGGCACATCAGGCGGTTCGAAACCGCGGAACTATAGGAGGAAGCCTTGCCAACGCGGATGGCTCTGCCGAGATGCCCGTCGTGGCCGTGGCACTCGGGGCCATAATGTCCCTTCAAGGCCAACATGGCACACGTCGCATATCCGCGAATGACTTCTTTGAAGGCCATTATACGACAGCAATAAGGGAAGGCGAACTTCTGATCCACATCGCCTTTCCGGGCAACAGGAAAACATGGGCTTTCGAGGAGGTCTCACGGCGCCCGGGGGATTTTGCGATAGCAATGGCCGCTGCCGGGACTGAAATGGACGGCAGAAAATGCCTAGACGCAACGATTGTCGTTGGCGGTATATCCGATCGACCGGTGAAATCCGATGACGCTACAGCCTTCCTGCGCGGCAAAGCTTTGGATCGTTCTGTTGCACAGCACGCCGCGCAAATTGCCTTGGAAGGCGTTCGATTTCGCAGTGACATTCAGGCAGACGCTCGCTTCAGAGCAAAACTTGCCAAAAACCTGGTTACCCGTGCGCTGTTGCGGGCCGGAGGTGTTGATGGATGAGGATATCGGCCAATCGGTGGTCCAGTTAACCATAAATGGTGAGCCAGCTGCCTTCACGGTGCCTATCCGAACAAGCTTGAGCGACGCGTTACGCGACAAGCTTGGCCTGACCGGACTGAAACAAGGCTGCGAAATTGGTGTCTGTGGTTCATGCACGATCCTTGTCGATGATAAGCCGGTCAGGTCATGCTTGATGCTTGCAGTGCAAGCCAGAGGGTGTCGAATAGAAACCATCGAAGGCTTGGCTAGCAACGGCAAGCTCCATCCCTTGCAGGCGTCATTCCAGCGCCATCATGGCCTGCAATGCGGTTTTTGCACATCTGGAATGGTCCTTACGGCTCTGGCGCTGCTTCGGGAGACGCCGGAGCCAACCCGTGAGCAAGCGCGCGAGGCGATTTCCGGCAACCTTTGCCGATGCACCGGGTATGAAACGATCATTGACGCTATCGTGGATCCAGATGCCATGAGCGATCCCGAATTTGCCAATGGATAAGTCTCAAGCCCCTGAAATTCTCCCAAAGGAGATCGGCAAGTCTGCCTTGCGGCGAGAAGATCCGGCAGTGTTGAGCGGCCGGGCTATTTATATTGCGGACCTGCCCTTCCAGGATGTGCTGCATGTCGCGATACTTCGCAGCCCTTATGCACATGCCAAGATCACGGGAATAGACGTGACCGCGGCCGCGGGACATGCGGGGGTCGTGAAGGTCTGGACGGGCGCCGACGTGCTCCCCAAGTGCGCCGGTCTCATGGCCCGCATGGACCTTCCGGGTTTTGTTCCAACGATCCAGCCGATCCTCGCCCATGATATTGTGCGCTTTGTTGGTGAAGCAGTGGCGGTCGTGGTCGCAAACAGTCAGGCAGTGGCAGAAGACGCGCTCGAACTTATCGACGTCGACTATGATGAGCTGCCGGTCGTCGCCAGCATCGAATCCGCCATGGCAGCGGAAGCGCTCGCCAATGAAGCTGTGCCAGCCAATTTGGTCTATCAGGGGCACCGATGCCAGGATGATGTTGACGGCGATTTCGCTAGCGCAGCATATGTTGCTTCCGGCCGCTTCAGTAATAATCGGGTCAGCGCATCGCCCTTGGAGCCCCGTGGATGCGTGGCTCGATACGAATGGACCAATGGCCAATTGACGGTCTGGTCTGCCACCCAGATGCCTTCGTTCCTGAAGACAATGCTCGCGATTCATCTGACCTTCCCGGAGCAGCGCATTGAGGTGATCACCCCACAGGTCGGTGGAGGCTTTGGCCAAAAGGCCCATGTTCATCCAGAAGAGGCGCTCGTTTGTCTTTTGGCCATTGAGTTGGGGCGGCCAGTCCGCTGGATTGAAGATCGTCGGGAAAACCTGCTGAGCGCAACGCACGCCAAGCACCAGATTAACGACATGGCGATTGCCGTGGATGGCAACGGGCGATTTCTCGCAATGCGCAACCGGTCAAGCACTGACGGCGGCGCGTATAATTGCATTCCTTGGACTCATCTGGTCGAATCCCATGTCGGCGCGTCGACGCTAACAGGCCCATATCGCATTGCGCACTTTAATGATGAGAGCCTTTCTCTGGTCACCAACAAGTGCCCGATTGGCGCCTATCGCGGTGTTGGTTGGTCTGCTGGCCACATCGCGCGCGAAATCTTGATCGACCGTGCAGCGCGCAGACTCGGGATGTCGCCATTCGAAATCAGGCGACGAAATCTGGTCGACCAAAATGATTATCCGTTCACCACGCCGGCGGGGCTCGTGATCCGAGAGGGGACTTTCGTCCAAACTCTGGATCGGCTCGAACAAATGGTAAGCTATCCGTCTTTTCGTGAAAGGCAGGCTTCAGCCTTAGCAAGCGGAAAGCTGCTCGGGCTTGGACTATGCATCTTCAACGAAGTCAGTGGCGTTGGCACACGCGCGCTTTCATTCCTGCACATCCCGGTGACGACCCATGACACGGCAACCGTGCGTGTTGAACCAACCGGCAAGATAACCGTGACGACACCCTTGGTTGCAGCAGGGCAAGGCCATTTGACAACCTTTGCTCAGGTGGCTGCCGACGCCTTCGGTGTTCCTCTTGACGACGTGACCATCCTTGCGGGGACCACGAGGAATACGCATGGGTTCGGGACAGTTGCCAGCCGCGGTGCAGTATTTGGTGCCGGGACAATCGGACGCGCTGCTGAGGCGGTGAAAGTCAAGATACGTCGTCTTGCGGCACACTTGCTACAAACCGGAGTTGACCAAGTTACACTTTCTGAAGGGCGGGTGCATCTCATTGGTCACCCTGACAAGGGTATGCCGTTAGCGGATTTGGCGGGCGCCGCCTATTTTGCAGACGCTACTCATCCACCTGATTTCGATCCTGCGCTTGAGGCAACAGCAGCCTTTGATCCGGCAGACGTCGTGCTCGCAAATGGGGGGCATGCGGCCATTGTTGAAATCGATATCGAGACCTGCATGGTCCGGGTGGAGAAAATGTTTGCGGTCGAAGATTGTGGCAGGATGATCAATCCGATGATCGTTGAGGGTCAGATCAGGGGAGGAGTCGCGCAGGCTATCGGCATGACTTTGCTTGAAGAGCTCGTTCATGATGGGGAGGGCCAGCTGGTAACGACGACGCTCATGGACTATTTGCTGCCCACTTCGATTGACGTGCCAGATATCAAGATTGCGCATCTGGAAACGCCATCAGACTTGGTGCCGGGGGGCGTCAAAGGCATGGGCGAATCCGCGATGATTTCAGCTCCGGCAGCAATCTTGGGGGCGGTCAACGACGCTCTGGCGCTAGTTGATGCGTCGCTGGAAGACTTTCCGGCTTCGCCGCAACGGATATTCGATGCCCTTGAGCGCGCGGCTGCAAAAAATGCAATCCCGGTCTAGCGTCGAATGAAGGCGAATTGACATGATTTTCGAATACAGCTTCCAGCTCCCGGTACCAGCGGAGCGTGCCTGGCCGGTTCTGCTCGACGTCTATCGGGTCGCGCCTTGCATGCCAGGCGCATCGATCGAATCTGGCGAAGGCAATGACTATGTTGGCCGGATCAAGGTCCGTCTTGGTCCTGTCGAGATGGTCTACCGCGGCGATTTGCATTTCACCCAACGAGACGATGCGAACCACGCACTGGCTGTCGAAGGCGCGGCGAAGGATGCAAAGGGCGGTGGCGGCGCCAAGGCCAAGGTTTCGCTGAAAGTCGCCGAACATGGCTTGGGCGCCTGCATGGTTTCCATCCACAGCGATTATGCTGTCAGTGGGAAAGCAGCACAGTTCGGCCGGGGTGTGATGGAAGAAGTTGCGGAAAAGCTCATGAACGAGTTTTCTACCCGTCTCCGACAATTGATACTGGAGGGTGCCGGCGAGGACGGAAATGCGCCTTCCACTAAACTTGCCGAAGGGGCCGTTCAGTCGAATGTCAGTCAGGCGCCGTCACTCACCATCAGCAACGACGCTCTCGATATTGGTTCTGCTGCGGGCTGGGCGGTCATGCGCAGACTTCTGGTAGGCGCGGCATTTGTATTGGGCTTGACGGCAATTTGGTGGCTATTTCACACCTAGTCTGCGCCCCGAGTAACACGATGCCATGCAATTCAAGTAAATAGGTCGCAAGATGGATCTCGAAAACGGGGATTGGCCGATCTTTGGTTGGACAGCGGACGTGCGCATGGCGTTGTTTTCCTGCCTCGAAGCCGGTCGTTCAGCAGTGCTTGGAACCATCGTGGCGCTTGAAGGCGGCGCGCCGCAGCCGATTGGCACTCAAATGATCTTCGACGGAACCAAGGCCACGGGCTATTTCTCTGGCGGGTGCATTGAGGCCGATGTCGGTAATCATGCGCAGCGAGTCTTCGCTGACGGAAAACCCCGCAAGCTGATCTACGGCAAGGGAAGCCCATGGATCGACCTAAGGCTGACCTGCGGGGGCAGCTTGACCGTCTTTCTTGAGTGGATCGACCCGAGCGACGATGCGGTTAAAAGCCTCCGCGAAGGCTATGAGCGACGGCGAGCCGTGCGCTGGTCCAGCAATGGTTTTGAACGATCCGCACACATACTGGAGGCAGGCGAGGAAGCTGAGCCGATCGCAGGCGAGTCATACTCAAAGATCTTTCTGCCCCGATGGCGTCTGGCTGTGGCGGGAGACAGTCCCATTGCGTTGGCGTTGATTGCTCTTGCCGGGCAATGTGGGCTGGAGGCTATCCTGCTCCGAAATTCCTACGCCGCTTCTCCTATGCCAATCGCTGAAGGACGGTGCATTTCAGGCGATGCTGGCGCTTCACTAAAAGAACTTGGGCCAGATCGGTGGACCGCCATCATCGCCGCATCTCATGATGATGAACAGGATGATGCCGTCACTCGAATGGCTTTGGCAAGCGACGCCTTCTATGTCGGCGTCCTTGGCTCCTCCCGGCGAGCCGCTTCGCGCAAGCAGCGGCTGGAAGCATTGGGCCTTTCTGCCGACGAGTGCGCGCGCGTTGTGAGTCCAGTCGGTTTATCCAACTGTGGTCGATCCGCATGGGAGGTTGCAGTGTCGGTCATCGCACAGATTCTACAAATCCGCGGTTCAGTGATTGCAAAGATTGCTTGAGCTGACCAAAGGACGGCGGATTAATCGCCAACAACGCAAGTGAGAATAGGTCTTTTCTTCATGCATGGTGACTGAATCAGTTGAATGGGCAAAGCCCTAGGCAATATGCCCCAACGCTGTTACGCGGATCGATGCTGTGTCACTTTATGCAGACGCCTGCAAAACCTGTGGTGCGAGCGCCCAAGGCAAATGATGGCGCAGCCAATGAGTGTTGCAACTCCCGGTGCGCTGCTCGGCAGTCAACGACGCTCTCACAAAAGCAAATCATTTCTCAAAGACTCGATCAAAGCGCCTTGCGCTTGACGGGGGATGGGTCACATTACGCTGAAATGCTTTTTCATCGGAGGCCGTCGTGAGTGTCGCATTTCGTCGTGAGAGCGACGAGGAACACAAGGAGCCACGGTTCGAGCTTCCGATCCCGGCTGGACCCAACCTTGTCACGGTAGCAGGCAAGCAGCTCATCGAGGACCGGTTGTCCGCAATCGAAGCGGAGATTGCCGGATGCACCGACAAGGACGCGGTTGAACTGCTGATGCGCCAAAAGCGCTATTGGCAAACCCGCCATGCAACGGCTGAGTTAGCGCCCATACCAACCGGCGATGAAGTGGCCTTTGGCACTCGCGTGACATTCCGGCTCAAGGGCAAAGTGCGCACGATCGACATCGTCGGAGATGATGAAGCCGATCCAGCAACGAACCGGATCTCGTTCTCAGCGCCATTGGTGCGCGCACTCCTGGGTGCATCACCGGGCGATATCTGCGCATTCGGTGGCGATGACCAGGCTGCCGAGATCGTCGATATCAGTCCAGCGGCTTGAACCGACAGCCAGGAACGCTGCCAAGGCTTGCATTGTGGCGCCGACCGAGACCAGGGCATAGATCACCCTGAGGCCGAATAGCCTTTCACGGCAGGCCTACGGCACGCCATCCGTCACGCCTCAAAAGCCTTCGACGTACCCCATCATCTCCATACCGTGCGCAACCTTGAGCCCGGCGTTCCCAAGTACCCTCCCTTTGTAGACGAGAGCAGTGTCAAACACTCTCATCCGCATAATGGCGCGACGAAGGTGGAGCATTAAACATGAACAAATACCATTCCCGCGTCGATCCCGGTGCTCCCTGTTATTGCCGATATTGTCCCTGTTATGGTCGATTAAATACCCTGTTATGGCAATTAACAGGGAACTGGCTTTCTTGCGCGCCAAGAGATTGATTTACCTAGGTTATTTCTTGAGAATAGTAGCTGATTGGCTGAGTTCAGCCTGTTTTCAGGCCGAATTTTTGATATTTTCCCTGTAAATTCCCGTAAAACAGGGAAATTCCAAATGAGACCGTATCCCTCAGGACTGCACACACCACCATTCATGCTTTTGCGGCATAAAATGCAGGCTTCCTATCGCCGACGTACCCAAAGGCCGTACAAATCCTTTTCCTGTACTGTCGCAGCGTTTCAAAAGACGGCATGAGCGCCGCGCTCTGGAGTGGCAGTCCCGCTGAGAACCGACCGATAGAAGTCGAGCAGGGTCTCGGTTCCTGTGGAGGGCGTGGCAGCCGCGTCATAACGGCCTGTCTTCGGGTCCAGCACCAGCATCGACTCGGTTGCATAATAGCGGCCGATCCGGGCCAGTTCCGCCTTTTCCGCGAGGCGTGGGACTATATGGCCCAGCAGTCCAAGCGCACCGGCAATCCCATCGAGCAGGGCGACCGGCACCGATCGGAATTTGGGCGGACGCCCCAATAATGCAAACATGGCCTCGCCTTGATCGCGCGGCGTTATCGCGCTGCCGGGCCCACCGATCGGCAGAATCCGGTTCCACCGGTCTTCGTCGGTCAAACAGCCCGCGATATAATCAGCCAGATCGCTGTCGCTGATGGGCTTGCATGACGTGAGGGTGCCGTCACCAAAGAGCAGGAAGGGCCGACCCCTTTGCACACGCTCGATCTGCCCCGACAGCGATTTGAAAAAGGCAGTCGGCCGCACGATCGAATAACGCAGGCCGGAGTCGATCAGCGCCCCCTCGAACGCCAGCTTGGCGTGCTGAAAGGCAAGCAGCGGCTTTTGCACGCAAATGGCGGACAGCAGCACGAAGTGGCTGACGCCGAACCGGCTTGCCAGTTCCAGCACGTTCAGATGCGCGCGATGGTCAATCGCCCATGCATCCTTGGGCGCTCCAGTGCGTGAGGCCATGCACGACACAATCGCATCGAACGTCTCCCCTCCAAACCCGTCACGAACAATCGACGCCTTGTCGGTCATGTCGACCTGTTTCACCGCCGCGCCATCAAGAAGTGGCAGACAGCCGGTCGACGGATTTCCTCGCTGGGCGCCGGTACGCGGCCTGACGAAGCAAACAACGTCGTGTCCGCGCTGCACAAGTGCTGCCACAGTGGCGCGGCCGATTGTTCCGGTTGCCCCAAGAACACAGACCCGTTGTCGCGCGTCGGCTTTTGGCATGCCTGCGGACGCAGTGGCGGCCGCTGGCGATGGTTGCGTCGTCTTTTCGGTGCCTCTCACAATGTCCCTGCCTGTTGGCCCGACGCTGTTGCGCCCGTTGAGGCCAGATCACCCATTATGGCGCCCACAGCAATGCGAACAAGCCCCGGCGAACGAGATGCTTGGGCATGTTGACGCCACGAATAACTTTTAATAACATGTTATATAACTTGCTATGGGGAATGTCATGCACGACGTCATCGCGGATATGGGCCCATCATTTCTGGGCAGCAGATTGAAGCGACTGGCAGAGCGGATGCAGGCGGGCGCAATGAGCACCATTGCGGATGCCGGACTGCCCCTGCAGCCCAGTCACATGGCCGTCCTCGCTGCGCTTCGTGGGGGTCCCATGACAGTAGGGCACATAGCGCGCGCCATCGGGATCAGTCAGCCGGGGGTCACCCGCAGCGTGGGTCAAATGATAAAGCTGGGAATAGTCGTTGATGTTCAAGTGGCCGACCAACGCACCCGATTGGTTGAATTGTCTCCGGCCGGTCATGAGGCCGCGCAAAAATCGGCAACCGATCTGTGGCCGCGGATCGGCATGGCCGCCGAAGAACTGATAGCGAATGTGTCGGGGCGTTTCATGGCCGACCTGTCCATCATCGAGCGCGCGCTTGACGCCGAGTCGATTGCGGATCGGGCGGCCCGCGCCCAGCCGGGCGGTCTGAAGATCCGCGAATTCGAAGATGCGTTGGCCAGCGACTTCCACGATATCAATGCACAATGGATTTCGACGATGTTCTCTTTGGAAGCGACCGACCGCGAAGTCCTGGAAAATCCGCGCGCGACCATCATTGATCCCGGCGGTGCCATACTCTTTGTGGAGGCGCCCGGGCTGGGCATCGTCGGCACCTGCGCGCTCCAAAGGACTGGCGAAACGAGCCTGGAACTGACCAAAATGGGCGTGCGCGAAAGCGCCCGAGGCCTCAAGGCCGGAGAGTTTCTGCTGCATGCGGCCATTGCGCGCGCGAAGACCCTTGGAGCCAATCCTCTTTACCTTTTGACCAACAAGAGCTGTGCTGCAGCGATCCACCTGTATGAAAAGCTGGGGTTCGCTCATGACGCAGAAATCATGGCCCGCTATGGCTCACGATATCAACGGTGCGATGTCGCGATGCGCTACGTCCAGGAGCCGCGCGCAGACGAACGCCGGCATGCGCCGAACATTACAAAGTCGTAACTTGAACTTGGCCCACACGCTTGGTCGAATGCCACTGCGCCCGCACATGGGGCGCGACCAGTGGGAGAGTAACAATGCGCAAGTTCACTGCGATACTGACGGCCGTCTTGCTCGTGACCGGATCGGCTACGGGCGCCTATGCAGCACCGTGCAAGGATGCAAAGGGCAAATTCATCAAATGTCCGCCTGCTGCGCCCAAAAAGGCAGCTCGCTGCAAGGACGCAAAGGGCAAGTTTGCCAAGTGCGGGACTCCGGGCGCAAAGCCGATCTGAGCATCAGGGGGCGCGGCCGATCTGCTGCGCCCCAACGCCTCAGGCAGCCAGATCGGCCTTTACAAAATCGGCGCAGCGTTCGCCGATCATGATCGACGGCGCATTTGTATTGCCCGAAACAAGGCGGGGCATGATTGACGCGTCGGCCACATAGAGCCCCGTCACGCCTCGCACGCGCAGGCGCGGATCGCACACGGCGGCATCATCCGACCCCATGCGCGCTGTGCCAACGGGGTGGTAGACCGTATCCGCCCGGTTGCGGATCATCTGCTCGAGCGCCGCGTCGTCATCAAGCGGTGTCGCATGCCGGTCCTTTCCGCCATGCCGTGAAAGAGGGGGAGATGTGAGAATCCGGTGGAGCATGCGGACGCCCTTTTTCATGATCTCCATATCCCGACTGTCGGTCAGGAAACCTGGATCAATCAGCGGAGCCGCCGCCGGGTCTGCACTGGCGAGCCTGACCGTGCCCCGGCTTTCCGGCCTCAGCACGCAGACATGCCCTGAAAATCCAGCTTCCTTCACTTTTTCCCGCCCATGATCTTCAAGGATCGCAGGCACGAAATGGAACTGGAGATCCGGCACGGTGACATCGGGTGATGATTTCGCAAAGCCCCCGGCCTCGGCATAGTTGGTTGTCATCGGGCCTGTCCGCTTGCGAATCCATTCCCAGAGCGCACCAGCTGTCCGGAATATGGTCCTGAGGTTGGTGCCGGTGAACACCGTGCCACCGGTTTCAAAACCCGCGACATAGTCGATGTGATCCTGCAGATTCTCGCCAACCGCAGGCCGGTCTATGACAACGGGAATGCCGTGTTCCCGCAAATGATCAGCCGGGCCTATGCCTGACAGCAGCAGCAACTGGGCAGTCCCGAAAACGCCGCCCGCCAGGATCACGGCCTTGCGGGCGCGGATCGTCCTGCGCTTGCCGCCCTGCATGAACACGACGCCCGTTGCCCGGCCATCCTCGATCAACACCCGCTCGACCAGCGCCCCGTTTTCGACCGTAAGCCGCCCAGCATCGCGATTGCCCTCCACATAGGCGCGTGCGGACGTCCATCGTTCGCCCTTGCGCTGGGTCACCTGATAGAGGCCGACCCCTTCGAAACGGGCGCCGTTGAAGTCCGGGTTTCGTGGCAACTGCAGAGAGGCAGCGGCCTCGACGAAATCGACGCTGCCCGGGTTGGGATGGGTCTGGTCGCTGACCGTAAGCGGTCCATCGCCGCCGTGATAATCATCCGCGCCGCGCACATTGCTTTCGGCGCGCCGGAAGATCGGCAGGACATCCTTGTAGGCCCAGCCATCGCAGCCAAGGGCTGCCCAATTGTCATAATCCCAGGCACAGCCGCGAATATAGACCATTGCATTGATCGCGGACGAGCCGCCCAGACCGCGCCCCCGCGGCTGATATCCCGTCCGGCCATTGAGGCCGGGCTGCGGAACAGTTTCGAACTGCCAGTTGGTGCTGGGGGGCAGGAATGGGAACAGGCCCGGCGCGCGCACGCGGATATCGGTGTTCTTGCCGCCGGCCTCAATCAGGCAGACGGAGTATTTTCCATCTTCGCTCAGCCGGCCAGCCGCTGCACTGCCGCCCGAGCCGCCGCCAATCACGACGATATCGAATTCATCCACCCTGCTGCTCCTGCCATCTTTGCTTGATCGTATCGGAGGTATCGCGGCTGCCATCATGGCTCCACCCGGGCGGGCCGAACAGATAGCCGAGCTTTGCCCCGAACGGGGCAGCCCAGAGGTCCTTTGCAATACCGATCCATTCGTGGAAGACGCTCCATAAGAGATTGAACGTCCCCAGTTGCTTCACGATGCCATACCGGATCGGCTCGTCGTCGACTTCGGGTGTGAAACTGCCGAACATTCGGTCCCAGATGATGAAGACGCCCGCATAGTTCGCGTCGAGATATCGTGGATTGGTCGCATGATGCACCCGGTGATGGCTCGGCGTATTCATGACCGCCTCGAACCAGCGCGGAAGGCGGTCGATTGCCTCGGTGTGAATCCAGAATTGATAGATGAGGTTGAGCCCGCCAACAAAGAACACCATCGCCGGGTGGAAGCCGATCAGCATCAGCGGCAAGCGAAACGCGAACGATCCGGCGATGAAGCCTGTCCAGGTCTGCCGGAGTGCGGTCGAGAGATTGTAATGCTGGCTCGAGTGGTGATTGACATGGCTCGCCCAGAACCAGCGGACGCGATGCGCTGTGCGGTGGAAGACATAATAGGCAAAATCGTCGAGCACGAAACACGCGATCCAGGCCCACCAGGCAAAAGGGATCGTGATCGCGCGATACTGGTAGAGCCAGACTGAAAGACCGAAGATCAACGCACCCGTCAGGGCCCCGGCAACCGAGCTGCCAAAGCCGAAGAGCAGCGACGTGAGTGTGTCCTTTGGCTCATATTTCTCCGGCGCACGGAACCGCGCCCAGACCATTTCAACAAGGATCAGCAGCACAAAGGCTGGAACCGCATAATCAACCGGATTGGGGAGCGTGTTCATTGCAAATGCCTCAGCCCCGAAGCCCAATATTGCGCATCCGGCCCAAGATCGAGCGTGATCGACCCGAAGGTCCGTTCTCCCGTGCCGATCGTCAGGAAATTCCTGTCGAGCCGCGCAACAACATTGCGGTCGAGGAGACGCCCGACGAAATGCGCACCATTGCGGCGGATCAGCATCTGGCGACCGACGCCATCCCGGAGCAACGCGCCGATGCCTGCCCTGTCAAGCGCGATGGCAACCGGCTTGAACCCGCATATGGCCTGATCGGCAAGCGCGGCGGCCTCCTGTTCATTCCTGATGCGGGCGTCTCCGCCAAGCTTCAACCACCAGGCCACTGCGGCCATGAACAGGACGGCCGCCAAGGAGAGACCAAGCTGCACCAGCGGGTTCATGCCTTGGACCGAAGCATGTCCATAAGCGTGGCGACAGGGGCAAGGTCATAGCCTGCGCGTGCCGCCTTTTCCGCGAGTGCAGCGGGATGATCACCTTTTGCGGATTGGGCGAGCGCCCAAAGCAATGTGGAGCGCGTGCCCGAGCGGCAATAAGCAAGAACAGGTCCGGTCGCGCCATCGAGCGCTGCCCGCATCGCTGCGACCTGCGGCTCGGAGAATCCTGAATGCGAAACGGGAATGGCGACATAATCAAGGCCCTCGGCGCGCGCCGCGGCTTCGATTGCATCGCCCGGAACCTGATCATCTGATTCGCCTTCGGGGCGATTGTTGATGATCAGCCGGACCCCAAGGGCCTTTGCTTCCGCTACGGCATCAATGCCGATCTGCGGAGCGACCATGATCGTATCGTCAAGGGTGCGAAACATCGCCTTTCTCCTCCTGTGAGCGCTTTAGAACAGACAGAAACGCATCGCCATAGGCTTCGAGCTTGCGGGTGCCGACGCCGCTGATCCGGCCAAGTTCGTCAAGCCGTCTCGGCTTCGCCGCGGCCATTTCGCGCAAGGTTGAATCGTGGAAAATGACATAGGGCGGCACGCCCGCATTTTCTGCAAGCTCTCTGCGCAATGCCCGCAAGGCATCGAACAGCGGATCGCCAACCGGATTGGCTGCAGCAGCCCGTCTGCGGCGGCGCTCGCGTTTGGGCGGGATGACAAGCTCAACACTGGCATCGCCCTTCAGGATCGCTCGAGCCTCTGGCCCGAACATCAGGCCACCATGTTCATTGGGCCTCAAGGCATCGCGCAAGACAAGCGCACGGGCGACTGGCCTGATCAGTGCGGCCTCGTCGCCATCGACGATCCCGAAGACAGACAGCGCATCATGGCCCAGCTTTTCTGTGCGCTCGCTGGTTGCTCCGGTCAGCACCGCTTCAAGGTGTCCCACCCCAAAACTCTGGCCGGTGCGATAGACGGCCGAGAGGAACTTCCTGGCTGTTTCGCTCGCGTCAACAGAGGCCGGACGCTCGAGGCAATTGTCGCAATTCCCGCAAGCCTCGGGCGGACTCTCGCCAAAATGCCGCAGCAAGATTGCGCGCCTGCAGCCTGCCGTTTCGACAAGAGCCCCAAGAGAAGTCAGACGCGCGCGTTCCCCCTGCAGCCGGGCCGGGTCGACTTCACCCAGCCTTTGCCGCGCCCGCGCAAAGTCCTCTGCGCCCCAGAACATGTGCGCGAATGCCGGATCGCCGTCGCGCCCCGCGCGGCCGGTTTCCTGGTAGTAGGCCTCGATCGATTTGGGCAGCCCGGCATGTGCTACGAAACGCACGTCAGGCTTGTCGATGCCCATGCCGAAGGCCACCGTTGCAACCATCACCATGTCTTCGGACACGACAAAGTCATGCTGATTCTTCGCCCTCACCTGCGGGTCGAGCCCGGCATGATAGGCACGTGTCGGCCGACCGGTCTTGGCAAGCTGTTCGGCCAGCTTCTCGGTCGCCATGCGCGTCTGGGCATAAACAATGCCGGGGCCGGGCGTGCTGGCGACAAGATCCGCAATCTGTTGTGCCGTGCCCTGACGTGGAGACATGGCGTAACGGATATTGGGCCGGTCGAACCCGGCAACGATCATGCCGCCAACGGGAATACCCAGCTGCGCCAATATATCGCCGCGGGTATGCGCATCGGCAGTTGCCGTCAGCGCAAGGCGTGGCACGTCCGGAAAATCGTCTAGCAACGGTCTCAGCAGGCGATAGTCGGGACGAAAATCATGCCCCCATTCGGACACGCAATGCGCTTCGTCGATTGCAAAGAGCGAGACCCGGGCCTCGCGGAGCAGACCGCGAAACTCATGCCCCGATGCCCGTTCAGGCGCTGCATAGAGCAGGTCCAGCTCACCCCGACGAAAGCGCGCCAGTGTTTCGTCCCGATTGTCATCGGCTGACGTCAGGGACGCGGCGCGAATGCCGATTGCAGTCGCAGCGCGCAGCTGATCATGCATCAGGGCGATCAGCGGGGATATCACAATGCAGGTGCCGTCCAGCGCGAGCGCCGGCAACTGGTAACAGAGCGATTTTCCTGCACCAGTGGGCATCACGGCAAGCGTCCGCTCGCCCGCCAGGACGCGGTCGATCACCGTCTGCTGGACACCCCTGAATTCATGGAAGCCGAACGCCGTCTGGAGAATGGATAGGGCGTCCGCCACGGTTGTTCGGCCCTAGTCCTGCCGGGGCCCCTCGAACCGGTCGATCACCCAGTCCTCGGCCTGTGCTTCGGCAATCCAGTCCTGCATGAACGGATGGGCGACGACGTCCTGCATATAAGCCTCGGCAAATTGGGCGACGGGCAGGCCGTAGGTGATGAATCGCGTCACCACCGGCGCGAACATGATATCGACCGCACCGAAATCGCCGAACAGGAATGGTCCTGTTCCACCAAAGCGCGCGCGGGCTTGCGCCCACAATTCCATGATGCGCTCAATATCGGCGGCGACCTCGGCACTGGGCACCACGGGCGGATAGATCTGGCGGATGTTCATCGAATGCCCGCGCCGCAAGGCCGTGTAGCCTGCATGCATTTCAGCCGCCATCGAGCGCGCCAAGGCGCGTGCGCCCGTGTCCTTCGGCCAGAATCTGTCGCCGCCAGACAGCTCGTTCAGATGTTCGATAATTGCCAGGCTGTCCCATACCACGGCGTCCCCATCCCAAAGGATGGGGACCTTGCCTGCCGAGGGCGCAAAGACATCCGCCTTGCGCCGCTCGTCCCAATCATGGTCATAAAGCGAAACGACGATTTCCTCGAATTCGAGGCCGGATTGCTTGCAGGCCAGCCAGCCGCGCAGCGACCAGCTCGAGTAATTCTTGTTACCGATATAGAGTTTGCGCATCGTTTAACCTGTCGCTTCAATTACGGCCGCACGCAAATCCGGAATGCCCATACCCTTTTCGCTCGACGTCAGGATCAGCTCGGGATGGGCAGCCGCCCTTTTGCGCACCTCGGCTTCGGTCGCTGCAGCCACAGCCGCCAGCGCGCTGGCCTTGATCTTGTCTGCCTTCGTCAGGACAATGCGGTAGCTGACAGCAGCCTTGTCGAGCATGTCCATGACTTCGCGATCGACGTCCTTGAGGCCGTGGCGGCTATCGACCAGAACCAGTGTGCGCTTGAGCACTTGCCGGCCGCGCAGATAATCGTTGATCAGGAAGCGCCATTTCCTGACAACCTCCTTCGGCGCTTCGGCAAAGCCATAGCCCGGCATGTCGACCAGCCGGAACTGCACGGGATTGCCGACATCGAAGAAATTGAGTTCCTGCGTCCGTCCCGGCGTGTTCGACGTGCGGGCAAGACTGCTGCGGTTGGTCAGTGCATTGAGCAGTGACGACTTGCCGACGTTTGATCGACCGGCGAACGCAACCTCGTTGACCGTCGGCTCAGGCAGAAATTCCAGCGACGGCGCAGATTTCAGGAACGCAATCGGGCCGCTGAAAACCTTGCGGGCAGATTCCAGCTGCTCTTCGGAAAAACTCACGCCTTGACCGGTTCTTTGAGCGCCGGATGCCGCGAATAGAGCCATTTCTGCTGCGCGATCGTCAGGATGTTGGACATGATCCAGTACAGCTGCAAGCCCGCTGCAAACGGGGCCATCATGAACATCATGATCCACGGCATGATGCTGAACATCTGCTGCTGTACGGGATCCATCGGTGCCGGATTGAGCTTGAACTGCAGCCACATCGTGATGCCGAGCAGCACGGGGAATATGCCTAGCGCGAGAAATGTCGGCGGCGTGAAGTTCAGCAGGCCGAACAGATTGATGATCGTTGCCGGATCAGGTGCGGAAAGATCGTGGATCCAGAGCGCGAAAGGCTGATGCCGCATTTCGATCGTCAGCATCAGCACCTTGTAAAGGGCATAGAAAACCGGGATCTGGAGGAAGATCGGCAAACAGCCCGCCATCGGGTTGATCTTTTCCTTCTGGTAAAGCGCCATCATTTCCTGCTGGAGCTTCGGCTTGTCGTCCTTGTAGCGTTCCTGCAGCGCCTTGAGCTTGGGCTGAACCACACGCATGGCGGCCATCGAGGCGAACTGCCGTTGCGCAATCGGGAACATCAGGCCGCGCACCGTAAGCGTGAGCAGGATGATCGCCACGCCGAAATTCCCGACCAGCTTGAACAGCCAGTCGAGATACTGGAAAATGGGTTTTTCGATGATTTCGAACCAGCCCCAGTCGATTGCCTTGTCAAACAGCGGGACGCCTGCTTCTTCATAGGCATCGAGCGCGTTCACTTCCTTCGCGCCGGCAAAAAGGCGGCTCGTGGTGCTAACAGCCTTGCCCGGCCCCACGATCACCTGGGGCACAGCAAATTCAGCCTGGTAACTGCCATTGCCAGCCCTGAAGCCTGCATCGATGCTGGCTGCCTGATCGGGAATGAGCGCTGTCAGCCAGTAATGATCGCCAAAGCCGATCCAGCCGCCCTTGCTCTGAAACCGCTGACCGGTCGCCGGATCGATGTCATCCCAATTCACCTTGTAGTTCACAGCACCATTGAACGCGCCGATCGGGCCGACATGATTGGTCCAGCTGCTGGGGTCCTTCGACTTGCCCAGCCGGCTGACGAAGCCATAGGGACGCGCGCCCACGGCAGTCGCCGCCCCATTTTCCATCCGCTGTTCGACCGTGAAGAGATAATTTGAGTCAACCGAGATGCGGATCGCAAAACGCTGTCCGGCCGCATTGTCCCACCGCAGCGTCACTGGCTTTTCGGGCGTGAGAACCGCACCATCTGCCTGCCAGACCGTATTGGCGTTTGGTGCCGCAAGGCCATCACCGCTCCAGCCGAATCCCGCGAAATAGCTGGCCGTTGCATTGGCAGGCGCGAGCAACCTGACCGGCGGAGACTTTTTCTTGATGGTTTCCTTGTGCGAAAGAAGGACAAGATCATCGATCACCGCACCCTTCAGATTGATCGAGCCCCGGAGCCTTGGCGTCTCAATGGTCACGCGCGGCGCACCCGAAAGCGCCTGGGCCACTGTCTGGCGAACTGGCGCTGCAGCAATGGGCGCAGAGGCAGGTGCAGTCTGCACCTTGGGCGCTGTCACACCGGGTTTCGGCTGCGGAAAGAAGCGATCCGCAAGGGCAGTCCAGCCGATCAATACAAGCGCGGACAGCACGATCGCCAAGACCATGTTACGCTGATTATCCAAGGTCTCTTTCCCCTAAACTACGGTACCGGATCATAGCCATGCCCACCCCAGGGATGGCATCGCAAGATCCGTTTGGCTGACAGCCAGCCGCCTTTTGCCGCCCCATAGCGGCTTACCGCCTCGATTGCATAGGCCGAACATGTAGGTTGGTACCGGCAGGAGGGCGGCAGGATCGCTGAAGGCCCCTTTTGCCAGCCCCGCGCCAGCAGGATCAACAGTCGCGCGATCATTTGCGCACCCGGGTGAGCGCGTGTGCAAGGTCGGCCTTGAGGGTCGAAAAATCACGCTCGACCCCGCCTGCGCGGCCGATCAGGACATGGTCCGATCCCGGCACGCCTTCTTGGCCAATCACCGCACGCGCCAGTTCGCGAAAACGGCGCTTCATGCGGTTGCGCACGACGGCATTGCCGATCTTCTTTGTGACTGTGATGCCCAGTCGCATTGCCGGATCGCCGTCATCGCGTCCGCGCACCAACAGCACAAAGCCGGGCGTCGCCACCCGGCTTGCTGCGTTGGCGGCCAGAAAGTCCGACCGCTTTCGAATCGAAATCAGGCGGAAAGCTTCTTGCGACCGCGGGCACGGCGCGCGCGAATCACGGCGCGCCCACCGACTGTCGCCATCCGGGCGCGGAAGCCGTGGCGGCGTGCGCGAACCAGGTTGCTCGGCTGAAAAGTGCGCTTCATCACTCATGTCCTTGGCAAAACGTCATAAACGAAAAAGGGCCGCCCGCGAAGACGGCCTTTGTTGCCGGAGCCGTTAGGCAGACTCGCCACGAAAGTCAATTGCCCGCCTTGTCCTTCTGCTTCTTGCGTTCCACCCGCCGCCGATGGCTGCGCCGCCGCAGTCCCCAATCAGCCCAATGGCCGATCTTCGGCTGCTTGCGTTTGAAGACCACATAATGCCGCTTGGCCCAAAGCGAGCTCCTGAGGATCAGGCCCAGACCGATAGCGAAGACAAAGATCCCGCCCGGTCCCGGCAAAGCCCCCACAAGCGGGGAGGCTATCAAGAGGACAACGCCGACGATGGCCATCACCAGGCGATAAGTCGGGCTCCGGCCGAGAGCGTACCAGCGTTCCTTAAGCGTCATGAGCGCGATGTGGTGCCCTAATGTGGCAAGCGCAAGACATTGGCCATCATTTCTCCGATCTATGCCTCATCATGCTCCAGCCTGTTGCATCACGCGAGCATCTGCCTGCCGAGATCCTGTGTAATCGTCTCGATGTCCCGGTTCCGTCTTGTCCCCACAGCACGCAGTTGCGCACGACTAGCCGGCATTTGCGGCAGCATCGGATCGGAAATTCAGCCCCTCAGAAGCTGCAGGAGCGAGAGCAGGAATGGCGAAACGAAAAACAGGGTCCTGATCGCCTCGATCGACAATGATCCCGCCATCGCAAGGAGAGGTTCGCGTTCACGCGCCTCGGCCGGGGCAGGTCTCACATTGATCATGGTGTCAGACTACCGCCTGAACCTTTCGTCATGCTTGGCAGATATGGTTAACAACAACGCCGCCCCGGCGGGTGACTGATGGTTTCGACTGTCCAGACCGTTGCCTACCTCGGCCTTGAGGCGCGCAGTGTCGAGGTCCAGTGTCAGGTCGCCCCCGGCAATCCGAAATTTGCGGTCGTCGGCCTTCCCGACAAGGCCGTTGCCGAGAGCCGAGAGCGGGTTCACGCTGCGATTTCGGCAATGGGCCTTTCGCTCCCGCCCAAGCGGATCACAGTCAATCTTTCGCCGGCTGACCTGCCCAAGGAAGGATCCCACTATGATCTGCCCATTGCGCTCGCCTTGCTTGGCGCAATGGGCGTCGTCGATGCCGAAACGCTGGCCAGCTATGTGATTGTCGGAGAACTCGGCCTCGATGGCCGCGTTGCCACGTCTCCCGGCGTCCTGCTTGCGGCGCTTCATGCTGCGGAACGCTCGCTTGGCCTTGTGTGCCCTGCGTCGCAAGGGCCGGAAGCGGCATGGGCTGGACACGTCGAAGTGGTTGCTGCGCCTGACCTGCTTTCCCTACTCAATCATTTCAAGGGAAGCGCCCTGCTGCGGCCGCCGGAGCCCGGTGTAGCCGAACCCCGAGCCCACGGCCCCGATCTTGCTCAGGTCAAGGGCCAGGAAACCGCAAAGCGCGCTATCGAAATCGCAGCGGCCGGTGGCCACAATCTGGTGATGATCGGGCCGCCGGGCGCGGGCAAGTCTCTGCTGGCGGCCTGTCTGCCGGGCATACTGCCCGATCTCACCGCTGCCGAAGCCCTGGAAGTGTCCATGGTTGCGAGCATCGCCGGCGAATTGGCAGGAGGCAGGATGATCCGGAACCGCCCCTTTCGCGCGCCGCACCATTCCGCATCCATGCCGGCCCTGGTGGGCGGAGGCCACAAGGTCAGGCCGGGGGAGGTGAGCCTTGCCCATCTTGGCGTCCTGTTTCTCGATGAGCTTCCCGAGTTTCAGCGCACCGTGCTCGATTCGCTTCGCCAGCCACTGGAAACAGGCCGTGTCAGCGTGGCCCGGGCAAACGCACATGTCACCTTTCCCGCGCGGGTACAGTTGATCGCAGCGATGAACCCGTGCCGCTGCGGCCATCTTGGCGATCCCGCTCTTGCCTGCGCCCGCGCGCCGCGCTGCGCTGCCGATTATCAGGCACGCATCTCGGGCCCGCTGCTCGACCGGATCGATTTGCACGTAGAGGTCGACGCCGTGAGCGCGGCTGACCTTGTCCTGCCGGCACCTTCGGAAGGCTCCGCGGTCGTCGCGGATCGCGTCAGGGCGGCACGCGCTCTGCAAACCGCCCGCTACGCGGGATCTGCTGTGCGCACCAATTGCGAAGCGGATGGGGAGGTGCTTCAGCATGCTGCCACGCCCGACGAGCCGGGCCGGAAGTTGCTGGCCCAAGCGGCAGATGCCATGCGACTGACAGCGCGCGGCTACACCCGGGTTCTGCGCGTCGCGCGGACGATCGCAGATCTTGGCCAGTCCGAAGGGGTTGGCCGGATACATGTTGCCGAAGCCTTGAGCTACCGGCGACGCCCGCCGCGCAATTGATCTTTGGGATCAGCCAGACGCAATCTCCTGCAGCGGCTGCTGCCAATTTTCGGATTGTAGGTTGCGGGCGCCGGATTGCTTGTCTAAACGCAGCGCCGCTGACCCTATTGGGCCCCTGTGGTGAAATTGGTAGACGCGCTCGACTCAAAATCGAGTGCCGCAAGGCGTGCTGGTTCGAGTCCGGCCAGGGGCACCAACATTTTTTCCATCCTATCAATAGTCCATTTTCACGGTCACCCTTCGCACTGGATAAGTCGTCGACGTTCGGGGTCACCGCTTTTGGATGCTCGACAAAAGACGACAAGCGGATTTTGCATCTGCACTCCGGGGTGGCCGTCATTCATTATGACAATCGTCCGTATCCCCATCGGCCGGCAGGCCTATGACAAGGCGAAGGGGACCGTCGAAGAAGGGCTGCGCGCGATAATGGCCGTAGCGTTCATCCCACCGCCCGCTTTCCAGATCCGCCGACAGGTCCCGCACAAACCGATCGACAGCGGCGGGCGGCACCAGGCTCCAGCTTGAGCAGGCCAGACGCGCCTCCTCGTCGAGAAAGGCCTCGGGGCGGCCGTAATAGGCTTCGTTGAATCCGTCCCGGCAATGGAGTGGAACCGGAACCGGCTGCACCTGAACCCGCCCGCCCAGCGCCGCCGTGATGCGGGCGATTGGCGGAAAGCGGCGCGCTTCGATCTCGCGCACTTCGGGAATATAGTCGCTCAGCCAATAGTCGGTCATCAAGGCAGGATCGCATACGAGCAGGATGACAGGTCCGCGTGTCACGCGACGCATCTCGGCCAAGCCTTGTTCAAGGTCCGACCATTGGTGGACAGTCACGATCGCCAATGACGCATCGAAGCTGGCATCAACAAAGGGAAGGTCCTCCGCGACCGCGTCAATCGCGGCAGCCAGATGGCCGGGTCGCTGGGCCCGCATGGATGCCGACGGTTCAACCGCCGTCACCTCCCGGTCCAGTGGCTCATAGGAACCCGTGCCGGCCCCGACGTTGAGGACGGACTTTGCATCGCCCAATGCCGCATGGATTTGAGCGGCAATGACAGGATCGGGCTGACGATAGCGGCTGTAGCTGGCTCCGATCTCGCCATAATTGACGTCCCCGGCACTCCCGTCTGTATGGCGCACTCTTCGCATCGGTCGTTCCTGTAAATGCTCCCTTTCATCATGTCATGCGACAGCAAACCGTCACAGTGGATCTGCTGCTCCGCTTCGCCTGAGCCTTCGCTCCACCCAAAAGTGCGAGGCTATCGCTTTGCTGCCGAGATGAACTCCGGGTCAGACAGGACCTTGCGCACCAATTGGGCGTAGAGCGCATTATACTGGAAGAAGGCCTCATCGATCGCGAGAGCGCCGATAAAGTCAGAGTGCCATGTCGCGTCCACGCGATAATCCTTGGCAAGCACGGGTCTGCCATTGCGTATGAGGCTGATCCGTGCGCCAAGTGTCCCTCCACCTTTCTTGAAATCCTCTCCGGCATGGCTCTCGGTCAGGACACCTTCGAGGCGGAGAGGTGATACAGGGTCGAGTCGTCCAGCCGCCTTGAGTTCGGTTTCGAACGTAGCGCCGAGGAATTCCGCAAAGTTGCGCCCCTTTGGCGCGTGCATGACGGACAGGCGGATCGCGATGCTGCGTCCGATGGCCTTGCTGGCCGGAACAAAACTGCCAAGTGCCATTGGCGGCACATCCTGATCACGCAGGATCCGGAGCGTTTCCAGCGACGGCGGCAGTTCGGTGATCGGTGCAGTGCAGGCAAATTCCATCACGCACGCTGCGACAACAAGTATGAGCCGCCCCGCCCTGAGTATCTGCTCGCCAGCCATCAACGCGGAAAGGCTGGGTCCGACACGATCGTGTTGACACCTCGGGCAAGAACCTGACGGACGAGAACCTGCACGGCTTCGTCTGCCTTCTTGTATTCCGTGCCCGGAATTTCGACGTCCTTCTTGCCGTATTTCGAATAGAGCTCGTGCTTGACCTCGGTATGAATCGGGGCAGCGCCTGTCGCCGGAATATAGTCGATACTGACGACATAATGATCCGTGGCCACGACGCCGCCGAATAGGCCAAAGCCGAGACCGGCTGCAAAGCCTTGCGATTTCGCCTTGTCGAGTTCTTCCTTGATGATGAGGTTATTGAACTTGATGCTGATGACGGCACCATCGGCCGTAGGCGTTTCCACCACTTCGCTGAACGCGCCGGTGTTCTTGAGGTCCTCAATTGCCCAGGGCTTCACCAGCTTGGTCGCCTTGCCGTTGGGCTTGCCATCCCGCTGGAATTCGAAAATCACCTGCACCGGCTTTGGCTTGGCTGGCGTGACCTTTTCCTCCGGCTTCACTTCGCCCAGCGCGTTGGCGACAAAAAACTTCATCGCAAAGGCAGTGTGCGGTGAAGCCATAACGGCAATCGCGGCTGCGGCCATGAAGGCCAATGCCCGGACGCTCGACCTGATGTCGCGAAAAACCATCTTCCCCCCTCGTGATCATGGATTTGCCCCGCTTGCTAACACAGGACCACGGCGAGGCAAGGCGAATTTGCCCCGGACCCGATCCCGCGGGTCGCGCCTGTTTCCCTTGAAAGCGACGGTTGAAACCGGCGCAAGCACTCCACACACATGCTGCATCCCCGGCACGTCGGACACGCTCCCAGCACCTCAAGCGGGCTTTCCAAAAATCCCTTTCCTATTCGTGCCCCTTGTGCTCCATCCTGTGCAATGACGCACGGAACGCTTCGCTCCCGACACCGCTCCTTCCGCCCTGCTGGTCCCGTTATGTGCGTGACCGGTATTATTTTACCGGTGGGGAGCGACAAGTTTGACAAGTTCCAGACGGGTGGCACGCCGTTGCCTCATGCGGACGCACGATCGGGGCGTGCCGAATCGGCTGCTGCTCATTCCGTTGAGGGCCGGGATTTCACTCCGAACAACATGGTGAGGATGCGGCGCACGGTCACCAGGGCAAAAAGCGCCCCGCCGGCCAGCAGGAGCGCCACAAAGATTGCCGTCTTCGGATTGGACAGCGCAAGGAACAGCAGCCCTCCCGTGGCGACATCTTCTCCGGTCGATACAGCGATGTTGCTGAACGGTTCCGGGCTTGTGTTGATCACGGCACGCGTGCCCGCCTTCGCCGCATGACTGGCAAGTGCGGCACCTCCGCCCAGCAGGACCGTTATCACCTGCCATTTCGGGTCCGATGCGTCGACCAGCGCAAGAGCCAGCAGAGCCCCTCCTACCGGGCGAATGGCGGTGTGCACAGTATCCCACAGCGAATCGAGCCAGGCGATCTTGTCCGCAAAGAATTCGGCAATCGTGCCCAGACCGGCTGCACCCATCACCCAGGCATTGGCCAGGACGGACAGGCTATGCAGATGTTCAGGCGGTGCCACCCAGCCAAGCCGGATGGCAAGTCCCGTCGCGAAGATGCACAGATAGATGCGCCAACCGGCAAGCAGACTGACACTGGCCGCCACGCCCAGGATCTCCATGATGCCCATCTTTGCCTCTTCCCCTGTAACTCGATCAAGGATAGGCCCTTGGACATGAATGACAACACGACAGGAGACGATGAAGAGAGGCCAGTGCCGATTCCGGCGGCGACCCTCGTCATCTTTCGGCATCGCCTTGCCGGGCCACCCGAACTTCTGGTGGTGGAACGCTCTGCCAACATGGCCTTTGCAGGCGGCGCAATTGTGTTCCCGGGCGGGCGGATCGATGCAGACGACCATGCGATCGCGGCTGCACATGCCCATGAACGCGACGAAGGTGCCGCGCGCGTCGCCGCAATTCGAGAAACCCTGGAAGAGAGCGGCATTGCGATAGGCTTTGCAAACGCGCCATCTGCGGAATGGATTGCCTCTGCACAACCGCGACTCCATGCGCACGAACCGTTCAGCAGCCTGCTTTCAGAAGCCGGGCTGGACCTGGACCTTGACAGTCTTGTCCCGTTCGCGCGCTGGTGTCCGGCCCACCGGGAAGCGCGGGTGTTCGATACGCGCTTCTACATTGCCAGCGTCAGCGATGACGCACCTGACCCGGTTGTGGATGCAACCGAAAACATCAGCAGCTTCTGGGCCAGCGCCCAGGAGGTGATTGACGCGGCAGACGCCGGCAAGGTCAAGGTCATCTTCCCGACGCGCCGCAATCTGGAGCGCCTGGCGCTGTTTGACAGTTTCGCCGCTGCAGAAGCCCATGCCCGCAACACGCCGGTCGACGTGGTCACGCCCTGGATGGAAGAGCGCGACGGAGAGCCGCATCTGTGCATTCCCGAGGGGTTGGGCTATCCCATCACGTCCGAGGCAATGCGATCCGCTGTCACGGCTTTCGGCAAGCCGCGTTAATCAAACGGTAACCATCTTGGCGCACTCTCCGGTCCTGAATATTCGGGGGTGGACCAGGATGGGTATCGCAAAAGACGCGCTGATGCAGGCTCAGGCGCAGCTATGGGAGCGCATCGATGCTCTTGCTGCAAGCTTGCCGCAATTGAGCATTTCCCGTCTGGCCCATGAAATCGACGAGCTGCGTCGCATTGCTGGTGAACATGGATTGGCCCCTGTCGTCGAAATCGCACACCGGCTGGAAAGCGAACTCGCCCTCTCTCGTGGAGGACCGACGGTCGCCTCCTTCCTTGAGGCCATGCGCGATGCCGTCGGCTGCGACCGTCTCGACGCCGGAGCAACACAAGCCTATCTCGCTGCGGTCAACCAGCGGCTTTACGGTTAGCATTATTGCCGGATTTCCAGTACTGCCGCTTGATCTAGAAAAGCGATCACTGATGCGCTTTTAATCAATTCGACCGTTCAATAAAAAATCGATAGGCACCAGTCATCCGCAAGGGAGACTGACCATGACGAACACGATGACCGATGTCGCAACGGCCCTGAACCAGGTTCTGGCCGACAGCTTCGCACTCTATCTCAAGACCAAGAACTTCCACTGGCATGTGTCAGGACCCCATTTCCGGGACTATCACCTTTTGCTTGACGAACAGGCGACGCAGATTCTGGCGTCGACCGACCTGATTGCCGAACGGGTCCGCAAGATTGGTGGCACCACGATCCGGTCGATCGGCCATATCGCCCGGCTTTCGGAGATCCGGGACAATGATGCCGATCACGTCCCGGCAAAGGATATGCTCGGCGAGTTGCGTCGGGACAACCTCACCCTTGTCGACTCACTGAAACGGGCGAAGGCCATTGCCGATGCTGCGGGCGACAACGCAAGCTCAGGCGTCATAGACGCCTGGACCGACGAAGCGGAGCAGCGGGCCTGGTTCCTGCTCGAGTCTGCCCGGGACTAATCGAGCAGCCACTCCGGCAATCGCTCCGCCGCAATCAGGGCTTCAGGCTGGACGCGATCTGCGACCACGGCATATCTGTCCCCATCCACCATGACTTCCGGCACGAGTGCGCGGCTGTTGTACGTGGACGCCATGGTCGCGCCATAGGCTCCTGCCGTGCGGAAGACCGCGAGGTCCCCAGGTTTCACGGCATCAATGTCGCGGGCCATGGCAAATGTATCGGTACTCTCGCACACAGGGCCTGCGATGTTCGCGATCATGCGCGCGCCATTGGGCCGCACGGCCTCGAAATCATGCCAGGCATCATAAAGTGCGGGGCGCGCAAGGTCGTTCATCGCTGCATCGACGATTACATAGGGATTGATGACGCCAGGCTTCACCCAGATCACCTTGGTCAGAAGCACCCCGGCATTGCCCACGATCACGCGGCCCGGCTCGAACATCAGCGTGACGTCCCATCCCTTTGTGACGCGCGCGACCATTTGCCCATACTCAGCAGGCTCTGGCGGAACTTGACCCCGTTGGTAAGGCACGCCCAATCCGCCACCCAGATCAACACGATCGATGGCAAATCCGGCCGCCCTCAACTCCGCGACGAAGGCGCCGATCCGTGCATAGCCCGCTTCCAGGGGATCAAGGTCGAAGACCTGGCTCCCGATGTGCAGGGCAACGCCGCGCATGTCGAGGCCCGGCAAGCGTGCCAGCCGCGCATAGATCCCGCCTGCCTGATCAATCGGCACACCGAACTTGTTTTCCTTCTTGCCGGTTGAGATCTTTGCGTGCGTCTTGGCATCAACATCGGGATTGACGCGCAGCACAGCCACGGCACGCTTGCCCATTGCCACGGCAAGCTCCGAGATCGCGACGCCTTCATCCTCCAGCTCGATATTGAACTGGCCAATGCCGTCATCAAGCGCACGCCGCAGCTCATCACGCGTCTTGCCGACGCCCGAGAAAACGACATCTGAGGGCGCGATGCCCGATGCCAACGCGCGAGCAATTTCTCCCCCTGACACGACATCTGCGCCAAAGCCGCACTTCGCGAGCACCCGCAAGACCGACAGGTTGGGATTGGCCTTGATCGCAAAGGCAAAATGCTTGCGTTCAAGACCTGACAATGCGTCCATGAAAACGCGCGCATGGCGTTCGAGCGTTGCCCTGGAATAGACGTAGACCGGTGTGCCGACCTCGTCGGCAATTCGGCTCAGCGGTACATCCTCGGCGTGCATTGCGCCGTTCTTGAGTGTGAAATGGTCCATTATGTCCTCAGTGCGATGGAGGAAGGTCGAACTTGTCGTTCTGCCGTTCTTCTGAGCGTTTCAATTGCTCATCGCTACGTTTGGGTCGGGACTGAATGTCTGGAACCAGCAGCTGGTCTGGCGTCGGGATGGCGGACGCGGTCTCCGGCTTTGGAGGAAGGCTCTTGCCCGTCTCCGGCTTGAGCGCCACGCGGCCACCACACGCCGAAAGCGCAAGAGCCATGCCCGTCAATGCCCAAGATGCCTTCATGTGTTTTGTTCCAATGTCATTCTTGCCTCGGCAATCCGGGCCCTTACACCAGACGGTGCAGTCCCGCCATGGCTGGTACGGCTCTTGACCGATGCGTCGACCGACAGCACGCCGAAAACCCCGTCTTCAATCCGCGCGTCGATCGCTTGCAGTTCGGCAAGCGCAAGATCGGCAAGACCGCAGCCCTTTGCTTCAGCCAGCTTCACAGCCTGTCCAGTGATATGATGGGCTTCGCGAAATGGCACATTCGCCTCCCTGACCAGCCAGTCAGCAAGGTCGGTTGCGGTCGCAAAGCCGCTTTCAGCAAGTGCCCGCATCCGATCCGTCCGGAATGTCAGGCTTTCGATCATGCCGGTCATCGCCGTGAGCGACAGCGCAAGCAGGTCATGGGCTTCGAACACCGGCGGTTTGTCGTCCTGCATGTCCTTTGAATAGGCCAGAGGCAGGCCCTTCATGGTGATCATCAGGGCCGTCGTGCAGCCGATGATCCGCCCGGCATGACCGCGAACCAGTTCCGCTGCATCGGGGTTGCGCTTTTGTGGCATGATCGAGCTGCCAGTCGACCAGGCATCCGGCAGCACCACAAATCCGAAAGGCTGGCTGGCCCAGATCACGACCTCTTCTGCCATCCGTGACAGATGCAGCGCGCATTGGCTGGCCGCCATCAGATAGTCGAGAGCGAAATCACGGTCGGAAACGCTATCCAGCGAATTGGCGGTTGGACCATCGAAGCCCAGGACGGCCGCGGTCTGCGCGCGGTCGATTGGAAAGCCCGTCCCGGCCAGTGCCGCGCTCCCGAGCGGACATTGGTTCAGTCGCACCCTCGCATCGGCAAATCGCGAAGCATCGCGCCGTATCATTTCGTGCCAGGCCATCAGATGATGGCCAAGCGTCACGGGCTGCGCGCTCTGGAGATGTGTGAAGCCGGGCATAACGGAATCTGCATAGTCTTCGGCCCGCGCGATAATGGCCAACTGCAATGCCCTCAGCCCGCTTGCCACTGCGTCCATCGCGTCACGGACCCAGAGCTTGAAGTCCGTTGCAACCTGATCGTTGCGGGAACGCGCCGTATGAAGGCGCCCGGCGACGGGCCCAATTTTTTCGGCGAGGCGGGTTTCCGTCACCATATGGATATCTTCAAGCGCCAGATCTTCCGGCACGCCATCTCGCGCATAGTCCAATGCGACGGCATCGAGTCCATCGACGATCGCCTGCGCATCGGCCGCCGACAGGATGCCGGTGGCGCCAAGCATGGCCGCATGGGCCTTTGACGCCGCGATGTCCTGCTGCCAAAGCCGCTTGTCGAACGGGATGGAGGCATTTATCTCGCGCATCACTGCCGCCGGGCCTTCTGCGAAGCGCCCGCCCCACATTGAATTGGAGCTGTCATTGCGACTGGAAATCTTCGGCCTCCTCGGGAGTTGCGCCCTACTGCTGGCCGGGTGCGATAAGCAATCTGCCCCCGCACCGCAAGCCGAGGGCAACTCATCGGCCCAATCGGACGCCCCCGCGGGCCCGGAACAGGCTGGCACTGTCGACATGTCGCATCGCGGCGAGGCAATGCCGTCTGTCGTGTTCGAGGACCCGAAGGGCGCGCCAGCGACGCTTGCTGACTTCAAGGGCAAGCCGCTGCTCGTCAATCTCTGGGCCACCTGGTGCGGGCCTTGCGTTGCCGAAATGCCGACGCTCGACACCATTGCCGGCCGTGAGGCAGCACGACTGCAGGTTGTGGTTATCAGCCAGGACAGCACCCGTGCGCTCGTCGATGGTTGGTGGGCGAAGCGGTCGCTTCCGCATCTCAAGCCCTATCTCGACGCAAAAAGCGACCTTGGCTTTGCCTACAATACCGGGATGCTGCCAACGACGATTCTCTATGATGCGCAAGGCAAGGAAGTCTGGCGCGTCATTGGCAGCATGAATTGGGACGGACCCCGCGCGAACACCTTGCTCGCAGAAATCCTCGAAGCCGGAAACTAGCGAAGTTTTGCCGCCAGCTCCGCCTTTGCTGCATTGAACTCGGCTTCAAGTCGATCAACGCGATCAGCCACAGTATCGACGGCCGTGACGGCGCCGATTCCCTGGCCCGAGCCCCAGATATCCTTCCAGGCCTTTGCCTTTGTATTGCCGCCAGAACCGAAGTTCATGGTTTTCAAATCGCCTTCAGGCAGATTGTCGGGATCAAGGCCTGCGCGCTCGATTGAACCGCGCAGATAATTTCCATGCACGCCCGTAAAGAGGTTCGAATAGACGATATCCGAGGCTCTGCCTTCCACGATCCCCTGCTTGTAGTTGGGATCGGCATTGGCTTCCTTGGTCGCGACCCAGGGTGTACCGATATAGGCAAGGTCGGCGCCGACAGCGAGCGCGGCCAGGATCGAACGGCCCGTCGCAATGGCGCCTGAAAGCGCGATCGGACCGTCAAACCATTCGCGCAGCTCGGATACAAAGGCAAACGGAGACAGCCGACCGGCATGTCCCCCCGCACCGGCGGCAACGGGGATCAGCCCATCCGCGCCCTTTTCGATGGCCTTGCGCGCAAAACGATCATCAATGACGTCATGCAGGGCGATGCCTCCCCAAGAATGGACCGCCTGATTAAGGTCTTCACGCGCGCCCAAGGACGTGATTGTGATTGGCACTTGCCATTTCGCGCATGTCGCAACATCGGCATCAAGCCTGTCATTCGACCTGTGGACGATCTGGTTGACGGCATAGGGAGCCGCCGGCCGATCCGGATTCGCGCGATTGTGCGCAGCCAGCTCTTCAGTGATCTGGTGGAGCCATTCATCAAGTTGGGCTTGTGGACGCGCATTGAGGGCCGGGAAAGAACCGACAATTCCGGCCTTGCACTGCGCAATGACCAGTTCCGGACCGGATACGATGAAGAGGGGAGAGCCTATGACCGGAAGCCGCAGGCGATCGAACAGCGGAGATGGCAATGTCATGGGCGGGGGTCTTAGCGAAACATTCCGGGGTGTCCAGCCGCGGATTTGTTAGTTGCGAGACCGATCCAACGGCCTCGCTCCGGAAGCATTCATTGTCCGTGAGCGGACTGCACCGGCGCATGCCGCACTAACATTCTTGAGCATGAACTATTTGATTTCGATCAAGGTCCCGCTGGTTGAACGCGTCACACTGATCGGTAGGCACAGAGATCAACGCTACAAGGCTGTTGCCTGCAGGCAGGGCACCAAGACCCCGGCGCATAGGAGGTATCGTGGTAGAAACATTGACGGGAACCAACCGGTCCAAGGGCGTAACCTATAATGAACTGCTGGACATGGACACACACAACGTCCCGACAAAGTTGCGTGAGGATGCTCCACTTGAACCCGGGCCAACGATCGTCAACCCGAGTATCTATTATTCGCGGGACTTTTTTGATCTTGAAGTGGAACGGCTCTGGAAGCGTGTCTGGCAACTGGCTTGCCATGAGGACGACATTCCGAATGTAGGCGACACTCTGGTCTATGACATTGCCAGCCTGTCCTACATCATCGTCCGGACAGGAAAGGACGAAATCAAGGCATTCCCCAATGCCTGCCTTCATCGCGGGCGGGCGCTTGCCACTGAGGACGAATCAGGCCTGCACGAGTTTCGCTGTCCTTTTCATGGCTGGGCGTGGAAACTCGACGGAACCTTGAAGGAAGTGCCCTGCCAATGGGACTTCCCCTCGGTCAGTGCCAAAACACACAGCCTTCCGTCGGTGCAGGTGGGTCGCTGGGGGGGATTCGTGTTCATAAACCCGGATGACAGGGCCGGGCCGCTGAAGGAATTTCTGGGCGATATCAACCGGCACTTTGAACCGATTCCCTTCGAGCGCCGCTACAAGTCCGCGCATGTTGCCAAAAAGCTGCGGTGCAACTGGAAGGTCGCGCAGGAGGCCTTCATGGAGGCGTACCACGTTGTAGCGACGCACCCGACACTGCTGCCGGTGATGGGGGACGCCAACAGCAAGTATGACGTTTTCGGAAACATGTCCCGTGCCATTTCGCCAAATGGGCTGCTCAGCCCGCATGTCAATCCCGAACTGGTGGCAGATCCCGTGGAGGGCGCGACCGCCTATACGAAAATTCGCCATGCGCTTTCAGGCAATATCTATGAGCGGCTCGCTTTGGGCCGGGTCAAGGTCACCACACGAAACGGTAAGAGTGGCATTTTTGACGAAGCCGCCCATCACCTTGAGGGCGAGCTTGATCATGCTGACATCCAGTTGTGCAATTGGGTTGGCGGAGCGTTGGCGGAAGGGATGGAAAATGAACCGGACACAACGACCGTTGGTCCCGTCCCGGATCGGCGCAAGGCCGCAGCGGATGCTCAGCGCGCCCTGTGGCGCGAACGTCTCGGAGCCGAAGTCGACCAGGTGAGCGATGCCGAGTTTGTCGACACAATCTATTACAATGTCTTCCCCAATATCAGCCCGTGGGGATGCTTCAATCCGATCTTCTATCGCTTCCGACCCTATGGCGACAATCCGGAGGAATGCATTCATGAAACCATGCTGATGCTGCCGGTTCCAAAAGGAGAGGAGCGGCCCGCGCCGGCAAAAATTCACTGGCTCGATTTCGATGATGATTATGTCGACGCGCCCGAGTTGGGAATGCTTGCCAAGGTGTTCAATCAGGACGTGGTCAATCTGCCGCATGTCCAGAAGGGAATGAAATCCATCAAATCAAAGGAAATTGTCTTTGCAAACTATGGCGAGACAAAGATTCGTCACTTCCACAAACTTCTCAAGGAGTGGCTGAGCCGCTGACAATGCTTTCGATCAACTGAATCTTTTGCGTCTCACAGACGTTGAAAGAGCTGCGTCTTGCCTGGCGGGAAATCGACTTCACCCATGGGCTCAAATCCAAGCTTGTCGGCCACCCGCTGTGAGGCGACGTTTCCGGCATCAATGATGCATCGGATTTCCGCGTGGCCCAATGACTCATCCGCCCAGTCAAGCACGGCCGCGATTGCTTCAGTGGCAAGACCCTTCCCCCAGGCATCGGGGATGAAGGCCCATCCGGCTTCGGGAAAGCCTTCGAGTTCCGGAATGCCCCGCTCGAAACTGGCAAGGCCGCCACTTCCCAGAAATGCTCCGGTTTCGCGGGATGTGAAGCTCCAGTAGCCGTACCCAAACAGGCTCCATAGGCCGATACCCTGGAGAAACTTTCCCCAGCTTTCGGTCCGCGTCCGGGGCTGGCCACCGATGAATGTTGTCATCCGGGGATCGGCCCATGCCGCAGCGTAGGCCTCCCAGACATCGAGTGACAGCGGACGCAGGATCATCCTTTCAGTCTGGAGGATGGGCGCGATCATGCCCTGCCCTTTGCACGTCGCTTCCAGAAGGAAAAGGTCTTGTCCTGGACCTGAGACAGGAATGCACGAGCCTCTGGCCCGGTCCATGCCCCTGCATAGTCACGGCGGCCGACCCACCAGCCTTGCCCTGGCAAACCATCACCCTCGCGCACAACAAGCGCTGCCAGTTCGGGTTCTCCGCGCGCAGCCCCGCGCCGGTCGATTTCGTCGAGCACCTTGCACAAGGCCCGCATCTTTGGTCGACTGAAGCGATAGCCGAGCTCAAGCAGAAGTTCGGAGTAACTTACCGCCTTCCCGTTCCGGGCGGCATCCTGCAGAAGTCGCTCGACCAGCGCGACATCGAACAGTGGCGCGCCTGGCTTGACGGGGCTTTCATCGAAGAATTCATCGAACATCGTACCAGTCTAGCGCGACCGGCGAGAAGCTCAAACCGTCAACCTCAGCTCGCTTTCAGGCGGCCAACGCCTTGGGCATCCGCGCCGCTTCATAGTCGCTTTCGGCCATATTGATCAGGTTGCGATCATCATGGTTCCACGGATGAAAGCCTGGCAGGAAGAAGGTTGCCCAGGGAATCATCAATTTGCGGATGGCACCCGGACCGCCGAACAGGAACCAAAGCAAGCCAAGATGCGCTTTTGCGCCCGTGATGCCGTCCTGACGCAAGAGCTCTATCACGCCCTTGTAGCGATTCACCCAGAAATTCTTTGAGACGAGCAGCATCATGATGCTCTTGACCTTCCAGCGCTTCCAGCGCGTCCAGTCCTTCGTGGCGTGGAGCCAGGTGTCATAGGCGACGCCCTTGTGCTCGATCTCTTCCATTGCGTGCCATTTCCAGAGCTCGACCTGTTCGGGATCTGCACCCTTCCACAGCTTCTTGTCCGTGATCATCTGTGTGGCCATGATCGCGGTGTAGTGTTCAAGAGCCATGGTCACCGCAAGGTTGAGAATTTGAGGACGATTCTTCGTCATTTCGAGCGAGTCGATCACCTTTTTCTCGAGGCCCGAAATGTCATAGCCCGCGTCGGCAACTCTCTTGTTGAACGCCACATGCTCGCGCGTGTGCATGATTTCCTGCTGGACGAAGGCGCGTATCTCGCGCTCAAGTTTTTCAGGCGCCCCGTTGCGGAAAGCCTTTACTGACTCAATGAAAAACGCTTCACCACGCGGAAATGTGATAGAGAGCGCATTGTAGAAAGCCGTTGCAATCGGATCGCCACCAAGCCACCAACGATCCTGCTTCGCGTTGCGCCCGAAACGGCGGTCACGAGGCGTGATAGTCAGGTCAGCAGGCGTTTTGAGGGCAACAGCAGTCATGCACGAATCTCCTTACACTCGTGTCAATAGGAATTACTTACATAAATGTCAATAACACGTAAACGCCTGACCCCTGACGAAAGCCGTGCCATCGCTCTGGAAGCCGCACGTGATCTGCTCATTGAAGCGGGGCCACAAGCCGTGACCCTGAAAGCTGTCGCGGCGCGAATGGGAAGAACGCACGCAAATCTGCTTCATCACTTTGGTTCTGCCGCTGACCTTCAGGGCGCTCTCGCTGGGAACATTGCGGCTCAGGTCTGCGAAACTATCGCCGGCGTCGTGATGAAGGCTCGCCAAGGCGAAGCTGAACCGCGCAAAGTCGTAGAGATGACATTCGATGCGTTCGATCAGCAAGGTGTCGGCGGCCTTTGCACCTGGATGATCATGTCAGGCAACCAGGATGCGCTCAATCCGATCCTCGATGCCATCCACAATCTCATGGACCGACTGAGCGAAGGAGATGAGGACGGCCTCATGCGGGAAGAGACGCTGACCCTTGTCCTGCTCGCAATGGGAGACGCACTGCTCGGCGCACCGATGGCCCGCGCGCTTGGCCTGCCGCGAGGTGCTGCGCGCGACCTTGCACACAAGATCCTGATGGCTTCACCAGGCATGCAAAAGCGCATTGCCGCGCACGAAGTGGGGTGACAGTTTCATAATCGGCCAAAGCCCGTTAAGGGGGCGGCCATGCATTTCCTTGATCAGGCCAAGATTTTTGTCCGCTCCGGCGCGGGCGGCCCCGGTGCCGTCAGTTTCCGTCGGGAAAAGTTCGTCGAATATGGCGGGCCGGACGGCGGCAATGGGGGCAAAGGCGGCGACATCATCTTTGAAGCCGTCGCGGGCCTCAATACGCTCATCGATTTTCGCTACACTCAGCATTTTCGCGCTCAACGCGGCAGCGGCGGCGCTGGCCGTAACCGCACGGGTGCGGGCGGAGAGGATCTTGTGATCAGGGTTCCTGTCGGCACGCAGATCCTTTCAGATGACAAGGAGCATGTACTGGCCGATTTCACGAAGGTCGGTGAGCGCAAGGTCTTCCTGCGCGGAGGTGACGGCGGGCGGGGCAACATGTCCTACAAGACGTCGACCAACCGTGCACCGCGTCAACATGGCACGGGTTGGCCGGGCGAGGAAATGTATGTCTGGCTAAGGCTGAAACTGCTTGCCGATGCCGGCCTCGTCGGGCTGCCCAACGCGGGCAAGTCAACCTTCATCAATGCTGTTACCAATGCCAATGCCAAGGTCGGGGCCTATCCATTTACCACGACGCGTCCCCAGCTTGGCGTCGTCAGCCATCGGGGCGGCGAATTTGTGATCGCAGACATACCGGGTCTGATCGAAGGGGCAGCGGAAGGCGCAGGGATCGGAGACCGCTTTCTTGGCCATATAGAACGCTGCAAGGTCTTGCTGCATCTTGTCGATGCTACTGGCGAGGACCCGGTCGAAGCTTGGCGCATCGTCCGCGGCGAACTGGACGCCTATGGCGCTGGACTGACCGAAAAGGTTGAAGTGATCGGCCTCAACAAGATTGACGCGCTTGACCCTGCGCAAGTCAAGAAACTTGTAGCCAAGCTCAAGCGTGCGTCCAAGGCGGAGGTCTACCCTTTGTCCGGAGCAAGTGGCGAAGGCATTGAGGCCGTCCTTGATCGTTTGGCCGATGCCATAGGCGTCAAGGCAACTGCGCCGGAAGATTTGCCGGCCGAGGAAAAGCCATGGTCCCCGCTTTAGACCGGGATGCCGTGCCACGGCTGGTTGTCAAAGTCGGCTCTGCCTTGTTGGTTGATGCAGACGGCAATGTTCGCCGTGCCTGGCTCGAAACGCTGGTCGCCGATATTGCCGATCGTGTCGCTTTGGGCCAACAGATCGCCATTGTTTCTTCGGGGGCTATCGCCCTGGGCGCGCGCCGCCTGAAACTCCCAAAGGGCGGGCGCGCAAGCCTGGAGGATGCACAGGCAGCCGCGGCGACAGGTCAGATCGCCCTGTCTCAATGCTGGGCCGAGCTGCTGGCGGCCCACGGGCTGACGGCAGCCCAGATGCTTGTGACGCTGGACGATCTGGAAGACAGGCGGCGGTATCTCAATGCTTCGGCTACGCTCCACAGGCTCATTGGCTTGGGCGTCGTTCCCGTCATCAACGAGAACGACTCGGTTGCGACAGCGGAAATCCGCTTTGGCGACAATGACCGCTTGGCGGCCCGCATCGCCCAGGCAGCAGGCGCGCAGGGTGTTGTCCTGCTGTCTGATGTCGACGGTCTTTTTACGTCTGACCCGGCACGCGACCCAAAGGCACAGCGCATTGATCGTGTTGGCAGAATCGATGCCGCGATCATCGCGATGGCTGGGGGCGGGACATCATCCGGCATGGGATCGGGTGGCATGGCCTCCAAGATCGAAGCGGCGCAGATCGCTGCGAGCGCAGGGGTGGATCTCGTGATCGTATCGGGCTTGCACGACCACCCCCTCGCGCGACTGGCCCAGGGGGGATGCGGTACACTGTTTGTTGCAGACGGCTCAACGCGCGCGAAAAAAGCCTGGCTTGCTGGTCGCTTGACCGTCAAGGGCTCGGTGCATGTCGATGCCGGAGCGGTCAAGGCACTGAAAGGTGGGGCCAGCCTTCTCCCTGCAGGCGCAAAATCGATTGAAGGCAAGTTCGCTCGCGGCGATGTAATTTCGATCATCGGACCGGACGGGGTCGCGATTGCGCGCGGCCTGTCCGAATATGACAGTGCGGATGCCGAGCGCATTGCCGGAAAACGCAGTGATGCCTTGGCGGCCATACTTGGATATTCACCTCGCGCCGCTCTCATCCACCGCGATCACATGGTCATGTTGTGACGAAAGCCGTTCTCGCGGTCACGGGGGGTACCGGATTTGTTGGACGGACCTTGATCCGGCTTGCCCGGTCGCAGGGACATCTTGTACGTGCACTGACCCGTTCGCCGCAGGCTGAGCAGGATGGTGTTGAATGGATTTCGGGCGCGCTCGATCGCCCGGAAAGCCTTCACATGCTCGTCAAGGGAAGCGACGCAGTCATTCATGTCGCAGGTGTCGTGAATGCGCCGGATCGCGCGGGCTTTGAGGCTGGCAACGTCGCCGGGACACTGGCGATGATCCAAGCGACGCGCGACGCCGGCGTTCGCCGGTTCGTCCATGTCTCGTCTTTGGCCGCCCGGGAGCCTGAACTGTCAATCTATGGCTGGTCCAAGGCCAAGGCAGAAACGCTCGTGCAGGCAAGCGGCCTGGATTGGTCCATCATCCGTCCGCCCGCCATTTTCGGGCCAGAAGACCGCGAAATGCTTGACCTGTTCCGCATGGCACGGTTGGGTTATCTCGTACTGCCGCCTGAGGGCCGGATTTCAGTCATCGAGGTGAGCGACCTCGCGCGGCTCCTTCTGGCGGTACTCTCTACCCAAGACGCGCAGGCGCAAATCTTCGAAGCCGATGACGGCCAAAAGGGCGGCTGGAGCCACAGCAGTTTTGGAAAGGCAATCGGATTTGCTGTAGGCAAAGATGTCAAAACCCTCTCCGCACCGGCTCATCTTCTCGAATTGGCTGCAAGGCTGGACGGGTTCTTCCGCGGGTCGGGCGCCAAGCTAACAGCCGATCGGGTCCGCTATTTCTGCCATCCTGACTGGGTGATCGATCCCGACAAAAGGCCGCCAGCATCGCTATGGCAGCCTGATGTCGACACGCTCAGCGGGCTGCAATCGACGGCGCGCGCCTATGTCGAAGCGGGCTGGCTAAAACGCTGATCAGGGCGTGCGCCCGAAAAGGGCGCCCAGCCATGGCGCCCAGCGCTGCCAGCCGCCATGCAGGGAAAACCACTCCCATTGCGCTGCAAGAATCAGGCTGAGCGTCGTCAGCAGCCCGACGGTCAACGTCTGCCAATGCCCAAAATACCCGGCCACTGCCACGGCCAGGAGGAGGATATTGCCGACAAAGTGGGAAAGTGGCGGGTAACGCTGATCACTTGTGACCCATTTGAACATCTGGTTGCCAAACAGGAAAAGGATGGGTCCGCCGCATGCGGACATGAGGTAAATGCGATCAGAGACAGCGGCCGGTGCAGCCAGCATCTTCGCGTCTGCGACGGCAATCACGATAATACCGGCAACGATCGGCATGTGCAGATATGTATAGGCATTGCGTGCGATAAACCCCACATTGTCAGACGCACTGATCATCGATGAGGCGCGCTTTGCGCCGATATCGAAATATATCCACCAAAGCGTTGCGCTGCCAACAAAGCTTGTCACAAACGCCGCCGTGGTCGGCCCGTCGTGCGGAAGTGAGGCATAGGTAGCGCCCGTCACAAGAACGGCCTCGCCCAGCGCAATGATGATGAAGAGGGCGCACCGTTCGGCCATGTGTCCGCCGGAAATGTCCCAGTCTGCCCCGGTCGAGCGCCCAAGAAAGGGCATTCGGAAGAAGACCATTGGCCCTGCATATTCGATCACGATGGCCGCCGCCCACAATATTGTCCGCAAGCCTGCATCGACAAAGGCTCCCCAGAGCCAGAATGGCGCAGACAGCATGAAATAGAAGCTGACCCGCACAAAATTGCGCGCTCGTGCGTCATTGACCCCGCGCGAGGCCCAGACCATGTAGAGGCTCCTAAAGAGCTGCATCGCAACATAGCTTGCGGCAAACAGCAGCCCGTCCGCCCCGAAGGCATCGGGAATGGCAATTGCCAGCGCAAGCCCGCCAAGCATCATCAGGATCAGCATCAGGCGGACATTGGCCCGTTCCGGATCGAGCCAGTTGGTGGTCCAGCTTGTGTAGATCCACACCCACCAGACCGGAAGGAAGAGAAGGATTGTCTTGACAGCCCCATCCGGCGTCAGATGGGAGAGCAGCCGGTGCGACAATTGGGTAATCGCAAAGACGAACACGAGATCGAAAAAGAGTTCGATGTAGGTTACCGGGCTATGTTCATGGGCCGCACGGTCCCGAAACAAATGCGGGCGAGGCGTCACGGAAGCCATTCCATCATTGCATGCGTAACAGCATCGGGCGCTTCCCAAGGAACGAAATGGCCAGCGCCATTGATCCTGGCGATCGTGAGATCATCGATCAGCGAGTCAAGTCCGTCCAGCATGCATGGAAGCAAGGCCTTGTCGTCAATGCCCCAGATTATCAGCACGGGCATCGTCAACTTCGGAAAGGGCGCATCCAGGAAGGGCGGGCGCGGGACGATTTCATCCATGGCGGGTACTGTCATTGGTGATGCGCGGTACCAATTGAACATGGCCGTCAACGCACCCGGTTGAGCCCATTGCTTCAGGTAGATCGCCCGTTCTTCAGGGCTGACATCGTCCTGTGTCAAATAACGCATGAAACTGTGGTCAAAGAACCATTCAAGGCCATTGTCCGCTATACGCCCTTCCAGCTCATCATCTCGAAAGGTCCGAATATACTGGGAAGCAGCACGCTGGCCCATGTCTTCAACCAGCATTTTCTGGAAGACATAGGGGTGCGGCGCATTGGCAATGACCAGTCTTTCGACGCGGTCGGGACGACCCAGCGCTGCAGCCCAGCCGATTGCGCCGCCCCAGTCATGCGCAGCGATCGTGAAGCGATCAACGCCAAGCGCGTCAGCAAGCGCAAAGACGTCCGCAACCAGCTTTGACACAGCATAGTCCGAGACTGAAGGCGGCTTGGACGAACCCGCATATCCCCGCTGATCGGGTGAGATACAGTAATATCGCTTCGAAAGCGCCGCAATCTGGTGGCGCCAGGTGCGATGGGATTCCGGAAATCCGTGCAAAAAAATTATGGCTGGATTGGCGGTGTCTCCTGCCGTCCAGACATCAAGCTCCACGCCAGTTGAAAGCGCCAGTCGCTGCGGGGGAAGATCGTTCAATCGCTGCTCCGGGTCAGAGGGACATCCGGAATGGGAATGAATTCATCCCCTTCGCCGGGCACATGGGGAAAACGGCCATTACGCCAATCATCCTTGGCCTGATTGATCCGGTCTCGCGAGGAAGAGACGAAATTCCACCAGACATGGCGCGGCGTGGCAAAGGCTTCACCGCCGAGCAGTATGACCCGACATGCTGTTTCGGCACGCAGGGTGGCGGCAACACCCGGCCGCAACACGTTCAGTGCGTGCGTTTCGAGCAACTCGCCATCAAGACTGGCCGACCCCAATGCTACGACCACAGCGCGCTCATCCGCGCCTGCGTCGATGGGAAGAATGGCTCCGGCCTCCATCAACACGTCAGCGTAGATCGTTTCGGCATATTGTGTTGTCGGCGCGCTTTCACCCCAGAGCGTGCCCATGATAACGCGCGCAGATATGCCGCCGTTTTCGACAAGCGGAAGATCGCCGGGAGCCACGTGCTCGAATGCCGGAGCAATTTCCTCCTGGCCATCGGGAAGCGCGAGCCACGTTTGCATCCCCGAGATCCGCGCGCCGCTCAGACGCTCCAGAGGGGGTGTCCTTTCGGAATGGACTATCCCTTGACCGGCAGTCATGAGGTTTACCGCGCCCGGATGGATGGTCGCGAACGTGCCAAGCGAATCGCGATGATCGATTGCGCCTTCAAACAGATAGGTGACCGTTGCGAGATTGATGTGCGGATGCGGGCGAACATCAATGCCGCGACCGATGTCGAACTGCGCCGGACCCATCTGGTCGACGAAGATGAAAGGGCCAACCATGGTCCGTGCTTTGGCTGGAAGGGTCCGCCTTACCTTGAAGTCCCCGAGGTCATGGGTGACAGGTGTGACCGTCTCCAGCATCATTCTTCTCCTGGTGCCCGCGCCTTGATTGCAAGTGCATGAACACGCTGACCAGGCAAATCCCCAAGCGCGCGATTGACCATCCGCTGCCGCTCAAGTCGCGATACGCCGGCAAAGGCCGAAGCCTCGATCTCGACTGTGAAGTGCGATTCGCCGGAGCCGTCATCGCCAGAGTGGCCATGATGTTTGGCACTGTCATTGCTGACGACGAGCCGAACTGGAGCAAAGGCAGCGCGAAGCCGCATTTCAATTTCTTGCGAGACGGGGCCGGACATGTCTTCCCTTGTAGCATTCGAGTTGGCATTGGCCAGCCTCATGGAACGCGAGAAATTTCATGGAAGGGTCAAAGGCCGGAGCCAGCCGTGCGCGCATCCCGGCTGCCCCGAGGCGGGGGAATTTCGCGCACCCGCCCGTTTTGGCCAGCGTTCCGGGTTTGATGGGCCGGGTGACTGGCAATGGTTGTGCCTCGAGCATGTCCGCGAATTCAATACCCGCTATGACTGGTTCAAGGACATGACTCCGGACGAGATTGCAGCCGCGCAAACACCCTATGCCGGCTGGGCAACCGAAACGCGGGCCTTTACGCGCCCGAGCGTCGATTCGCCGCCCAAATGGGCCGATTTCCATGACCCTCTTGATGCGATTTCGGCCCGCTTCCGGGATCGCGTGCCGAAACAGCGGTCGGACGGGCGGACGCTGTCTCCGGAAGACCGCAGGGCGCTCAAGACGCTAGGGCTTGGCGAGGACGCGGACCGACGAGCGCTGCGCAGCCGCTATTCCGAACTGGTGCGCAAATATCATCCTGACCGCAATGGGGGGGACAGGAGCAACGAAAAGGCTTTGCAGGAGACAATTGCGGCTTATACGCACCTCAAGAGCGCGCCTGCATTCAGTTGAAGAAGACAGACCATGACGAACATCCCCAACATCCAGCCCGACGCCCGCGGAACGACCCTGCTTGATGCGCCTGACAAGACGGTCAAGGTTCGCGAGATATTCGGCATCGATTCCGACATGGAATGCCCGGCCTTCAGCGAAGCCGACGAGCGCGTGCCCGATCTCGATTCCGCCTATGTTTTTGACCCGGATACAACGCTTGCCATTCTCGCGGGCTTCGCCTTCAACAGGCGCGTCATGGTTCAGGGCTACCATGGCACAGGCAAGTCCACGCATATTGAGCAGGTTGCGGCCCGTCTCAACTGGCCATGCATTCGCATCAACCTTGATGCGCATATCAGCCGCATCGACCTGATCGGCCGTGACGCCATTGTCCTGAAAGACGGGCAGCAGGTTACCGAGTTCCGTGAAGGCCTTCTGCCTTGGGCCCTGCAAACGCCGACCGCTCTGGTCTTTGACGAATATGATGCCGGACGTCCGGACGTCATGTTCGTGATTCAGCGTGTGCTCGAAGCTGAAGGCAAGTTGACTCTTCTGGATCAGAATCGCGTGATCCGTCCCAGCCCCTGGTTCCGCCTCTTTGCGACTGCCAATACAGTCGGCCTGGGCGACACCAGCGGTCTCTATCATGGCACCCAGCAGATCAATCAGGGCCAGATGGACCGCTGGAACATTGTCGTTACGCTGAATTATCTTCCCGCCAAGGTGGAAGCCGAGATCATTCTTGCGAAGGCCACGGGCACCTCGCCCAAGGATGTCGACAATATGGTCAAGGTCGCCGACCTGACCCGCCAGGGCTTCATCAACGGGGATATTTCGACGGTCATGAGCCCGCGAACAGTCATCACCTGGGCACAGAATACGGCAATCTTCAAGGATGTGGGCTTTGCCTTCCGCCTCTCATTCCTGAACAAGTGCGATGAAGCGGAACGGGCGCTGGTTGCGGAGTATTACCAGCGAGTTTTTGGCAAGGATCTTCCGGAGTCTGTCGTCGGAAAGGCCTGACGGTTCGCAATCTTACATGAACAGGCCATAACGATTGCGTTCAGCCTCGATCCAAAGTGAACATCGTAGAACAGCTTTGTCGCGGGAATAAGCGTCCCGACGCCAAAGGAGACACACAATGTTCAAGCAAATCGCTCAAGCCGCTGTAGTCGCAAGTGTGGCCCTGACTGGCCTGGCCGCCACGCCCGCCTTTGCGCATGATCGTTACGAACGCGGCGATTACTATAATGACGGCTATCGCGGTGACAATGATGACCGCTACGAGGGCCGTCGATGGTCGCGCGACCGCGGCTATAATGACAATGGATACTATAACGACAACCGCTATGCCTATCCTGACCGTCGCAGCCGCTATCACAATCGCCGCTGTGGATCGGGCACGACGGGCACCATTCTCGGTGCAGTAGCCGGCGGACTTCTTGGGCGGGAAGTTGGTAGCCGCGGTCGCTACAATCGCCGCAGCACGACCGGGCTGATCATCGGCGCTGGTGCTGGCGCCCTTATTGGACGCGAAATCGATCGAAACGGCAACTGCCGCTAAACGCGCGCCGGCCTTGACTGGCGTCTTGCTCACGGCGCTTCGCCGTGTATCCTCCAAGCGCTTGGAGGGGAGACGCCAGGATGGGCCTGATTGACGGATTTATGGCCAGGGGGCAGCTATGGCTCGTCGGCCTTGCCTTGTTTCTGACCATGCTGCTTGCTGTCGAAGCTGGCGCTGCATTGCGCAAGCGGCTTCCAGGGTCAAATGGCATAGGTGAAGCGTCGGAAGGCTATTTGCTGTCAGCAACATTGGCCTTGCTGGGGTTGCTGATTGCCTTCACCTTCTCCCTTGCAGTTTCGCGCTTTGATGCGCGTCGGCAATTGGTTGTGGATGAAGCCAATGCAATCGGGACGGCCTGGCTCCGTGCCGGGCTTGCAGAGGGGCCGCAAGACAGGGATCTGCGCCAAGCCATTGCCCACTATACAGATGTCCGCCTTGGTCTGTCGCGCGGCCGAAGCCCTGACATCGTAGAAACCGAAACGGCAGCCGCTCAAAAGGCCGTATGGGATACCCTGGGCAAGACAATCGACACTGCGCCGCCCGCAATCGTCAATTCAACCGTGATCGCAGTCAATGACATGTTCGACGCCGCCGCCTCTCGCAAGGCGGAACGTGGCGCCATCATCCCAGCGCGCGTCCTCGAGATCCTCGTCTTATATGCTGTTCTTTCGGCATCCATCGTCGGCTATGTCCTGAGCGCATCGGGTCAGCGGCATATTGTTGTGACGTCCATCCTGTTTCTGCTCCTGACATTGGCTATCACCCTCATTCTTGATCTCGACCGCCCGCAACAAGGCTCGATAATGGTCCCGCAGCAACCGATGCTGGATGCCCGAATGTCGATGCAGTAAGACGCAGCCCCTGTGGCGAGCGACTTCGCGGATATCACGGCACTGGCCCCCATTGCATCAAAGTGCCAAAGGGCGCGCATGTTATCGCTCGACCGCCCATTCGTGCTGCTGGATGATGCACGCGCAGAAGGCGCTGCCCCGGCTCGCCTTTATCGTGATCCAGTCGCAACGGTCATTGCCCACAAACCGGAGCAAGTTTTGGACGCGCTGGAGACTTTGCGGGGGAGGCCGCAACATGTTGCAGGGTTCCTGTCGTATGAGGCGGGCCACGTCCTTGAGCCCAGACTTCAAGCGCTGGGGAGCAATGGGTCGCTCCCGATTTTCTGGTTCGGCCTTTTCGACGGCTATGAGGAAATTCCGGCGGCAGACGTCGCAGCCATGCTCCCCGATCCCTGTTCAGGCTGGGTCGGGAGGCCGACCCCCGAGATTGATCGCGCGGAATATGCGGCGGCCTTTTCGCGCGTGGCAGACTATATCGCCGCCGGTGACATTTATCAGGTCAATCTCTCGTTTCGCGCCGCAGTGCCCATGGCAGGCCATCCGCTTGCCCTCTATGCCGGGCTCAGAACGCGGGCCTTGGCAGGCTATGGCGGGGTAGTCTGGACTGGCGACGACTGGCTGCTTTCGCTGTCCCCTGAACTGTTCTTTGCCCTGCACGATGGCAAGATTACGACCAAACCGATGAAGGGCACAGCAGCGCGCGCGATGAACCCTACCGATGACAGAGTGGCAATCGAGCATCTCGCGAATGATCCGAAACAACGGGCTGAAAATCTCATGATTGTCGACCTGCTGCGCAATGACCTTTCCCGCGTGGCCACATCCGGAAGTGTCGACGTACCGCACCTCTTTTCGGTCGAGACCTACCCCACGATCCACACGATGACGTCGACAATCACAGCCAGGCTTGAGCCCAACAGAACCGCGATCGATCTCATTTCGGCAATTTTTCCCTGTGGCTCCATCACCGGGGCGCCGAAGATCCGGGCAATGGAAATCATCGATGAAGTCGAGCAGAGTCCTCGCGGTGCCTATACGGGAAGCATCGGGCGGATCGATCCCGGCGGCGATGCTGCATTCAACGTTGCGATCCGTACGCTCCACCTGCAGAATGGTGCGCAGAAAGCCACGATAGGTCTGGGTGGCGGAATCGTTGCGGATAGCCGCATGGGGGAAGAATGGGACGAATGCCTGACCAAGGGACGCTTCGTGGCTGATCCCCGCAACTTCGATCTCATCGAGACCATGCGTTTCGACCCAGAAGGCGGCATTCACTTGCTTGATCGTCATATCGAACGGATTCGCGCGAGTGCCGGCACCTTTGGCATTGCGTTTGACCGTCATGCCGTACGCAACGAGCTCCAAGCCGCGACCTTTCGCATCGCTGCTCCGCGCCGTGTTCGCCTTTTGCTCAGTCAGAGCGGACGCATAGCGATCGAAATTGGCAAGCTGCCGCCTGCTCCCAAAGGCCCCGTCGAAGTCGCGCTCGCCGCGCTGCCGGTCGACGCAAGCGATTTCCGGCTTCGACACAAGACGAGTGATCGAGCATTCTACAACGAGGCACTCAAGAGGGCTGGGACGTTCGAAGTCGCACTCTTGGACTCTCAGGGATTTGTAACGGAAGGCAGCTTCACCAATATCTTTGTCAAGGGAGAAGGCACACTGCTTACACCTCCGCTTTCGCGCGGCTTGCTGCCCGGTGTTCTGCGCGCCGAGTTGCTTGCCAACGGCAGTGCGATCGAAGCAGATCTGCGCCAAGAAGACCTGGCGAACGGATTTTTCATCGGCAATGCGAGCCGTGGGCTGTTGCCCGCAACACTCAAGACGCTATAGGCGCGCTGCACCGCACACAAAGAAGGCTTCCATGCGCACCACTTCTGCAGCGCTGAACCGTATTCAGCCCTCCGCCACTCTCGCAATGACGAGCCGCGTTCTCGATCTCAAGGCCAAGGGCGTTGACGTGATCGGGCTGTCTGCTGGCGAACCTGATTTCGATACACCCGATTTTGTGAAGGAAGCAGCCATCGACGCGATCCGTCGCGGCGCCACCAAATATACCAATGTCGACGGCACGGCCGAACTCAAGGCGGCGATCCAGGCCAAGTTCAAAAGGGACAACGGGCTTGACTATGAAACGAGTCAGATCAGCGTCAATGTCGGCGGCAAGCATACGCTCTTCAATGCGCTCGTCGCCACCGTGGAGCCCGGCGACGAAGTCATAATTCCTGCCCCCTATTGGGTCAGTTATCCCGACATCGTAGCTTTTGCAGGCGGCACGCCCGTCTTCATCGACGGGCCTGTCTCTCAGAGGTACAAGATCACGCCCGAGCAGCTTGAAGCCGCGATTACTCCCGCGACACGCTGGCTGATCCTCAACTCGCCTTCAAACCCGACAGGGGCAGCCTATACTGCTGCGGAGCTCAAGGCTCTGGCCGAAGTCCTGCTTCGCCATCCGCAGGTCATGGTCATGACGGACGATATGTACGAGCATGTCTGGTATGCCGATGAGCCGTTTGCGACGATCGTGCAGGTGTGCCCCGAACTTTATGATCGCACGCTGACCGTCAATGGCTGTTCGAAGGCTTATTCGATGACCGGCTGGCGGATCGGCTTTGCCGGTGGCCCGCAATGGCTGATCAAGGCCATGGCAAAGCTGCAGTCCCAGTCGACGAGCAACCCCTGTTCGATCGCGCAAGCAGCCGCAACGGCCGCACTCAATGGCGACCAGTCCTTCCTGATTGCGCGTAACGAAGCCTTTCGGGGGCGCCGTGATCTTGTCGTCTCGATGCTCAATCAGGCGAATGGATTGACATGTCCGACGCCTGAAGGCGCATTCTATGTCTATCCCGATGCATCGGGCACAATCGGCAAGAAGACGCCTGCAGGCAAGACGATCGAAACCGATGCGGATCTGATCGATTATTTCCTCGACGATGCGCAAGTGGCAGCAGTCCATGGTGCGGCATTCGGCCTTTCACCGGGATTCCGCATTTCTTACGCGACATCCGAGGCACTTCTCACAGAGGCGTGCACGCGCATCCAGCGCGCATGTGGCAATTTGCGCTGACACAAGGCGCGTCTCCGGTGTAACCTCGCTCCGTCCTCTCGCGAATGAGGGGCAACAGGGTGAGGCAAAGGAGATTTGAAATGCTGACTCTCTCGCGACGTGAATGCCTGGTTTCGACCGGCGCACTGTCAGTTACCCTGCTCGCGGCATGCAATCGCGCGGAAGCTACCGAACATTATGAAGTGACATTGACCGACGCAGAGTGGCGCAAGCGGCTATCGCCTGCAGCCTACCAGACACTGCGCCATGAAGCGACCGAGCGACCCTATTCAAGCCCGCTCAACACTGAGCACCGCAAAGGGGTATTCTCCTGCGCCGGATGCGCACTGCCGCTCTATTCCTCGACGACCAAGTTTGACAGCGGGACCGGTTGGCCAAGCTTCTGGCAGCCTCTGCCAAAAGCAGTCCTGACGAAGACCGACTGGTCGATCGGTTCGCCGCGCACCGAAGTCCATTGCCGGCGCTGCGGCGGACATCTGGGTCATGTCTTTGACGACGGGCCAGCGCCCACAGGCAAGCGCTATTGCATGAATGGCGTCGCCATGACGTTCAAGCTCGCGTGAGGACCTTCTTAATGCGTACAGGTTTGTTTATCAGCGCGGCCGCCGCGCTTTGGGCCATTTCACTTTCCAGCGCCGGTGTCGCTGAAAAGGCCGTTGCCATCCCGTCGATTGCTGCCGATGCCAAGGAGCCCGGCAATACTGCTGTGGCCGTGTTTGCAGGCGGTTGCTTCTGGGGCATGGAAGGCGTGTTCGAACATGTGAAGGGCGTGAAGACCGTCACCAGCGGCTATGCCGGCGGGACTGCCGATACGGCCTATTATGAATCCGTCTCGACCGAAACAACTAGGCACGCCGAAGCAGTCCGCATCGTGTATGACCCCCAGGCCGTCAGTTACGGGACGCTGTTGCGCGTCTATTTCTCGGTCGCGCACGATCCGACCCAGCTCAACCGGCAAGGGCCGGATACCGGCCCCAGCTATCGATCTGCTGTTTTCCCGCAATCGCCCGCGCAGGATAAGGCCGTTCGCGCCTATATCACGCAATTGTCAAAGGCCGCTGCCTATCCGCGTCCCATTGTGACTCGCATCGAAACGGGAAAGTTCTTCCCTGCCGAAGCCTATCATCAGGATTTCATGCGGCGGAACCCGAACCACGGATATATCGTTCGTTTCGACGTGCCTAAGCTCGCAGCCTATAAGGCGGCCTTCCCGAACCTATATCGCTAGCGCAAAGCGCAACAGCCTGTCTGCAGCCGGAAGCAGAGCCGCGGCATCCTTCCCGACTGCGGCGCGGATTTCCGGGTGGTCCGCCGCGAGCCCTCCGGTGAGCGCGCCGAAGGCCGGCAGAATGAGCTTGGTCGCGGTGGAAACGAAGCAGGGTCGGTAGACACTCTGCCCGCGCGCACGTGCACGATGCTTGGGATGGAAGTGACCGGACAATTCGGGTCGATGCTCGAGAGCGTCGGCCCGATGTCGCAAGACGATGCCGTCCAGTTCAGCCTCGGGCAGGATCGTGCCGCCAATGCCATCGGGCAGGTTCTCATCGTGATTGCCTGTAATCCAGTGCCAGCGTGTCTCTGCAGTCAGCCTTGCCAGCAGAGCGGACGCCCCGCCGGACAGGCGCGCGGCGCCGTCATCGTCGTGAAAATTGTCACCCAGGCACCAGACGTCCGATGCCCCGGTCTGGACAATCAGATTGCCGAGGCGATCCAGCGTGGCCGCACTGTCATAGGGCGGGAGCATCTGTCCGCGCATTGCAAACCAGCTGGCCTTTTCAAGATGGAGATCGGCGACAATCAGGGCACTCTGGCTCGGCCAGAAGATCGCGCCCTCTTTCAATATCGCGAAATCCTGTCCGCCGAAGGCAAAGGGTATCACAAGGACCGCGCACTCAAATTTTGGCCCAGATGGAGGCCTGCATCCACCAGCAAGGTTTCCCCGGTTACATGGCGCGATGCGCGGGAGAGGAAGAACAATCCGGAGGCCGCGATATCCTCAGGCGTGGACGCGGCCTGCAGCGGCACCGAAGCGATGACGTTTGCGCGAATCCGTGCCGTCAATTCTTCACCAAAGGCATCAGAGAACCAGCGGGTATCAATAAAGCCCGGGCAGATCGCATTGACGCGGATCCTGGGCGCCAGCGCGCGCGCAAGGCTCTTCGTCATCGTGTTGAACGCCCCCTTCGACGCGGCATAGGCAACCGACGATCCAATTCCCGTCACCCCGGCAATCGATGACACATTGAGCACGGCCGCCCGGTCGCTGGCTTCAAGCAGGGAGCGCGCCGCACGGATCATCTGGAACGGCCCGACAACATTGACCGAATAGATGCGGTGGAAGTCCTCTGCCGAAAGGCCATCGAGATCCGCATGGTTGGGCACCTGCTTCGTGGTCCCCGCATTGTTGGCGAGCGCATCGATGCGGCCATAGCGTTCGGCGGCTGCCGCAATCGCACGACAGCCCGCATCGTCGGACACGTCGCCCTGGACGACCGTGGCCTCTGCCCCTGCCGCCCGCACACGCTTGGCCGTCGCTTCCGCTTCGGCAAGGCTTTTGGTGCAATTGAGGATGACGGCCTTGGCGCCCTGCTCTGCAGCGCCGATTGCCAGAGCCGCGCCCAATCCGGTCGCAGACCCCGTCACCACCACCACTGCATCGTCAAAATCACGCATTGCCCGCTCCTCATCGCTGGAGAAAAGCCTAGGCCGGGTAGCGTCGGACCTCAAGCGGAAGCGTCGGTCCCCTCACCGTCAGCGGGGTTTTCGAACCAGGCCTCGACCTCGCCACTGAGCTTGATCGTCAATGGCTTTCCGTGCCGGTCAACAGTCTTGCCCGCCTGGACGCGGATCCAGCCTTCGGAAATCGAATATTCCTCGACATCGTGGCGCTGGCGTCCCTTGAACTTGATGCCAACGCCGCGTTGCAGCGCTTCGGCAGCAAAATGCGGGCTCGAAGGGTCGATTGAAAGATGGTCTGGCGGAGTGTCTGTCATGCGTTGGGCCTTAAATGGGAAGGGAGGGTGCGCTCAAGAGCGGGAAAGCCTCAGGCCGCCAATTTGGCGCGCGAGGCCTTTTTCCGCTCATGCGGATCAAGATAGCGCTTCCTCAGGCGGATCGACTTGGGCGTCACTTCGACCAGTTCATCGTCATCGATATAGGCAATAGCCTGCTCGAGCGTCATCCGCTTGGGCGGGGTCAGGCGAATGGCATCGTCCTTCCCGCCCGAGGCGCGGAAGTTGGTCAGCTGCTTCGACTTCATCGGATTGACTTCAAGGTCATCGGTCTTGGCATTTTCGCCCACGATCATGCCCTCATAGAGCGGCTCGCCGGGAGATACGAAAAGGATGCCGCGATCTTCCAAGGGCCCGAGCGCATAGGCGACAGCCTCACCCGTCCCGTTCGAGATCAGCACGCCATTCTTGCGGCCTTCGATATTGCCCTTGTGCGGGCCATATTTTTCAAACAGCCGGTTCATGATCCCGGTGCCGCGCGTGTCGGACAGGAATTCGCCATGATAACCGATCAGCCCGCGCGAGGGCGCGCTGAAGGTGATGCGCGTCTTGCCACCGCCCGAGGGACGCATGTCCGTCATCTCCGCCTTGCGGATCGCCATCTTGTCGATGACGGTGCCCGAATATTCGTCGTCCACGTCGATCACGACCTGTTCGTATGGCTCGGTGCGCTGGCCATTCTCTTCACGGAACAGCACGCGCGGACGGCTGATGCCAAGCTCGAAGCCTTCGCGGCGCATCGTTTCGATGAGCACGCCAAGCTGGAGTTCGCCACGGCCCGCGACTTCATAGCTGTCCTTGTCGGCGCTTTCGGTGACCTTGATCGCGACATTGCTCTCGGCTTCGCGGAACAGGCGATCACGGATCATCCGGCTCGTCACCTTGCTGCCTTCGCGACCCGCCATCGGGCTGTCGTTCACCGCAAAACGCATCGAGAGCGTCGGCGGATCGATCGGCTGGGCATGAAGCGGCTCGGTGACCGAAATATCGGCAATCGTGTTGGACACGGTCGCGTCGGTCATCCCCGCAATCGAGATGATGTCTCCGGCATAGGCTTCTTCGACCGGAACGCGCTCAAGCCCGCGGAAGGCGAGCAGCTTCGACGCACGGCCCTGCTCGACGATCTTGCCGTCATTGTCGAGCGCGTGAATCGGCTGGTTGAGGCGCACGGTGCCGGCGGCCACACGGCCCGTCAGCACGCGACCGAGGAAATTGTCCCGGTCGAGCAAGGTCACGAGAAACTGGAACGGCGCATCCCTGTTGACTTCGGGCGGCGGCACATGGCTGACGATGGTTTCGAACATCGGCGTCAGGTCGCCCGACCTTGCATCGGGGTCGAGCGAGGCATAGCCATTCCGGCCCGAGGCAAAGAGCACCGGGAAATCGAGCTGCTCATCCGTCGCATCGAGCGAAACGAACAGATCGAACACTTCGTCGAGCACTTCCTGGATGCGCTGGTCCGGCCGGTCCACCTTGTTGACGACGACGATCGGACGCAGACCGAGCGCCAGCGCCTTGCCGGTCACGAATTTGGTCTGCGGCATCGCGCCTTCGGATGAATCGACGAGCAGGATCACGCCATCGACCATGGAAAGGATGCGCTCCACCTCGCCGCCAAAATCGGCGTGACCGGGGGTATCGACAATGTTGATCCGCGTCTTCGTGCCGTGATGATCGTCCCATTCGACCGAGGTGCACTTGGCCAGGATCGTGATCCCGCGCTCTTTTTCGAGGTCGTTCGAATCCATCGCGCGCTCCTCGACGCGCTGATTGTCGCGGAACGTGCCCGATTGGCGGAAAAGCTGGTCAACCAGCGTGGTCTTGCCATGATCGACATGCGCGATGATGGCCACATTGCGGAGAGGCATTCTGAATCTCAAAGTTTCGAGGAATGGATTGGCCGCGCCCCTAGCCGAATTTGTGCGTTGCGGCAAGGATGCCTGCCCAAGGCATGATCGCGCCGAAGGGCGGGACCCCGGACACGTCGCGTCTTCACGGCCTTGCGTAAGGCCCTGACTCTGTCAGCATCGCGAATCGTTGCCGGGTAAATGGACTCACACAAAGCCACAAAGCCGCGAAGGGACAGGGCGCCAGACCCCTGACGCCTCTGGAACTTGTCAAACTTGTCACTCCCCTCCGGTAAAATAATACCGGGCAGGCGATCATGGGGGCTTGCGGGAATTTTGAAGGAGAAAGCTCTGCACTTCATCACACAGGATGGAGCAGATTCGTATCGAATAGGAAAGAGGTTTTTCGTAGGACAACCGCGGGTTCAGCGTTTTGCCTGCGGCCACCCCACCCCCCATCGGCACGCCGAACGTCCGATCTGAGACGGGAAGCTGACGGCATATCATTTGACCCGCCATTCGAATTCTGCTTCCCTTTCAAGATGGGTGGAGAGACTAAACGGGATGCAGCCGATTTCCCGGCGTGGCACAGATGGGACCGGAAATTCGCCCTTGTCTACATTCTGGCCGCTTGGGGAGCGATCCTGATTGGGTTCTACCCTTCTGTTTCCGATCGCTACCTTGGAAAAGCCGACTATCCAGCGCCCGCCATTCTTCAGCTCCATGTTTTTGCATTCACAGCATGGATGTGCCTGTTGACGGTCCAAATCATTCTGATCCGCGCCGGTCACCAGAATCTCCACAAGAGGCTGGGCATCGCAGCGGCTTTCATGGTTCCAATTTTGGCTGTGACCGGGGTTGGAGCCGAACTGGCAAGCCAGCGGTTCTACAGCCCAAAATACCCCGAAAATCTCCAGTTCTTCATCGCTCCATTGGTTCAGATGTTGGTCTTCTCCATTTGCGCCACAATGGCGTTCCTTCTCAGAAAGGATTCGGCGGCGCACAAGCGGCTGATCCTGCTCAGCACGTCAATGATTCTGGTTGCCGCTTACAATCGGTGGTGGGGGGAAGGTTTGTACCAACTGTTCGGTGACGACTTCTGGGGAATGATTGTCCATAATTTCGCCGGTCCCAATGTGCTGATAGCGGCAGCGCTCGCATATGATGTTATCAGCCGCCGCCATATTCACTGGGTCCATTCTTCGATGGTTCCGGCTATACTGTTGGCAGAGCTGGCGACTTCGTTTGTCTACCACCATCCAGCTTGGCCACCGATCGCCCGACGATTGGTTGGCATTTGAAGCGATTTGGATCGTTGCCGGTGAACGCTTGCAAAGAGATCATTGGCCGCCAGCTCAATTTTCCGAGGTAGCAAATGGTGGAGGCGTCATCGCTTTCACGCATGATACATCAAGCGACCGCGCGTTGCCGGAATCAAAGAACCGCAACAGCATCGGATCATAGCAGCTCTCAACCCCGCTTAATCCGTCGAATACGTGCCCCGACCATTTGATCTCAATATGGCGCGCATTCGGCATACGTCTTCGAGCAGCGTCGGCCCACCGGCCCGGGGTCACTGGATCCCGACCACCGGTTATCATCAGGATCGAAGCGTTTGACATGACGGGCCGCAGAAAGCCCGACGGCACTTCGGCTTTCGGCCACACTGCACAGGCCGCGCGTTGTCGCCGCAGACGATAGTCACCGAAACGAGTCGCGCGAGATGCTGTCGCGGCCAGGTCGTAGTCCATGAGTGCCATGCTCTCAGAGCATGTGATCGAGAGATAAAGCCCGTCGAAATAAGGCAGTGCCTGAGACTGGGCCGCGATCGACCAGAATGGCTGCAAATCGCGCAACGCCGCTCGGTGCAGAATGAGCGGAACGCGTCTCGCCGTCATCGGAGCATAGAGCCAAGTCCGCAGTTTTTCGAAGAATACCTCCGGCGACGGCCCGTTCTCACGCGAACGAAGCCATTGGATCGCGCGATCCGCATCTCCAGCCAGATCAGGAAATGCGGATTTGCATTTGCGGTCCTCTTTGCAATCGGAAAAGATCCTGTCCAGCATTGCGTCGGCCACAACTGCATGATGCTGTGGCGGCATCGCGTTGGCTGGAACAACGCTGAGCAAAGCGGCCGCGCGTGTACGCGTTGGATATTTGTTCATGTAGTGCATCGCCATTGTTGTCCCATAGGACAGGGCGACAATGTCAATCTGGCTATGTCCGAGTGCTCGACGAACATCCTCCAAATCGTCAGCCGCAGCGTCAGTTCCATATTGAGTCAGATCGGCGCGGTGCTCCAGCGCGGCGCGACATGCGGCGACTTTTTCCGCAGGATAGAGCTCGCCAAGCTCCGACCCCGCCATAGCCAGTTCGGGGCAGGCGAGGGGATTTGACGCGCCAGTGCCGCGTTGGTCAACGAGGATTACATCGCGGCGGCGGCGGTAGGCCAAGCCATCCGCACGATAAAATGAGAGGCTTCGTGTGGAGGCGAGCCCCGGGCCTCCGTCGATATCGACCAAGGGAGGCAGATCAGGGATCGCAGCCTGAGCCTTGAGAATGACAACATTGAGCGCGATCGTTCGACCGTCGACCTGTTCGCGATTTTCGGCAACGCGGACATCGCCGCATATCACTGTCGTATCGCCTTGCGCCTCTGCGCCGCAAGGCTTCGGGTCAAATGTCGGAACCGTGGCTGCAACCCAGAGCAGAATGCCCAGCATCTCAGTGTCTCCCAACTCTGCGATAGCGTAAAGTGCCTCTCTCACCAACCTCTCGGCTTTGGCCGACAGGCCACAAGCGGTGCTACCCCGCAGGCTTGTCGGAACTCCAGCCGTCGATGGCCACGCGCCACTTTCCGTCTGCGCCGCGGCGATAGACGTTGATGCCTTTTCCGATGTCTGCCGTGACCGCGCCCGTCTTCTTGTCGGTGTCGGATGAGACATAGGTGTAGCGCTCAAACGCCCAATCGCCGTTGACGGTGAAACCGATCGAGGTCTTCTGCCATTCGGTGTGATAGGCGCCGAAATAGTCCGCGACCCATTGGCGGACAGCCTTTTTGCCGACGACTTCGGGCGCACCGGGGGCCTGGTAGACAATGTCATCGGTCAACATGTCCATCAGCGTATCGACATTGTTGCTGTTGATCGCCGCGACATAGCCGCCGTGCGCAGCCTTTTCGATGGCCGCTGTATCGACCGGCGCGGCGGCGGGCGGCGATCCCGAACAGGCCGACACGAGCGCAAGTAGCGGCAAGACGGTGGCAGATAGTCCTCGGTTCATGGCAAATCCTCCCTGTCCGGTCAGGTTTTCATGATTGAGCCTGCGCGTCAATCGGCAGGTCAGGCTGCCCGTCGCGCCTTCCCCCCCACGCCTGCAAATGGTAGCACAGGGGAGGCTGCATAAGCGTGCTACTTGAATAATACAGTGTTTCGCGCCATCTTGACGGCTCGAACTTAAGGAGATGCCCCGTGGCAACACAGGTTGAAGAGCCAGAAATCACATTGACCGCGCCGGACCCCGTGCCCGTGGTCGCGCCTGAAAAGGCATCCGGGCTGGTCCCGCTGGCCGAGGGACAGAAGAGCCAGCTTGAGGAAAAGGCCGAGAGCTTTGTGAATGACCTCGCGGCGCTCGATCCCAATTCGCCCGAATTCGGCAAGATGGTCGATCAGCTGACCGTGATGGGGCGCAAGGAAATTGCCGAGGCGGCGGGCCAATCGAACCGCTTCCTCGACCGCCCGGTGCGCGCGATGAGCAAGGATACCGGCGTCGGCGCCGATCTGGCCGAGCTGCGCCGCACGATCGAGGATCTCGATCCCGGCAAGAAGGATGATCTTTTCCGCAAGAAGAAGCTGTTCGGCATCATTCCCTATGGCAACAAGATGCGAGACTATTTCGACAGCTACAAGTCGAGCCAGGGCCATATCGCCTCGATCCTCCAGCACCTGGGCTCCGGCAAGGATGAGCTGATCAAGGACAATGCCGCGATTTCGGTCGAGCGGCAGAACCTCTGGGCGGCGATGGGCCGGCTTGAGCAGATGATCCACATTGCCAAGGCGCTCGATGCGCGGCTGGAGGAAAAGGCCGCCGATCTCGACATCAGCGATCCGGCCAAGGCCAAGGCGATCCGCGAAACCGCGCTCTTCTACATCCGCCAGCGCACGCAGGACCTGCTGACGCAAATGGCCGTGACAGTGCAGGGCTATCTTGCGCTCGATCTGGTCAAGAAGAACAATGTCGAGCTGATCAAGGGCGTCGATCGCGCCTCGACCACGACCGTCTCTGCCTTGCGCACGGCCGTGACCGTGGCGCAGGCACTTGTCGGGCAACGGCTTGTCCTCGAACAGATCACCGCGCTCAACACGACGACGGCGAACATCATCGATTCAACGGGCGAGATGCTCAAGAACCAGACGGCGCAGATCCACGAGCAGGCCGCGTCGAGCACGATCCCGCTTGAAACGCTGCAGCGCGCCTTCCAGAATATCTATCTGACGATGGACAATATCGACACGTTCAAGGCCAAGGCTCTGGTCTCGATGAAGACGACGGTGGACACACTCGGGCTCGAGGTCGAGAAGTCGAAGGGCTATATCGCGCGCGCTGAAGGCCAGGCGCAGGCGGCCCTTGAAAACAGCAGCGCGCCCAGTCCCTTCTCCCCGGTCGAGTAATGGAGTCGGAGCGTATCCTTGCCCGCGCCGAAGAAGCCCTTCGGCGCCACGGAATGGAGCCAAGGCTGGCGCAGCGGGCCCGCGCGGCGCGGCGGCGGTCCTTTTTTGGCAAGGTGAAGCGGATCGCCCTTGTTGCGGGCGCTCTCATGATCGGCCTGCCGCTCTGGGGCCTGATCATTGCGCCCGTCGGCACGACCGGCCTGATGATTGCCGTCCTCGCCTTCATTGTAGCGGCTGTGGTCCTGATGGCCTTTCCCCGCACGCCGCTGGTTGCGGGCGAGGTTCTGCCGACGACGGAGTTGGCTCTGTTGCCTCTCAAGACCGAGGAATGGCTTGCCGGCCAGCGCCGCGCCCTTCCCGCCCCCGCGACGCGGCTGGTCGACGGCATTGGCCTGAAACTCGAGATCCTCGCGCCACAGCTTCAGGCGCTTGATGAGCGGGAACCGGTGGCTGCCGACATCCGGCGCCTGATCGGCGACGAACTGCCCGAGCTTGTAAAGGGATATCAGCGCGTCCCGCTCAACCTGCGCAAGGAGGGGCTCAATGGCATCAGCCCGGACAAGCAGCTGGTCGAGGGATTGGCCGTCGTCGACGAGGAACTGGACCGGCTGAGCAAGCAGCTCGCTTCGGGCGATCTCAACCGCTTTGCGACGCAAGGCCGTTATCTGGAGCTCAAATATCAGGGCGATACGGCCTGATGGTCTATCTTGCGATCAAGGCCGTGCTGTCCGGCATATTGATTGCGGCCATTTCCGAAATTGCAAAACGAAATCCGGCGGCCGGCGCGCTCGTCGCATCATTGCCGCTTGTCTCGATCCTCGGGATGATCTGGCTCTGGCGCGAAACAGCCGATCCGGTGCGGATGGCCGCACATGCGGAGGCAACCTTCTGGTATGTCCTGCCGTCGCTCCCGATGTTCCTCCTCATTCCGGCCCTGCTGCGCGCCGGGTTGCCGTTCTGGGGCGCACTGGTTTCGGGCTGTGTCGTGACTGTCGCGCTCTACCTCCTGATGGTCTGGGCCGCGCCGCGGCTCGGGTTGCCCATCTGACTGCATCCCCTGTTCGCGCGCTGCACCTTCCGCTATTGAGGGCTTCATGCAGTTCCGTTTCGACCAGTTGCCCAATCGCCGCGCCATCATTGACCGGCGCAGCCTTGCCGACATGCTGGCCAGTCTGGACGGGCGCGATGCCACCGCCCTGCGCAACGCTTCGACCGCATTACTGAAGCCGGCGCTCGAGGCGGGCCGCGCGGAAATCGCAGCACGACTTGTTGAACATCCGCAGGCAGGCCGGGAGGCGGCGGCAGGCCAGGCCTTTCTTGTCGACCAGATCCTGAGGCTCATTTTCGACTTCACCACTCAGCGCCTGTACCCGCTCAACAACCCGACATCATCCGAGCGGCTGACGCTGATTGCCGTTGGCGGATACGGGCGTGGCGAAATGGCACCGTTTTCGGACGTCGATATCGCCTTCCTCACGCCCTACAAACAGACTGGCTGGGCGGAGCAGGTGATCGAATCGATCCTCTATACACTCTGGGATCTTGGCCTGAAGGTCGGTCATTCGAGCCGATCGCTCGATGAAATGGTGCGCATGGCCAAGAGCGATCTGACCATCCGGACGGCGCTGCTTGAATCGCGCTATGTCTGGGGAGACCAACCGCTCTATGACGAAGCTTCTGCCCGGTTCGACGCCGAGGTTTTGGCCGGAACCGCACGCTCCTTCATCACGGAAAAGCTGGCCGAGCGCGATGCGCGCCACAAGCGGATGGGCGACAGTCGCTATGTGGTCGAGCCCAATCTCAAGGAAGGCAAGGGCGGCCTGCGGGACCTCCATACCTTGTTCTGGATCGGCAAATATATTCACCGCGTCCACAGTGTTGCCGATCTGGTCGAACGCGGCCTTCTCACGAAGTCGGAGCTGCGCCAATTCCAGAAGGCGGAGAATTTCCTCTGGGCCGTGCGTTGCCATCTCCACACCCTGACAGGGCGCCCCGAGGAGCGTCTGACCTTCGACGTCCAGCGCGAGATTGCTGCGCGGATGAACTATGCCGACCGGCCCGGGCGTTCCGCAGTCGAGCGGTTCATGCAGCATTATTTCCTGATCGCAAAGCAGGTGGGCGACCTGACCGGCGTGTTCCTGGCGCATCTCGATGACAGCTTCGCGCCCAAGGGCAGGCGCTTTTCTCTGGCGGGATTCCGCCGCTCGACCCGCAAGCTCAACGGCTTCCTGCTGGACAGGGGGCGGCTTGCGCTTCCTTCGGATGACTGGTTCCAGCAGGATCCGACCCGCCTGATCGAACTGTTCGCGCTCGCCGACCAGCATGATCTGGAAATCCATCCGCAGGCCATGCGCGCTGCCAATCGCGATGCGAAACTGATCGACGCAAAAGTCCGGGCCGATCCGCGCGCAAATGCGCTGTTCCTCGACGTCCTGACGAGCAAACGCGATCCCGAAACAGTCCTGCGCTGGATGAACGAAGCCACAGTGTTCGGTCGGTTCGTGCCCGATTTCGGGCGCGTCGTGGCGCAAATGCAATTCGACATGTATCACCACTATACGGTGGATGAACATTCCATCCGCGCCATCGGCCTTCTCGCCCGGATCGAGAAGGGCGATCTTGACGGGGACCATCCGCTGGCAACAGCGATCATGCGGCAGATCGTTTCACGCCGCGTTCTCTATGTCGCAGTGTTGCTGCACGACATTGCCAAGGGTCGCGGCGGCGATCATTCGGTGCTTGGCGCTGAAGTGGCCATGAAGCTTTGTCCGCGTTTCGGGATGACACCCGCGGAATCTGAAACCTGCGCCTGGCTGGTGCGCTATCACCTCGCGATGGCCAATACGGCTTTCAAGCGCGATCTTTCCGATTTCAAGACGGTGCTCGACTTTGCCGAACAGGTCCAATCGCCCGAACGGTTGCGCCTGCTGCTCGCGCTTACAGTTGTCGATATCCGTGCAGTCGGCCCGGGTGTCTGGAACAGCTGGAAGCGGCAGTTATTGTCTGATCTTTTCAACGGCGCAGAGGAAGTGTTGCGGCTTGGTCACAAGCAGAACGGACGCAAGGAACGGATCATTGCCAAACAGACCGCCCTGGAAGGCCGACTTGGCTGGTCTGCAGCCGCTTTCGAAAGGCTCAGGAAACGTCTGCCGGAAAGCTACTGGATTGCCGAGCCTGACGACATCCTGGAAAGCAATGCCCGCCACATCGCCGATGCGGGAACGCGGTCCCTTGCCATTGCCGCAAAGGTCTATCCCGCCCGCGGCGCAACGCTCGTCACTGTCTATGCAGCCGACCACCCCGGCCTGTTCTATCGCATGGCGGGTGCCATCCATCTGGCCGGCGGCAGCATCATCGACGCGCGGATCCACACGACCCGCGACGGGATGGCGCTCGACAATTTTCTTGTCCAGGATCCGTTTGGCCAGCCGTTCGATGACGACCACCGCCTGAAGCGGATCGAGCAGGCCATCGAAGATGCACTCGCCAATCGCCACGCGCTGACCGAGAAGCTGGCAGCCCGGCCGCTGCCCCGCACGCGCGCGGAAGCCTTCGAGATTGAACCCAATGTCCTGATCGATAACCGCGCGTCGAACCGCTACACCGTGATCGAAGCCAATGCGCGGGATCGACCGGCACTTCTGAATGCGCTCGCCTATGCGCTGTTCCAGTCACGCGTCACGATTCATTCCGCCCATATCGCAACCTATGGCGAGCGCGCGGTCGATACCTTCTATGTGACCGACCTGACGGGCGAGAAGATCACAAGCGACGCCCGACTGAAGGCACTCGAGACTGCGCTGCTCGATGCGGCAGCCGGCGCGCCGGCAGAAGCCCGGGCAGCATAGAAAAAGCCCGCCCGGCCATTTGCCGGAGCGGGCTTTCTCCTGAAACCATGCCCAACCGGTCAGTAACGGAAACGAGCCGTCACGCCATAGGTCCGCGGTTCGCCCGGGAAGGCGATGTAGAGCTGGTTGGCAGTGCCCGCGAGGCCCGTTGCAGCGGCTGCCGCAACAGCCCGGAACGTTCCGCTGCCCTGACCCGGAGCATCGGCTGCGACCTGCTGATACTTCTTGTTGAAGAGGTTCTGGCCCCAGAATTCGAGGCTCCATTTCCGGTTGGGGCCAAGAAGGCCGATACGACCGTTGACCAGTGCATAGCCGTCCTGAACCTTTTCAAGATCGAGATCCGAGCCGGTATTCACGTCGCTCTGCAGCCGGGTGTCGAGATAGAAGAGGGCCGAGAGGCTATCGGTGATCGGCGGCGTGTAGGAGACCGCAGCCGTCACGGTGTAGGCAGCACTGAAGGTGCGACGGCCAGGCAACTGGAACAGCACCGGAGAAAGCGCGCGGCCCCCGGTTCCCACCAGATTGTTGCTATAGCGCGAGTTGAGATAGGTGATGCCGCCGTTCAGCGTCAGATGGCGCGCAGGATAGACAAAGAATTCAGCCTCTACGCCCTTTGACACGACGCCCGGCTTCAACCGGTTGGCGGCACAGGCACCCGTGACACTGCTGCCATCGCGATCGCCGCCGTTGAGATTGTCCTTGCAGCCCTGCACATTGGTGACTTCGAACGTCAGGCCGTTGAACGTATTGAGCTGATAATTGTCAAAAGCGGAATAGAAGGCCGCAACGTTCAGATCGAACTGGCGCGTATCGAGCTTGAAGCCGACTTCATAGGCCGTCACCTTTTCCGCGTCGAACTGCAAGTCGCTCGCTTCGGGACGCCCGTTGAACGGCGTATTAGCCGGAAGGGCCAGCCTGGCTGCACAGGCAGCGTCGAAGGTCGCGTTGCAGGTGCGGTCAAGTGCGGAAACGTCCAGATTGTATCCGCCGGCCTTGTAGCCCTTTGAGTAGGACGCATAGAGGAGGACCTCGTCAATCGGTTTCCAGCTCAGCACCGCAGTGCCTGTCCATTGGCTTTCGCTCCGCGTCGTGCCCGGCTCTGTGCCGACAAAGCCGATACCGGTGCCGTTGATTGAACAGACCGTGCCGGCAAAGGACTGAAGCGGCGAATTCACCAGCAACGGTCAAATGGTGTTCGTTGCATTGACCGTTGAACTGAGGTCCTTCTTTTCGTGGGTATACCGAGCGCCCAATGTCAGCTGCAGCTTGTCCGGCACGATGTCGATGACATTGTGCGTGAAGAAAGCATAGTTGGTGCTCTTCTGCCGGAAGCGGTTGTTGTACCCGGTGTTGCCAATTGCGATATTGGGCTGACCAAGTGCCGCCGCCAATGAACCGAAGCCAGGACGTGCTGGGTTGGCAATCAGAGCGCCGAGCGCTGGTATCAAGGCGCGACGCGGATCCCCGACAGGCAATCCTGACAGCGTCGTGATCGTTCCCTGAACCGTTGCGACATTGATGCAATAGGGGTTCGACGTTTGCAGCGCAGTTGGAACAAGCGCTGCAATTGTCAGGCAGTTGGCGAACTTTTCATAGTCGGCGCCATATTGCGTGTTCTGTTCCGAGATCAGGGTTTCATCAGCGTAGTAACCGCCGACGAGCCAATCGAGGCGATCGTTGAACAATTTGCCTTGCAAACGCAGTTCCTGCGTGAAGGTCTTGAACCGTCGATCCTGATCGACAATGTGCAGCAGATCGAGCGCCATGAAGTCGCTGTCCTGCCCGGTCTTGAAGTGATAATTGCGATAGGCGGAAACGGATGTCAGCTGCGCGCCGCCCAGATCCCATTTGAGTTCGCCCGAAACACCATAGTCCGTGCTGTCGGCGCCATAAGGAAATCCGGGTGTAGTGGCCGTACGACGGACAAACGGCACGCCTGTTGGCGCAAACTGATAGTTCGCGCCCAGCGCATTGAGTAAAGGTGCCAGCGTATTGGCGGATTGCACGACATTTTCGGCGCCTGACCCTGCCGCATTGGCCCGGGACAGGTTGCGGATCGGATTGAGGAAAAGGCCTGCACAGCAATTTTCGCTGCGCTCCGAATAGTCGCCGATCACGCGGAAGCTGATGTCTGCATTTGGCTCAAACAGGAGCTGTCCGCGCAGAAGGTAGCGATCACGATCATTGACATCCGGCTCGCCGGGCGTGACCTGCTTCACGAAGCCATCACGCTTCATGTAAACACCTTCGAGCTTTGCCGCCAGCTTGTCACTGACAATTGGCCCCGTGACGCCGCCTTCCAGACGCAGATAATCATAATTGCCGTAGGTCGCTGCACCATAGGCGCCAAATTCGAAACTCGGCTTCTTCGTGACGATGTTGAGCAGGCCGGCACTGGCATTCCGCCCGAACAATGTGCCTTGCGGCCCGCGCAGCACTTCGACACGCTCCACTTCGCCAAGTTCAGAGAGGCCGACGCCCGTTCGGCTGCGATAAACACCGTCGATGAAGAGCGCGACGGACGATTCAAGCCCGGGATTCTCACCGACCGTGCCAATGCCGCGGATACGTGCGGTAAAGTTGGATTCGCTGGTAGCGCCGGAAACGATAAGCGACGGGGCAAGCTGGTTGAGGGCACGAATGTCCGTGACGCCCGAGTTCTGCAACGCCTGACCACCGATAGCCGAAACAGCAAGTGGCACATCGGACAGCTGTTCGTCGCGCCGTGTCGCCGTGACAATGATTTCACCATTGTCCTCGGCGTTGCTCTCCGCTCCCGCCTGCGGGGCCGTCTGGTTCTGTGCGAGCGCCGGAACAGCGAAGCAGCACAGGGCAGCCGAAATCATCAATGAGGTTTTGCGCATCTGACTCTCCCAGTTCGTTGTGCCAAATTCCTATGGTTGGAATTTGGCGTAATCGTATTGGAATTCCCGCCACCTTGCCAATAGGATGTGCGCTCAAAGTGGCGCATTTCCGTCAGGCTGAGGCTTTTTTGCCACATCGCCGGCCGTACCGGAGAAGCAGAATGGCGCGCCCCGGGCGAACCGGGACGAGCCATTCCATTGCGCTACAATTGTGGCGAAATATCTTCAGAACTTGCCGCGCAACGTGATCCCATAGGTGCGCGGTTCGCCCGGGAAGGCGATGAACAACTGGTTGGATGTCGCGGCATTCCCGGATTGCACTTCGCCGATGGTTCCGCTGCCCTGAAGCGGAGCATCGGCTGCAACCTGCTGGTACTTCTTGTTGAAGATGTTCTGGCCGAAGAACTCGACCCCCCATTTCTTGTCACGACCATAAAGCCCGATGCGGCCATTGACGACGATAAAGCCATCCTGGATCTTCTCCCGATCCAGATCGGACCCTGTGTTTGTGTCGCTCTGATAACGGGCATCGACATAGAGCAGACCGCTCAGACCCGTATTGCCAATCTCAGGCGAATAGCTGAAACCCGTCGTCACGACATATTTCGGTGCATTGGACAATTGATTGCCCGGCAACTGGAACAGCGTGGGGGCAAGTGGGACTCCGTTCGCGCCGACCAGATTCTTGCGATACTTCGTGTCCGAATAGGTCAGGCCCAAGTTGACGTTCACATCTCTAGCCGGATGCAGAACGCCCTCAATTTCGAAGCCCTTGGACAGCACCCCGGCCCTCGTCCGATTGGCAGCGCAGGCACCCGTTGCAGCACTGGCATCCTTGTCAGCCCCGTTCAGGCTGTCCTTGCATCCCTGAAGGTTCGTCACCTCGAAATTGATGCCGTTGAAGGTGTTGAGCTGGAACTGTTTGAACAGCGAATAGAAGGCCGCGAAATTCAGATCGAAACCTCGACCATTGTACTTCAGGCCTGCTTCGAACGAATTGACTCGCTCGGGCGAGAACTGGAGATCGGCCGCCTCCGGACGGGCATTGCCCCGCTGGTTGGCGGGCAAAGCAAGCGCCGCCGCACATGCCGCCTTTTGCGCTGCGGACCCGGCATTCGGGTTGCAGGGAGCGTCGAGCGCCGATGTGTCGAGATTGAACCCGCCTGCCTTGTACCCGCGCGAAAAGGAAGTGTAGAGCAGCACGCTATCGACCGGCTTGAAGCTCAACACAGCGGTTCCGGTGAACTCATTCTCTGTTCGCTTGGTCCCCGGGCTGGCGCTTGTAAATCCCGGGCCTGCATCGGCATTGATCGCGCAAGCAAGCCCTGAAAGTGGCGATGCGATGTTGCGGAGTGCGGTACACAGGGTGTTATTGTTATTGAATGAGGAACGCAGCGTCTTGCGCTCATGCGTATAACGCCCTCCCAGTGTCAGCGAGAGCTTGTCGGGGATGATGTCGAAGACGTTATGCGTAAAGAAGGCGTAGTTGCTGCTGTTCTGGCGGAACGCATTGCGGACGGCTCCTGTGCCAGCCAGCGGGCTTACGCCAAGCTGGGCGGCAAGCGCATCGAAACCTGGAAAGGATGAAGCCGGGGCATTCGAGCAAGTTGGAGAGGCTGGATTGATCGTTGGCGCCAGAGACGGGTTTCCGGCCACGACACGGCAGTTCAGGAATTGCGCCGCATCCGCTCCGAACCTGGCATTGTCGGTCACGTCCAGCTTTTCATCGGAGTAATAGCCGCCAAACAGCCAGTTCAGACGTCCACCGAACGATTCGCCCTGCAACCGGAGTTCCTGCGTGAACAGCTTGAATTCCCGCGTGAGGGCCGTGCGGTGCAAGACATCAAGGCGCATGAAGTCCTGGTCCTGGCCCTGGATATTCTCATAATCCCGATAGGCAGTAATCGCCGTCAGCTTTGCCCCGCCAAGATTCCAATTGAGTTCGCCGGACACGCCATAATCTTCCGTGTCCGAGCGATAGTTGAAGCCTGGTGTCGTCGAAACACTGCGGTTGAATGTCGAGCGGCTATTGAGATTGGTTGGAATATTGGCACCGACAGGAGTGAGTGCATTAATCGCTGCAAGCAGATTATTGGGCGCGATCACGAGGTTTCCGGATGCATCACGGCTCAGGTTGCGCGTCGGCCCGAGATAAGGCGCCGCGCAGCAGATTTCATTGCGCTTGGTATAGTCTCCAATCAGCCGGAGACTGACGTCATCATTCGGCTGGAACAGGACCTGCCCTCGGATCAGGTAACGATCACGATCGTTCGAATCCTTGAGGCCGGGCGTCAGATTCTTGGTGAATCCGTCACGTTTGAGGTAAACGGCGTCCAGCTTGGCGGCGATGCTTTGGGTGATCGGCCCAGTGACCGAGCCATCGATCCGGAAATAATCATAATTGCCATAGGTTGCGGAGCCCTTGGCTTCGAAATCGAAACTTGGTTTCCTGGTCGTAATGTTGATCAGGCCGGCCGTAGAGTTTTTCCCGAACAAAGTGCCCTGCGGGCCTCGCAAGACTTCGACGCGCTCGATATCGCCCAGTTCCGAAAGACCCACGCCTGTGCGACTGCGATAGACGCCATCGATGAAAAGACCGACTGAAGATTCAAGGCCGGGGTTTTCGCCGACCGTGCCAACGCCGCGAACGCGCGCGGTAAAGGCGGCTTCGCTCGTCGCGCCCTGCACCAGGAGCGAAGGAGCCAGCTGGTTAAGGGCGCGAATGTCCGTGGCTCCAGTATTGGCCAGCGCCTCGCCGGAGACCGCCGAAATCGCGATCGGAACATTGGACAGCGATTCCTCGCGCCGGGTTGCCGTCACGATAATATCGTCCCCACCTTCGGCAGTCGCTTCTTCGGCTGGCTTTGACTGCTCCTGGGCCCATGCCGGCACAGTCATCGCCAACATGGCGACGGAAACCAGGAAATTCACTTTACGCATATTCGACATCCTCGAGACAAGTGTTGCGTCTCGACTACGTCTCGCACGGGGATTTTGGTTGCACGGCGCCTGTCGACCGAACTCTTATTGCAAGATTTCGGGCCTCAATGCGGCATTTATGCCACAGGCTTATTTGGGGCTGAGCACCATCAGCATCTGGCGGCCTTCCATACGGGGATATTGCTCGACCTTTGCATCCTCAGCCGTATCTTCCTGAACCCGCACGAGCAACTTCATACCCAGTTCGCCATGCGCCAGTTCGCGTCCGCGAAACCGCAGCGTCACTTTCACCTTGTCGCCTTCGGCAATGAACTTGTGGATCGACCGCATCTTCACGTCATAATCATGATCGTCGATGTTCGGACGCATCTTGATCTCCTTGATCTCCTGCGTCTTCTGGCTCTTGCGGGCCTGATTGGCCTTTTTCTGGGCCTCATACTTGAACTTGCCGACATCCAGGAACTTTGCGACCGGCGGATCTGCGTTTGGCGAGACCTCCACCAGATCAAGGCCGACTTCGGCCGCCTGCTCGATCGCTTCGCGCGTGTACATCACGCCCAGATTTTCGCCATTTTCATCAATCACCCGCACCTTGGGGGACTGGATAAATTCATTGAAACGCGGCCCATTCATCTGGGCGGGCGTCGGGCCGAGAGGACGGCGTGGGGCAAGCGGTGGTATAACAATTTCTCCAAGACGTGGATGTCAGCCGCGCGATGTATCGGTTTTGTGCCGGAACGCAAAGCCCGAAAACACGTTTGCGCCAGAATTTGCGCCAGTGTTGCGCTGCTACGTCACTTCAGCCTGCCATCGCGGACCGCCGTGGCGGCAGGCGAATGGAGATGAACAGCATAGCGCCAAAAGCCAATGCGGATGCCCCGAGCAGCTGGGCCAGCATATAGTTGCCATAGGCGTCATGCAGGCGACCAACGCCGATCAACCCCGTCGCGTTGCCAATCCAGCCGAGACCGATCAGCGCGCCATAGACCGTACCGTAATTGGAGATTCCGAACCGGCGCGCAGTGAAATAGGCAAAGATGTCATGTTCCGATCCCTGCTGGAAGCCGATCAGAAAGGCCGCGGCCAGTGCAGTCGCGCCCAGATTGTCAAAGCCCCAGAGCAGAAGAAATCCGCTGGCCGGCAAGAGGTTGAGCAGGATGGCAATGCGGCGCGGATCGAACCGGTCGAGGAACCAGCCGCCGATCAAGCGGCCCGACACCTGGCCTATGGCAAAGCTCGACAGGGCGAATGCAGCCATTTGGGCACTCAGGCCTTCATCCTGGATCATCGGTGACATCTGGCCGATGAAGCCCGACCCTGCCGCCCCCATCGCAACCAGCGAACAGGCCATCAACCAGAAAGCGCCCTCGCGAAGGAAGGACCAGTCGCTGGCGTGACGGGTCGACCCGCGACCATGCCCTTGGGGGGAATCGGGTGGCTCATTGTAGACAAGGAAATAGACGGCAGGGAGGCCGACAGCAGCAGCCATGGCCGCAAGCGCGGCGATACCCGCCCGCCAGCCATAGTCCGCAGCGAGCGCCTCGAGCAAAGGCGGGACGATGATTGTCGCGACTGCAGTTCCGCACGCGGAAAGCCCCAGCGCCAATCCGCGATGCGTGTCGAACCACGCATTGATCGGGCGAGTGACAGTCAACCCGGTCGTTCCCACGCCGATCAGGCCGATCAGGAAAACACAGACCGCGAGGCCGCGTGCATCATTCACCAGAAATGCGACCGCGAACTCAAGGGCGGAAACCGCAATCATCGACGCGAGAAAGACCACGCGAAAGCCGAGCCGGTCGGTTGCCCGGCCGATCAGAGGGGCACCGAGTGCGCCGGCCACTACCAGGGACTGGATTGTCGCGATCTCCCCGCGAGACACTTTGAACTCGCTCGCGATGGGAAGGATGAAAAGGCTGAATGTAAAGAACAGCAGCACAGCCCCGACTCCGGAACCGACAGCGCAGCCAAGCACCGTGCGCCAGCCGCGACTCCACTCACTCATCAACTGTCCTCTTGTTCCTGATCAATGCTCGCAGCTTGCCGGGCGCAAAGTCAACAGTGAAACCGGCCTGCCGGTGCTTCTCCGTTCGCCGAATGCCCTCGGGAAGTGAATTGACGTTAACGTAAACCTCACCTAATCGGGAACCAACGAACAATGGAGAGTCGATCATGAATCTTGAATTCAGCCCCGAAGAACTGGCCTTCCGGGACGAAGTGCGCACCTTCATCGCGGAGAATTATCCGCAGGACCTGCGCGGCAAACAGGACGAAGGTGATGAGCTGGGCAAGGAAGACTTTCTGAGCTGGCATCGCATCCTGCACAAAAAGGGTTGGGTCGCGCCGGCCTGGCCCGTCGAATATGGCGGCACCGGCTGGACGGCAACACAGAAATATATCTGGTCTGAAGAAACAGCGCGTGCAGACTGCATTCGCCTGATGCCCTTTGGCCTCGCGATGGTCGGCCCGGTGATCTACACCTTCGGCACACCCGAGCAAAAGGCGCAGTTCCTGCCGCGCATCCTGTCCGGTGAGGATTGGTGGTGCCAGGGCTATTCCGAACCCGGATCGGGATCCGATCTTGCGTCGCTGCGCACCAAGGCCGTCCGCGACGGCGACCACTATATCGTCAACGGGCAGAAGACCTGGACGACAATGGCGCAACATGCCGATTGGGGCTTTTTCCTCGTCCGCACGAACAGCGACGTCAAGCAGCAGGAAGGGATCAGCTTCCTCCTGATCAACATGAAGTCGCCCGGGATCACGGTGCGCCCGATCATCACGCTTGGCGGCGAGCATGAAGTCAATGAAGTCTGGCTTGAAGATGTTCGCGTGCCGGTCAGCCAGCGCATCTATGAAGAGGATAAGGGCTGGACCTGCGCCAAGTTCCTGCTTGCGCACGAACGCACGGGCATTGCCGGTGTTGCAGCGTCCAAGCGCGGCATCGAAAGGGTCAAGGCCATCGCCAGAACCGAAATGGATGGCGACCGGTCCCTGCTTTCAAATCCCTTTTTCAAGCGCAAGGTTGCAGAACTGGAAATGGACCTGACGGCACTCGAATTCACAGAACTGCGCAGCCTTGCCGGGGAAAATGCCGGCAAGGGACCCGGGCCGGAATCAAGCCTGCTCAAGATCAAGGGGTCCGAGATCCAGCAGCGGCTGACCGAACTGAGCCTGGAAGCGGTGGGTCATTATGGCGCGCCCTATTTCCGTGGGTTTGGCGAAGGGGACAATGAGCATCCGATCGGGCCGGATTATGCCCATCGCGCGGCTCCGACATATTTCAACACCCGCAAGACCACCATCTATGGCGGGTCGAACGAGATCCAGCGCAACATCATCGCGAAGATGGTCTTGGGGCTTTAGCCGCAGGCCACCCCGGACGTGTTCCGGGGTCCATCCCGCCTTGATGCCGGGGCGAGGATGCACGCGATGGATCCGGGAGCAATTTCAGGATCACGGTTCAAACAGACAGAAAGACAGACACACGATGGACTTCAATTTCACCGAAACGCAGGACATGCTGCGCGACACGCTCGCGCGCTTTCTGGCGGACACCTATGATTTCGACAAACGCCAGAAGATGATTGCGTCCGGTGGCGGTCGCGACCCTGGCATCTGGAAGGCCCTTGCAACGGATCTTGGCATATTGAGTGCCCCGTTCAGCGAGGAACAGGGCGGTCTTGGCGGCGGCGCGCTCGAAAACATGATCATGATGGAAGAGTTCGGGAAGGTCATCGCGATCGAACCCTATCTCCAGACTGTGGTCATCGGGGGAGGCGCCTTGAAAGCAGCCGGTGGCCCGCTGGCCGATGCGTTGATCCCGGACATCATCGCAGGCAACGCCATCATCGCCTTTGCCTATGCCGAACCGCAAGGCCGCTACGACCTTGCCAATTTGCGCACGAGTGCACGGAAGGACGGCGCCGGCTATGTCCTCAACGGGCACAAGGGCGTGGTCTATGCCGCGCCCTGGGCAACCCATCTTCTTGTCACAGCGCGGACCGGCGGATCGCAGCGCGAGGCAGCAGGCGTTTCTCTTTTCCTGGTCGACGCAAAGACACCCGGCATCGTGCGCCGCGATTATCCCTGCGTTGACGGGTTCCAGGCTTCCGAAGTCTATTTCGAGAATGTCGCGGTGCCGGCCGATGCCCTTCTCGGCGGTGAAGGGACGGGCTTGCCGCTGATTGAGCAGATCGTTGACGAAGCGACTGTTGCGGTCTGCGGCGAGGCCTGCGGTGTCACCCGCAAGCTCCACGAAGGCACGCTGGACTATTCCAAGCAGCGCCAGCAATTCGGCCAGCCGATCGGTCGGTTCCAGGTGCTCCAGCACCGGATGGCGGACATGTTCCTCGAGGTTGAACAGATTGTCTCGATGACCCTGATGGCGACGCTCAAGCTCGACCTGCCTGCCGATGAGCGCAAGGCAGCAGTGAGTCTTGCCAAAGCCAAGGTTTCGCGGTCAGCCAAGTTCGTGGGGCAGAGCGCGATCCAGACGCATGGCGGCATTGGCATCACGCAGGAGCTGGCAATTGGCCACTACTTCAAGCGCGCGACAATGATTGAAGGTCAGTTTGGTTCGGCGGATTTCCATCTGGATCGGTTCGAGAGGCTGACGCTCCCCGACGCAGCCTGAACCGGAGAAAAAATTTCGGCCCCGATGCATCCATGTGCCTCGGTCGTTCGTTTAGCAGATGTCGCGGCCGATCTGCGCGGCAAGGATGCACCTGACATCCCCAATGTCGGGTAGACCGAGTGAGACCATAGCGTACCGACTGCAGGAGCACCTGGCCCTCCCCCCCCCCTGGCCACGGGCTCCTGCAGCGGATTCGCGGCTCTTTCCCAAAAGTCCAGTGGATGCGAAGGGCGGCATGCATCCGTTCGTGTCTCTTTGCCGTAGTGCGGATTGAAGAGCGCAGAAGCCGGGTGTCAAGAGTGTGAGTATTGTCGGCCAGGAAGTATATGCGGATGAGGCGCTGGCGCTGGACTATGCGCTGGGCATCCTGATTGATCCGGATCTGGGAGACGCATTGCACCGCATGCGAACGGATGCCGACTTCGCGCTGCTTGTTGCGCGATTTCGCGTTCGGCTCGGTTCCGGCGTTGTTGAAAGCCTGGCATCAACACGGCCCTGCCTCGCGCCCTCGGCCGAAATCTGGGACGCAATCATTGCCAAGATTTCGCAATGCGAAGAGCGTTGAAGGTCAATTCGTCCCCGCCAGAATAGCGTCGATTGCAGTCTTCACACTTGTATGGACTTGCTTGGCACCAAAGCCGAGCGTGCGGTGCAGGAACACAAAATTCTCTGTGCTCATCAGGGTCAACATCGCCGCGGCAATATCACTCCGCGCGTCAGCATCAAGGTTCGGGCGTTCGCGTTCCAGCATCCGCATGATGTTCTTGTAGCCAATCGCATGGAGCGGCTCGCGAAGTTCGCGTCCGACCGGTGCGAGGTAGATTTCACTGACAATGCGGTAATCCGTTTCCCAGGCACGGTAACGGCTGGCGACCCAGTCGAGAAGCTCGGCTATGGTTTCGGGTAAAGCGCGCTCTGGCCCGCCAGTCTCTTTGTCCAGATAATATTGGGTGAAAGCGCGCAGAAGGGCGTCGCGACTGCTGTAGTGCCGGTAAATGGTCTGTTCCGACATCTGCGCAACGCGCGCCACCTCTGCTATGCTCACGGCCGTCAGGTCAACTTCCCGCAAGATCGTCGCAACCGCTTCCAGTATGATGATCGACGTCTGTTCCTTGAGCCTCGCACGCAAGGGACTTTTGTAGGGTGCTCGCAGCCGCATCAAACGGCGGCCATTCCATTTTGCGACGGCTCGCCCCTGTCGTATCCGTCAACGTCCATGGTTGAGCGCAGGCGCTTCAAACCTCGTTGCGCCTGAGACTTGACTGTCGGGACCGGAAGTCCGCTGCGCAGTGCCGTTTCCTCATGGGTCCATCCTTCAACCACGACGCTGCGGATTGCATCCCTCTGGGGTGTTGGCAAGGCGTTCAGTGCCCTATCAAGGTCCAGCCGATCTTCCACCGGCTCTGGAGCGACCGGGATATCCGGCGCGTCAGTTTCCGGAGCGAAATATCGCTGCGCCTTTCGGGAACGACGGAGGTGGTCAATGGCCACATTCCGCGTGATCCGGGCCAGCCATGCCAGTGCATGTCCAAAAGCGGGATCAAAATGGCCGGCACTGGCCCAAATCCTCAGGAACGTTTCCTGCAAGACGTCTTCAGCGGCTTCGCGAGACCGCATGAGCTTCATCGCCTGACCGAAAAGTCGCGGCGAAACCGCATCATAGAGAGTCCTGAAGGCAAGCCTGTCTCCGCCTCCGATCAAGCCGAGCAAAGACGAAAGATCGTCATGGCCTTGATGAAATGCAGTCTTGTCAATCCTCTTTCGAGGCTCATCATCTGACATGGCTTTATCCCCGCGCTGTGGCGCTTGCGTACGCCGACCGATTGGAATCCAGGCAATCCAGAAATAATGTTAGTCTTTATAACATGAATTGTGTGTATCTCAACTGAAAATTGTCTGGACCGGTGCACAGGCGCCGCAACAGCGCTGCGACGCGCCAAGTCTTAACTCTTCATCAACCATATGTGGTGCAGAACCGCTCCAATTCGATTGTGGGACGAGTTGAGGGTTTTCGAAATGGACCAGACAGGCCAATTTGCCCGGGACGACGATGACGGCGTGGAAACTCCGTTGAACGTTGGGACCGATGAACGGCGGATGCATGTTCGCGCCTATAATTATTGGGTGTCGCTGCTGAACGGCCGTGCCTATCCGGCGATTGAGGACCTTGACCCCGCAAACATGGACGATTTCGGCCCGCACAGCGTCTTGCTCGATTTTACGGGCGGGATCGAAAGCCCGACGATCGCGTTCCTTGGTCATGCCCTGCGTCAGGAATGCGACATGGGCAACAGTCTCGAGACGGTGTCGGATATTCCCAGCCGGTCGCTATTGTCGCGACTGACGGACCATTATCTCCAGATCATTGCCAACCGCGCGCCAATCGGGTTCGAGGCCGAATTCGTGAATGGTCGCGGCAACAACACAATGTACCGCGGCATCCTGATGCCCTTTTCATCCGACGACGACAATATCGACTTCATCTATGGTGTCATCAACTGGAAGGAAGTTGCGGACGAAGCCCAAACAAACGCCATCATCGGCCAGGTCGAACAGGCCCTGCAGACAGCGCCCGTCCGGCATGATCCGCCGGTCAATGTCTGGGCCGACGGGCCGAGCGGCGCCGGCACACTTGCGCCGCTTGTCGCGCCCGGGTTCGACGCAATGGCGACTGAAGAGCCCGAAGAGGCTACAGCGGACTTCGCGCCCGATGGCAGCGAAACGCTATGGGACTGGCTGGCGGCCGCACGTGAGACCGCCGACGCAGCGACACATTCGGAATCGCGCAGCCGCCAGTTCCTCTATCGCGCCCTCTCGCTGGCCTATGATTTTGCTGCAGTCGCCGATCATCGCCCCGACGAATATGCGGAGCTTCTGGCCGACAACCGCATTGTGGCCCAGGCGAGAGCGCCCATGACCCCTATCGTCAAGCTCGTCTTCGGTGTGGGCTATGACAAGACGCGCCTGGCCGAATATGGCATGGCCTTGTCGCATGGCCGCCGCCTCGGCATTGGCATTGGCGGGTTCCAGGCAGCACTTGAATCGCACCCGGGCGGCCTGAAAGGCATGGTCTATGCCGAACGCGCAGAACGCCGTCCCGCCAGCAAGGTCGTGCCGGCAACAAGCGATGCCGCCCGCGATCGTGCCCGTGCCATGGCCCCTCGCATGATCATTGAGGCGCCGGGCGATGAGGAATTTGTCGTGCTCGTCGCGCGACGGATCGACCAGGGCCATGTCGGGCTGCTGGGAGCCCTGCCAGGCGATGCCGGGCTCGTGGAAAAAGCACTGCGCGCGCTCACGCAATAATATTACAGGGTTGAGCCAGACTGTTCCGGAGCGCATAAGCGCCCGATCTTGATGCACGCCTGCAAAGGGCGGCATCCATCAGATTCAGGCGGAACAGAATGACAGCAGTGTCCAGCGGCAATAGCGCGCAGCCCATCAATCCAGTTGCAGCAATAGCAAAGGCACTCGCGGCCCGATCGCTCCCGGGGGAGCTTGACGGTTTCGGGCCGCAGGCCCGGTTGGCTGCGGCAGAATTTGCCATGTCAGCCCTTTCGAGCCGGCGAAGCGGATCGCCGAGCATGGCTGTCGATACGATAACGGGGCCGGATGGCCGGCGGCGCATGCGACTGGCCATCGTCAACCCGAACATGCCGTTCCTGGTCGATTCCGTCGCTGCCGTGATTTCGTCCAAGGGCCTCGTGATCGATCGCCTGCTGCACCCGGTCATCAATGTTCTGCGCGACGCAAAGGGCGCCCTGACAGGCATCGGCAAGGGCGGAAAGCCGGAGTCGCTCATTTATATCGAAACCGATCGCGCCGACGCCCGCGACAGGGCGGAGATACGTGACGGGATCCGGCAAAGCATGCTCGATGTGCGCAATGCCGTGAATGACTGGGATGGCCTCAAGACGGCGATGCTGGATGATGCCACCTTGCTGCCGACAGAGGATGCAGCTCTGCTTTCCTGGTTTGAGGACAATAATTTCACGCTCCTGGGCCATGCTTTGTTCGGGGCCGATGCCACGTTTCAGTCCGGTCTGGGCATCGGCCGCAATCGCGGCGAAAGCCTCTTGTCGGAAAGCGCGCGCAAACGGGCGGTGGGCCATTACCGCAAAGGCGGCGAAGGGCTGCTCGTCATCAAGTCCAACATGCTGTCCAGCATCCACAGGCGCGTGCCGCTCGACCTGCTGATAGCGCCGCGTCGGGAAGGAAAAAGGCTTGTGGGCCTGTCGATCCACGCCGGCCTCTGGACAAGCGCAGCACTGGGCAAGCCAGCGGAGGACACGCCCATCCTGCGCCAGCGCCTTGAGCGACTGCAGGTCAAATACAAGTTCGACCCCAGAGGCCATACCGGCAAGGCTCTCGGGCATGCCATCGAGAGCCTGCCGCATGATATTGCGATCAGCATCGACGAAGCGGCCCTCGAGGACCTTGCGCTTGCTGCCATGTCGATCGCGGATCGCCCGCGCCCGATGATCGAGTTGGTCGAAGCACCGCTGGACCGTCACCTGTTCGCCTTTGTCTGGTTGCCGCGTGATGAGCTGACCACAGCCCGCCGGCTGGCCATTGCCGACATGCTTGCAGAGGCAGCGCATGCCCGTCTGCTGAGCTGGACCATTGACCTGGGCGACGGTGAGGTCGCCCTGATCCGGTATACGCTTGACCTGCGAGAGGGCGGCAAGAAGCCGAAGGCCGCGCCACTGCACGAGCGGATCGAAATGATGGTTCGCGGCTGGCAGCCAGCAGTCGAAGCGGCCTTGGGCCAGCTTGGCGACCATAGCCACGCAACCCGGCTGGCGCTGCGTTACGCTAACGCCTTTCCCATGGCCTATCGCAACGGCGCAGGGCCTGACGAAGCGGCCCTCGACATCAGCTGTATCCACGCGCTTTCCGATGCAGCCCGGCGTGGTGCGCGCTTCTATCGCAACAGCGATGATGCCGCGAACCGCCTGCGGCTCAAGCTCTACAGCCTTGACCCGCTGACGCTTTCGGATGCCGTTCCCGCACTCGAGAACTTCGGCTTCCATGTGATCGAGGAACTGTCGACGCCACTGGATTCCGGGCGCCTTGGCCATATCCAGAAATTCGTCCTTGAAACGGCAGGTGGACGTGGCGGCTCGGCACTGGTCGCCAATCCGACTGTGCTTGAAGGTGCCGTCGCAAGCGTGCTGGAAGGTGCGGCCGAGAATGACCTGTTCAACCAGCTGATCGTCGAACTTGATCTGGCGCCCTTTTCGGTCACGCTGTTTCGTGCGCTCTACCGCTATCTGCGCCAGACGGGGATGCCCTATGGCATGGCAACGGTCGTCCATGCGCTTCGGCAGGCGCCTGAAATCGCGCGAGCCCTGGCAGCGCTCTTTGCGGCCATGCACAGCCCCGACGGGGACGATCTCGCCGCCAAGGCCGCAGAAGACGAGATCCTGCGCGGACTGGCCCGGGTTTCCGGGATTGACGATGATCGCATCCTGCGGCTTTACCGCGCCGTCATCCGGGCGACGCTCAGAACCAATGCCTATGCGCCAGCCGCACGTGAAGCGCTTGCCTTCAAGATCGACAGCGCGCAGGTGCCCGGCCTTCCCGATCCCAAGCCCTGGCGCGAGATCTTCGTCTATTCGCCTCGCGTCGAAGGCATCCACCTGCGGGCCGGCCCCGTCGCGCGCGGCGGCCTGCGCTGGTCCGACCGACGGGACGATTTCCGCACCGAAATCCTGGGCCTGATGAAGGCGCAGCGCGTCAAGAATGCCGTGATCGTGCCAACGGGCGCAAAGGGCGGCTTCTATCCCAAGGCCCTGCCCGATCCGTCCAACCGCGATGCCTGGCTGGCCGAAGGCACCGAATGCTACCGGATCTTCATCCGTTCCCTGCTGTCGGTCACGGACAATCTGGTGAAGGGCCAGGTCGTCCATCCCGAAGGCGTCGTCATCCTAGACGGTGAAGACCCCTATTTTGTCGTCGCGGCGGACAAGGGCACAGCGACCTTTTCGGACGTGGCCAACGCCATTGCGCTGGAGCGCGGCTTCTGGCTGGGCGACGCCTTCGCGAGCGGGGGCTCGGTCGGCTATGACCACAAGGCGATGGGCATCACTGCGAAGGGCGGCTGGGTCTCCGTCCAGCGGCATTTTGCCGAAAGCGGCGTCGATGTGCAGAAGGAACCAGTGCGTGTCGTGGGCTGCGGCGACATGTCCGGCGATGTTTTCGGCAATGGCATGCTCCTGTCCAAGGCCATCAAGCTCGTCGCCGCCTTCGATCACAGGCACATCTTCTTCGACCCCGATCCCGATCCGGCGGCAAGCTGGAAGGAACGCGCGCGCATGTTCAAACTGCCGCGTTCCAGCTGGGCGGATTATGACGCGAAACTGATCTCCAAGGGCGGCGGCATCTTCCCGCGCACCATGAAGGAAATCAGGCTGACGAAGGAAATGCGGGCGATCCTGGGCACGGACGCGACAGTGCTTGACCCGTCCTCGCTCATCTCCGCGATCCTGAAGGCCCCGGTCGACCTGATCTGGTTCGGTGGCATCGGGACGTACGTCAAGGCGCGGTCCGAGAACAATGCCGAAGTGGGTGACCGCGCGAACGACGCCCACCGCGTCAATGCCGAAGACCTGCGGGCCAAGGTGATCGGCGAAGGGGCCAACCTTGGCGTCACCCAGGCCGCGCGCATTGCCTTTGCCCTGAAGGGCGGGCGGATCAACACCGACTTCATCGACAATTCGGCGGGCGTCGATTGTTCGGACAATGAAGTGAACATCAAGATCGCGCTCAACGCCGATGTGGCCGCGGGCAAGCTTGGCATGAAGGCGCGCAACACACTGCTCGCCAGCATGACGGACAATGTTGCGGCGATCGTGCTGGAGGACAACCGGCTCCAGACGCTCACCCTGTCGATTGCCCAGCGCGACGGGGCGGACAACCTTCCCGCCCATATCCGCCTGATCGAGACGTTCGAGGCCGCCGGCCAGCTGGACCGCGCGGTTGAAGGCATTGCCTCCAATGACGAGTTGCACCGCCGCGCGACTGACCGGCAGGGGCTGACCCGGCCTGAACTCGCGGTCGTGATGGCGACGGCCAAGCTCGCGCTCCAGCATGCGATCGAGCAGACCAGCCTGGGCCATGATCCGGCCACGCTGGCCGACCTGTTCGCCGCCTTCCCGCCTGAGATGCGCAAGCGCCACGCCAAGGCGATCGAGGGGCATCGGCTACGGAGCGAAATCATCGCGACCAAGCTGGCGAACCGCATCGTCAACCGGCTTGGCATCATCCACCCGTTCGAGCTGGCCGAAGAGGAAAGCGCAACGCTGGGCGATGTGGCCGAAGCCTTTGTGATTGCCGAGCAGGTCTATGACATTGCGGCCCTGTGGCAAGCGATCGACAACGCTGATCTGGCCGAAGACACGAGGCTGATGCTGTTCGAGCAAGTGGCTGTGGAAATGCGCGCGCACATGGCGGATATCCTGAGGAACTCCGTCATGGGCCGGTCGAACGACAAGGCGATTGCCGACTATCGCCCGATGGTCGAGCGCCTGTCCGCCGAACGCAGTGTGCTGCTGCGCGATGAAGCGCTCAAGCAAGCCGATGACTATGCCCAGCGGCTGGCCAAGGGCGGAGCGCCGCGCCGCCTTGCCGAACAGCTTGTCCGCCTTGCCGAACTCGACGGCTCGATCGGCCTTGCAGCCCTTGCCGCAAAGTCCGGCACGGACGTGATTGCCCTGACCGGCGGCTTTACGGCCCTTGGCGCGGCGCTTGGCATCGACTGGGCGCAAGGCACCGCGATGCAGCTTGACCCGCGCGACCCGTGGGAACGGCTGCTCGCCGCTGGATTGGCGCGCGATTTCCAGGCGATGCGCCTCGAATTCCTCGCCCGAAAAGGCGGGAAGACGCCGCGGGCCAATGTCGAAAGCTGGCTGTCCGCGCACGCCCAGCGGGTGGCCTCCTTTCGCACAATGGTCGACCGCGCACGCACCGGCGCCCAGCCGACCCCGGCCATGCTGGCGCAGATCGCCGGGCAGGCGCGGCAATTGCTGCTGAGCTAGGGACGCAAGCTGGTCCCTCGCCCCTGCGCAGGGGTGACGGCGGAACTTGTCAAACTTGTCATTCCCTTCCGGTAGAATGATACCCGCCCGGAGTTGGTGCGCAGCGCCGCGTGCGGCAGGAATCGGGAGAAGGAAGCCCGTGCACCTCATCGCACAGGATGAAGCAGAGCGGGACCGAATAGGAAAGGCTTTTTTCACACGAAGACGCAAAGCCGCAAAGCCCTCGTCGCCCCTGCGCAGGGGCGACGGGATTTTTGAATACAGCCCATAGCCGCGCCCCTTGCATCGCGCGGGCTTTGCCAACATCTTCGGCAATCGAGACGAGGGACAATTGGGCGTCTGCTTTCGACCCCATTGCGGACGCTACTGTGAAGGTGCGCTCAACATGATGTTGGCGTGCCGGGCGAGATGCCGCCAACCCTCTGCGGTGCGAATGAAGACATTAGTGTAACGTCGGTTCAGGGTCTTTCGGCCATACATGCGTGCTTGCTCACTCGCAGCGCCGGGGAAGACGATCTCGTGTCCCATAACAACGCCAACATCGCCGGTAATGACTACATCTTCAGGCGTGCGCTCGAACACCTCATTGCGGATTTCGCCGGACGCAACCATCCGCATCAAGTCGTCGCGCGTTAGAATGCGGTTATTTGGGGCATTCACCCGCAAATGGGGGTCCGAAATCTTGCCGATCGCAACGATGTCTTTTGATGCCACAACTAGCCGCTGCTGCGCATCTGCAGCCAAGACAGCCCGCTCATCGGCAGTCTGATCCCTGGTGGCCGGTATTGCAGCCAATGATGCGTGCGCGAGTGGCAACGCTAGGACAGCTGCCCACGCAAGCCTCGGAAACCTAAAGATGCCCATGACGATCCTCCAGCCGCGACGACAGCGAGCAACCTGGGCGCATTCGGAGGCCGAAGCAAGTGCCCGCTTCCCACCCCAAATGAGACGAAGCGGCCGGTCAATAAGCGACACCATTGCAGACATTCCTTGGAGGCGTCTAAGCTAATCCGCAGGTATTTGTGCGAGGCGAAGCATGAAATTTCCAGAAGGCCACTTGAATCTCTTCGTGGCCAAGATCGATGAACCAGCTATTGGCCAACTTCGAATAGTGGTTGCAGAGGGAATGCTGGGGGACATCGAACCAATTGAATTTGCTGATATTGATCTTGGCGAAGTCCGACCGATCCAAGTCACTGACGAGAGCCGATTTTTTGAGATAACTTGGCCGCATTACGTCGCATACGCGGTACGAAATGAGAGCTACTGGAAAGCTGAAATGCAAGAGCCGCCATTCAGCAAACATCTTTACCAACGCTTTGATTCCGCCTTCATCGCATTCGTGAATGCTACCACGTTCGCAGATGATGATTATCCTGGACCATTACAACATTGGGCGCTGGATACCCTCAACCATTGTGTCGATGTAGTGGGTGTTAATCCCCCAAGCGTCAAACAGATCAAGCCTAAGTTGAGCAACAAGCTTACCGCACCTAAAAAAGCGAGACCCAGTTAACGTCCGCTTACCACCCCAAAGCAGACACTTGATGACCCGCATCCATCCCTCGCCTGGTGCACGTATTGGGTTCCATGACCAATTCGATCCACCCACATGCGTTCAAAGATGGCAGCGAGATTGCGCTGCCCGCTGTCCTCTGTTATAACGTCCGTATGAACATGCAGCTCAAGGTCACGAAGATCGGCAATTCGGCGGGGGTGATCCTGCCGAAGGAATTGCTGGCGCATCTGGAAACGTCCATCGGGCAGACCTTGTCCGTTGCCAAGACGCCGCGCGGGATCGAGCTTTCCGCGCCTGAGGCGGACTTCGATGCGCAGATGGAGGTGGCTCGCGAAGTGATGGCGCGTCGCAAGCGCGCGTTGGCCGAACTCGCCAAGTAACCCACAATGGCACAGGACTGGGTCTGGGTTGCGCTGGCCGTGGCCGAGGCAGCACATCTTGAACAATTGGCCGAGCATGGCGGCGGTCAAGGCGTACGTGATGCCCGCCTTCTCGACAGCGCGATGGCGCGCGCGCAGAACCTTACCGCCTATGGTGAACCCGATGCAGCGGCACTGGCGGCCGCCTATGCCTTCGGAATTGCGCGGAACCATCCCTTTGTCGATGGCAACAAGCGGACAGCTGCGGTGGTTGCGGAAACTTTCCTTGTCCTCAATGGCTATGCCCTCAATGCGACGGACGCCGAGCTGGTTGTTGCGGTTCTCGCGCTCGCAGCGGGCGAGCTTTCCGAGGAGGAGCTTGCCGACTGGTTCCGGGGGCACCTCGCGCGATAGGGCGAGCCCCTACCGCAACTTCGCGATCTTCAGCCCGTCGGCCTTTGCGCGGTCCTTGATGCTGTCCTCGCTGCGGGTGAGGGCCTTGGCCATTTGTTTCAGCGGCATGCCCTTTTTGGCGAGGGTGTGAAGCTTCTGGATTTCATCGCTTGTCCAGGGCTGGCGGTGGCGTTCGAAGCGTTCAGCCATTGGGGTTCCTTTTCTGCTCATCCCTGAGCTTTACTTCTGCGAAAGCAGGAGCCCAGTTCGGTAGCAGATATGCGGCGTGTGGGCTCCTGCTTTCGCAGGAGTACGGCGTGACGAACGTCAGTTGTCGTCACCCATCCTCAGCGCCGCGATGAAGGCTTCCTGCGGGATGCTTACGCTGCCGTATTCGCGCATCCGCTTCTTGCCTTCCTTCTGCTTGTCGAGCAGCTTCTTCTTGCGGCTGATATCGCCGCCATAGCATTTCGCGGTCACGTCCTTGCGCATTGCCGCGATTGTTTCGCGCGCGATGACCTTGCCGCCGATCGCGGCCTGGATCGGGATCTTGAAGAGGTGGCGGGGGATCAGGTCCTTCAACCGTTCGCACATGCCGCGGCCACGCGCTTCCGCCGTGCCGCGGTGGACGATCATGCTCAGCGCGTCGACCGGTTCGGAATTGACCATGATGTTCATCTTCACGAGATCGCCGACTCGGTGGCCGATCTGGTGATAGTCGAAACTCGCATAGCCGCGACTGATGCTTTTCAGCCGGTCATAGAAATCGAACACCACTTCGTTGAGCGGCAGTTCATAGGTCACCTGCGCGCGCCCGCCGACATAGGTCAGGTTCTTCTGGATGCCGCGCCGATCCTGGCAGAGCTTCAGGATGCTGCCGAGATATTCGTCGGGGACATAGATGGTCGCTTCGATCCACGGTTCCTCGATGCTCTCGATCTTGTTCGGTTCGGGCATGTCGGCCGGATTGTGGAGGTGCAACACACCCTGCCCGTGGCTGAGCTTGATCTCATAGACCACGCTGGGCGCAGTCGTGATCAGGTCCAGATCATATTCGCGGGTCAGACGTTCCTGGATGATTTCAAGATGAAGCAGGCCGAGGAACCCGCAACGAAAGCCGAAGCCCAGCGCCGCGCTGCTTTCCGTTTCGAAGCTGAAGCTCGCATCGTTGAGGCGGAGCTTAGAAATGCTCTCGCGCAGCTTTTCGAAATCCGCCGCATCAACGGGGAAGAGGCCGCAGAAGACCACTGGCTGGACTTCCTTGAACCCGGGGAGCGGTTCGGCCGCGGGGCGCTTGGCATCGGTGATCGTATCGCCGACGCGGGTTTGCGCCACTTCCTTGATCTGTGCGGTGATGAAGCCGATTTCGCCAGCGGCAAGTTCGTCCAGCTGTTCGATCTTGGGCCGCATGCAGCCGACCCGGTCCACCAGATGCTGGGTGCCGGTGGCCATGAACTTGATCTGCTGGCCCTTTTTCAGAACGCCCGCCACGACGCGGATCAGGATGACGACGCCGAGATAGGGGTCATACCAGCTATCGACCAGCATCGCCTTCAGCGGCGCATCGCGGTCTCCCTTGGGCGGCGGGATGCGGGTGACGACGGCTTCGAGCACTTCATCGATGCCGATCCCCGATTTGGCGCTGGTCAGGACAGCGTCCGATGCATCGAGGCCGATGATTTCCTCGATCTCGAGTTTCACCTTGTCCGGCTCGGCGGCGGGCAGGTCGATCTTGTTGATGACGGGCACGATCTCATGGTCATGCTCGATCGACTGATAGACATTGGCCAGCGTCTGGGCTTCCACGCCTTGTGCTGCGTCCACCACGAGCAGCGCGCCTTCGCACGCGGCGAGGCTGCGGCTGACTTCATAGGCAAAGTCGACATGGCCCGGCGTGTCCATCAGGTTCAGTTCGTAGAGCAGGCCGTCCTTCGCCGTGTAGTTGAGGCGGACTGTCTGCGCCTTGATCGTGATCCCGCGTTCCTTCTCGATATCCATATTGTCGAGGACCTGCGCAGTCATCTCGCGGTCGGACAGGCCACCCGTGCGCTGGATCAGCCGGTCCGCCAAGGTGGACTTGCCATGATCGATGTGCGCGATGATCGAAAAATTGCGGATGCGCGAGAGTTCGGTTCTGGGCGGCGTAGACATGGCCGCGCCCCTAGCAGTGACCGGTGCAAAGGGCAAAGGGGCACGATCCGGCCGTCCATTTTATCCAATTCCCGACGGCGCTTTTTTGTTATAGGCCGGAGCAACGTCACACAGCGGTGCGTCGCTTCGTGGCAGTGGGACCAGAAGTCAGTTTAATCACAGGGGGGAAAGACTGTGCGCACATTCGTTTCAACGGCAATTGCTGCATCGATGATTCTGGCAGGCGCCGTGCCTGCGGTCGCGAATGAAGCCAATGACCGGTCGTCAGCCAAGAAGGCACAGGACAAGGGGGTTGCCGAAATCCCCGTCTGCACCAAGCGGCTCGGCACGATCGCGATCATGGAACCCGAAACCAAATGGTGGTCGGAACTGGGCGTTTCCAGCCCCGAGGCGCTCATCAAGTTCTTTGTCATGAAATCGGGCTGTTTCGGCCTGGTCGATCGCGGCGGCGGCCTCGCCGCGCGGGCCGTGGAGCGCGCGCTTGCCGATTCCGGAGAGCTGCAGCAAGGATCCAACATCGGCAAGCGCCAGGTCAAGGCGGCGGACTATGTCGTTGTCCCCGATATCGTCAGCCGCAACAGCAATTCGGGCGGCATGGGCGTCGCCGGGGCGCTGGGCGGCTTCCTGGGCGGGCGCACGATTGGCGGCCTGCTGGGCGGCCTCAAGATTTCCAAGAAGGAAGCCAATGTGACGCTGAGCCTCGTCAATGTCCGCACGACAGAGATCGAGTCGCTCTCGGAGGGCTATTACCGCAAGTCGGACCTCAGCTGGGGCGCAGGCGGCGGGGCCTGGTGGGGCGGCGGACTCGCGGCAGCGGGCGGCGGCAGCTATACCAATTCCGACATTGGCCAAGTGATCGTCCTTGCCTATCTCGATGCCTACAAGAAAATGGTCACCCAGCTTGGCGGCCTGCCCGACAATGCGAGCGACGCGGCTCCAAAAGCGCAATAGGGCGGCGGATCAACCGTCCAGCCAGGCACCCAGGATCGTGTTGACGGACTCCGGCGCTTCCTGCTGAACCCAGTGGGACACGCCGGGGAGCCGACGCAGCGTGAAATCGGGAACCCACTCTTCCGTGCCTTCGGTGCACCGGATGTTGAGCGCACTGTCTTCTTCCCCCCAGACCATCAGCGTCGGCACGTCGATCCGCCCGTCACCCAGATCGACGCTGTCGCCGTGGCGCAGGAGCGCACGGTAATAGTTGACCATGGCGGTGATCGCGCCGGGGCGAAGCGCGGCATCGGCATAGGTCTGGAGCACATCCTTGGGAAAGCGGCTCTTGTCCACGGCCATGTTCCAGAACGCGCCCTTGATGCCGCGCGCGCCATCGCGGGTCAGCATCGCTTCGGGCAGGCGGGGAAGCTGGAAGAAGAAGATATACCAGCTGCGCCGGAACTGGCGCCAATGCCGGATCTCGCGCGCGCCGACCATCGGGTGCGGCACATTCATGATGACGAGCCTCACGAGCGGCCGCAGCCTGCGGATCGCAAAGGTCCAGGCAACAATCGCGCCCCAGTCATGCGCAACGAGCATGACCTCCTTGGCACCGGAGGCATCGATCAGGGCCGCCACATCGTCGGTCAGATGATCAAGCGCATAGGCGCGAACGCCCTCCGGCTTTGACGAGGCGCCATAGCCACGCAGGTTCGGCGCCCACACCCGCCAGCCACGCGCGGCAAGCATCGGCATCTGGAACCGCCAGCTGTAGTTGAGCTCGGGAAAGCCGTGCAGCATCAAGGCCAGCCGATCCCCCGAACCGCATTCGGCGAGTTCGAACGTCTGGCCATTGGCCTCAACGAAGCGCTGGGTGATGCCGGATGCGGGATCGGGGGTCCAGGAAAAGGGGGTCATGCGGCGGTCCTTGATCGTCTTGTCATGTCGTCTTTCGGTGTTGCGGCCCGCAGGATGGGCGGTTTGCCGTCCTTCGACAAGGGGTGCGGCTCATCTCATTGCCGCACGATAGACATCCCGCCGGTTACCAATCCTCAAGACGAGGATTCTGATCTCTTTATCCTCGATATTTGCGATGATCCGGTGATCACCAACACAGTATTTCCAGAAGGATCCCAGTTTTGCTCCCTTGAGCGCTTCGCCAATGCTGCGCGGATCCTCGAGCGGCGCCAGGCGATCCCTCAAGAACCGCAGGATGCGTCTGGCATTTTGGGGACCGAGCTTGTCGAGTTCGCGTTCCGCGCCCCGTTCAATCTCGATCGTCCATGCCATAACGGTTCAACACATCGCCAAGCCTGGCAGATGCACTGCGCCCGGCCTTCAGATCGGTCAGCCTCTGTTCGGCGACATAGCGATCCTCAAGGTCATCGAGATGCTGGAGGATGGCCTGACGCGCATAGAAACTCTTGGTGCGCCCCGTCACCTTGGCAAGATTGGTGAGCCGCGCCTCGATCTCGGCGGGCAATCTGATGGCAAGCATGATGGCGGACTCCGTCGCGGGGATTTGTCATACATGTATAGCAGATCCCCGCTCCGTTCAATGCCCCGCCTCGCGCGCGACGCGGCGGTTCTTGATCGTCTTGTCATGCTTTGCTCCCTGCCATGCCCGCAAGAGCGGGACCCCACCACCGCCGTCGCCCCTGCGCAGGCAGGGGCCCCTGGGGACGCGGAGTGCCAAAGCGCCAAACAGGCCCCTGCCTGCGCAGGGGCGACGGGAGATGCGTTACATTTGCGCAACATGCGTTCGGGAAAGCGACCGGGTTTTGGGCCGTCCGGATTGACGCGCGGCATCTCTATGGCCACGCAATTCTGCATCCGGTGCACATAACGGAGACCCATCACATGCGCTCAACTTACGTCAGAATTGCGTCCCTCGCATTGCTTGCGGGCGTATCCATGCCTGCCCTTGCCCAGGAAACTGCCGCCGCCACCGATGACGGCCTTGGCGAAATCGTCGTCACCGCCCAGCGGCGCGAGGAAAAGCTGCAGGACGTTCCGCTCTCGATCACGGCCGTGAAGGGCGAAAAGCTTGATGCCATCGCCTCGGGCGGTCCGGACATCCGCTTCCTTTCCGCCCGTGTGCCGAGCCTGATCGTCGAATCCTCGTTCGGCCGCACCTTCCCGCGCTTCTATATCCGCGGGCTGGGCAATACCGATTTCGATTTCAACGCCTCGCAGCCGGTCAGCCTCGTCTATGACGATGTCGTCCTTGAAAACCCGATCCTCAAGGGCTTCCCGGTGTTCGACCTCGACCGCGTTGAAGTGTTGCGCGGGCCGCAGGGCACCCTGTTCGGCCGCAACACGCCTGCAGGCATCGTGAAGTTCGATTCGGTGAAGCCCGGTGACGAACTGAGCGGATATGGCCGCGTCTCCTATGGCCGCTTCAACGCCCTCAACGCGCAGGGCGCAGTGGGCGGGCCGATTGCGGGAGACAAGGTCTCGGCCCGGCTCTCGGTGCTTTATCAGCGGCAGAGCGACTATATCGACAATGTCCTACCCTCCGGCACCACCAAAAATGCGCTTGAAGGCTATGACGAAGTCGCAGCCCGGCTCCAGCTTCTCTTCAAGCCAGGCGACGATCTCGACATCCTGCTGAGCGGCCAGCTGCGCCAGCTTGACGGCACGGCGCGCGTGTTCCGCGCCAATGTCTTCACGCGCGGGCAAAAGGGGCTGAATTCCAACTTCAACCGTTACCAGGTCTCGACCGACGGGAAGAACGAACAGCACGTCAACACCTATAATGGCTCGGCGCGGATCACCTATGATGCGGGACCTGTCTCACTGGTGTCCGTCACCAGCTATTGGGATGGCGATGCCACGTCTGTGGGCGATGTCGACGGCGGCTTTGGCGCGTCGTTCCTGCCGCCGGCCCTGACCGGCCCAGGCTATATCCCCTTCACCGCCGAAACACGCGACAGCGTGCCGAAGCTCAGCCAGTTCACGCAGGAACTGCGTTTCGAGAGCAATGGCAACGACGCTCTCTCCTACCAGGGCGGCTTTTTCTATTTCGATGAAAGCCTGCGCATCCTGAGCGAGAATTATTCGACGCTGGGCGATCCGAACAATGCCACGGGCGGCGTCAACATCGTCGTCACGCAGCGCCAGAAGAGCAAGGCCTATGGCATCTTCGGCTCGCTGACCTACAAGCTGACCGACCAGTTCAGCGTGACCGGCGGCATCCGCTACAACAATGACCGGCGGCGCTATCAGGTGGACCGCACAAAGGACACGCAGTTCCCGAACTTCCTCCAGAACCCGCTTGGCACGGTCAACCGCTCGGTCAAGGATGACAATATCACCTGGGACCTGACGGCGAAGTATGACTTCACCGATGCGGTCAACATCTATGCGCGGGCGGCCAAGGGCTATCGTGCGCCCAGCATCCAGGGCCGCATCCTTTTCCCGCCTGCAACGGCGACGCCGCTTGAATCGGGCGTGACGGTCGGCAATTCCGAAACCATCTATTCCTATGAAAGTGGGATCAAGGCCGACATTCTGGACGGCAAGGGCCGCATCAACCTGAGCGGTTTCTACTATGACCTGAAGAATGCGCAGTTGACGGCCGTGGGTGGCGGCGTGAATGCCAATCGCCTGATCAATGCCAAGAAGGTGCGCGGCTATGGCTTCGAGCTTGATGCCGAATTCAAGCCATCCCGGAATCTGCTGCTGACGGCGGGCCTCAGCTACAACAACACCAAGATCAAGGATCCGAACCTGACGACAGCGGCGTGCGGTGCCGTGCGGACCGATACCTTCCCCAATGTCTCCCTGTGCACGATCCTCGATCCGATCGTCGTGGCGGCAGCGCCCTTCTCGGCTGCGATCGTGAACATCAACGGGAACAGCCTGCCGCAAAGCCCGCGCTGGATTGCCAACTGGACCGCGCGCTATTCGGTTCCGGTCGGCGATGGCGAAGTCTATGCCTATACCGATTGGGCTTATCGTTCGAAGATCAATTTCTTCCTGTATGAGTCCGTCGAGTTCCAGGATGACCATCTGCTCGAAGGCGGCTTGCGGCTCGGCTACAAGACCGATCGCTATGACATTGCCGCCTTTGTCCGCAACATCACAAAGGACACCTCTGCGGTCGGTGGCATCGATTTCAACAACCTGACCGGGTTCGTCAACGAACCCCGGATCTGGGGCGTGGAAGCCGGCTTCAAGTTCTAGATCACCCGACGCCCCTGCGCAGGCAGGGGCCTTTCGGGGACGCTGAGTGCCAAGGCATCAAACGGGCCCCTGCCTGCGCAGGGGCGACGGGCGACCTTTGCGCGCCGGCTTGACACATACCAACCGGTCGGTATGCATGACACAATGCAAACGAATCGGACATTCCGTCCCGTGCCAGTCGGTGCCAAGGCAAAGCTGCTCGAAGCCGCAACCACACTCATCCGGACCAAGGGGTTTGCCGGCACGTCAGTCGATGATTTGTGCACGGCCGCCGGTGTGACGAAGGGCGCCTTCTTTCACCACTTCGCCAGCAAGGAGTCGCTCGGGGTGGCGGCTGCAGACTTCTGGTCGGAGACAACCGGGGCCTTTTTCCGTGAAGCGCCCTATAATTGGCATGAGGACCCGCTCGACCGCGTTCTGGGCTATATCGATTTCCGCTCCGAACTGATCGAGGGCCCGGTCGAGGGTTTCACCTGCGTTGCCGGCACAATGGTCCAGGAATGCTTCCATACGAGCCCGGCCATTCGCGACGCCTGTGATGCCAGCATTTCCGGCAATGCTGCAATGCTGGAGGCTGATATTGCCAAAGCGATTGCTCGATATGACGTGAAGGACGTATCGGCGAAGAGCCTTGCGCTCCACATCCAGGCGGTGCTGCAGGGCGGCTTCATCCTCGCCAAGGCCAAGGGCAGCGCAGACATCGCGCGCGAAACTGTCACGCATCTGAAACGCTATTTCGAGATGTTGTTCAAAAGGGCGCGCTGATGACGAAGATGATCTTCATCAGCCTGCCCGTGGCCGATCTGCCTGCAGCGAGGGCGTTTTATGAAGCAATCGGGTTTGCCCACAACCCCCGGTTCTCTGACGAAGCAGGGGCCTGCATGGTGTGGAGCGAGGCCATTCATGTCATGCTGCTGACGCACGAAAGGTGGAAAACCTTCACCGACCGTCCGATCCCGCCTGCAACTTCAAGCGAAGTCGCGTTCAACCTTTCGCTCCCCAGCAAGGAGGCTGTGGACGCGATGAACGAGGCCGCGGCTGCCCATGGCGGGACAGCAGACATCAATCCGGTCCAGGATCTCGGCTTCATGTACAGCCGCGACCTGATCGATCCCGATGGCCATGTCTGGGGCGCGATGTGGATGGACCCCGCGGCGATGCCGGCAGATGCGTGAAAGGAATTGGCGATGACTTATATCGATGGCTTTGTGATCCCGTGTCCCAAGGCAAAACGGCAGGCCTTCATTGATCACGCTACAGTCACTGCCGAAATATTCGTCGAATTGGGGGCATTGCGCATTGTCGAGTGCTGGGGGGACGATGTGCCCGACGGCACGACGACCGATTTCCGCATGGCAGTGAAGGCCGAGGCAAACGAAGAGGTGCTCTTCAGCTGGATCGAGTGGCCGGACAAGGCAACGCGCGACGCCGCTTTTGCCAAATTGACCGATCCCGGGAACACAGACCCGCGGATGGACCCTGCAACAAATCCGATACCCTTTGACGGGAAGCGCATGATTTTCGGCGGATTTGCGCCCGTCGTTGACGTGAAAGGACCAGCGTGATGCCCGTCGATCCCAATGCGTCGATTGAAGTGTCCGCCTATCAGTGGGTCCCGCCCAGCGCGGCGGGATTTGTCAAGGACATGCGCGTCCGCTGGGCGTTGGAAGAGATTGGCCTGCCCTATCGCGAACGCCTCTTTGGCGGCGCAGGCGGCCAAAAGTCCGCGGACCATCTTGCCGAACAGCCATTCGGACAGGTGCCTGTTTATCGGGAAGCCGGGTTGTCGCTGTTCGAATCCGGTGCAATCCTGCTGCATATCGGGGAGAAGGACGAGCGGCTTCTGCCACGCGACGAAGCCGGTCGTGCCCGGGCGATCAGCTGGATGTTCGCAGCCCTCAACAGTGTAGAACCGTTCCTGCACATGCTCTTCATGGTCCGCTTCGTGGCGGACGGCACGGATTGGCAAAAGACAGGAATGGATTCGATACGTCCCTTTGCCAGGATGCGGCTGGGCCAACTTGCCAACGCGCTCGGGGAACGGGAATGGCTTGAAGACCGATTTACCATTGGAGATCTGCTGATGGTCGATGTGCTGCGTGCCGTGCCCGAAATGGAGTTGGTTGAAGAACATGCCAATCTTGCTGCCTATCTCGATCGGGGGACGGCACGACCCGCCTTCCAGGCCGCCATGGCGGCCCAACTGAAGGCGTTTGAAAGGCATGCGCCGATCGCGGCTTGAAGCCGTCTGAACCTGTTTTTCCAAGGAGAGTAGAATGTCGAACCAGCAAGGCGATTTCATATGGTATGAGTTGATGACTCCCGATCCTGAAGGCGCGCGACGCTTCTATTCCGCTGTCGTCGGCTGGACGATCGATAGCCAGCCGCCGGGCGACATGGACTATCGCATGATTGGGGCACCTGATGGCAATGCCGGGGGGATGCTGAAGCTGACGCCCGACATGATCGCGGGCGGCGCACGACCATGCTGGATGGGTTATATCGGGGTCGACGACGTCGACCTGTCGGTTGCGGCCATTGTCACGGCAGGCGGTACGATCATCATGCCGGCTTATGACATCCCCGGCGTCGGCCGCATCGCCATGGTCAGCGATCCGCAGGGCGTGCCCTTCTATCTCATGCGCGGCGCATCCGACGCTGTCAGCACTGTCTTCGCTGTCGACACGGTTGGCTATTGCGCCTGGAACGAATTGTTCACGAGCGACCAGGAAGCAGCCTTCTCCTTTTATGCGAGCCAGTTCGGCTGGGCGAAGAACGGCGCAATGAACATGGGGCCAATGGGCGACTATACCTTCATTGCGCAAGGCGGCGTGCAGATCGGGGCCATGATGAATCGCCCGCCCGAAAGCCCCGTGTCTGCATGGAATTACTATTTCCGTGTCGCGGACATTGATGTCGCGGCGAGCAGCGTGACGGCGGAAGGCGGCAAGATCCTGTCCGGACCTCATGAGGTTCCGGGCAATCAATGGTCCCTTCAGGGAGTCGATCCGCAGGGTGCCGCTTTCGGCCTTGTTGGCAGGAAGAATTGAGGAGACGCACAATGCAAGCTCCCTATCCTCCGGCGCTGCGCTGGATCGCCTTTGTCCTCCTGATCTGGAACCTGATTGGTGTTGCCATGTTTGTCAGCCAATGGCGCATGGACGCACAGGATATCGCGCAGATGCCGTCGACGCAGCAATTCCTCTGGACCCATATGTCGGCCCGCGTCTGGATTGCCTATGCAACCGCAGTCATCGCCGGCACGCTGGGCGCAGCCGCCCTGTGGCGGCGGCACAAGGTGGCGGTTCCGCTTTTTGCGGTCGGCCTGCTTGCACTGATTGTGCAGTTCACCAATCCCGTCCTGCTCGAGACTGCTGCCCGCGAAGGCTATGGCCTGATGGCCTTTCCGCTGTTCCTGATTGGCATCGGCGGCGTCCAGCTTTGGCTGGCATACCGCTGGCGCGGCAACGGGTGGCTGGCATGAGCGCGGTCAAACTCTGTCTCTGGTACAACAAGGACGCCGAGGAGGCGGCACGTTTCTATGCTGCCACCTTCCCGGACAGCCATGTTGATGCCGTCCACCGTGCGCCTGCCGATTTTCCCGACGGGAAGGCCGGTGATGTTCTGACAGTGGAGTTCACCTTGCTCGGGCTGACCTGCATCGGTCTCAACGGTGGTCCCCGGTTCAAGCACAGCGAGGCCTTTTCCTTTAAGGTGCCCACTGAAACCCAGGAGGAAACCGATCGTTATTGGAATGCGATCGTTTCCGGCGGCGGCCAGGAGAGCCGGTGCGGCTGGTGCCAGGACAAATGGGGATTGTCCTGGCAGATCACACCGACTGCCCTGACAAACGCCATGGCTGCCGGCGGTGAAACCGCGAGGCGCGCCTTTACGGCAATGATGCCGATGACAAAGATCGACATCGCAACAATCGAGCGTGCCGTTTCCGGGGAAAGCGAGGCCTGAGTTGGACTTGTTTGGACATCCCTTTTCTTCCTACACCTGGAAGGCCCTTATCCCGCTCTATGAGAATGGAACACCGTTCGAATTCCGGATGCTCGGCCCTGACAATCCGGAAAATTTTGCAGAATTCGCCTCGCTCTGGCCGATCGCGAAATTCCCCCTTCTCAGGGACGGCGAAACGGCGATCTTCGAAGCGACGGCCATCATCGAGCATCTTTCCGCGTTTCATCCGGGCGCTGTCGCGTTCATCCCGGCCAATCCCGCGCTCGCAGTCGAGACGCGCATGCTCGATCGGGTGTTCGACAATTATGTGATGACCCCGCTGCAGGCCTTTGTGGACCACGCTCTTCGCTCCGCCGAGGACCGCGATCCCATCGGCGTCGACCGGGCGCGGAGGATGCTCGATACCATCTATGGGTGGCTGGATGGCCGTCTTGACGGGCGGGAATGGGCCAATGGAAGCAACTTCTCACTCGCGGACTGTGCTGCCGCTCCCTCGCTCTTCTACGCAGACTGGGTGCATCCCATTGACAAGACTCACGCCAACCTGAGGGCCTATCGTGCGCGCCTGCTCGCCCGGCCGTCTGTTGCACGCACAGTCGATGAAGCCCGCCCCTATCGCGCGCTCTTCCCCCTCGGCGCACCTGACCGGGATTGAAGCCTTTCAGAGGAAATGAACAATGACTGAGGTTCCCCTTGAACTCGCCATCGAACGCCGCATCGCGGCGCCACCAGGGATCGTCTGGAAAGTGATGACCGAACGCCTTGCCGAATGGTGGTGCCCAAAGCCCTGGCGCACCGAAATCATCGAGCAGGACTGGCGGCCTGGCGGGCGCAACGCCGTCATAATGTATGGCCCGAATGGCGAAGAGTCGGCTGTGGAGGGCATCTTCCTTGAGATCCTGCCCGAACGACTGATTGTCTTTACCGACGCCTTCAAATCAGGCTGGATTCCCCAAGGGCCGTTCATGGTCGGCTTTTTCGAACTGACGCCCGATGGAGACGGTACGCACTACCGCGCCGGTGCACGTCACTGGAGCGAAGCGGCCTTCAACGAGCACAAGGATATGGGGTTTGAAGGCGGCTGGACTGCGGTCGCCGGACAATTGGCCGAATTGGCCGAAGCCGCAGCCCGGTCCCGCTCATAAGGCCTGCCCTGCCGCGACGCCGCTTGCCCAGGCCCATTGGAAATTAAAGCCGCCAAGCCAGCCCGTGACGTCCACCGCTTCGCCAATCGCGTAGAGGCCGGGCACCCGCCGCGCCTCCATGGTTTGCGATGACAGCCCATCGGTGGCGATCCCACCGACCGTGACTTCGGCCTTGGCAAAGCCCTCGGTCCCGTTCGGGTGGAATGTCCAGCGGGCCAGTTGCCGTTCGACCTGCACTAACGCTGCGTCCTTCTGTTCGCCAAGCTCACCTGTGGCGCCCATCCGGTCTGCCAGAGCCTGTGCCAGCCGGTCGGGAAGGCGGTCGGACAGGGCCCGGCGCAGCGTGAGGCGGGCATTGTCGCGCTTGAGTGCGCGCAGCCAGCCGTCGGGCAGGTCTGGCAGGAAATCGATCTCGACCGGGTCCCGGTGCCGCCAATAGGATGAGACCTGAAGGATGGCGGGCCCGGACAATCCGCGATGCGTGAAGAGCGCCGCTTCACGGAATGCTGTCTTCCCGGTCCGCGCGATGACATTTGCCGAGACGCCCGAGAGCGAAGTAAACAGCGCATCGTCCGGACCAAGCGTGAAGGGCACCAGCGCGGGACGCGGCTCGACCACTTTCAGTCCGAACTTTCGCGCCAGATCATAGGCGAAACCGGTAGCGCCCATCTTCGGGATCGAAAGGCCGCCTGTGGCCATGACAAGTGCGGGCGCAGCCACTTGTCGCCCGCCAAAGGCAATGCGGAACAGGCCGTCTGCATGGTCGACACTGGAGATCGCCTCTCCCAGGGCCATCTCCACGTTGCCCGCAGCGCATTCCTCAAGGAGCATATCGACAATCTGGCGCGCCGATCCGTCACAAAAGAGCTGTCCCAGCGTCTTTTCATGCCAGGCAATCCTGTGCGCCTCGACAAGCGCAATGAAATCTTCCGGTCGATATCGGCCCAGCGCCGACTTGGCGAAATGGGGGTTCACCGAAATGTAGCGGTCGGCAGCGGTGAAGATGTTCGTGAAATTGCACCGCCCACCGCCCGAAATGAGGATCTTCTTGCCCGGTGCTTCGGCGTGATCGACGAGGAGCACCGCCTTGCCGCGCTGTCCGGCCGTTGCCGCGCACATCATTCCCGCCCCGCCGGCGCCGAGGATGATGGCATCAAATGTTTCCGGACCCTGCGTCACCGCTGCGCCTTAGACCGCAAGGCGGCAGACCGCCAGACAGGCAAAATTCCTTGCAAGCGGCAGCAGGCCCCCGCACAGAGTTCGACCAGACAATACAGAGTGAGGCGGAAGATGAAGGCTTATCGGATCCATCGCTATGGCGGGCCGGAGTGCGCGTCGCTGGACGAGGCACCTGAACCGGAGATGCGCGCCCATGACCTGCTGGTGCGGATTGCCGGCGTCAGCCTGAACCCGGTGGACTACAAGACGCGCCAGGGGGCACTGCGCGTGCTTTACCGGCCGACCCTGCCTGCCACTCTTGGAAATGACCTTGCGGGTGAAGTGATTGCCGTCGGGTCGGCCGTTGCGGGGTTCAAGGTTGGCGATCACGTGATCGCCTGTTCCCGGATCAACGACATGGGCAGCTTTGCCGAAGTGGCGCGTATCGATGCGCGTTGCGCAAGTCTGGCGCCGACCTCGATCGACCTCGCCACGGCGAGTGCCCTGCCGCTCGCAGGGCAAACCGCGCAGCAGGCGCTGCGGGACCTGCTCCATATTCGACCCGGCATGCATGTTCTGATTACCGCAGGCGCGGGCGGGGTCGGCTGCCTTGCGATCCAGCTTGCCAAGAGCATGGGCGCCGAGGTTACGACGACGGCCTCGCCACGCGGGGAGGCACTTGTCCGCGCGATGGGCGCCGATCATGTGATTGACTACACGAACACCGACCTTGCGGGCGTCGGCCGCACATTCGATGCCGTATTCGATCTGGCCGGCGGAGACGCACTGGAGGCCTGTTTCAAGGTGGCCCGTCCAGGCAGCACGGTCATTTCAATTGCCGGCCTGCCGACTCCTTCGGCCGCCAGCAAGGCGCTGGGCATGGGGGCGGGAATCAAGGCCCTGTTCTGGTTTGCGAGCCTCGCCTTGCGCCGAAAGGCCGCTGCGAACGGCGTGTCCTATCATTATTATTTTCTCCACCCGAACAGCAGCGACCTTTCCGCACTCGCCGCCATGGTCGATGCGGGAACATTGAAGATCATTGTCGACAGGCTCTTTCCCTTTGCACAGATTGCCGACGCCATGGCCTATCTCGAGGCCGGACGTGCCAAGGGCAAGGTCGTCGTCACCCTGTGAGGTTTAGACCTTCCGTTTACGTCAATCTGTGCTAGTCTCGATTGCAAATTGAAACTTGGGAGAGTCGAAATGCACGATCTGGTGATCCGTGGCGGAACAATTGTCGATGGGACCGGTGGGCCGTCCTACAAGGGCGACATTGCCATTGATGGCGGGCTGATCACAGCGGTTGGCAAGGTTGACGCCAAGGGTCGCGAAGAAATCGACGCAACGGACAGGATCGTCACGCCCGGTTTCGTGGATGTTCACACCCATTATGACGGTCAGGCGACCTGGGATCCGGAAATGGCGCCCTCAAGCTGGCACGGCGTGACGACAGTTGTCATGGGCAACTGCGGCGTCGGCTTTGCGCCAGCCAAGCCCGACAAGCACGACTGGCTGATCGGCCTGATGGAAGGCGTTGAGGATATTCCCGGCACTGCGCTCGCCGAAGGCATGACCTGGGATTGGGAGACATTTCCGGAATATCTTGATGCACTCGAAAGGCTGCCCCGCACCGTCGATGTCGGAACGCATGTCCCGCATGGCGCCGTGCGCGCCTATGTGATGGGAGAACGCGGGGCCAACAACGAGCCGCCGACCGAAACCGATATCGCGCAAATGTCACGAATCGTGGAGGATGGCCTGCGCGCTGGCGCGCTCGGTTTCTCCACGTCTCGAACGGTCCTGCACAAGTCCGTCGACGGTGTGCTTGTCCCGGGGACGACGGCAACCAAGGAAGAGTTGCTGGGCATCGGACGGGCGATGGGCCGGGTTGGCTATGGCGTGTTCGAAATGGCGTCCGACCTGAAGCGCGAATGGAACGAATTCGAGTGGATGGGCGAACTCAGCCGCGAAACGGGCATGCCCGTCACCTTCGCGGCGCTCCAGTCGATCGCCAAGGAACTGCCGCTTGACGAACAGATCGCCAACATGCGTGCGGAAAATGCGAAAGGTGCCAATATCGTTGCGCAGATTGCCCTGCGCGGCAACGGCATCGTGATGGCCTGGCAGGGTACGGTCCATCCCTTCCGTTTCAAGCCGGCCTGGGTCGAGATCGAGGGCCTCCCGTGGGAGCAGCAGCTGGCGCATCTCAAGGATCCGGCATTCAAGGCGCGCATGCTCTCCGAAGCGAATGTCTTTCCGGAAAGCGATATCGCAGAGCTTTTGAAAATTGTTGCAGGCGGCTGGTTCATCCAGTTCGAGATGGACCCGGACTTCAACTATGAGCCGACCCAGGCGGAGAGCATCATGGCGCGTGCCGCCGCCGCTGGCGTCTCGGGTGACGAATATGCCTATGACCTGCTGATGCGCGATGAGGGCAAGGGCTTCATCTATTTCCCGATCCTCAACTATGCCGATGGCAATCTCGATTTCCTCGAGGCACTCCAGCACGCGGACGACACGGTCAATTCGCTTTCGGACGGCGGCGCGCATTGCGGGACGATCTGCGATGCCGCATCCCCCACCTTCATGCTCCAGCACTGGGTGCGCGACCGCAAGAAGGCCCGAATCGGCCTGGAGAATGCGATCAAGCGCCAATGCCGGGATACTGCGCTGCTCTATCATCTCGAGGATCGGGGCCTGATTGCACCGGGTTATCTGGCAGACATCAACGTCATCGACATGACCCGGATCAAGCTCGGCAAGCCCTGGCTGGCGTTCGACCTGCCCGCCGGCGGCAAGCGCCTGCTCCAGAAGGCCGAAGGGTATGACTATACGATCAAGTCGGGTCAGGTGACGTTCCGGAATGGCGAATATCTGGGCGTCCACCCCGGCGTGGTGCTGCGGGGGCCGCAAACCACCGAATTGGCGATGGCAGCCGAATAGGGGTTACCTCCCCCAGAGTGCAGCTGCCCTCTTGCGCTTGGCGACCGGTCCGTTAGCATCAGGTCCAAACACAAGGGGATGTCAGCCCATATGCGCCATATCGCGGTGGTTGGATCAGGTCCTGCAGGCTATTATGCCGCTGAGGCCGCGCAGAAGAAGTTCGGTGACGATGTTCGCGTGGACATCATTGACCGGCTGCCGGTGCCCTATGGGCTGATCCGATTCGGGGTTGCCCCCGACCACCAGTCGATCAAGGGCGTTTCCAAACGGTACGAAGCCGTAAACTTGCAAGACAATGTCAGTTTTGTGGGGAACGTCCTGGTCGGGCGCGATGTCAGCGTTGACGAGCTGATGACTCTTTACGATGCCGTCGTGCTGGCAACCGGGGCACCGAATGACCGGACGATGGATGTGCCTGGAAGTGACCTTCCAGGTGTGTTCGGCTCTGCTGCCTTTGTGGGGTGGTACAACGGCCACCCGGACTTTGCCGATCTTGAGCCGCCACTTGCGGGGCCGGGCGCGGTCGTTGTCGGCAATGGCAATGTGGCACTGGACGTGACCCGCATTCTTGCCAAGACACGTGCCGAGTTCGACGGTGCGGATATTGTCTCCCATGCGCTCGATGCGCTCGACCATTCAGGCATAAAGCGTGTGACGCTGCTTGGGCGGCGTGGCCCGCACCAGATTGCGATGACCCCGAAGGAACTGGGCGAGCTTGGCCATCTGATCCGCGCGAAGCCTGCCGTCGACCCCGCTGATTTCCCGCCCCTTGACGATGACGCTCTGCTGGAGCCGGGCATGCGCAAGTCCGTGACGCATTTGCGTGATTTTGCCGCCAATACGGGTGACCCGAAGGACATAACCATCGACTTCGATTTCTTCGCCAGTCCGGTCGCGATCGAAGGCGATGGCAAGGTCGAGCGCGTCATTGTGGAACGCACGCGCCTTGATGCGGACATGCGCTCCATCGGCACGGGAGAGACCTATGTCATTCCATGCGGGCTCGTCATTTCGTGCATTGGTTACCAGACCCCCCCCATCGACGGCGTGCCCTATGAACATGGCCGAGGCCGCTTTGCCAATTCGGAGGGGCGGATCCTGCCGGGGCTCTACTGCGTCGGCTGGGCTCGTCGCGGGCCGACCGGCACGATTGGCACAAACCGCCCCGACGGTTATGCAACCGTCGACCTGATCGACGCCGATATCGGGGCAGGCAAAGGCAAGCAGGGGCGGGCCGGACTCGACAGTCTCCTGACCCAGCGCGGCATCGATGTCGTCACCTTCCACGACTGGAAGAAGATCGAACAGGCCGAAATCGCGCGCGCGCGCGAAGGGGCTCCCCGCGAGAAATTCGTGGCGGTCGAAGACATGATCGCCGCGCGGGGTTGAACCGCAGGGCATCCACCGCTAAGGGCGTCCGCCTGCCACTCGGCCTTCGCGCCGAATCCGCATCGGTCGGGGAATAGCTCAGCCTGGTAGAGCACTGTCTTCGGGAGGCAGGGGCCGGAGGTTCGAATCCTCTTTCCCCGACCAAAAGCGGAATTGCACGTGATTTCAAATCTTTAGGCCATGCAAAATTAGTTCCGTGTGACAGGTTTGTGTGACAGGTTTGTGGTGTCGCATAGCGCGAAAGGGGCCATGGAATGCTAGATTCGATCCTTGACTACATCAAAGGCAGACGGGTGGTTCCTGCCACACCCCCAACATTCAAGCCGAGCCTCCCAGATTTCGATGATGACCCTCTGGACGAAGAGGAAGACTTCGAGCCTGACCTAGAGAGCGTTGCAGGCGTCGGCTGCATCATCGAGTATCTGGACAGCAAAGGAAGGGCGAGCGTCCGCAGGATCACCTGCAGGAAGATCAGTAGCAGTCGCGGTGTCGATTACGTGCAAGCATACTGCCATGAGCGGGAGTCCCTCCGAACCTTCAGGATCGATAGGGTTACTGAGGTGATCTGCGGGTCCACCGGAGAGGTGTTTGCGACGGCAACAGCTTTCTTCTCCCGCTACTCAGTCGCTAATGACGGCGGTTCCGCAATTGGCTTTGGGCTAGGAGTGCAGCTAGCGGCAGACTTCCGCGCTGGCCTCAACGTGCTTGCATTCCTGGGCCGTGCGGACGGTAGGTTTACTGCGGAGGAAAAGGAGGCTGCAGAGGGCTTCTGTCGATCCTTCGCGATGCGATATGCACCCCCTGACTTCGACTTCGAGGGTGCCGCTCGTTGTGCCGCAAACCTAGCGCCAGATGCCGAGACGTTCTACGTTTCGCTTTCCCGCTTGAAACGTGAAGGGGCTCCTGAGGGCTTGTCGAGATTGGTGGTAAACTGGTGCGCGCAACTCATCGCCGCCGATGGCATTCAAGCGCCTGAAGAGTTCTACTTCGGTTCGAAGGTGCAGGAATATCTCAACGGCTAGCTATGTCAGCTTTGAAGGTGGATTGCGGACCTTCAGCTAATCTTCGTTTTGTTGGGGTGGTGACGGCGCGAACCGCTGCAAAAAGAGGGCAATCAAAAACTCACTATGTCGCCGTGGTGTGGGCGCGAACCGGTGTAGAGATGAGGGTAGTTGAAAATGCAATCAAACCTTCTAGGCGATACAAACGTATCGATCCTTAGGCTCACGTTCCTAAATCGAGCGACTGGCACTCCAGTGCTCTTCCGGAAGACGTAAAAATCATCCCTGTAAGGCTCGCCTGTTGGTGAGCTTGGTTTGCCATTTAATTCCCAGTCGTCTGTAAAGTGGAAGTTGTCCGTGCCTGTCACGGGATAAAGGTCCGTTGGATCAATCCGAACGCCATCTACGGTCACTCTGGTTTGTTCTAGCCGCTGTTTACGTTCCCGCAGATATTCGCGCCAAAGTTGCGGGTTTTTAACTTCGATGCCCGCGATGCGCTGACAGCGCTCGGCAAACGCGTGTTCCGCGTATGCGTCGCAGCTTCCGAGGAGGAGGATTGCACCTATCCCCAACAATCTATTCAATGACATCTGGCAAATCTAAAGCGCAGGCTAGCGGTCCGCAATGGTATCGTTAGCGGACATCGACGCAGATCCAAAAGGGACGAAAAAAGCAGGTCATAGAGGAAGCGCGAGCTATCTGGAGCAATCAGGCGGCAAGCCTCGCCAACAGGTTCCGCACGGATGACGGGTGCCACTGGCCACCCCTCGGAGTCGCATAGCCACCCGCGTTCAACCCTCGGGCCAGCTGCGGCAAACTCGCGAGTCCCTTGGATCGCATGTCCGCGATCACCGGCGCAAGGTCCTGAGCGAACGCATCGGCGTTCCCCTTGATACTCTCAACAGCCGCGACATTCCCCTTGGCTGCCCTGCGGAGTGCTGCAGCGCCGTTCGGGTTCCCCAAGCGGGTCCCTCGGGCCTTGGCGGCTGCTAGGGCTTCTCGGGTGCGGTTGGCGATTGCCTTCCGCTCCGATTGCGCCACCGCTGCCATGATGTGAACGGTTAGCTCGTTGGCCTCGGGCATGTCGGCAGCAATGAACTTTGCGCCACTATCCTGCAGGGCCGTGATGAATGCCGCGTTGCGGCTTAGGCGGTCCAGCTTGGCAATCACGAGGGTGCCGTTGGTCACCTTGGCGTGATGTAGGGCGGCTGCCAGTTCCCGCCGGTCATTGCGCTTGCCGCTCTCCACCTCGGTGAACTCGGCGGTGATCTGCCAGCCCCTAGAGGCGCATAGCGAGGTGACAGCCTGCCGCTGAGCCTCCAGCCCCAAGCCTGAGCGGCCCTGAGCGTCGGTTGAAACGCGGTAGTAGGCGATGACACGGCACATGATCGAAGCTCCTTACAAGATTGCCTGACGTCCGTTATGCCATTTTGTAAGTGCGAAATAGGAGGGTCGGACTCGCTTCGCCGCGATCTGGACTCGGCTGGACTCAAAAGGGCCGATACATCCGTTAGCTCGATTTTTCCGATCTTGCAGGGCGCTAGGCTGGGCACCGGCAATCACGCCATGGGAGAATGCAAATGCCACATGCACCTTCAAGCCGCAGCCATGAAAGGCATATCAAGGACGCAATCAAGACACGCAAGAAGCTAGATCGCCTGATCTGGGGGCCATCGGGCATGCCCGTGAGTCAGGATGGCTGTCGAGCATGCGGTCAGCCCCTCAGCTTGTAGGGCGGGAGGTTCGGGCGGGAAGATCATTTTCTATCCCGCCCCCTCTCCGCGCTGAGGGCACTTGCCCCCCACCTCGGTGCGCGTTGATCAGGAGGCACCCCCTACGGGGGGAACCGGCTCAATCGGCGTGTGCGTATTGGGCTTCGGAATTTTGTATCAAACCTATCAGCCCTGCAGGGTCGCCCTCTTCGCTTACGCTTTCAGTTGGATTGAAACCGCCCTTCAGGCTGGATCACCAAAAAGGGCTACAATGAGTGAACCTGAGGTTTGCGATTGTGGACATTTTCACCCACGCAATTCTGCAGGATTGAGTTTGCCTTAGCGTGACGTTTTCAGAGTTAAGCTACTGGGGTAGCGGGGCTCGATTTTGTCACGCTAAGAGCCATGCAGGTTAGCGCCTGTTTGCTTGCTTTCGGACAGGCTGCTCGTGGTAGCCGATGAGGCCCAAGTCTCGCAGGCAGTCCTTGAAGGCTTCGTCAGTCATGGATGCGCCGGGGTTCCAGCTATTCCACTCCGCCAAGGCTAGATGGCGGTGGACCGTCAGACCGTGAACGGATCGACGGGGATCGCGGCTGTTCACGGGGCCGATCTGACCGGCGTAGCCCCGGCGCAGGAGCCATCGGTAAACTAGGCTGGTTGCCTTCGCGTCCGCTGTGGGCGAGCCTCGGTGGTTCCGCTTGCGGCAGACGTCACCGCAAAAGCGGGAGGTAGCGCGAGGAGCGCGATATAGGGTTCCGCATTGCGCACAGGTTCGCTCGCGGCCTGCAATGGAGTGCAGGATTGCAGTTGGCATTGGAGGTTCTTTCTGACGCACGAAGGCACCCCGCAGGATCACTGCAGGGCACCCCGAGGGCGTCTGTTAAGTTGGCATTGGGTTCGCCCAGGAGGGCGTTGATCGATCAGCCGAGGGGCAGCGGATCGAGGTCTAGATCATCGAACTGGTAGTCAGGATCACCGTGGGCGCGCCGCTGACGGAAGTGACGGACAGTGGCCATGCGACGGGCGAACTGTTCTGGGGTTTCCCAAGACATCCGCCGAGTGCGTTGCTTCCGCTTCGGTTTGAACGGCCCTAGGATCGCTGCAATCCGGTCTAGGCCGTTAACGTCATTCCATAACTCGCTGGTCATCCTGACTCCCTGTTCTGTTTGGTGTTAGCCTTTGGCCCCTCGGAATGCCTTTCCAGCCCCGAACCGGTCCTGCAGTTCCACCTTGAGCGGGTCCAGAAGGGACACGGCGGGCGGCTTGGCAGAGACGGCAGGGACCGGCTTGGGCTTCTCGGGGAAGCTGTGGGCTGTGGGTGTTGGCGGCTCGTCGCGAGTGACAGGCCCCTCCGCTGCCGGATCGACAGGAGGAAGAGGCTCGCCAATCGTTTCGATGATCGCGCCGCTTTCCGTTTGCCTCACGCTCGTGCCGTGGCGCTCGGCATAGTTGGCGCTTCTGGGGCCGTATGGGTCAACCGAGGGTGACTTGTGGGCATCTGGTCGCTTGCCAGTCCATCGACCTGTGCGGGGCGAGTAACGCATCAGCCGGTCACCGGACGGTCACGCTTGGCGAACCCTTCGGCCAGCTTCTCGATCCGCTCCTCGCTCAGCTTCTTCTCAGCGCGCTTTTTGGCCTCTGCCAGTTCGTGGGCCATGAGTTGCTTGCCCATGTAGTTGATCCAGTCCTGCTCCATGGCCTCTCGGCGGTGGAACTCGCCCTCCTGCCCATCGACCAGACTGATCTGGGTCTGGAGTTCAAGGATGCGGTTCTCCATGGCGGTGCGGCGCTGTCCCTCAATCCGCATCGACGGCAGCGGTGCAGGTTGGCCCGTGGCAGGGTCAATCGTCATGTTGTGTTCGGCAAGCTCACGCTGCAGGCGAGCAATCTCAGCGCCGTTGATCCGGCGGGTGTTCTCCTGCTGGGTGCAGATGCGGGCGTAGTGGGTTGCGTTCGCGCCGGGGTCCGCCATGACGCGCGCTTCGATGCCAGCAGCGCCCATTTCTTCGCGGATGAACTGTTCGCGCATCCGCTCGTGATCTGCAGGATGGACGGCACGAAGGCGGGCGTTGATGCGGTCGCGGGTCTCGGGCGAGAAGGCGTCCATGGTCACCGGTGGGAAGGCGCGGCCCGTGTTGAGACCGGTCCCAGACCAAGGACCCGAGAGGTCGCTCAAGGGATCGAAGGTGGTGAGCTTCTCGAAGAACTGCTCTTGGGACAGGGCAGGTTCGAAGTCAGGAGTGTTATCATTCATTGGGTAAGCCTCTTACTATGGTTGAGCCGTCAGCAGCGACGGCAGGGTTACCGGTCCGTTGAGACCGGATCAGGTGAAGCAGGCGGGGGGACGCTCGGGGGAGCGGAATGGATGGCGACGGCCCCGCCCCCAATGCTGCCTGCCAGCGGGAGCCGTCGCACGGGACCATCACCCCAGACCGAAGCCTGAGGGAGATCGCCGATGGAAAACTTTCAGTCGAACCCTATATCCGATATAGGGTTGTCTCGAAGGTGGAGTGGAAACCGGCACTCCTAAAACATCACCTACAACGACATACGTAGGGCTTTCAGGATGGTGATGTAGAAAGTGATATGGAGTGAGTAACTGAGGTCATCACCTCAGTGTCACCTTTGGTCTTCTCCGATAGTGGGCACAAATTGACGCTGTCGGTGATCCTGAGGATACTCACCTTCAATATATCCAACCGGGGCTCCTTCTCCGATAGTGAGCAGTATTTCGCATGTCGCGGGGAACCGGCGGATTTCTGAGGGCCTCGGCGAACTTCAAGCTTGATGCCGTGCCCATGAAGTGCGGAATGGCTTGAAGCGTTCGCAACACGCGGGCAGTCTTGGCCTTTGGACTAGGGGAGTTAGCATGCAACGTATCTGCCTTCTGGTTGCCGCCTTTTGGCTGACCTCGTGTTCGCCATCACTCACACACGACAACCCGGCTAAGGCCGTTGACCAGTCAAATGATAGTGGTTCGTCAGACCCGGAGCAGGCTTTCGAAGATGCAATAAATGCCGCTAGGAACGTGAACGAGGCTGTAAACGCTAACGACCCAGAGACGAAGAAGACTCCCACCGCAAGCGCACCGCCAATGGCATCGATTTCTCGCCACTAACATTGCATGGTGGCCCTCGCATTCAGGGCTGCACCCGTCAGAGGCGCAGCAGCTTGATCAGATCAGGATAAGCGATCTTTGCGACTGCCTCGGCAAGTGCCGACGTCGAATGGCCTGAGCCATAATTATCTGAAGAGTCCCCGCCCTTCGTCCTTCCTGCAAGTTTCTGGCCTATCGCAGTGCCATGCAGCCCCGCCTCGCGCAGCCGGTCCTGCCAAAAAATGGCCCATTGCAAACACGGGCCCGATGGCCATAAATAACGCTTCGCAATTGCTGCTAGAACGACTTGGGGTATGGAATGCAGGAAGGTGGTTCCAAGATCGGTATAACGCTAGGCTGCATAGTGGCACTCGTCATTCTGGTTGCGACAGTAGTTACAATGTTTAACTCACTCACGGCCCGTCTGGACAAGATTGAACAAGCCGCAAAGTCGTCAATTGCAAACGATAGCCAGCCGACAATGGCCGATCCGGTGGAAATCCCAACAAAGCAAGGGGATAAAGTCACCGTTCAGCCGGTGGCGGTGAATGTAACCGCCAAAGAATTGGCCTGCCTCAAACTAGCTGACGGCCTCACGAAAGTTAGCGAGACTGACCAAGTAAGAATCAGCTACAAGATGGACGAGCTGGCTTGCTTTAAGTGACGTCTAGCTCGATTGGGCCAGATATTTTGAGCAACGACCACGACGGCATCGAATGCCGATGTAGAATGTGTGTGCCCCGTTATGCCGTCCTGAGAGTGTCCGGGAGAGGTAGGCCCGGATACTCGATCATTGCCACAATCTCCGAAAGGCGACCGAGGGCAAGCGCCTTGGCTCCGTAGGTTTTGAACGTGAAGCCTTGCTTGGCGTGACCCACCAACATGGCCACCTCATTCTCAGGGACGCCCTTCTCCTCCAACTGACCCACCACGTTCTTCCGGAACGAGTGGAAGGCTTTCCGTCGATCCGCGAAGCCACGGGCTTGCTTGAGTGTGGTGAACAATTTGCCCACGTCGCCGCCGGGTTTCAGCCCCGGCCCTTCCAGCTTAAATGTCGGCCAAATCCGGCCTTCGCTATCGTCGTTCTTCCTATCGACAAGCCATGAAAGCGCAGAATGGACAGGCACCACGCGGTTACCGGCAGGCGTCTTGGCGTCCTCGATCTGGAAATAGTTCACGTCATGCTCTCGCCTGAGGTTGTCCCACGTCAACGAGGCGATCTCATTGAGCCGCATTCCCGAGTAGAGCGCCACAAGCATGACCTCTTGCAGGTCCCGGCGTTTCGGCGGCGGATCAAACAGCTTCTTCAATTCGTCCGCAGTCCAAGCCTGATAGCCCCGGATGCTTGACGGTTCGAGGCGCTGATGATCGCCCTCAAACGGATCATCGCCGCTGCAGTAGCCGCGCCTTTTCGCATACGCCCACAGCTGCCCCAGGGCGGACCTATGGCGGTTCATGGTGGCCGCAGACAGACCCACGGGGTCACCTCCGCAGGTCGCTATCAGTGCCTCCCAAGACAACTCTCGATTCGCCGGAGTGCTTGCCCAGCGAGGATTTAAGGAGCGCAGGGCATCGTGGAAGCGGACAGCGTCCCGTCCCGTAATGCCTCGCATTGGTTTGTCCTTCCAGTAGCCCTGAAAGAGCTTGAACGTTGCCCGGAGTTGCTTCTCGGTGTTCGCCTCCTTGCGCGTCGTCTTGGTTTTCCAATGAGCCATGAAAGCATCAACCGCTTCGCTAAACGGCGCTTCATACTCGGGAGGGACTGGAGCGTCGCCTCGCTCCAACTCCAGCTTCGCGGAGTTCAGGCCAGCGAGTCGGGCTTCTTCCAGCGGAGTGAGTATCCGCTCGCCAATCTCATTTGCCATGCGATCGATCTCGAAATCTATGCCCGCGATGACCGGGTCTTCGTTTGCAATGTGAACTTCGTAGGCACCCCCTGCGGCCTTCTTGCGGGCGTCGAGATAGACGCGACGATATGACCCCTCCTCTGGCGCCGCTGTCGCTGCTTCCCAGCCGAGGCGAAGGTCGGCCTCCCACGCAACTGCCTCCGCCTTTGCGGCTCGTAGATCAGATGTTAGCAATGCCCGCTGCAGGAACTCCCTGCCCTCGTAGAGGTGGATCGCCGCTTTGGGTATTCTTACCCGCGCTGAGAACCGATTGTGCCGCCTGAGGACGTATACCATGACCCTCGAAACCCTCCGTGTGTGACAGGTTTGTGTGACAGGTCAGTGTGACATAAGTCTCAGAAATGCAAGGAGTTGGCGCATTTCTGCGGAAAAAAGTGTGACAGGCCGCAAATCCTCTTTCCCCGACCAATTTTTCGGACGCCGGCAGGCGCAAGAAGCCTTGCTCAGCATAGGTTCGCGCAATTGCATTCCATCAGCCGCATATCGAACGCTGCTCAGCCGAATTTAGCCCGCAGCTTCTTCGCTGGCGTACCAACGGGCAATCAGCGCGGGAAGGAAGAGAAGGCTCAGCACGAGCGAGGACATCAATCCGCCGAGGATGACGAGCGCCATTGGGCCCTGGACTTCCCGCCCGGCCTGACCCGTCTCCAGCGCAAGGGGCGCAAGGCCAAGGGCCGTGACGCATGCCGTGATCATGATGGGCGTCACGCGCTCGCGCGTTGCTCGCAGGACGGTCTCAAGCGACCAGGGAGCGCCTTCCACTTCCACAAGTTGCCCCACATGCGAGAGGAGCAGGATGGCGTTTCGCGCCGAAATCCCGAAAAGCGTTACAAAGCCCACGAGTGCGCCAAGCGAAACAACCCCGCCTTCGAAGATCACCGCCAACACCCCGCCGGCCAGCGCGAATGGAGCGCCAGCCAAAACAAGTGCGGCTGGGCGCCTGCCAAACGCCAGTATGAGCAACGCCACGATCGCGATCGCTGCAAGGCTGACATTGAGGGCGATTTGCCGGTAGGCGGCCGACACGCCTTCTGCCGCACCCCCATATGAAAGAAAGACGCCAGGCGGCAGTTTGACTTTGGTGGCGATGGCAGCGCGCGCCTTCGCCATAAAGCCGGCAATATCGCGATCCACAGGATTGGCCGTGACAATCTGCCGACGCTGCCCGCCGTCATGGGCAATACTCGCCCGCCCATCCTCCAAGCGCAGATCCGCGATATCTGAAAGCCGCACGCCGCTCGCGGCGGAGCGGACCAGAACGTCACCCACAGATTCCGGATCGCGCTGCATCTCGGGCGGAAGCGTCAAGACGACATCGGTCGTCCTGTCGGCCTGGCTCACCTGTCCGGCAAGATGGCCCTGAAAGGCAAGTTCAATTGCATCGTTCGCATCCTGTGCGCTGACCCCCCGAACAGCCATCTTCGCAGGATCGAACCGGACCCTGAGAATGGGCGTCGTCGTCGCGGCTTTTACCTGGACATCGGCCGATCCCGGAACCGTGTCGAGCGCGGCCGCCACCTGCCCCGCCACCCGGTCAAGCGTGTCCAGATCGCCGCCGAATATGCTGATGGTAACTGCAGCCGTTTCCCCCGTAAGAGATTCACCGATCCGGTCGCCCAGAAATGTCAACGTCTCGCTCTGGATTGCCGGGTAGGCGTCGAGAACGGCACGAATCTTCTCCTGGGCAGCATCCTCGCCAGCCGCGCCGACGGTCTTTTTGAGATTGACGTGAAATTCGCTGCGGTTGGGCGGCCACGTGTCTTCGCCCGCTTCCGCCCGGCCGATTTGCTGCTCGACGCTGGCGACTTCGGATATGCCCATGAGGTCGCGCGAAATGCGCGCGCCGGTCGCACGCATCCAGTCGAGTGACGCACCTGTCGGCCCGGCGACACCGATCACATAATGCCGCTCGCGAAACGAGGGGAGGAGCGAATTGCCGAACAAGGACAGGATGAAGACCGCGATGACCCCCACTGCAACCGTCGCCACGGCGATCCGTTCGGGGACCGCACAAAGACGTTGAAGAATGGAGGCGTGCCAGAGCTTGAAGCGGTCAAGAAACTGGGGTTCGGGACCCGGCTCGACACGCTGGAGCAGCAGCGCGGACAGGGCTGGCGTTACGGTCATCGCAACCAGCAGCGACGCCAGCGTGGCCAGGAGGAAGGCAAGCGCAAGCGGAGAGAAGAATGCGCCCTGAAGGCCGGTCAGGAAGAGGACCGGAAGGATCGTCAGTGCCAACACGAATGTAGCGTAGACCACGGGCCCGCGCACCTCGACCGATGCCGCTTCGATGATTTGCGCACGCGTGGCTTCGGCGCCCCGCGTCCGGATGCGTCGGACGATATTCTCGATATCGACGATTGCATCGTCGATGACGACGCCCAGCGCGACAGTGAGCCCTCCCAACGTCATCGTGTTGATCGTGATCCCGAACCGGTCGAGGACAATGATCGCCGCAAACAACGACAAAGGTATGGAGACAAAGGCGATTGCCGCAACCCGCAGCTCGCGCATGAAGACAAGCAGGACAATGCCGATCAGCAGCGCGCCCACGAGAAGATCGCGCTCGATCCCGGCAAGCGCTGTCTCGATGAAATCGGCTGGTCGGTGCAGATCGGGATACATCGTCACGCCCTGCGCCGCGAGCGCTGGCTTCAGGTCATTCAGCGCTATTTCGACCGCGCGCGTCGTGTCAAGCGTGTTGGCACCATATTGGCTCGAAAGGGTCAGGAGGACGCCCGGCCTTCCCATAACCAAGGCATCGCCGAATTTTGGGCCGGCTGCATCCGAAACGGTTGCGACATCGCCGATGCGGACAGCCCCGCCCCTTGTTGACGAGAGAATCGACTCTGAAATTGACGCAGCATCCGGCACATCCCTCCCGGGCTGAATCAGGATGCGCTGGCCGGGCGTCTCGGAAAAGCCGCCGCCGCGGACGCCAACGCTGCTCCGCACTGCGCTTGACAGATCGTTGAGCGTCAGGCCGCGCGCGATCAGCTCGGAAGGCTTCACACGGACTTCGATGCGGCGCTTGTCGCCTCCAAATATGTTTGCGCGCGCAACGCCCTGGACTGACAGAAGGCGCGGCCGCACTGTCCATTCAACCAGGTCGCGCAGCGCCATCGGCGAAAGCTTTTGACTGACAAAGCCGATCTTCAACAGATCCATCGTCGAGGAGGTGAGCGGCGTCAACTTGGGCGCTGCGACCCCGGAAGGAAGAGCGGTTGCCGCGTCGACCAGAGCCTCGGCGACAATCTGCCGCGCGCGATAGGGGTCACTCCCCTCGCGAAACGTGATGTTGATGACCGACAAGCCCTGAATGGATTCGGATCGCACGCTTTCGACGCCATTCGCGCCATTGATTGCTGCTTCAAGCGGGCGAGTGACCAGCGCCTCGACCTGGTCAGGCACCAGCCCGGGCGCCTCGGTCTGCAAATTCGCTTGCGGGGGAACGAATTCGGGAAAGACGTCAAAGGCTGCGGAGCGCAGCGTCATGAGCCCAAACACCGCCAACAAGGCGGCTCCCAGCAGGACCATCCACGGATAGCGAACACTTTTGCGGACGATCGTTGCGAGCATCCGCTATTCTTCCTCGACTGGTGAACCGGCTTCGAGGCCAAGCAATACGGTGGCGCCCGCGCTGACGATGCGATCGCCGGGACGCAGCACCTTGCGAACGAACCAGCCCGTCTCATGCGCAACGGGATCCTGAAGCTCTATGCGGCGAAATGTGCCGTCCTGATCGACGCGGTAGACCCACATCCCGCCTTGCGTGCGAACAATTGCAGCGCGCGGGACGACGACACCGGTCTGGGCCGGGCCACCGGCAGGCAGCACCGCCTTCATGACGCGGCCGACAGCCAGCGAACGCGCGACGGAACCGCGGACAATGGCAAGGACACCGGCGGATTGCAGATTCGGATCGGCGCCCACGGCGGGGCCGATAACATGCGCGGTCACACGGATATCGCCATCGGTGATCGTGACCGCGGACCCTGTGGATGGCTCTCCATCCTCGAAATCGAGCCGGATGAGCGCAGCCTCCCCGCGCGCAGCCTGGGCCACCAGCCCATCGAGCTGGCCTTCCCGGCCTGAAAGCCCACTGCCATATTCGAGCCCGGCGCGGCGCAACGCCAGAATGAGGCGGGCGCGATCAGCCTGCGCCTGCGCCCGGGCAAGTTCGACCGCGCGAACCGAGGCGCTCTGATCCTGTGCCGCCAGCACCTCCTGTCGCCTTGCTTCCGCATCCGAGGCGGCAAGGGCGGCACGGGCGCTCTGAATATCGGCACTAATCGCCGCGAGCGGGGCAAGATCGAGTGCGCGCGCAAAGCCCGACCGTTCGCTGACAGAGACGGCTGGCTGCAGCGTGATGAACTGGAGGCCGGCATGGGCGACGGCCTTCTTGTCGAGGGAGACACCGCCGCCCAAAGGAGCCGGCATGGCAGGAGGTTCATTTTCGACTGCATCGGACTCATGTCCGGGTCCAAGCGCAGGCACAAGATAGATCATCGCAGAAGCGAAAGCTGCGCCGGCAAGCGCCCATCCTGCAGCAGCAATCCGCTTCATGGCGTTCCTCCGGTGCGCATGTTCTCGATCATGAGTTCTGGTCCCTCCAAAGGACGTTGCAACGCGTCTTCCAGCGCAGCATCGGCCGCAAGGACACGGGCGAGCGCATCAAGTTCCGACAATCGAAATTGCAAGACGCCAATCTGTGCAATGGCCCATTCACTCGTATCTATGCTGCCATGGCGCAGTTCAACATCCGCCTGCGCCGCCAGCTGGCGCGCGCCCGGGATGTCGGTTCTGCGAAGCCTTTCCAGCATCTCCATGGCCTGACGCCGTTCCGTGATCGTTGCGTCAAGAGCTGCTGCTGCCCCGGCGATCTCGGCTTCGACCTGTTTGCCGGCTTCAGCCCGTCTTGCAGTCGCGGCGGCAATCGCAGCGCGATTGAGATCGAGCGGGGGCAGAGCCAGTCCAATGGACAGGGGCAGCTTCACCAGCCCGCGCTCCCAGGTATAGCCGGGGGAAACGACAATCGCCGGAAACTGGCGCGCCACTTCACCCCGCAGATTTGCTTCGGCCTGATCATAGGCAGCGAGCGCCTTCAGGACATTCGAGCGCGCTGTGATCGCTTGCATCCTGTCGCCGGGCGCGAGCGTAGCGAGAGGATCGGGCGGGGGCGTTTCAAAGCCGTCCCAACTCAACTCGAACGTGGCAAGGGCAGCCTCTGGCAGGCCCAACAAGCCGGAAATCGACCGTTCGGCCCGAGTGCGCCGCACAGCTGCATCGCTCCCGAGCCTTTGCGCCGCCGCTTGCGCCAGTTTCGCTTGCACCAGCTCGCTGCGGGCCAAAGCACCCGCCGCTACCTTCCGTTCCAGGACCGCAACCTGGCGGTCACGCAGCGCCGACATCGCGCTGGCCAGATCAGCCTGTCTCTGGGCAATCATCCTGTCGACCAGCGCGCGGCGGACGGCCATCCGCTCCGCCCACAGTGTTTCCGCAAAGCTATAGCGGGCCACCAGGACATTATTGTCGGCGACCGTCAGCCTGGCAGCTCTTCGCCCGCCTGAATCAATCGGCACGTCGATGACGCCGCCAAGAAGCCAAGGAGAACGCGTCGAGGGATCATTGGCATATTCGCTGGTGAGCATCAGCACTGGGCCCGGAGCCTTGCGGTCGGCACGGGCTTGGGCCTTCGCAGTCTCGATTGACGCGCGCGCCGCTTCCACTTTCGGATCGAGCAGCAGGATTGCGGCAAAAAGCGAAAGGCGGTCGAGCTTCGCGCCAGATGGCTCGGCGCGGGGCGCTATTGTGCGCACTGTCCGGTCGATGAGCGCGGGATCAAGGGTTCTTGCGGCGCGGGCGTGCAAGGCTTCGGCTGGATTCAACGGTTGCTGGCTATAGCTGGCGCAGCCGGCCGCTGCGAGCAGGAGCACTGTCGGCACCAGTCGCCCAATCGTTCCCCAAAATCGTGAGCAGAGTGCAGTCGGTTTCATTTGCGTTGCCAGCACGCCTCCCCGTGCCATCTGCACTAGCCGACACGTGTCGACCGCCCAAATGGAAAGTTGCGGCGCGCGCATTTCGTTCGATCAGGAATCCTGCCGCCGTCTCAGGCGGAATTCGGTGCAGGCAGCTTGCTTTTGACTGCGACCTCCCGAAAGGGACCTAGCTCATTGGATTTCCGGATACAGGTGCTTGCGGCGATTTGAATGACCTATTCCGAATATGCACGCCAGCCAGCGACAGCAATATGAGGGGCAAAACCCAAATTACCCTGGCTTCGTACCGCGGCGCCACACTCGAGAACACCACAACAATGACGGCGTTGCCGATCAAGCCCGCAACGACCAGCGCTGCCGTAAGACGCTCAACGCTATCAAGTCGCCGCAC
>JAXMDX010000008.1:0-183726 GCA_046348625.1 Sphingomonadaceae bacterium
TCGTGATGCACGGCTATTGGCGCAACGAGGCCGAAACGGCGCGGGTCTTGAAGGATGGCTGGCTTCACACGGGGGATATCGGCGAGTTTGACGAAAAGGGCCGTATCCGGATCACCGATCGCAAGAAGGACATCATCGTCAACGACAAGGGTGAGAATATCTCGCCACAGAAGATCGAAGGCATGCTCACGCTTCAGCCCGAAATCATCCAGGCGATGGTCAGTGGTGACAAGCGACCCCATCTCGTTGCGCTTGTCGTCCCGGATCCCGAATGGGCAGCAGAATGGGCCGTGGCCAACGACATCAAATATGATCTCAAGGCGCTTTCGGACCTGCCGGCCTTCCGCTCCGCCGTGATGGAGGCCGTCGACCGCGTAAATCGCCAGGTCACGCTGACCGAAAAGGTCCGCAACATCACACTGACCCCCGACGGTTTTACCATCGACAATGAAATGCTCACCCCGTCACTCAAGATCCGCCGGCACATGATCCGGCAGGTCTATGGCGAACAGATCGACGCGCTGTATCGGGGCTAGGACCCAGAGGTGTAGGGGACAAAGTCTCCCATGGCGCAACTGCCGCCGGTAAAGCCTGCGACAAGGTCCGCGCTTTCCGCGATGTCGCCGCGGCACAATTGGCTGCCGCCGAAAATGCGGGTGATCAGCGCGCGATCCCGACCGATGCCGGAACAGGTGCCGCGGGTGTCATTGCGATAGACCAGCTTGCGGGAGACCCGGAAGATCAAGGTGCCCTTGCCGTTCTCGAAGCTTTGTGTCCCGTTGGCATCGCGCAACCGGATGCAGTCTTGCGGCTTTCCGGGCGTCAAGCCGGTCAGGGCCTTTTGGAGCCGCGCCTCCTCACTGGCATAACGGGCCTCTCGTGAGGCCGACGAGGCAGACACACCGCTGCACAGCAACAGACTGGCAAGCGGCAGAATGAACATGGTCTTGCGCATGGCTATACTCCTTCCAACACGCCCCCAAGTCCGGCACTTTAGCAGATTCAGCCGCGAAATCCATCCTTGGCCGCGCGGCGTTCGGCCAACTCGGCGACCGAACTGGCCCGCATGAACGGGTTGGTTTCGCGCTCAAGCCCGATCGTTGTCGGTACCGTCGCTTCACCCCACGCCCGCGCCGCGTCGACCGCCTTCATGCGCGCTACAAGAGCCGCATTGTCTGGCTCCGCCACCAGCGCATAGCGTCCGTTCGACTGGGTATATTCGTGTGCGCAATAAACCTGGGTGTCCGCCGCAAGGGCGCCGAGCCTGGCCATATTGTCAAACATCTGGTCCGCCGTCCCTTCGAACAGGCGACCGCATCCCATTGGAAACAGCGTGTCGCCGACAAAGACGGCCCGTTCAGCGGCAAAATGAAAGGCAATATGGCCTGCCGTATGCGCAGGCACGGCCATCACGACCGCAGTGCTGTTGCCCAGCCTGACCTCGTCCCCTCCGCTCACCTGCACATCAAGCGTCGGAATGCGCTCGAACTCTGCGGCCGGGCCCGTAATGACGCACCCCGTTGCTGCCTTGATGGCTTCATTGCCGCCGGTGTGATCGGGATGCCAGTGCGTATTCCAGATTTGCGTGATCCGCCATCCGCGGCTTTCCGCTTCGGAGAGCACCGGGTCCGCAACTGCCGGATCGACAACCATCGTCTCGCCCGAATCCGGCTCGTGGACCAGCCAGACATAATTGTCCGAGAGGACGGGGATGCGCACAATCTCGAGAGCCATCCTACCAATGCCCCGTGTTCGGCATGGATGCCCAGGGCTCCTGCGGCGGCAGGTTGCCATCCTGCAGCAGTTCGATCGAGATATTGTCGGGCGTGCGCACGAAAGCCATGTGACCGTCGCGCGGCGGACGGTTGATCGTCACGCCGGCATCCATCAGCCGCTGGCAGGTCTCGTAAATATTGTCGACGCGATAGGCGAGATGCCCGAAATTGCGGCCTTCGCCATAACCCGCTTCGTCCCAGTTGTGCGTCAGTTCGACCTGAGCCGATTCGTCCCCCGGGGCGGCGAGGAAGATCAGGGTGAAGCGTCCCTGCTCACTGTCATAACGACCCACTTCCTTCAAACCGAGCAAGTCGAAAAAGGCCAGGGTGGCGGCGGGGTCACTGACCCGGATCATCGTGTGCAGATATTTCATGGCCGCAGTGTTAGCGCATTATTTCGGCGCGCCCAAGCGTTTGAGTGCATCGGCAGCCGCCACGCCGGCAGGACTGTCTGGCGATGCATTGACCGCAGCCGCCCAGGCCGTCCGCGCGGCCGCTTCGGCGCCGGACAGGATCGCGATATTCCCGGCCTCAAGAGCAACCGCAGCGTCGTCCGGCGCCCGCTTCATGGCTTCGCCGATATCGGCCTGCGCTCTAGCGAGATCGCCCGTGCGGCGCGCCAGTGTTGCGGACAGAAGCCAGGCGAGCGGATCTGCCGGCACCAGCTTCAGGGCCATGTCGAGGTCGGCGCGCGCAGTCACGGTGTCGCCCGTCGCTGCATGCGCACGGGCCCGATCGAGATGGGCTTCTCCGGCCTGGGCGCCTGTCAGGGCCCCGCCCGCGAGCGCTGCATCCAGATACTGGCCTGCCTTGACCATGTCGCCGCCTGCGAGCGCCGCATTTCCGGCCTGCACCCAAAGGCGTGCCGCGCGCGCATCGCCATGCCGTTCGGCGTCCTCGGCAGCCTGCTGGAATGCGGTGGCCGCCGGAAGCCATCGCTTGAGGCTGGCATAGGCCAGGCCCGCACATTGCCGGGCCAGAACGCCGCCGCCCTGGACTTGCCAGCTCCCCGCCGCTTCAAGGGCCTGGACAGCGTCCTTTTCCGTCAGCGCCACGCAAGAGGCAAAGCGCGCTTCGTCAGCACTGGGAGCGGGTCCGGCAAGGGAGGCTTCTGCAGCAAGGTATAGGAGGATCACATCTGCTCCAGCAAAGTCTCGGTCGTCCGCAGGAGCAGGGCAATGTCCTGCTCGCGCGACAGGCGGTGGTCACCGTCCTTGACAAGCACAACCTGCACATCGTCTGAACGCAGCAATGACGCGAGGTGCGTGCTATAGTGCCAGGGCACATCCGTATCGCGCTGCCCGTGCAGGAGCCGCACTGGGCAATCGATCGCAATCGGCCCATGCAGCAGTCGGTGCGCTTCTCCGGATTGCCAGAATGCCTTGGTGACTACTGTTGGTTCGGGCCCATAGGGGGAGGCCTGCTCAAGCCGGCCGCTTGAGAGAATTTCAAGCTTCTGCTCCTGGGTGTAGCCCCAGTCGGTAAAGTCCGGCGCCGCTGCAATGCCGATCAATCCGACGACCCGTTCCGGCCTGGCAAGCGCTGCCAGCAGCATCAGCCAGCCGCCCATCGACGATCCAACGAGCACGACCGGACCCTCAATGAGCGTATCGATCAGCAGCAGGGCATCGGCGAGCCAGCCTGCCAGTGTCTGGTCTTCGAACCGGCCTTCGCTGGCACCGCAGCCACCATAGTCGAAACGAAGATATGCACGGCCTTTACCCGCAGCCCAGGCGTCGAGCGCGAGGGCCTTTCCGCCCGTCATGTCGGACATGTATCCTGAAAGGAAAACGACCGCCGGGCCCTTGCCCTCTTGCCGCGAATAGGCGAGCCTCACGCCGTCGGCGCGTGTCAAATTATCCATTCAACAGACAGCATCTCGACCGTTGCATTGCGCTTCGCTCCGCGCTTTTCGACCATCAGGGTATTGAGCCGACGGATCGTGTCGCTGCCGCTCGTCACACAAAGTGCAGGAATGAAAGCATGAACCAACGCGCCCAATCCGCCCCGGATCATTGTCAGGCCAAAGCTTGACGCAACGCGGAAATGTTCGAAAAAGCCTTCTTCGACTTCGGCGGGGTGATCCAGAAAAATCCTGCGAAACATCGGGCGCTGCTCCTGACGATTATGAGATTGCTCCCCCATAGCGGCATTGCCGTGTCTTGCGAAGCCGGGTTCTATGCCAAGACTCAGAAGAACAGACTGTCGTCTGCCGGAACCTTCGGATCGTTGTGGCAGATGTCGGAAAGCGCTGCCCATTGGTCAGAATCGATCACGGGCGCATAGGGTATGCCTGCCTGCCTGCTTTGGCGAAACGCCCGTTCACGGGACTGTGACAGCGGATGCGAAGACACATAGCCGAGCGCAGCCGCCGCTTCACCCAGCTTTGCTTCCTGCGCCGACATGCGGGCAAAGAAGGCGGCCGTGTCATCCGGGGAAATCCGGGCCAGCTTCAACTGCTGGATGGCATAATCATCCGCCGCACTTTCCGCCTCGCGCGAATAGGATGCAGCAAGCATTGCATTGAGATAACCCCCGCCATTGCCGCCAAAACCGCCCAGCAACACGCTGAGTCCAGCCTGTCGCATGAGTGCCTGAACCACATGGCGTTTGCGCACATGGCCGATTTCATGTCCGAGCACGCCAGCGATCTCATCCGGCGACTTCGCTTCCTGCAGGAGCCCGCGAAACAGCACGATGTTGCCGCCTGGCAAGGCGACGGCATTGACCATGCCGATATTGGCGACGTGGACGCGCACTGCAGGCTTGCCCTGATCGATCTTGCGAACGAGCGCATCAAGCGCCGCCTGCCCGCCAGGCCCGTTGCAGAAGCGTCCCCCGAAATCACCGACCATTGCATCGCCCATCCGCTTTTCCCATGCGAACGGGATATTGGGCGCGAGCCAGTCCGGCGCCTTGAAGACGCCAAGGGCAAAGACCGCCGAAACGGCAAGAAACACTCCGGACGCTCGCCAGAAGCCGAGCCGGTCAACCCATGGGCCATAGCGGGCAGGCTCGGGCAGTTGGCTGCGGATCGCGTCCGGCACGCCGCCGGCAAAACAGATACGCCAACCCGCCCTGTCTTTCAGCCCGTAGACCGGCCCACCCGGGCTGTCGTCCCGGCGGACAAGATCGCTCCAGCGATAGGGGCCATTGTCGACACCATCGCCGATCAGCACAAATCCGTCCACCTCCGTCCGGAGGTCGACCATGTGCCGGATCGCCGTCTTTCCGTCATAATGCCAGAGGCCCGAAACGTCAGTCACGCTCAGAAGCCACCCATGTCCAATGCGTCGAGCAGCCCTTCGCCCTGCCGCGGTTCCGGTGTGCTGGACTGGGTCAGCGTGGCAAGATCGATCTCGCCGCCGGCCTCAAGATGGCGGATGAAGAAGTGCCAGTTGCGGTAGCGCACAAATCCCCCGACCAGCCCCAGGGGAATGGCCACGATCAGGCCAATGATCGCAAAGGTCGCGATCGGAGGGTGCGCCATGGCTTGCGGGTCTTTCGGGAGGGCTGCAACGCCAAGCATTGATGCCACAATGAGCGCCAGCGCGAACACGAGGACGTAGAGCCCGATGTTGCCCAGCATCAGAAGGAGCCAGTCCTTGGTGCGCGCCGAAAAATGGAAATTCAGCGTGGACAGGCTCAGGGTCCCGATCATCTCGCGAAAGAACGCAGCATAATAGGCCAGGGCCAAAAGCGGCAGCACGATATAGAGAGACCCAAGAACAAGCACGACTGCAACTGCGCCGCCCGCAATACCGCCGGAACTGCCGCCGGATGCGGCCCCGGCGATTGCAGCCGCGATCCCGGCGATCAGTGCCACGACGGGCGCAAGATAGCACAGCAGGAAGCGCCGCATCAGGCCGCCCCATTCGGGACCGGATTCGAAATTGTGCGGTCCAAAGCTCATCCGGTTCCAGCGTTCGCTCCACAGGCTCGTCATCGACCAGGGAATGAGCAGCCCGAGCACAAAGGATCCGACGATCGTCTTCCAGGTATAGGACCAGCCATAGCCAAAGCCCGGATCGTCGCTGCCGCCCCGGATTCCGTGCCAGTGCGTCCGGCTGAGCCGATAGCGAAGACCCCGGAATATGGCGAGTCCGGCCACATAGAAGAAGATCAGATAGACCGACAGGGCGAGGACGCCCGCAAAGGCCGCATGACCGCGCAGGATCAGCGCCTGCGCCACGAACTGCAACAGGAAGAGCGGCACGAAGAGGATCGCAATCACCAGCAGGAAGCCCAGGAACAATTCCTTGCCCGTGCCCGTCCATTCAAGCCGGTCATCAATGAACCGTGTCTTGCTCCAGAGATAGCGTCGTTCACGGGCGATGCCCCAAAACCGATAGAACCCCAAAGTCACGATGGAGAGCATCAGGTTCGTGAACAGGATCGGCGCCAGTTCCCGCCAGTCGCCATCAAATGCAAATGCCGTTTCTTCTTCCGTTCCGATGCCCATTGTGATCCCCGTTTCCCGCTGCCGTGCCGGAAGCTTTCAGCTTTGCGCCGAAAGGTCAATGCGCATGGCTGGTAGGGGCGTGCGGCGGTTCGATCTCCGGGGGTTCGGGCGCATCAAGGTCACTCTCCCACTTGGCCACGACAACCGCTGCAACCGCGTTGCCGACAACATTTGTTCCGGACCGCCCCATGTCGAGAAACTGGTCGACCGCGAGGATCAGGACAAGCCCGGCTTCGGGAATATGAAACTGCGCCATGACAGCTGAAATGACCACAAGACTTGCCCGTGGAACGGCCGCCATGCCCTTCGAGGTCAGCATGAGCGTCAGCAGCATCGTGATCTGCGCTTCGAGGGGAATGTGCATGCCATACAGCTGCGCGATGAAGAGCGTCGCGAAAGTCATGTACATCATCGAACCATCGAGATTGAACGAATAGCCCAGCGGGAGGACAAAGCTTGCGATCTTGGGCGGAACACCGAAACGGTCGAGCGCCTCGAGCGTGCGGGGATAGGCTGCTTCCGACGATGCGGTGGAGAAGGCGAGCAGGATTGGCTCGCGAATATAGCGGAACAGTGTTCCTGCCCGCGGTCCGACCACAAGAAAAGCGGCAATGAACAGGACAATCCAGAGGATCGCCAGCCCCAGATAGAAGCTTCCGATAAACTTGATGAAGGTCCCGATGATGCCAAGTCCATTGATCGCAACGACCTTGGTCATTGCCGCAAAGACCGCGAGGGGCGAGGCGCGCATGACATAGTCTGTCACCTGCAGCATCACATGGACGAGCGAATCGATGCCCTTGGCGATGGGTTCGGCCTTTTCGCCAACCGCTGTCATCGCCACACCGAAGAAGACCGAGAAGATCACGATTTGCAGGATCGTGTTGTTCGCCATGCCTTCAATGATCGACTTGGGGAACATTTCGGCGATGATCTTGAAGAAGTCGCTTTCGGGTTTGGCAATACCGGCCGTCACATCGGGCGGCGGCAGCTCGAACCCGCCGCCCGCACCCGGCTGGAGGATGTTCACGAGGATCATGCCGAGCGTAAGCGAAACAATCGTCGCGCCGATGAACCAGCCGATGGTCTTTGCGCCGACGCGACCCAGTGCTGCCGTATCACCCATATGGACGATGCCGGAGACGAGTGTCGCAAAGATCAGCGGCGCGATGATCATCTTGATCAGTCGCAGGAAAATGTCGGTGACGAGGCCGAGATATTTGCCCCACTCGGCCAGGGCAGCCTTCACGTCATCCGGAATGGAGCTGGGCTCGGTCAGCACACTGCCCGTGTAGGAAAAGTGGATGGCCGCCCCGGCGAGAATGCCGAGGATCAGCCCGATCATGATGTAGAATGTAAGCCGCCTGGCCATTGTGCGCTGTTTCCTCAACCCGATGCGCGCAGCAGACGCGATCCATGCCTATCCGTCAAGACGTTCGAGAATCTCCAAGGCAAACTGGCTGAGTGTATCGTCGCGCGCGCCCATGATGAGGATACGATCTCCGGCACGCGCTTCCGCAACCAGCCGGTCGCCAATGTCAGCGCGGGCGGGCACATGGCTGGCGCGGGGCCCGATGGCTTTGGCAAGGGCGTCGCTGCCCGCACTTCGATCCACCGTCCCGCCATAATAGACCGGGTCCGGCAGGAAGAGCCTGTCTTCTGCGCCAAGCTTTGCCCGAAACGTCTCCGCAAGGGCGTCGCCCATGAGCTTCAATGGCCCATAGCCGTGCGGCTGGAACATGAGGAGCAGCCTGCCGGGAAAGGCATGAAGCGTGTCAAGCGTTGCGCCGATCTTGTCGGGATTGTGCCCGAAATCATCGATCACGGTGACGCCATGACGCGATCCGACGAGATCGAGGCGTCGGCGCAGGCCCGCAAATTCGGCCAGAGCAGCAGCGCCGATCGCCAGCGGAACGCCCGCTGCCTCTGCCGCGGCAAGAGCAGCCAGCACATTCGAGGCGTTGTGGCGTCCCGGCACATTGAGAGAGACCCGCACGCCGTTTGCAAGAAAGTCCACTCCATCAGGCCGCTCGACAAGATCCGATCCACGCAGCGCTGCGCGGTCGCCAAATCCGAAAGTCCGGGCATTGCCTCCAGCCAGCGCAAGGGCTTCGTCATTGTCTGCATTGACAACAGCGACCCGCGCCTTGCCAATGAAGTCTCCGAAAAGGCGGCGCAGTTCGTCCATCGATTTGTGATCGAGCGCGACATTGTTGAGGACGGCAATATCGGGCGTGTAGAGCGCGATCGAGCCATCGCTTTCATCGACCTCGCTCACAAAAACATCGCTGCCGCCCACTCGTGCACTGGCAAAGGGCGCATCGGGCCGCGCATAATTCTTCATGACCGCACCGTTCATGATCGTCGGATCGCGGCCCGCCTGATCCAGGATCCAGCCAATCATGCCGGTCACGGTGGATTTGCCGCTTGTCCCGCCAATCGCGATCCGGGTTTCGCTGGCATTGAACAATTGCGCCAGAAGGTCTGCGCGGCTCAACCGCTCAAGACCAAGCCGATTGGCTGCGACCACATCTGGAACGCTCTCTTCCACGGCGGCGGAAGCGACGAAGATCTGGCCCGGCTCAACCCCCGAACCGTCTTGCGGAAAGAGCCCAATCCCAAGCTGTTCAAGCGCCGCGAACTTGTCCGCAATCCGGCCCTGATCCAGCGAGCGGTCCGATCCCGTCACCCTGGCGCCGCGCGCCGCGACAATCATCGCCAGTGGCATCATGCCTGATCCGCCGACACCGCAGAAGAAATAGTGTGGAAAAGCCATATTCGCGCGCTTCTGGCGCGTCAGGCGGCCAAGGGCAAGCGCAACCGCGCAAGGACGCCGCCCATGTCCTCGCTTTCCTCAAGCGTGATCGAACCACCATAGATTTCGGCGACATCGCGCACGATCGCGAGACCAAGGCCCGTGCCCGGCTTTGAGGAATCGAGCCGCACACCCCGATTGAAAAGCTTGTCCCGATCTTCTGCAGAAATGCCAAGGCCGTCATCCTCGACCAGGATTTCCGCCATCTGCCCTGCCGTGCCAACCGTCACAAACACGCTGCCGCCACCATATTTTGCCGCGTTTTCGATCAGATTGCCGAGCATTTCATCAAGGTCCTGCCGCTCGACATGGACTGAAAGCGATTTGTTGCCGTCCATGTCGAACCGGACCTGCGGATATAGGCGCGACACGGCCCGTTCGACTGATTCGAGGCTGGCCCAGACTTCGGCACGGCTGTGCACATTGCCGCGGCGGCCGACAGCGCGCGCGCGGGCGAGGTGATGATCGACCTGCCTGCGCATGGTCGTGGCCTCGCGGATGACCGTCTCGCTCAGGTCGTTCGCATGCGCCGTTGCGGCGTTCATGATGACGGTCAGTGGAGTCTTCAGGGCATGGGCAAGATTGCCGGCGTGACGGCGCGCTTCCTCGGCCTGGATTTCATTGTGGGAAAGGAGCCCGTTCAATTCCTCGACCAGCGGCGCCACTTCATCCGGCAACTCGTGTTCCTGGATACGGTTTGCCCGACCGGCTCGCATCTCGGCAATGGCCTGTCGCAGCGACCGCAACGGCCAGAGGCCGTAAAGCGTCTGCAGAGCCGCCATGACGATCAGCCCGAGCCCCAGCAGCGCGAAGCTTCGCACAAGTGTCTTCCTGAGCGTGCCGATCTGGTCATCAAGCACATCACGGCTTTGCGCGACCTGAAACCGCCAGACCGTGGGCGAACCCGGCAGAACAATGTCCCGTTCCGCGACGCGAATCTTTTCGTCGGGAAATTCGGTGCTGTCATAGACGTGAATAGTGTCGTCCGAATGGCCGCCCCGAACATTGAGCGCGCGATCCCAAAGCGAGCGTGACCGGAACGGGGCATAGCCCTGACCGGCGATCTGCCAGTAAAACCCGGAATTGGGCTCAAGGAAGCGTTGATCCCCGAGCGGCCGATTGAGGCGCACCTCCCCGAAATCGTCAATTTCTGCAGCGGCGACCATTGAAGTCAGAACGAACTGCTGGCCGTCATCGAAATTTCGGGTGATGGCATTGGACAGGACCTGGTCAAGTGCAAGCCCGCCACCGAGCAGAAGCAGGAAAATCCAGGCGGCAGCAATGCCGATCATTCTCCGGCTCAGCGACCCGCTGGCAAGCCGCAGCCGCCAGCCGCCTATCTGCCAGCCGCCGCGCCGGGGCGCTGCCCGGTCAGGCAGGGTCTTCGAGACTGTAGCCAAGGCCGCGGATGGTCGTGATGACATCGGCACCGAGTTTCTTGCGGATGCGCGTGACGAAGACCTCGATCGTATTCGAATCGCGGTCGAAATCCTGATCGTAGATATGTTCGATCAACTCGGTCCGTGAAACGACCTTGCCCTTGTGATGCAGAAGGTAGGACAGCAGCTTGTATTCCTGCGCGGTCATCTTGACCGGCTCACCTGCAAGCGTGACGCGGCCCGAACGTGTATCGAGGCGGACATCGCCCGCAATCAATTCGGACGACGCATTGCCGCTGGCCCGGCGGATGAGCGCGCGCAGGCGAGCAATAAGTTCCTGTGTCTGGAAAGGCTTGGCCATATAGTCATCGGCGCCGCCATCAAGGCCCGCGACCTTGTCCGACCAGCTGTCCCGTGCCGTCAGGACCAGCACGGGCATGACCTTGCCTTCCTTGCGCCAGCGATCAAGCACGGTCAGCCCGTCGATTTCGGGCAAGCCAAGATCAAGGATCACGGCATCATAGCTTTCAGTCGAGCCCAGATAATGCCCATCCTCGCCATCGGTGGCGAGGTCCACGGCATAACCGGCGCCTTCAAGCGTGTTCTTGAGCTGGGCGCCAAGAGTCGGCTCATCTTCTACGATCAAAACGCGCAAGGATAATCTCCCCAAAAAGGTCGCCCAAGGATCATTTGCCAGTCGTCCTCTTGATTGTACCGGTTGGCCCGTCCACATCAATCCAGATCACGTTCTTGCCCTGCATGAATTTGAGGCGGTATTCCCGGTTGTCTCCATTATACTCCGCGCCGATATAATCAGCCCCGCGTCCCTTCATTTCGGGCACGATTTCATTCTCGATAGCGCGCAGCGGCAGCACGGCACCTTGGCGAGTGGCCTGGAAAGCAGCATCCTGTTCCACTCTGCGTGCCTTTTGGGCATCGGCGGGAACCGCCAGAAGTCCGGAAAGCGAAAGCGCAAAAATAAAAGGTTTGAACATTGCCATAGGGTCTTGGCATAGGGCGCGCCCATTGAATAGGCCATGAATGGCTTTTCGCTGCCTCAACCGATCAGGAACCTGACATGTCCGCGCCCATTCTCGCCTATGAAGGCCTCGGCCTTGTCCAGGGATCGGGCTGGCTCTTCCAGGATCTCGACATTTTCATCGGCGAGCGCGACCGGCTTGCACTGATCGGGCGCAACGGCGCGGGGAAGACCACACTCTTCAAATTGCTCGCAAACCAGATCGAGGCTGACAAGGGCAGACGCACGATTGTGCCGGGAACGAAGGTCGTCCTTCTCGAACAGGAGCCCGCCCTTGGCGGCTTTGCGACACTGCGCGATTTCGCCACTAGTGGCGCAGACGGCCCGGCGGCGCACGACGTGGAAGCGATTGCTGACCAGATCGGGATCGATCTTTCGCGCGAGGCGAAAAGTGCAAGCGGGGGCGAACGGCGACGCGCGGCAATCGCGCGGGCGCTGGCAATGGATCCGGATGTCCTGCTGCTCGATGAACCCACCAACCACCTCGACCTAGCTGCCATTGACTGGCTCGAGGACTGGCTCGGGCGATACACCGGCGCATTCATCGCTATTTCGCATGACCGGACGTTCCTCACCCGCCTGACGCGATCGACCCTGTGGCTCGATCGGGGCAAGATCCGCCGCTCCGAGATCGGGTTCGGCGGCTTCGAGCGTTGGATGGAAGCGGTCTACGCCGAAGAAGCACGCGCCGCCGAGAAGCTGGACGCGAAACTCAAGCTTGAGCTCCACTGGCTTGAGCGCGGCGTCACGGCCCGGCGAAGACGCAATCAGGGCCGCCTCGAGAAACTCAACCAGATGCGCGCACAACGCGCGGCGATGCTCGGGCCGCCAGGTGCTGCCAAGCTCGGCATTGCCAGCGACGATGTCCGGTCCAAATCCGTCATCGTGGCGGACGGCGTGGGAAAATCCTTTGGAGACCGGACGATCATCCGGAACTTCACCCTGCGAATCCAGCGCGGGGACCGGATCGGCATCGTTGGAGCAAACGGTGCCGGCAAGACGACGCTCCTCAAACTACTGACCGGCGAACTTGCGCCGGACAGTGGCACGGTCACACTGGCCAAAACCTTGAACGGGATCGTGATCGACCAGCAGCGGGCTTTGCTCTCGCCAGAAAAGACCGTGCGCGATGTGCTGTGCGAAGGTGGGGACTGGATCGAAGTGCGCGGCGTCAAGAAACACATACAGGGTTATCTGAAGGAGTTCCTGTTTGAGCCCGGCCTTGCCGATGCGCGCGTAGGGACATTATCGGGCGGCGAACAATCGCGCCTGTTGCTCGCACGCGAGTTTGCTCGTGCGTCGAACCTGCTGGTCCTCGACGAACCAACCAACGATCTTGACCTCGAAACGCTCGACCTGCTCCAGGAAGTGATTGCCGACTATGACGGCACTGTCCTGATCGTCAGCCACGATCGTGACTTTCTCGATCGGACCGTCACCTTGACTCTCGGCCTCGACGGCTCGGGCAAGGTCGACATCATCGCCGGCGGCTATGCTGATTGGGAACGCAAGCGCGTCAGGAACGCGACACCCATGCGCAGGCAGGGCGCTGCTCGGGAAGCCAGAGCCCCTGAGGCCCCTGCCTCCGCAGGGGCGATGCCCAGGAAACTCAGCTACAAGGACCAGCGCGATTATGACCTGCTTCCGGCGCGTATCGCCGAGATCGAGGCCGCGATTGCCCGGGACGAGGCCCTGCTGTCAGACGCCACACTCTATGCCCGCGATCCGGGGCGCTTTGCCGCACTCACCAAGGCCATTGAGCAGGCCCGCGCCGAAAAGGACGCAGCCGAAGACCGCTGGTTGGCACTCGCCGAAGCTGTCGAGGCGCTCGGCTAGGGCCGGGTGATTTTGGTTTGATCCCTGCCTTGTTCTCCGGGCTTGACCCGGAGCCCATATGTCCATCTGTTAGTTTGCGTCGCCCACGGGCTCCGGATCAAGTCCGGAGCACGAATTTGACACGCGGCCAAAGCCCTAGGACACGACCTTCCCGCCGTTGAGCCGGATCGATTGCACCGCCAGCCGCGCAGCTTCTTCAATGTCGTGCGTTACATAGACGACGGGAATGGCGATATCGCCGAGCAAATCGTCTAGCGCGCCGAGCAAAGCGGCCCGCGCCTCCCGGTCGAGACCTGAAAGCGGCTCATCCATCAGGAGCAAGTGCGGCTGCGACATGAGCGCGCGGGCAATTCCGGCGCGCTGGGACTCTCCGCCCGAAAGACGGTCCGGGGACCGGTCGAGCAGGGCACCGATTCCCGTTCGCGCGATCGTGTCCTCAAGCGCGAAAGGCCCCTTGGGCGCACGGGCGACGGCGAAGGAAAGATTTTGCCGCACAGTCAGGTGGGGCAGGAGCCCTGCCCCCTGAAACACGTACCCGACGTGGCGTCGATGCGGCGGGACGAAGGTCTCATGATCCTGCCATAGGGTTTCGCCGAAGCGGATGGTGCCGGGATGACGGTCAAGCCCGGCAAGGGCACGCAGCACACTGGTCTTGCCGGACCCCGAAGGTCCAAGCAGCGCGGTCACGCCCTGTGCGGGTATCGCAATATCGATATCGAGCGAAAAATCAGCGCTGATCCGCGCGTGGAGCCGAACAGCAATGGTCATGGCCGTACCCCGGCGATCCTGCGTTCGACCAGCAGCAAGGACAGCAAGGCCACAAAGGCAAAGACAACCATGCCACCGGCAATGGCGTGCGCTTCTGCGAACTGGAGACTTTCCACAAGCTGATAGATTCGCGTCGACAGCACTTCAGTCTTCCCCGGAATCGCGCCGCCGATCATGAGCACAACACCAAACTCGCCAATGGTGTGTGCAAAGACGAGAATCGCGGCCGACAGGAATCCCCTCCGTGCCAGCGGAACGGCGACATTGAAGAAGCGGTCAACCGGCCCGGCACCCATGGTCGCGGCGATCTCGAGCGGGCGGCTCCCTATGGCCTCGAAGGCCGTCCGCAACGGCTGGACGGCGAAAGGCAGGGAATAGAAAAGCGATCCGATCACGAGACCGGAAAAGGTGAAGGCAAGCGTCCGGATGCCGAATGGATGCAGCAGGGTCATCAAGGGGCTTTGAGGGCCGAGCGCTATGAGGACATAAAAGCCGATCACTGTAGGCGGCAGGACAAGGGGCAGCGCCGTCAGAGCGCCGACAATCTCCTTCCAGCCGCTTCTCGACCGGGCGAGCCACCATGCGAGCGGCGTCCCGAGCAGGAGAAGCAACAGTGTCGTCACGGCTGCGAGTTCAATCGTCGTCAGGATGACGAGGTTCATCGATGCGTCTCGTACCCGTATCGCCGGATTATCGCGATGGCCTGGCGCGATTTCAGGAATGCCAGAAACGCCCGTGCAGCCGGATTCGTCGCACCGGTCTTCAACAACACGGCCTGCTGGTCGATGGGCGCATGCAGCGCCTTGGGAACGACCCAGCGCGAGCCGCCCTGCACAGTGACGAGTTGGCTTGCGGCCACAAATCCCAGATCGGCAGCACCTGTCGCGACAAATTGATAGGCTTGGGCAATCGAGCTGCCCCGCACGATCCTGGGCGCGAGCGCCGGATAGACACCAAGCTTCTGCAATGTCTGGACCGCAGCCACACCATAGGGAGCCGTCGCCGGATCAGCGATCGCAATCTTGTCAAACCCGCCACGTTTCAGGACAGCACCTTTGGCATCAACAAGCCCCGGTGTGACCGAATAGAGGACGATCCGCCCAATGGCATAGGTGAAGCGGGTCTTGGGGACTCCGAGGCCAGCTGCTTCGGCCTTTTGCGGGCGTTCGGCATCGGCGGAGAGGAAGACCTCGAATGGCGCGCCTTGCGTCAATTGCGTGTAGAATCCGCCCGAAGCGCCGAAGCTCAACACGGCCTTGTGGCCGGTCGCCCGCTGGAAGGCAGCCGCGATCTCCTTTGCAGGCTCAGTGAAATTGGCGGCAACGGCCACTTGCGTTTCACCAGCCCTGGCAGGAGCCGCTGGAAGATTGAAGATCGCTGCCAGAAACAGCGCGACATGGTGCAGGGCAAAATGCTTCATGGCCGCAGGATCGTCGCTCCAACCGTTTTCCCGGCTTCCAGATCCCGGTGTGCCTGGGCAACGTCTTCGAGCGCATAGGTCTGGCCGATATTGGCGCTGATCACGCCCTGCCGAAACATGTCGAAGACATAGTCTGCGCCGGCCTGACGTTCCACCGGATCCGCGTAATAGTCAAACAGCGTCGGCCGGGTGACGAACAGCGACCCCTTTTGCGCGAGCACGCCAAGATTGACCCCGGACACCGGCCCGCCCGCATTGCCATAGCTGACAATCATGCCCCGCCTGCCTGTCGCGGCGAGAGAGGTCTCCCATGTGCTCATGCCAATGCCGTCGAACGAGACGCGCACCCCGGCCCCTCCAGTGATGTCACGGACACGGGCAGCAACCTCTTCCGATTTGTAGAAGAGCACATGATCGGCGCCTGCATCCTTGGCAAGTGCGGCCTTGTCCGGCGTGCTGACGGTGCCGATGACAGTCGCGCCGACATGTTTCAGCCACTGGACGAGCAACAGGCCGACGCCGCCGGCCGCGGCATGGACCAGCACAGGCCATTGCGCCTGCACCCGGGCACAGCGCTCGACAAGAAATTCCGTCGTGCAGCCTTTCAGCAGGCCGGCGGCCGCAACGTCATCGCTGATGTCGTCCGGAATGGGAAAAAGAGCAGCAGCCGGAAGGTTGCGCTCGGTCGCATAGGCCCCCAGGACCGGGCCAAAGGTGCACACCCTGTCCCCTGTCGCGAAATCGGTGACGCCTTCGCCCACCGCATCGACCACGCCCGCTGCTTCAATGCCGAGACCATTTGGCAAGGGGATCGGATAGGTGCCGCCGCGATGATAGGTGTCGATATAGTTGAGGCCGATGGCCGTGTTGCGCATCCGCACCTGCCCGGGCGGGGGCGGGGGCAAGTCCTGATCGACCCATTGAATGACCTCCGGCCCGCCCTGTTCGCTGATCCGTGCCACACGTGCCATGTACCCTATCCTTCACACCAATGAATATCGACCGGCGTCTCCAGACCTGCGAGCACACGTCCCACCGGCAGGGGCGAACTGTCCCCGTCCTTGATCGCCTGCTCAAGCAGCTTGCGCTTGGCGTTTCCGGTGAGCACGATGACGAGGGACTTGGCCGACTGAATCGCATTTCGGGTCAGAGTCACACGGGCCACCGGCGCTTCGGGCGGCAAGGGATCGGGCATGACGCCCACGGCCTTGCGCTCTGCCGGGGCATTCAGGGCATCCTCCAGGTCGGGCCCGTTGAAGATCGAGGCGGTATGCCCGTCTTCTCCCACGCCCAGCCAGACAAGATCCGGCGGCCAGTGAAAATCGCTGATCCGTGATGATGCCGCTCCGCCCGCAGCCTTGTAGTCTGCGGCTTTCTCCGAAATGATCGGCACCACGCGCGCGCCCTTGGGCAGGAAGATGCGGGCCAGGCTGGCGACATTGCACATCGGATCGTCCAGCGGGACAATCCGTTCGTCCGTCGGGAAGATGGTCACGCGCTTCCAGTCGATCTTCGCTTGCGCGAGCTTTTCAAGGATGGGTCCGGGCGTCTTTCCGCCAGCGAGCGCAATGACCGCAGAACCGCGCGCATCGATCGCCGATTCGATGATGAAGCCGACATCGCCAGCCACAGCCTCGGCAAGCTCGTCCATGTCGTCATAGTCCCACCATTCGGCTTCGATCATCATACGGCTCCATACTCTGGTTGAAGCGCCGCCATGCGACGGGACAAGGAACCGATCAAGCCTCGAGTTCGATGTCCCAATAAAGCCAGTCCCGCCAGCTTTCGTGGAGATAGTTGGGCGGAAAGCTTCGGCCCTGATCCTGCAACTGCCAGCTGGTGGGGCGGATCGGCTGGGTGTGAAGCACCATATGCGCCTGCCTCGGCGTGCGCCCGCCCTTCTTGAGATTGCAGGGCGAACAGGCCGTGGCCACATTTTCCCATGTCGTGCGGCCGCCCAGCGCCCGCGGAATCACATGATCGAACGTCAGGTCTTTCGGGCTGCCGCAATATTGGCACTGGAACCGGTCGCGCAGGAAGAGGTTGAAACGGGTGAAGGCCGGATGCTGCGACGGCCGGACATATTGCTTCAGGGCAATGACTGAAGGCAGCTTCATCGCGAAGTTGCTGCTGTGCACTTCGCGTTGATATTCCTCGACGATATCCACCCGGTCCAGAAACACGGCCTTGACGGCCGTCTGCCAGGGCCAGAGCGAAAGCGGGTAATAGCTGAGAGGCGTGTAATCCGCATTGAGCACAAGTGCAGGGCAGCCATCCGGATGGCGGATAAGATCCGGGTGATACATGGCCGACCAACCCCTTTCGCCTGTTGCATGCGCGCTTTCGCCGCTTCACATGACATGCGCATGACAGCATTTACCATATGATGGGGTCAAGGGCGAAAATGCACAAAGATGTTGTAACCCGCTTTGCCCCCAGCCCGACGGGGCGGCTTCATCTCGGTCACGCCTGGTCAGCGATGCGCGCGCATGATTTCGCGCGGTCGCACTCAGGTCGCTTCCTTCTCAGGATCGAGGATATCGACACCAGCCGGTGTCGCCCCGAACATGTCGAGGCAATTTTCGAGGACCTTCGCTGGCTCGGCCTCGACTGGGACGGGGAGGTCATGGTCCAGTCCCAGCGGATGTCCGCCTATGCCGCAGCCATTGCGGTGCTTGAGGCCAAGGGCCTGCTTTACCGATGCATTTGCACGCGATCGGACATTGCGGCTGCAGCGTCTGCGCCACAGGGGCCAATGGGCGCGCTCTATCCCGGAACCTGCCGCCATCGTGCCATTGGTGCCGATACGACGCTGCCCTGGAGCTGGCGGTTAGACACCGCAGCAGCGCTGGCCATGACCGGACCGCTTTCATGGGAGGACGACGCGAAGGGCCCGACCGCTGCCGATCCTGCGCTTCTCGGCGATGCCATTCTTGCCCGCAAGGATGCCGGGACAAGCTATCATCTGTCGGTTGTGGTTGACGATGCGGCGCAGGGCGTGACCGATGTGGTGCGCGGACGGGACCTGTTCGCCGCGACGCGCCTCCACCGGCTGCTTCAGGCCTTGCTGGGCCTGCCGACGCCGCGTTACCACCACCATCGCCTTGTGGTCGGCAGCGATGGCGAGAGGCTGGCCAAACGCAGGTCGGCACCGACGCTTGCTGCCCTGCGCGCAAGCGGGGTCGATCCCGCCGAACTTGTCGAAAACATGCGGCGGACACGGTTTCCGGTTGGCTTCGCGCTTGAGGAGGAATAAGGACGGGCCATGCCCATTCTTTCCATTCTTCTGGTCCTTGCCATCATTGGCGCTGTCGCCATGCTCGTGCGCGGGATCATTGCCTTTCTGAAAACGACCGAGGCGGACCTCAAGAGCGATGGCACGGGCCCCAGCGCGTCCGGCCTCAAGCAGAACAAGATGATGCAGGGCCGCGTCGCGTTCCAAGCACTGGCCATTGTGATCGTTGTCCTGATGCTTGCCCTGTCACGCAGCGGCTGACGCTCTTTGGTCAAGCTCAACAAGATCTACACCCGTACCGGAGATGATGGCACGACCGGCCTTGTCGACGGCAGCCGTGTCTCGAAGGATGCGCCGCGCATGGCCGCGATCGGCGATGTCGATGAAGTCAACTGCGTCATCGGCGCGGCCGCTCTCCACGCCCGCGATGAGATGCTGGAACGCATCCGCACCATCCAGAACGACCTGTTCGATCTCGGCGCCGATCTGGCGACCCCCGGCGAGGATTTCACCCCCGGGGAGATGACGCTCCGGATAGTCGCGGCACAAGTCGCGCGGCTCGAATCCGAGATTGATGCGATGAACCTCGGCATGGCGCCGCTCAACAGCTTTATCCTGCCGGGCGGGTCGGCGCTCGGCACAACGCTGCATGTCGCTCGCTCGGTCACCCGCAGAGCCGAACGTACCGCCATTTCGGCCGCGCGCGAAGTTGCGATCAATCCGCTGGCATTGGCCTACCTCAATCGCCTGTCGGACTGGCTGTTTGTCGCTTCGCGCTTCGCCAACGATCAGGGCGGCAAGGACATTCTTTGGGTGCCCGGCGGCTCGCGCTAGCACTGTTTCGCCCCAGCCGATAAAGGCTGGGACGAATCAAACGGGCTGGGGCTGATGATGAAGATAATTGGCGTTGTTGGTGCGGGGCAGATGGGCGCCGGAATCGCGCAGGTTTCGGCTCAGGCCGGCTACCGCGTCCTGCTCTCGGACGTGGATCTCGCCCGCGCCTCATCGGGCAAGGACGGGATTGCCAAGGGCCTCGCGCGGCTCGTCGACAAGGAGAAGATTGCGGCTGAAGCGCGCGATGCCGCGCTCGCCCTGATCGAGCCTGTTGCAGGAAGTGCCGCCTTTGCAGACGCCGATCTGGTCATCGAAGCCGCAACCGAGCGCGAGGACATCAAGCGCGCGATCTTTGCGGATGTCGGAAAAATGCTCCGCAGCGATGCGATCCTCGCGTCGAACACCTCATCGATCCCGATCACCCGGCTGGCTCAGGCGTCTCCCGACCCGGCACGGTTCATGGGCGTGCATTTCTTCAACCCCGTTCCGATCATGGGCCTGATCGAGCTTATCCGCGGACTGGCCACCGCAGATGCGACGGTCTCTGCCGTCGAGGCCTATGGGCGCAGTCTTGGCAAGGAAATCGTCCACGCCAACGACGCGCCTGGCTTCATCGTCAACCGCGTGCTGCTGCCGATGCTCAACGAGGCCTGCTTTGCCTTGGGCGAAGGCGTGGCAACGATCCGCGATATCGACACGGCCTGCCGCCTTGGTCTCAATCACCCGATGGGCCCGCTGACGCTTGCCGATTTCATCGGGCTCGACACATGTCTTGAGATCTGCCGTGTACTCCATAGCGGCACAGGCGACCCGAAATTCCGCCCGGCGCCCCTGCTCGTCAAATATGTGGAAGCCGGTTGGCTCGGCAAGAAGACGGGCCGAGGCTTTTACGACTGGACCGGCCCCGAACCGGTACCGACGCGCTAGCTTTCAAACGAAAGCTCAAGCGTCTCGCCTACGGCAAGAGCTTCCCAACGAACCGAGAGCTTCGCCACCCTTTCGCGAATGGCCAAGATCGTCGCCGCATCAATCGGCAGCACAGGACATTGTCGTGCGAAGCACGTCACGCGATAAAGTTCTAGAATGTCAGCGACTGCGCTTTCCCCGCCAGACCAACTGTCGCCCTGCATGACCTCCACCAGCCTTTCAATGCCGTCGCTCACCGGCTCTGACTCCATTGTCAGCGACGCGGCCTCGCCTGCGGCGACCCTTCCAAGGAAACCAAGCTCTGCCATGACCATTTCGACGGCATAGTGCATCATGTCATGCGGAATGATCCGCTGTTTTGGGCAAGAAATGACTTCCGTTGCCGAACCCCGGCGAATGATCTCGAGCGAGTCGTTCTTGCCCGAGCACTTGGTGAATTTCAGGATCATGTGGACGGGATTGCCAGACTGGTGCTTGAAATCAATCCTGGATCGGTCATTGTGTCGAGGAACCCTGAATCCGGATCCCTCGCATGACCATCCCAAAACCCCGCCCCTTCACGATCGACATCCCGCAAGCCCAGCTTGACGACTTGAAGGCCCGTCTGGCCCTTGCCCGCTATCCCGAGAAGGAGACTGTGGAGGATTGGGATCAGGGCATTCCGCTGGCCTATGTTCAGGAGGTCGCCGCCTATTGGGCGAAGGACTATGATTGGCGGCGCTGCGAGGCGGCCCTCAATGCGCTCCCCAATTTCCTGATCGAGATTGACGGGCTCGATATCCATTACATCCATGTCCGTTCGGCGAACCCCAATGCACGGCCGTTGATCATGACGCATGGTTGGCCGGGATCGGTCCTGGAGTTCATCGATGTGATCGGGCCGCTCTCGGAAGATTTCCACCTCGTGATCCCGTCGCTGCCCGGTTATGCCTTTTCAGGCAAGCCGACCAAGCCCGGCTGGGATGTGGAGAAGATCGGACAGGCATGGAACTCGCTGATGCTCGCGCTTGGCTATGAGCGCTACTTCGCTCAGGGCGGAGATTGGGGATCGGCCGTCACCTGCGCGATCGGCGCCCAGAATCTGGGTGCCTGCGCGGGCATTCATATCAATATGGTGGTGGGCCGCCCTCCCGCCGAAATGATGACCGACCTGACCGAATTCGAAAAGGCGGCCCTTGCCCGCTTCCAATGGTATCAGGAGAAAGACACGGGCTACTCCATCGAGCAGTCAACACGGCCGCAGACGGTCGGCTATGGTCTGGCGGATTCACCCGTGGGGCAAATGGCGTGGATTCTCGAGAAATTCCACGGTTGGTCCGATTGCGCCAAAAACGGCGTGAGCCACCCGGAAAACATCTTCAGCCGCGATCACCTGCTCGACAATGTCATGCTCTACTGGCTGAACAATGCGGCGGCCTCATCGGCCAGACTCTACTGGCACAGCTTCAGGACCTTCGCCAGCGGTGACATTTCGATCCCCACAGGCTGCAGCCTCTTCCCGCAGGAACTGATGCGGCTTTCGAGGCGGTGGGCGGAAACGCGGTACAAGCAGATTGTCTATTGGAACGAAGTGTCGAGAGGCGGCCATTTCGCGGCGATGGAACAGCCGGCCCTGTTCGTGCAGGAGTTGCGCGCATGCTTTGGTGGCATGTCCCTGTGACGGGAGCCTCAGTGCCGCGATCGCTCTTCATCTACGCGCTGCTTTATGGCGGCCTTGTCTGCATGGCGGGCGTGCTTGGCACAAAGATTGTCGCAATCGGGCCACTGACGGTGGAGGCCGGCATCTTTGCGTTTCTCCAGCTTGTCGTGCTGTCCAGCGCAGTGTCCGAACTCCATGGTGCAGACACTGCGCAAAAGCTGGTGCGTTACGGGTTCATCCCGCTGATCCTGTCCGCGTTGCTGATCCAGCTTGTCATTGCCCTGCCGCCAGCCAGCTTCTGGAGCCAGCAGGAAGCATTCAAGGGGATTCTGGGGCAAGGGTCGAGACTGATGCTTGCCGGGCTGGTGTCCTACGGCATTTCCCAGACGCTCAATGTCATGCTGTTCAATGCCTTGCGTGAGGGCACGGGCAAACTGGTCTGGCTGCGCGGCATGATCGCGGCTGTCGCCAGCCAGATTGTCGATACCGGTATCTTCCTGACGATTGCCTTTCTGGGCGTGCTGCCGCTCCTTCCGCTCCTCATAAGCGGCGTCACTGCAAAGGTCGTGCTGTCCGTCGTGATGGTGCCGCCGCTGATCCAGCTTGCTGTGAGCTTTGGCCGGAAACTTGACCAAAAGGCAGCAACCGCATAGCGGCGGCGCCAACATGAGCAGACACGAACCCGATCAATCAGCGCTCGCCAAGGCAGAGGTCCTGACAGAAGCGCTGCCCTATATGCAGCGCTATGCCGGTGCGACCTTCGTGGTCAAATATGGCGGGCATGCCATGGGCGATCCGGCAGCCGCCCGCGACTTTGCCGACGATGTGGTCCTGCTGAAGGCCGTGGGTATCAACCCCATTGTCGTCCACGGCGGCGGCCCGCAGATTGGCGCAATGCTCAAGAAGCTGGGCGTGGAATCGACCTTTGTCGGCGGGCTTCGCGTTACGGACAGGGAAACGGCGCAGGTGGCCGAAATGGTTCTGTCCGGCGCGATCAACAAGGAAATCGTCGGCTGGATCACCCAGGCGGGCGGCGAGGCTGTCGGCCTTTCGGGCAAGGATGCCCGGCTCGTCATTGCCGAAAAGGTACGGCGGCAGGAAGCCGATCCGAATCGCGGGATCGAACGCAATGTCGATCTCGGGTTTGTCGGTGAGCCCGTGACCGTCAACCGTGCGATTCTCGACACGCTTTCGGCGTCAGGCGTCATCCCCGTCATTGCGCCGATTGCCGCTGACACGGACGGAGAGACGTTCAACATCAATGCGGACACCATGGCCGGCGCAATTGCTGCGGCAATGCGTGCGACCCGGCTCTTTCTGCTTACCGACGTGGCGGGCGTGCTGGCCAAGGATGGCGCGCTCCTGACCGATCTCGATCCGGCCAAGATAGAGGCCCTGCGCGCGGACGGCACGGTTACAGGCGGCATGATCCCGAAACTGGAAACCTGCGTGACGGCCGTTGAAGGCGGGGTCGATGCCGCAGTCATCCTTGACGGGCGCGTGCCGCATGCCATGTTGGTGGAAATCTTCACACGGAGCGGCGCGGGCACGCTTGTTCACAAATAGGGCGCGGACCAATGGCAATTTTAGTGATGCTACTCGGGATTATCGGCTATCTGCTCTACATTCTGAGCATAATCATCGTTGCGCAGTTTGTGCTCTCGATCCTGATCGCGTTCAATGTGGTCAACACATATAACGAGTTTGTGAGAGGGCTCCAGCGGGCACTCGATACCATAACCCAGCCACTTTACCGGCCGATCCGTCGCATACTCCCCGATACAGGCAGTATCGACTTTTCACCGATGGTCGTGCTGATCATCATCAACATAATCACGAACTTTGTCATTCCGACGGCCCGAGATTCGCTCTACTTCGGAGCCTAAGCCCCGCACTGGGCACGGTGGAGCATTTTCTGGTCCGCCAGCACCAGCGCCATCATCGCCTCGACCACCGGTGCGCCCCGAATGCCAACGCACGGGTCATGACGCCCCTTGGTCACGATTTCGGTCGCTTCTCCTTCGCGCGTGATCGTCTCCACGGGTGTGAGGATCGATGACGTGGGCTTGAAGGCAACCCGCACCACAACGGGCTGACCTGTGGAAATTCCCCCGGCAATTCCGCCAGAATTGTTCGCAAGGAATTCGGGCATGTTGGAGCCGGGGCGCATCCGGTCCGCATTCTCCTCGCCGCGCAGCCGGGCCGCTTCGAATCCGGCCCCGATCTCGACCCCCTTTGTGGCATTGATCGACATCATGGCTGCAGCCAGTTCGGCATCGAGCTTGGCATAAAGGGGGGCGCCCCAGCCTGCCGGCACCCCGCGCGCGACGCATTCAACAACCGCGCCCAGCGAAGAGCCGGCCTTGCGCGCGTCATCGAGGAGCGTCTCCCACCGTCCGGCCGCAGCCTCATCGGGACAGAAAAACGGATTCTTTGCGATCTGCGCCACCTCGAAATTGTCGCGATCGATCTTGTCGCCGCCAATTTCGACAACATAGGCCAGGATCTCGACTTCCGGAATCGCAAGGCGGGCAACGGCGCCTGCCGCAACCCGGGCCGCTGTTTCGCGGGCCGAAGACCGGCCACCACCGCGATAATCGCGAAAGCCATATTTGGCGTCATAACTGTAATCGGCATGGCCGGGGCGATAGGCCTTGGCGACGTCGGAATAGTCCTTCGAGCGCTGGTCGACATTGTCGATCATCAGGCTGATCGGGGTTCCGGTCGTCCGGCCTTCGAAGACGCCGGAGAGGATCTTTACGGCATCCGGCTCCTGGCGCTGCGTCGTGAATTTCGACTGGCCGGGGCGGCGGCGGTCAAGGAAGGGCTGTATGTCGGCTTCGCTCAGCGGAAGCCCGGGCGGGCAGCCGTCGACAACCGCACCGAGCGCCGGTCCATGGCTTTCCCCCCAGGTCGAGAAGCGAAAGACATGGCCAAAGCTGTTGTAGCTCATGCCAGCGTGACGTCCGGCGCGTCTTCCTGTTTCATCCCGACCACATGATAGCCTGCATCGACATGATGCGTTTCGCCCGTCACGCCTGAGGCCAGATCCGACAGCAGGTAAAGGCCGGCGCCGCCAACATCCTCGATCGTGACGTTGCGGCGAAGCGGTGAATTATACTCGTTCCACTTCATGATGTAGCGGAAATCGCCGATGCCGGACGCCGCAAGCGTCTTGATCGGTCCTGCGGAAATGGCATTCACGCGGATGCCCGAGGGGCCAAGATCATTGGCGAGATATTTGACGCTGGTTTCGAGCGCGGCCTTGGCGACGCCCATCACATTGTAGTGCGGGATCACCTTTTCGGCGCCATAGTAGCTGAGCGTGAGGAGCGCGCCGCCATTCGGCATCATGGCACGGGCCCGGTGTGCAACGGCCACAAAACTGTAGACGCTGACATTCATCGTCAGCAGGAAATTGTCGAGGCTGGTATCCACATAGCCGCCGCGCAATTCATTCTTGTCGGAAAAACCGATGGCATGAACGACAAAGTCGATCGTCGGCCATCGTGCAGCAAGTGTTTCGAATGTCTTGTCCAGCGCGGCCATGTCCGAAACATCGCAATCGATCAGGAAGTCGCTGCCCAGTTGATCGGCCAAGGGACGCACACGCTTTTCAAGCGCCTCTCCCTGATAGGAGAAGGCAAGCTCCGCCCCTTCCTCCTTCAGTTTTTTCGCGATGCCCCAGGCGAGGCTGCGATCATTGGCAAGGCCCATGATCAGTCCGCGCTTGCCATTCATGTATCCAGCCACTTGGCCTCCGCAAGATCGTCCAACACTGTATGCTCCTTTAGCGGATGATGGCCGGGATTTGCCAGTGCTGCGTTGATGTGCGCCGCAATCACAAAGCCATATCCGATCAGCCAGAAGAACAACATGGCGACCATCACCCCGGCAAGTCCGCCATAGGTCAGCGTATATCCGCCAAAAAGCGCGAGAGCCTTCGGCAAAAGGAGCAGCGCCAGATACCACCACAGCGTCACAAATATGGCCCCCGGCCATTTGGGATTGCCCAGGCCGCGGTATTGGCCCGGGGTGAGCGCCCAGAAGAGCAGATAGCTCGAAACAAAGGTCATCAGGATCGGAACGAAGCGCGTGCTGGCAATCCGGTCTGCGACCGAACCGGCTGCCGGCACGAAGTGGGCGATCACTTCTTCGGCTGTCGTCAGCAGAACCTGCATCGAAAAGGCCGCAATCAGCATCCCGACCGCGACAAAGATGATCGCCACGCCGATCAGCCGATATTGCCAGAAGGGGCGGGCATAGTCCGTGCCATAGGCCCGGCGCAGGATTTCCCGGATCGTCTCGATATAACTGCCGACAGTCCAGATGCCGATGGCAGCGCCGAACCAGAGCAGAGGTCCGGTCCTGAGCGTCAGGACTTCTGCTGCCGTCGACTGAATCATGGTGCCCACCGATGGCGGAAAGGCGCGCGCAATCGAATGGAGTGCCGCCGCATTCTCCGCGGGCCGGCCAAGCAACTGCGCAGCAGCGGCCAGAATGATCAGGAACGGAAACAGAGCAAGCAACGTCAGATAGGCAAGATTTCCGGCATGAATGAAGCCATCGTTATAAACGCCAACCACGGCGCGGCGGGCGAACTCGAAAACCGGCGACCCGGGCCCGATGTGGCCAAGAACCCCCGATCGTGGGGGGTGGGCATCCGGATGGACCCGCCTCGCTTCGGGCGATTCGGGCGAAACATCCCGCATCAGCCGAGGCCGGACCTCGGATTGTGCGTGTCAGCCCACCCTTCGACAAAGGATCTGAGGCTGGCGTCGTCTGCAGGAATGTCGATGAGCAGGGTCACAAGCTGATCGCCGCGCGTGCCGCCCTTGGCTGTAAAACCCTTGCCCTTAAGGCGCAGCACCTTGCCCGAGCTCGATCCCTTGGGAATGTTGAGCATGACTGCGCCTTCAACCGTCGGAACCCGCACGGGGCCGCCAAGAACCGCTTCCTTCAGCGTGATCGGCAGGTCCAGACGGACATTGTCGCCATCGCGGACGAAATGGCGATGATTGCGCACCTCGATCGTCACAATGGCATCGCCTGCACCGCCGGGTCCGGGCTGTCCCTTGCCGGACAATTTCATCTGTGTGCCCGTCTCGACGCCAGCCGGCAACTTCAGGTCGATCGTCTTTCCGTCCTGCAGCGTGATCCGCTGGGGCGCGAGCGTGGCGGCATCTTCGAATGAGACGGCAAGACGATAAGCCACATTGGCCCCCTTCGGAGGAGGGGCAGAACGGCCGCCAAATCCCCCGAACCCGCCGCCGCGGCTGCGTCCGCCGCCGAAAATGCCCTCGAACAGATCGCCGAGATCCGCAGCGGCAGCATCGCCGAAGCCGCCCTGAAATCCGCCCGAACTGCCCCGGAAACCACCCTGCTGTCCGCCAAATCCGGCAAAGGGATTTGCAGGATTGCCATGTTCGTCAATTTCGCCCCGGTCGAACTGAGCCCGCTTGTCCTTGTCGGACAGCAGATCATAGGCCGTGCTCACTTCCGCAAAGCGTTCAGTTGCCTTTGGATTGCCCTTGTTTGTATCCGGATGCAGCTCCTTGGCGAGCTTGCGATACGCCTTCTTGATATCGGCTTCGCTCGCGCCGCGCGATACGCCAAGAGTTGAATAAGGGTCTGCCATAACCCCTAGCTAGTGACTGGGTGGGAAAACGGCAAGATTTCAGCCAAGATCGGACTTTATTTGCGTGTGGTGCCGGATCACCTCGTCAATGATGAAGCGCAGGAATTTCTCGGTAAAGTCGGGATTGAGATCGGCCTCCACGGCAAGCTTCCTGAGGCGCGCAATCTGTGCATCCTCGCGTGCGGGATCAGCCGCAGGCAAATTGTTCTCGGCCTTGTACTGCCCGACAGCCTGGGTCACCTTGAAGCGTTCGGCCAGCATATACACCAGGGCTGCATCAATATTGTCGATGCTCTGGCGGTATTGTCCCAGCTTGTCGGCAGTCATCATCCGAATTCCTTGTTCGCAAATGAAGCATCTTGCAAGTCGGATCGCCCGCTTTGCACTTGCGCCAAAGGCTGTTCGCCGCCAGAGGTGTCGCCATCATGACGGCAACGCTTCATCGCATCGGTACGGACAGGCAACCTTCGCTTGATTCCATCATCAATCTCGTCGCGGCTGAAATGAATCATGTCAATGCCGTCATTCTTGAACGGATGCAGTCGCAGATTCCCTTGATCCCGGAATTGGCCGGACATCTGATTGCCGGTGGCGGCAAGCGGATGCGGCCGATGCTGACGCTGGCGACCGCGCGTCTGCTCGATTATTCCGGAGCACGCCATCACAAGCTCGCTGCGGCGGTCGAATTCATCCACACGGCAACGCTCCTGCATGACGATGTCGTTGACGGGTCCGACCTGAGGCGGGGGCGACGCACCGCAAATATCATCTGGGGCAATCCGGCCAGCGTGCTGGTCGGGGATTTCCTGTTCAGCCGGTCTTTCGAGCTGATGGTCGAGGATGGCAGCCTCAAGGTCCTCAAAATCCTGTCCAATGCCTCTGCGGTCATTGCCGAAGGTGAGGTCAACCAGTTGACGGCGCAACGCCAGGTCAACACGGGTGAAGACAAATATCTTGATATCATCGGGGCCAAGACTGCCGCCCTTTTTGCCGCAGCCTGCCGAATCTCCGCCGTCGTTGCCGAGCGGGACGAAGCAACCGAAGAGGCGCTCGACAGCTATGGTCGCAACCTTGGCATTGCGTTCCAGCTCGTCGATGACGCAATCGACTATGCGTCGGATGCCGAAACCATGGGCAAGGGCGTCGGTGACGATTTTCGCGATGGCAAGGTGACGTTGCCGGTCATTCTGGCGCATGCGCGCGGCAGCGCCGAAGACAGGGCCTTCTGGCAGGCGGCCATGGAAGGCCGTCGGATCTCGGACGAAGACCTTTCCTATGCCAAGACGCTGCTCGCGCAGACCCGCGCCATTGACGACACGCTGATGCGGGCGCGCCATTATGGGCAGCGCGCGATCGATGCGCTTGGCCCCTTTGCGTCGAGTGCCGCAAAGAGCGCGCTGATCGAAGCCGTCGAGTTTGCGATTGCCCGAGCGTACTGACACGCTTCCTGTCCAAGACGTCCTGCCGGAATTGCTCGCCTGCCTGCAGGATCGGCCCAACGCTGTCCTGATTGCGCCCCCGGGCGCCGGCAAGACGACAGCCGTCGCCCCGGCCCTGCTTCGCGCGGATTGGTGCACGGGGCAAATTCTGCTCCTTTCTCCAAGGCGGATTGCCGCACGTGCGGCAGCCGAGCGCATGGCCGAACTGGCCGGCGAACCCGTCGGGCAGACGATCGGATATGCCACGCGGCTCGATTCGAAGCAGTCCGGGGCAACGCGAATCCTGGTCCTGACCGAGGGCATCTTCCGCAACCGCATTCAGGCCGATCCCGAACTCTCGGGCGTTTCCGCCGTGCTGTTCGATGAAGTGCACGAACGCAGCCTCGACAGCGATTTCGGCCTGGCGCTTGCGCTCGATGCGCAAGGGGCGCTCCGGCCCGACCTGAAACTCGTCGCCATGTCTGCAACACTGGACGGGGAACGGTTTGCCGCCCTGATGGCCGCCGACGTGATAACCAGCGAAGGCCGCAGCCATCCTCTCGCCATCCGGCATATCGGGCGCCGGGCAGAAGCCCGGATCGAGGATGAAATGGCAGTTGCGATTCGCCGCGCGATGGCCGAGGAAGAGGGCGACATCCTCGCCTTCCTGCCCGGCGTTGGCGAAATCGAGCGGACCGCCGAGAAACTTGCAGGCATTGCCGCAGAGATTCACCGCCTGCACGGCAGCCTTGATCCTGCCGAACAGCGGGCAGCCATTCGCAAAGGTGCAGGGCGCAAGGTCATTCTTGCGACCAGCATTGCCGAAACAAGCCTGACGATCGACGGTGTGCGCATTGTGGTCGACAGCGGACTCGCGCGCCGCGCCCGCTATGACCGGAGCGCAGGTGTGACCCGTCTGGTCACCGAACGGGTCAGCCAGGCGGCTGCCACACAGCGCGCCGGTCGCGCGGCGCGCCAAGGCGCGGGTGTAGCCTACAGGCTGTGGGAAGAGGGAGCGACGGCCGGCCTGCTCCGGTTTGACCCGCCCGAGATACTGGAGGCCGATCTCTCTCCCCTGCTGCTCGATTGCGCGCTTTGGGGCGTCGCGGATCCGGGAACGCTGCGTTGGCTGGATCCACCTCCGCCAGCCGCCCTTGCCGAAGCAGGAAAGCGGCTTTCCACGCTCGGTGCGCTGGATGAGGGCGGTCGGCCGACAGTGCATGGTCGAGACATTGCCAGATTGCCCCTGCCCCCCCGGCTTGCCCATATGCTTGTAAATGCGGCGGAGCAGGGTGAGGGCGTTCTGGCCGCAGAGGTCGCCGTCCTGCTTTCCGAACGCGGGCTGGGCGGAAACGATCCGGACCTGTCCGCAAGGCTGGACCGCTGGCGGCGCGATCGGGGCAGGCGCGCTGACGCAGCCCGGGGGCTGGCGCGACGCTGGGCGGGGATGGTGCGGTCAAGCGGTCCAGCCACCGGCAATCCTGCCCGATGCGTGGCTCTCGCCTTTCCGGACCGAATCGCCCGACGGCGCGACGCGAGCGGGGAATATTGGATCAGTAGCGGGGGCAGGGGCTTCCGGCTCGATCCGGCAAGCGCCCTCGCGCGCAGCGAATGGCTTGCTGTTGCCGACATACAAGGCGCGGCTTCAGGTGCACGAATTCTTTCCGCCGTCGCGATTGATTCGGGCGAGGTGGAAACGCTGTTTGCCGACCGGATCGAGACCGGAATCCAGCTTCGCTTCGATCCCGAGACCGGCAGCGTGCGCACCATGTCCGGCCGCCACCTCGGTGCGATCATGCTGTCGCGGGCCGAGAATGCGGAGGCGCGTGCTGAAGACATTGCTGCCGTGCTGCTTCAGGGCGTGCGCGAGCATGGGCTTGCGGTTATCGACTGGCCACAGTCCGTATTGGCATTGCGGCAACGCGCGGCCTGGGCCGGTCTTGAGGCGCTGTCGGATGACACTCTGCTGTCTACACTCGACGACTGGCTCGGCCCCTTGCTTGTGGGCAAAAGACGGCTGTCGGACATTGCAGCCGATGCCCTTCATTCAGCCTTATGGGCACTGCTGGGCTGGGACGGGCAACAGCAGCTGGCCAAGCTTGCTCCCGCGCAGTTCACCTCGCCGGCCGGGACAGCGCACGAGATCGACTATGCCGCCAATGCCGGCCCGACCGTCACCCTGCGCGTGCAGGCTTTGTTTGGCCTCTCCGAACATCCCGTGATCGGGCCCGAACGGACACCCCTGGTGCTCTCGCTGACGTCGCCAGCCGGTCGGCCGATCCAGACAACGCGAGACCTGCCCGGCTTCTGGCGGGGCAGCTGGGCAGATGTCGCAAAGGACATGCGCGGGCGTTACCCGCGGCACAACTGGCCCGACGACCCGACACAGGCTGTTGCGAGTCTCAAGACCAAGAAGGCCCTTGATCGGCGGGGATGAATCGGGGAAAGAGCAGCGCATGAGCCATGTACGCATCTATCAGAAGCCCAAGAACGCCATGCAGTCTGGCCGCTATGGCACCGACAGATGGATATTGGAATTTGAGCCTGCGGACGCGCAGCGCGCCGACCCTCTGATGGGTTGGGCGGGAAGTGGGGACACGCGGCGCCAGCTCGTCCTGAAGTTCCCCACACTCGAAGCTGCGAAGGCCTATGCCGACGGCAAGGGCCTGGTCGCGACCATTGTGCCAGCACCGAAAAAGATCCTGAAGCTTCAGGCCTATGCTGACAATTTCAGATAAGCTGACTGCCAAGTAGCATCAGCAGTTTCGCGTCCATAGCACAGCCTGACGCGCGTTTTGCAGCAATGAAGCCTGCGATTTCAGAAAGTGGCACGCGGTGGACGGTGATGTTCTCCCCGTCGGTGCCGCCGCCCTCGCCGATCTTTTCCAGCCCGACCGCCCGAACGAAGTAGAAGCTTTCGCTGACCATGCCGGGCGACGAATGAAATTCGCCGATCCGCTCGATATGGCGGGGACGATAGCCGGTTTCTTCCTCAAGTTCGCGCGCCGCCGCGTGCTCGACCGGTTCATTCTCGGTTTCATCACCCACAAGGCCGGCCGGGAGTTCAAGGCAATTGACGCCCAGGGGCACCCGAAACTGTTCGACAAGCAACACATCGCCCGCGTCGATCGCAAGGATCACGGCAGCCTTTATGCCCCTGGCGCGCGAGACATATTCCCATTTGCCGCGGGTCTTTGCGGTGATGAAACGGCCTTGCCAGACAATCTGTTCGTCCTCGGACTCGCTCATAGCTCGATGAGCCGATCGGGAAGCTCGTTCACATCGTCTGCAGCGCGCGGAAAATGCGCGGAGAGAACCTTGCCGACGTCACCAATCGCCGCCACCATCCCGTCGGCCAGTCGACCTTCGCGCACTTCGGCAACAAGCTTGGCCATCGCTTCGCCCCAGGTTTCGGCCGTGACCTTGGAATGGATTGCTTCGTCGGCAACAATTTCGGCACGGTGTTCGGCCATGGAAAGATAGATGAGCACACCGGTCCGCCCCGATGTGCGCCGCTCTGCGCCGACCTTGAAATAGCGGATCGCGCGCCTGCGCACCCGCTCGGCCTTGACGATGCCGGGCGTCAGGAAAAGCCGGAGGGGCATCCAGGACAGGAGCAGCCGCATGGCAACAAACTTGATGACCGCAACCGCAAGCGCGAGCTCGAAGGCTTCCGCCAGCGTCCATTCGACAATCCAGCCACCGGTAAACGTCGCGACCAGCCCCGTGTAGAACTCGGGAAACGCCGCCAAGGCGGTGAGCGCCAGAACAGCAATGCCGATCGACCACCAGAGCGCGACATCAAGATAGCGGTCCGATGTATCGGCAATGATTGTGACAATCTCTCCAGCCGTTGATGCCTCTGCATCCCGCACGGCATCGCTGACGCGCTGGTGTTCGGCTTCGGTCATCATCATGAGCTTCGCCATTACCACCCCCCGGAGGCGCCACCGCCCCCGAAAGAACCGCCGCCGCCCGAAAAGCCGCCACCTCCGCCGAAGCCGCCTGAACTCCCCCCGCCCCAGCCGCCGCCCGAACCGCCGCCCCAGATGATCACGGGCCCGCTGCCATAGCGGCGCCCCCGGCCACGGCCAAAGATCGAGCGGAACAGCGGCAGGATGAAGAAGAAGAAAATGAACAGCCAGAACAGAGCGTTGCTGACCGAATCGCCCCGTTTGGCGTCTGCTGCTTGCGTGGCCAGCTGTGCCGCATATTTCGCCGCTTCTTCCGGCGGCAGGCGCAGCTGGGCGATAATGGCATCGGTTCCGGCCATGATGCCGCCGGGGAAATCCCCCGCCTTGAACGCCGGGATGATCTGTGTGTTGATGATGACGCTCGAAAAGGCGTCGGTCAGGATCGGTTCAAGACCATAGCCAACCTCGATGCGGACCTTTCGGTCGTTGGGCGCGACCAGAAGGATCGCACCGTTGTTCTGGTCCTTTTGCCCGATGCCCCAGCTTCGCCCGAGCCGATAGCCATAATCGGCGATATCATAGCCTTCGAGGCTGGGCACCGTTGCGACAACCAGCTGGCGCGAACTTTCCTTCTCGAGCGCATCAAGCTTGGCCGTCAATGCGGCCTCCTGATCATCGGGAATGATGTTGGCCGCATCGACCACCCGCCCGGTAAGGGGCGGGAAGGTCTGCGCATGCGCGACACCGGCGATCATCAGCAAGAGGCAGGCGAGCCACCTCATCATCCTGTCTCCCTCTGGAGGACGGCGTCGATCAGAACTTGACCGTGGGGGCCCGGTCCGCGTTCGGCGCAGTGGCCTCATAGGTCGTCATGGGCTTTGCGCCGTAGAAGATCTTCGCGCCAATGGCGTCGGGAAAGGTCCGGATCGTCGTGTTGTAGGCCTGGACCGCCGTATTATAATCCTTGATCGAGACGTTGATCCGGTTCTCTGTCCCCTCAAGCTGAGACTGGAGCGCGAGGAAATTCTGGTTCGATTTGAGATCGGGATAGGCTTCGACACTGGCCAGCAAGCGACCGAGCGAGCCGGACAGTGCCGTCTGCGCTTCCTGGAATTGCTTGACCTTTGCCGGATCGGAAAGGTCGGACGCGTTGACCTGAATGGACGTCGCCTTGGCGCGCGCTTCCGTCACTTGCGTCAGCACTGTCGATTCCTGCTTGGCATAGCCTTTCACGGTTTCGACGAGATTCGGGATCAGGTCCGCGCGGCGCTGATAGTCGGCCTGCACGTTCGACCATTTCGCCTTGGCATTTTCTTCGGCCGTCGGCACGCTGTTGATGCCGCATCCGCTCAGCGACAGGGCCAGCGCGGGCGCAGCCAGTAAGGCCAGTTTACGACGTTTGAACTTGGTCACGATCAACTCCCATTGACAAGGTGTATGACGAAGATAGGACGCCCCGTGCCTCCCCGCAATATGCTTGCAATCGCTTTTAGTTGTGCCAGTCTTGCAGGGCTGGCTTTGGCACATTGGGAGATGGCGTGATGTGGGGTGAATTCAAGGCTTTCGTCAACAAGGGCAATGTTCTCGATCTGGCCGTCGGTGTCCTGATCGGAGCCGCCTTCGGAAAGATCATTTCGTCCTTCACCGACGATATTCTGATGCCGCTGATTGGCCTTCTGACAGGCGGGGGGGTCGATTTTTCAAACCGGTTCATCCTGTTGGGAGATCCGGGAGACAAGGTGATCACGACATTGGCCGAGGCAAAGGCGGCCAACATCGGTGTGTTCGCCTATGGCAATTTCATCACGGCGCTGATCAACTTCGTGATCCTGGCCTTCGTGATCTTCATGATCGTGCGCGGTGCCAACAGGATGATGAAGCGTGCCGAGACGGCCGGAACGCCCGAAGATGTGCTCCTTCTCAGGGAAATCCGGGATTCGCTCAAGAAGTAACAGGCCTCAGGCCGCTTCCTTGTCCTCGGACACGGCGGCCGCAAGGCTTGTGCCGTCAAGAATGCGCGCTGTATCATCGCGCACGATCATCATGGCGCGCCGGATTTCGCACTTTTCCTCGTCGCGACAGTCCTTGCACTTCTTGTAGGCGGTCCGGCTGACACAGGGCACAAGCGCGAGCGGCCCTTCGATGACGCGAATGATATCCCCAAGCGATATCAGATGCGCCGGTCTGGCCAGGGCAAATCCGCCCTGCTTCCCGCGCGTCGAAACGACAAGGTTCGCCGCCTTGAGCTCGGTCAGGATGATTTCGAGGAATTTGCGCGGCACACTTGCTTCGGCGGCAATCCGGCTCATGGGCACCGGATGGTGGTCCTTCGGCTCCCGCGCGAGCAGGAGCATGGCCCGCAGGCCGTAACGCGAGCGCTGTGTCAGCATGTTAATCACCCTAGCAACGAGTAGAGATTAAAACAACCCTGATGCGCGGCGCATCATGCACTTAACATTCAGGAATTCACGCCTATATTGGCACGTGCCGGGTTCGCCCGGCTATGGCGATAAATGATGCCGTGCAATAGATGCAGCGGACCCGGGGGCGGTACCCGGCGGCTCCACCATAACCCTCGCGAAAGCGGGGGCCATGACGGGGCCGAACTAGGATCGACGTGTGTTGAAAAGCGGTATTTTTGCCCGGCATGAATAAGCCGTGAAATGGTTCAATCTCATAAGTGCCAACGATAACGAAGCACTTGCTATTGCTGCTTAACCCCAGGGCCTAACGGTCCAAGGTTAACCAACATAACGCGGTCGGGCTGAACCGGGCAACAGAATCAGACACCAGCGGCCCCGGGGGTGCCGGGCAACAGAAACCCCCGACCTTTCCGCTCCGAATCGTCGCTCCTGCGCAAGTGTAACGAGTTGGTTCGACCTGAACCCTTGACATTTCGGCTGGCGAATCTAATGCGCCCGCTTTCCGCGCCTCGCGTGCGACCAGCATCATATCACAAGGGTTTTCAGGTCATGGCCAAGCCAACCACCGTCAAGATCAAGCTCGCCAGCACGGCGGATACCGGCTTCTTCTATGTCACCAAGAAGAATCCGCGCACCAAGACCGAGAAGCTCTCGTTCAAGAAATATGATCCCGTCGTGCGCAAGCATGTCGAGTTCAAGGAAACCAAGATCAAGTAATGCGTCGCCCCTGCGAAGGCAGGGGCTGCGACATGGCCGGTCAGACCAGCGCCCGCGAATCGGCCAGATCTGCCAGTTCCCGGACCACGCCAATAAACTTCATGAGCGAAATCGGCTTGGCAACATAGGCGTCGGCGCCGGCCTCGCGAATGCGCTCCTCATCCCCTTTTCCGGCATAGGCCGTCACCGCCATGACCGGGATTCGCCTGAGGATCACGTCGCGGCGAATCGCTTCGATCAGCTCCAGACCACTGATGTGCGGCATCTGGATGTCCATGATGATGATGTCCGGTGCGAACAGGGTTGCGCGATTGATCGCTTCGCGCGCATCGCGAACGCCTTCCGCTTCAAACTCGTGAACGCGCAACAGATCGCAAAAGAGTTTCAGATTGAGTTCATTGTCCTCGACAACGAGCACCCTTTTTGCCACGCCAGCTTTCCCACTGATTTTCCCGGAAACGATCTCTAGGCGATGCTCAAGGCTGAGACAAACCCCCATGACACGATGGCGCTCGCATTGTCGGCGCTGGCATGGATTCTTTCGGACGATGCCAGGGCAGGGCGGCTCCTTGCGCTCACCGGGCTCGACGGTGCAGACCTGCGCGCCCGGGTCGGCGATCCTGCACTGCATGATGCGATCTTCGCCTTTCTCGAAGCCCACCAGCCAGACCTGATGGCCTGCGCCGAATCGCTGGGCGTACCGCCTGCACAGCTTGCCCGGCCGGAGCTGCAGCGATGAGCCGTCCACTGCTGATCACCGATTGCGACGAAGTGCTCCTCCATATGGTCGTGCCGTTCGCCGAATGGCTTGATGAAGTGCATCACATCCATTTCGACCTCGACCTTGGCGACTTTGCCAATGCCTTGCGCCACAAGGCAACCGGAGAGCTGGTGCCCGGACCCAATATATGGTCCCTGCTGCAGGACTTTTTTCGCACGGAAATGCCCCGGCAAAAGGCCATCGATGGTGCCGTTGACGGCATCAACGCGATCGCAGCCCATGCCGATGTCGTGATTCTGACCAATCTGACCGATGATTTCCAGGCGGCCCGCACCGAACAACTGCGTGCGGTCGGGATCGAGTTCCCGGTCTTCACCAATCAGGGCGGCAAGGGACAGCCGCTTTCGCGCATTGTCGCGGACTATGCGCCGAGCGTGACTGTCTTTGTCGACGATCTGGCGCACCAGCATATCTCTGTTGCTGAACATGCACCGGATGTCTGGAGGCTCCATATGGTCGGTGAGCCGAGGCTCCAGCCATTCATCAAGACGCCTGCCGCCGCGCATCATCGCATCGATGACTGGCAGAATGCGACTGGCTGGATTATTGATCGCTTCAAGGGAGTTCCGTTGTGACCGATTCCAAACCGAAACCGCTCAAGATGAACCCGCCCGCCCTTGAACCGGGTCCCGAAGACCGGCTCCTGGCCCTTGGTTTGACGCTGCCCAAGCCGGCAGCCCCCGTTGCAGCCTATGTGCCCACGGTCGAAGCGAACGGGATGCTCTATGTTTCGGGGCAGGTGTCCTTCCAGAACAACCAGTTGATGGTCGGACGGCTCGGTGACGACCGTGATCTTGCCTATGGTGTGCAAGCGGCACGCGCCTGCGGACTGATGGTGCTCGCCCAGATCAAGGCCGCACTGGGCTCGCTCGATCGCGTCGAACGGGTGGTCAAGCTCAATATCTTCGTCAATTCGGATCCCCGCTTCACCGATCAGCCCAAGGTCGGCAATGGCGCGTCGGAACTGATGGTCGATGTGTTCGGCGACGCCGGAAAGCATGCGCGGGCTGCCGTCGGTGTGCCAACCTTGCCCATGGGCGCCGCCGTCGAGGTGGATGCGATTGTCGCAGTCAGGCCGGCCTGATTTGGCTGTCGCGCGGCTTGCGCAAGGCGTAAGCGATTTTGAAGCTGACGCCTGGGACCGATGCGCGGGCACCGGCAATCCCTTTGTCAGTCACGCTTTCCTCTCGATCCTCGAACGATCCGGCAGCGCCACGGTGGAAGCAGGATGGCAGCCGCTGCCCATAGCGATTGACGGACCCGGAGATGGTCTCGCCGGCGTTGCCCCTGCCTATGTCAAGAGCCACAGCCAGGGCGAATATGTGTTCGATCACGGCTGGGCCGATGCCTGGCACCGGGCAGGCGGCCAATATTATCCCAAGCTGGTCATCGCCGCGCCCTTCTCGCCCGTGCCCGGACCGCGGCTGCTTACCCAAGACGACGAAGTGGCGCGCGGCCTGATTGCCGCTGCAGAAGCGATTGTCACCCAGAATGGCCTGTCGTCTGCCCATGCAAATTTTCTCGACACAAGGGATGTCGAGCGGTTTCGCGCGGCCGGCTGGCTGATCCGCGGAGGGTCGCAATTCCATTGGGTCAATCAGGCCTATGGGTCGTTCGACGATTTTCTGGCCGGACTTTCATCGCGCAAGCGCAAGGCCATTCGCAAGGAACGGGCCCATGCCCAAGCCGGATTGGAGATTGTTCAGCTGACAGGCAAGGCAATCACCGAAGCGCATTGGGATGTCTTCTGGGACTTCTATCAGGACACGGGATCGCGAAAATGGGGCAGGCCCTATCTGACGCGCCGGTTCTTCAGCCTGCTGGGAGAATGCATGGCCGACAAGGTCCTGCTGATTTACGCCGTGCGGGACGGTCGCCCGATTGCCGGTGCGCTCAACCTGATCGGCGAAGACACATTATATGGCCGCTATTGGGGATGCTGCGAGGATGTGCCCTTCCTCCATTTCGAGCTTTGCTATTATCAGGCCATCGATTTCGCAATTGCGCGTGGCCTGGGCAAGGTAGAGGCCGGGGCACAGGGCGAACACAAGCTTGCCCGTGGCTATGGTCCGGTCCCGACATGGTCGGCGCACTTTATCGCCGATCCGGGATTCAGGGCGGCGGTTGCCGACTTTGTGGAGCGCGAGCGTCGGGCGGTGGAACGGGAAATCGCGTTCCTCGACGAACTGACGCCGTTCAGGAAGGGCGGCTAGGCAGCCCTGCGCATGGTTTCGGTGAGCCAGGCGCGCGCCTGGCGCTGGGCCTCGGCAATTTCGCGCGCGGTCATGTCTTCGGCAATTTCTGCCCGGCATTGCTGGCCCCGTTCGCTGCCATTCAGGGCAGCAAGGTTGAACCATTTATGCGCCTGGACGAGATCGACTTCGACTCCGCATCCCCCGGCTGAATAGGCAATGCCCAGTTCGTAGAAGGCCCGTGCGTCGCCGCGTGCGGCCTCTGCAAGGCGACTTTCGATCAGGAAATTGGCGCTGTTGTAGCTGCTTGCCATGGTAAACCCCCTTCACCAAATCATGTTGGGGAGGTTGTCGGCCAAAGATGGTCAACAAATGGTTAACGCGGATTGTGCTTTTTGAAGACGCTCTCGGTCAGAGCGCGATATTGTCGATCAGCCGTGTCGCGCCAATCCGTGCGGCAGCCAGCAATCGGCCGGTGCGATCAAGCGTGGCAAGGGGCTCGAGCGTCGCTGCATCGACCAGGGCAAAATAATCGACCTGCGTGAAACCAGCCGCAAGCAGCCGCGCCTTGGCATCGGCAAGGGTCGCCTCGACATCCGCACCATTGCCGATGTCGCGGGCTGCATCGTTCAGCGCCCGTGGCAATGTCAGAGCCGCCTGGCGGTCCGCTGCGGAAAGATAGGCATTGCGCGATGACAGGGCGAGACCATCCGTATCCCGCACGATCGGCATGCCGATGATTTCCACATCCAGATCAAGATCGCGTGCCATGCGGCGAATGATGGCCAGTTGTTGCCAATCCTTTTCGCCAAAGACGGCAATGTCGGGACGGACCTGATTGAACAATTTGGCAACGACTGTCGCCACGCCTTCGAAATGGCCCGGCCGGGCAGCCCCGCACCAGAGTTCGCCAAGGTTCGCGACCTTGACGCTCGTTGCAAAACCATCTGGGTAGACTTCCGACACCGACGGCATCCAAAGTGCCGTCACGCCTGCTTCGGCAAGGTGCGCGGCATCGGCCTCTTCCGATCGCGGATATATGTCCAGGTCCTCATTGGGCCCGAACTGTTTGGGGTTCACGAAAATCGACACAATCACATCGTCGGCCTGCCGCCTCGCCAGCTCGACCAGGGACATGTGTCCGGCATGCAAAGCGCCCATTGTCGGCACAAGCGCAAGGGTCCGCCCGCTCTCGCGTATCAATTTGGTGCGTTCGCGCAAGGCGGAAAGCTGACGGATGATTTGCACGGGCAGGCCTGCTCAGATATGGACGGTCGCGCGCTCCTTGGCGGGCGGGAACCAATGAATCAAGAGGCTGGACCTTAACACCGATGGCGCAGAACACGCACGTAATTGTCTTCGCCAATGAAAAGGGCGGCACGGGAAAGTCGACGACGGCGGTGCATACTGCGGTTGCGCTGCAGAGCACCGGCCACAGCGTTGCAGCGATTGACCTTGATACCCGCCAGAAGACCATGACACGCTATCTCGACAATCGCGAAGCCACGGCACGCCGGCGGCAGATTGATCTGCCCTCGCCGCGGCATGTCGCGCTCGGCCTGATGACAGCGGCGGGCCTGGACCAGGAAATGGCCCGGATCGGCAGCGGCGCGGATTTCATCGTGATCGATACGCCCGGACGTGACGATCCGGTCTCCCGCGCGGCGATTGCCCGGGCCGACACGATTGTGACCCCCATCAACGACAGTTTCGTGGACCTTGACCTGATCGGGCAGGTCGATGCCGAAACCTTCCGGGTAAAACGCCCGAGCTTCTACGCCGAATTGATCTGGGACCTGCGCAAGGAACGCGCCCGTGCCGATGGGGCAACCGTCGATTGGGTCGTGCTGCGCAACCGTCTGCAGCATATCGATGCGCACAATATGCGCCGCGTCGGGAAGGCGCTTGTCGAACTGTCGAAGCGCGTCGGCTTCCGCACCATTTCAGGGCTGGGCGAACGCGTGATCTACCGCGAACTCTTTCCGAAGGGCCTTACGCTTCTCGATGTCGACGCCATCGGCGGCATTGGCCTTAGCCATATCGCCGCGCGGCAGGAATTGCGTGAGCTTGTGGCCGGCCTGGCCTTGCCGGTCCGCGAAAGCGATCAGCCGGAACTGGCCTTCGCATGATCCGCTTTCTGGTCTTTGCGGGGCTGCTGTATCTCCTTTTCATACTCGGCAAGCGCGCCATCTCGCCCGGTTCGGTGATGAGCCTTGCCGAGGCGGCCCGCGTTCTGGAGGTGGCCCCTGATGCCGATCCGGCCACCATTGTGGAGGCGCACAAGCGGCTGATCGCGAAAGTCCATCCGGATGCAGGGGGGACCTCGGCGCTTGCAACGCAGGTCAATCAGGCCCGCGATATACTGCTTCGTAACATTTCCACGCGATAGGCGTCTTCCATGTCACATCACTTCGATCCGGTCGCGCTCCGCGAATATGATATCCGCGGCATTGTTGGGAAAACCCTTGGAGAAGCGGATGCTTATGCCATCGGCAGGACCTTCGGTACGATAGTCCGCCGCGACGGCGGCAAATGTGTCGCGGTCGGTTATGACGGCAGGCTCTCATCGCCCATGCTCGAAGCTTCCTTGCTGAAGGGGCTGACGGAAAGCGGGATCGATGTTGTGCGGGTCGGGCTCGGACCAACGCCCATGCTCTATTACGCCGAATCGGTGCTCGATGGCGTCGATGGGGGCATCCAGATTACCGGCAGCCACAATCCCGCCGACTATAACGGCTTCAAAATGGTGCTGCGTCACGGCCCCTTCTACGGTGAGGACATCCAGAAGCTCGGGCGCATGGCCGCCGCCGCAGACTGGGAAAGCGGTGCCGGCGCAACAACGGACTGCGATATCGAGGATGCCTACGTCGCGCGGCTGGCCCGCGACTATCCCGGCCGCGCTTTCCGTATCGGTTGGGACGCTGGCAACGGCGCCGCCGGACGGGTGATCGAGAAGCTGACACGCCTGCTCCCCGGTGAGCACCACCTTCTGTACACCGAGATCGACGGGCGGTTCCCGAACCATCATCCCGATCCCACGGTCGAGGAAAATCTCGCCGACCTCAAAGCCCTTGTCGCGGAAAAGTCGCTTGATTTCGGCGTTGCCTTTGACGGCGACGGAGACCGGATCGGGGCGATCGACGGACAGGGCCGCGTGATCTGGGGCGACCAGATTCTTTCCATTCTGGCAGAATCCGTGCTGCAGCAGGAACCGGGCGCAACGATCATTGCCGATGTGAAGGCCAGCCAGGCCCTTTATGACCGGATTGCCGAACTGGGCGGACAGCCTCTGATGTGGAAGACCGGGCACAGCCTGATCAAGGTCAAGATGAAGGAAACCGACAGCCCGCTGGCCGGCGAAATGAGCGGGCATATCTTCTATCGGCATGGCTGGTACGGGTTTGACGATGCCCAATATGTCGCCGTGCGATTCATGCAGGCGATTGCCGAACAGGGCGGCTCCCTGACAGCCATCCGGGACGCGATGCCCAACATGATCAATACCCCCGAACTGCGCTTCCAGGTCGATGAAAGCCGCAAGTTCGCTGTTGTCGATGAAGTTCTGGCGCGGCTTGAAGCCGAAGGGGCCAACGTCAACCGCACCGACGGCGCCCGCGTGAATACGCCCGACGGCTGGTGGCTTCTGCGGGCCTCGAACACCCAGGATGTGCTGGTCGCTCGCGCCGAAGCCCAGGATCAGGCGGGCCTCGACCGGCTGATGGCCCAGATCGACGCGCAGCTCGCAGCATCAGGGCTGCAGCGCGGGGAATCCGTAGGGCATTGATTCTTGTGCCGGGCGGCCCGACAGTCGCCCTGTGGTTCAACTTCCCTCGATCCTAAAAGACTGGTTCGCGTCGAAAGGCTGGACGCCGCGTCGTTACCAGCTTGAGATGCTCGATGCCGCGCGCAATGGAGAGCATGCGCTGCTTGTCGCACCAACCGGCGCAGGCAAGACCCTGGCCGGATTTCTCGCAACCCTTGCCGAACTTGTCGAAAGACCGACCGAGGGCCTGCACACGCTTTATGTCTCACCCCTGAAAGCGCTTGCCGTCGATGTCCGGCGCAACCTCCTCCTTCCGGTCGAGGAGATGGGGCTCGATATCCGGGTCGAGACCCGCACCGGGGATACACCGTCGGACCGCAAGGCGCGCCAGCGTGCACGGCCGCCGCAGATCCTGTTGACCACGCCCGAATCGCTGAGCCTGCTGCTGTCCTATCCGGATAGCTTCGGGATGTTTTCCGGGCTCCGGACCGTGATCATCGATGAAGTCCATGCCTTTGCACCGCAGAAGCGCGGAGACCTCCTCAGCCTGTCGCTGGCCCGGCTCCAGGCCATCAATCCCGGGCTGCGCCGTGTGGCCCTGTCTGCAACCGTGGCCGATCCCGATGCCTATCGCCAATGGCTGGCGCCGGAGGGGCTTGGTACGTCCGTCCGGCTGGTCGAAGGCGATCCCGGCGCGCCTCCCATCATAACCATGTTGCTGCCGGAGGGCGAAATTCCCTGGGGCGGGCATTCCGGTCGCTATGCCGCGGCCCAGGTGATGGCCGAAATCGAGACCCACGAAACCACGCTTGTCTTCTGCAATACCCGAGGGCTGGCCGAACTGATCTTTCAGGAGCTCTGGGCGGTCAATGAGCTGAAGCTTCCGATCGGCATCCACCATGGCAGCCTCGATATCGAAGCCCGCCGCAAGGTCGAAAACGCGATGGCGGAGGGACGGTTGCGTGGACTTGTCGCAACGGCCAGTCTCGACCTCGGGGTCGACTGGGGCAATGTCGATTGCGTCATCCAGATGGGCGCGCCCAAGGGATCGTCTCGGCTGATGCAACGGATCGGGCGCGCCAACCACCGGCTCGATGAACCGAGCGAAGCCATTATCGTTCCGGGCAATCGCTTCGAATATCTGGAAGCGCAGGGCGCGATCGACGCCATTGCCGAAGGGGTGCGTGACGGCGACACCTTTCGCCCCGGTGGGCTTGATGTGCTGGCCCAGCACATCATGGCCTGCGCCTGTGCTGCGCCGTTCGACGAACAGGAGATGCTTGCCGAAATCCAGACAGCGCAGCCCTATCAGATGCTTGATGTCGGAACATTCACGCGCGTCCTTGGGCTCATCGCCACCGGTGGCTATGCGCTGAAGGCCTATGACAAGTTCCGGCGGCTCGTCCGCAATCCTGATGGCCAGTGGCGCGTCACGCATCCGAAATTTGCAGCACAATATCGCCTCAACGCCGGGATCATCGTCGATTCGCCCATGCTGGCGGTGCGGTTCAGGAACGGCCGCAAACTGGGCATGCTGGACGAGTTCTTCGCCGCAAGCCTCGTGAAAGGCGATTGCTTCTTCTTCGCCGGAATGAGCCTGGAAGTCGAAGGCGTCGATGCGACCGACCTGATTGTACGCGCAACTACCAGGCGAGCCCGCATCCCCAGTTACGGAGGCGCGCGCATGCCCCTGACCACGCACCTTGCAGACCGGGTGCGCACATTCCTTCACGACCGCAGCCAATGGGCGCGTTTCCCGGACGATGTGCGGGTCTGGCTCGAGATGCAGGCCAGGCGGTCGATGCTGCCCGCCCCCGATCAGCTCCTCATCGAGAGTTTTCTGCGCGATGGCCTCCATTATCTTGTGTCCTACAGCTTTGAAGGCTGGAATGCGCATCAGTCGCTCGCGATGCTGATCACCAAGCGGATGGACGCCTTGGGATTGCAGCCTGTGGGTTTCGTTGCGAGCGACTATGCCTTTGCGATCTGGGGCCTCCAGCCCGTGGAAGATCCCCGCCCGCTCTTTTCGCCGGACATCCTGCACGAAGAGTTCATCGACTGGGTTGAGCAATCGGCGCTTCTGAAACGTGCCTTCCGGGAAGTGGCCGTGATTTCGGGATTGGTCGAACGCCAGCACCCCGGCAAGCGCAAGTCGGGTCGTCAGGTAACGTTTTCGACCGATCTGATCTATGATGTCCTGCGCAAGTACGAGCCGGACCACCTCTTGCTCGAAGCGGCCTGGGCAGACGCGCGCGCGCGCATGACGGACGTGGGGCGGCTCGGTGCGCTGCTCGACCGGGCCGCACGGAGCATTGTCCACAAGCGCCTGTCGCGCGTGTCGCCACTTGCCGTGCCTGTTCTCGTGCTCATCGGACGGGAAAGCGTTTCTGGCCCGGATACGGACGATGCCATCCTTGTCGAGGCGGAGGCCCTTGCTGCGGAAGCCATGTCCGCTGCGCATTGATATTGACCGGAGCAAAGGCAAGACTATGCTCGTTGGGGGGATGTGAAGAAGAAGAGGAGCCATGTCGTGGCGCGTATCTCCATTCCCCTTGTCCTGCTGCCGCTGACCTTGTGTGCGGCGCCGGTGGCAGCCCAGACCGCTGATACCGGACAAACTCCCGCAACAGACGAAGTCGCTACCGGGCTTGACGGCGCGCTGCGCATGACCGTTCCGGTGATGATCAACGGCCAAGGGCCCTTCGATTTTGTTGTTGATACTGGCGCCGACCGGACTGTCATTTCCGAGGAACTCGCGGAGCGACTGAACTTGCCGCAATCAGGCACGGCCACGCTTCATGCCATGGGCGGCTCGGCCAAGGTGAAACTGGTCTCGATCAAGACCGTCCAGGTCTCGACAAATATCGCCAAGCGGGTCGAGGCGGCGGCATTGCCGCGGCGCAATGTCGGCGCAGACGGATTACTGGGCATCGACAGCCTGAAGAATCAACGCATTGTCATGAACTTCCAATCGAACACGATGCGCGTCGAGCCGGCAAGTGTTCCCGAAGAAGCCGTTCCGCTCGATTCCGACCTGATCATCGTGACGGCCAAGACGCGGCTCGGCCAGCTCGTGATGGTCGATGCCGATGCCAATGGTCAGAAAATCTGGGTGGTGGTCGATACGGGAGCCCAGAACAGTATCGCCAATTCCAGGTTGCGGACCCTGCTTGTCAAACGCGTCCCCGAAACCGAGATCAAGTCGATCGGCATGGTCGACGTTCTGGGCCGGACCACAAATGCCGAATATACTGTGGTCAACAAGCTCCGGATCGGTGGGGTTTCGATGGGCAATGCGGCCATTGCCTTTGCCGATGCGCACCCGTTCAAGCTGTTTGGCCTTTTGCGCAAGCCGTCGATGCTGCTCGGCGTTGACAGTTTGCGGTCATTCCGGCGCGTTTCGGTCGACTTTGCCACAAGGAAGGTGAAATTCCTCCTGCCCGAGGAGGGCTAACCCGAAATCCAGCTCGCAACGTCTTCCGCGACCTTGTTTGCCGCAGCATTCAGGGCCCGGCTGACAGACTCAGGTTTGATCTGGCTCACCGGCACGCGTGCCTCGAAGCGACGCGTGCGCACTGTCCGGCCGTGATCTGACGTCATGGCCGCATCATAGGTCACCACCGCCTGCCCCGATGGTCCCGAGTCCGGGTCAATCCCGAAAGCACTCAATGTCCCCGTCACTTGCGTCCCCTGGTCCAGCGCCAGCTGACGAACATCGAGCACAACCCGGCCCGTCTTCGCGGCCACGGTTTCGGAGACCACGCGCTGAAACAGGCGCGCAGGCGGTTCGGCCCAGACTGCGTCCTTCACATAGGCAAGAGCCGTCGCACCGTTCATGACCAGGACGCGGTTGCTCGCCAGTGCCTGCGGCACCACGGGCACATGGATGGTGATGGCTTCGCCGGCCACTGCCGTGCGCATGTCATCGGCCGCAACCCGCGCTGCCGAAGTCAGGGTGAGCAAGGATTCAGGCGGCTTTCCGCCCAGGCTGACACATGCCGAAAGCGCGAGGCCCAAGCCGAGCGCCGAAAACGTCCTCATCATTTGCCGCGTCTCCCGGGTTTGTAGTCAGGGAGTTGCGGCGCACCGATCAAGGCCCCTGCCCCTCCCTGATCCAGCTTTGTCGCAACAGACCCCAGCGCCTCTGACATGGTTCGCAGATCACGCACGAGCTGCCCGATTTCGGGAATGGTCTGGTTGGACAGTGTCTGCACACCCGGCCGGGCTTCGCTCAGAACAGCGTCAAGACTGGCTAGGCTCTTCTGCGCCTGCGTTGCTGTCTTGCGCAGTTCGACAACCATTGGCCGGCCGTCACTGTCCAGCAGGCTGTTGGTCGTCCCGGCCAGTTTGGCGAGTTCGTCGGCCGCAAGGCCCGCCGATTTGATCGTTGCGCGCGTCTCGGCGAGCGTCGCTTCGATCTGCGGACCGTTGCGCGCCAAGGTCGCGGTCAATCGGTTGGTGTTTTCGAGAATGCCGGACAGGCTTTTCTGGTTCTTGTCATTGAGCAATTCGGTCAGCCGCTCGGTCAGCGTCGAAATGCGTTCGAGCAATTGCGGCGCATTATTCAGGAGCGCGCCGAGCCCCGACCGCTTGGTCGGGATAACCGGCGCCCCTGCAGGACCGATATCGGCAATCGGCGGGGCCCCTTTCAGCGCGCCATCAAGCAGGATGGAGGACGGGCCGGTAAAGCTGCCCTGAAGGCTTGCGGTTGTGCCCTGCAGGATCGGGGTTTCGCTCTTCACTTCGATGCGGACACGGACAAATCCCGGATTGTCACGCCAAAGTTCGATATGCTTGACCTGGCCTGAGGGCACGCCGGCATAGGTCACGGTCCCGCCCTGAGACAGTCCTTCGACAGATTGCTGGAAGAAAATATCATAGCTCTTGGTGAGGCCGCCGTTGATCCCGGCAAGCCAGACAATGAATCCGGCAAGCGCGACCAGCAGGCCGAGCACGACCCCGCCGACAAGGATATGGTTGGAACGTGTCTCCATCAGCGCATCATGCCCTTGTTTCGCTGTTGCGATCAACCGCCGCGGTTGCTGCGCGCCCGCGGGGTCCGTTGAAATATTCCTGTATCCAGGGATGATCCATGGCCAGCAACTCCGGAATCGTGCCGACGCCGATCACTTTCCTGTCTGCCAGCACGGCCACCCTGTCGCATATAGCATAAAGCGTATCGAGATCGTGCGTGATCAGAAAGACCGTGAAGCCAAGCGTCTTCTGCAAGCTCTGCGTCAGCGAATCGAACGCGGCCGCCCCGATGGGATCGAGTCCCGCTGTCGGTTCATCGAGAAACAAAAGGGTCGGGTCCAGCGCCAGGGCGCGGGCCAGACCGGCCCTCTTGCGCATGCCCCCGGACAGCTCGGCAGGGTATTTCGGCCCCGCGTCGGGCGGCAGGCCTGACATGACCACCTTGTAGGCTGCAATTTCATCGAGCAGCGATTCCGAAAGCCCGGGATAATATTCCCGGAGCGGCACCTGGATATTCTCGGCCACGGTCAAGGTCGAAAACAGGGCACCCCCCTGAAACAGCACGCCCCAGCGTCGCCGGATATCGAGTGCCTCGAGTTCGTCCTTGTCCAGCATGGATTCGCCAAAGACAAGGACTTCGCCTTCATCGGGATGCTGCAGGCCAATGATCGAGCGCATCAGCACCGATTTGCCGGTCCCGGATCCGCCGACAACACCCAGGATTTCGCCGTTGCGTACATCGAGGTCCAGCCCTTCATGCACGACCTGCGGCCCGAAGCTGTTCTTCAGGCCCCGCACGCGGATGGCAATGGGATCGTCCCTGTTCATCAATCCCAACCGATCGACGTGAAAAAGACAGCAAAAAAGGCATCGAGGACAATGACGAGGAAGATGGCCTGCACCACGGCAGAGGTTGTTCTCAGGCCGACCTCTTCGGCATTTCCCTTGACCTGCATGCCCTGAAAGCATCCCGAAATCGCAATGATCGCCCCAAAGACCGGGGCCTTGGTCAGTCCGACCCACAGATCGGTCATCGGGATGACTTCGCGCAACCGCTGGATATAGGTCAGCGGAGGAAGGTCGAGCGAAAGCCAGCAGAAAATCCCGCCGCCGATCATCGCAACGATCATCGAGAAGAAGCCGAGCAGCGGCATCATCAGCGTTGTTGCCAGCAGGCGGGGCAGAACAAGCGCTTCGATGGGCGAAACACCGATCGTGCGCATCGCATCGACTTCCTCGGTCAGCTTCATCGTTCCAAGCTGTGCTGCAAAGGCAGAGCCCGACCGGCCCGCGACCATGATGGCGGTCATCAGCACGCCAAGTTCCCGGGTGGTGATCCGGCCAATCAGGTTCACGGTCAGTGATTCGGCGCCAAACTGGCGAAGCTGCACGGCGCCTTGTTGTGCAATCACAATACCGATCAGGAAGCTCATCAGCCCGACAATGAAGAGGGCCTTGACCCCGACAAGTTCGAACCGCTGGATCACGGCGTTGATCCTGAAACGATGCGGATGGCGAATGACTGACCAGGTTGCGATCAGGATCGCGCCAAAGAAAGACAGCAGCCCCAGCATCGTCTGCGCGGCAATCACGGTCGCATCGCCAATTTCATCCAGCACGCGCAGGAACGGATTGAATGGCTCCGGTCGCATCAGAACGGGCTTGTCGGAACGTTCCACCTGACGCAGGAGGGTCTGGCCATTGGCGTCTAGCCCGACGATTTCGGCGTCATTCTCCGTCGCGAGCTTGTGAACAATCCAGGCGCCGACCGTGTCGATCCGCTGGATGTGCGTCAGGTCGATCCGCTTGGGCGACCTGCCGAGGCCTTCCAGCCGGCGTGGCAAGTCATCCAGACGCGGCAGCGTCAAACGGCCAGTGAAGCGCAGGACCGGCACATCACCGTCCATGTCCTCTACAAAATCGGCCTTGAGAATGTCCGGTTCCGGCATAATCGTCAAACACTGCTGCATTCGTTGCTTACGGGCAAGCTGCAATGCCATTATGGCGAAATCATGCAGCGCATCGCAATTTACGACATGGACAAGACAATCACGAGACAGGCGACGTTCGGGCCGTTCCTGTTCTATGCCACCTGGCGCTACAAGCCCTGGCGGATTGTGCTGGCACCTGCACTTGTTGTCACGATCCTGGCCTATGGCCTGAAGCTGCTCAACCGCGCGCAGTTGAAGGAAATCAACCTTTCATTGATGTTGGGCGGGCGGATCGATGCTGCGGCGCTGGCGCGGATTTCCGCCGGATTTGCCGGCCGGACCCTCACACGCAATGTGTTTCGGGCGGCGCTGGACCGGATCGATGCCGATCGGGCCGACGGGTATCGCATTGTCATCGCCAGTGCCTCCTATGCCTTTTACGTGTCGCAAGTGGCCCGATTGCTTGGAACCGACGCAGTCGCCACGCAGCCGACGCCGGTCAATCATGACGTCACCCCGAAGATTGCGGGAGAAAATTGCTACGGTGAGGCCAAGCTTGCGATGGTCAAGGACTGGATGAAGGCCCAGTCCATCGCCCGGGAACACACCTACATCCGTTTCTATTCGGATCACGCCTCGGACGCGCCCTGCCTTGAATGGGCAGACGAGGCCTTCGCCGCCAACCCTCACGGCACGTTGCGGTCGCTGGCGACGAAGCGCGGATGGACAATTCTGGACTGGGATTGAGTCGACCCGGAATTCCCGACTTTGCTCCTTATGTCCCAAATAGCGTCACGATGTCAAGTAAAATGTGCCATATAGGATAATTATCGGTCTTGATAGGGATCATATTTCCGCAAGAGCCTGTTCGAAATCCGCGATCAGATCATCCGCATCCTCGACCCCGATCGAGATTCGCACCATGTTCGGCGTGATGCCAAGTGCGGCCTTGCGATCGTCGGGTACAGACAGGTGCGTCATCGCGGCGGGGCAGCTGGCCAATGTTTCCGTCCCGCCCAGACTGACGGCGAGCTTGGCGATCTTCAGCGCGTCGAGAAAGGCAAAGGCCTCGCGTTCGCCGCCTTTCAGATAGAGCGAGAAGGTTGAACCCGCGCCCGTGCAGTGGCGCCGGTAGATATCAGCCTGGCGCTCATTCTCGGGGAAGCCCAGATAGACGATCTTTTCCACCTTGGGCTGGTCCTTGAGCCAGGCGCAGATCTTCGCGGCATTTTCCCCGGCGCGGCTCATTCTCAGTTCAAGCGTTTCAAGGCTTCGCAGCAACATCCACGCACTGTTGGGATCAAGGATCGTCCCGATCGTGTTGCGCATCGACCGGATGGTGTTGATATGTGCCTTCGATCCCAGCGCACCGCCCGCGACAAGATCGCTGTGACCACCGGCATATTTAGTGAGACTGTAGACGACAATGTCTGCGCCATGCGCCAGTGGCTTGTGCCAGAGTGGCCCGAGGAAGGTATTGTCGATCACGATCGGGGGACGATCCTCGCCCGTTCCGAACCGGGTGTCACGGACATGGGCCACGGCTTCGACATCGACGAGGACATTGGTCGGGTTGGCCGGGCTTTCGAGATAGATCAGGGCAACGCGGCCGAGAGCCTGTGCCTTCTCCACCACAGCATCAATCTCCTCCGGCGTGGCGCCCGCCGGAAAGTCGAGCCATTTGACCCCGAACTTTCCAAGGATGCGACCAATCAGCGTTTCCGTTGCTGCATAGAGCGGCGCCGAATGGACAATCACGTCGCCCGGTTGGACAAAGGCCAGCAGCACGGTCGCAATGGCGGACATGCCGCTGGAAAAGGTCAGGGCATCTTCAGCATCTTCCCACACGCCCAGCCGGTCCTCGGCAATCTCCTGGTTCGGTCCGTTGAACCGCGAATAGACCAGGCCTTCGGCGCCCCCGGGCCGTTTTCCCGTCACGCCTTCGAAATGGCGTTTACCGGCCGCCGCATTTTCGAAGACAAAGGTCGAGGTGAGAAAGATCGGCGGTTTGAGCGACCCTTCAGAGAGAGCCGGGTCGAAACCATGCCCCATCATGAGCGTATTTGGCTGGAGCCTGCGATTGCCGATTGCCCGGACACTCGCCTTGGGTCGGCGGCGTTGCGTATCATCAGTCATGTAATTTGCTTTCCGAAAACCGTAATATTATTATGCGGCCTAGCGGAAAGAGCGTCAGCCCGGAAGCCCGATCAGCGAAATCTGTCGACCATAACCGGGTTCTCCGCGGTGGGTTGCCCGGCGGAAGCTGAAAAATCGATCCGGATCGGCATAGGTGTCCAGTCCCAGTATCTCGACGCGACCGATTCCGGCGGCTGCCAACCGCGCGGCCACATAGGCTTCGAGATCGAATTGCTGGTGGCCCACGCGACCCGGCGAGAAGAAGCGTTCATTGGCGGGATCGGCGGCTTCGAAGCGCTGCGCAAAGCCATCGTCGACCTCATAAGAGCTTCTGGCGATCACGGGGCCGATGGCTGCAACGATCCGGTCGCGAGACGCGCCCAGTTTCTCCATGGCTGCAATGGTCGAATCGGTTACGCCCCCCAGCGCGCCCTTCCATCCGGCATGCGCGGCACCCACGACGCCGGCCTCCATGTCGGCGAACAAGACGGGCGTACAATCTGCCGTCAAGACGCCAAGCAGCAATCCGGGCCGGTCGGTGGCCAGTGCATCGGCGTGCGGCCGTGCGTCGTCGGGCCATGGCTTTTCTGCCAAAACAGCGTCTGCTGAATGAATTTGGTGGAGCGTGACCAATGCGGCTCCCGGCAACACGGCTTCGACAGCGCGCCTGCGGTTTTCCTTGATCACAGCCTGATCGTCCTCCGAACCCAGCCCGACATTGAGGCCGGCGTAAAGCCCGGTTGAAGCACCGCCAAGTCGGCCAAGAAAGCCATGCGGCAGCCCTGCCATCGCCTGTGCGGAGATTACCTCGACCGGTTCCATTTCCTTCTCCATCAGAATCCGGCCGGTTCCGGCCAATCGGGCGAAACGATGGCCATGGCGCGAAACAGGCTGCCCATCTCTGCCGGGCTTGTCAGGCGGCGATGCGCGTCCGCCAGTTTTTCACCTTCATGGCTATTCGCGCGCGCCAGCATCGCCGCGCGCTCTGCAATGCCCAGGCCACCCAGAAAGTCACCCTGAGCAATCGGGCCGCGAACCGCAGCGCCGGCAAGCGTTGCAATTGCCCCGAGCGCCGTGAAATCGACATGGGCTGTCAGGTCGTGTTCGCCGGGCGCTTCAAAGGGATTGGCAAAGGCATGGCCCTTCATGGCCTGAAGCGTTTCACCAATGGCCGGTCCATCATAGCCATAGTCGACAATCAGCGCAGCGCCCCCCTGCTTCACAAGGCGCGTCGCCATCGCGCGCGCGATTGCAACAGCTGCGGGCGAACTTTCGATGATACTTCCGGCGGGAGCCTCCTGCAGGCCGTCGGGAATCACGCTTTCAGGCACATGCTTTCCGGCGACGGGCAAGAACATCACATCCTGGCATGCAACCCGCCGCTCGCGCCAGCCATCGCTGGCTTTGACAAGCTGATAGACCGGCAGCGCGTCAAAGAATTCATTGGCAATGACCAGCAAGGCGCAATCGTCCGGCAGGCTGCTGACATTATCATGAAAATGCGCGCCCTGAATGCGCTCTGCCTGCAGCGCGCGAAGCACCGGACTCGTTTCAACGAAATGGACCGGTGGCCGCAGCCCGGCACTTGCCATCGCTCGCAACGCGTCGGCGGCGAGTGTCCCGCGCCCCGGGCCCAATTCGACATAGCGGATCTGAGGCTTTCCGGCGCGCACCCAGAGGTCCGCACACCAGGCGCCGAGCAATTCGCCGAACATCTGGCTGATTTCCGGCGCGGTGATGAAATCGCCGCCCGCGCCAAGCGGATCGCGCGTCGCATAGTAATGCGCGTTGGCCGCTGCCATGAATTGCGCGACCGGAATCGGCCCGCCAAGCGTGATGGCGCGCGCCAGACGTTCAGGCAGATGCGGTTCAGGCGACGCTGGCTGTTCCGGCAACGGCTTCCACCCGGTCGCGACGCGCCTTTGATGTCGCTATGAGATAAACTCCCAGAAGGATCATCGGCACGCACAATGTCTGCCCCATCGTCAGGCCGAACAGGCCGGTCACACCAACATCGGGCTCCCTCAGGAATTCAAGCCCGAAGCGCACCGAGCCATAGAGAAGGGCGAGCATCCCGAACAGGCGCCCCGGAAAATACCGCGCGTCAGACTTCCAGAACAGCAACCAGAGCACCGCAAAGGACAGGAGCCCTTCCAGTCCTGCCTCGTAAAGCTGGCTCGGGTGGCGGGCAATTTCGTCACCGGTCGCCGGAAAGATCATGGCCCAGGGCACATCGGTTGGTCGGCCCCAAAGCTCTCCATTCACGAAATTGGCCAGACGGACGAAGAACAGACCGAATGGGGTGGCGCACGCAATATAGTCGCAGAAGCGAATGAAGCTCAGCTTGTTGCGTCGCGTGAACCAGCCAATCGCGATCAGCGTCCCCAACGTGCCGCCGTGCAGCGACATGCCTCCCTCCCAAAGCTTGAACACATCCAGCGGCGTGAGGAAAATCTCCGGCTTGTAGAAAAGGCAATAGCCCAGCCGCCCGCCCACGATAATGCCGAGCGTTGCATAGAAGACGAAGTCATCGGCATGGCGCCGGGCCATCGGGGCGCCGGGCTGTGCAATGAGCTTCAGCAGATACCACCAGCCGACGAGAATGCTCGCAATATAGGCAAGGCTATACCAGCGAAGCTTGAAAAACCCGAGGTCCAGAGCAATCGGGGAGAGCCCCAGCTGGTCATAACGGATGGCGGACGTAGCGTCAGCAAGTAACGGCAGGATCAAGGCTTTTCCCCAGCAATTTTCCCCTCCATAGAGGGGCCAAACAAGAAGACCAAGAGGAAGAGAGAGACGATGCCATCTGAGTTGGACCTGCGCCTCGAAAAGGCGACTGCCGAACTGACAAGCGCCGACGGCCCCATGCCGTTGACGACATACCGCCAGCACGGGGTCGACCTGCCGATGATCGCAGCCGCACCTCCGGCACTCACACATTATTTTGCGTATTTCTGCGCCCAGCATGGCGATACGACCTTCCTTGTCGATGGAGAGGAACGACTGAGCTTCGCCCAGACCTATGCCGCTGCCCGCAAGGTCGCCGGCGCCCTGATCGACGGCTATGGGGTCAAGCGCGGGGACCGGATCGGGATCGCCATGCGCAATGCGCCCTCATGGGTCGTGCTCTATATGGCCATCCTGATGGCCGGCGGCTGTGCAACCCTCCTCAACGGCTGGTGGCAGGGGCCAGAGTTGGCGGCCGGCATTGACGACGTCGAAGCAACCATTGTCTTTGTCGACGCGCCGCGCGCAAAGCGGCTCGAAGAGGTGGGATACAAGGGCAGCGCAAGGATCGTCACACTCGATATCTCCCAGCCAATCGATCAGGCCATGGCTCCCTTGCTCGCAAGCGGCGGTGGTGCTGACACGCCGCTGCCGGAAATCACGGGCGACGATCTGGCAACCATCCTCTTCACATCAGGGTCGACGGGCCAATCGAAAGGGGCCTTTTCAACGCACCGCGCCGTCATCCAGGGCACGTTCAACTACATCGTGCAGGCCTTGGTGATGCTGCGCCTTGCAACGGAGGACGGAGCCATCGGCCCCGATCGCCCTCCGCATGCATCATTGCTGACGGTGCCCCTGTTTCACGTGACCGGCGAAGTGCCCATCATGCTCGTCAGCTTTGCCATCGGCCGCAAGATCGTGATGATGCCCAAATGGAACGCCGTCACCGCAATGGAACTGATCCAGCGCGAGAAGATCACCAATTTCACGGGCGTGCCCCTGATGAGCTTCGAATTGCTCACGCACCCGGACCGTCACAAATATGACCTGTCGTCTCTGCAGGGGCTTGCTGGCGGCGGTGCGCCGCGCCCGGTTGATCATGTTCGCCGACTTGTCGAAGAATTCCCGACGGCTCCGCCTGCCCTGGGCTACGGCCTCACTGAGACCAACGCGATTGGCGCGGGAATCTTTTCGACCAACTATCTGGAAAAGCCCAACAGCACCGGGGCGCCATCCAAGCCACTTGTCGATCTTGCCATTCTCGACGACGCCGGGAAATCGGTGCCCCAGGGCGAACGGGGCGAAGTCTCGATCCGTTCCGTGGCGCTTTTCAGCGGTTATTGGAACCGGCCCGATGCCACAGCCGACTGCATGACGTCAGACGGATATTTCCGCACGGGCGACATCGGCTACCTTGATGCCGACAATTATCTGTTCATTGTAGACCGCAAGAAGGACATCATCATCCGTGGTGGCGAGAATATATCCTGCCAGGAAGTCGAGGCCGAAATCTACAAGCATCCTGCCGTTGCCGAAGCGTGCGTCTTTGGTCTGCCCGATGAGCGACTGGGCGAAGTTGTCGGCGCCGTTGTCTATTGCCACCCGGGCCAGAGCGTGACGGCAGAGGACCTCACAACCTATCTTGGAAGCCAACTCGCCGCGTTCAAGGTGCCGCAACAAGTCTGGATCTCTTCGGATCCTCTCCCACGCCTGGGAACGGAAAAAATCGACAAGGTCTCGCTGCGCAAGGATTATCGCGAAATCTGGGCCAAGGCGCGCGGGTAAACAGCACCCTGAAATAGCGGGCCTTCGACCAAAGACTCCAATTGCCTGAATTCCATCCCCGGGGCTTCCCCCTCGGTCAATCAGGCCTTAAGCCCGCATGGATGGAGTTTTCACGGCGATCCTTGCTGGCAGGGGCAGCAATTGGTGGCGGGCTGGCGATCGGCTGGGCGCTCTGGCCGCGCGCCTATCCGCCGAACCTCGTCGCCGCAGAGGGCGAGAGCATTTTCAACGCATGGCTCAAGATCGGCACGGACGGCCATGTGACCGTTGTCGTGCCACAGGTCGAGATGGGCCAGGGCAGCTACACAGTCATTCCGCAAATCATCGCCGATGAGCTGGGAGCCGATTGGCGCACGATTGCCGTAGAGCCAGCGCCGCTCAATCCCGTCTATGCAAACGCTGTTTTTGCCGAAGACTGGCACGAAGGCTGGTGGCCCGAAGAAAAGGTGCAGGCCACAGGCGGATCCTCCACTGTTCGGGGGTACGAACTGGTCGCACGACAGGCCGGGGCGGCGGCACGTGCACTTCTGTGTCAGGCCGCCGCACGTCGCTGGGACGCGGACTGGCAGGCCTGCGACACCGAAGGAGGCTTTGTGACGCGCGGCGATGATCGCTTGCGCTTTGGAGAACTCGCTGAAGAAGCCGCTCGCGAAAGCCTGCCCAAGGACATTCCCCTGCGGACGAATGGTGGCCTCAACCGGATCACCGGGCGGGGCATGAACCGGCTGGACATTCCGGCAAAACTTGATGGCTCCGCCAATTTTGCGGCTGATATCCGGCTTCCGGACATGGTTTTTGCCTCGATCCGGCAGGGGCCATTGGGCGATTCGATCCTGCAATCGGTTGACAAGGCCGCCGCCGACCGGATTTTCGGTGTGCTCGATATTGTGGAGCATGAGCGATGGGTTGCCGCAGTTGCGACCAACTGGTGGGCGGCCAATCGAGCGCTCGATGCGATGCGCCCCAGGTTTCGCAATCGGGATCGATTTGCAAGCGACCGCGCAATGGACCGTGCGCTTGTCAATGCGCTGGCCGACCAAGGCACCCGCGTCGCCGAAGCAGGCGATGTGGATACAGCCCTGGCCAATGCCCATGTCTCGTCAGCTGAATATACGGTCGGGCTGGCGCCGCACGCAGCCCTTGAGCCGCTGAGCGCAACGGCCACCCTGGCGAATGGCGGGCTCCAGCTTTGGATCGCCACCCAGTTGCCGGGTCTGGCGCGCGATTCTGCAGCACGGGCGATCGGGCTCGACCCGGAAGATGTCACCGTGCATCCCATGCTCATTGGCGGATCATTCGGGCGGAAATACGAGGTCGAGATTGCCGGGCAAGTCGCAATTCTGGCGCTCAAGCTCAAACGCCCGGTTCAATTGACCTGGTCGCGGGCGGAGGATCTGATGCACGAGCCGTTCCGCCCGGCCGCGCGGGCGCGCATGACGGCGCGCCTCGGCCGTGCAGGACATATCGACGGCTGGCTGGCCCAGATTGCAACGCCGAATGGACTTGGTGAAATGCGAACGCGCACCTTGGGCGGTCGGTCTCCCAATGACGCGCGCCTTTACCATGCGGGAAGGCCCCACCTTCACGCCGTGGAAGGCGCCGCACCGAGCTATGCAATCGAGAACTTCGGCGTTGACCATCATCCGGCGGACATTGGTGTGCCGACTGGCCCCTGGCGCGGCAGGGCCCACAGCTACACAGCCTTTTTCAATGAATGTTTCATCGATGAACTGTCCCGCGAAAGCGGTGTCGAACCCTTTTCCTTCCGGATGGCAATGCTCGGCGGCAACCCCCGGCTTGCCTTGTGCTTGTCCAAAGTGGCAACCAAAGCGGGCTGGGAAGGCGGCGGCCAGGGCACGAGCCAGGGCCTTGCCTGTCATTCCATGGCGGGAAGCCATATTGCCGTACTCGCAGAAGCGCAGCTCGACGAGAGCCAGCGCGTCCGGGTCAGCCGGCTGGTCGCTGTCGCAGATGTCGGACGCGTCATTAATCCGGACATTGCGCGACAGCAGATCGAAGGGGGGCTTCTGTTCGGCATGGGCGCGGCGGTCGGCAATTCCATCGCAATAGACCGAGGGTTGGCCCGGCCGTTGCGCTTGCGCGACCTGGGCTTGCCCAAGCTTGCGGATATGCCGGAAATTTCGGTTGAGCTGATTGCCAGCAATGCTGCACCTGGTGGTGCCGGGGAGCTTGGAGTGCCGGCTGTGGCTCCGGCCATTGCAAATGCCCTTTTTGCAGGCAGCGGACGCCGGATCCGAAACTTGCCTCTTTCTCCGGCGAATTTCTGATGGCGCGCCCTGCCGATCATCCCCCGGTGCAAAGCGGCCGCATTGGCGTGCTGCTGATCAATCTCGGGTCGCCTGAAGCGCCGACAACAGCAGCGGTGAGCACCTATCTGAAGGAATTTCTCTCCGACCGGCGCGTCGTCGAGATTCCGCCCCTGCTTTGGCAGCCCATCCTGCGTGGATTTGTGCTGACGACGCGACCAAGACGGTCCGCACATGCCTATGCACAGATTTGGACAGAGGAGGGCTCTCCGCTGGTTGCCATCACCCGACGGCAAGCAGCGGGGGTCCAGACGGCTTTGGGCAGCGAGGTGGTTGTCGACTGGGCAATGCGCTATGGCCAGCCGTCGATCGGCGATCGGCTTACCGCGCTTCAGGCCGCCGGATGTGACCGCATCCTCCTCGCACCACTTTACCCGCAATATTCAAGCGCAACGACCGCAACCGTGTTCGACGCAGCTGCTGCGGCCCTTGCCGAGATGCGCTGGCAGCCCAGCCTCCGCGTCCTGCCGCCATATTATGATGACCCGGCCTACATCGGCGCTCTCGAAGCCAGCGTGGCCAAAGGGCTGGCTGCTTTGCCATTCGTACCTGACACGATCATCGCCAGCTTTCATTCGCTGCCCGCACGCACACTCGATCTTGGCGATCCTTACTACTGCCAGTGCATGAAGACGGCGCGCCTCCTGTCCGAGGCGTTGGGACGCGAGCTGAAAATCAGCTTCCAGTCCCGCCTTGGCCGCGCCAAATGGCTCGAACCGGCCACCGATGCGACACTTTCCAACCTGCCACAGAGCGGTGTCCGCAAGATCGCAATCATCGCGCCGGGATTTGCAGCAGACAATCTTGAAACACTGGAGGAACTGGCCATTCGCGGGCGCGAATCGTTCATTGAAGCGGGCGGAACCGATTTTGCCTATCTGCCCTGCCTCAATGACAGTGTTCCTGCTATTTCCATGCTCTCGACTTTACTTTCGCGTGAACTTGCGGGTTGGCTAACGGCTCCCTAATCTTGCCGAAAGTCAACGAAGGAACGGCATGATGGGCAAGGTGGCAATTGTAACCGGGGGAACGCGAGGCATTGGAGAGGCGATCTGTATCGCGCTCAAGGACGCCGGCTTCAAGGTTGCCGCCAACTATGCCGGCAATGCCGAGCGCGCCAAGGGGTTTACCGAGCGTACGGGCATCCCTGCATACCAATGGGACGTGGCCGATCATGCCGCCTGCCTGGAAGGCTGCGCCAAGGTTGCTGCGGATCTTGGCCCGATTGATGTTGTCGTCAACAATGCCGGCATCACGCGCGACGGCACACTCCTCAAGATGAGCTATGAAGCCTGGAAAGAGGTGATCGATACCAATCTGGGTGGCTGCTTCAACATGGCCAAGGCAACATTTGCAGGCATGAAGGACAGAGGCTGGGGTCGCATTGTCAACATCGGATCCATCAATGGACAGGCGGGGCAATATGGCCAGGTGAACTATGCTGCGGCCAAATCCGGTATTCACGGGTTTACCAAGGCACTGGCGCAGGAAGGCGCGAAATTTGGCGTAACTGTCAATGCCATTGCTCCTGGTTATATCGACACGGATATGGTCGCGGCTGTCCCGGGGGACGTGCTTGCCAAGATTGTCGCCAAGATTCCGGTCGGGCGGCTAGGTCAGGCCAGCGAGATTGCGCGCGGCGTTGCCTTTTTATGCTCCGAAGAGGGCGGATTCATCACCGGGTCGACCATGTCGATCAACGGCGGGCAACACATGTATTGATGACAGGGCCAGTCAAGCGCTCGGTCACGATTGCAGGCCATGAAACCTCGATCAGCCTCGAGCCGGTGTTCTGGCAAGCGCTCAAGTCGTCTGCCGAAAGCCAGTCTCTGCCGCTCAATGCCCTCATTGCCCAGATCGATGCTCAGCGCATTGAACGCGACAATCCTCCGAATCTCGCGAGCGCCATCCGTGTGTGGCTGATGGAGCGGGCCCTGGACCGTTCGGATAGTTAGATCGGTTCGCCGCTCAACCGCTGGCAAATCATGTCGAGCTGTTCAAGCGAAGAATAAGAGAGCGTCATCGTTCCCGAGCGCGCCTGATGATTGATCTTGACCTTCAGGCCCAGCATGTCGGTCAGCTGCCGTTCGAGCGCCAAAAGGTCGGGATCTCCAACCCGGTCGCCGGACCGGGCACTGCGCGCGCGGGCCGGTGCTTTCGCCTTTTTGATAAGCCGCTCGGTGTCACGCACCGATAAGCCCCGCTGGACGATCATCCGCCCCAGCGACAATGGATCCTCCGCCCCCAGCAGCGCCCGGGCATGACCCATTGTGATCTCGCCAGCTGTCAGCCAGTCGTGCACCGGCAAGGGCAGATTGCGCAGCCGCATGAGGTTTGCGACATGGCTGCGCGACTTGCCGACAATCCGGCCAAGGGCTTCCTGAGTATGCCCATGATCATCGATCAGCCGGCGATAGGCCTCCCCCTCTTCCCAGGCGTTGAGCTGTTCACGCTGAATATTCTCGATGATCGCAATTTCAAGCGCGGTAACGTCGTCAAATTCTCTAATTATTACAGGAACTTGATGAATCTGCGCTCTTTGCGCTGCACGCCAGCGGCGTTCGCCCGCAATGATTTCATAATGCCCATCATGCTCCGGATCGCGCACAACAATAGGCTGGAGCATGCCCCGCGACTTGATCGATTCCGCCAGTTCATCAAGGGCATCATCCTTGAACGTCTTGCGCGGCTGGTTGGGAAGCGGTCGCAGTCGATTGACATCGACCATGCGAACTCCATCGGGCGTATTTCCCTCGAGCGATACCGGTGCTTCCCGCTCGATCTCGCCCAACAACGCGGACAGGCCCCTGCCGAGACCGGTCGGTCGCTTCTTCAGGGGGGTGGCGGGCGTTTCCTCGCTCACGCTGCCGCCTTCTGCCGCGGTAGCCGTCCGATCAGTTCGCGGGCCAGCGCCATATAGGCTTCCGAGCCCGGACATTTGTGATCATAGATCAGCGCCGGCAGACCATGGCTTGGCGCTTCAGAGAGGCGGACATTGCGCGGAATCACTGTCTCAAACACGGCCTTGCCGAGGCAGGTGCGCACATCTTGAGCCACTTGCTCGGTCAGGCGGTTTCGGCGATCATACATGGTAAGCGCAACGCCAAGAATCGAAAGCGTGGGATTGAAGCGGCCTCTTATTCTCTCAACTGTCTGTAATAATTGACTTAATCCCTCAAGCGCGAAAAATTCGCATTGGAGGGGAACGAGCAGTGATTGCGCCGCAACCATTGCATTCAATGTCAGAAGACCAAGAGACGGCGGGCAATCGAACAGCGCAATATCCCATTTGCCCGGGGGTGCCGTTTCGAGCGCAGTCAACAGGCGATGCGTCCGCTGTTCGAACTCGACCAGTTCAATTTCCGCCCCGGACAGATCAGGCGTTGACGCTATGAGATCCAGTCGTGGAATGCGGGTGGCGATTACCGCATCGGCAAGCCCGCATTCGCCAAGCAGCAAGTCATAGCTTGAGCGCACACGCTCCGCCTGATGAATACCGAGCCCCGTCGATGCATTTCCCTGCGGATCAAGGTCGACCAGCAAGACTCTCCAACCGGTCGCTGCCAGGGCGGTCGCAACATTGATTGCCGTCGTGGTCTTCCCGACGCCACCTTTCTGGTTTGCAACGGCAATTCGGATCATCGGGCTCTTTTCCTCGGTCTTACGCCTGTCGCGACGATAATCGCTGCGTCGGCATCAGTCTGGCTGGATTCCACTTGAAAGCTACCCTGCCACGAACTGGCGACCGATTCCAGTTCTTCGCGCACGCTTCGGCCCTTCGGCAACAGCCAACGCGTCTTTTCTGTGGAAAAGCGGTGGGCAAGTCCCAGAAGTTTGCGCAAGGGCGCAAATGCGCGCGCAGATATCGTGCCTACCGGAAATGTTTCCAGAGTCTCAAGCCGCCCGCAATGCACCCTGACGTTGGTCAAACCCAGAGACTTGGCCTGATCCACAAGGAATTCGAAGCGCTTCCGCCGCGATTCGACCAGAGTGATGGGATAGTCTGCGAGGATTGCTACGATCATGCCGGGAAATCCGGCCCCTGTTCCAAGGTCTAGCCAGGGAAGCGAAGTATCAACGGTCGGGCCAAGGCGAAGCAGCTGAGCGGAATCAAGAATGTGGCGGCTCCAGATACTGGAAACAGTCGCAGCACTGATCAGATTCTGATTCTGGTTTTCCTGAATTACGGCCGCGCCAAACGCCTCAAGCCTGATCATTGTTTCACGTGAAACATCGAAATGACGAATCAGCCATTCCCTGGCTTCGTCTTCAGTCATGCAGCTGCCCGTCTTGCGTTCACGAGGATTGCGGCAAGGGCCGCTGGCGTAATGCCGCGGATCCGCTCGGCGGCTCCAAGCGTTGCGGGGCGCGCGGCCTCAAGCCGTTCGACCATTTCATTCGAAAGCCCTGCAATCGCGCGATAGTCGATCAAATCGCCAAGCCTTATCGTCTCATTGGCCCTCATTGCCCGAATCTCGGCCTCCTGACGGGCGACATAGGGCGCGTAACGCGCATCCTCGATAACTTCTGCGACGATGGTTGGCTGCCAGTCTGACACTTCGGGAAGCATGACTTTGAGGCTCTCGGCATCCAGCCCAGCAATGCGAATGAGATCGAACAGGGAATGCCTGTCGCCGTTCGTCCTGCGCGGATCGCGTTCCATCGTGCCTTTGAGCAGATTGATCAGCGCAGCGCGTTCCGAGCGGTAGCGCTCAAACCAGTTGCGCCGCGCAAGTTCAACGCAACCGACGTCAATGGCCAGCGGCGTGAGGCGCGTCGCGGCATTGTCCGATCGGAGCCGCAAACGATACTCCGCACGCGCCGTGAGCATCCGGTAAGGCTCAGTAATGCCTTGCAAAACAAGGTCATCAATCATCACGCCGATATAGGATGAGGCCCGATCGAAGAGGATGGGCGGTCTCCCAAGCGCTTGTGCGGCGGCATTCAACCCTGCCACCAGACCCTGCGCAGCGGCCTCTTCGTATCCGGTTGTCCCGTTAATCTGCCCGGCGCAGAACAGCCCCTCAATGTCCTTCAGTCCCAGCGTCGGGAGCAAAGCGCGCGGGTCGACATGGTCATATTCAACCGCATAGCCGGGCTGCGCGATCTCGACCCGTTCAAGGCCCTTGATTGTCCGAAGAAAATCTAGTTGCACATCCGCTGGAAGAGACGTCGAAATTCCATTGGGATAGACGAGCGTGCAATCCAATCCCTCGGGCTCAAGGAAAATCTGGTGTCCGTCCCTGTCCCCAAAGCGGTGGATCTTGTCTTCAATCGAAGGACAATAACGCGGACCCTGCCCCTCGATATGCCCTGCGAAGAGCGGAGACCGATCGAGATTCTTGCGGATCACATCGTGAGTGCGGCTGTTGGTGCGCGTGATTGCACAGAAAAGTTGCGGTGTTTCACGTGAAACATTGAGGTCCGAGAACGTCCAGCTTGCCTCATCAGACGGCTGGGACTCGAGCACCGCCCAATCAATCGTGCGCCCATCAAGGCGTGGTGGCGTGCCTGTCTTGAGCCGCCCCAGCGGCAACTTGCGATCGCGCAATTGTGCTCCAAGGGAAATCGAGGCCGCCTCTCCCACTCGGCCGCCAACCGTCTGGGATTCTCCGCAGAACATCTTGCCATTGAGAAAGGTGCCCGTGGCCAGGACAATCGAACGGGCCGCGAGTTGCTCTCCGGATCCGAGAACCAGACCCGTGACGCGCTCTCCATCAAATCTCAGCGATGCGGCCTCCGCCTCGATGATTTCCAGGCCAGCCTGCGCGTCGAGCAGGCGATGAATGGCGGCCTTGAAAAGCTTCCTGTCCGCCTGAATCCGGGGGCCCTGAACTGCGGCTCCTTTTGACGCGTTGAGCATCCGGTAGTGAATCGCCGCCGCGTCGGCGGCGCGCGCGATAATCCCGTCGAACGCGTCGACCTCTCGCACGAGATGTCCCTTGCCGAGCCCGCCGATCGCCGGATTGCAGGACATGGCTCCAATCTGGTCACGCCGAAAGCTCACAAGCGCGGTGCGCGCACCCATCCTGGCGGCCGCCGCCGCTGCTTCGCAGCCCGCATGGCCTCCACCAACGACAATGACATCGAAACGCTGCATGATCGCGCCGCTACGCCCGCAGAGGCAGATTGCCAACCTGTTTCACGTGAAACATCCTATTTCCCGATACACATGCTGCCAAACAATGCGTCGAGCATATCTTCCACGCCGGAACGACCGGTCAACCGGTCCAGCTCACTTCGCGCCTGGCGGAGGTGCTCGGCAACGATCAGGAGATCATCTTCGGTTGCCGCCCGCGACAGCGAATCCGTGACTGCACGCAAAATGGATTTGTGGCGATGATTGAGTGCGAGAGCGCCCGGCTTGGGCAGCAGACCGCGCGCGCGCGCCAGCAGTTCAGACTTCAGCTGTGCGATGCCTTCGCCCGACACGACGGATACCGGAAGGCCGGGCCGTCCCGCGTCCAGGTCCGATTTGGCGGCCACGAGCAGTGCACCAGAAGGGGTGCTCGCCGCGTCCCCGAGCCAGAGTATGACATCGGCGGATGCCAGGGCATCTTCGGCGCGGGCCACACCAATGGCCTCAATGGCATCGTCGCTTTCCCGCAAGCCGGCTGTGTCGATCAAGACGAAAGGCACGCCGTCCAACGCAATGACTGCCTCGATCCTGTCGCGCGTCGTGCCGGCTATATCAGAGACAATCGCCGCCTCACGATTTGCTAATACATTGAAAACGCTCGATTTTCCTGAATTCGGGGGGCCAGCAAGAACAACGCGAATCCCATCGCGCAACCGCTCTGCACCCGGCTCGGCCAAGAGACTTGCCATCTCGTCTGCCAGCGTTGCCAAATGTGCGCGGACAGCTGATGCATCCCCGACATCATCCTCGTCGGAAAAATCCAATGCCGCCTCAACCTGCGCTGAAAGCCTCAACAGCCCGCCTTGCCAGATTTCAACCTTGCGGCCCAGCCCGCCCTCCGCAAGCGTCAGGGCAGATTGGCGTTGGCTTTCCGTTTCGGCCGCGAGAAGGTCGGCAAGGCCTTCGGCTTCCGAAAGGTCAATTCGTCCGTTTTCAAAAGCCCGGCGCGTGAACTCTCCGGCCACTGCTGGGCGAAGACCGGGAACCTGCTGCAATGCGTCGAGAACAGAGGATACCACGGCTCGCCCTCCATGGAGGTGAAGCTCCGCCAGATCCTCGCCTGTTGCGGTCCTGATGCCGGAAAACCACAGAATGAGTGCGTGATCGAGCAGGGTGCCGTGATCGTCATGGAGCGGCCGATAGACTGCTCGCCGTGGTTCAGGCAGTTTGCCAGCCAGCGTCTCAAGCGCGGTGGCGGCTTGTGGGCCGGTAATCCTGACAACCGCGATGCCCGCGGGCGGCAAGCCGCTGGACAAGGCAAAGATCGTATCGCGTGTCGACAGGCTCAATCTTTTTTCTTCTTGCCCGATCCGTCGCCGCCCGAAAATTGACTGATCAGATCCTTGACGAAATCAACGCCCTGTCCCCCCATCGGAACCCAATTCCGCACCATGCCTTCGACCATGTCCGGCGTCAGCCCCTTGGTCATGACGGTCTTCATTTGATCGAGATAGACTTCATGCACACCCGAAAGATCAGGCAAGCCAACCAGGCGGCGGACCTCTTCTGGGGTGCAATCGACATCGATATTGAATTTCATGGCTGGTCTCCGTTGGGCCCGGTGCTAAACCTTGCCGCATGTGCGCCGCGCCCGCAACTGCCCGTATCGAAACACCGATCGGCATGCTCGAACTTGTTGCAAGCGGTGACGCCCTGACGTCAATCCGGATCTTCCCCGGAACCGGGAAAGAAAGGGCAGATCGACAGAATTCTGCCATTGAATGCGCCGTTGATCAAATGCGCGCCTATTTTGCCGGACAACGCAGATTCTTCGACCTCCCGCTGGAAAGCGCCGCCTCGCAGGAAGCCCACCAGATGCGATGCGCCATTGCCGCCATTCCCTTTGGCGAGACGGAGACTTACGGCGCAGTCGCGCAACGGGTCGGCACGATTCCTCGCGCAATCGGTCAAGCTTGCAAGACCAATCCGTTTCCGATCATCATCCCGTGCCACCGGGTCGTTTCATCCTCGGGCCGCGAATATTACTCCGCTGGCGCCGGCCCTGAAACAAAGGCCTGGCTGATCGATTTTGAAGCTGTACACTCCCATGGAATAAGGACACGATTGCTATGAGCACGATCCAGATCGGCGAATTCTCCGCCTATATGGCCGAACCGAAGGGCGCGCCCCACGCGGCGATCATCGTCATTCAGGAGATATTTGGCGTGAATCCCGGTATTCGCCAGAAATGCGACAATTGGGCGAAGCTCGGCTACCTGGCCGTCGCGCCGGATCTCTTCTGGAGACTCCGCCCCGGAATCGAGCTCAACCCCGATGTCGAATCGGAATTTCAGGAAGCACTGACGCTCTTTGGCCAGTTTAGCGCCGACAAGGGCACCGACAAAGCGATCGCCGATATTGAGGACACCATCCATGCCATCCGTGCCCGCGGCATTCAAAAAGTCGGTGCAGTCGGGTTTTGCCTGGGCGGCCTGCTGGCCTATCTCACAGCTTGCAGGACGGACATCAATGCATCGGTCGGCTATTATGGCGTCATGATCGACCAACTCCTGGGCGAATCGCACGCGATTGCCCACCCGTTGATGCTCCATATCCCCACTGCAGACCATTTCGTCGGGCCCGAAGCGCAAGCAGCGATCCATGAAGGTCTGGACAATCACCCCAAGGTCACGCTTCACGATTATGCAGGCCTTGATCACGGCTTCGCTGCCGAAATGGGATCGCGGCGGAACGAGGGCGCCGCACGGCTCGCCGACGCCAGAACTGTCGATTTCTTCGCGAACAACCTGCGCTAGCGACCAATGAACGTCATCAGGTGCGGATGGACATCGTGCCATCCGTCCCAGATCATCTTACCCGCAACCCACACAATGACTGCGAGGCCGATCCAAGCTATCCAGCGATAGCGCTCGATATATTTGGCAATGACGTTTGAGGCCGCGCCCATCAGGATAACCGACAGGATGAGGCCCATCACAAGCACGTTCGGATGCTCGCGCGCCGCACCTGCGACCGCCAGGACATTGTCCAGACTCATGCTGACATCGGCGAGAGCAACGCTCCACGCAGCTGCCGCAAAGCTCTTGCGCGCGGCAATGCCCGAATGCTCATCCCCGGCAATTTCCGGAGAGCCCGCGCTTTCCCCGCCATGGCGCAATTCGCGGTACATCCGCCATGCCACCCAAAGCAGCAGAAAACCGCCGGCAAGGACGAGGCCGACAATCCCGAGAAGCTGACTGACGGTCAGCGCGAAGACGATGCGCAGCACCAGCGCAGCCAGCACGCCAAGCATGATGACCTTCTTGCGGTCAGCCTCTGGCAATCCGGCTGCAAGCGCCCCGACAACGATCGCATTGTCGCCGGCAAGGACGATATCGATCATCAATATCTCGAAAAAGGCGGTGAGCGCTGCTGGCTCGAATAAGGTGGTCAGGTCCATCGCCCGTCTATGGCCTCAGACGACCGAGGACACAATGATCGGAGCAACCTGGTGCGCGCCTTCCCAGACCATCTTGAGGGCCACATAGAGAATGACAAGCAACCCGATCCAGGCGATCCAGTGATATCGCTGGACGAGCTTGGCAACGAGATTGGCCGCCAGGCCCATAAGAGTGACCGAAAACGCAAGCCCGAAGAAGAGAACGGTCGGATGCTCGCGTGCAGCCGCTGCCACAGCCAGAACATTGTCCAGACTCATGGAAAGGTCAGCAAGCGTCACCTGGATTGCCGCCTGAAGGAAGGTCTTGGTCGGCGGCGGCCCTTCAACTGCCGGCGTTCCGGGATCATCAGCCACGACGACATTGGGCGGGCGGAGCTCGCGATACATGTTGAATGCGACCCACAGCAGCAAGAGTCCGCCTGCCAGCAAAAGCCCGGTAATTTTCAGAAGCCAGGTCGCAACCAGTGCGAAGGCAATGAGAAACACCAGTGCCATGCCGACGCCGAACAAAAGGACACGCTGCCTGTCCCGCGCAGGAAGCCCGGACGCGAGGGTTCCCATGATCACGACATTGTCGCCTGCCATGGTGAGGTCGATCAGGATGACCTGCAACAGTGTTGCCATGCCTGCCGCTGTGAACACGTCAGCGAAATCGATCACAAGACATCTCCGAAATAGGCAACCGTCGGCATCGGATCGTAAAAGGAATGCAACAGGGCGCGCCACTGCTGATAGCGGTCCGACTTGCGAAACCCGTCCCGATGATCGGCAATGGTGTCCCAGCGAACAATCAAAAGATAGAGCCCGGGCGTTTCGCAACCCCGCCTGACTTCGATCCCGCGAAAGCCGGGCGACGCCTCAATGAGGGGCTTCGCTTCGGCCAGCGCCGCCTCGAACGCGGCTTCCTGCCCAACCACGACCTGCAGCAACGCATGCTCAAGGATCATGGTCTGGCCCTATTGGTTCATGGAATCGAAGAAATCCTCGTTCGTCTTCGAATCCTTCATCTTGTCGAGGAGGAATTCCATCGCATCGACAGTGCCCATCTGCATGAGGATACGGCGAAGCACCCACATCTTCGAGAGGTTGCCCTTTTCGACAAGCAGCTCTTCCTTGCGCGTGCCTGACTTTCCGACATCGAGCGCAGGGAAAATGCGCTTGTCTGCCACCTTGCGGTCAAGCACGATTTCCGAGTTGCCCGTGCCCTTGAATTCTTCGAAAATCACTTCGTCCATCCGGCTGCCGGTATCGATCAGGGCCGTGGCAATGATCGAAAGTGAACCACCTTCCTCGATATTGCGCGCTGCACCGAAGAAGCGCTTTGGACGCTGCAACGCGTTGGCATCGACACCGCCGGTCAACACCTTGCCGGATGACGGGACGACCGTGTTGTAGGCGCGACCGAGGCGCGTGATCGAGTCCAGCAGGATGACTACGTCCTTCTTGTGCTCGACAAGCCTCTTGGCCTTTTCGATCACCATTTCGGCAACCTGGACATGCCGTTGCGCCGGCTCGTCAAAGGTTGAAGAAACGACCTCGCCCTTCACCGACCGTTGCATGTCCGTCACTTCCTCTGGCCGCTCGTCAACGAGCAGGACGATCAGGAAAACTTCGGGGTGATTATCGGTAATGGCCTTGGCAATATTCTGAAGCAGCACTGTCTTGCCGGTGCGGGGCGGCGCGACAATCAGTGCACGCTGGCCCTTGCCCTGCGGAGAGATGATGTCGATCACACGGGCCGACTTGTCCTTGACCGTCGGATCAAGTGTGTCCAGCCGCAGCTTCTCATCCGGATAGAGCGGGGTGAGGTTGTCGAAGTTGACGCGGTGGCGGACGACATCGGGATCGTCGAAATTGATGGCCGTGACCTTGTTCAGCGCGAAATAGCGTTCGCCGTCCTTCGGCCCGCGAATTTCGCCTTCGACTGTATCGCCGGTGCGCAAGCCGTGCTTGCGGACCTGGTTTGGCGAGACATAAATATCGTCGGGACCAGCGAGATAGTTGGCTTCGGGCGAGCGCAGGAAGCCAAAACCGTCCTGCAGCACCTCGATCGTGCCCATGCCCATGATCTGGGTGCCGTTTTCGGCTTCCACTTTCAGGATCGCGAACAGGAGGTCTTGCTTGCGGAGCGTCGATGCTCCTTCGACACCCAGCTCTTCCGCCATTTCAACGAGTTCTGCCGGGGTCTTCTTTTTAAGTTCTTTCAAATGCATGTCTTGGATTCCGTATGGAATGTTTGGGGAGAACCGCGAACAGCGAAATCAGGAATTGAAATAAGCTGCTGAATGGCGCGAACGGCCCAGCGGTGGCAGGCGAATTAGGTCAGCGACGGCACGAAGTCAAGAATCGCGGCAAATGCCTACTAATCGAACGGCTTCAAGCGATCCCGCAGCGGCTTCCCAATATCCAGAATTGCACGATTGGCAGCCTCGCTGCCCAGATTGCTGACGAAGAGGATGATGATATTGTGCTTGGGCATGATGCGAACATCTGCAATCCAATACCCATTGCTTCCGCTGTGCGTGAGGAGCAGCGGCTTGCCCTGATCGTCAAGCTTCACGCCCCAGCCCAAGGCATAATGTTCGCTGACCGGCGTGTGCAGGATACGATAGGTTTCAGGAGACAGGAGCCGCCCCCGCCCCTGCACACCGTCCAGCTGATCCTGCGCAAACAGCATCCAGTTGGCCAATGTCATATTGATTGTTCCCGCAGGGCCAAGTGCAGGCGGATCCTGACCTTCAGGATCATTGGGGTTCAGCGCAACCAGCTTACCGCCACTTTCCTTGTGCCCCCAAGGCGCATCAATCTTCTTCGCATGACCTGGAGTGCCAAAGCCCCCTTGGTGGATACCAAGCGGCTTGAAGACTTCCCGCCTGACGAGACTCTCCCAACTTTTTCCCGTGCGTCGTTCCGCTATCGCACCGGCAACGATATAGCCGATGTTCGAATATGAAAATTCGCCGATAGGAGATGCGGGCGGCTTTGCCAGATAAGCACCGGCAATAGCCTGTCGCTGTGCCTGAACACCCTTGGCCGTTGCAATGACCCGCTTGAATTCGGGGAGATCAGCATCGTCCGTCAAGGGTGGAAGTCCGCCCGTATGGCTAAGTAGCTGCACCAGAGTAACCGAGCGATAGGCCGGGTCCATCGTCGTAGCCAAATCGGGGAGCAAATCCTGCAGCCGGTCTTGGAACCGCAGCAACCCCTTGTCGACTAGGCGAGCAATCATGGTTGCCGTGATGGCCTTCGTATCCGATCCAAGCTCCCATGGGTCCTGAAGCGATACCTTGTCCGGATGTCCAATCGCGCGCAGCCCCTGCGCCGAACTTGCAACAGTCTTTCCATCGATCTGAATCATCACCGCCGCAGCCGGAAGCTGATCCTTTGCACGAACCTCAGCCAATAATTGGTCGAGAAAGACCTGGTGACCCGTGTCGGCGACTGCCGCGACAGGAAGGCTCAAGGAAACCAACAAAAGCAGCAGTTCGAGAACGCGCATGGTCCTCTCCTTTCAGAAGGGACGAACAATGACCATGATCACGACAATTGCCGCAGCAATACCGGGAATCTCATTCAGCATCCGCAAGGTCTTGCTGGTCAAGGTTCGGGAACCTTGTGCCAGCTTCCTGCTGTAGGCAGCCATCCAGCCGTGAAAACCGGATAGTCCAAGAACCACCGCGAACTTCAGGTGAAACCAGCCCTGCCCCTGGGCGCCTGTATCGAGGACAAGCAGCAGGCCGAACAACCAGGCCAGGATCATCGACGGGTTCAGGATGATCTTGATCAGCCGACGTTCACGCTCGGCCCAGATTTGGTTTTCGGCGGACAGGGGATCAGCTTCCTGATGATAGGCCAGAAAGCGCGGGAGCATGAACAACCCCGCCATCCAGAAGATCACGAATATGACATGGGCTGATTTAACCCAAGGATAGGCGTTGCCCAGAAAGCCGATCATCCGCGTACCATCCTCAGCAAGGACTCCACATTTTCGATCGGCGTGTCGGGAAGGATGCCGTGACCCAGATTGAATATGTGCGGACGATCCGCAAAAACGCGCAAGAGGCGCTCGACAGCGGTTTCCAAGGCAGGACCTCCTGCGATCAGGGCGAGCGGGTCGAGATTGCCTTGCACCGGAAGAGACTTTGGCAGGCTTGCATCGGCCCATGCCGGATCGACTGTCTCGTCCAAACCAAGCGCATCCACCTGCGTTTCGCGCGCATACGCAGGGAGCTTTCCGCCAGCACCCTTGGGAAAACCGATTATCGGTGTGTCTGGATGGCGCGCCTTCAACTGCGAGACAATGGTCGCATTGGGCGCGATGACCCAGCGTTCGAACTGCGCCGGACTCAAGCTGCCAGCCCAACTGTCAAACAGCTGCACCGCGTCGACGCCTGCCTTGATCTGGCTTGAAAGATAATCGACCGTCACACCGATAATGGCATCCACAAGAGCCTGAAACGCGCCAGGGTCGCGATAGGCATAACGCCGCGCCTCTGCCTGCTCGCGACTGCCTTGCCCCGCAATCATATAGGTCGCAACCGTCCATGGACTCCCTGCAAAGCCCAGAAACGTTGTTTGTGCGGCAAGCCCTGCATGAACCTGTCGGACGGTCTCATAAACGGGATCAAGCCTGTCCGGAGCGGCAGCGAGTGTCTCGAGTGCATGATCGACAAGTCTCGGAGCGAGTCTTGGACCCTCGCCTTCCTCAAACCACAGATCCTGACCCATGGCGTGTGGCACAACCAATATGTCAGAGAAAAGAATCGCACCGTCGAAGCCGAACCGCCTGATCGGCTGGAGTGTCACTTCCGCGGCTGCAGTCGAATCATTGACCAGTTCGAGAAATCCCCCCTTCTTTGCGCGAAGGGCGCGATATTCGGGGAGGTACCGCCCAGCCTGCCGCATGAGCCATATTGGCGGCGTCGTCTGGTGCTCACCCCTTAGCGTCGCCAGCAAGGTTTTCGTCGTCGTGTCGCCCATGCTTACTGAATCATTTCTATATTAAAGAGGATTGTAGTTGTTGTTTGTCCCGAGGTTTGCCGGGTTTATGCGTTGTACCGCAAATTGCCAACACTGACCGTGATCCGTTGCCCGCCAAAGACCTGCGAGTCGCACAAGCTGTCCCTGTAATCCACAGGCCGTGGATGGAATCCGACTGCTGTTGAAAGACCTGTGGACGGAATCCGGCGGCATGGGGTTGAATTGCGGGCTTGGATAAGTGCAGGTTTTTGGAGTAGCCCTATCCCCAATGTTGTCCACATCCTGCCGTCCAGCGTGAACCGCCTTCATCTCCACCTTGTCTCTGACTCGACCGGAGAGACGCTCGAAACTGTCGCGAAGGCCGCGCTTGCGCAATTCGACTCTGTTGAGACCATCAAGCATTTCTGGCCGATGGTTCGTTCCGAAGGCCATTTGACCAGGATCATGGCCGAAATAGCCCAAAACCCCGGACTGGTACTCTATACGATGGTCAACGCCGATGTGCGCAGGACGCTTGAAGCGAAATGCCGCGCCCTTGGCTTGCCAATGGTTGCCGCAATTGATCCCGTTGTCCACGCTCTCTCCCAGATGCTCGGCCAGACCGCGAAGGCCCGGCCGGGTGGCCAGCACATGCTTGATGCCGCCTATTTTGCCCGCGTCGAGGCGATTCAATACACCATCGCGCACGATGATGGCGTAGGTCATGAGAATTGGGAAGAGGCAGACATTCTACTTGCCGGCGTCTCGCGCAGTTCCAAGACGCCCACCTCGATCTATCTTGCCAACCGGGGATACAAGACGGCCAATATCCCGATCGTGGTGGAATCTCCTCCGCCCGAAAACCTGTTCAGCCTGAAACACCCGCTGGTCGTCGGGCTGGTGACGAGTGCGGACAGGCTCGTCCAGATTCGACGGAACCGGCTCTTGTCGCTGAACCAGATGCCAGACACTGACTATGTCGATCAGGAGGCAGTGCAGCGCGAACTCGCTTATGCGCGCCGCATGTTCGCCGACAATGGCTGGCCGGTTATCGATGTGACACGACGGTCGATCGAGGAAGCAGCGGCTGCCATCATCAATCTCTACAATGAACGCCACGCTGGCGAGGCTCTTGCTTGATGCTCGTCCTTGCTTCGGGGAGCATTGGACGCCGCACATTGCTCGAACAGGCAGGGGTTCCGCATGACGTCATGCCAGCATCAATTGACGAACCGGCAGCGAAGTCGCCACTCAGGGCGCGCGGCCTTCACCCCTGCGCCATTGCCGATGCGCTCGCAGAATTGAAGGCTTTGGATGTCTCGGCGCGGCGCCCGGCTGATCTTGTGCTTGGTTGCGACCAGACACTGGCGCTCGAAGACGGGACGGAATTCGACAAGGCGCCGGACCTCTCGACTCTTGCGGAACAGCTCCGCACGCTGTCCGGAAAGACGCACTCGCTGTGCAGTGCAATGGTCATTGCTCGAAAGGGACAGATCGTGTGGCGACACCGCGAATCCGTGCAGATGACGATGCGGACATTGTCGGATCAATTCATCGCAGATTATCTCAATTCCGAAGGTGATGTCTTGCTTGGCTGCGTTGGCGGATACCGTATCGAAGGGCGCGGTATACAACTCTTTTCGCACATCGAAGGGAGTCACTTTGCCATAATGGGCCTGCCCTTGCTGCCGCTGCTCGCCTATCTGAGGTCGGAGGAGATATTGCCAGTATGACAGGGCGCTATGCAGAAGTGATTGGCGATCCGATTGCCCATTCGAAATCACCCCTGATCCACACCTTCTGGCTGGAGAAGCTTGGCATTGATGCCGAGTATCGCGCCACGCGAGTCCCTCCTGAAGGGCTGGGGCGATATTTCGCCGAAAGGCGTGAAGACCCCAATTGGTGCGGTTGCAATGTCACCATTCCGCACAAGATCGCGGCGCTTGAGCATGTCTCCGATCCGGGTGGTGTCAGGGAGTCGATCGGCGCCATCAACACGGTTGCGCGCGGGCCGGGCGGAGAGCTCTTTGGCACGAACACCGATGCCGCAGGATTTCTGGGACCCATACTCGACGTCCCGCTGGAGGGCGCTCCTGTTATCCTTGTCGGGAGCGGCGGGGCTGCCAATGCCATCCTGTTTGCCCTGGCACAGGTCGATGCCGGCCCGGTCACGATGTTGGCGCGCAATGCCCTGAAGGCGGCCGGTTTGCTGGCCCGGTTCGGCCTGAAAGGCGAGGTCAAGCCCCTCGATTCGCCGCTGCCGCCAGCCACGCTCCTGATCAATGCCAGCCCGCTCGGGATGAAAGGACAGCCCTTGCTTCGGCTCGATCTTTCGCCGCTTCCGGACGATGCGATCGTCTATGACATTGTCTACGCCCCGCTCGAAACCGCTCTGTTGCGTGCGGCGAGAGATCGCGGGCTTGAAACGGTCGATGGCCTGGAAATGCTGGTGGGGCAGGCAGCGCTGGCGTTCGAACTGTTCTTCGATGTCCCGCCGCCGGAGGGATATGACGAGGAACTTCGGGCGAAGTTGGTGCAATGAAGATCCTCGGCCTCACAGGGTCCATCGGAATGGGCAAATCGGCCGTCACAGCCATGTTCCGCCGGGCGGGTGTGCCCGTGTTTGATGCAGATGCTGCGGTGCATGTGCTGCAAGGGCCGGACGGCGCTCTGCTGCCCGCGATCGAGGCGCGCTTTCCCGGGACGACCGGGCCCGCCGGAGTCGATCGCGTAAAGCTCGGGGCTGCCGTCTTTGGCAGGCCGGATGAACTCAAGGCCCTTGAACGGATTGTGCACCCGGCTGTTGCCCGCATGCGCGCGCGATGGATCAGGAGCCACCGGTCCAAACCTGTCGTCGTGCTCGACATTCCATTGCTGTTCGAGAAACAGGGCTGGAAGGCCGTCGATGGAATAGTTGTCGTTTCCGCACCAGCGTGGATGCAGCGCAAGCGCGTCCTTGCGCGACCCGGAATGACCATGGGCAAGTTCCGCCGGATTCTTGCCCTCCAGACTCCGGACGCCGAGAAGCGCCGCCGGGCAGATTATGTGATCGCGACGGGCTGCCTCAAGCATGAGACCGAAGCCCAGGTTCGGCGGCTTGTTGCTTGCCTCCGCGCCAAGAAGGGGCGATAGTCGTTCACAGAATGCGCGAGATTGTCTTTGATACGGAAACGACCGGCCTGAGCCCGGCCAGCGGCGACCGCATGGTTGAAATCGGATGCATCGAACTCGTCAATCGGGTTGAAACCGGCAACAGCTTTCATTCCTATTTCAATCCGGAAAGGCCGATGGATCCGGCCGCCCAGGAAGTGCATGGCCTTTCGGATGCCTTTTTGGCCAACAAGCCGTTGTTCGAGGACAGGGTCGAGGAATTGCTCGATTTTCTCGGAGACTCGCCTCTGGTTGCCCATAATGCGCGGTTCGACTTTTCCTTCCTCAACCATGAACTCGGCGCCTGCGGTCGGCTCCACATATCGGAATCCAGGATGGTCGATACACTGGCGCTCGCCCGCGTCCGGCATCCCGGCGCCAAGCACAGTCTTGATGCGCTGTGCACGCGTTATGGCATTGATCGCAGCCACCGGGTCAAACATGGGGCACTTCTGGACGCCCAGTTGCTCGCGCAGATCTATGTCGAACTCACGGGCGGGCGACAGATCGGGCTGTCCCTTGCAGACACGCTGGCGGAAGAACGGTCGAGCGATGCACCCGGCGCTGGCGCGGTATCCGTTGCTGCCAAGCCGGCTTTTCGTCCGGCCCGCCCGCATCAGGCCTCCGAAGAGGAGCGTATGCGCCACCGCAAATTCATTGAACTTCTGACCAACCCCTTGTGGCTCGATGGCCCCTTGGCAGAAGAATACACCACCGGAATCGGTAGCAATTGACGACGACGCGGCGCGGGCCTAGAGCGCGCCGCTCTGAATGGAGGTCAAGCATGGAAATTCGCGTTTCGGGGCATCAGGTTGATACCGGTGATGCACTTCGCACCCATGTGAACGATAGGCTGCAGGCGATTGCGAGCAAATATTTTTCGCGGGCACTGTCGGCTCACGTCACCTTCGGCAAGGGGCCTTTTGTTCATGGCTTTGGCTGTGACATTGTCGCACATGTCATGCAGGGCGTTGTCCTCAAGGGCTCGCACACTGCGCAGGATGCGCATCTGGCGTTTGACGGCGCCGCTGACAAGGTGGAGCGCCAGCTGCGACGCTACAAGCACAGGCTGAAGGACAGGACGGGCGGCGGTATCGACGCGCTGCCGGTGATTGAAGCCAATGCCGGCTACACTGTCTTCAACGCAGCGGAAGACGCAGAAGAAGTTGGCGATGCTCCCCTGATCATTGCCGAAACACGCGTCGACATTCCCGATGCGACGGTTTCGGACGCAGTGATGATGCTTGATCTTCGAAACACGAATGCCCTGCTGTTCAAGAATAGTGGCAGCGGCGTGTTGAACATGGTGTACCGCCGGGGTGACGGCACGATTGGCTGGGTTGAACCCCAAAGAGCCGATTGATTTTGATCCGGCATTACAGAATTAGGATATAACATGGGTTTTCTCGGCGACATGATGAGTGCGGGTGCAGTTGCCTCTGCAGTGAACGCTCCGAACAAAAAGACCTTGTTCCAGCAACTCGGCACTCTTGCCGAGCGGGAATATGGTCTTGACCCGAACGAAGTCGTCGAGCGCCTGACCGAAAGGGAGCGACTGGGCTCGACCGGATTCGGCAAAGGCGTGGCAATTCCGCACGGGAAGATCGAGGGCCTTGCGCACATTGTTGCGGTTTTTGCGCGCCTTGAACCGCCCATCGATTTTGAAGCGATCGACGATTTGCCGGTCGATCTGGTTTTCTGCCTTCTGTCCCCTCCGGATGCCGGAGCGGAACATTTGAAGGCGCTTGCTCAAGTCAGTCGCTGGCTCCGGGATCCCGGGTTTGTCGCCAAGCTTCGTGGCGCAGGATCGGATGACGCGGTCTATGCCTTGTTTGCGGGCCAGGAAGAGCGCCATGCCGCCTGATGGCGGTGTGCACACTCCGAGTCCTGACCTGATTTCTTCATATGAAGACGCACCCTGTCGTGCGGTAGCCGATTCATGAGCGACGCGCGCCTGACCAGCACAATGGTTGCGGGTGCCCTTGTGCGCCTGGCGGATCAGGTAGGCGGTTTTGCCGTCATCATCGCGAAGGGAGACGCCACGTCCGGAGCGCTTCTCGTCCAGATCCTTGAAAAGGGGGAGTTTTTCGGACTTTTCGAGCGTCAGCTGGACAGATCCGGGGCCTATGTATGGGCGCGAACTGGCCCTCAAGAGGCTGAAAACAAAGAATTATTTCAGCAATATCTCGACCGCCGACAAACGCGCGATCCGGACCTGTGGATCGTTGAACTGGACGTCCCGGATGCGGAACGGTTCGTCGCGGATAGGCTCTCTCATGCTTGACTCTGTTGCGATGCACAATCACAGGCGCTGTCCATATGTAGGCGCGTAGCCTTGTCGCCACCCAAAATGTTGTAGGGCTCTGGGCAGGGACGTAGACAGAGGATGATCGCGGAAGCCGGGTATTGGGGCTTTCGGCCAGACCATCCACTGCACAAGCAAGTGTGAAGATGAGTCATTTGAAGCGGACCGCAATATGTGCGGCCCTTTCGATTTTTGCCGTGGCCGCGCTCAGCGGATCCGGCGCAGCCTCGGCTTTCGGGGCGGCAGATGTTGTTGAAGCCGAGCGAAGCTCATTGTTGCCAGGTGCAGTGTACGCAGCCGCGGCCGAAGAGGGCGAAACGCCCGTTGACTATACCATCATTCCCGAAACACCTGAATCGCCGTTGGCTGATGACGAGACGCGCGCGACCCTGTCGCAGCTTGTGGCTCTGCATGCGGGCTCTGAAACGTCTAGCCGCGAAGAAGAATGCCTGGCCGGCGCCGTCTATTTCGAGGCCAAGGGAGAGCCGCTCGATGGCCAGCTTGCCGTTGCCCAGGTGATCATGAACCGTGCCCGGTCCGGCCGCTTTCCATCGTCGGTTTGTGGCGTGGTTTTCCAACCCAGCCAATTCTCCTTCGTCAGGGGCAACAGCTTCCCCCCAATCGCACGCAGCAGCCATTATTGGCAGCAGGCCGTCGCGATTGCGAAGATTGCGAGTAACGACATGTGGGATTCCACGGCCGGAAGCGCGCTCTATTTTCATGCACGCCGCGTTTCGCCCGGCTGGCGCCTGAGCCGGATCGCGACAATCGGCAACCACGTCTTCTATCGCTGAGTCGCAAAAGCCCTCGATTTCGTTCCTGACTTGTTCTATGGCGCAGCCATGGATTCCATCGACTATGGCCCTGAGGACAGGCTCGTCGCGGTAGATGTCGCGCGCGGCGTTTCGCGCCTCTTTTTGCGGCACGACTTGCTGAGCATTGCCGAAGTGCCCTTGGGCAATGGTCGCCGGGCCGATCTCTTCGCCCTTTCGCCAAAGGGACTGGTGACCATTGTCGAAATCAAGGTTTCGAAGGCAGACCTGCTGGGCGACTCGAAATGGCCCGACTATCTTGATTATTGCGACCGTTATTTTTGGGCAGTGCCGCAGGGCTTTGATCTGGGACTTATGGAACGGCCGTCCCTGATGCCGGAACGCACAGGGCTGATTGTTGCGGATCGCTATGATGCGGCGATCCTGCGCGAAGCGCAGAGCACACTGCTGGCGCCAGCACGCCGCAAGGTTGAAACGCTTCGTTTTGCGCGCCGCGCCGCCCGCCGGTTGCTGGTCTCGATCGAAGCGGAGGACGATACCGCCTTTTAGTTCGGCCCTGCTGCCTTGGGCGCTGCCGTCGCGGGCTTGGTCGCTTCCAGAAGCTTCAGAATTGCTGCAGATCTGCGGTCACGGATGGCATAGTCCCGCGCTGAAAGGCCGGCGCCCGAATCAACCTTGTTGGGGTTGGCACCGTTGGCCATCAATAGTTGGACCATCGCTGCATCACGATTCTGGACCGCGCGAATCAGCGGGGTTTCGCCGGAGCTGTTTGTCAAATCGACACTGGCCCGCTTGGCCAGAAGTGCCTGGGCCCCCTCAAGAAAGCCGATCTGAGCCGCGATCATGAGCGGTGTGTTGCCGCGCGCATCGCGCATGTCGGTCTTTGCGCCCCGGGACAGCAGGAACCGCATCCAGGTAACATCGCGTTCGCGGGTCACGATATGCAGCGCAGTTTCGCCAGTCGTGATATCCCGCGTGTCGATAATCACATTGCCGGGCTTGGAGATGATTTCGGTTGTCTTGTTTCCGTCCCGGTCCTTCACGGCCTTCAGGAAATTGTAGCTGTCCGAAAACTGCGCAAGGGCTACGCCCGGAACAAGCAGTCCGAGCAGCGCCAACGCCTTGAGGGATTTTACCATCGTCATGCCTTGTTGCCTTTTCCCCGCTTCTTGCGCAGAGCCGCTTAACAAAGCAAGGCTGCCAAGATGATGAACAGATTTCTATTTCTGCTTCCGCTGCTCTTGCTCGCCGCATGCGGCCAAGGCCAACCCGAAAAGGCCCCGCTTGAAGGTGCGAAGATCGGCGGGCCATTCACCCTGGTCGATCAAGACGGCAAGACCGTTCATGACAGTGACTTCAAGGGCAAATACAGGCTCGTCTATTTTGGCTATACCTTTTGTCCGGATGTGTGTCCGGTCGACGTCCAGAAGCTGATGCTGGGCCTGAAGGCCTTTGAAAAGCAGGATCCGGTGCGTGGAGCCAAGGTCCAGCCGCTGTTCATTACTGTCGACCCGGAACGTGATACGCCGGCAGCGCTTGGATCGTTCACCAAGGCCTTTCACCCGCGCCTGATTGGTTTGACCGGTTCACCCGAGGCGATTGCCGCGGTGGCGAGAGCCTATGGCGTCTATTTTCAGAAGAGTCCCGGGGTGACGCCGGGCACCTACCTTGTCGATCATAGTCGTTCGTCAACGCTCTATGGCCCCAAAGGCGAGCCGATTGCCCTCATTCCCGAAACCGGATCACCAGAGGAAATTGCCGGGGAGCTTGGGCGCTGGGTCAAATGAGCGGGCGTTTCTGGGAAGATGTTGCCCTCGAAAAACTCGACCGGGCCCAATGGGAAGCCTTGTGCGATGGGTGCGGCAAATGCTGCATCCACAAGCTTGAAGATGACGAAACCGGCGAACTCCATCCCACCAATGTGGCCTGTCGATTGCTTGACCGGCGCAGTGGCCAGTGTTCGGATTACAAACACCGGCATGCCTATGTGCCGGAATGCATCCGGCTGACACCTGCCCGCCTCAAGACAATGGACTGGCTGCCCGAGACCTGTGCCTATGTTTTGCGGGCGGAGGGCAAGCCACTTCCGGAATGGCACTATCTGGTTTGCGGCGACCGCGAAGCTGTCCATCGCGCGGGAGCCTCGGTGAGGGGATGGACCATATCGGAAGATGATGCAGGCGATCTGGAAAATCATATCATCGAAGGCTGAGGCCGAACCGGTCTTTTCGGGAGGAGAGCATGTGCGCCCCCTGATTGTCGTCCGTTCGCCGCGGGCGCGACAGATGCGCCTCATCGTCAGCCCGAGCGATGGCAACGTGCGCCTGACCATACCCCGGCGGGCGGCTCTTGCCGAGGCCCAGCGCTGGGCCGAGTCAAAGCGCAGCTGGGTTGAAGCCCAATTGGCGGCGCTGCCGGAGCCACAACCCATACGCCCTGGAATGACCCTGCCACTCGCCGGAGCCAGCGTCACGCTCGACTGGTCGGAACATTATCCGCGAAAACCGCGCAAATCGGGGTCTGTCGTGCAGGTGGGTGGCCCACTGGATACACTTGCCGGGCGCGTGCTTCGGTGGTTGAAGGCCGAAGCCAAGGGGCTGCTTGAGGCTGAAAGCCGCGAACTTGCGCGGCGTCTTGGCGTCACACTCGGGCGCGTCGGTGTCGGTGATCCGGTTTCGCGCTGGGGCAGTTGTTCGCCGTCAGGAGATCTGCGGTACAGTTGGCGCCTGATCCTCGCCCCCGCATCCGTGCGCCGCGCAACTGTCGCGCATGAGGTCGCGCATCGGGTCCATATGAATCATGGGCCACATTTTCATGCGCTGGTTGCGGAGCTTTTGGGTGACGACCCTGCGCCGTCCCGCCGGTGGCTCCGCACGCATGGCGCGAAACTTCACTGGTTTGGACGATCGCCCTGAGGGAGGAGTTCCGAAGGAGGATTGCCACTATCGTCCGGTGAACCCGGATTCGCGACCACGCCTTCCGGCGTTGCCTCCGGGCTGCCAACCGGGTTTCCGTCGGCATCGACAAAGACGCCATTGTCAGGCCCGCCGAAGTAGGTCTCTTCATCGGGTTCGAGCTGCCATTCCGGCAAAGTGACCTGCGTGTCGAATGGCTCGACCTTCCGGTTTGCCACAGCGACCCGCATGAAGGCGGAGAAGGCCCGGGCAGGCGCAGTCCCGCCCTGCAGGCCGCGGACTGCGTGTGCGTCGTCCCTTCCCATCCACACGCCGGTCGTCAATCCGCTCGAGAAGCCCATGAACCAGCCGTCCTTGTTGGATGATGTCGTTCCGGTCTTGCCTGCGACGGGCCGTCCGATTTGTGCGGCCTTGCCCGTGCCGACGCTGACCGCCGTTTGCAGCAAGTCCGTCATGCCTGCTGCCACCTGAGGCGGGATCAGCACCCGCGAAAGATCCGGCTCATGCTCATAGAGAACCTCGCCCTTGTCCGTCGTGACTTTGACAATGCCATAAGGGACAATCGCGACGCCCTTCGATGCAACAGAGGCATAGGCCCGGGTCATGTCGATCAGGCGAACGTCCGATGTCCCGAGGACCATCGATGGCAAGGTATTGATCGGTGTCGTGATTCCCAGACGCTGCGCCATGCCGGCAATGGCTGATGTCCCGACTTCGGCACCAATTTTGGCCGCAATTGTATTCACCGAGTAGGCAAAGGCCGTGCGCAGGTTCATGTCCCCTGCGAATCGGCCGTTGGAATTGCGTGGCCGCCAGCCGTTGATGTCCACAGGCTCATCGACCACCGGCGATTCGGCATTGAAGCCCGCTTCCAGCGCAGCGAGATAGACGAAAAGCTTGAACGCTGATCCCGGTTGACGAACAGCCTGGGTTGCGCGGTTATAAATCGATGTGACGTAATCGGTTCCGCCAACCATCGCGCGGACAGCGCCGTCCCTGTCGATCGCAACCAAGGCGCCCTGAGTTCCCGGAGGGGCATTGGCCCGGATCGCGGCGTCTGCAGCTCGCTGCATGTTGATGTCGATCGTTGTCCAGACGTCGATCGGTGCCTCGCTTTCGTCGATCAGGGTTTCGAGCTGCGGCAGGGCCCAATCGGTGAAATAACGAACAGACGTGCTGTTCTGTTCCGGTGCCAATTTCACATTGGCCGGATCGGCAGCCTGGACTTGGGCTGCGGTGACCACTCCGGCCGATTGCATCGCGGCCAGTACGACACCCGCGCGGCCGATCGCGGCCTTGGCATCTGCTGTCGGCGAATAGTTGGATGGCGCCTTGACCAGGCCCGCGATGATCGCGGCCTCGGCGAGACTCAGCTGATTTGCCGGATGCCCGAAGAATTTCCTTGAGGCAGCATCGATGCCATAAGCGCCGCCCCCGAAATAGACGCGGTTGAGGTAGAGTTCGAGGACCTGATCTTTCGAGAATTTCCGCTCTAGCGCGAGCGCAAGGATGATTTCGCGGATCTTTCGCGTCCAGGTCTTGTCATTCGTCAGGAAGACGTTGCGGGCCAACTGCTGCGTTATGGTTGAGCCGCCCTGCGTGAAATGCCCCTTTTCGACGCGGACGATCATTGACCGGGCTATGCCAAGCGGATCAACGCCGGGATGCCAGCGATAACGCCGGTCCTCCACCGACACCATGGCGTCAGTCATCACCTTGGGAATGGCGGAATAGGGCAGCCAGGCGCCAAAACTGGGGCCAAGTGAGATGATGACGGTGCCATCCGCCGCATGCACGCGGATCATCTGTCCGTTGGGCGATTGCTTCAATTCCTCATAGGATGGAAGGGTCGACCAGGCGACGCCCACGGCAATTGCCAGCGCGACGAGCCCTGCCAATCCAGCGAAGAGGGTGTAGCGAAGGACCCTGACATACCAAGGTCGGGCAGGATTTGCGGTTTTGCGGCGAGCCATTGGTCAGCGATGATAGGGCGCACGGGACTCGCCCGCAAGAGTCAGCCTTTTTCCGCGCCTTTGAAATCAAGCGCGACGCTGTTCATGCAGTATCGCAGCCCCGTATCTTCTGGCGGCCCGTCGGGAAAGACATGGCCAAGATGCCCATCGCACCTTGCACAGCGCACTTCCACGCGCACCATGCCGTGACTGATGTCACGATGTTCGGTCACTGCGTCCGGACCCACGGGCGCAGTGAAGCTCGGCCAACCGGACCCCGAATCGAACTTGCGGTCGCTTTCGAACAGGGGATTGCCGCATCCTGCGCAATCATAGCGGCCTGACGCCTTGTTGTAGTTGAGGTTTCCGGCAAAGGCGCGTTCCGTCCCGGCCTGCCGCAGCACGGCAAATTGTTCCGGTGTCAGACGTTCCCGCCATTCGGCTTCGCTGAGATTGAGTCGTTCCATGTCCTCAATGTGGGAGACCAATGGATCACAATCAATGGGAAATCCGCGTCCATTCGGCAAATCGGCCAGCCAGCCAGGGCGCAAAACGGACGCCGCCCGCAATCAATCGGGCAGTATCCTTGCGCTCGCCCCAATGCCACAGCCAGCGGGCTATGCCGATCGGGCGCGTCGTCGCTCTGGCGAGGCGAGTTTGGAAGCGGTCAGCAGTTTCACCAGCCAGCCAGCCATTGGCGGCGAGAATGCCGCTGGCCAGGGCAATGCCATTGCCTTCACCGGACAGCGACGGAATCACGGCGGACTGGTCTCCCAGCCGAAAAACGCCGGGCAGCGTCGCGCGCGCGATCCAGCCATAGGGGACTGCGCCTATGGCGTCGCAGCCCTTTTCACGAAACGCGAGGCGTTCACCAAAGGCGGGACTTTCCGCCGCCCAGGCGGCGAGCAGGGCCTCCGGGTCGCTGCCATAGTCCGCAAGACGTGACTTGCGGACTGCAAGACACAGATTGCCACGGCCGCCTTCCTGCAGTTCGACACCGCAGTATCCGCGCTCGAACATATGCAGTTCAACCGCACCGCCAACCAGCCTCGCCAAAGAGGGATGCGCCGCCAGCCGGACGCGAATGCCCAGGGTCTGGCTTCCCGGGTCCGGTCGCGGCCGCGCAAGACCGCGGATGTCATGTTTGCCGCTTGCCAGGAACAGCGTCTCCGGCACCAGCGATGCGCCGTCCGCAGTCTCCACTGTGCCATCGTGCCATTCGCGCACTGTAACACCGCGTTCGATCCCCGCGCCCGCCGCTTCGGCGCGCGCCAGCAAGAGAGAATCGAGCTGCTGTCGCGAAACGCCAAGGGCCTTGTGCGGCAGGGGAGCCTCGGCCGTCGCCTGTCCGGCAAAGACCCGCAGCCGATCGATGTCATGGCCCTCCAGGCCTACTATGCCCAGCCGTTCCAGCGATTGAAGCGTTCGCCAGCTCAGAAAACCGCCGCATAGAGCATCACCGGTCACCCGTTGCCGTTCAAGCAGAACGGGACGCACCCCGGCCATGCCCAGCGAGATTGCAGCTGCGGTCCCGGCCGGGCCGCCGCCGACGATCAGCGGATCGCTTCGACGCATAACCGGAAGGGAAAGGCGCGGTAAGCGCGCGCGCGTGCAATACCTGCTTCCTTGAGCAGCGGGGACCATTCGGCGGGACGATAGGACCGTGCAATCGACAACTGGCCATCATGACGGACGATCGGGTGCCAGAAAAACAACCGGGCAAGCAGCGGAAAGCCCAAATAGGCAAAGCCATGACGATGCAGATCGTTGATGAACCAGCCTCTTGAGCCATGCCTCTCCATGAAGCGCAGGAAAGCGATCAGCTGATCGTGCGTCATGTGGTGTGCAACGAGACTGGACACGACAACGTCCCACGGCTCTCCAGCGAGGTCGGAATAGTCGCCCGTTCGCCAGTCGATGTCCAACCCGGCGGGCGTGGCAGCACGTGCCACGGTTTCGCTGCGGGGATTGAGGTCGATACCGACCAACTCTGTCTGGAGCCCGCGCTTCGCGGCCCAGCGCGCAATCGCCCGGAGCATGTCTCCGTCGCCAAACCCGACATCGAGCAGGCGGAATGTCTTGGCTCCGCGCAGCGCGCGGTCAAGAAAGGCAAGCGTCGGCCTGCGTGCCATGGTGATTGTGTTGACCTGGGAAAGATCGCCCAGGACGGCGGCATATGTCGCAAGGTCCAGAGCCGGATCGTCCATCAGCTCATCGCGAAGCGATCGATGGGCCAACATGTCAATTGATCCCGCGGAAAAGGAATCCCTCTGCCGCAAGGCCGGGACCAAAGGCCAGGGCAACGCCATGCTTCACGGGCCTGTCCGCAAATCCTGCCAATGCAAACATGAGCGTCGCGGATGACATGTTGCCAAAATTCCGCAGGATGCCGCGAGAGATGTCGAGAGCATCGTCATCAAGGGCCAGTGCATGCGACACAGCGTCGAGGATCGAACGCCCGCCGGCATGGACCGCCCAGCTGTCGATCAGTTTGGGATCCATGCCGCCCGTCAGCGTCTCGCGAAAGCCGGGCTCGCGCAGGGCTTCGGCTATACGTCCCGGCACGGCGCCTGACAGGTGCATGGCAAAACCCTGATCCCCGATATCCCAGCGAATCAGGTCTCCCGAATCGGGAAGAGTCGCCGCAAAGGGATCTTCAATGGTCAGGCCCGGTCCGGTTGCGGTCACCAGCGCTGCCGCAGCACCGTCCCCGAACTGCAGCATTGCAAGCAAGGGCTCAAGGGTCGAATCCGGCTGGAGATGCAGTGTCGACAGCTCAACCGTGACCACGAGGACACGAGCAGAAGGCTCGGACCGAACAATATGTCGCGCGCTGCGCAGCGCCGAAATTGCTGCATAACAGCCCATGAACCCGACAAGCAGCCGCTCGACGGAGGGAGACAGGCCCAGACGCTCGGCTATGATCTGATCGATTCCCGGCGCGACAAAGCCCGTGCAACTGGCGACCACGATATGGGTGATGTCGCCCAGATCGCCGAGCTTTCCGATGGCCTGCAGCGCAAGAGCAGGCGCGTGTTCGCCATAAAGAGCCATCCGCGCCGATGTGGGCGGCAGTATTGCATCGGCATAGAAGCCGTCCGGCGCCACGGGCGATCCCCCATCCTGACCTTTGGGGAGCACGGAATAACGATGGGCAATTCCAGACCGTGCCGCCATGCGGGCGAAAAGGCTTGAGTCGCGCGGATTCAGGACACGCTTTTGCGCCCAGTCAATAAAGGCCTCATGAATGTCATGCGCCGGAGCGGCCGTTCTGATGGCGTTGATACGAGCAGTGGGAGCGGACACAACTGGCTTTCGCTTCGTCGCGACAGGGGATTACGCGAAAGGAGATCATGCCAGAGTTAACTTCATATTGAAAGTTTAACCTTAGATTCAGCATGATGAACGTGGGGACGCTCATTCGGATCGTGCTGACCTTTGCACTGCCCCTGCCGGGAGCGGCTTTGGCTGCACCCTCATGCCAGCTTTGTGCGGCCGGACCGGCAGTGCCCGGGGCCACACCACGCGCCTTGGCGGTCACGATTGATGCCGCTCTTGATTTCAGCACAGCCGTTTACACGAACCGCGACTCCGGGAGCATTGCCATCGAAGCGCGCACCGGCCGTCGCCAGATGATCGGCCTCGCCGCACTGGGAGGCCCTTCTCTTGTTGGAACCGTCACTGTTACGGGTGAGCCCTTTGCACCGGTCACCGTGGATCTGCCACGGGCCGTTCTCTTGACGTCCAATCTCGGGGGGACCGCCGACGTGACTGAGATCCGCAGCGACCTGCCGCCACATCCCGTCATCGGCGCCGATGGTCGACTTGTCTTCACCTTTGGCGGGCGACTGACAGTTCGCAACGGTGTCGACGGTGATTTTCGCGGCCGCATTCCGGTTACCGTCGAATACAACTGACTGGCCCGGAAGACGGGCGCTGACGTTACCGCCGGATTAACCATGCCCCAAAGCAAATTGTGAAAGGATGCCGATGTACGGCGGATATCGGAATGGGTGTTTTCCATTCGGGAACGACTGAAACGTGTTTTTCTTTAGGGGACTATTTCGATGAAGATTCAGAAGCTCAAGGCCGTCGCCGCCTTTGCCACTCTGGCAGCCCTCGGCCTCGGTGCCACAGCCGCCAATGCCGCGACCGCAACTGCAACAGCGCGCGCGAAGATCCTGCGTCAGGTTACGCTGACCAACACATCCGACCTTCAGTTCGGTACGATCGTGACTGGTGCGGCCGCATCGACTGTCGCGATTTCATCCTCCGGTGCGCGCACCTGCGGTTCGGGTCTTGTCTGCTCGGGCGCGACAACGGCTGCCGGCTTCACCATCGGCGGCACGACCGGTGCGGTCGTGACGATTTCCGTTCCGGCGTCGGTTTCCCTGACTTCGGGCGCCAACACGATGACTGCCTCGCTGTCTGCGAGCGCAACCACGGCAACGCTGGTTGCCAACGCCGGGTCCTTCTCGGTCGGCGGCACGCTTTCGGTCGGTGCGAACCAGGTGGATGGCGACTATGTCGGCACATTCACGGCAACTGTCGATTACCAATAAGCCTCGTTAAATCAGGCTTGAGGGCCCGCCGACACATCGCCCGTGTCGGCGGGCTCTTTTTTGTTCTGAATTGGGTGTTTGGTTAGCCGAATATCAACCAAATCCGAGCATGATCCCGCATTGCCAGGTCGTGGGGACCATTGGGCTTGGAGTCATGTTCTATGTTCGCATTCCGGCGCGCGCGCGCCCTTGCCTGGCTTGCCGGGCTTTCCATTCTGTATGCCGAACCAGCCTTTGCTGCGGGGGATCTTCTGGTGGCCCCGACGCGTATCATTCTCAACGGCGCCCGGGGAACTGAGGTTGTCCTGAACAATATCGGCAGCGAGCCGGCAACATATCGCGTCTCTCTCGAGCTGCGCCGAATGCTGCCGGACGGATCGCTTGAGGAGATCGACCCTGCCAAGGCGGATGCGCATGATGCTGCGACACTTGCGATGATCAGCTATGCGCCGCGCCGCGTCGTGCTTCCGCCCAATCAGCCGCAGTCGATCCGAATCGGCGTCCGTGTTCCACAAGGATTGCCGGACGGCGAGTATCGCGCGCACATGCTGTTTCGTGCGATCCCGGATGCGCGGCCGGTCGAATCGGGAAACGGTCGCAAGGACGGCGTTTCCATTGCCTTGACCCCAATTTATGGCGTGACCATCCCCATCATTGTCCGACAAGGCAGCCTTGCGGCCACCGCGGCGATCGCAAATCCCAGGATTCTTCGGGAAAAGGAGGGGCCAGCCCTTGCCTTCACGCTCAGCAGAAGCGGCAGCCGCTCTGTCTATGGCCAGATCCGCATCACCAAGCCGGGCGTTGCCAAGCCAGTCTTCGAGGTCCGCGGCATTGCGGTTTATGCCGAAATTCCGGCGCGGACGGTCAAGCTCGCGATCCCCGAAGATCTGGTGGCCGCGCTCATGGGCCCGGTGAAGATCGAGTATCTTGAAGACAATGAGGCCGGCGGCGGCACCATAGCCTCACTCGACGCGGTCATTCGCTAGCGTAATCGGGGACGCCGTCAGGCAATACGCATGAAACGCCTTTCCACCATTTTTGGCCGCGTCCTGTTGGGCGCGGCTGCGCTGTTCGGGTTGGGCCAACCCGGGATGGCGAGCGCACAGGCGCGGTGGACGGCAAATTCCGACGATGCGCTGCTTTTTGATGTCCGCCTCGGCCAGTATCGGCTTGGCGATGGCGTACGCGGCTACCAGATTCCTGGCGGCACATGTGTCGACCTCGCCGATGTGATCATGGCACTCGATATTCCGGTCCGCCTCGACAAGAAGTTGCGCCGCGCAACCGGGTGGGCGTTCGACGAACGCCACACCGTGCTGATCGATCGCGAAGCCGGTGCGGTACAAATCATGAACACAGTCGCAAAGCTGGGCCCGAGCGATATTTTCGATACGCCAGAAGGCTGGTGCATCGCGACAGCGAAGCTCGGCAGTTGGCTCGGGATCAATCTGCAGGCGGATCAGGGCAACGCCCTCCTGATTGTCAAATCGACAGCCAAATTGCCTGTTGAACTGCAGATGGAGCGCCGGGCGCGGGCAGCGGGGATCCGCAATGTCGCGACGTTTGACCTCAAGAGCCTTCCACACAGCGAAACACCATTCCGCGGTGTCCGCATGCCGTCGGTCGATGCGGTTGTCAGCATCGGCGGCCTCAAGGACAGGTCACGGGGCACTGGCCAGATCAACCGCAGTTATGAACTTTATGCCGCAGGAGAAGTTGGGCCAATTGCCTATAACGCGCGGCTTTCCTCGACACGCAAGGGAGTTCCCGAAAGCCTTCGGGTTCAGGCCTACAGGACAGATCCCGAGGGTCGACTGCTGGGCGGGCTAAAGGCCACCAGCGTCGCGGCGGGCGATATTTCGGGATTTTCGACGCCGCTCGTCGCGCAATCGAGTGCAGGGCGGGGGGCAATGTTGTCAAATCGGCCGGTCGAACGGCGCGACAGCTTCGACCGCACGGATTTCAGAGGCGAATTGCCGCAAGGCTGGGATGCCGAACTGTATCGCAACGGGCAGTTGCTGATGTTTGCCAATGACCGGGCCGATGGACGCTATGAGTTCCTCGATGTTCCGCTGCTCTATGGGCAGAATCGCTTCGAAATTGTGTTGTACGGTCCCCAGGGCCAGATCCGGCGGGAAAGTCGCAACGTGCCCGTCGGGCTGGACAGTATTCCGCCGCGAAAGACCTATTACTGGGCGGGCGTGTACGACGATGGTCACGACCTGATCGGACTGGGGGGAGGCGGTCGCTTCGGCAGGAGTGGTTGGCGCGGCACATTCGGGCTGGAACGCGGACTCAATGCCAGGACGTCGCTCGCGGCTCTGGTTCACAGCCTTGTTCTCGAGGACGGACTGCGCCGCAACTATGCGGAAATTTCGCTGCGCCGGGCAGTTGGGCCAACTTTGGTTGAAGTGTCGGCCTCGCAGACCAGCAGCGGGGGCTCGGCTTTGCGCGCTCAGGTTCTGGGAGAACTGTCCAACACCTATTTCAGCGCCGAATCCATGCTGGCACGCGGCCGTTTCCGGTCCGACCGCGTTCTGGTGGACGTCACCGGGCTTCATACCGTTTCGCTCGATCACAGTTTCAAGCTCGGCAGCACCTTCCTGCCTGTGCATCTCGAATCGCGCTACACAACCCGATCCTCGGGCCTGAACAGCCTCGATACAGCGGCGCGCGTTTCTGCAAGCCTTGGCCGAATGTCGTTGACGGGTGAAGTGAACTGGCGGGACGAACGGCGCAAATTTGGGCCGGAACCCCCGGGAATCCTGGAAGCTTCCCTTCTTGCCAATGCAAGGATCGGCAAGGTCCGACTGCGTGGCGAAACGCGTTTTCGCCTGCGGCCCGATTCACGCTTCGACAACGCGACGCTGGTTGCCGAATGGTCTGCCGGTCGCGGCGACGATCGCTATCGGGGCGATTGGCGGGCCGAGATCGGCTATGATCGCCCGCTCAAGCGCGCGCGGGTCGGTCTGGGCTATGTCCGCCGTTTCGAAAAACTGGCGCTTACAGGCTCGGTTGAAGCCGGAAGCGATGGCTCGCTTGCAGGCGGCCTCAATCTGGCGTTCAGTCTGGGGCCGGACCCGACCGATCATGGCGGGATGCGCATGACGTCCAATCGGCTGGCAACCCAGGGGCAGGCGGTTGCGCGTGTGTATCGGGATCTCAATGGAGATGGCATCCGGCAGAGCGACGAACCGCTCGAACATGACGTGCAATTGACCGCGGGGCGCGTGCCGGTTGAGCGATTGACCGGCAAGGACGGCCAGGTTCTCATCGATTCGCTTGAGCCATATCAGCCCGTACTGATCGGAATCGATGCATCCTCGCTTCCCGATCCGCTGGTTCAGCCCGCTACTCCAGGGATTGTTGTAACGCCGCGCCCTGGCGTGGCGGTTACCATCGAACTTCCGCTTGCCAGCGCCGGCGATATCGATGGCACGCTCGTTCGATCCGGCGGCGGCAGCTTTGGTGGCGTCGAGATTGAGCTTGTCAACGTCGAAGGGCGGGTCACGGCGACCGCACGCACGGATTTCGACGGATTCTTCCTGTTCGAAGCTGTGCCATACGGACGCTATACCATCCGCATCGCGCCTGCATCCGCTGATGCAGCCCGGGTTTCTGCCGTGCTCGGCAGCATTGCAATTGTGAACGGCGCCACGCCGTCCGTGCATCTTGGCACAATTGCGGCCAAGGCGGCGGCGAGACAGGCTGCAATTCCCTGATTTCCGAAGAGCTGGTGCGGTCGAGAAGACTCGAACTTCCACGGGCTTTCGCCCACAACGACCTCAACGTTGCGCGTCTACCAGTTCCGCCACGACCGCACGCTCATGATAGATCCGGGACAGTCCCGGCCTCGGTAGGCCCGCGCCCCTAGCAGAGGGCTTTGCTGCCTGCAACCATCCCTTTGCGGTCGGTTGAAACCCGTTAACCAAATTTCGGGGTTGAGCGAATTGGTAAACAAAGTCCTAACAGGGCCATGTTGGCCGCGATCGCCCTTGCTTCGGTTACTGTCCCGACACCGCCCCGTCCCGCGCTGCGTGTGGTGGCTGTTGCGCGGGCCCGGATTATCGCTGCCGTCCGGATTGGCCGGTCTGCGCAACCTCCAGGGTCATCAAGGGGAAAACCGGGGTTGGTCGAGTTCCAATAGGGCCAATCGGCCGATCGCTCAGTTGTCCAAAGACCCGGAAAAGCTGAGATTCAGCGCACGCGCACCTTTTGGCACATCAACTTCTGCCGAATTGAATTCGGCTGTGCCCTTGGGTCCGATCGTGCGGCGCGGAGGCATGATCGTCCAGCTGTAGACAACCCGGCCCTGAGCATCGCGCAATTCAGCCAGAATGTCTGGCACGCGCTGGCGCTGGTCTGTCGGATTGATGATCCGCCCGTTGATTGCGAACAGCTCGTTTCCGCTCTCGAGCGTCCGCCGCTCAGGCTTGCGTGGAACTTCAAGCAGCAACGGCACTTCAGCCGTCCCGACTGGCAGGCCAAGCCGAGCCATGAAGCTCGGCGTTCCGAAAAACTGAATCGCGACAATGCCGCCCAGCAGGACCAGTGCAGCAGCGACTGCGGCTATCGTCCAACGATGTGTCGGATTTCTGCGGGCCCGAAACGGCGGCTGATGGGCAAAGGGATCTGGCCCGGCTGACGGTTCACCTGTACCGTCCTGCCAGGGCGCGGGCGCCGCATCCTCTGTCGGCTGGACAGCGACGGGAGGTTCGGGATGCGTCGTTGCAACGGGCGATGGAGGGCTGACTGGCTGCGAGAGCTGCACCGCCGGCTTGGTCGGGTCAATCGTGGCAGGCTCTGCGAACCAACTATGCTTGCACGAAGCACAGCGAACCTGGCGGCCATTGGGGCCGACGGCCGTATCCGGCACAAGATATCGGGTTCTGCAAGCCGGACAGGAGAGGATCATTGCGTGCGAGAAATTCCTTTGCGAAGCCCGTCCTAAGCACCGAACGCAGGCGACTTGCAAGCCCCCAGCATGTTTCGACTGTCTTGCAACGCCAAGTCGTGCTTTACCTGCGGGTTGCTGCAGGGCATTGAAAGCGGGGGGAAACAGCGGCAAGGCCATGGCAACAATTGTCAAGTTCGAAAACGTCGGTTTGCGCTACGGCATAGGGACCGAAACGCTTTCCGATCTCAGCTTTTCCCTTGAGCGCGGGGGTTTCTATTTCCTCACCGGAGCTTCGGGTGCGGGCAAGACGTCACTTTTGCGCCTGCTTTTTCTTGCCCAGCGCCCCAGCAGAGGCCTCATCCGGCTCTTTGGCGAGGACATGGTCACACTGCCGCGCGACCGGTTGCCCCTGTTCCGACGGCGTATCGGCGTTGTGTTTCAGGATTTCAGGCTGATTCCGCATCTGTCCGCCTTTGACAATGTCGCCCTGCCCTTGCGGGTTGCCGGAACGCCGGAACGCGATATCGAACGCGCTGTCAGTGAAATGCTTGCCTGGGTTGGCCTCGCCGATCGGATCAGCGCCCGCCCTGCGACGCTCTCCGGGGGAGAGCAGCAGCGCGTTGCGATTGCCCGGGCCGTGATCGGTCGGCCTGATATCCTTGTGGCCGATGAACCGACGGGGAATGTTGATCCGGAGATGGCGGCACGGCTGCTCTATCTTTTCGATGCATTGAACAAATTGGGCACGACAATCGTTGTTGCCACACACGATGTCCATTTGCTGAGCCGTGTCGGCACGGCGACGATCATGCATCTGGATGCGGGACGCCTGCAGGACCCGACCGGGGCACTGCGTTATCCACCGCAGCGCGAAGGGGCAGTCTGAACCATGCGGCTATTCCGCTCCAACCCGGCAGAACGCAGGCTATTGCTCGAAGGGCGCCTGGCAGGCCCGATGCCGTGGGTGATTGCGATCATGATGTTCCTCACCGCGCTCGCGGCTGCGTCAGGCCTTGCCCTGGGAGGTGCGGCCCTCTCGCTGAGCGCCGACCTTGCGGGCCGGCTGACGATCCAGCTTCCGGAAGCCAATCCCGTATCGAGAGAGGCGGAAAAGCAGGCCATCATTTCCGGGCTCGGACGCCTTGGTGTCGTCGAGAAGGTCGAGCCGGTCAGCGAAGAGGAGCTTTCCGCCCTGCTTGAACCCTGGCTGGGCGAGCAGGGGAGAGAGGCCGATCTTCCCATCCCGGCCCTGATCGATGTGACGTTGCGCCGCGCAACGCCGGCTGATGTGGCGGATGTGCGTGACGCTGTGCGCGCTGTCACCCCGATTGCGCGCGTGGATCCGCACGCGCGCTGGCTTGCGCCGCTGGAAAGCCTGTTGCGATCCCTCAAATGGCTGGCGGCGGCCCTTGTCCTGCTGATGGCCGCGGCAACGGCTACAATTGTGGTGCTGGCAGCGCGCGGCGCCCTCAATACCCATCGGCCAGTCATCGAAGTGATGCATTTGCTCGGCGCGACCGACCGACAGGTCGCCGCACTCTTCCAGCGCCGGATTGCACTGGACGCCTTGATGGGCGGATTTGCTGGCCTAGCAGCTGCCCTCGCGGTCATGACGCTTGTCGGCCAACGCATGTCCCGAATCGGATCGGACTTGCTGGGTTCGGTCGGGCTTGGCCTTTCCGATTGGGCTCTTGTGCTGTCGCTGCCTGTTTTGGGGGCGCTGCTCGCCACCATTGCCGCGCGCCTTACAATTCTCTTTGCCATAAGAAGAACATTGTGATTCGCCGCATTCTCTCCCTGATCGTGACGGTCTGGCTGCTTGGCTGGGCGGGGTTCGTCGTCAGCCTGCCGCGGGCGGCTGACGACACGCGCACCGATGCCATCGTCGTTCTGACCGGCGGCGCGGGGCGTATCCAGCGAGGACTGGATCATCTTGCACTTGGCCACGCCCGGCGCATGCTGGTCTCCGGAGTCGATCCGTCAGTTCGGCTGGATGAGCTTGCGCAGCTCCAGAAAGCGCCCCCGAAGCTGTTTGCCTGCTGTGTCGATCTCGGCAAGGATGCCATCGATACCCGGTCCAACGCAGCCGAAGCCGCACGCTGGCTGCGCCACAGGCACTTCCGATCAGTCCGGCTGGTGACGACAGACTGGCATATGCCGCGCGCGCAGTTCGAGCTCGAACGGGCGGTTGGGCCCGACGTCCATGTCGTTCCCGATGCAGTGGACAGCGCGCCCGGCTTCGTCACCCTCTTTGCCGAATACAATAAATACCTGCTTCGTCGGGTTTCTGCCCTGGCAGGCGTCTGACACGTGGCGCTTCTGCGTTCGATCCTCTTTGTCCTGATCTTCTATCCAGGAAGCGTTGTCATGGTGCTGGCCGCCCTTGCATCGATTCCATTCGGCCAGGAGGCGATCATTGCCAGTTCCCGGCGCTGGGCAATCTGGCATCGCTGGTGCGCACGCTGGATTCTGGGCATTCGCACGCGAGTGATCGGAGACCTTCCAAGGCACGGCGTTCTTTATGCGATCAAGCACGAAGCCATGTATGAAACGATTGAAACGCTTGTCGTCTTTCATCGGCCGGTGGTGGTGATGAAGAAGGAATTGGCGGACCTGTTCGGCTGGGGTTATGTGGCGCGGCGGATGGGCGTTATCCCGGTCGATCGGGAAGCAGGAGCGGCCGCCATGCGGCACATGATTGCGGCGGCCAAGATTGCCAAGGCGAGCAATCGCCCTGTCGTCCTCTTTCCGGAAGGCACACGTGTTCCGCATGGTGAAAAGCCTGAACTTCGTGCCGGCTTTGCCGGCCTCTACAAGGTTCTGGGCTTGCCCGTTGTGCCGATCGCTCTCGATTCAGGGAAAATCTGGCCGAAGGGCTTCGTGAAGCGACCGGGGGTCGTGACATTCAAGGTGGGGGAGACAATTCCACCAGGATTGCCCCGGGAAGAAGCGGAAGCACGTGTGTATCAGGCCATCAATGCATTGAACGATTGACCAGCCATCAATGGTCGGCGCGGCCGAAATCGGGGCGGTCATCGTCCTGCCCCTGCTCGATAATCGACCGCCGGACTGTTCGCGTCCGGCTGAACAAGTCGAACAGGGCATCGCCATCGCCCCAACGGATGGCGCGCTGCAAGGCCGTCAAATCTTCTGAAAAGCGCTGGAGCATTTCAAGAACGGCGTCCTTGTTGGACAGGAAAACGTCGCGCCACATTGTGGGATCCGACGCCGCAATGCGGGTGAAGTCGCGAAAGCCGCCTGCTGAATATTTGATCACTTCCGATCGGGTCACTTCTTCGAGATCCGAGGCCGTACCGACGATGGTATAGGCGATAAGGTGCGGCAAATGGCTTGTAATGGCGAGAACAAGATCGTGATGCTCGGCGGCCATGAGCTCCACATTGGCGCCAAGTCTCTCCCAAAAAGCCTGAAGCTGGGCGACCTTTGCAGGATCGCAGCCGTCCGGGGGGGTCAGGATGCACCAGCGATTGTGGAAAAGCCCGGCAAAGCCGGCTTCAGGACCGCTTCGTTCCGTACCGGCCACGGGGTGGGCCGGAATGATGACATGATCGGGCAGGGCCTGAGCGAGCGCTGCTGCCACGCTGGCTTTTGATGAACCCACATCGGTAACAATCGCCTCGGACGGCAGGTCATCGGCAATTGCGGCCGCGACATCGCCCATCGTGCCGACCGGAACACACAGGATCACGAGTTCGGCGTCGGTCACCGCGGCTCCCGGTGTGTCGGTCACATCATCGAGCAGATTCATGGCGCGCACGGTTTCCCGCGCTTCGGCGCTGGCATCATGGCCCGTGAGAACAACGCCTGGCATCCGGGCGCGCACGGCACGGGCTATGGATGAACCAATCAAGCCAAGGCCGATGATCGAGACCCGCGCAAACGGCAGCATCAGGCGCCTTCTCCGACAATGTCCCGCAGCGCAGCAGCGAATCCCCGCGTTTCCTCTTCGGTCCCGATCGAGACCCTGAGGCCGTTGGCCAGCCCCTGCCCGGGCAGCCAGCGGACAATATAGCCGCGCGCCATCAATTCGTTGTAAGCCTGTTCCGCCGTTATGGTGCCGTTGAAAAGAACAAGCAGGAAATTGGCTTTGCTCTTGATCGCGCGAAGCCCTGCATTGCCCATCTTGTCGATTTCAGCGGTCAGCCATGCACGCCATTTCGCATTGTGCGCCCGGCTTCTGCTGACAAAATCTTCGTCGCCGAGCGCCGCGATCGCTGCGTGCTGCCCGGCAATCGTCACGTTGAACGGCAGCCGGATCCGGTGCATCGCGTCAATGATCGGAGCCGCGGCATAGCCCCAGCCGATCCGCTCTGCCGCCAAGCCGAAAATCTTGGAAAACGTCCGTGTCACCAATACGTTGGGGGCTGACATGGCCAGCGCGAGCCCGCCATCATCCTCATCCGCCTCGAGATATTCGGCATAAGCCTGGTCGAGCACAAGGAGGACATGCTCCGGCAGCCCGGCGTGCAGACGCGCAATCTCGTCGCGCGGCGTAAACGTGCTTGTCGGATTGTTCGGGTTGGCAATGAAAACAATCCGCGTCCGATCGGTCACGGCGGCAAGGACCGCGTCAACATCGGTCGCATAATCCTTGTCGGGCACAATGACCGGCGTTGCGCCGACCCGCCGGATTGCGATGTCATAGACCGCAAAACCATAGCGGACATAGATGACCTCATCGCCCGGGCCGGAAAAGGCACCTGCAGCCTGGTGCAGCACTTCATCCGAACCCGTTCCATAAATGATGCGGGCGGGGTCGAGGCCGTGGCGGTTTGCAATGGCTTCGCGCAATGCTGTCGCGCCGCCGTCGGGGTAGCGCTCAAGACCGGCCGCCTGCGCCGCAAAGGCCGCGCGTGCCTTCTCGCTCGTGCCCAATGGATTCTCGTTAGACGAAAGCTTGGCTGCTCGGGCGCCACTGCCGGTCGTTGACTTGCCCGGCACATAGGGGTGGATCGCGTTGATCCAGTCTTTTGGGGATGGTCCTGTCATGATGCGCGCGGCTCTAGGGATGGTTGGCTTCATTGACAAGGCGGGGTCGTGCGCCTTAGCCCCGCCGTCATGTCAGAATTCTTTGGCCTCAACCGTCATGCCACAGTGCCCGGGCCCCTGAAGCTTGATGGCGGAAGCGAGCTGGCGCCCGTCGAGATTGCCTATGAAACCTATGGGACTCTCAACGCTGACAGGTCCAATGCGATCCTCATCTGCCATGCGCTGACCGGGGACCAGCATGTCGCGAGCAATCATTCGATCACCGGCAAGCCCGGTTGGTGGACGCGTATGGTTGGCGCGGGCAAGCCGATCGACACGGATCGCTTCTGTGTTGTCAGTTCGAATGTGATCGGGGGATGCATGGGATCGTCGGGTCCGCAAAGTATCGGCCCTGACGGCAAGCCCTATGGCATGAACTTTCCCGTGATCACGATCAGTGACATGGTGCGTGCCCAGGCACTTCTGCTGGATCATTTGGGCATCAGTCAGCTTTATTCGGTCATCGGCGGGTCAATGGGCGGCATGCAGGCACTTGCCTGGGCGGCGAACTTTCCTGCACGCGTAGCCTCGGCCATGGTCATTGCCTCAACTGCGCGTCACTCTGCGCAGAACATTGCCTTTCACGAGGTGGGCCGACAGGCGATCATGGCCGATCCGAACTGGCGAGATGGCAATTACTATGCCGATGGAAAATCGCCCGATAACGGCCTCGCTGTTGCACGGATGGCCGCGCACATCACTTATCTTTCTGAGCAGGGCCTGACTGAAAAGTTCGGTCGGAGGCTCCAGAATCGTGACGTCAAGACGTTCGGATTCGACGCGGATTTCCAGGTTGAAAGCTATTTGCGGCACCAGGGGCTTAGCTTCACCGATCGGTTCGATGCGAACTCCTATCTCTATATTACGCGGGCGACGGACTATTTCGATCTTGCCGAAGAACATGGCGGCCATCTTGCAAATGCCTTCCGGGGTTGTGGCTCCCGTTTCTGTGTCATCAGCTTCGACAGTGACTGGCTTTATCCGACAAGCGAATCGCGCAACATCGTGCATGCTCTCAATGCGTCGGGCGCGCCTGTCAGCTTTGTCGAACTGTCGTCTCCCTTTGGACATGACAGCTTTTTCCTGGAACTCCCGGAGCTCGACCGTGTGATCAACGGCTTCCTGAAAGCAGGCGGCCTGTGAGCGCGCTTCGCCCCGATCTGGCTATTATCGCGCGCGAAGTGGCCCCCGGCAGTCGCGTGCTTGATGTTGGATGCGGCGATGGCGCGCTGATGGCGGCCCTGCGCGACGGCAAGCAGGTTGATGCACGGGGCATGGAACTGGATCGCGGCAATGTGACCGAATGTGTCGCGCGCGGGCTTTCCGTGATTCAGGGTAATGCAGACACCGATCTTTCGGATTATCCGGATGCCGCGTTCGACTATGCAATCCTCAGCCAGACCTTACAGACAACGATGCGGCCCGACCTGGTGCTCGAACAGCTCTTGCGGATCGGGAAACATGCTTTTGTGTCTTTCCCCAATTTCGCGCACTGGCGGGTTCGGCTCTCGCTTCTCTGGGGCGGGCGGATGCCGGTGACGCGCCTCTTGCCGGTCGCATGGTATGAAACGCCCAACATTCATCACGTCACGATCGACGATTTTCGTGCCCTGGTGGACGAGCGCGGCATCCGCGTCGAAGGCGCCTGGTTCCTGAGCGGGGATCGGCTGACGAGCGATGCAGCGGCAAATTTCCGCGCCGAGCACGCCGTGTTCCTTCTGGCACGTTAGCCGCGCAGCACAGCCCCCAGTTTTGCGGCTGCTGCCACTACGGCATCGCTGATTGCCGTCAGGTCGGGCTCCGCGAAGCTCTTGTCCTGCGGCTGCAATGTGACCTCGATCGCAAGCGAAACCTGCCCATCTGGAACACCTTGCCCCGCGAAGCGATCAAAGAGCCGCACGGCTGTGATGTGGGCCTTGTCTGCTCCCCTCACCGCACGGACGAGCGTGTCCGAGGGCAAGTCAGCTGGAACAAGGAAGGCAAAATCACGGGTCACTGCCTGCAGCGCGGGCGGTGTATAATCCGTGCGCATGAAGGCATTGCCATCCTTGGAAGCCCGTTTTGCCGGAATCGCGTCGAGAAAGACTTCGGCAACCATGACAGGGCCGTCGAGATCGAACGCCCGGGCCGTGTCGGGATGAAGGCTGCCGAAACTTGCAAGGACTGTCTTGGGCCCGAGCCGCAACGTGCCCGACTGGCCAGGGTGATAATGATCGCCCGCCTCGCCCATCACCTGCAGGTTTGAAACCTGCGCGCCTGCTGCTTCGAGCAGCGCCAGAGCCTCCGCCTTCGCATCGAAGGCGTCGAACTTCTGAGCCTTGCCGCTTGCCCAGCCACGCGGGATCTTGTCGCCTGCCAGAACGAGGCCGACTGTTGGCCGTTCGGCATCTGCCAGGTAGCGGCGGCCAACCTCGAACAGGCGCACGCTTGTTGCGCCGCGATTCATGTTGCGCTGCGCAGCAGACAGAAGCCCCGGAAGCATTGAGGGGCGCATCACCTTCATGTCTTCGCTGATCGGGTTTTCTAGGCTCCAGAGTCCCCCGCCGAGGATTGCCGCTTCCTTTTCCGAAAGGAAGGACCAGGTGATTGCTTCGTTCATCCCGCGCGCCGCCGCCGTCCGCCTGACTTTGCGCTCAATCTTCTGCGCGGGAGTTGCAGTCGGCTTTGCAACGCCATCGGCACGCGGCAGGGGCGTCGAAGGCACGTTGTCGAGCCCGACCATCCGAACCACTTCTTCGACCAGATCCGCCGCGCCATCAATGTCGCGCCGCCATGTGGGAATGCCGACTACCCAGTCATCCGCTACAGAAAAGCCGAGCGATTCGAGAATCTGCTTCTGGCGACCTGCAGGCACGCTGATCCCTCCCAGACGCGCACAATGCTCCGGGTCATAGGCTATGGTTCGCACCGCGACGGGCGGTGTGCCCGCGCGTGTCACGCCGGTTGGAGTGCCGCCGCAATGCTCGGTCACGAGCCAGGTCGCAATGTCGATCCCTGCGTCGAGGAATGCAGGATCGACGCCGCGTTCGAAGCGTTGGCGTGCGTCGCTCGTCAGGCCCAGGGCCTGGCCGGTGCGTGCGATATGTTCGGGGGTGAAATAGGCGCACTCGATGATGACATCGGTCGTGTCGTCGCTCACCCCTGAATCCTCGCCGCCCATGATGCCGCCGATATCGTGGACCTGAACGTCGTCAGCGATGACAGTCATCGACCCGGACAGCGTGTAGGTCTTGCCATTGAGCGCCACGACCTGTTCACCCGGCTTCGCCAGTCGCGCCCTGAGCCCGCCTTGCAGTTTCGCCTTGTCATAGACGTGGAGCGGTCGGCCAAGGTCGAGCATCACGAAATTGGTGATATCGACCAGCGTCGAAATAGGCTTTTGCCCAGCCGCCTTGAGGTGCCGGATCATCCAGTCGGGCGACGTGCCATTCTTCACGCCGCGGACTTCGATTCCGTAGAAGACAGGACAGCCTTCGGGATCGTCAGTGCCGACATCAGGCCCGGGGCCATTGCCCGCCTGTGCCTGTGCGGGCAATCTGTAGACCGTCGCCAGCGGCTTGAGCGTCCCCAGTCCAGCCGCTGCGAGGTCGCGCGCAATACCGCGCACGCCCATGCAGTCCTGCCGGTTCGGCGTGATCGCGACATCGAGCACAGGATCGTTCAAGTCTGCAAAGTCGCTGAACGCAGTGCCGACGGGCGCATCTGCCGGAAGTTCGATAATCCCGTCATGATCATCGCCCAATTCGAGTTCGCGACTTGAACACATCATGCCATTCGATTCGACGCCCCTGATCGCCGTTTTCTTCAGCGTCATGCCATTTGCCGGCACAACCGCGCCTTCAAGTCCGAACACGCCGATCAGACCGGCCCGCGCATTTGGGGCGCCGCAGACGACCTGCACCGGCCCCTGGCCTGCATCGACGGTGAGCACCTGCAGCTTGTCAGCTTGGGGGTGACGGTCTGCAGTCAGGACTTTCGCGACGGTAAAACCGCGCAGCCGTTCCGCCGGGTTTTCGATGGCTTCCACCTCGAGACCGATCCGATTGCACGCGTCGGCTACGTCCTGAATGGTGGCGCTCGTTTCGAGATGCTCCTTGAGCCAGCTCAGCGAGAATTTCATGCGCCGACCCCTCCACTCAAAGTGGGCACGTCGAGGGCGGAAAAGCCATAGTGCCTCAACCAGCGCAGATCGCCGTCGAAGAAGGCCCGCAAATCGTCCATGCCGTACTTGAGCATCGCGAGACGATCGACGCCTGTGCCAAAGGCAAAGCCCTGATAGATGTCCGGATCAAGTCCGCAATTTGCGATGACGCGCGGGTGAACCATGCCCGAACCCAGCACTTCCATCCACTTCTCGCTCCCGCCGATCACGCGCTTGCCGTTCACCTCGGAATAGCCGACGTCGACTTCGACTGACGGTTCGGTAAACGGAAAATAGCTTGGTCGAAGCCGCAGCACGACGTCGTCCCGCTCGAAAAAGCCCTTGAGGAACGTCTCCAGCGTCCATTTGAGATGGCCGAGATGGATGCCCCTGTCGATGACCAATCCTTCGATCTGGTGGAACATCGGCGTGTGCGTGGCATCCGAATCGGATCGGTAGACACGGCCGGGTGCAATGATCCGAATCGGCGGCGCCTGCGTCATCATCGTGCGGATCTGGACGGGCGAGGTGTGCGTCCGGAGCAGCATTGCCTTGCCATCCGTTGTCATCTGGGCCGGAAAATAGAACGTGTCATGCATCGCCCGCGCGGGATGGGTTTCCGGAATATTGAGGGCCGTAAAATTGTGCCAATCGTCCTCGATCTCGGGGCCTGTTGCCACGGCAAAGCCCATATCTGCAAAAACTTCGGCCAATTCGTCCATGACCTGGGAGACAGGATGCACTGAACCCTGTGGTGCCTCAGGTGCCGGCAGGCTCATGTCGATGCGCTCGGCGGCGAGGCGCTCGTTCAGCAGTGCGGATTCAAGCCCGGCCTTGCGCGATGCAATTGCACCCGAAACGGATTCCCGCAGGCCATTGATCAGCGGGCCCTTCTGCTGCCTCTCTTCGGGAGACATGGCGCCAAGCGTCTTGAGGAGTGCAGAAACGCTGCCCTGCTTGCCGAGCGCCGCAATGCGCACCGTCTCAAGCGCGTCAAGTGTATCGGCTGCTGCAATGGCAGCAAGGGTTTCGGATTCGAGTTTTGCCAGATCAGTCATCGTGTTCGCCCAATAAGCAAATGGGCGCGAACGGCAACGCCGCCCACGCCCATTTGCGCATTTACGAAAGGGAAGCGGTTAAGCTGCCTGCGGCAGCGCTGCCTTCGCTTGCGCAATGATGGTGCTAAACACCGCGCCTTCGTGCATCGCAATATCGGCCAGGACCTTGCGGTCGAGTTCGACACCGGCGAGCTTCAGCCCGTGCATGAATTCGCTGTAGGTCAGGCCCTCCATGCGGACAGCCGCGTTGATGCGCTGGATCCAGAGGCCGCGGAAGGTCCGCTTCTTGGCCTTGCGATCGCGATAGGCGTATTGCCCGGCCTTTTCGACGGCCTGGCGGGCAACGCGAATCGTGTTCTTGCGCCGGCCGCGATAGCCCTTGGCCTGCTCGAGAATATTCTTGTGCTTGGCACGGGTTGTCGTGCCGCGTTTGATGCGAGCCATTGTCCGGCCTCCTTATTTCAGGCCGTAGGGCGCCCACGCCTTGACCGTAGCCGTATCGGCATCGGACAGGACAGAGGTACCGCGATTCTGGCGGATATACTTGCCATTGTGGCTGATGAGCCGGTGACGCTTGCCGGCAACGCCGTGCTTCAGCTTGCCGGTCGCGGTCACGGTGAAGCGCTTCTTCACCCCGCTCTTGGTCTTCAGTTTGGGCATTTTCGTCCTTTCAAAAATCGACGATTCGCATCCCCCGTGGCAGCCCTTTCAGCCAGGCGGATCGCATAGCAATCGTGCGGAAGTGGGCGCCCCTAGCCGGAGTCTGGCCGGAATGCAAGCGTTTGGCGGCCATCCTCGATGGTCAATCCTTCGGCACTGCCCTCGGCAATCAGCCGCATCAGTGTCTTGAAGACAGCGGAGAGCAACGGCCGTTCCATTGCGAAGTATCGGGTCGGCGCCATCCCGATGAAATGCTTGAAATCCCGAATCATGTGGCTCTGGTCAGTATATTGCGGATCGAGGAAATGCGGCCATTCGCCGACTGACATTCCCTGCATCGAATGCAGCATCCGCAAGAAGCGCTCGCGGCGCATCAATCTTTTGGGCGAAAATCCGAAATGCTGTCGCGTCAACCGGGCAAGTTGCGGCTGGGACAGGCCGGTGCGGGCCGAAAGTTCTGCCACTGTGGCACAATCCGGGTCGGCAATCGCAAGCGAGACGGCCTCGATCCGCTCGGAAACCGGCCCTCTTTTCGTGCGGGACAATCGTTCCAGAAAGAAGGCGTCGGCTGCCGCAACGCGCCCTTCAAGGTTGTCCGCCGACATTACTGCGTCGAACAGCCGCGACCCATCACTGCCCAATATGTCCGACAGTGGACGTATGGTATTCGCGTAGCGGCTGGCACGCGCATCGAGCAGCCGGTGCCAGCCCATCGGGAAGACCGGAATGCAAAAGACCATGCCAGCGCTGCCGCGCACCCATTGCACGTGGCTGGCCACGCCGTGCACAATGGCGTGATCCTGCAGTGGGGCAAGATGGCTGCGCGACGGACCGAACGCCCACTCGCCGCCCTTGACCAGCCGGATATTTGTCCACTCCGGCCGCAACAGGTCTTCGACGATGCCTTCACCCTCGACCGAGACATCCCAATAGGCAGGGATGAAGGGGCGAAGGTCTTCTGCAGGCTGAGCGAATGTGACAGACGCTTCAACCATGATCGCGGGACCGGGACTGCAACATGTCCGCCCCCTGCTCATTTTGGCGAGCTCCGGCAAGCCTGTTCCCGCGGGCATTCGCATTCCGCTGCGCTTTCTGCTCCACAAATGCGGTGCAGGAGGCTATTGACGCTGCCATGCTTGCATCGATCTTCGGGCTGTCCGGCCCTGCTCTTACGCCAGATGAAGTTGGCTTTTTCCGGGATGCCGATCCTGCGGGCTACATCCTGTTCAAGCGAAATGTTGTAACCCGCGAGCAGCTGCGCGCGCTGACGGATTCTCTTCGTGCCCTGCACGGGCGGGATGACGTGCCGATCCTGATCGATCAGGAGGGCGGCCGCGTTGCGCGCATGCAGCCGCCGGAATGGCCGGTCTTCCCGCCTGGTGAAGCCTTTGACCGGCTCTATGCCCGCGCGCCGATGTCTGCCATCGAAGCGGCCCGCACCAATGCAAAGGCGATTGCCCTGACCCTGTCCGAGGTTGGCATCACCGTTGATTGCTTGCCCCTGCTGGACGTCCGCGTTCCTGAAACCCATCCTGCGATCGGTGATCGGGCTCTTGGGTCGGAACCGATGCAGGTGGCTGCGCTCGGGCGGGCGGTGATCGAAGGGTTGCGTGCTGGCGGTGTCGTCGGCGTCGTCAAGCATATGCCGGGGCAAGGGCGTGCTGTGGTCGACAGCCACCATGCCTTGCCGGTCGTCGTTGCAGACGACGCAACGCTTGCCGCAGACCTTGCCCCTTTCCAGCGCCTTGCCGATGCCCCCATGGGAATGACGGGGCATATCATTTTCGAGGCATGGGATGCCGAACGCTGCACGACACTTTCGCCCGTCGTGATCGGAGACATTATCCGGAAGCGCATCGGCTTTGACGGATTCCTGATGAGCGACGATCTGGACATGAAGGCACTCAACGGAGCGATTGGTGAACTGGCAGCAGCCTGCGTGGAGGCAGGCTGCGATGCGGCACTCAACTGTTGGGGCCGCATGGAGGAAATGGTTGCCATAGCAAAAGAGGTCGGATCTCTGACCGCCGAGGGAGAGCGCAGATTGGCGCGCGCCATGGCAACAATCGGCCCGGCACCAGACGTCGCTGAAATGGCAGAGCTTCTTGCCAAGCGCGATGCCTTGTTGCAGCTTGCGGCCTGAATGGAAGAGCAGCTGGTCATCGAAGAATTTGCAGCATCGCCCGAAGGTGAACCGTTCCTGCTTGAGCTGGGAAGCTGGGAAGGGCCGCTTGATCTTCTGCTTGCCCTGGCGCGGAGCCAGAAGGTTGATCTCCGCGAAATCTCTATCCTGGCACTTGTCGAACAATATCTGGATTTCATTGCCAACGCGAAGGCCTTGAAACTGGAGATTGCGGCGGACTATCTCGTGATGGCGGCATGGCTCGCCTATCTCAAATCCTGCCTCCTCTTGCCCCGCGAACCCCATGTCGATCCGAGCCCCGAAGAACTGGCCCTGCGCCTCCAGCTGCGGCTTGAGCGGCTGAACGCGATGCGAGAGGCGGGTGCGCGGCTCATGGGACGTGACCGTCTTGGGCGCGATGTCTTTGCCCGGGGCCTGCCCGACGGACTGCGCATTATCCGCAAGGCGAAATGGGACGCGCAGATCTTTGATCTGATTCAGGCCTATGGCCAGGTGAAGGCGCGCGCCATGCCGGCCTTTCATATTGTCGCGCGGCGCCATGTGATGACGCTGGAGGATGCGATTGAACGTGTGGCAAGACTGGTCGGCACCGCGATCGACTGGATGGAGATCGGGCAATTCCTGCCCGAAACCGACGATCCGGCGTTTCGCCGGTCCGCGCTTGCGTCAAGCTTTGTCGCGACGCTCGAACTCGCGCGACAGGGCAAGCTTGAATTTGCCCAGGAAGAGGCGTTTGCCCCGCTGATGGTGAGGGCTGCATGATCGATCCTGCCGAAGACCTGACCCGGGCCGTCGAGGCGACGCTGTTCGCTGCCAGCGAACCGATGACAATGTCCGAAATTGCGGCCTATGTCGGGATCGATGCTGATGTGAAGGGCGCGCTGGCCGAGCTTTCGATGCGCTATGAAGGGCGCGGCATCAACCTTGTCGAACGCGGCGGGCGCTGGCTTTTCCAGACCGCACCGGATCTTGCCCATATCCTGCGCCGTGAGCGCGAGGAAGCGCGCAAGCTGTCGCGCGCGGGCATCGAGACGCTGGCGATCATTGCCTATCATGAACCGGTAAGCCGCGCCGAGATCGAAGCCATTCGCGGTGTCCAGATTTCGAAAGGCACTCTGGATGTGCTGATGGAAGCTGGTTGGGTCAGGCCAGCGGGCAGGCGGGAAGTCCCCGGCCGACCGCTCACATATGCAACGACCCCCGGGTTCCTGGCCCATTTCGGGCTTGAAAGCCGCCGCGATCTTCCGGGAATCGAGGATTTGAAGGCTGCCGGGCTGCTCGATCCTGTCGATCTGGCGTTCGATGCGCTCGAAATGCAGGGTCGCGATGCAGAGCAACTGGAAACTGTCGACGAGAGCGACTAAATAGACGCATATGCATCCAATGCCGGAACCTTCCGGTAACACCCATGCGCGCCAGCCATGGCCGCTCAAGGAGAATAATCATGGGCCTCAGTCTTCCGCACATCCTTCTGCTGGCACTTGTCGTGCTGCTGCTTTTCGGCGGCGGTCGCGTCTCGGGGCTCATGGGTGACGTTGCCAAGGGCATCAAGAGCTTCAAGAAGGGGCTTGCCGATGACGACGAACCGCAAAAGCCGATGACCAAGATCGAGGCGCAGCCGGCACCGACCGTGATCGAAGCAGAAAAGCAAACCGACAAACAGGCCTGAGCCGGACGCCATGTTCGATGTCGCGCCCACCGAATTGCTGTTGGTGGCCATTGTCGCGCTGGTCGTGATTGGCCCCAAGGATCTGCCGCGTGTCCTGCGCATGGTGGGGCAGTGGGTGGGCAAGGCAAGGCGGGTGGCCGCCCAGTTCCGGTCCGGCTTCGATGAGATGATCCGCGAGAGCGAGCTCGCCGAGATGGAAAAGAAGTGGGCTGAAGAAAATGCCCGCATCATGGCCGAGCACCCGGTCGTCGCTCCGCCCGAGCCATCCGCGCCGGAAACGGCAGCAGAAGGCGCCAAGCCTTGAAGGATATCGATGAAACCAAGGCCCCGCTGCTCGATCATCTGATTGAGTTGCGCAGGCGGCTGTTGTGGAGTGTTGCGGCGCTGGGAGTTGCCTTTTTGGGCTGTCTTTATGTGGCGCGACCGATCTTTGCCTTTCTCGTTCAGCCGCTCCTGAAAGCCGGGCAGGGAAAGATTATCTACACTGATATTTTCGAGGCCTTTTTCGTGGAGATCAAGGTCGCGCTTTTTGCAGCATTGATGATTGCCTCCCCGGTGATTGCGATCCAGCTCTGGCGGTTCATTGCGCCCGGACTCTATGCGCAGGAGAAGCGAGCCTTTCTGCCGTTCCTGCTGATGACTCCGATCCTTTTCACCGCGGGCGCGGCGATGGCCTATTATGTGGCGATGCCGATCGCGCTGACCTATTTGCTGGGGTATAGCGGCAATGTCGGCGGGATCGAGCAAGAGGCTTTGCCGGGTGTCGGCAACTATCTGAGCTTCGTCACGAAATTCATATTCGGTTTTGGCGTGGCCTTTCTGTTGCCAGTGTTGCTGATGTTGCTCGAGAGAGCCGGGATTGTGACGCGCGACCAGCTGAAGAGGGGCCGGCGTTACGCCATTGTCGCAATTGTTGCCGTTGCAGCGGTGCTGACGCCGCCGGACATCTTCTCGCAAATCCTGCTCGCGGTGCCGCTCTATCTTTTATACGAATTTGCGATTGTGGCGATCTGGTTCACTCAGCGCCGCCGCGCACGAGATGCAGCGGAAGCGCCGGCGGAATGACCGCTTCAGCGCTCAACGGAGCGCTGGCCCGGGCCGAGGCCCATTCCCCCTATCTGCGCAAGCTGATCGCGCGGCATTCCGATCTTACAGATCTGCTGGGCATGGGCGATATGGCCGGGGCATTGGCTGCGGCGAGGATCATCGATGCCGACAGGCCAGTGCCGACAGCCCTGCGGATCGCCAAGGCGCGGCTTGCCCTTGCGCTGGCGATTGGCGATCTCGCCGAAGTGCTGACGCTTGAAGCGGTGGTCGGCGAACTTTCCGCATTCGCCGATCTGTCGCTCGACCATGCGATCCGCGAGGCGATCGAGACGCTGGTGCCCGGCGCGGAGCCGCAGGGATTTGCCGCTATCGCACTGGGCAAGCATGGCAGTCAGGAGCTTAACTACAGTTCCGATATCGATCCCATTCTGCTCTTCGATCCGGAAACCCTGCCCCGCCGTCAGAGAGACGAGCCGGCGGAAGCTGCGGTCAGGATTGCGACGCGGATGATGCAGACGATGCAGGCGCGTTATGGGGATGGCTATGTTTTCCGCGTCGATCTGCGGCTCCGTCCCAACCCGGAAGTGACCCCCATTGCGTTGCCGGTGGAGGCGGCAATCTCCTATTATGAATCCAGCGCTCTGGCATGGGAGCGCGCGGCGTTCATCCGGGCGCGGGCCTGTTCGGGCGATATCACGCTGGGACAGGGATTTCTTGACGTCATAAAGCCATTCATATGGCGCAGAGGCCTTGATTTCGGTGCGATCAAGGAGATTCGAGGCATGTCTCGGCGGATTCGCGATCATTATGCCGGTGGCCAGACATTCGGGCCCGGCTTTGATCTGAAGCGCGCACGCGGAGGCATTCGCGAATGCGAATTCTTTGCCCAGATCCACCAGCTGATCCACGGTGGGCGCGATCCGGCACTCAGGGCGCCAGCGACGGTGGACGCGCTCCATGCTCTGGCCCGGGCAGGCCATCTGGAGAGTGAAGATGCAAGCATATTGGTCGACGCCTATCGGCTCTACCGAACCGTCGAGCATCGCTTGCAAATGGTTGACGACCAGCAGACCCATGCGCTCCCCAAACAGGCGGACGCTCTCGACAATGTGGCGCAACTGCATGGCCTTGCTTCGGGACAGGAATTGCTCGCGCTCTTGGCGCCGCATGTCGAGTCTGTCGGGCACCTTTACGACGCGCTTGATTCGGACCGCCCTGATGCTCTTCCACAGGATACCGAAGCACTCGAAGCGATGCTCGCATCGGTAGGATTCCGCGATCCCCTGGCAGCCACCCAGCGCATTTCGGGATGGCGCAGCGGGCAGGCACGTTGCCTGCGCAGTGCAGCCGCTCAGGACGCCCTTGAGGCGGTCTTGCCCAGGCTTGTTCTTGCGCTTGGCCGGTCGGCAGATCCGGTATCGGCGATCAACCGATTGGACGGCCTGATCGACCGGCTGCCGAGCGCCATAAACCTGTTTCGCCTGCTTGAAGCGCGTCCGCAACTCTTGCGGGTCCTGACCGATATCCTGTGCACTGCACCAACGCTTGCAGCGGAATTGTCGAGGCGTGCAAGCCTGCTTGACGGCCTGATCGACGCGACGGCGTTCGATGTTCTCCCAGACGTGGCGACGATTGCGGCGCGACTTCGCGTCGAGGACAAACGGTCGAGTCTGGAGGAGCGGCTTGACCGCGTTCGTCAGCTTGTCGGAGAATTGCGATTCGCACTTGGTGTGCAAATCATTGTCGGTGCCAGCGATCCGATCAGCGTTGCCGGCGGCTATGCGCGAGTGGCGGAAGCGGCCATCAATGTCGTGAGTGAAGCTGTCACTGCAGAATTTGAAGCCGCGCATGGCAAGGTGCCGGGCTCTGAACTGGTCATCCTTGCGCTTGGGCGGATGGGGGGCGGGGAGCTTACCCACGCGTCCGACCTTGATCTTGTCTATCTCTTCAGCGGCGATTTTTCGACCGAATCGAATGGCGCAAAGCCGCTTGGAGCGACGCAATATTTCAACCGGCTTGCCCAACGCGTCACAGCCGGGCTTTCCGTCGCGACGGCGGCAGGCGCGCTTTACGAGGTGGACACCCGGCTTCGCCCGTCCGGCGCGCAAGGCCCCCTGGTTGTGTCGCTGGACAGCTTTGCTCGCTACCAGCGCGAGGAAGCCTGGACCTGGGAGCATATGGCACTGACGCGTGCCCGTGTGATGTTCGGGTCCGCAAGTGCCCGGGAAGAGACGGAAGCTATCATTGATGCGGTTCTCAACCAGCCGCGAGAGCGCCAGGACATTGTCAATGCGGCGGCCAAGATGAGGGCTGACATAGCAACGCATAAGCCACCCAAGGGCCCGCTCGATGTCAAGCTGTGCGATGGCGGACTGGTTGACCTCGAATTCACGGTTCAGGTGATGCAACTTGTCTATCGCAAGGGGTTGGTGCCCAACCTCGGGGAAGCTGTTGATACATTGGTCGCGCTGGGTCTTTTGCCGGGCGGATTGTCCGATGCATACCGGCTTCTCTCTCGCTTGCTGGTTACGGTCAGGCTGGTCGCTCCGGATCTCGAAACGCCCACTCCGCCCATCTGTGCGCTCATTGCGCGTGCCTGCGATCTGCCCGATTGGGATAGCCTGCTTGCAGCGCTGACCGACGTGAGGCAGAGCGTTTCCGAAAGCTGGCAGGCGATTTCCGCCGCCGCAAAGGGAGACTGATCATGCTCAACCCGGGCGATGCCGCACCCGATGTCCGCTATGCAACGATTGCTGGAGGGGAGGCTGCGATTGCCGACTACAAAGGTCGAAAGCTTGTCCTCTATTTCTACCCCAAGGATGATACGACCGGCTGCACACGCGAAGCGCAGGACTTTACCGCGCTTGCGGATGATTTTGCCAAGGCGGGCGCCGATATTGTCGGGATATCAAAGGACAGCATCAAGAGCCACGCCAAGTTTGCAGACAAATATGGCCTCAAGGTCACGCTGGGCAGCGATGAAAGCGGCGCCGTCTGTGAAGCCTTTGGCGTCTGGGTCGAGAAGTCGATGTACGGGCGCTCCTATATGGGGATCGAACGGTCAACCTTCCTGATCGATTCAAGCAGCAAGATTGCGCGGGTGTGGCGCAAGGTGAAAGTCGCCAATCATGCGGCCGAAGTGCTGGAGGCAGTGAAGGCGCTTTAGTCGTGGGCCCTGCACTTTCGGCATTCCTGATCGTTACGGCATTCCTGACCGCCACACTTTCCGGCATTTTCGGTATGGCTGGCGGGCTGGTTCTGATGGGCGCGTTGGCCTTTGTCTTGCCGGTTTCGGCAGCCTTTGTGACGCATGGACTCCTCCAGCTCGTGGCGAATGGCTGGCGGGCCGTGTTGCATCGCCAGCATGTCGCGTGGCGGATCATTGCCAATTATGCGCTTGCCTCTGCGGCTGCTGCAGGAGTGATTGCACTGGTCTCCTTTGCGCCGTCTCGCCCCCTGCTGTTCTTGTTGCTCGGGCTCGTCCCCATGCTGGTCTGGTTGCCGAGACATTGGATACAGCTTGATGCAGCCAAGACGCCCCATGCGCTGATATCGGGGTTTCTCGTGACTCTGGTGAACCTCACGGCAGGCGTCGCCGGCCCGTTGCTGGACATTTTCTTTGTGCGGACAGAACTGACCCGGCATCAGATTGTCGCGACCAAGGCTGCAACACAGGTGTTCAGCCATCTCGCCAAGATTCTGGTCTATGGCACGCCGCTGCTGTTCGCGGCCCAGAAAGGGGCGATGCCGCCGTTCTGGGTCTTTGCGCTGGCAATTCCGGCGTCGATGCTTGGAACCGTTGCCGGAGGCTGGGTGCTGGACCGCATCAGCGACGTCGATTTCAAGCGCTGGACAGCGTGGATCGTCACCGGGATCGGGTTGTTCTATCTCGGCAAGGCGGCGCAACTTTTCCTGTGATGACCGCAGGGGAGGCCATTCGCTCGGTTCTGCTGACAGCAGATCCCATAGCCAAGGCGATGCGCGCCCGGTCCGTGGCACGGGATTGGCGACTCGGGCGCCTTGCGCATCGGTTTGGCGAACCCATGCCCGACCGTCCGGCGAGGCCGGAAGCGCCCGAATTGTTGCCGCCAAGCAGGATGCCGAATCGTCGTCGCGGTGGTTCGCAGACAAACCGGATCGCGATGCTTCATGCGTTCGCGCATATCGAATTTGTTGCCATCGACCTCGCCTTCGATGCGGCCGGCCGATTCGGTGCCGGTCAGCCGCGCGAATTCGTGACCGATTGGCTTTCCGTTGGCGCGGATGAAGCTATGCATTTTGCCCTGCTCCGGCGCAGGCTGGTTGCATTGGGCAGCGATTATGGCGCGCTTCCCGCGCATGACGGCCTCTGGGAAGCAGCGGAAGCGACTCGCGACGACCTGATGGCGCGACTCGCAGTCGTCCCGATGGTCCTTGAAGCGCGCGGTCTTGACGTCAGTCCAGCCACGATCGCGCGCCTTGAGGCGGCCGGAGACCGCACTTCTGCGCGGATTCTGGCACGCATCTATGCTGACGAGATTCGCCATGTTGCGGTCGGTTCGCGCTGGTTTGCGCGCTTGTGCGATTCTGCGGGACTGGACATGGCGGAATGCTGGAAAACGCTGGTGAAACAGTATTTTCGGGGTCCCCTTAAGCCTCCATTCAACGACTCGGCGCGCTCAAAAGCCGGTCTGCCCCGCGAACTTTATGCATCGCTTGCATCGGTTCGGCCCCTGCCGCAGTGATCTTCATCACAACGGGCGTCGGGTCGTAAGCGGCGTTCAAGGGTTTGGGTCGCCGGGGGAATCATGGCTTCTTTGTCGCAATCGAACGGGTCCGGGCTATTGTCCAAAATCCGTAAGTTGTTCCGCGCACGAGACGTATTTGTGCATGACGGAAGCGCGATGCGTCGTGTTCATATTTCCGCGCGCGCGCAGTTCGTTGCCGCCTCGGGCGGAACCTTTGTGGTCGCAGTTTCGCTTTTCGGTCTCGTCCAGTTTGCTGTGGGCACTCCGGCTATTTCGGGTGCCATAGAAAATTTTGCCTCCCGCCAGGTTGAAGTGGCGATGATGGCCGACCGTGTGGAAGCGCTGCAGTCGGAAGTATCCGCCATCCGTGTTTCGGCGCGGCAACATGCCGCCAAGCTTGAAGCGCGCCAGGCCTTTCTCGCTGCCGTACTGAAGGGTGAAGGCGATCCGGCCAAGCTCGCGGCCCTTCTTCCGGCCGATGCTAAATCGGTTGATGCCGAGATTGCGGCAGCATTTGGCGGCGTGGAACTCTCGCAGACTGCGATGGCCTCTGCGGTGCGCCTGTCCACTGAAGCCCGCTATCGGCAAGCCGCCCAGATGGTCGCTCGTCTCGGGCTTTCGCCGCAGCGACTGGGGTCCGAGCCGATGACCGGCGTTGGCGGCCCTTATGAGCCCGTTCCCGCCGGCACTCAAATGACTCCGGCCAAGCCGGGTCAGCCCGACCCCCAGTTTCAGGCACTTTTCAACAGCTGGAAGCGTCTTGATCAGTTGCAGACCGGCATTGTCGCCATTCCATCGATGCGCCCTGTCCAGAGCCTGACCTTCACGAGCAATTTTGGCATTCGGACCGATCCGTTCCGTGGCGGTGCAGCGATGCATGCAGGAGTGGACATCCCGGGTGCCTATGCAACGCCGATTTATGCGACCGCTGATGCAGTGGTGAACCGCACTGGCTGGGCTGGCGGATATGGCAATCTGGTCGAACTCAACCACGGGCGTGGCATTCAGACGCGCTATGGCCATTTGTCTTCCATCCTTGTTGCGCCCGGTGCCCGCGTGAAGCGCGGACAATTGATCGCGCTCATGGGCTCGACTGGCCGTTCAACCGGAACCCACCTACACTATGAAGTGCGGATTGATGGCCGCGCCGTGAACCCCGTGCCGTTCCTCCAAACGTCGGATTATCTGGTTGCGATGCAGCGTCGCACCAGCAGCACGGCGGTGGGCGGTCCGTTGGAGCCGGGTTCCAAATAATCGTCCCGCCCCTGCCGGTTGCGGCTTGGGGTCATTGCGCCTATCTTTGCACCCATGAGCGTTACACTCTCCGAAAGCGCAGCTGCGCGTGTTGCCTGGATTGCCCAAAGGCAGGGGAAGCCCCCCATACTGCGCCTTGCGGTTGAAGGCGGGGGATGTTCAGGCTTTCAGTACCGTTATGGCCTCGCGGATGCCATTGAGCCGGACGACATTGTGACCAGCAATGGCGAGGTCCGACTTGTCGTTGATCCTGTCAGTCTTGATCTCATTGAGGGATCGGAAGTGGACTTTGTGGAGTCGCTTGGCGGCTCTGCCTTTCGCATCACCAATCCGCAGGCCGCATCAGGGTGCGGCTGCGGCGCGAGTTTTTCGGTCTGAAAGGGATGGCAGAAAACATGGATCCCGGCTTTTCGCCCGACATCCCGACGGCCAAGTAATGCGAATTGCCACGTATAACGTCAATGGCATCAAGGCGCGGCTTCCGCGACTGATCGAATGGCTGGAGGAAACGCAACCGGACGTCGTTTGCCTGCAGGAATTGAAGTCAAGCGACGAGACTCTTCCGATCGCCGAAATCGAAGCTGCGGGATACAAGGGCGTCTGGCATGGCCAGAAGGCATTCAACGGGGTTGCCATTCTGGCGCGCGGCGATGCCCCGATTGAAGTCCAGAAGGGCCTTGATGGAGAGCCGGAAGACGAACACAGTCGCTATATCGAGGCCGATATCATGGGCCTTCGCGTGGCGAGCATCTACCTGCCCAATGGCAATCCCCAGCCAGGGCCGAAATTCGATTTCAAACTACGCTGGTTCGAACGGCTGACGCGTCGGGCGAGGGATCTGATGGCTCTGGAAATTCCCGTGGTGCTTGCCGGCGACTATAATGTCATTCCCACAGATGCCGATATCGCGAACCCGCGTTCCATGATGGATGATGCCCTGATGCAGCCCGAAAGCCGGGCGGCCTTTCGCCGGCTGTCCATGCTTGGCCTGACCGATGCGCTCCGAGCCCGCCAACCTAATGGGCCATTCTGGACCTATTGGGATTATCAGGCCGGCGCCTGGCAGCGCGATGCAGGCTTCCGGATTGATCATCTGATGCTGTCCCCTGAGGCAGCCGACCGGCTGGTCAATGCGGGGGTCGACAAGGAGCATCGCGGCCGAGAAAAGGCCAGCGACCATGCGGCTACCTGGATCGAGCTGGATTAGGCCAACTGTTCCGCAAGGGCAGCGGCGGCGGCATCGAAACCGCGCCAGGCAGCGGCAGCCAGCGCGCCGCCAACACTGACCCGTCGCACACCCAAGGCGGCAAGATCGGCAACGCGCATGTCCGGGTTCATGATCAGGACGTTGACGGGCTTCGGCGCAACGGCCTTCACAGTCTCGGCGATTTCGGCGGCGTCTGTCATTCCAGGCGCGAAAAGACAGTCGGCGCCAGCCTCCGAAAATGCTTTCAATCGCTCGATGGCAAAGGCCACATCCTTGATCTCATTGAGATAGGCCTCTGTACGGGCGACGAGGAGGGCACCGGTCCCGCTCGCATCAATCGCCGCGCGCGCCGCTTGAATGCGGGCGACGGCCATGTCGAGGGGATAGAGGCTTCCCGGTCCGGCCTGATCCTCAATAGAGAGACCGGCGATCCCCGTTTCCAGTGCGCGCTGCACATTGGCGGCCACGCCCTCTGGCGTATCAGCAAAGCCACTCTCGAAATCTGCATTGACCGGCAGATCGGTTGCCGCGCACAGGCGGTGCAGATGATCGAGGATCTGGTCGATCGTGATCTGGTGATCCTTGAGACCCAGCGTCCATGCTGCGGCAGAACTCGAAGAGGCCAAAGCCTTGAAGCCGAGGGCCTGAAGCCGCTTTGCGCTGCCCGCATCCCATGGATTGGGCAGGATGAAGCAGCCCCGTTCATGAAGGGCACGGAAGGCCGCGATACGCGTTGATTGGTCAGACATCACAAAGCCTTTTCGTAAAGCCAATAGTCCTTGTTGACGTGCGAGTTTATGGCGTCGGCAATCGCATTCATGCCCTGATTGTCCTCAAGAATCCAACCGATCTCGCCCCGCGAGGCCCCGTAATTCCTTACGGCATTGCGACGGATGAACTCGATCATCATGAAGGCCAGCTGGCTCGCCATGCGCGAAGACTGGAGCCGTTTTACCACTCCCATGAGCGGCACGCGCATTGTGCGGACCTGCGGCCTTCGCAACCACCACAGTAGCTTTGCCCAGTTGAACGGCAGGAGCTTGCCCCCGAACTGCATGAGCTTTTCGTTTATGTCGGGAAGAACGATCATGAAGGCAACGGGCTCCCCGTCATATTCGGCCACCATGATCAGATCTTCATAGACAATCGGCTTCAGCTTCTTGCCGACATAGGCAATTTCGCTGTCGGACAGGGGGACAAAGCCCCAATTATCCGACCAGGCATCATTCAATATGCCGAGGATCAGCTTTGCCTCCTCGTTGAAGCGCGACTTCTCGACCTGGCGGATCCGGATGCGGGCGTTCTTTTCACCGGCAGCGACAATGCGGTTGACCAGTTCGGGAAAGGGATTGCTGATCTCGAGGTCCCAGGTCTTGAGCGCCTTGGCGAAACTGTAACCCTGCCCTTCGACCCAGCCCTGATAGGCAGCGGCATTGTGGCCCATCATGACCGTTGGTGGATGATCGAATCCCGATACCAGTAGGCCGGGTTCGTCCCAGACCGATATGCTCAAGGGAGCGAGAACCCGGTGCATCCCCTTGCCGCGCAGCCAGGACTCTGCCTGGGCAATCAGGGCTTCGGCCGTTGCCTGGTCTTCCGCTTCAAGCAGCCCCCAATTGCCTGTGCCAGGACCCATCCCCTTTTCGGCTGGTTGGCCAAGCGCAAAATGGTCAATATGCGCGGAAATGCGACCGACGACCCGCCCGTCGCGTTCGGCAAGATAGAGCTGCGCCTCGCCATGCTCGAACCAGGGATTCTTGCCCGGCGTTATGAGGCCATGGACTTCATCCTTCAGTGGCGGGACCCAGTTCGGGTCGCTTGCGTACAGGCGGTAGGGCAGGTCGACAAACGCATTCCGGTCGGCTTTGGATGCGACAGGGCGAACCAGGGGTGATGCTTGCGTCAAGTTTGTCTCCTTTGACTCGCGCATAGTGCATTCGCGCTGTTGCGGGAATCCCTGCCGTGCGCGAAGGGCTGCCGTGGCAAACAGGGAGGCGCGCCATCATCCTGCCACACTATTCTGGTGATAGGCTGGATCATGAAAACAGCTGCCCTGGCCCCTGACAGCCTGTCGCCGCCGCGCGAAACAGTGTCGGCAAAGACGCGTATCGTGGACGATATGGCCATGATTCGTGCCGCGGCCGAACTCACGCGGGATCTGAATGCGCCGAATCCCTGGATCTATTGGGCAGATTTCCTCGGCTTCACGATCCTGGGCTATGCGGGACTTTTTCTGGCCCTGGGCGCTGCACAGCCGCTTGCAGTTGCCGGTTGGGTCACCGTCTCCATCATCGGGCTCTATCGCGCCGGGCTGTTCATTCATGAACTGACCCATATCAAGCATTCTGCCGTGCCCGGATTTCGGCTCGCCTGGAATGTTCTCATTGGCGTGCCGCTTCTGGTTCCGTCGTTCATGTATGAGGGAATCCACAATCTTCACCATGCCCGGACGCGCTATGGAACAGTTGAAGATCCGGAATATCTGCCGCTTGCTCTGATGAAGCCCTGGACGGTTCCGCTTTTTGTCCTCGTCGCCGCGCTCGGGCCGATTGCCCTGTTTGTCCGATTTGCCGTTCTGACCCCGCTTTCGGTCGTGATCCCGCCATTGCGCACTCTAGTCGTGGAACGATTCTCCGGGCTGATCATCAATCCCGTCTTCCGTCGTCGGCCGCCAGAGGGAGCCGCGAGGCGGGACTGGCTGCTCCTGGAGACTGCGTGCAGCGTCTGGGCCATTGCATTGCTTTCCGCCGTCGCTGGCGGAGTCATTCCCCTTCGTGATTTCCTGATGTTTCTGGGCGTGCTGTCCGGCGTCGTTGTGCTGAACCAGATCCGCACGCTTGTCGCCCATCTTTGGGAGAATGACGGTGACGTCATGAGTGTCACGGCGCAATTCCTCGACAGTGTCAACGTGCCGCCTCCCGGGGTCCTTCCTGCGCTTTGGGCGCCGGTCGGGCTGCGCTATCATGCGCTTCACCACCTCCTGCCCGGCCTGCCCTATCATGCACTGGGTGAAGCGCACCGGCGATTGAGCGCCGCACTCGTTCCCGAGTCCACTTATCATCGCGCAAGCTATGACGGACTTCCCGGACTGGTCATCCGGCTGATGGGCAATACGGCGAAAGGCGCCTAGCGCTATTCCTCGGTCTGGATCAGGACCGCTTCACCGATCAGCAGAAACAGGAAAAATGGTCCCCAGGCTGCAAGGAGCGGCGGGTAGGCGCCCAGATTGCCCATCGCGAGGCCGAAATTGTCTGCGACGAAATAGGCAAACCCCAATGCCATGCCAATGACCGCCCGCACGAACAGCCTGCCCGACCGGGCAAGCCCGAAGGCGGCAACGGCGCCCAGCAACGGCATCAGGATCGTCGAAAGAGGTCCGGCAATCTTGTGCCAGAGGCCAGCCTGCAACGCTGCCGTCGGCCGTCCAGCCTCGCGCAATTCGCCAATGGCTCTCCACAGCCGCCGGAACGACAATCCATCCGCGCTGACATTTGAAAGCGTAAACTGTTCCGGTCGGACGCCCGCCCCGACTTTCACATTTCCAAGGTCAGACCGCATTCCACTGGCCACATCGAACCGGCTCGCACCAATCAGGGTCCAGCCGTCGCCTTGCGGAATTGCCCGCGGTGCCCGAACAATGGCCAGCAGCGAGCCTCCGGAACGATTGTAGATCGTCACATTGGAAAGGCGGGTTGCGGTCCCGCGGCCTGCAACGCTTTCGGCATGGATGAGGTGGTCGCCGTCGCGCACCCAGACATTGTCTGCGCCATTCCGTTCCGCCGGGATGGGGCCATAATCAGCATGCTGCCAGCGGTCGAGCGTTGCGGTGGCGCGCGATACGATGCGATCGTTGAAGGCAAAGGATGCAAGCGCGACGCCAAAGGCTGCGACGATCAGCGGTGCCAGCACCTGATGCGCCGAGAGGCCTGCTGCCTTCATCGAGATCACTTCACTGTTCTGGTTGAGCGTGGCGAGCGTGATGATGGTGCCCAGCAAAATCGAGAAGGGTAGCAGGAAAGCTATGATTTCAGGCAGGCGCAAGGACAGGTAGGTCCAAAGCTGGGCGCTGCCATTGCCCTTGTAGGCCAGCACATTTCCGGATTCACCCAGGAGGTCCAGTGTTTGCAGGACAAGCGCCAGCGCCAGAAGTACGGCCAGACTGCGCAACAGGAACATGCGCGCCATGTACCAGCTGATCGTGCTCGACGGGAAAAAGGAGTTCGACACGTTCAGCTTCCCGCAAGACTTGGAAGGAATTTTGCCATCATGCGCCGGAAACCGGTGCCCAGTTTGGCGAAGGACCGCTCAAGCGCACCGATTGGCTGCCCGCCTGGCACATAGGCAACAGTATAATACATCCAGCAAATCAGTGCGGCAAAGGCAAGGAACGGCAGCCAGAGCGCATAGAACGGATCGATCAGGCCTAGCGAACCCATGCTTTCGGCATATTCGTTGACCTTGTGATAGGCGACCACCATCACGATCGACAGAAACACCCCAAGCGAGGATGAGGACCGCTTGGGCGGAACAGCCAGCGCCACCGCCAGCAACGGCAGGAGCAGCATCATCGCCACTTCGACAAGCCGGAAGTGGAAGTTGGCACGCGTTTCGTCGCGAATCATCTTGGAAACCCGCGGGTCATTGCCGACCCGTGCGAGTTCGGGGATCGTCAGCTCCCGGTCCTTTCCGCCGCGATTGCGAAACGCTTCGATCTTCGGCAGATCGATGGGCAGATCGTGTCCGGTAAAGCTCAGGATACGCGGCGTCTTGAAGCTGGGAGCATCATGAACCAGCACGCCGTTCGCCAGCCGCAGGATGATGGTGTCGGGATCGTCCGTTGCAAGGAACGTCCCTTTTTCGGCAGTCACGGCAAGGGTCTTCCCGTCCTTGCCTTCACCCATCACGAAGATTCCGGAAAGGTCGCGGCCATTGTTGCTGCTCTTTTCGATCCGCATGGTCATCCGCTTGCCCAGATGCGTGAACTCGCCAACCTTGATCGATGCGCCGAGCGCACCGGAGCGGAGTTCGAAGCGAAGCCCTTCATAGGCATAGCGGGCATAGGGCTGGACGTAACCGACAATGGCGAGGTTCACGAGCGCGAGTGCGATGGCGTAGAGATAGGGCGTGCGCAGGAGCCGCCCATAACTCTGGCCTATCGCGCGAAAGGCATCGAGTTCGGATGACAGCGCAATACGCCGAAACGCCAGCAGGATTCCGAGCAAGAGGCCGATCGGAATGCCAAGCGAGAGATATTCCGGCAAGAGATTGGCCAGCATTCTCCAGACGACGCTGACGGGACCGCCCTCGGACACCACGAAATCGAACAGTCGCCGCATCTTGTCGAGCACCAGCAGCAGGGCTGCGATGACCAGACAGGCGAAGAGCGGTGCCGCGATCAAGCGAGCGATATAGCGATCGGCGGCAGAAAGCATTGTTTGAGTGTCTGTTTATCCAGTGACCATCATTTCGCCGCAAAGAGTCCCTATTGCGCAAATCACACAGGGATTTTCGGTGGCGTATTGCCGGATATAGCCTTGAGGAGTCTGTTGGTCATGTTGAAATTTCGCAGCTGCATGGTTGGCCTTTCGCTGGTGTTTGCCCAGGCAAGCGCAGTGCCTGCTGCAGCAACGATTTTGGGACCGGATGCGGCAACGTGCGCGCGTGGAGACGGTCCGGCGATTCTTGTCAATGTCGTGGGATTCAAGAACCGCGCCGGGACTGTCCGTGCGCGAACGTTCGGCGGCAATCCTGCCACATGGTTTGACAAGAAATATGTCTTGAAACGCACGCTCACGGATGTTCCTTCCGCCGGGCCTGTCTCCATCTGCATGCCCGTTCCCGGGCCCGGCACCTATGCCGTCGATATTCGGCATGATGTCGATGGCGCGGGCAAGACCGACCGGGGAGACGGGGCGGGGGCTTCGGGCAATCCGCAAGTCTCTCTGTTTGATGTGCTTTTCAAACGCAAGCCCGCCGCTGACAAGGTTTCCGTCCGCGTGAATGAAGGTGTAACGACGATCACGGTCGTCCTCAAATATCTCTCGGGCGGCTCGATCAAGCCCGTGCAGATGACATCGGGTCGCTGAAATGGTCGCTGTCGCGCTCCTGTCGAATCCTCGTTCGACCGGCAACCGTGACATGCTTCCCCGGATTCGCGCCTTTTGCGCGGGGCGTCCCGACATGTTTCACTATGAAGTGGAACATGTCAGCCAGATTGCCGATGCGCTCGAATCCATTGCGCGTGTCAGACCCAAGGTACTCGTCATCAATGGCGGGGATGGCACCGTGCAGGCAACACTGACCGAGCTCTATAATGGTGGCCAGTTCGGGCGGGAACTTCCGCCTGTTGCCGTTCTGCCCAATGGCAAGACCAATCTGATTGCGCTTGATCTGGGATCGTCTGGCGATCCGCTTGTCGCGCTCGAACGGATTGCCATGCTCGCCAAAAGCGATCTTCGCCCCCATGTTGTCGAGCGTGAACTGATCGCCCTGACCGAAGGCGAAACCGCCATCAATCGTCCGGTGCTCGGCATGTTCCTTGGCGGTGCCGGCCTCGCCGACACCATCCTTTTTTGCCGCAACAAGATCTATCCGCTGGGCTTGCCCAACGGGGTGAGTCATGTCCTCGCGGGTATATTGGTGCTGTTCTCGGCAATCTTCGGCGTACGTGGCAAGTATCTCCCACCCGCACCGCAGCCCGTTCGTGTGTCGCTGATCCGTGAAGGCCAGTCATCGCAGCGATTTGCCTTTCTGATCGTAACGACGCTCGAAAAGATGCTGCTGGGTGGCAAATCGGGTGGTGGTGCTACGGGCCTGAAGCTCATGGCCGTTGACCAGTCTCCGCTTGCCTTGCTCAAGGCGCTTATTGCAAGCATCCGCGGACAGCTTGGAGACCGGCCCGTGGTTGGCGTCCATGTCGAGCAGGGCGATGTGATCCGCATCGAAAGCGAACGATCAAGCGTCATCCTTGACGGCGAGGAGTTTCACGCGCTGAAAGGCAGGCCGATCGTCCTGCGATCGACGCCGCCCGTATCGTTCCTCCGCCTCGCAGCGTGAGCGACCTTCGCGCGCTTGTTTCTGCCGAGCTGGCGGAGCCCGTCAATCCACGCGTCTCGGCAATGGCTGCTGCCATTGCTGCGGACTTTGGGCACGCGGCCCGGGCCGTGCTCTTCTACGGATCCTGCCTGCGCCAGCAGGAGCTGGACGGTCTCATGCTCGATTTCTACCTCATTGTCTCGGACTATGACGCGGCCTGGCCGGACAGCTGGCTGGCCACAGCGAACCGCCTGATACCGCCCAACGTCTTCCCGTTTGCGCATGCAGGACTCGCTGCCAAATATGCCGTGCTCAGCGAACGGGATTTTGCCCTCCTCAACGGCCCTGCCGCGACGACCGTATCCGTCTGGGCGCGCTTTGCCCAGCCAAGCCGGTTGGTCTGGGCGGCCGACGATGCTGCTCGAGACACTGTGGTTGCAGCCGTTGCCGATGCGGCACCGACCTTGTTCCGGTTTGCGCGACCGATTGCTGGTTCATGCGATCCGCTCGATATCTGGCGCGCAGGTTTTGCCCAGACCTACCGCGCCGAATTGCGCGCCGAACGCGAAGACCGGTCCGGTTCGATTGTTGACGCCGACCCCGAGCGCTATCGACGCTTTGGAGAAGCGATCCCCGAAACGATGCTGGACCGCGCGGCGGCTGAGCGTCGCTGGCGAAGCTTGCAGAGGCGCGGCAAGCTGATGTCCGTTGTCCGGCTGGCCAAGGCAAGCTTCACCTTTGCAGGCGGTGTCGATTACCTCGCCTGGAAAATCAACCGCCACGCAGGGACCCAGATCGCGATAAAGCCCTGGCAGCGCCGCTGGCCGCTCCTCGGGGCCATAGTCTTGGTGCCAAGATTGTTGTTGCAGGGAGCCGTCCGCTAGCGCCCGAATTTGCGTTGCGTTTTCCCGAAGCGCGTCTTGCGCGTGCCGGGCTTGCCTTCATTGCTGCGGCCCATGATCGGCAGTTTTTGCTGGTCGACCGGAATGCCGAGTTCGCTCTGTTCCAGCGCGCGAATCTCGTCGCGCAAGCGGCCCGCTTCCTCGAATTCGAGATCGGCCGCCGCCGCACGCATCTTCTTTTCGAGTTCCTCGATATAGGCGCGCAGATTGTGGCCGACCATGTGCACCGGCCCGTCTTCAATCTCTACCGTCACCTGATCGCGCGAGGCTACGTCCTTGATGATATCGCCAATCGCACGCTTGATGGTTTCCGGCGTGATGCCGTGCGCGGCATTGTAGGCGAGCTGCTTTTCCCGCCTGCGATCCGTTTCGGCGATGGCGCGTTCCATGCTGCCGGTCATCCGGTCGGCATAGAGGATGACGCGGCCATCGACATTGCGCGCCGCGCGACCAATCGTCTGGATCAATGATGTTTCGGATCGCAGGAACCCTTCCTTGTCTGCATCCAATATGCACACGAGTCCGCACTCCGGAATGTCCAGCCCTTCGCGCAACAGGTTGATGCCGACGAGGACATCATAGACGCCCAATCGCAAGTCGCGGATCAGCTCGATGCGCTCGAGCGTCTCGACATCGGAATGCATGTAGCGGACGCGCAAACCCGCTTCGTGCATGAACTCGGTCAGATCCTCCGCCATCCGCTTGGTCAGCGTGGTCACGAGGGTGCGATAGCCGGCTTCGGCTGTCTTTCGGCATTCGTTGATGCAATCCTGAACCTGGTCTTCGACGGGGCGGATGGTCACAGGCGGGTCAATCAGGCCGGTGGGCCGGATCACCTGTTCGACAAAGACGCCGCCGGTCTGCTCCATTTCCCAATTGCCGGGCGTCGCTGAAACATAGGTCGTCTGCGGGCGCATCGCCTGCCACTCGTTGAAGCGCAGGGGACGATTGTCGATGGCAGACGGAAGGCGGAAGCCATATTCGGCCAAGGTCAGCTTGCGCCTGTGGTCACCACGCGACATGCCATTGACCTGTCCGATCGTCACATGGCTTTCATCGACGAAGAGCAATGCGTTGTCGGGCAGATATTCAAAGAGTGTCGGCGGCGGCTCGCCTGGCAGGCGCCCGGTCAGGAAGCGCGAGTAGTTTTCAATGCCCGCACAGCTGCCGGTGGCGGCAATCATTTCAAGGTCGAAATTGGTCCGCTGCTCAAGCCGCTGTGCTTCCAGCAGCCTGCCCTCGGAGACGAGTTCCTTCAGCCGTTCTGCCAGTTCGAGCTTGATCGCTTCCATGGCCTGCTTGAGGGTCGGGCCCGGCGTCACATAGTGCGAGTTTGCATAGACGCGGACATAATCGAGCGATGCAACCTTCTTGCCCGTCAGCGGATCGAATTCGACAATCTCCTCGATGTCGTCGCCGAAAAAGGAAATGCGCCACGCCGTGTCTTCATAGTGCGACGGGAAGAGTTCCAGATTATCCCCCCGCACGCGGAAATTGCCGCGGGCGAAGGCCTGATCATTGCGCTTGTATTGCAGGCTCACCAGCTTGCGGATGATCTCCCGCTGGTCGACGCTCTGGCCCTTCTTCAGGTCGAAGATCATGGCCGAATAGGTTTCGACCGAGCCGATGCCATAGAGACAAGACACCGATGCCACGATCAGCACATCATCGCGCTCCAGCAGGGCGCGCGTTGCCGAATGGCGCATCCGGTCGATCGCTTCGTTTACGGAGCTTTCCTTCTCGATGTACGTGTCGGACCGCGGGACATAGGCCTCGGGCTGATAATAATCGTAATAGGACACGAAATACTCGACCGCATTGTCCGGAAAGAAGCTCTTGAATTCGCCATAAAGCTGCGCGGCGAGGATCTTGTTCGGGGCAAGGATCAGGGCGGGCCGCTGCACCGCTTCAATAACCTTTGCCATGGTGAAGGTCTTGCCCGAACCGGTCACGCCCAACAGGACCTGATCATGTTCATGCGCCTCGATCCCGGCGACAAGTTCGGCAATCGCCGTTGGCTGGTCCCCGGACGGTTGATACTCGCTCACAATCCTGAATTGCTTGCCGCCATCGGCCTTGGGCGGGCGTTCCGGACGGTGCGGGATGAAGGCCTGACCGGTTTCCGGCTCTTCAAGCGTGGTGCGGATGGTCAAGGACATATCAGGAACATAGGATGTCGGAGCGAGCGTGGCAATGGCGCCTCGGGACGTGGTGTCCTAGTATTTGTCCCTATGTCTCGTCGCGATTGTCTCTGGCAAAGTGCTGCCAGCTGCCCGGGAGGGCGCGCAATCAGCGAGGGGATAAGACCATGAACATGGCAGTCGGTGCAGTCAGGGCCCAGTCGGACCTTCCCACCAAGGCAGACATGATTGCGCGGGCGCAGGCTCTTTTGCCCGCCCTGCGGGAACGTTCGGCAGACGCTGAAAAGAACCGGCGGCTGCCCGATGAAACGGTCGCGGATTTCAAGGCGGCGGGCTTCCCCAAGATTCTCCAGCCCAAACGCTTTGGCGGATATGAACTGGGCCCCGATACGGCGGTGGAAGTGATCCGCACGATTGCGACGGCCTGCGGATCGAGCGGTTGGGTGACCAACCTGTTTGTCATCCACAACTGGCAGGTCAGCCTTTTCCCGATGCAGGCGCAGGAGGAGTATTGGGACGGCAGCGATGACCGGCTGTGCTCGACCGTGTCCTTTGCGACCAAGAGCGAGATGACCGAAGTCGACGGCGGCGCCAGGTTGAGCGGTCGTTGGAAGTTCTCGAGCGGTTGTGACTTTGCGGACTGGTTCCTGATCATGAAACCCAGCCCGACCTGCTTTGACTGGATGCTCATCCCGCGCAGCGATGCGACGATCGAGGATGACTGGTTCGTCTCCGGCTTGAGCGGCACCGGCAGCAAGGACCTGATCCTGGACAATGTGTTCGTGCCTGCGCACCGCCGTGTCTCGGGCATGGACGTTGCCATGGGGACGACGCCGGGCGGCAAGGCGCTCGGCATTCCGATGGGCCGCTTGCCCTTTGCCTGGCCCGCCGTCTGGGGCATCCCGGCGGCGCTGGTCGGCATGGCCTCGGGCATGGCAGAGGCCGTGCGCACGACGCTTATTGGCAAGAAGGGCCTCTTCACCGGCGAACTCCAGGTCGAACGGGTCGCCAACCAGATCCGGCTGACCGAGGCCCTGACGGACATCCATGCCGCCGAACTCATCATGCGCCATCGGATGGACGAGCTGAACAGATGGGCCGAAGCCGGACAGGCGCCGGCGCCGATTGATGCCTATGCCTCGCACCGGGATGCGGCCTATGTCTCGCGCCGCATGGGCGAAGTGGCCAGCAAGCTTTCGCTGATGGCCGGCGCGACTTCGGTCTACCTCGGCAATCCGATCCAGCGCTTCAAGCGGGATATCGATGTGGGCGTCACCCATGTCTCTCTGGTTTGGGAAGAGGCGGCGGAAAATTATGGACGCGCCCTGTGGGATCTTCCGCCAAAGGGTCGGTGACGGGCTTTCCACCGAGCGCTTCGGCTGCAAGCTCGGCATCTTCGTCACGGAATTCCTGCGCGATTTCCGCGTCGAGCATGTCGAGTGGCGTCTGCCTCGATTCCCGCGCGTCGGCCGCCTTCGCCGCCAGGCCCCAGGCCTTTGCGGCAGTCAGCGCAATCGCCCGTCGGCTTTCGAGCGTTTCACTCTCGGCCTTGGCCAGCTGAAGGGCTTCCTGCTGCCTGCACATGATGCCCGAAGGACGCATGGCGCTGCGCCCTAGCGCTTCATATTGTCGAGGCCGGGAACCAGGCCGCGCTTGTCCGACGGATTGGAGGCGTTGGTCTTGGGCTTTTCCGCCTTGGGCTTGCGGACTTCACGATTGGATTTCTTTTGCGATTTGGCCACGACCTTGTCCTTTCAATGGTGGTTTTTCCCGATGACAAGAGTCGCCCGCAGGACGGCGATCAACGCCAGACAGATATGTGCTCAACCGAGCATAACGACGTCATTCCGATATGGGCATCGCACACCCCGTTTACAAGGAAAGCGGCCCCCTTTGTCATGCCCGCGAAAGCGGGAGCCGGGACACGTCGCACCTTCGCGTGAGATGATGACCCTGCCAGCTTCGCGAATCGGTGCCGGGATTTGCGACTCACGCAAAGCCGCAAAGACGCGAAAAAGGGACGCCGCTCGTCCCCGACCCGAGCCGGAACTTGTCAAACGTGTCACTCCCTTCCGGTAGAATAATACCGGCCGCGCGGTCATCGGGACGGCGGCAATGCGGCAAGGGAAGGCTCTGCGCTTCATCGAACAGGGTGGAGCAGATTCGCATCAAATAGGAAAGGGTTGTTTCGCGAGGGTCGCGCTGGCTCAGCGCTTCGCCTGCTGCCACCCCGGTGTGACGCCGGACTATGGCAACTGCGCCATCGCGCGGTCATGGGTCGCGCCTAGGGGTTGGCGCGTGCTGTTCAAGTCCCCCGTCACCGGCACGGTGTTTGCGCAAGGACGACGAGAGGATCGAAAGCTGCTGTCTGCGAAGCCTCTGGCCTGACCGCCCCTCGGCTCAAGAACAGGCGGCGGGCGTGGAGTGTTGTATAATGGCATCGGTCAATCTTGTTGTCCTGTGTTCATGAAACTCTTTGCGCGTCCCGTTGTTTGCCCGCTGTCCTCATGTTTGAGTTCGACGCAGCGTAAAGGATTTATTGATGTTGAAACCATTGTCAGTTGCCGCCGTCTTGGCGACAATGATTGCCACCCCTGCTTTTGCTCAGGAACAGGCGCCGTTTACCGGACCCCATGTCGAAGCCTTGGCCGGCTATGAACACACCAGTGATGCGGATGGCATCATGTACGGTGTTGCTGGCGGCGTCGATTTTCAGCTTGGCGGCGTCATTGCAGGCCTTGAAGGGGAATTCAGCGATTCCACAAACAAGGGAAGCAATACGGATGTCCTCCAGATCGGCGATAGTACGAACCTCAAAACCGGTCGCGACCTGTATGCAGGCGCCCGGATCGGGTTCGCTGTCAGCCCGAAAACCATGATCTACGCGAAGGGCGGCTATACCAACGCCAAGTTTAATGCGCGGTACGCCGATGCCACTGGTACGGTGTTCACGCAAGGACGCACGGCCGACGGCTATCGCCTGGGGGCAGGGATTGAACAGAAATTCAACCTCTTCGGCCCGAGCGGGTTCATCAAGGCGGAATATCGTTACTCGAACTACAAGAATCTCGATGTCGGTGCCAATGATGTGAACATCGACGTCGATCGCCATCAGGTGGTCGTCGGGCTTGGCGTTCGCTTCTAGCAGCAAGGGTGCCCATCCATCGACGCAATGTCGGTGAATGGGCACCGACTGCGCGCGCAGTGCCGGGCCGACGCAACTCCCCACTGGACATTCGCCCCGCAATCGCGATGCTGCGGGTCATCGTCATCTGGTGGGACAATCGACAATGATGAAGCATGGATTGATTCTGGTCGCCCCGGCGCTTCTGCTCTGCGGGTGCAACAAGGGCGTCGACATGAAGAATGCCTCGGCCTCCGAAGTGGCGGACAAGGTGAAGGCCGCGACAGCGGACGGGCAGTTCGTGTCTCCCGGGCGCTGGGAATCGACGATGACCATGATCGACATGACCATGCCCGGCATGCCGCCAGAGGCTGCGGCGCGGATGAAGGGAATGATGGGCAAGCCCAGGACGTTTACCTCCTGCCTGACCGAAGCCGAAGCCAAGAGGCCCAAGGAGGATTTCTTCGCAGGCGGGGACGGCGGCAATTGCCGCTATGATCATTTCACCATGTCCGGCGGGACGATCGATGCGGCGATGAGTTGCAAGGAAGCGGGCGCGATGCGAACGATGACGATGAAGGGCACATATTCGCCCGACCATTATCACATGGCTGTCGCGGCCACCGGCAATGGCGGGGCTGCGGGCGGCATGTCGATGAAGATGGAGATGGACGCCAAACGCACCGGCGCCTGCACCGGCAAGGAAAAGGATTAGGGTCCGGCAACCTGCTCCTGCCCGGTACGCCGGACTTGATCCGGAGCCCATGCATGACACAGATCAGCGGGCGGGATTTTGGGCTCCGGGTCAAGCCCGGAATACAAGATCAGGTCAAGCCCGGAGGGCCATGCGCGCCGCGGCTAGGTCTTCCTCCAGCACCATGAGCCGGATCGGGATGGAGAGCCCGCCGGCATAGTTTGACATCTCAAGGTCGAAGATGACGGACTCGACGTCGCAATCGGCAAGCCGCGACTGGGCGAGGCCTGCCTCGAAACTGTTGTAGTATCGGGCAAATTCTACAAGAGCCACGCGCGTCAGCCCTGCCAGGGCAAGTGGGACTGGACGCGCAGGGGCAGTCCGTCGATGCTTTTCGTCCGCGTGCCGAGCTTCTTGAGCCGCGCGTCGGGATCCTGCTGCGCATGATATTTCGAGAGCGTCTCCCGCTCGGCCTGCAGCGTCATCAGGGGCACGCCCCAGCCGCAGCTCGTCTGGACGCTCTCCACATCGATCACGAAGATCTGCCGTGTGCCGGGGAGCAGGGTGAACTGCCCGGCAAGCTCCGCCCACCCCGCGTCCTGCGGCAGGACAGCATGGCCCCGGCCATAGATGCGCAGGATCAGGGGCGGCCGGTCAAAGGCACAGAACATGATCGTGATCCGCCCGTCTGCCGAGAGATGGGCCTGTGTTTCATTGCCCGATCCACCGACATCGAGATAGGCGACCCGGCCCGGCCCCAGCACACGGAAGCTGTCCATGCCCTTGGGGCTGAGGTTGATCCGCGCGCCGTCAGCCGCGGTCGCCACGAAGAAGACCGGCTGCTTCGTGACAAAGGCAATATGGTCGTCAGTCAGTTCCGGTGTGAATTCGGACATGTTCGCTCCTTCCAGAGCTTGATGGTGCTGGTTTGATCTGAGCCTGTACTCCGGGCCTGACCAGGAGCCCATGGTTCCGCAATGCCGTCCGCTTGCCACATGGGCTCCGGATCAAGTCCGGAGTACAGGGCTGGAACGGGTCGAGCCTTTGCCATCGCAGGCTAGGCAGCCGTGCCGCCGACGGTCAGCCCTTCGACCAGCAGGGTCGGCTGACCAACGCCTGCAGGCACGCTTTGCCCGCCCTTGCCGCAGATGCCGATCCCTTCGTCGAGCGCAAAGTCATTGCCGATGCCGCGGACCTTGGTGAGGACGCTTGGCCCGTCGCCGATCAGTGTGGCGCCTTTCAGCGGAGCGCCGATCTTGCCATTCTCGATTCGATAGGCCTCGGTGCAGGAGAAGACGAACTTGCCCGACACAATATCCACCTGGCCGCCGCCAAAGCTCTTGGCGAAAATGCCGGACTTGACGCGCGAGAGGAGTTCGGCGGGATCGTCCTTGCCGGCCTTCATGAAGGTGTTCGTCATGCGGGGCATCGGAGCATGGGCATAGCTTTCGCGCCGCCCGTTGCCGGTGGTCGGCACGCCCATCAGCCGGGCATTGAGCCGGTCCTGCATATAGCCCTTGAGGATGCCATCCTCGATCAGGACCGTCTCGCCCGTCGGCGTGCCTTCATCGTCGATCGACAGCGACCCGCGCCGGTTCGGGATCGATCCGTCATCGACAACCGTGACGCCGGGGGCGCCCACACGCTCCCCGATGCGACCCGAAAAGGCAGAGGTGCCCTTGCGGTTGAAATCGCCTTCAAGCCCGTGGCCGATCGCCTCGTGGAGGATGATGCCGGGCCAGCCGGGGCCGAGCAGCACGGTCATTTCCCCTGCTGGTGCCGCAACGCTGTCCAAATTGACCAGTGCCTGGGCGAGCGCCTCGTCAATCGCGCGGTTCCAGGTCTTGGGTTCGAACAGGCCGTCATAGAGATAGCGGCCACCGATGCCGAAGGTCCCGCTTTCACGGCGGCCATTCGCTTCGCAGACGATGCTGATGTTGAGCCGGACGAGCGGACGGATGTCAGTGGCCAGAAAGCCGTCCGCGCGGACGATTTCCACCACGCTCCAGCTTGCAGCAAGGCTGACGGACACTTGCACCACGCGCGGATCGCGTGCGCGCGCGGCGGCGTCGATCTGCTGGCACAGTGCGACCTTGTCGGCAAAGGGGATCAGGCCCATCGGATCGCCGTCGGTATAGAGATGCCGGTTGTTGAGCCGGGGGGCCGGGGCCATCGACGCCTTTGCCGGATCGAGCAGAGTCAGGGTTTCGCCCGCGCGGCGAATGGCCGCCTCGCTCAGCTCATTGGCATGGGCAAAGCCGGTCATTTCTCCGGACACGCCACGCAGGCCAAAACCGGCATCGGTCGAATAGTCGGCCGTCTTCAGGCGGCCATCGTCGAACCCGAAGGCTTCGGACGCGCGATACTGGAGATAGAGTTCCCCGTCATCGCAGGATTTCAGCAGCTCTGCTGCCAGTCGCTGGGCCGTTGCGGGTTCGAGATTGCCATCCCTGTAAAGGAAGCGGCGCGGGTCGGTCGAGTTGCTCATCGCCTTCATATAGGAAGGCCGGACGGCTAAGGATAGATTATCGCTGCGCGGGCGGCGCGGAATCTGCGTCCACGATCGTATATTGCTGCGCGGACTGGGCCTGATGCGCGGCAAGAGATGCCAATGCGGCAAATCCCAGAATCGCAAGCTTGATGGCCATGCCGTTTGTCATGGGCCGAGTCGTAGCAGCCAAGTCTCGCCAACGGCTGACGAGTTAGGGTTAATGGCGTGATAAGCGTGAGGCGCTCAGTGTGTGTCCGCAGGGCTGCCCGCAAGGACGAAGCGCTTGTCGCAATAGCCGCAATCGACATAGCCGCGCTCATCGATTTCGAGCCAGACTCGCGGATGACCAAGGGCGGCCCCGGCAGGAATGTCGCTTGCGCCGTCGCAGGCGACCCTGCGGGTTTTCACGGTCACGGTTTCCGGATTGTGGATCATGGCCGCGGCATTAGCAATCGATACCGGGCCGCGCAACCGGATCAGAAATAGGTGACTGTCAGCGAAAATGTGCCGGCATAGTCGCCGGGCTGCTGGTTGGCCCCGACATTGAGCGTGCCGCCAACCCGGAATGTCTGTACACCGGTTCCCGGGAAAAGCCTGATGCCGGTGCCGCCTTCAACCGCCAATGCCGTCGTCATTGTGCCGCCGGTTCCGTTGGTCAGTGTGGGCGATGCACTGATCGCCACGTTGATCAGCAGCCCCAGGATGGCCACGCCAACAAATTCGGCCCGTTTGGGGGTTCCGCCCGGAGCGGCTGTCACTCCGCCCGTGGTCGTGCGCACGCCGCTGTTCGCATTGATCGTTGCCGTTCCGGCGACGGAGCCCGCAATCAGCGTCCCGAAATCGAGATCTTCCGTCTTGACGAGTGACAGGGGCCTGATCGTGACCGCTTCCACCGGGGCTGCGCGCGTGGCGGCCTGTGCCGGCACAGTCATGATGCCAGCGGCGGCCATGCCCGATACGAGCGCCCAGTTTCTGATGGTCCCCACCTTCATGCCAACCGCTTTGACAGCCCGGCGCTAAGTGCGGTTGAAGAGATATGGTAAAAATTCGGGAAAGGATTTGTGGCTCTGTGGTTTGCGTTGCGGGGCATCGTCGTTAAAGCGGGCGCGATGACACAGGCCGCAATTTCGATCGATTCACTCCGCAAGACCTATGAGGGCGGCAAGGAAGCGCTGAGGGGCGTCAGCCTTGACGTACCCCGCGGCGAGATATTCGGACTGCTCGGACCCAATGGTGCGGGCAAGTCGACCATGATCAATATTCTTGCGGGACTTGTGAACAAGACCGGCGGGCGCGCGAACATCTGGGGCTTCGACATTGACGAGCACCCCCGCAATGCGAAAGCCTCCATTGGCATTGTCCCGCAGGAAATCCTGTTCGATCCCTTCTTCACGCCGTTCGAAGCGCTCGAGCTTCAGGCGGGGCTTTATGGCGTGCCGAAGAACCGCCGTCGCTCGATGGAGTTGCTGCGCGCCGTCCATCTGGAGGACAAGGCCAATGCCTATTCGCGCACCCTGTCGGGTGGCATGAAACGCCGTCTGCTGGTTGCCAAGGCAATGGTCCATTCGCCGCCGATCCTCGTGCTCGACGAACCGACCGCAGGGGTCGATGTCGAACTGCGGCAACAGCTCTGGGCCTATGTGCGCGAGCTGAATGCCGGTGGCGTGACGATCGTGCTCACGACCCACTATCTCGAAGAAGCCGAAGAGCTGTGCGACCGGATCGCGATCATCAATCACGGCGAACTGATCGCCAACAAGCCGACGCGTGAACTGGTCGACATGGCTCAGGAAAAGGTCGTTGAGATCACCGTCGACCGCGACCTGGCCGAAGCGCCTTCGTCCCCGATGTTCGAATCGATCGAGCTGAAGGCCGGGCGCGTTCTCACGATCACCTACAACAAGGCCCGGGCCAACGCGGGGGATGTGCTGGGCGCGGTGCAGGCGGCCGGCCTTGGCATTGCGGACGTTTCGACGCGCGAGGCCGATCTCGAGCATGTCTTCCTGAACCTGACCCGCGCGGCCAATGGCTGAACATCACAGTTTCGACGTGCTGGTCCTCGGGTCCGGCGCAGCGGGGCTGACCGCCGCCCTGACACTCGCCCAGCAGTGCAAGGTTGGTGTGTTGGCCAAGGGCGGGCTTTCGGACGGTGCGACAAGCTGGGCGCAGGGCGGAATTGCGGCTGTTCTGGAACCCGGCGATACTTTTGAAAGCCATATCGAAGACACGATGATTGCAGGAGCCGGCCTCAACAATCGGCAAGCGGTCGAATTTGTGATCGAGAGCGCGCCCGAAGCCATTGCAAGGCTCGCAGCACTGGGCGTTCCGTTCAATTCGGGCGAGGGCGATCAGTGGCACCTCACGCGGGAGGGGGGCCATTCGCACCGCCGGATTGTGCATGTCGATGATGCGACAGGCTGGGCGGTGCAGCAGGCGCTTGAAAAATCCGCGCGCGATCACCCCAACATCACACTCGTCCCCGACCGGGTCGCGATCGACCTGATCATGGGGCGCCACCAGCAGCGCTTTTCGACGAGCGGGCGGATCCACGGCGTCTATGCACTCAACCGTGGAACCGGATTGGTGGAAACATTCACCGCCCGCGCAACGATCCTCGCAACGGGCGGAGCGGGGCGCACCTATCTCTATTCAACCGCGCCGCGCGGTGCGACGGGGGACGGGATTGCCATGGCCTGGCGGGCCGGTTGCCGGGTGTCGAACATGGAGTTCATGCAATTCCACCCGACCTGCCTCTACAATCTCGAGGTCAAGAATTTCCTGATCACCGAAGCGGTCCGCGGCGAAGGCGGGCAGTTGAAGATTCCGACGACCGGCGAACGCTTCATGCCGCGCTTCGACACGCGGGAAGAACTGGCACCGCGCGATATCGTGGCGCGCGCGATCGATCATGAAATCAAGCGGCTGGGCCTTGACTATGTCCATCTCGACATCAGCCACAAGCCGCCCGAATTTGTCCGCGAACATTTCCCCAATATCCATGCCAAGCTTCTGGAACTCGGGATCGACATCACGACGCAGCCGATCCCGGTCGTGCCCGCGCAGCATTACACGTGCGGCGGTGTGCTCATCGACCTGGACGGGCGCACCGACGCGCCGGGGCTTTATGCGGCCGGTGAAGTCACGCAGTCCGGCCTCCACGGCGCAAACCGTCTTGCCTCGAATTCGCTGCTCGAGTGCCTTGTCTTCGGCGAAGCAAGCGCGCGTCACATCATGGCGAACTGGAACGGCCTGCCTGATCCCCCGCCGATCCGGGACTGGGACGAAAGCCGGGTCACCGATTCAGACGAGGAAGTGGTGATTGCGCAGTGCTGGCGCGAACTGCGGCATTTCATGTGGAATTTTGTCGGCATCGTGCGGACAACCAAGAGGCTCGAACGCGCCAAGCACCGCATCGACCTGCTCCGGCAGGAAGTGCAGGACTATTACAGCGCGTTCCGCGTGACGCCCGACCTTGTCGAGCTGCGCAACCTTGTCGAAGTGGCTGACCTCATCATCCGTTCGGCCCTGCACCGGCACGAAAGCCGGGGCCTGCACTATACGCTCGATTACCCGAAGACATTGCCGGTGCCGGCGGACACGATCCTGGTGCCCTGACGCCCGGCATCGGAGCCGGGCGTCGGGCCATTTGCCTGAACAATCAGAACCGGACTGTCGCTTCCACCCCATAGGTACGCGGGGCGCCGCGGACGAGATAATCCTCGAAGAAGGCATTCAGGTTCAGGCCATAGCTATAGTAGAACTTGTTTGTCAGGTTCTTGCCCCAGAGGCTGACCGAATAGCGATCCGTTGCATAGGTGATCCGGCCATTGAACAGCCAATAGCCCGGGTTGCCGCACGCAAGTTCGGGCGTTGCCTGCAGAACCTTGGTTCCGGCGACCGGCTGGTCGCAGGGCTTCTGGCCATAGTCCTTGAACGGGTCGAAGTAATACCGACCCTGATACTGGGTTTCTCCGTGCAACTGCAGCTTGCCCTTGCCGATCTCGAGCGGGGTCCAGTCGACGCCGGCGGAAAATGTGGTTTCCGGTGCATTGGGGAACGGATTTCCGTTGATGTTGAGCGTCAGGCTGCGCGGATCGGTCAGATCGATCCTGTTGCCCTTGTATTTGGAATTGAGCAGGCCAAGCGAGGCATCGAAGCGCAGATTGTCGGCCGCCTGCACCTCCAGCTCCGCTTCTCCCCCGTACAGGCGCCCGCTGGCATTCCTGAGGAAGGACGTCGCCCCGACGATCTGGGCGATCTGCTGGTTGCTATAATCATAATAGAAACCGGCAAGGTTCAGCTGCACCCGCCGATCGAACAGGCGGGTCTTCAGGCCCACTTCATAAGCGTCGACCTTTTCCGGCTTGACGAAATAGACCTGGCGAATGTCCTGATAGGCAAGGCCATTATAGGTTCCCGCCCGGAACCCCCGGCTGAAGCTCGCATAGCCCAGGATGTCCTTTGCGAACTTGTAATCCGCAACAAACCGGCCGGTCAGCCGACCCGTGCGATTGCTCTGGTTGACTGGCGTGAAGTTCGGATTGAACGGGAAGCTGTAGGGGACCAGCGATGCTGCCGGAGTCTTTCCGCCAAGATCGAACAGCACAGTTGACGCATTCTTGTATTTGACGGTGTCACGCGTGTAGCGCAGCCCGAGTGTGAGCGTCAGCTTGTCGGTTACGTCCCATGCCGCTTCGCCATAGATTGCCGCCGAGGGCCGGTCGATCGTGAAGCGCTGCGTCGCGAGGATCGGACCGAATGGCGGCGCCCCTGCGGCGGTGCAGGCAGCCTGCGCCGCTGTTCCAGCCGCCGAATTGGTCGCCGCAATGTCGGCCTGGAATGCGATCAGGCTGCGCGCATCAAAGAAGCCGTTCGGATTGACCACAACCGGCGCACAGAATCCCGGCGACGAGGGCGTGAGGCTCGGGTTGAGCGCAAAGGCCGGCAGCGTTTTCAAGGCGCTGCCGCCAAGAACCGCTATCGGGGCGTTGTTGAAGCTCGACGGCAGCCCCGCCCCGAGAAGCAGCGGCCGAAGGAAGCCGAAGAAATCCTCTTCGTTGCGCGTCCGGATCTTGTCGCGGCCATAATAGAGGCCGCCAATCAGTTTCAGCCCGTTGCCTTCATAGTTGACGTGCACGTCCTGGTTGAAATTGTCGCCAATCGAAAGATAGCGGATCGCACAGACATTGTTTGGCGAACCATCGCAATCGAAGGGCGACAGGTGATATTTGAGGTGGTCATATCCGGTGCTCGAATTGAGCGTCAGCTTGTCGGCAAGGTCATATTGGATCGAGAGAGACGCGCCGGTCGTGCGGACGAAATAGGTTCCCGCCGTATCGGCCTCGATCTCGTTGCGACGCAAGGTGCGCCCGCCCAGTTCGGGCCTTGGCGCAAAACGGGAATAGCCCGCCGCATCGGTCCTGCCCTGAAGATAGCCGATGCCATAGGGAATGTCCTGCCTCGGGTCGGCCTTGGCGCCGAACAGCTTCAGTGAAATGTCCATCCGTTCCGTCGGCTTCCAGCGGGCGGTGATGCGGCCGGACAGGGAATCGGTTGTGGCAAAATCCCTGTTCTGCGTGGGGTTGAATGTATAGCCGTCGCCCTTGGAACGGGTGCCCGCGATCCGGATGCCGAACTTGTCCGGAACGAGTGTGGCCTCGGCGGCCCCTTGCAGGGAATAGGTATCGTAATTGCCATAGCCAGTGGTCAGATAGCCTTCGGCATCGCCAAGGCGCGGCTTGCGTGTGATGAAATTGATCGCCCCGCCGGTTGTGTTGCGGCCATAGAGCGTGCCTTGCGGACCACGCAGGACTTCGACGCGTTCAAGGTCATAGAGTTGCTGGCCATGGCTTGCGCGGAAGCTCTGGTAGACTTCGTCGACATAGACGCCGACGGGCGAGGCCGTGGAGGCGGAGAATTCGTTTGCAACCGAAATGCCGCGCAAGGAGAAGTTGGGCTGGGTCGTGCCATAGGCCGACGTCACCTGCAGATTCGGCAACGCGCCAGCAAGATCGCTCGTCTGGACGATCCCGCGGTTGAGAAGTTCGTCTCCGCCAATCGCCGATACGGCGGCCGGGATGTCCTGGATATTCTCGGCCCGCTTCTGGGCCGTCACGATGATGTCCTCGAGACCGCCGGCTTCTTCATCGGCGGCCTGAGCCTGTGCGCCGGTGGCAGAGACGAATTGAATGGCGGCGGCCGCGGTGGTCGCCAAAAGTGCGGATTTGAACAAAGTGCTTCTCCCCTTATATCTGAAGGGGTTACAGAGGCTTCCCTCTGTTTGGATGCGCGCGATGGACAATTGCCTGGTTGAAAATTCTTGCACGGCCTGCGCCGATCGCGCGCGGCGGCCATGATGCCGGCGTCGACCTGTCCATTGTGCCACAAGCCTGTGGTGGCGGAATTCCGGCCTTTCTGCTCACAAGGCTGCAAGGATCGGGACCTGCTCAATTGGCTGGGAGAGGCGTATCGCGTCCCGGCCCGGGTCGAGGAAGATGAGGACGGTTCGGGGCTGGACAGCACCCCTGAAGCCTGACTATAGGCGCGCTTCGCTTTTGCGGCAGATGCCCGGGTAGCTCAGTTGGTAGAGCATGCGACTGAAAATCGCAGTGTCGGTGGTTCGATCCCGCCCCCGGGCACCATTTCCGTCTCGATCCACAGTCATCGCAACAGGTGTCCCACCCGGTGGATGGCTCTAGAACTTCGCCCTCAGCGTAAGGACTCCGCGCGTTTCGGGCTGGTAGAGGGTTGAGCGCTCGGCCAGGGCGGTTTCGCTGCGCTGCTGGCGAAAATCCAGTCCTACCGAGAAGCGATCCGGATCATGGCCAATCGAGCGGACGATCGTCAGCGCGATTCCCTTGGCGGCACGCGGGCTGCCCGCTGCAAGATCGGAGAGGCGCTCCATGGGCGATTGGCGGCTTGAGGGGTGAACATCGAAGGCGCTGAGGGCGAGATGGAGAGTGTCATCATGTACCCAGCCCAAGGTGACCGCCCGGCTCTGGCTTTCATAATGGTTGTGCCCGCCCGCCTTGATTGACGGCCGCCGTCGCTCGAGCGCCCAATTCCCGGAAAGTCCAAGCGTATCGCGCTTGCCAAGGTCGGTGGCGAGGTCAAGGTCGGCTTCAAAGTTGGCAAAGCGCGGGTGGGCAAAGTTTGACAGCCCGACAATGCGGACGGCTTTCGATCGCACAGACGTCAGGGACATCGTCAGATCGCCGAATGTGGCCGCGTATGTGGCAGTTTTGGGCGTCGCGGTTTCCGTTGTCAGGCGATTGGCAAAGGGCGACATGCGCGCCGCTTCGGGCAAGGGGATGACAGGTTGCCCGGGCAGCGATGGCAGCATGGCCGCGAGACGCGGGGACTTGTCGGGCGATGTCTGGCGAAGCGCGATGGCGATGGGTGACGGTGCCGCCGGCAGTCCTTCGCTCGCCATGGCGGCACTCGCCTGTAGCACGAGCAACAGGGTGGCGCCTGACGCGCGCAAAGATGCACAGCTCATGTCAATCCTCCGGTCGACCCCGCCGGTTTCAGCGTCTGGTCATGGCTTCGACGTCAGGCTCCGCCCATATCCGCATTGCGCGCAGATTTTTTGTGTGAGGATGCGGGTCTCTCTCTCGCCCGGCGTCTCGCTGCTGAAGTTGATCAGAGAGAGACGCATGAAGTTCTGGCAATCGCTTGCCCTTTTGACCCTGGCCGCGGGAGCCATCTCAGGACCGGTACCCGAAGCGGGCAGCGCACGCATGGTGCCGCCTGCGCAGCCAGCCGTGTTCGCGGCAACGGCTGGAAGCGACTTTTCCGTGATGACCTACAATGTCCATGGCCTGCCCTGGCCGTTTGCCGCGGGGCGGTCCGGGGCGTTCGCGCGCATCGAGGAGCGACTTGCCCGACTGCGCAGCGCGGGCGCCCAACCGCATGTCGTGGTCTTCCAGGAAGCCTTTACAAGGGAGGCCCGCGAAATCGGGGCGAAGTCGGGATATCGTTACGTCATCGACGGGCCGGATCAATATGAGGCTGGCCCTCAGGCCCGATCGCCCGGCGATATCTCCTTTGCCACGGCCTCGTCCTTTGCAACGGGCGAGACCCTCGGCAAATGGATGGGCAGCGGATTGCAGCTGCTGTCCGACTATCCCGTGCTGTCCGTGCAGCGGACCGCGTTTCCCGCCTTTGCCTGTGCAGGCTATGACTGCCTTGCCAACAAGGGTGCCTTGATGGTGACCTTGAAAGTTCCCGGTCAAAAGGTGCCGGTGACGATTGTCACGACACATATGAATTCGAAGAAATCGTCCGGCGCTCCGGAGCTTCGTTCGCGTTTTGCCTATGAACGGCAGGCGGAAGCGCTGGAAAGATTCATTCGGGACAATCACGACCCCCGCACGCCGATCGTGTTCGCGGGCGATTTCAACGCGAGCAATATGCAGCGCCGGCAGATTCTGGCGGGAGACATTGGCGTGGCTTCGCAGCCCGGCATGCCGACGATGCTCAAAAGTGCGTTGCAGACGGTGGCTGCAAAGGTTGCGCGCTGGCCGGACCGGTTGAGGAGCGAGGTGGCCACGGTTTCTGATCGAGGCCGAGACTGGCAGTTTTTCGAAAGTGGCACTGCCGAGGCAATCGTCCCGCACCGCATTGGCATACCCTTCGGGCGTGAGCCGGATGGCTCAATGCTGTCCGATCACATGGGAATGGTCATTTCCTATCGGCTGAAATCAGGCTGATTGATGGATTTGCCACTTTGCGAGTGCGGTATTGGGGTTCGGGCGGCGTCTGCTCCATCATGACGGCCACTCATATTGCATTAGTCTTTCACGACTTTTCAACGGGCGGCAGCGAGCGCATTGCCATACGGCTTGCCAATGCCTGGGCGCAGGCTGGCCGGCGCGTGACGATATTCTGCGGCACGGAAGCCGGGACGGCGCGCAGTCTCGTGTCCCCACTCGTGGCAGTCCGTTCCTGCTCTCCCGAAATTCGCCGCGGCTTCGCGTCCCGCCTGAGGCTGGGCCAACATCTTGGCCGACTGGTTGCGCCAGACGCTCCCGATGTCCTGTTCGCACCGGGCAATTTCCATTTGCCCGTGCTGGCCGTTGCGGGGCGCATCTGGGGCAAAGACCGCCCCCGTCTGGTTTGCAAGCTCAGCAATCCCGTCCTGCCCCGTTCGCACATCGGAGGGCTGGCGCGCCTTGCCGGCTCCATGGTGCGGCGCCTGATTGCGCCTGTCGACAGATTGACCGCGATGTCATCCGGCCTTGCGGCAGAGGCAGTCGGGGTGCTCGGCCGGCACGATATTGTGTGCATTGATGAGCCGATCCTCAGTGCGGATGCGCTTGTCGCGCCCCGCCCTGACAGGATGGGCGGCCCGCCCGTCATTCTCTGTGTTGGCCGACTTGAGGCCCAGAAGGACTTCAGGCTTGCCATTCGCGCCTTTGCAGAGCTTTCCCCTCTCTCGGCGGCACGTCTTGTCATCCTAGGAGAAGGGCCGGATCGGGAAGACCTGCTCGCGCTCGCGCGACGTCTGGGCGTGGCTGACCGTGTCGAACTGCCAGGACATGTCACCGATGTCCCGGCGCGGATGGCGCAGGCGCACGTCCTTTTGATGACGTCGCGCTATGAAGGCTATCCGGCCGTCCTCATCGAGGCCCGCGCCGCAGGGCTTCCCGTCGTGACGACAGCGTGTTCGGCGGCCCTGCGCGAAATCCTTCCGCTTCCGATTCACGGAGACATTGTGTCGTCCCGGCGACCGGGCGACATTGGCGCGGCCCTTGCGCGCCGGCTTTCGCAGCCGACAGGGGATCCGCTCACGCTGAGCGCAGGAACGGAGCGCTTCTGCATCGAGCGGATCGCGCCCCAATATCTGAGCCTGTTCGACGAGATGGCGGGATGAGCAACGTGCGCAGCCTGCTTGCATCAATTCATGACGTCACGCCCGTTCACGCGCGGCGGCTGGAAAGGCTGGTTCCGCTTGTGGAGGAGCATGTCGGGGTCGGCCGCTTTGCCTTGCTCGCTGTCCCCGATTTTCACGGAGAGGGCGGGATCGACAGCGATCGTGGCTTTGCTGCGCGGCTGCGCGGGTGGTCCGATGACGGTTGCGAAGTCTTTCTTCATGGCTATCAGCATCGCGACTCCACGCGCCATGCAGGGGCCTTGTCCCGCCTCAAGGCCAATCACCTGACAGCAGGGGAAGGCGAATTCCTTGGCCTCGACCATGCAACCGCGCTGAGGTTGCTGGCCGACGGGCGCAATCGTGTGGAAGACGTCATCGGACGCCCCGTAGCGGGCTTCATTGCCCCGGCCTGGCTCTACGGCCAGGCGGCCTTGCAAGCGATTGCCGACCTCGACTTTCCCATCGCCGAAGATCACTTCCGGGTCTGGCACCCGCCCAGCGGACGAGTTTTGGCGCGCGGACCTGTCATCACTTACGCCAGCCGGACCCCGATGCGGATGCTGAGTTCGCTCCTGTGGTCACGGATCGCGACGCTGGCCCTCCGCCCTGCCACGACAATCCGCCTCGGCGTTCATCCGCACGATCTTGATGCGCCCGAACTTGTCCAGGAAATCGCACGGGCCTTGGGTGTGCTGACGCACAGCCATCCGCCCGGTCACTACGCCAATCTTTTGGCGCATTCTTCCTCGGCCAAGTGCGGAAAGCCGAACAGGGCGGCGTCTGAGCCGGTGTAGCCCAGTATCGAGGATCGACACCTTTCATGGCCTCTCGCGTTTATGGCAGCCCTGGCGTCCAGTCAGCAAACCGGCTTCCCTCCCTCGCGATCCGCAGCTCGAACTGGCAGCGTTGGCTGACTGCGGGCATTTCGCTCGCGCTGCTTGTCACGATCCTGACGCGACTGGACGAATTCGGCTTTCGCCAGGCCTTTTCCGTATTGCCTGCAACCCCGGCCTTCTGGCTCGCCTTTGCGGCCTATTATCTTGCATTGCCGGGTTCGGAATGGTTGATTTTCAGGCGGCTCTGGACTTTGCCAGTCAGTGGAATCGTTCCGCTTCTTCGCAAGCTGGTCAGCAATGAGGTGCTGCTCGGCTATAGTGGAGAAGCCTATTTCTATGCCTGGGCGCGAAGCCACGCAAAGCTCGTTGCCGCGCCCTTCGGGGCGATCAAGGATGTCAGCATTCTTTCAGCCCTCGCCGGCAATCTGGTGACGCTGGCGATGCTGGGCCTGGCCTGGCCGCTGCTCGCCAATGTCGCGCCGCAGCTGCATGGCAAGACAATCTTCGTCTCAACGGCCGTGATGCTCGGATCCTCGATGGTTATCCTCCTGTTCCGGGGCCGTCTCTTCTCGCTTGACCGTGGGGCGTTGCGTTCCGTCTTTTCGCTGCACCTGATGCGGTTGGCAGTGACGACAATCCTTTCCGGCGTGATGTGGCATCTTGCCTTGCCGGAAATCTCGATTGCATGGCTGGTCCTGCTGGCGACACTTCAGCTCCTCGTGACGCGCCTCCCGCTTGTTCCGAGCAAGGATCTCGTCTTCGCCAATCTCGCGGTCTTCCTGGTCGGGCACGACAATGCAGTGACCATGGTCGTTGCCATGATCGCTGCGAGCATTCTTGCGACCCATCTTGTCGTCGGCGCGGCGGTGGCCTTGCCGGATCTTCTGGCGAGGCGAGCCGCATGAAGGCGTTTGTCTCCCTGGCCCTGATATTGGCCCTCGCCGCCAACGCGCCCATTCGGTCGGTGTCCAGTCTGGGCAAGGCCGAGGCACAGTGCCGCCCGAACGAACCGGGCCCGGCGCTGCTCATCGTCGTGCATGGCCTGAAGGACCGCGACGGAATTCTCCGGGCCGAGCTTTACCCGGCGAATGATCAGGATTTCCTCGCCGATGACAATATCCTCGTGCAGCAGGGCAAGGTCTTTCGCCGGGTCGACATCAATGTCCCGCAGGTTGGCGACCCGATCCTGTGCATGCGCATTCCCGGCGCGGGGCGCTATGGCCTGTCCGTGCTTCATGATCGCGATCGCAATCTCAAGTTCGGCCTTTTTTCCGACGGTATCGGATTTGGCGGGAATCCCAAGATCGGCCGGTCACGGCCCAAGGCAGCGGCGGCATCCGTGTCCGCCGGGTCCAGCGTCACGCGAACCGACGTGACGCTGAACTACCTCAGGGGCTTTTCGATGCGCCCGCTGGCCAGCTGACCGTTGGAGAAACTCCCATGAAGATCGTTGATGTATGCGCTTTCTATGCCCCCCACGGCGGCGGCGTGAAGACATATGTCGAGCGCAAGCTGGCACTGGGCCCGGCCATGGGTCACGAAATTGTCCTGATCGTGCCTAGCGATGCGCACCGTGTGGAAGAGCGTGGGCCCGGAGCGCGCATCGTGCACGTCAAGGCGCCCAAACTGATCGTCGATCGCCGGTACCGCTATTTTGACGATGCGGACGTGGTGCATCGTGCGCTTGATGCCGAACGGCCCGATTTTGTCGAAGCCTCCTCGCCCTGGCGGACGGCCAGCATCGTCGCCAATTGGCAAGGGAGCGCGCCGCGCTCCCTCATCATGCATGCGGACCCGCTATCAGCCTATGCCTATCGCTGGTTTGGGGGCCTCGCGCCGCGCCCTGCGATCGACCGCGGGTTCGACTGGTTCTGGCAGCATCTGAGACGCCTGGGCACCCGGTTCGATGTCACGGTGTCCGCCAATCATGACCTGACCCGCCGTCTTGCACAGGGCGGGATGGCAGGCGTGGCGACGATTCCGATGGGGATCGATCCGGGCATATTTTCGCCCGACCTCCGCGACATGGCGCTCCGCCGGGATCTGCTGGCGCGATGCGGGCTCGGCGAGGAGGCCACGCTGATGCTCGGCATTGGCCGCCACAGCGCAGAGAAGCGCTGGCCGATGGTGATCGATGCGTGTGTCGCCGCTTCCCAGCGCAGGCCGCTCGGGCTGGTGATTGTCGGAGATGGGCGCAATCGTTCGCAGCTCCAGAAACACATCGGCGGCAACCCCCACATCCATCTTCTCGCCCCCGTGCAGGATCGAAAGGCGCTGGCACGCGTCCTTGCAAGCGGGGATGCGCTGATCCACGGATGTGAGGCGGAAACGTTCGGCATGGTCGCGGCCGAAGCCGCCGCCTCCGGCCTGCCGCTCATTGTGCCGGACTCGGGCGGTGCAGCGAGCATTCTGTCGATGGGCGCAGGAGTCGACTTCGCGTCGGGCGACGCGCGGTCGGCCACGGACGCGCTCGATCGGCTCCATCAAGGCAGCCTTGCCGAAATCCGGATGCTTGCGCGTGCTCGGGCAGCCCGGATCCCCACGATCGACCAGCATTTCGAAGTGCTGTTCGATCGTTACCGGACACTGCTCTGCGCCGATGCGGAGGCTGCATGATGATCCGGCGTGCCGAGACTGTCGATCCGCGGCGCAAGTCCGGCACGATTCCGGGCAAAACGCGGGCGCCCTATGCGCGTTCACATGCCGACGGACGCCATCGCCAGCGACGCAACCGACAACTCCCTCTTTGGTGGCAGTTGCTGAACCTCGCATTTCGTAATGTCTCCTGAGCCCGGTTGGGCCTATGGCCGTGCAGATGGTTGAGTCGAAGCACGTGCAGCGGATACAGCAGAACATTCTGGCAGCAGCCGAGCGACGCCTTCTCGACTGGCTGTGCGCGCGCGTTCCGGCCAGAATCATGCCTGACCATATGACGGCGATCGGTGTGCTTGGCTGGGTTGCGGTTGCCGCGGGATATGCGCTGAGCCCCTACCGGCTGGCCTGGCTCTGGCTCTCCATTGCCGGCTTCTGCATCAACTGGTTCGGCGATTCGCTTGACGGCAGCCTGGCACGGTTCCGCAAGTCGGAGCGCCCGCAATTCGGGTATTTCATTGACCATAGTCTGGATGCGATCGGCAATCTGGCGATTGCATTGGGTCTGGCGGCCAGCAGCTTCGTCAGGCTGGATGTCGCGCTTTTTGCAATATCCGGCTATCTCCTGCTCTCTGTCCATACCTTTCTGACCGCGCGGCAGACCGGGCAGTTCCAGCTCACCTATCTTGCAGGCGGGCCAACAGAGCTGAGGCTCATGCTGATCGCCATGACATTGCTGATGCTGGCCACCGGACCCAGGTCGATGCAGGTGAACGGCTGGTCTGTCTTTGACTTGTTCATTGGCGGCTTCGGATTGGTTCTGATCCTGCTCTTTGTCCTGCAAACCGCGCGGATCGGGCGCGAGCTCTTTCTGTCCGGCAAATGACCGCGCAAGGGCGGCAAGCGTTTATCGCCGCCAATCCACAACCGTCCAGTTCATCCGCCGGGCACTTCGCAAGAGTTTTCGCGACGGATTGGTCGCCACGGGCTCATCGGCAAACATCAGGCTGGGAAGGTCTGAATAGTCGTCCGAGAACAACCGCACATGAGTCGTCTCGCGCGCAAGGCCGTGCTCGGCCAGAAAGGATTCGATCCGGCGACACTTTTCCTTCCCGTAACAATTTTCCCCATTGATCCGGGCCCTCAGGATCGGACCCAATCCTGTCGATCGTGTGCCAATGACATGCTGCGCTCCCAGCGCATGGCAAATCGGCGCAAGATAGAATTCATGCGCGGCACTCGCGATGACCACCATCGCACCGCTGTCACGCTCCTGGTCCAGCAGCAGCCTTGCCTCGGGATAGATGTTACTCGCGATCGTGTGAGCCGCGAACGCGCAAGCGACAGCGGCCATCCTCTCCTGGGCAACGGCATTGCCGAGCATGAGCCGGTGCATCGTTTCCTTCAGCCTCTTCCGGGACAGGAGGCGGAGCTTGTATCCGGCCATCGCGAAAAGGACCAAGGGGACACATGCGAGCCTCAGCGGATTGAGCCGACGGGCGGCAAACAGGAGAAATGGCGAATATGTCCCGATACGCGTGACGGTGCGATCAAGGTCGAAAATTGCCACATGGACATTCTCTTCCCTGCTTGTTGCAAGGGGCAAGGCCAGCTTGGAACCGTTCACGCCGGGATGACGCCGGCCTCTCCTCCATTCCGCACCTGCCAAGTGCGGATTTCGCGAACGCGCGCCGTCAACGGGCATGCGGGTGGGCTTTCTCTTCAATCATGACCAGATCCACCAGGTTGCCCACAGCCTGCCGATTGCGCTTGCCCTGGCGCGCGCGAAACCTGATGTCGAGGTGGTCGTGGCCACCACGAACGATGCGCTGTCGAACGAGGTGCAGCGCCTGTCGGCAGGCTTCGACCGTCCCTCGGTCCGTTTTCAACGCCTGTCGATTTCATCTTCCGCGCGCAAGGCGGGAGCCCGGGTGCTGGGTGGCGTGGTGCCGGCGGCAAAGCTCCTCGTCTATGGGGACAACCTCTCCTTCTTCAGATCGCTCGACGCGCTTGTTGTCACGGAGCGGACGTCGCTTGTTCTGAAGACACGATACGGGCTTTCGGGGCTCAGGATGTTTCTCGCAGATCACGGCGCAGGAGACCGGGCGATCGGCTTTGGCAAGTCCACCGCGCTATTCGATCATATCCTCGCGGCCGGTCCGAAGATCAGGGATCGGCTGGTCGACGAGGCCGGGGTGGCACCTGATCGCGTGACGATTACCGGCTATTCGAAATTCGATATCGCGCCGGAGCGCGGCCGGCTCTTGCCCATGCAATCGAACGGGCGGCCGACAATTCTCTACAACCCCCATCTCTCGCCGCATCTTTCGTCCTGGTACAAATGGGGACGCGGCGTGCTGGACTGGTTCCTTGACCAGGAACGCTACAATCTCATCTTCGCGCCGCATGTGATGCTGTTCGAGCGGCGCGTGGTGCTGACCATCGACAAGTTCCGGATGGACTTTCCGGGCGGCCTGCACAGGCGTTACCTGGATGCGCCGCATATCCATGTCGACAAGGGCAGCACTGCTTCGACGGACATGACCTACACAAATTGCGCGGATATCTATCTCGGCGACGCGAGCAGCCAGGTCTATGAATTCCTGCGCACGCCGCGCCCCTGCGTATTCCTGAACCCGTTCGGCTTCGCGCATGAGCATGATCCCAACTTTGCGCATTGGGGCGCGGGCCCTGTCGTCAACAGCCTCGATTGCCTTGGCGAAGCGCTGGATCTTTCGGTTGAACAGCACGCCAACGTTTACAAACCCCGACAACATGCCTTGCTGGCGCGTACGTTCGATGTCGCGCAGGCACCGGCTTCCGCCCGGGCGGCGGCGGCCATCATCCGCTGTCTTGAGATGCCTGACGTGGCTCCGGCCAGCGACCGGGAGCCGGCATTTGCCTGAAGTCCTGGACTTTCGTCACGCCTCGGGTTCGACTTTCCGTCATGACAAGACGGGCGGAGCGCACTATCGCGCATCCCATGTTCCCCGCTTGCTCATTGCGCGCATGACCGACCTGTCGGGCCTCGAAGCGGTCTTTGAGGCCAACCGCATGGCCCTCAGGCGCTTTCTGCGTGCCCGGCTCCGCAATGACGACGATGCCAATGATGTGCTGCAGGACCTGTGGATCAAGATCCGCGCCCTCGACGCGGGCCCCATTTCGGAGCCCCTGGCGTACATATACCGGATGGCGGACAATCTTGTGCTCGACATGAAACGCGCGGGCGGACGGCGCGCAGCCCGCGAAACGGCCTGGGCGGAAGGGCAGATGGCCGGAACGCCGGCAGCCCCGGCTGACGCTTCGCCTTCGGCCGAGCGCACGCTGATCGCCCGGGACTATTTGCGCCGAGTCGAGACGCGGATCGACGCCCTGCCTGAACGCACGGCCTATGCCTTCCGCGCGGTGCGGATCGAGGGGCGGCCGCAGAAGGATATTGCCGCAGAATTGGGGATATCCCTGAGCGCAGTTGAGAAGCATCTCCAACGCGCTTATCGTGAGATCGTCATTGTCCATGATGAATTGAATGCGGATAGTGAAGGTGCGCACCGTCACAGTGTCAAGGGAATGACCGATGATGGATGAAGCTGTTCTGGATGCCGCCATTGCCTGGCGCCTTCGCCTTGCTGCTCCGCAAGCGAGCGATGCTGACTGGGCAGCGTTTACGGATTGGCTGGAAGCCGATCCGGCACATGGCGATGCCTATGACAAAGTGGCGCTGGCAGATCAGGATTACGCACAGGCACTGGAAAGCAAGCCGGCCCATCTGGCGGCCCCGAGCAATGACAATGAAGTCGCGCCATGGTTCAGGCGCCGAGGCTTTGTGATGGCTTCGGCCACGGCCATGCTCGCGCTCGTCGCGACGCCCTTCCTTGCCGGTGGCCGCGATATGGAAACCTTTCAGACCCGGCCGGGAGAAACACGGACGGTCGCGCTCAATGACGGTTCGCGGATCGAACTGAACGGGGGCACCCGGATTGTGCTCGACCGCAAGCATGACCGCTACGCCGTTCTTGAAGAGGGCGAAGCCGCGTTCACGATCCGTCACGATCCAGCCAATCCGTTCGTTTTGCAAACCGGCAGCTCCAGACTGGTGGACGTCGGCACGCGCTTCAATGTTCGCAAGGATCCTCAAGGACTGGAAATTGCAGTCGGAGAAGGCGCTGTGCGTTACAATCCGGATGATGATGCTGTCCTGATTCAGGCCGGTAACCAGCTTGTGCTGGCAGCGCAGGCGACAACACCTGTCTTGAGTGCGACTGAACCTGCAAGCGTGGGCTCATGGCGAAACGGGCGGTTGAGCTATCGCGACGCCGCGATTGCACGAATTGCGCTCGACCTGTCCCGTGCCCTGGGGGCGTCGATTTCCGTCGATCCTGCAGCCACATCGGTCCGCTTTTCGGGGACGATCGAAATTGGCCGCGACCCGGCAGTTACGATGCGCCAGGTCCAGGGCTTGCTCGGGATCAAGGCGACCGCTACTCCCAACGGATGGCGACTGACTGCTTGATCTCGCGGTGAGGCGCTGTGTTCCAACTGTGTGCACGACGCTGCTCTGGCTTGGGGCTGCGCCCGCCCTTGCCGCTTCAGACGTGCGCTTCGCGATTCCCGCCCTCCCGCTTGACCAGTCCCTCATCCGCCTCGGGCAGCAGGCCGGCGTGTCCATCGGCGGGAATGACCCTGCAATTCCGGTTGCGATTGGCAATGCGGTGCAGGGTCGCATGAGCCTGGAACGGGCATTGCGCAAACTGCTCGCTCATACAGGCTATACATTCGTCATGGTCGACGCACGGACGGTCAGGATTGTCCGCGCGTCGTCCCCTGTCGAAGCCCGCGCGAGGACAGGGCCGCCAGTCCTTGCCGCAAGACCAGTGAGCCCCGAAGCGCAAGCGGATGTCCAGCCTCCGGACATTATCGTCAACGCGTCGAAACAGGGCCAGTCCTTGACCGATTATGCCGGATCCGTCCGGGTCGAAACGCTCGGCGCGGTCGGCTTGACGGCGGAAGCCGGCACCTATGCGCTCGTCAGCCGCCTGCCGGAACTGGTTGCCACCAATCTCGGACCGGGCCGCAACAAGCTGTTCGTCCGCGGCATTGCCGACAGCAGCTTTTCGGGCCCGACCCAATCCACAGTCGGCCTGTATCTTGGCGAGCTGCGACTGACATACAATGCGCCAGAGCCTGACCTGCGGCTCTATGATATCGACACGATCGAGGTCGTTGAGGGCCCGCAAGGCACCTTGTACGGGGCAGGGGCACTTGGCGGGATCGTGCGCATCACGCCCAACAGTCCGGACCCCGATGGCTTTCACGCCAACGCAAGCCTCGGATCGGCGAAGACGTCTGACGGGCGCGGCAGCCATGATGCAGGCGGTATGCTGAATATTCCCCTGATTGATGACAGGGTTGCGGTCCGGGTTGTGGGGTACAGCCAGCGACTCGGCGGCTATATCGACAATGCCACACTGGGCCTGAAGGATACCAACACCACGCGGATTTCAGGCGGCCGCGGCGCGGTGCGTGCAAGCCCCGGCAATGGCTGGGAGATCGAGCTTGCCGGCTTGAGCCAGAGCATCAGCACATCGGATGGCCAATACTCCGATCGCGGCCTTGCCCCATTGACGCACGCAGCGGCCATTGCGCAGCCCCACGAAAGCGACTTCGGCGGCGGCAATCTCGTGATCACAAAGCGTTGGGGCGGGTTGAAGCTTGTTTCGAGCACCGGAATCATCCGGCATGACCTTACGGAGCGGTTCGATGCAACCGGGCTTGCCGGAACGACAGGTGTCATTGCCTATGATCGCGACGAGGCGATCCGGATGTTCACCCACGAAACACGACTGTCATCGCGGGCAGGCAGCACGCATCCCTGGGTTGCCGGGCTGAGCTATGTCAATAATATCGATCGGATTGCGCAGGCGCTCGGGCCGCCGGCCGCGACCGCCGAGTTGAGCCGCGTGCGCAATGAAAGACGCGAACTTGCGCTGTTCGGCGAAGGCACGATTCCTCTGTCATCACGCTGGTTGTTGACGGCCGGCGCCCGGTTCTTGCGCGCAAGGGCCGCGGGCAGCCTGGTCAGCGGGCCGCAGGGTCCGGAACCGACACGCCACCTGACCCGCGTCCTGCCCACGCTCGCCATCCTGTGGAAGCCGAATGAGGATCTTCAGGCCTTTGCCCGCCTGCGCAGCGGCTTTCGGAGCGGAGGGATCGCTGTCGATCCTGGCGGCAACGTTGTCCGCTTTGTCTCCGACAAGCTTTACACCGGCGAAGCGGGGCTTCGTTTTGGACATGCCGATGGCCCATTGTCCGGAAACGCTGCGCTCACCTACGCGCGTTGGCGCAGCATCCAGGCCGACTTGCTTGACAGCAGCGGCTTTCCGGCAACGGCCAATATCGGCAATGGTCACGTCCTTGGCTTCAGCGCAGATCTGGCCTGGCGTCCGGCTTCATCGCTGCTGGTGGAAGCCGCGGTGTTCGCGAACCGCAGTGCGCTGGACAGTCCTGCCGTTCATCTGTCTGGCCTCAATGAAACAGCGCTGCCGAATGTCCCGCGCTACGGGGCGCGGCTCTCCGCCCGATATTCGCGACCAGTTTCGCCAGATATGACTTTGGTCCTGGATGGCGCCGCCCATTATCGCAGCGGCTCAAACGTCGGCACTGTTCCGCCTTTGCTGCTGGAACAGGGCGAATATGTGGAAGCCAGTCTTGGCGCCGCGCTTGATGCCGGGACATGGAAGCTCAGCCTGGACGCGACCAATCTCTTCAACGGCCGGGAAAACAGCTTTGCATTCGGCAATCCCTTTTCCGTCAGCCTTGGCCAGCAGCAGACCCCGCTCCGCCCGCGCACGATCCGCCTTGGGGTGAGGTTCGGCTTCTGATGCGGGGAACCGGGCCCGAAATTTTCCCATACTGGAGGCGTGAGAAATCGCGTGTGAGGTGCTATCGCTCCACCCGATGACGCTTCCTCCTCCCTTGGACTGGCCAGAGGCCGGTATTGGCCCGGGGCCTGAAGTTCCCGAACAGCTGAGGGTAACGCGCGAAAATTGGCGGCTTTACCCCTTCTCGCGTTGGGCCTTCCAGCATACGCGTGAACTTGTGCCCTCTCGCGCGGTTCGGCGCAGCACGTCACCGCGTGCGCTTCGCCATGCGCCCGTCGACCTTGCGGGCTTGCGCTTTGACGGCCTGACCTGGGAAGACTTTGTCACGGCAACCTATACCGATGCGATGATTGTCCTGCACAGAGGCGCAATCGTCTATGAAACCTACCGCAACGGCATGACGCCCCTGACACCGCACCATTGTTTTTCTGTCAGCAAGTCCTTTGTCGGACTGATCGCGGAAATCCTGATCAGTGCAGGCCGGCTTGATCCGCAGCGACCGGTGACAGACTATGTGCCTGACCTGTCTGCAAGCGGCTTTGCGCGCGCGCGCGTGCGCGACCTTCTGGACATGACGGATGGCGTCGCCTTTGACGAGGATTATGCCAATCCCGATGCTGATGTGCATCGTTATTCCGCAAGCTACTGGACCCCGTCCGCCGCAACGGGTGGCGCGCGTGAAACTTTGGCGAAGCTCGAGGCACGCGACGCCGACCCGGGCACAAGCTTTTCCTATCGCACACCGGTGGCTGATGCGCTGGGTTGGGTGCTTGTCAATGCCACGAACCAGCGCCTTGCCGATCTCGCGACCGAACGTCTGTGGCATCCGGCGGGATGCGAAGAGGATGGGCATTTTCTGGTCGATACGGCCGGCCACGAGATCGCGGCGACCGGCCTCAATGCCACGGCGCGTGACCTTGCCCGGCTGGCATTGCTGATCCTTGACGAGAGCCCTGCTGTTCCCGCCGATGCCCGGCAGCGCATCTTTGCAGGGGGTGACCGCACGCTGTTTGCCTCATCGCGCCATGGCGCGCGGGCAGGTGGCTCCTATCGCAGCCAATGGTGGATTTCGCACAATGCCCAGCGTGCCATTTCCGCGCTTGGTGTCTATGGCCAGCGTGTGCATATTGAGCCTGAGGCAGAGATGGCCCTCATCCGCTTCGGATCGCATCCTCTGGCCTCGAACCTGCATACGGATGGCCTGCATCAAGCTGCGATTGGCGCCTTGCGGCAGCACCTGTCAGCTTAGGCCGCATTGCCCTCGACACGGCCTTCGCCCGCTGCCTCAACACGGAGTCGCTTGCTGCCGGATGGAAGCGTCTGCAAAACCATCGCTTTCAATTTTCGCCGGATGTGCCAAGTTCGAGGGATGGCAGGGGAGGGATTGTCCATATGGGTATAGCGGCTTGGGGTGCCGTTGTGGGCGCTTTGCTGGGCTTTGTCCTTGCAGATTTCTCCCAATTCGGGTTCATTTTCGGGGGCGCGCTGGGGGCCGGCTTGGGGGCATGGCTCCGCTCGGCCATCCGCCAGGAAATAGGGGATGCGGTGCGTTCGGCGCTTTCAGGCGGACTGTCTGCAGCGCCCTCTGTGCAGGTGGCACCGTCGCCGCCGGTCGCTGCCAGACCTCAGTCCGAACCTGCACGGGTCGTGACCAAGGCGGTAGGCGACACACCCGAGATCGAAGGCTCGTCCGCGCCTGTCGCCCGCGCCTCCACCCCGCTTGGCGCGCCGCCTCCCCGGCATCTTGAGCCTTCACCTCCCGGACCGGCATCGGTGTTCATGGGCAAGGCACGGGATTGGCTTCTTGGCGGCAACACCATCCTGCGGGTCGGCATCGTTATTTTGTTCCTGGGCCTGGTCTTCCTTGTGCGTTTCGCAGCCATGGCCGGGCTGTTTCCGATCGAGGCACGGCTTTCGCTGGTCGCGGCCGTTGGGGTCGTGCTGCTCGCGATCGGACTCAGGAAACGGACCGAGCGACCGGCATTCTCGCTGTCCTTGCAGGGTGCGGGGATTGCGATCCTCTATCTCGTCGTCTTCGCGGCGGCTCGCGGGTACGGCATTGTGCCGCCGGTTGCGGCCTTTGCCCTGCTGATCCTGTTCGCTGCACTCGGCTGCGCACTGGCAGTCATGCAGGATTCGCTCGTCATGGCGTTCATTGCGTTCCTCGGCGGCTTTGCCGTTCCTGTTCTGCTTGGGGGGCGCAGTGAAACGCCGCTGGGCCTGTTCACCTACATGACGACGCTCAACCTCGCGATCTTCGGTATCGCCTGGAAAAAGCGCTGGCGCCCGCTCAACCTTCTCGGGTTTGTTGCAACCTTTGCGCTCGCGTCGCTGTGGGGCTTCTCGGCCTATGAGCCGCAGCATTATCTTCTGTGTCAGAGTTTCCTGATTGTCTCCATGGCGATCTATCTCGCAACCGCAGTCCTCTATGCGCACAACACGCCCGGCAAGTTCGGCAATTATGCCGATTCGACCCTGCTGTTCGGCACCGCGCTCGCCGGGTTCGGCTTGCAGGTCGGACTGGTTCATGACCGGCCCTTTGCATCGGCATGGTCGGCACTCGGTTTTGGCGCGGCTTATATTGCGGTTACCGCCGTGACCATGCGCAGAGGCCGGCCGGAAATGCGCCTGCTGAACGAATGCCTGCTTGCCATCGGCATCGGATTCGTGACGCTGGCCGTTCCGCTCGCGCTCGACGTCAACTGGACTTCCTGTGTCTGGGCCCTTGAGGGGGCGGGTGCGTTCTGGGTCGGCGCGCGACAGGCGCGCTGGATTCCCCGCTGCCTGGGGCTGGTGCTGCAAGCCGTGGCTGCCTTGCTGACACTGGCCGCTGCAGGACCGGCATTGTCCGCCATTCCGCTCGCCAACAGCGGGTTTCTCCAACCGATGCTGGTTGCCTTGCCGATGATCTTCACGGCCTGGATCATGCGCAAGCCTCTGGACCACAGTGGTTCGTCCTGGGCGAAAGGCTATGCCGTGGTCGAAGGCGGCCTGCGCCAAGTCTGGTTTCTGGGAGGCTTTGCCTTTGTCTGCCAGTCCATTGTGCTCGAGGCACTGCGGGCGATGCCTGACCCAAGGTTCGGCGCACTGCCGGTGTTCTCAACCCACACACAAGTCTATGCGATCATGCTCGGCGTGCTGGGGGCCATGACGCTGGCTGACGGGTTCGGCAGGAAGAACGACTGGTCGGTTGCCGGCTGGCCGGCCAAGCTCAGCCTGCCGTTTGTTTCGATATGCCTTCTCCTCGCGATGATCCAGGGACGACATCTGCTTTACCTTCCGGACATCCTCTTCTGGAGCGCGGCTCTGGGCCTGCATATCTGGCTGCTTCGCCGCCAGCCCGTTTCAGTCTGGACCCATGCAATGCACGTCGGTGGCGTGCTTCTGGTCACCGCGCTGGTTGCCGACTGTATTTGGCTGGGTATTGAAAGCGGCAATCTGTGGAAGACGTCCTGGGCAGGCGTGACCTTCCTCGTCAGTGCAACCGCGATCCTCATCCTGCTTGTGCAATGGCCGGGCCGGGCAGCGCGAGCGGGCTCTCCAGCCGACTTTTCATGGCCGCTCAATCCCTCTGCCAAGGCCTATTGGCTCCACGGTGCGGCCGTACTCGCCGTGCTGGTCTACGTCGGCGCGCTGTCCACCTGCCTTGTCGCAGAGGGCGTCACCGATCCGCTGCCCTATATTCCGCTGCTCAATCCGGTCGACCTGTCCGCCCTGCTCGCGCTTGCCGCTCTCGCGCTTTGGCGCAAGCTGCTGCAAGAGGCGCGGCCGCCCGTCGAAACAGCGCAACTGGTGACGGGCCGGGCCGGATTGGCGGCAATGGCCCTGCTGGCATTTGTCCTTGCCAACACGATCTGGCTGCGCAGCGCACATCATCTGCTCGGCGTCGACTGGGAGGCCGATGCTCTGGCCGGGAGCCAGATCGTCCAGTCCGGCTATTCGATCCTCTGGACCCTGATGGCGATGGGGCTGATGTTCCTTGCCCGCAGCCGCTCGGACCGGCTTCCCTGGCTGGCTGGTGCGGTGCTTCTCGCCATCGTCGTGGCGAAGCTGGCGTTTGTTGACATGTCGCAAGTGGAGGGACTTGCGCGCATTGTCGCCTTTATCGCCGTGGGCGTGCTCATGCTGCTCATTGGCTATTTCGTGCCGATACCCCCCAGAGCCGAGGAAACGAAGGAGGCCACTGCATGAGCCGCACCCTGCCTGCCGCCCTGGCCGCGGCGCTGCTTCTGTCCGGGTGCGGCGGGCAGAACGGGGGTGCCGAGCCCAAAACCCATGACTTCGCCCTGTCACTGTCGGTGGAAGCACCGGCGACCGAGGTCCGGCGCATCGTACTGCCACCCGCAGCGCTGATCGCTTTCAAGCGACCGGACAAGGGCGACATTCGCATTGTCGATGCCTATGATCGTCCCCTGTCGATCGCCTTTGTCGCACCGCATGTTGCGCAATACAGCCGCATCCATCTTGACGCCATTCCGTTCGGTGGTCCGACGGTCGCGGGACGCAAATCGCCTCTTTCGGTGCGCGTCGAGCAGGAGGGAGGATCGGTCAGCGTCCATGCGGATGGCAACGCGCCTGAGGCCGCGCAACCGGGCGTCATCTTTGATACGCGAAACATCAGCGACCCTGCTGTCGGCATTGCGCTCGACACGATCCTGCCCAAGCAGCGCCCGGTGACAATATCCATTGCGGCGGGATCCGATCTCAAGACATGGGATCCGCTTGCCGAACAGGTTCTCTTTCGCTCCGGCGACAGTCAGGACATTCTGGGCAAGAGCCGGATCGACCTGCCGTCGGCTGATCTGAAGGGACGATATCTGCGTGCCACCTGGCAGGAAGAGTCCCAGGCCAGCATATCCGGGGCAACCCTGTTCACGAGCCGCGTCCCTGATACGCCACCGATTGCGATTTCTGTCCGCGGGCTTGAGCTTTCCGATCCACATAGTTTGACCTTCAGCGTTCCCTCCGCCGTCATGCCCAAGGCAATGCGGGTCAGGATGACCAGCAGCGATGGTATCATGCCCGTGCGATTGCTCGGTCGCGCGAATACGGAGGCCCCCTGGGCATTGCTGGCCATGGCCGGCCTCAAACAGGGCGGTCCGGGCGCTCAGCTTGAGATCGGGGACGGGTCCGCACGCCTGCTGAAGCTGGAAGCGGATCCCCGCAGCGCAGGCTTTTCAAAGCCGCCGGCCATCGACCTGCAGTATGAGCCTGTCGTTGTGGCCGCCGCCTTCAATGGTGACGGGCCATACCGGCTGGCCGTCGGACATGCGAAGGCCGAGCCCAGGACTTTTGCGCTGTCTGACCTCACTCGCAAGACTGGCCCTCTGGCTGAAGCCCGGGTGATCGGAGCGCAGCCGCTGGTTGCGGTTGATCTGGAGAGTTCTGCCGGCCTGTCGTCCATCCCGCTGAAGACCGTTGCCCTATGGTCGGTGCTTCTGGCCGGCGTTGCCCTGCTTGCGTTCGCCGCCTTCCGGCTGATGCGAGCAAATGAAGACGCCTAGGTCTGCTCAACGTCTCGTCGGCTTGCGATTGCCTGACCCTGATGAAGCGCCGCGGCGGCCTTCGATGACAAACATTGTGGACAGCATCATGCAGGCAATCGGGTTGACGGCCGTCAGGAGCGCCCCTTCAAATGTGAACCAGACCGCCAGCATATAGGCGATGCGCAGCCGGGGCGCGCGGTTGAACAGGGTGTAGAGGAAAAAGGCATAGAAGAGCAGGCCGGGGATGATGCCATATTCGAGGATCGCCTTGGTGATTGGCCACCACTGAAAATTCAGGGCCTTTTCGATCTGGCCCGCACCGATCCCGCTGTAGAGTGAATGGGGGTCGCTCGCGAAGGCAACGAGCCGGTTGTAGGGTTCGACGAAACGCATGTTCGCACTGGCTCCGGTGCGGTTGAATTCATCGAAGCGGTGCGAAACAAGGTCCACCCATCCAAGCCACCAGGCGAGCAGCCCGATGATCGCGAAGCCCGCGGTTGCCAGTATCATGTTGCGGATCGAAACCCGGCCAATCAGGACCGGGACCGTCAGCAGCAGGAGCAAAAGGCCCGTCCCCGCAAAGGTCGCGAACACGGCCGCAACGAACAGCGCCACCCGCGACCAGCGCCGGAACAGGACCAGCTCGATACCCAGCGCAAGGGCGATGAACTGCGAGAGAAACGACACCTCCAGGAAGAAGATGCCATTGGGCTTCATATAGTTCATGCCCCAGACGATCGGCTGGACATAGTTGAAATTGGGAATCAGCAATGATGGTGGGAGCAGCTGGTCAAGATCGGGCCAATATTGCCACCCGATGACGAGCTGGACGAGATGTTGGGCAAAGAGGATCGCGGCTGCAGCGACCATCAGTGAGCTGAACACGTTCATGCATTGCCTGTACGTCGCTTCGGATACGCGAAAGGCGACAACCAGCGGCAGATAGAGAATGGCGTACAGCGCAAAGCTGTTGATCGAATAGTTTGTCGCGAACAAAGTCGTTGTCAGCCCCGAGACGACAACAAACAGGAAATAGAGCGCGACTCTGCCCGTATCGAAAACCGGCCTCGCAAACGCCAGCCCGACGATGGTTGCGAGCAAGGCCATGGGGATGACCAAGGGGACGATGCCATCAGGCGCCGCACCAAAGCCGATCTTCTGGAACATCGTCGTGCCAAGCGCGACGATCAGGAAGGCCCAGAGGACCGGCCCCCTGGACAATGTCTCGCTGGCCGTGTGACCATGCCCGCGACCGCGCAGGGGCAGGCCGAACCGGTCGACCTGCGGCACCCCGCGTGCGGACTTCAATGGAAAGGGAAGCTTGTCCTGCATGCGTCCTCCTCAACCTGTTGCTGCGCGCAGGATCACGCGCGCTGGCGCCCCGACAGCGATGGCCCCTGCGGGCACATCCTTGAGAACGACGCTGTTGGCGCCGATCCGGGCACCATCGCCGATGTGAATTGCGCCAAGAATGGACGCCCCGGCGCCGATCTCCACACCATTGCCGATCACGGGATAGACATGATCAAGGCCAGCCCGCCCGAGCGTCACGCGCTGCAGGATGGCGACATTCTCGCCAATCCGAACGCCGGCTCCGATCACGATGCCGAAGGGGTGCGGCATATAGAGACCCGATCCAAGGCGCGCCTGAGTGTCGACATCGCTCGCGAAGCAGACGCGGGTGCCATACCAGAGGATTCGTCGCAGGACCGGACCGGCAAGCGGGATGGCTCCGACCTTGCGCTGGAGGCGCAACCAGAAGACAAACTGGAAGCCCGGGGTCAGGAGGAAGAGCCTCAGCGACAGCATCCAGCGCGGCTTGCGGGACGCGCCGAGTCGCAACAGGAAAATGTCCATGTCCCGGGCCAGTGTCATGACCGCGCTCCGGGCATGATGATGCGCGCGGGCGCGCCGACCGCGACTGCGCCGGCGGGCACGTCCCGCAGCACCACACTGTTGGCACCCACCTTCGAGCCCGATCCGACATGGATTGCACCCAGCACCACGGCCCCGGCGCCGATTTCCACATGATCACCCAATGTCGGATCGAAATGTTCGGTCGCCACGCGGCCCAGCGTGACATTCTGGAGGATCGAGACGTTCGACCCGATCTTCACGCCGCCGCCGATCACGATGCCGAGCGGGTGAGGCAGATAGAGCCCGGGTCCGATCTCGACTTCCGGATCCACATCGCACGAGAACCAGATTGTCGTCACATACCAGAGGCACCTGCGCAGCGCTGGGCCGACGACCGGAACAGTCTTGAGAGCACGCTGGACCCGAAGCCAGAAGACGAGCTGGAATCCGGGCGTGAGAAGGAGCAGTCGTCCCCACAGCATCCAGCGCGGCTTTCGCGACGCGCCCCAGCGCGAAAAGAACATCTGGGCGTCGCGCGTCAGGGCTTCACGCATGAACGGCTCCCGCGTCTTTCCGGATCGTCACGGCAGGCCGCACGGGTGCGCGCTGAAGATGGTCGGCCAGCCTCAGGGAAAGAGCCACGAGTGTGAGCGTCGGATTGGCAAAGCTCGATGTCGGAAAGGCCGCTGCGCCTGCAATGAAGAGACCGGGCACGGAGAAGACCTCGCCATTGGCATCGCAGACGCCCTCGCGTGCGCTGCTTGCCATGCGGGCCGTGCCGATATGATGACCGCCGATCGGAACGATCATGTCCCTGAGCGTCGCTTCGGTGACGCCAGCCAGATCGAACCGGACGGATTTGCTCCGAGTGAAAGCGCCTTCGATCCGCCTCAGTCCCACAAGCAGCCGATGATAGTCCTCCACAGTCGCGCGCCACGCGACGCGGACTTTCGGCATCCCCAAGGCATCGCGGTCCGAACCCAGCGTGATCCGGCTTTCGGGGTTGGGCTCCTGTTCGCCATTGATGTCTGCCGGATAGAAGCCGCGCGGGTCCGCAAGGACCACAGACGGCAGCTTGCGGCTGGCAAGAATGCGCCGTCGTGTCCAGTCTGCAGCAAAGGCGGTCAGTCTTGGGGAGCCCAGAATGATGTTGCGGAGATGGGCGGCATGGTAGGCAATGGCAGAGCCGCCGCGCCGGGCCCGGGCCTGATGCTCCAGCGCTGTCATCTTGCGCGCATATTCGGGCACGATGAACGCTTTTGCGAGGTACATGGCCGAAAGGACCGGGCTGCGATGGTCCGGATCGACAATGCCGGGATGGGAGGGGCGAACCACAAGCCCGGCCAGCCGGTGGCGGCGCTGGGCATGTGGTGAAAGGGCGATGTAGCGTCGGCAATAGACGCCGTCGTGCGACAGTTCATACCCGAGGCGCACCTCTTCGGCGCGCGTCAGGAAATGCAGGGTGCCGACCGACCCTTCGAGGTGGCATTGGTAGAACCTTCCGACCAGATCATGCTCGTTGCCAATGCCGTTCGGTCGCGCAGGGCTGCCCGCGAGCAGAAGCCGGGGCGTCTCGATCCCGCCCGCCGCGATCACCACGCGCCGAGCGACAATCGTCACGGGCTTGCCGCCCGCATCGATGATGGCACCCCCGGCCGATCCGTCATCATCCAACAAGATCCGGGTCGTGGCCGCATTGGTGAACAGGCGGATGTTGGGGGCGCTGGCCAGCTCGGCGCGATAGCGTGCGCCAAAATTGGTGGGCTTGCTGAAGCGCTCGATCCGGTCGAGCAGCACATCCTCGTCGAAGATGCCGTCGACCATTGGCGCAGGCCCGCACAGGGCTTCACCCGCTTCGAATTCCGGCAGACCGGCCTCCAGAATCTCCATTGCGCGCGGGATGTGCGTCGCGACATCTTTGTGGCCAATGGGCCAGGAAGCGTGATCCATCCAGGGCCGATCTTCGAAATCGATCTCCCCAAAGGGAATGCAGCGTCCACCCCAAAGCGTCGTTGATCCTCCGAACACGCGCCGCCGATACATGTCGACCGGGCTATGGCCCTCGGGCTCGACCGCTTCGCCCGAATAGAAGGCCTGCGCGGCGGCCGAATATTTGGGCCCGCCGGCCTCGGCGATAATGATGTCCAGACCGGAGTTGGCGAGGGAGAGCGCGAGCGTGATCCCGGCCGCACCCGCGCCGATGATGAGTAGATCTGTCTCGAGCCGATCAGGGAGTCCTGCAGAGCGCGCATCGGCAATCATGACGCACTGCCTTTCACCCGGTAGGCGCGAACCCAGTCGATGCGCATTGCGGCAGGGAATTTTGTCCCCGCATCAGGCGCGCCGGGCCAGTCTCCGCCGACAGCCAGATTGAGCAGGAGGTAGGCGGGCCTGTGAAAATCGATATTGGCAACGCGCCGCACTTCGACATCATCGAAATACCAGATGATGTCCGACTTGGTGACGAGCACGCCATAGACATGGAATTGGCCAAGGTCGGCATGCGTTTCAAAAGCACGGGCGTTTTTGACCTTCGCGCCATCCGTGTCGGTGAACACCGTCTGGTAGATCCGGCCCGGCTCTCCGATCGATTCGACAATATCGACTTCCTGACCGCCGGGATTCGTTGGCTTTCCCGCCTCTAGGGCAGGCTCGGGGAGAAGCCAGAAGGCTGGCCACAGGCCCTTTCCTTGCGGGAAGGCCATGCGGGCTTCGAAATATCCCGCATCAAGGCGGAAGCTCTTTTCCGTGGTAATGAGCCCCGAAACGAAAGGCAGCCCATGCCTGAGCCGATCCGCGGGATCGGGATTCGGTTGCGCCACGAGCGAGAGGACACCGTCCTTCCAGACAAAGGCTGCCGGCACGTCCCCGGGGCGCGCATAATATTGAAGCTCGCCATTTGGCTCGAGTGTGCGGGACGTCCAGCCCTTTGGGTGATCGGCATCCTGTTCGCCGAAAAAATAATTTGTCTTCCAGCGACCCTGCACGCCTCTGTCCGGATCCCAGAAGCTCGGCGGGCGATCGAAGGATTCATCGAAGACAAGCTTCAGGCCCGATCGGTCGAGCCGATGCGCGGGCATGGAATCGGCGCACGCCAGTGTTGGGAGTGACAGGGCGACAGACGATGTGATCAGGACATGCCTCAGCGCCATGTCGAACCTCCGCAAGCCCGGATATAGCGCGTCGCTTCCTTGCCGATCGGTCGCCTGCGTGGGCGGTCCGACTTGCGGAGCCAGGTCGCGAACTGGCGAACGGCCCGCCCGACGCTTGCCTCGCCGCGCGCAAAATAGAGGAGGTAAGGCGTGAAGGCGACCATGTTGAGCAGCAGCCAGGGCTGCGGCATGCGCAAGTAGGAGATGATGTACTTGTTTGCCAGCCGGTCAGTCTGGACGTCCCGTTTCGGCCTCCGGCCGGCCGGATGCTCGAGCTCTTCGGAAACGATATCGGGCTCATAGCGGATCTTCCACCCACCATCGATGATCCGGTATGCCAGCTCCACTTCCTCAAGGCCGTAGAAGAAATCCGGCAGAAATCCGCCTACATCGCGGAGCATCTGCGTCCGGAACCCGACGCAACCCCCGACGAAGCGGAAAGTGTAGAAGGGACGCGTGAGATCCACCGACTTGTCCGTGTGGGGGATCAGGTCGAGCCGACGCCGCGTTTCGCCGCGCACATATTTGCGGGTGGTCACGGCCCCCAGACGGTCATCGGCATCAAAGGCTGCAGCGAAGCGGTCGAGAAAATCGGGCGTGTCGACAAAGACATCGTCGTCGAGCAGGATGACATAGTCGCCGCGCGCCATGTCGAAGCCCAGATTGCGTGCGGCAACGCCCTTGTTACGCCCGTCCCAGATCACCTTGGCCAAATTGAACCGCGCCAGTTGCGCCGAACGGCTGAAGTCTTCGGGATTGTTGTCGACCAGGAGCAGCTCATAATCCGTCCGGCCTTCAAGGTGGCCGGCCAGCCGGTCGAGTGTGTCGGCAAGGATAGCTTCCCGCGCAAAGGTCAGGACGACGATCGAGAAGCGCAGGTCGTTGTTCATCGACATGTATCCTTTGACGCAACGCGCCGTTCTGCGGCGAAAAGGAAAAGAAGGTTGAAGGCCTGAACGGCAGCGACGGCCGCAGCCATGCCGGCGATGCCCCAGCGGGCAGAAAGCAGCAGCACGGAAAGGGCAAAGATGGCCGATATCGTCCGGGCCTGAAGCAGGGTTCGACCGGCCTTGAGGACAATCAGGCGCGTCTCCGACGGCTGGTTGAGCCCCGCCAGAAAGAACGCAAAGGCAAGGAGGCGGACGTCGGTTGTGACGTCCGCATATTGCCCGCGGAAGGCAAAATCCGTGATCGGGCCTGCCCAGATCGCGATGGCGGCCAGGTAAAGGCCCGTTGCAATGGCGATCAATCTGCGGGTTCGCGCAATGGCGTCATGCAGTCCCGCCGCGCCATGTTCCGCAAGCGCGCGGGTCGCGCGCGGCTTGTCGGTTGAATCGATTGCCGAGACGATGCTCATCGCAGGATTGGTCAAGGTGCGCGCCGCCGTAAAGACACCGGCTGCAACAGGGCCGATGATTGCCCCGATGAGGACAACAATCGTGGCACTGCCATAGACCGCATAGGGTAGATTTGCCCACGCCAGCCAGCGGGCCTCGGCGCGATGATTCGCGATAATCCTCGCGAGGCCAGGGCGTTGCGGACGGGTCGGGCGAAGCACGAAGAGCGCCGGAATGGCGGAGCCAAGGCTTGCCGCGGCCCAGCCGCAGGCCCCCGCACTCGCATCGGGACTTGCGTCTGCCGCGATGATGGCGCTGCCGACCAGAATGCAGAAATAGACGAACGCGAAGAGCGCAACGAGGTCGGCACGCGCGATCTGGAACAGCCAGCGGCGTGTGAATTCGGCAGCGAGCATTGCCGGTGTCACGAAGGCGGCGAGAAGCAAAGGCTGGATCAACCAGGCTGCTTCGGGAACACTCTCCTGAAACAGATGGATGAGCCCGGCGATCGTCGCTAGAGCGGCCCCCAGCAACAGGCCTCCGATCGCGGCAAGCCACCACCATGAGGAGCTGTCGGCATGGGAAGACTCGCTGGTCGGATCGTCGTGATGCACCGTCAGGAAGGGCAAGACGATTGCGGACCGATGAAATCCCGCGACAAAATAGTGCAGACCGATCATCATCCCGAGGGCGCCGAACTGTTCAACCGGCAAGGCACGGCCGAGGATCGCCAGAGCAAGGATATTCGCCAGGCCGGATGCGCCCTGATCAAACACCGAATAGAGACGGGCCATCGCCAACCGGCCAATCCGCCGCTCGATCGGCGCAAGGATGCGGCCCGGGAATGGCTGCCGTGCTGTCGGGCCGGGCACAAGACCCATCTGGAGCGACGTTTGCGTCACTGAACTTTCCTCGTTGTGCGGCCTTTTCACTCGGTCGCGTAATAATCCTTCATGTCGCCATAATAGTCTGAAGCGTCGCCATAGCCGGACCGTGCCTGGTTCTTGAGGTCGACCATGGTCATTGCGACGCCGGAAACGGATCCGCCGACGGTGCGCACCTGGTGGAGCGCGGCGCGGATGGCCTTCACCGGCGTCTGCCGCCAGCGCGCCAGCATCGCGAGCGTATCGAGATGCTTCAGCAGGACCCGCGTGTCATCGACTGCCAGCACCGGCGCCGTATCGACGACGATGACGTCGAACGAGCGGCGGAGTGTTTCGACCAGTTCATCGAACGCGGGGCCTGTGAACGGGCTTGCGGCGAGATGCGCGTTGAATGCCGCCGGAACTAGCGTTGCGCCCGTGCCATCGACGATCATGATGTCCTTCAATTGCGCCGACCCGCCTACAACCTCGACCCAGCCGACCGCGGCCTGTGGCGCGAGCGTCTGTGTGATCGAACGGCGGCGGAGATCGGCATCGAGTATCGCGACTTTCTTGCCGGACAGGGCCAGCACGCGTGCAACCGCAATCGAGGTTGTCGTCTTGCCCTCCTTTGGCAGCGACGAGGTAATCCCGATCACCTTGCCGCGACCATTTCCGGGTTCGCGGGCCCGGTAAAGCAGGGTCGTTGCAAGGCTGCGGAAAGCCTCGGCATAGGAAGACAGGGGATGCAGGATGACGGCTTCTGCCGGGTCGCGCGTCTTCGGCTGGTCGACTGCCGACGAAAGGGTTGGCACCGAATTGAGGAACTCGACCCCCAGCAATCGGTCGATATCGTCAATCGTGTTGAGGCTTTGCGACCAGCGCTCCCGGAAGAAGGCGGTTGCCAGTGCAAGGCCAAGGCCAAGGGCAAGGCCAAGCACGAGATTGACGATCAGGTTCGGAGAACTGGCGGACAGCGGGGGCGTGGCGGGCGAAACAAGCCGCGAATCCGGTTGGAACAGGGCGCGACGCGCTGTTTCCTGGCCGCGTGCGGTCAAGAGGTTCTGGTATTGCTGCCGCGCGATTTCGGCCCTGCGTTCAAGCTCGGCCAGACCGACTCCACCGCGCACATTGGCGGCAAGCCGTGCACGCGCGGCCCCGAGACTGGCACTCAGCGAGGCTGCTCGCGCACCGGCGATGTTCGATTCGGCCCCGGCCGTGGCGGAAAGCCCGCGCATCTCATTGCCGATTTCTCCATCGATCCGCGCCAGTTCTTCCTTGGCGTCGATGATCAGCGGATGCTTGTCGCCATAGCGCGCCGAAAGCGCGCCGACCTTGCGGACGACTTCTGCGCGCTGTGCCCGCAGGCTCGAGAGCGTGCTGTTGTCGATCGGGCCGCTGTTACTGCCAACAATCGTGGACCGGCTGGCCGCCGCACGCCGCGACTGGGCTTCGGCGGCAATGGCGCGGGCGTCTGCCAGGCTGGTGCTGATCGCGGAAATTTCCTGCTCGAGCGCCATGGAATCGGGGTTGCCGATCAGGTTGTTGCGCACCCTGAAGTCCGCGACCGCCGCATCGGCTGCTTCCGCTTGCTGCCGCAGAAGCTCCACCCGCGAGTCCAGACGGTCGAGCGTCGATTTCGACTGGGCGAGCTTTTGCGCCACCTGGTTCTGCAGGTAGCTGTCTGCAATGGCATTGGCGATCTTGGCCGCCCTTATGGGGTCGCTGGATGTATAGGTCAGCTCAATCAGAGGCGTCTGACCCACGCGCCGCGCACTGACGTCCTGAAGAACCGCCGCTGCCACTGCATCGGCACCCCCGGATTTGAAGCGACTGGCTTTGGCGGCAATCTCGGGGTCCTTTGCAAGGCCAAGTGACTTGACGACCGGATTGGCCACGGCAAGCGAGCGGGCAAATTGCAGTTGCGCTTCGATCTCGGCCTCGCGTGCTGCATCGCTCAATCCCGGATCTGCGATATTCTTGATGAGCGATCCTTGAGGCGCAAAGGCGAGCTGAACCCGCCCGGTATATTTCTTGGGCAGGAACTGTGTGGCCAGGACAGCAAGGACGAGACAGGCGAAGATGATTGCCCCGCCCAACGGCAGGTGCCGCCTGAATCTCGAGAATATGCCCGCAAGGTCCTGCCGTTCTTCGACCCTTACAATCCTGTCTTGGTACATTGGGGTCTCCGTGGTCAGTTAAGCGAGAGGGGTTGGGGCGGGGAGATGCATGGATCAGATTCGAAATGACGCGCGCAGGGCAAATCGGACCTCCTTGAAGCTGGGCCCCGGGAATGCGCCTTCACTCCTGCGCCGGACATATTCGAGCCGAGGGGTGAGCAGGACGTTACGAGACATGGTATACGACGCACCGGCACTCACGCGGGTGAGCCTGTCATTGCGGGCGATTCCCTTGAACTTGTCGCGCTCGCGATCAACGCCAAGGTCAAGCAGGAGATTGCGCAGCAGTTCGTGATCCGCACGGATGCCAACCTTGGTTGCGACATATCCGGCGGCATTGGGTTCGATTGCTTCTTCGATGCCGCGTCGGCCAACGAACGACACGGTGGTCAGCGCGGTCACGTTCCAATCGACCCGTACATCAGCCACCAGGTCGCGTACGGGGCGAATTCCAGGCCGATCATAACGCCGGTTCGCATAGCCTATACCCGCAGCCGCGCGGATGACGGGCGTGACGTCAGACACAAAGCCGGCGACAATCCGATATTCCTTGCTCGTCCGGTCGGTCAGGCCGCTTGTCCTGACGTCATAACGCGTCCGCCGATAGGTCATTTGCACAAAGGCCGAACTGTCGGCAGCGAAAAGATATTCGGCGCGCGTGCTCGCCCGATAGACCTTGCGGTCCCGATAATCCTGATCGAGCGGAGCACCGGTCAATGTGCGACTGTCTGCATAGTTGAAGCGGTTGACGTCGCCGCTCGCGAGCAGTCTCAGCCTGTTTGCCACGAACGTGCCCCGCAGCAGGGCGGCAGAGTGCCGCACGGCAATCGAGGCTCCAGCATTGGCGGGGAAAGAGCCAATATACTGGTCCTCGAACGCCCGCTCATAGGTCAGGGACGCGAGAAGGTTGGAGTCCCCGTGAATGTCCAGACGGCCTTCGGCGCGGGTGCGCCAGCCGTCCTGATTCTTTGCGGTCACGGTCGCATAGCGCCGGGCATCATAATCCAGGCCGGCGCTCAGGGCATGGCGTGACCATTGGCTTTCAACCCGCACAGCGGGATTGAATGACAGGATGGCGTCCTGCCGGGCACCGGCAGCGGAACCCAAGGCATTGCTCGTATAGCCCGCTTCGAGCCCGACCACGGGATAAAGGCGGAACCCGCCGACCGTCACGCCCAGTGGTGCCAGTTCCGGATGCGGCCGTTCCAGCACGGTGCGATTGCGCTGGCTCGGCATGGCAACAGGAATATCGGTGTCGAGCAAAGGCGCGTAGGTTTGCGCCGAGACGACCCCCGGGACGAGCAGCATGCACGCCAAGAGCGACCGCGCGATCGCCCTGCAGAAACGGCAGCGGCGCGCCATTTCAGAAGTAGCGCTCACCGATCCGCAGTGTGTCACCCGGCATGACAAGCAGGTCCGGGCGCAGTTCGAGCTTCAGTTCCTCGCTGGCGCCCGCGCGCTTCACGAAAACATATTTCTTGCGCGCCCGGTAGCTGAAGCCCTGTGCCGTCGCGACGGCCTCTGCAACAGACAGACCCTTGCGATAGGCATATTCGCCCGGCTTGTTGACTTCGCCCAGAATGTAGAAGGGCCTGAAGGTCAGTATGGCAATCGAGACGCTCGGGTTGCGGAGATACCCGGCAGCAAGCCTGTCCCGGATCTCGGCGCTCACCGCATCGACTGTACGGCCCTCGGCCCGGACCTTGCCGATCAGCGGAACGGCAATGGAGCCGTCAGGACCAACCTGTTGTTCGCCGGTCAGGCCATCTTCGCCATAGACCGTGAGCGCCAGCTTGTCGTCGATCCCGAGCGTGTAGTTTTGCGACACCGGATCGGCGGGCTGACGGGCTCCATCCGGAATGTCGGACGCCAGGGCGGCAGTCCCGGTCAAGACCAAGAGAGTGGCGGCGATCGCATGTGTAAAGCGCGGCATAGGCAGTCCCCAAACGACTCGCGCGGACATCGCCCGTCCGCAAAAAATGGAGATGCTGCACTGCGATGCAAACCTTGCCACAAAGTAAACGCGCCGAGAAAGCGTGCGGAAATCGGGGCTAAATAGTTTGGCAAATCGTTAACGATCATCTGCGACAGCAGAGTCCTGCCGATGGAGGATTCTTGCTCTCGACACCGTTGACCGCGACCCTCACACTGCTTGCGCTGGCCTTGCTTGCGCTGGCTGGCCACTGCTTTGTCTTTTACCCGCTGAGCCTCGGGCTTTTCTGCCGCAAGGCCCCGAAACCTGCGCTTTCCCCGGCTCTTGCGCCGCGCCCCTCGCTTGCCATCTGCCTGAGTGCCTACAATGAGGAAAAGGTGATCGTCGCCAAGGTCGAGCGGCTTCTGGAGGTTGCCAGAGCCTATGGGCCGGCGACGATTCACGTCTACGCCGATGCGCCCTCGGACAGGACCGTCGCGCTGCTCGAGCCCTATTCCGACCGGATCGATCTGGTGGTCGGAAAGGCTCGTGCCGGCAAGACTTACGGCATGAACCTGCTCGTCGAACGATCGGAGAGCGAGCTGATTCTCTTCACCGATGCCAATGTCGAGAGTGACATTGGTTGTGCGGTTGAGCTTGCGCGACCCTTTGCCGATCCGACGATCGGCTGCGTGACGGCGCACCTCATCTATTCAAATCGCCGCGAATCTCCCACGAGCGCCATTGGCGCGCTTTACTGGCGCCTCGAAGAGGCCATCAAGCGCGTCGAAAGCCACACGGTCGGCGTCATCGGTGTCGACGGGGCAATGTTCATGCTCCGCAGGTCGTTGCACCAGCCGCCGCCACCGCACCTGATTGACGATCTCTACCTGAGCCTTCGGGTGCTGATCGCAGGCGCGCGAATCCATTCGGCGGACCATGTCCATGTCTTTGAACGCAGTGCCGTCGGCGCGGTCGAGGAAAAGCAGCGCAAGCGGCGCATTGCCTGTCAGGCGGCCAATGTCCACCGTGTGCTCTGGCCCGAACTGCGCCGGATGCCGTGGCTGCAACTCTATGCCTATCTGTCGCACCGGGTCATGAAATGGCTCACGCCCTTCTTCCTTGGAGCCGGGGCCCTGTGCCTGATTGCGGCCGTTGCGCTTGCCTATGGCGCGGCGATGGCGACCGCAGTCGTCGCCGCCGGCCTGGCTGTGCTGCTGATTGGTCATTCCCTCGATGTGCGGCCATTTTCGGCCCTGTCGAGTGCAACCCTCAGCCTGGCCGGCGTAGCGGCGGGCGTGCTCGAATCGCTGTTTACGCGCCGAACCTACACCGTGTGGGACCCGGCGCTCTCGATCCGGGCAGAAACACTCTCATTGAATCATGGAAAGTCCGGGGGGCCGAATGCGCGTTGAGCTGGACCTGCAAGCCACAGCGCGTGGTGCTCACACTATTGAACGCAAGGCCAGACAACCGAAAGTCGCGATCGTCCATTACTGGCTGGTCGGCAGCGGCGGCGGTGAAAATGTGGTCAAGGCGATGCTGGAACTCTTTCCGCAGGCCGATGTCTTCACGCTTGTCGAGGATCCCGCATTCTCCCGGACAATTGTTCCGCGCGATCGTCTCCGCACAAGCTTCCTCCAGCGCATACCAGGTGCAGCGCGCCATTATCGCGCGCTTCTTCCCTTGATGCCCACCGCACTCGAAAACCTCGACCTGCGGGGATATGATCTTATCATTTCAAGCGAATCCGGCCCGGCCAAGGGCATCGTGCCCCCGCTCGATGCCGTGCACATCTGCTATTGCCATTCGCCGATGCGGTACCTGTGGGACCAGTATCACGAATACCGGGAAAGCGCGGGCTGGCTGCAACGGCTCGTCCTTTCGCTCTGCATCACACGGCTGAGGCTCTGGGACCAGGCGTCGAGCCTGCGCGTGGACCGCTTCATCGCCAACTCGCGCTATGTGGCCTCGCGGATCGACCGCTATTATCGGCGGCCTGCACATGTCATTCACCCGCCTGTCGATGTCGATGATTTTGCCCTGAGCGAAACGCGCGGCGATTATTATCTCATCACCGGACGGCACGTCTCGTACAAGCGGATCGACCTTGCCATTGCAGCGTGCAACGCGCTCGGCCGCAAGCTTGTCATCACGGGTGACGGCCCGGAAACCGCACGGCTGCGAGCCGCCGCCGGACCGACGATCGCGTTTGTCGGGCGTTGTTCCTTCGCCGATCTGAAGCGCCATTATTCCGAATGCCGGGCCTTCCTGATGCCGGGCGAAGAGGACTTCGGCATTGCGCCGGTTGAAGCCATGGCGTCAGGGCGGCCGGTGATTGCCTATGGGCGTGGCGGCGCCCGGGAAACCGTTGTCGACGGCAAGACAGGCCTGTTCTTTGCAGAACAGACGGTCGAATCCCTGAGTGAGGCCATGCTGGCCTTTGAAGGCCGGGAAGACCGGTTCGAACCCGCCGCCATCAGACAGCATGCATTGGGCTTCGCCAAAGGGCGGTTCATGGCGGAGTTCGGCGCCTTTGTCGGGGATGCCCTGGCGACGGCGCAAGAACGGCAGCCAAGTGCAAGAGCCAAGGACTGAAGCCATGACTCTTGCGGCCAGCTTTCGTGAGACATTCTCCCTGAAGCCCCATGCAGGGGAAGCGCGCACCAGCAGTGCGCTCGACGAATTTGCAGGCCTTGCCCTGATCGTTTCGGCCACCGCCTATCTCTATTTCGATGCGTTTGGTGGCGTCATCCGGTTTGCGCTTCCGGCAGTGGGGCTGACGATGCTTGCCTATTCGCCGGCCGGGATCGCGATCATTGCGCTTCTTTGCCATTTTGTCGCGCGCCTTGGCGATACCGAGTCCGCTGCCCCCATGCTTGCGACACTGGCATTTGCGCTCATCGCGATCGGCTTGTCATTCGCGATGGGACGAAGCCTCGGCGAAGTCGGCTTCGCGCTCTATATCTGGCTGTCCTTTCTCGTCGCACTCGCGATCACCCAAAGGCGCATGCATGATCGCCTTGTCGGAGCGATGGTGCCGATCTTCTTCATTGCGACGGCGGGGGTGCTCCTCAACATTGTGGTCCGTTATCCCTGGGTCGATGCCAGCTATGAAGTGCTGGGCCGCCAGATGGTGGCAGCGCGCGATTGGGAAGCCTATGGGATGCCGCGCCTCTCCGGCTTCACACGGGCCAGCTACACTGCCGCAGCGCAGATCCTGATCTGCTATGTCGCGCTGGAACACCGGACAAAGTCATTGGCGTGGCGCGCCGGCTTCTGGGCCGTGGGCCTTGTGGCAATCTACTACACGACCTCCAAGTCGCCGATGCTTGCCATGGCCTTGCTGCCGCTCACCTATTTCCTTGTCGGCCGGATCAGGGACTCCGGCGCGGCGCGGCGTCGCTGGGCAGCCTCGGCACTGATGGCCTTCTGGTTGCTGCTGGTCTTTGCAGGGCCCTTTCTGGCGATGACCTATGGTCCGCAACTCTACCCGGCGGGAACGGGGGTTGGAGCGGACTATAGTTCCTTTGCCGATCGCGTGCTCAACACCTGGCCGAATGCGATTGCGATGATCGACCGCTATGATCCAGTTCAATGGGTCTTTGGCCGGGGGCTGGGAAGTATTGGCTCCCCTCAACAGCTCTCGCATCCCGACAGCTATAATCCGGGTGACAATCTCGCCATCTACCTGTTCGTGACGTTCGGCCTCGCGTCGCTGGTGTTTGGCGTCCTGATGTTTCGCGGCGGGCAAAGGGCCATTGCCGCAGGCAGCCGCGGGCGGCGCGATTTTGTGCTGATCATAGCCATGCTCGGGATCGGCACGGCGGCCAACGTCATCGAAAGCATTCTGCCATCAATGATTCTGGCCATTGCCTGTGCCCGACCGCGCAGCCGTCGGCCGTCGCGCAGCGAACGCCTGGCATGACCGGATCTTCAGCGTCCAGAGGTCCGCAGCGGCCCGACCGCCTCGGCAAGGGCCAGGATGTGAGCGGCGACCATTGCATAGCTCGCGTCCCAGCTGTGATTGGCGACCAGTGCGGCGCGCGCCTGTTCGTCGCTCGTCAGGCCAATGGCACGATCAATGCCGCGGGCAATGTCCGCAGTGGATTTGGGATCGACAAAGACACAACCACATTGACCGACTTCGCGCATCACGGGGAGATCGGACGCGACAACCGGACAGCCACACGCAATGGCCTCGAGGATCGGCAGGCCGAAACCTTCGGCATGCGAGCAGAACAGCAAGGCCGAAGATCGTGCAAGCAAGGCCGCCAGGCCTTCGTCGCTCAAACTGCGTTCAATGGCCAGATTGCGGACACCGGCCCTGGCAGCAAGCGTGCGCGCCGGTTCGTCTGCCCCGATGATCGTGACCCGGGCTTGCGATCGTTCCGGGCTCTGTGCCTGCCAGAGGGCAACGGCTTCAAGCATGGCGGGGAGATTCTTGTGCCAGCGCGCGTTGCCGAACAGGACAAGCCCGGCTCTCTTGCCACCAGGCACGCCGCAACGAGCCGCAAACTGTTCCGAAATCCCGTTTGGAATCACGCCAACATGGCCCCATGTTTCCGGCCATCGTCGCCCGAGGTCATCAGCCGAGGCCTGCGAGACCGTCAGCACCTTGGCGCGCGCCGCGGCCAATCGGGTGATGCTGTTGTAATAGAGGCGTTTGCGAAACCCGTCCGGCTCGGCTTTGCCGAAATGGATAAGATCGTGAATGATGAACAGCTGCCGTCGGCCTGCGAGCGGCGTTCCATTGTACCCCGGAACGAAAAGAAGATCCGCGCCGGAGCGCCGGAACGCCTGCCCAAGGTACCACCAGTCCATCGGGCTCGACGGCTTTGGCCCGTCGACGAGCTCGACAAGTTCGAAGTCCCGCGCCAGCCGGTCGCGATATTCGCGCGCGACCCGGCCGATGCCGTGCGGCGCTATCCAGCGGCTGTCGAACAAGATGCGCATAGTTTCCGTGGACAATCGCGTAACGAGCCATTCGTTAATTTCTGGTGCCCGCGAAATGCTGGCGCTTCCGGGGCAGCGGCATGAGCGTCGGCCTGATCAATGCCGCGCTTCGCATGACGGGGCTCGGTTCGCGCTTCCTGCTTGCCATATTCATGGCACGCTACATGACACTGGCTGACATCGGCACTTTTGCCCTGATGGCCGGTGCAGCCGGTCTGCTGCCTTCGGTCGCGGGTCTGGGGTTGAACTTCTTCCTGGCCCGGCGCCTTGTCGGGATCGGCCATGCCGAAGCTGTCGGGCTTGCGCGGGAACGCCTGAGGGTCTCGATCCTCGCCGGGGCGTGCTGCATGAGTATCCTGCTCGCCCTCTCCAATTCTGGCCACCTGTCGCTGCCAATATCGCCTTGGCTTGCGGTCGCAATCCTGATGCTCGAACTGCTTGGTTTCGATCTGCAGGTCGCACTCCTCGCCCGGAGCCGATCCACCTTTGCCAATGTGCTGCTCTTCCTGCGCAATGGAGCCTGGGTCCTGCCCTTCATGGTTGCGGCCTTAGTGCTGCCAATGTGCCGGTCGATCGAGGGATTGGCCTGGTTCTGGCTGTGCGGGCTTGCGGTAAGCCACGGCCTGCTTGCCTTGCACTATCGCCGGGACCTCATCGCCATGCTCAAGACCGGAGGCGGTGTCGCCGAGGACGGGTTTGTGGCCTCGGTCGGTGCGGGGGCGGCCAAAATCTATCTGAGCGACCTCGGGCTTGCCGGCAGCGTCTATCTCGATCGCTTCATCATCTCGGCGATCGAGGACGTCCGGTCGGCTGGCATCTATTTCTTCTACGCCTCCATCATCAACTCGGCCTACATCATCTGCCTTGCGGCAACGGTGCAGGTCTATCAGCCCCAGCTTCGTGCTGCCTGGCTATCGGGCGGCGTTGCCGGGTTGCGCGATGCGCTGGGGACGCGCTTTCGGACAACAGCACTTGTTGGACTGGGCGGCCTCATCGCGGCAGCGCCGGCCACCTGGATCGCAGCGCGGATTTCCGGGAAGCCCGAGATTCTCGAGGCCTTCGGGCTCGTTCCGCTGCTGCTGGCGGCCTATGCATTCAAACTGCTTTCGGATTTCATGAACCTGGCCTTTGCTGCCTCTGAACGCGACGGCCATTATGCGGTCTTCAACATTGCGGGCCTGATCCTCGGTGTCGCAGGATGCCTTGTAGCCATTCCGCTGCTGGGCTTCATTGGTGCTGCGGCTGCTGCCTTGGCATCGGCGCTGATCCTGTTTGGCCTGCGCTATATCGCCTGGAAGCGGATGCAAGTCCGGGTGCTGGCAATCGGACGGTCGTCCTGATGCGCGTCCTTCAGATCGCCTCGCTCTATCCGCCAAAAATGCTTGGGGGTGCCGAAGTGTCCGCCCGCAACCTATCCGACCTGCTGGTGTCGGCCGGCCATGAGGTGATGGTCGTCAGGGCGTCGGACCGTGATGAACCGGACGGCGATGAGACGATCGCCCCTGGCATCAGGGTGGCGCGGCTCGAGACGCCGCACATCTACCCCGTCTTTCGCTTCTATGATGCCGGAAGGCTGAAGAAGCCGCTGTGGCATCTCCAGGACCATTTCGACCAGCGCCTGCGCCCGGCCTTTGGTCGCATCCTCGACGATTTCGCGCCCGATCTCGTCAATGTGCATCTGCTGCAGGGGTTGGGTTATCCCTTGCTCAGGGAGGTCGCCAAGCGGAGGATTCCGGTCAACTATGTCCTGCCCGACCTCGGGCTTGCGTGCATCCGCATGAGCATGTTCAAGAATGGCAAGGATTGTTCCGGCCACTGCGCACCTTGCGCTCTTTCGACGCGCTACAAGCTTGGCCTCATCCGCCAGCAATCCTCGGTCAGCTTCGTTTCGCCGTCGCGCGCGAACCTGGAGACGCTTTCACGCCATTTTCCCGTGAAGGACTATCCGCACGCCGTCATCCTCAATCCGAACACCTACCCGAGGCCGACCCGAGCACGCACACAAAGTGACGATCTGCGCCTCCTCTACGCTGGCAGAATTCACGACTCCAAGGGCGTCGAGATGCTGCTGGGTGCCGTCGAAGCACTTGCGCGGAATCGGCGCGTGACGCTGACCCTGGCCGGACAGGGGCAGCAGGAGGCCGAACTGCGCGCGCGCTTCGGCGATGCGCCCTGGTGCAATTTTCTCGGCTTCATTTCACATCAGCAGCTCGCCGACCAGATGATGGAGAGCGACCTGCTCTGCATCCCGTCCATCTGGGCGGAAAACTCGCCCGGCGTCGTCATTCAGGCGCTCGGCCTCGGCCTGCCGGTCATGGGCAGTGCCCGCGGCGGCATACCGGAACTGGTCCGTGATCGTGAGAATGGGCGACTTGTTCACGACACGACCCTTTCGGGCTGGCAAGCAGCACTCGGCGACGTGCTGGACAGGCCGGAAGACCTTAAAGCCTGGCGGAATACTGCAGAGCAGGACGCGCATCGCTTCGATGCACGGACGATCGGGTGCGAGATGCTTGAGTGGATGGAAGCCAGCGCGGGAAGGCCCGCAAAGCGCCAGTAACGTCCTTCAGTAGCTTCCTTCGCTTTTCAAGACTGCGGGAATTGTCATCGCAATGATGCGGACGTTGAGCGGCAGCGACCTGGACCGGGCGTAAAGCACATCGCAGGCCACCCGGCGGCGATAGGAAACATCATTGCGACCGCAGACTTGCCAGATGCCGGTAATGCCCGGGTTGACCGAGGAATAGGCGCTGAAGTGGCGGCCATAGCGCGCGCGCTCAGCCTGGACGATCGGCCGCGGGCCGACGATGGACATCTCGCCCCGCAACACGTTGATCAGTTGCGGCAGCTCGTCGATGCTCGCCTTGCGATAGAAGCGGCCAAGGCGCGTCACGCGGGGATCATTGCGCAGTTTCTGGTCCCGATCCCATTCCGCGCGTGCGACAGGGTCCGTTGCCAGCAGGGCTTCGAGCCGCTGCTGGGAATCCATGACCATCGTCCTGAACTTGAGGCAGCCGAAACGGAGACCGCCACGCCCGAGACGCTGGTGGGCGAAAATGGGTGACCCCCCGTCAGCCAGGAAGATCGATCCGGCGACAAACAGGAGTAAAGGTCCAAGCGCGATGAGCGCGACGATCGCGATCAACAGGTCGAGCGCCCTGATGGCGATGTCCCTTGAGGAACGGTGCGTTCGTGTACGTGCTTGGGTTCTGGGAGGGGTTTCGGCGACGGTATCCAGATAGTGCATAGACAATCCCGTTTTGTGGCCTCGGGGTGGTGCGTATCATGCTGCATAAGCGAACTCAAGCGACCGTCAAGCGCCGAGAATCACTTTTTCCGCAATGCATCCGGTCGTGGGCGATCTGAGCGCCGTCTGGCCCATCCCTGAAATGTGAAAGAGACTTAACCGGTATCCTTAAAATCCTGTTAACTATCTGATACAACATCCGAATATGTTATTTTTCTTCCGAATGGATAGCGGGAAAATAACCATATTCTGTCCCTTGATTCCGTCGACAGCTGAGCCCGAATTTGTTCCGAGGAGCCTCTCGGCAAGGCGCATATCCAGCCAGAACAGGGAATGTTGCAATGCAGCATGAATTTGACGATCTCGGGTAATTTGATTGACAGCGATCAGCCTGGCTGTACACTTTGCGCTGTCGGTTACCGGGATTTTAAGCCTTAATTTTCGTGAACGGGCTTAAACTCGTGAAGGGGCCGCCGTCCTATCGGGTGAGTAGGTGCGAAAAGGATTGGGAAATGGCGCAGCGTGTAGTGTTGACACATGGAAATCCGAATTTGTCGTATCGGTCTGCGGCATTGCCCGTGGAAGATGGCATGGAATCGGTCCACGATGTCGCATGCGAATCGGTCACAACTGATCTCCCCGCCCCGCGGTTTCCGGGCTGGATGCGTCTCGCGATCATCGGAAGTGGCGCGGTCGCCTCTTGGGCCGTCGTTGCCGCAGCGGCCGGCTGGCTGCGCTAGGGCCTGCATCGCCTATTAATCCTGCCCGGCTGGCCGGGTGACATGCATGACGTGTTTGATGACTTTCGGGCTTTGGCCAGCGCGCATTCACCTTATATAGACGTTCACCATATAATGGGCGTCAGGGATACGTGATCAGGGGGCAGACAATTGGCTGAACAGTTGGAATTGGTGGCGGTTGCGGGGGCATCCACCACTATGAAGAAGCAGAAGGCTGCGACGCCAGCCGTTTCAATCGTCATCCCGGCCTACAATGAAGAGGGCGCCGTTGCCGCGACGATTGCATCGGTTCGCGACGTTCTGGATGCGGCTGGCATTTCGCACGAAATCATTGTCGTCAATGACGGCTCCACCGACGATACCCTTGAGCGCGCCCGCGCGACGGGTGTTCACGTGGTCAATTTTCCGCACAATGGCGGCTATGGTCGTGCACTGAAGGCGGGCATCGCGGTCAGCACAGGACCACTCGTTGCCATTCTCGACGCGGACGGAACGTATCCGGCGTCATACCTGCCCGAGATGATCGCCATGGCGACCTATAACGATATGGTCGTCGGCGATCGCGGTGCGGCCATGAAGGGCGTGCCGCTGATACGGCGTCCCGCAAAATGGACACTCAACAAATTGGCGAGCCTGCTTGCCCAACATGATATCACGGATCTCAATTCGGGTCTGCGAGTGTTCAGGCGCGAACCGCTGGAGCGCTTCGTACCGTTGCTGCCCGACGCCTTTTCCTTCACGACCACTGTAACCCTGTGCATGCTGGCGTCGGGAATGCGCGTGTCTTACCTGCCGATTGTCTACGGGAAGCGGGTGGGACAATCCAAGATTCGCGCAACGGATTTCGGTCGCTTCATGTTCCTCGTCTTTCGCCTGACGGTCTATTTCCAGCCCTTGAGAGTCTATCTTCCGGCTGGCCTGGCGCTTTTTGTGCTGGGCTTCGTCAAGGCCGTCTATGACGTCTACATCGACAATCTCTCGGAAACTGCGGTTCTCGGGCTTCTGGGGGCTGTTCTGCTTTGGGCCCTTGGCCTGATTGCCGACATGATTTCGCGCCTGAACCTGCGATCTCGCGCAGATATTGCCGCCAAGTGAGCGCGAATTCCGCTTCCGGGAAGGCTGGCAGGCGAAAGATCCCGAGCGTCTGGATTGTCCGAAGTTGCGTCAGTGCCGCGATGCTGGCGCTGATCTTCCACTTCGTGCCGTTTGAAACGGTCTGGGCTGCAGCACGCCAGTTTTCGCCCGGACTTTGGCTTGCGGCATTGGGCCTTTTCGTCGCTGGCCATGCCGCCGCAGCGTTCAAATGGCGTATGCTCATTGGTTCCGGAATATCCTATCGCTCTGCCTTTCGGGCCCACCTTGCCGGGCTGGCCGCAAACCTTGCCCTGCCCGGAGTGGCCGGTGGCGATGTCGTTCGCGCTGGGCTGGTGTTCGGGCAGGCGAACGACAAGGGCAAGCTCGCGATGGGATCGATTGCAGACCGCCTTCTGGACACGCTGGGCCTTGCCCTGATCGCTCTGGTCGGCGCCACCTATGCCTGGGGACCCAGGCTCTATGAGGCAACGCAGTTGCGCTGGGCACTTGTCGCGTTGGCACTGGTGGTCGCAACGGGCTTTGCCGCTGCGCCATTCCTCGACCGGGCGATGGCGCGCCGTGCAGCATCGGGCAAGGTCGCCCGCATCCTCGGCTCCATGATTCATGCGGCCGCCCAGCTTTCCCGCAGCCCCGGGCGCCTTCTGGCATGTCTCGCGATTTCCATGGCTGTGCAGTGCCTGTTTGTCGGCATCAACATCGCTTTTGCGCAGGCAGCACATGTCGAGGCCCCGGTTTCGGCTTGGTTCTTTGCCTGGACGACAGCAAAGATCATTGCGATTGCGCCGATCAGCCTCGGCGGCCTGGGCGTACGGGAGGCCAGCATGGCCGGGCTGCTGAAACCGTTCGGAGCCGATCCCGGCCAGGTCATCGCGGTGGGCCTCATCTGGCAGTCAGTCCTTTATGCAAGTGGAGCCATCGGGTTTCTGGTGCAGCTGCGCCGCCCCGTGCGCGAAAAAGTGGCAATGGAGCTTAATTGATGCAGCAGGTGGTGGTTCTTGGCGCTGGACCCGCCGGGGTCGGGGCGGGGCTGATGCTGGCCCAGAGTGGCAAGGCGTCCGTCAAGGTGCTTGAACGGGCGCCGCGGGTCGGCGGAAACTCCGGCAGCTTTGTCCTTGAAGGCATTCACTGCGATTTCGGGAGCCACAGGCTCCATCCCGCAAGCGAACCCCATATCCTTGCCATGATCCAGGATGCGGTTGGCCCCGACTTGCTCTGGCGGCCGCGCCACGGCCGCATCCGGCTCAAGGGGCGCTGGATCCATTTTCCCTTGAAGCCCGTCGACCTCCTGCTGCGGTTGCCCAAGGGGTTTACGGCACATCTGCTCTGGGATGCGGCAACAAAGCCGTTCCGGCGCGCCCCGGCGGGCGAGCCTACATTCGCCAGCGTGCTCTATCAGGGGCTTGGTCCGGCGATGAGTGAGAATTTCTACTATCCCTATATGCGCAAGCTCTGGGCGCTTCCTCCCGAAGAGTTGGCGGTCACACTGGCCACGCGGCGGGTTTCCGGAAGCTCCATCGGGAAGATCGTGCGCAAGATTCTCGGTCAGGTCCCGGGTTTCAAGAAGCCCCAGACAGGCGGCTTCTTCTTTCCGAAAAAAGGCTTTGGCCAGATCTGCGATGCGCTGCGGACAAAGGCTGAAGCGCATGGGGCCGAATTCCTGCTCGACGCATCGGTCACGGCCATCGAGCATGCGGACGGGAAAGTGAAGGCCGTCCGGTTCCGCAAGGGCGAAACCGAGACGCGGATCGAGACCGACAAGATCTGGTCCAGCCTTCCGATCACGAGCCTCGTGTCCTTCATGGATCCGCCTGCCCCCGCTCCCGTCGCCGAAGCAGCATCGCGGATCCGGTTTCGGGGCATGATCCTGATCTACCTTGTCCTCGAGCAGCAGCAATTCACGGAATATGACGCGCATTATTTTCCGGAATATGCCGTGCCCATTTCCCGCCTGTCAGAGCCCAAGAACTACTCGGCCAGCACAGAGCCGAAGGGCGTTACAGTGCTGTGTGCCGAACTGCCCTGCGATCCACACGAGCCCCTGTGGGCGCTGTCGGATGACGAATTGGGCGCCAAGCTGTGCGAGTGGCTGGCGGGCGTTGGCCTCCCGGTCACGGCAAAGGTCCGGCGGACCGTCACGCATCGGCTCGGCTATGCCTATCCCGTTTATGACCGCAATTTCGAAAGCGATCTTGCCGTGATGGATCGCTGGGTGGAGAGTATCGACGGACTGCTCACCTTTGGTCGGCAGGGCCTTTTCGCGCATGACAATACGCATCACGCGCTCGCCACAGCGCATGGCGCGGTCGATTGCCTGAATGCGGATGGCAGTTTCGATCTTTCCAAATGGCATGGCTATCGTCGGATTTTCGAAACCCATGTGGTCGAGGATTAAGAGGCAGACATGCTCGTCCTGACCTATCATTCGATATCCGACAGCGGCGGTCCGACGAGCATACCGCCGTCCGTCTTTGGCATGCACATGGACGCCCTTGCCGCCGCAGGGTACCGCAGCCAGACACTGGGAGAATTTATCGACTGGCACGCAGGGCAGGCGAATGACGGCAATGAACGTCGTGTGCTGATCACATTTGATGATGCCTTTGCCGATTTCGCGGATGTTGCCGCTCCCGTCTTGCAGCGGCATGGCTTTTCCGGGCTTGTGTTCGTGCCGACGCGCAGGCTCGGCCATCCCGAAGCTTGGGACGGCGCCAATCGCCCGGCAAGGCCGCTGATGGAGTGGGATACAGTCCGCAGGCTTGCGGATGAAGGTATGGAATTCGGCGGGCATAGCCGGACGCATGCCGACCTGACCCGGCTCGATCCGGCAGCGCGCGAGGACGAAATTGCCGGGAGTGCCGCCGATCTCTCCGAACAGCTTGGCAAGCCGGTCGAAGGCTTTGCCGCCCCCTACGGACGGGTCTCTCCCGCAGTCCTTGAATCGATCCGGAAGCACTACCGAGTTGCCTTCGGCACCCGGCTGGCCATTGCGCAACGCGACGATGATGCCGTGGACCTGCCGCGGATCGAGATGCACTATTTCCGGGATCGCCGCACATGGAGCCGCTTTCTCGACGGTCATCGCGGCTATTTCAGGATGCGTCAGGGACTTCGTGCGGTCCGGGAAATGGCAGGAGGTGCACATGGCTGAACGGGAATGGAAAAGACGGAACTCAAGGTCGCTGCGTTAAGGTTGAATCCCAATTCCCAAGCAGCATCACAAGCTGATAAAGGCATTCGCCTGCAAGAGGGGGTAAATTCGATGAAGGTCGGGCAGAATATCGAAACGGGAAATGCCGCATGGAACTTCGGCGGCAATGTACCGGACACATTCGTGGATCACATCCGGCATTCTGTCCCGCTTTATGTCGAAGGCCATGATTTGACCTGCCAGAGCAGCGACTGGGTCGTCTCTGATCGCAGCATGGTTTATGAAATCGGCGTTTCGACCGGGGAACTGCTCAAGAAACTG
>JAXMDX010000009.1:0-175831 GCA_046348625.1 Sphingomonadaceae bacterium
CACCGCACAAGTCGGCCGTATTGCGACCACGCGCCTGGCAGGTGCAGCACGGCCGCTTCGGATCAGCTATGGCGGCCCCGTTCTCAAGTTGAAGGCCACCCAGTTGCGCCCTGAGCGGGAGCTTATCCAGGCGGGCGCTGAACTTGTCGGCTCCGATTCTGTCGCAGCTGTCGTTGAAGTGATCAGTATCGCGATCGAAGCACTCCAGGCGTGCGGTGTAAAGGCGATTACCCTCGATCTGACCTTGCCCGACCTGGTCGACATCCTCGCGGCTGGTCCATTGCCGATCGATTCGGGAAAACTCGAGCCGGTAAAGGCTGCTCTGGATGCCAAGGATGTCGGGAGCCTGTCTTTAGCAGGAGGCGCAGCATTCCTGCCGCTTGTGAGTGCGGCTGGTCCCGTTGATTCCGCGATTGCGACATTGCGGGCCATGGGTCTTGGGCCGGATCTTGAGAAGCGACTATCCGCGCTCGAAACCATTGCTGCGGCAGTCGGAAACGGAGTTCGCGTGACACTCGATCCAACCGAACGGCATGGCTTCGAATATCAGAGCTGGATCGGCTTTTCACTCTTCGCCGAGGGGCTCACGGGCGAAGCCGGGCGTGGCGGAAGCTATACAATCTTGCACGCTGATGGTCGGGAAGAAGCAGCTGTCGGCTTTTCGCTCTTCCTCGATCCACTTGTCGATGCAGGGCTCATGCAGGTGAAGGCACGACGCGTCTTCATTCCGCTTGGATCGCCGCCCGAGGTCGCGGCAGACCTTCGCCGTCAGGGTTGGGTGACAGTGGCTGCCATTTGTCCAAAGTGCGATGCTGTCGCGCTGGATTGCACGCATCGCCTCGAATCCGGCGAGCCGCGCGCCCTATAGGACCTTGTCGATGAACGCATCGACGACGCGGGTGGCAGGATCGCCATTCACCCCCAGATCGCGGTTCAGCTTCATATGGCTTGTGTCGCTTACAGGAGTCGCGCTGACGACACTTCCGGCCCGTTTGAGTGCGTCGGCCAAGGCAATGGACTGACTTCCCGAGTCTGCGCGAGATTCGTCGAAAAGAATCAACCAGTTTGCAACGTTTGGCGTTGCGGCATGCGTCAGTGGCGATAGCCGTTCTTGCGTGTCCCTGTCGGTTGTAAAGGCATCACGATACATCTTGCCGAGCATCGGGCCGGCATGCGCCATCTGGCGGGGTACGTCATAGCCTGCACCGTCGAGCAAGATTGTGCCGCGAATGGCCGCCATAGGGACACCTGCTGACTCCAGATATCGGGAATCGGTGGAAACAAGCGCTGCGAGATGAGCGCCTGCGCTATGGCCCATCAGCAAAATCTTGTCGGGATCAAAACCAAGCATGTCTGCTTTGGCCCGCAGGGCGGCCAGCGCAGCTGCAATATCGGCTGCCTGTCCGCCTGGATCGGTTTCGGGAGCCAGACGGTAGTTCAGCGAAGCAAAGGCATAGCCTTCAGAATTGAAATGACTGGCCTTGTTCCGGGTACCCATTGCCTTGTCGCCGATCGACCAGCCTCCGCCGTGAATGAAAACGACCAGGGCCGGATGTCCGCCCGATGATGCCGGATAGAAATCGAACGCCTGCTTGTCGGCGCTGCCGTAGGCATAGGTGGAGCCGCCCGATGCAGCGATGGCCTGCGGTTGTCCTTCGTGTCGCATCTCGAGCAACGATTGGAGACAGGGCTTTGACAGGGATTGATACTTCTCCCGCAAGCATGTGCGGATTGCACTGCGATCACGCGTCATGCCGCAAAGTTTGGCAATTTCCATGCGGCATGCTGGTTCGAGCTGGGCAGGCAGTCGCGCAGACAGGAGAATGCTCCCACCTAGAATGCTCGCAACGAGAAGTTTTTTCATGATCGACACCTTGATTGACGCATACGGGTGGACCTTGGGTCCAATAGCCAATACGGGCATCCGCGCGAATCCCTTCGGAACTGGAGCAGAAAAGTGGCAAATGTCACCGTCATTGGCGCGCAATGGGGCGATGAAGGCAAGGGCAAGATCGTCGATTGGCTTGCCGAGCGGGCCGATGTGGTCGTGCGTTTTCAGGGCGGCCACAATGCCGGGCACACCCTTGTTGTTGGCAACCAGACGTACAAGCTTTCCTTGCTGCCGTCAGGTATCGTGCGCGGGACGCTTTCCGTCATTGGCAATGGTGTCGTTCTCGACCCCTGGCACTTCCGCGACGAAGTGGCCAAGCTCGCAGGGCAGGGCGTTAAAATCACGCCTGACAATCTCCACATCGCGGAAAATTGCCCGCTGATCCTGCCGTTTCATCGCGATCTTGACGGCCTTCGGGAAGACGCGAGCGAATTCAAGATCGGCACCACGCGCCGGGGTATCGGGCCTGCATATGAAGACAAGGTCGGCAGGCGGGCTATCCGGGTCTGTGATCTGGCGCATCTGGAGGACCTCGACCCGCAGATCGACCGGCTGTGCGCGCATCATGACGCGTTGCGTGCCGGATTTGACCAGCCCCCGATCGATCGCGTTCGCCTGAAGAATGACCTGGCCGAGATCGCGCCCCATATTCTGCCTTACGCAAAGCCCGTATGGCATTCGCTTGGCGAGGCCCGTCGGGCAGGCAAGCGGATCCTGTTCGAAGGTGCCCAAGGCATGCTGCTTGACGTTGATCATGGCACCTATCCGTTTGTTACATCGTCAAACACGGTCGCCGGCACAGCCTCCAGTGGTTCCGGCCTCGGGCCAAACGGCGTCGGGTTCGTGCTTGGTATTGTCAAAGCCTATACGACGCGGGTCGGCTCTGGACCGTTCCCGACGGAGCAGGACAATGAAATTGGTGAGTTCCTTGGCACTCGCGGCCATGAATTCGGAGTCGTGACAGGGCGGAAGCGGCGTTGCGGTTGGTTCGATGCCGTGCTTGTGCGCCAGTCCGCCGCCGTCAGCGGGATCACCGGCATCGCGCTGACCAAGCTCGACATTCTCGACGGGCTCGAAGAGATCAAGATCTGCGTGGGATACACGCTCGACGGCAAACATTATGATTATCTTCCGCCCCATGCCGCCGATCAGGCGAGGGTCGAGCCGATCTATGAATCCATCGAGGGCTGGAGCGAGACGACTGCGGGCGCGAGAAGCTGGGCACAACTCCCGGCTCAGGCAATCAAATATATTCGTCGGATCGAGGAATTGATCCAATGCCCGGTGACTCTGGTTTCGACGTCACCGCAACGCGACGATACAATCCTGGTCCGCGATCCCTTCGAGGATTGATCGGGAACGCGGACCGCGGTTGTCTGTCAGCCGTGTTTCGAATGTCGGTCGGCGCGCATCTTGTCATGCGCGGCCTTGCGTTCTTCGGGCGAAATCGTGCCGTCCTTGTTGGTATCGACCGTGTCGAAATGGGCAAGTGGCATGGCAAGGGCTTCCGCAAGCGATACGCGACCGTCCTTGTTTGCATCGGCGCGCTCGAACATGTCGCCTCCATGGCGCATCATCCTATCGCCATGTGCTCCCATCATGGCCATCTCGCCGCCGTGCATCATCATGGGCGGTGGGGGCGGAGCAGGTGGTGCGTTCGGCGCATTGGGTGCGGGTGGTGGTGCAGGCATATCGCCCTTCATGGCCATCATCTTTGACTCGGCGTCGAATTCCGCACGGCTGATGGACCCGTCGCCATTTGTGTCCATCATCTTGAAATGGCGGTCACGCATGTCGGCCATCATCTTTTCGCGCGCAGCGTCAGCTTCTGCCTTGTCGATATAACCGTCACCATTGGCATCGGCCTTGGCAAAATGTTCCTTGACCATTGCCTCAACACTGCTTCGCGTCATCGGCTCGGACATGTGTTCGTGCATTTCGTGTGCACCCTCGGCCAGTGCCGGGATGCCAATCGCCGCGCCAAAGACGGTCGCCAGCAACATCATTCGTGTCATATGTGCGCTCCTTGTATCACCCCTTGCGTTGCGATGAGCCGGTCATGCTTACTGAGGGCTGAATGATACTGTCGTCCTGCGCGAACTGTTGATCTGGGGCTGACGATGGCCTAGGCGCACAGCCGCTAAACAGCCTTTCAGATTTGGGATGCCATGACCGAAAAGATCAATCGCGTTGTCCTCGCCTATTCAGGTGGCCTTGATACGAGCGTCATCCTGAAGTGGCTACAGCAGACCTATCAATGCGAGGTTGTGACATTCACGGCCGACCTTGGTCAGGGCGAGGAGATTGAGCCTGCGCGGCAGAAGGCGCGCCTTTCGGGCGTGAAGGAAGAACATATCTTCATCGAAGATCTGCGCGAGGAGTTCACGCGCGATTTCGTGTTCCCGATGATGCGCGCCAATGCCCTTTACGAAGGACTTTACCTGCTTGGGACGTCGATCGCACGGCCGCTGATTGCAAAGCGCCAGATCGAGATCGCCAAATTGGTCGGCGCCGATGCTGTCAGTCATGGTGCGACCGGCAAAGGCAATGACCAGGTGCGGTTTGAACTTGGCTATTATGGCTTGAACCCCGACATCAAGGTCATTGCGCCGTGGCGCGAATGGGAGTTGACCAGCCGCACGGCGCTCATCGAGTTTGCCGAAAAGCACCAGATTCCGGTGCCGAAGGACAAGCGCGGCGAAAGCCCATTCTCGACGGATGCAAACCTTCTCCACACATCCTCCGAGGGCAAGTTGCTCGAAGATCCGTGGGAGGAGGTGCCCGACTATGTCTATTCGCGCACGAACAATCCGGAAGATGCGCCGGATACGCCCGAAATCATCACGGTCGATTTCGAACGTGGCGATGCCGTCGCGATAAATGGAGAAGGATTGTCTCCGGCCACCCTTCTCGCCAAGCTCAATGACTATGGCCGGACTCACGGGATCGGGCGGCTTGACCTTGTTGAAAATCGCTTTGTCGGCATGAAATCTCGCGGGATGTATGAAACACCCGGCGGTACGATCCTCCACATGGCCCACCGCGGCATTGAGCAGATTACGCTTGATCGTGGAGCGGGGCACCTGAAGGACGAGCTTGCGCCGCGCTATGCCGAACTGATCTACAATGGTTTCTGGTTCTCTCCGGAACGCGAGATGCTTCAGGCGGCGATCGATCATTCGCAGACGAAGGTTTCGGGCACCGTCAGGCTGAAGCTCTACAAGGGCAGCGTGAACGTGATTGGGCGAAAGTCACCCAACTCGCTTTATTCGGAAAAGATCGTCACATTCGAAGACGATGCGGGCGCTTATGACCAGCGCGATGCGGCCGGCTTCATAAAGCTCAATGCGTTGCGGCTGCGCCTGCTTGGTCGGCGGGGCCGCTGACGCGATAGCGGCGGAGGAAAAGCGGAGCAAACCGATCGTCCTTCTCCGCAAGCGCATGCGCGCCAAAAGCCTTGTCGATTTCTGATCCGGGATCGAACAGCCAGGCAAAGCGACAGATCACCCAGACCGACCGGACTCCTCGCTTCCGTGCGCCATCCACCGCTTTCCTGGTTGCCTCCGGTGTCAGTGAAACAACGGCCGCTGTGCCCGAGGGATGTGGTCCGTCCTCAAACCTCGCCGGAAAACCGTATGGAAGCGGCAGAAGCCTTGTCCGCTGTGAAAGCTCAGGACTGGCAAGTTGAAACGGCAGGACAAGCTCGTTGGGAAGGAGCCAGACCTCGTCATGTGGTCCCAAACGATTTGCCAGCGTCTTGCCGACTTCATTCCACCGTTCTTCGGGTGCTCTGGAGACGATCTGCCAGCTGGAAACCAGCAGGCCGACTGTCACACATGCCGTCGCGGCCGCAGGTACCAGTTTCCGAGACGAGAGCCCGACGGCCATGCTGGCGAGCAAGGCCAAAGGAACCGACGCCGGTGCAAGCGTCCGCCCTAAAAAGACCGGGCTGACGAAAATTGAGAGCAGGATTTCCAGCAGTGCAGGGACTAAAGCGCAGAGTGCGAGGGACACGCCAAAAACGCGCGTACCTTTATTGCGCAGCGACAGGAGAAATCCGCAGCAGGCAAGCAGGAAGAACCCGGTACCGAACAGGCCGGGCGCGGCAACGGCTTGCAAATATTCCGCCCAGGCATTTTCGGGCCGAAAGCTCAGCCAGGTTCCATGAGTCCAGTTCTTCTGTTGCTGGAGCAGGATCGCAAAGCTGGGCAGCCACAATATCCCCGCGATGCAATGCGCTCCCAGGAATGGAACGAGCCGCCTTCGCGTCACGCCACAGGTCATCAAGGCAAGAGCGAGACTGACCGCCAGAGCGAAGGCCTGGAGGGCACCAAGCGTATGCAGCCAGAGCACGCCCTCCAGACCGATCGTATAGCCAAGCCACAGACGCCAGTCTGCTGGGGTTTCATCATCCGTTTGCCAATGCCGTATGAGGCGGAAGGCGAAAAACAGCGCCGATGCAAAGGCGAGGATCAGCATGGCATATGGCCTTGCCTGCCGTGCAGCCTCAACGAGAGAGGGAGACGCGCTGGCCAGCACGAGGGCCACCAACGCCGCAGCCTTGTCGATCGCCAATCCCGGCACCGAACGTACGGTCCGAAAAACGACGAACAGAGTTGCCAAAGACGCAATCAGCGAGAGGGAGCGCAATGCCAACTGGCCGTCGCCCACAAGCTCCCGCCAGAGCTTCAGCATTCCATAGTAGAATGGAGGGTGTGTGTCGTATCGGATCACCCCGCCAATCAGCTCGCCCCAGCTCTGTCCTGAAAACCAATAGCTCCAGGACTCGTCCAGCCAGAACGGCTTGCTGGGGAGATAGGCAAGCCGCAGCGCAATCGCGGCGGCTCCGACCGCCAGCGCCAAAGCAAGGAAAGTGCTGTCAGCCTTGGGTCGTGCTGTCATGTGGCTGTCCGTTACGCGTCATGGCATACAAGGCCCCGGCAAGGATCAGGGGAGCGATCGCAATGTCCAAGCGCGACATTGTCAGGATCGTGACAGGCAGGGTGAAAGCCAGTGCAAGCCAGGTCTTTTGCCAAGGATGGCCAGTCTGACCAAAGCAAACGGTCATGGCGATCAAGCAGGCCAGGTTGGCGGCCGTCATATCGTATGAGAAGGCATAGGGCAGCACCAGAAAAGTTGCCACTGCGCCAGCCAAGCCGAATGTTTGGCTGTCTGTATGACGCGACCGCAGGACCGCAGTGACTGCCACCAAGGCCACAATGGCTTGAAGGATCAGGGCCAGCTGCAACGGTGCGCCAAGGATCGAAAGCTGGGGCACCACAGTCGGCATCATCAGAATGAAGAATGTACCCACATCATTCACCATTGCTGCCTGCGTGCCGGCGGTAGTGGTGAGGTAGGTCAACCAGAGTTCGGGGCCGAATATCAGTGCAGAGAGGCCGATCAGACCAAGGGCGGTCAACGCCGCTGCAGCAAAGGCGCGCCATTCTCCCCGAGCTGCGAGCATGAAAGGAGCAAGGACGGCGAGATGCGGCTTGACGATCATGGCACCGATCAGGGCACCAGCTGCAAGCGGGCGCCGATCGAGGAGGTTCCAGGCGCCAAGCCATAATGCTCCGATCAGGAAACCATAGTGCCCGGCCCACATGTTTACGATCGATGCTGGCAGGAAAATCGCCAAAGCGGCCGGAAGTCCGACAGATTTCAGATACGGCCGTGCGGCCCAGATGAACAGGGCGCCCGTACTGCTCAGCCAGACGACGAGAGCGGCATAGTAAGGCAGAAGCGCGAAGAGCGGCGTATAAAGCAGGCTGACGGGCGGATAGGAGTAGTTGTGATATTTGAGCCGACCCGGGCCGAAAAGCTGATCCTGAAATGCACGATAGGCGTCAACATCATAGAGAATGCCGAACTTACCCTGCCAGACGAGGTGGCCGGATGTGTAGACATTGACAAAATCCCGCCCCCAAAGCGCTGCGCCATGGATCGAACCATTCGGCAATGTCGTCGAAATATCGAACAGTATGACCGACAGGATCAAGGCAAGCGGAATGATCCAGGCCGCGAGCCAAAAGGGGTTCCGTGCCAAGCGGGTTGGCAGCGTTGTCAGCTCACTGTCTGTCTTGGACACGTCCATTGTTTTCAGCCTCGCTCGCTCGCTGCAGCACGCGCGTGCGATTTGCTGCAGGATCTCGCGGAAACTACAGCGAGCAGGGAAACCCCAAACGGAAGCGGAATACGTCCGACAAGATGCCTTTCGGCGCCGAACAGGGTCATGAATATCTTGTTCAACACTGGGGAGGGCAGGGCATCATCGGCCTCCTCGCGCCCGACCAGCTTGCCAAAAATCCGAAAGGCGGCAGCAAGCGGGAAGAGTATGGTATTGAAGTGCGTGATGATCTTCGCTTCCAGTCCGGCAGCATCAATCACATCTCGAAGATCTTTGGCATTGTAACGCCGGAAATGATGGTGGACCGTGTCATGAGCGCTCCACATCCAGCGATTGGCCGGCACAGTGAGCAGGATTCTTCCATCGGGCTTCAGTTTCTTTGCAATGCTGGAGAGAGCTGCCCGATCTTCTGAAACATGTTCCAGCACATCGAGAAGTGCGACGAGATCGTAACTTTGATCCGCAATGCCTTGCAATTCAGGCAAGCGTGCGTCGCCGACCGGTCGTCCGAGGCGCGTGCTTGCCAATGTCCGTGCTTCATCATCGACTTCAAGGCCGTCGACGGTGCCGAAGGACCCAAGCATCGAAAAGTTGTGGCCAGTGCCGCAGCCGATTTCAAGAATGCGGGCAGATGGCGGCAGCTTGATCAGCCGCTTGATCGTGTCCGACAGAATTTTCCGCCTTGCGATGTACCACCAATGGGTCTGATCGAGTGCAGCCATCCGGTCGAAGATTATGCGCTCCATCAGTCCTCCATACCGACTGTCTGGCTCACGATATAAATCGGACGCTGCTTTGCCTCGATCAGGATCCGCCCGACATACTCGCCGAGTACGCCAAGGGAGATCAGCTGAAGTCCGCCAAAGAACAGAATTGCAGTCATCAGTGATGCGTAGCCCGGAACATTTGCGCCCGAGATGATGGTGCGCCCGATAATGAAACTTGCGTAGGCGAATGACAGAAGCGCAACGACCACGCCGACATAACTCCAGACGCGCAGTGGCACTGTGGAGGCGGAAGTGATCCCGTCGAGTGCGAGGGTCCAAAGCTTCCAGTAGCGGAACTTGGTCGATCCCACTGCCCTTTCCACCCGATCATATTCGACGGCAGTCTGTTTGAAGCCGCTCCAGGCAAAGAGACCCTTCATGAAGCGGTTTCGTTCCGGCATCTTGCGGATGACATTGACAACCTTGCGGTCCAGCAGGCGGAAATCGCCGGCGTGCTCAGGTATCTTGTCGGATGAAAGCCAATTGTGTGCCCGGTAGTAGAGGTCGGCAGTAAATCTCTTGGGCAGGCTGTCGCTTTCGCGATTGCGGCGGACGCCGTAGACAACTTCACTGCCGGCCCGCCAGGCTTTGATCATGTCACCAATGACTTCAGGCGGGTCCTGAAGGTCAACATCTATCGGGATGACTGCATCGCCCCGGGCATAATCCAGCCCTGCTGAAAGCGCGGCTTCCTTGCCGAAATTGCGGGAAAGCGACACGGCACGGACGCGATTTTGGTTGGCATTTGCCGCGATTATTGCAGCAAAAGTTGCGTCGTTGCTGCCATCATCAATGAAGAGGATTTCCCATGAATCGGCCGCTGGGTCCGAAAGGCCATCCAGGACTTTGCCGACGCGTGAAACGAACGGGGCAATTGCCGCTTCCTCATCCTTTACAGGGACAAGTATTGTCAGAATGGGTTGCGTGGCGTTCATCATCGTCCTTGTGGCATGCTTTGCCGCGAAGATGGTTAACGAAATGAAAAAATTTCAACCAAAGACCCAGCGCCGGTTGAGCGTGAAGGTCAAAATCGGGCTCACGAACACAATCGGGATGACGGGCCACCAGGTTGGACCGCCCATTTGCTTGACGAGAAGCCATACGAAGAACTGGTTTGCAAGGAATCCCAGCGATGTCGTAACGAAGAAGCGAATGGTGCGAATATGGGCCCGATCTCGCGCGCCGTGTCCGCGAAAGCTGAATTCGCTATGCAGCACATATCCGGCGGCGCTGGCCACAATGAAGACAAGCAGTAGCGACAGATTGGGATCGACATGCAGAAACGTCGCCACAACCCAATAGCCGCCGGCCACAAGCAAAGTCAGCAAGCCGCCACTCACGCCAAAGCGGACGACTTGCCCGATCAGCGCCAATCTTTGTTCGTCTTCGCTCACGTTTCGGTGCTACTCTCGGCTACCCACTTGTCGGAGAGGCTTTAAGGCCGCATGGTTGCCAAATAAACAAGGTTCAGGGGCCAATTGGCGATGACTGCTGAAAAATCGGACTTTCTTGTACGGTATTGGAAGTCCATCCTGCTAGTCGTCTGGGTTGCAGCGAGCGCCTATTTCTTGTTTGAGCGCTGGCAAGCCATTCACTGGTTCGCGCTCGGTGATACCGACGACAATATGAGGATCATGCAGGTTCGGGCGCTGATGCACGGGCAGGACTGGTATGATCTGCGCCAGTACCGGCTCGATCCACCACATGGCGCGAACATTCATTGGTCGCACTTTGTCGATTTGCCGATTGTCGCGATCATTCTTTTGACCAAACCGTTCTTTGGCGCGTTGGCGGCAGAAAGGATCGCCGTTGCCTTGGCGCCCTTGATCCCGCTGGGCGTTGCGATGACGGGTCTGGGTTTGACTGCCCGAAGGCTCGTCGCGCCTGGCGCATACCTCCTCTCCGCAGGAATCATGCTGTGCTTCGTGACTGCAATGACCATGTTCATGCCGCTGCGCATAGATCATCATGGCTGGCAGCTTGCATTGCTGACGCTGATATTGGCGGGACTTGCAGATCCTCAGGCTTTGCGGGGGGGACTGACAATTGGCATCGCTTCTGCCCTGTCGCTGGTGATCGGGCTTGAAACCCTTCCCTGGCTGGCCATTACAGGTGGAGGCGTCGCTCTTCGCTGGATCATCGCGCTGGAGCAATCGCCGCGCATGCGTGGCTACGGACTTGCCCTGGGCGGCGGCGTTGCACTCGGATTTCTTGTCTTTTCTTCTCGTGACAATTGGGTTTCACGCTGTGACGCACTGACGCCGGTGTGGCTCTCGGTGATGCTTCTGGCATCCGCGCTTGTGTTCCTGATCGCCTCATTGCGTGTCGAAAGCCGTGGAATGCGGGCTTTGCTGGTTGTTCTGGCGGGCGCTATCGTTGCGGGTTTTTTCGCTCTGGCCTGGCCCCAGTGCGTTGGTCGGCCGGAACAGATTTCGCCGGAGCTTGAGCGGCTCTGGTTCACCAACATCAGTGAAGTCAAGCCAATCTACACGCGCAATTGGCCTACCATCGTGTCAACGTCGGTTCTGCTTATCGGACTGTTCGGCAGCTTCTGGGCCTTGTGGAAGCATCGCATGGAAGATCGTGGCGCGGCCTGGGCGACAATCGCCCTGCTTTCGCTCGGGTCCGGCCTTCTGGTTCTCTGGCAGGCACGTGCCGCACCGTCGGCCCTTTTGTTCAGCGTTACGGGGGCAACCGCCATTGGCTGGAACATCCTTGTTCGCGCCAGGACACATTCTTCGGTGTTCGTCCGGGTTTTCGGCACATTTGCCGCGTTCCTTCTGGTGTCGGGGCTGGCTGTCCAGCTGGTGGCGGGAAGGCTTCCCAATCCCGATGCTGCCAAACCCGGGATGAAGCGCGTCAATCATGCGAATGCCAGTTGCGCAACGCTTCTCTCGATGCGACCCATCGCGGCGCTGCCCAAGGCGACTGTCCTGACTTTTGTCGATCTTGGTCCGAGGCTGATCACGATCACGCACCATGATGCGATTGCTGGCCCATATCATCGCAATGGCGATGCTATTCTCGATATTCAGCACGCCTTTCGCGGCACTCCGGAAGACGCCCGGAACACGGCGCGCAAACATGGAGCAAGCCTGTTGCTCATCTGTCCCAACATGTCGGAATCGACAATCTACAAGTCACAGGCGCCGAAAGGATTCTACATGCAGCTGATAGCCGGGAAAATTCCAGCTTGGCTCGAACCGGTTCCACTGCCAGCCAATTCGCCATTCATGCTTTGGCGGATCAAGCCCTGAGGCCATGCATAGTCTGCCGATATTTGTTAAGCTCAAGAACAGGCCGGTCATCCTGCTTGGCAACGGCGAAGCTGCGCAGTCCAAACGTTTGCTCCTTGAACGTGCCGGAGCCTTGATTGTTGGCGAGCAGGAAGATGCGGTACTCGCTATCGTGGCGATCGATGATGAGGCAGAGGCGCTCGATGCCATTGCCCGCCTCCGGGCCCGCGGTGTGCTGATCAATGCAACGGATCGCCCCGAGCAATGTGACTTCACGCTTCCGGCGATTGTGGATCGTGACCCGGTGCTCATCGCAATTGGAACAGGCGGGGCATCCGCGGGTCTTGCAAAAGCACTCAGGCAGAGGCTGGAGCAAATTTTGCCGCAATCTCTTGGCCAACTTGCCAAAGACCTGTTCCAGGCGCGACCTTCAATTCGGAAGCGTTGGCCGGACCCGGCTGCTCGACGGCGCGCGATAGACGCAGCGTTCGATGGTGCAGGGCCGCTCGATCCATTCAAACCCATCGACGCTGGCGCCGTGAGCGGATGGCTGACCGGCCCAGAGGCCGCGCCACCGATTGGCCTCAGAATTATCTCGGTCAAGAGTGACGATCCCGACGAGCTGACCCTTCAGCAGGCACGCTGGCTCGGCCAGGCGGACGTTATCGTTCATGGAGCCAATGTCGCTCCTGCGATCGTTGCACGCGGACGCGCGGATGCTGTGCGGAGCTTGGCAGAAGTCCCGCCCGATCCCTTGCCCGCCGGTTTGACCGTCCAGATTGTGCGAGGCGATCTATGATGCGTGCGTTTGTCATGGCCGATGCGGAGCCGAAGGAGCTGCCGTTCCTTGAAGGAGTGGCCCAATTCGAACATGCGGAACTGGTTTGGCTTGTCCTCGACGGGCGGGCCCCCGGCGCGGCAGAATGGATTGCCGAGCAGAAGGACATTCCCGATATTGCGCGTGCAGCGTTGATGGCCGCGGAAACCCGGCCGCGGAGTGACCTTGTCGGGCAGGGGGTCATCATAAACCTTCGCGGGTTGGGCAAGACGCCGGAAGATGATCCCGATGCTCTGGTCTCTTTGCGCTTCTGGGCAGAGACGGGGCGCGTCATATTGGTGACCTTTCGAACGCCTCTGGCACTCGACACCGTCATCGACGAATTTCTTTCTGCAAGGATTCGTGATCCCGGCGATTTGTTGAGTGCGTTTGCAAGCGCCATAACTGATGGTCTGGACCCGGACGTCGCCAATCTTGGCGATGCGCTGGATGATTGCGAACTGAAGGTCGAGGTCGCCAATATTCACCCCACGCGGCGGGACGTAACGCGGGTACGCGCGCGGGCCATCGCCTTTCGCAGGTTTGTGGCCCCGCAGAGGCAGGCCCTTGCTCAATTGTCTTCAGCACCGCTTGACTGGCTGGACGATGATGACCGGCTACATTTGCGCGAAGGGGCTGACCGTGCAGCCCGGATGGCAGAGGAACTCGAATCGGTTCGTGAACGGGCAATGTTGATGCATGAGGAGCTGACCGACCGTCGCTCCGAACTCATGGATGCGCGCGCATTGCTGATCTCAATCGTTGCGCTTGTGTTCCTGCCGCTGACGTTCATCACCGGTCTACTGGGCATGAATGTGGACGGTATTCCCTACGCCCATCAACCATGGGCCTTTTGGGGCGTTACGGGAGTCTGCCTGTTCCTCGCAATTCTGGTCGTGGGCTGGTTCGTCCGCGCGCACTGGATCAGCGGCGATTAATCGATCAGCGCGTCAATGGCCTTGGCAAGCTTGACGTCTCGCTCCGACAGGCCCCCTGCATCGTGGGTGGTCAACAGAATATCGACGCGGTTCCAGACGTTTGTCCATTCCGGGTGGTGATCCTGCTGTTCGGAGAGCAGGGCAACTCGGGTCATGAAAGCAAAGGCCGCTGAGAAATCGGGGAAAATGAACCGTCGCGTGATCGCATCGCGTGCGTCATCGAAATCCCAGTCGCCAAGAGCGTCAAGCGCGGCAGCGCGTTCATGTTCATCAAGTTGTTCGATCAAAGCTCTTGCCTCCGGTCGTCGGCCATTGTCTCGACTCGCTGGATCGGTCGAGACGCGAATAGTGTTGTAGGCATGAAGCGCTTCCACCTCAACCGATCAGGCTCTATGGCGCAAGGAATGATGGGGCAGGGCCAGCTCAAGTTCGACAATGTCTCCTGCCATCGCGGCGGGCGGATTTTGTTCGAGTCTCTCGGGTTTGTGCTCGGACCGGGCGATGCTGCGGTGGTTTCAGGGCCAAATGGCGTGGGCAAGTCGAGCCTTTTGCGGCTCGCATCGGGTCTGCTCGAACCTGCTTCCGGATCGATCCTGCGCGTCGGCCGGGTTGCATTGGCTGATGAGTCGCTGGCGCTCGATCGGCACTTGCCACTTGGTGAGGCGCTAAGGTTTTGGGCCAAGATGGACGGTGGCAACATCGAAGAGGCCCTTGGACTGGTCTCGCTTGACCATCTAGCCGAGGTGCCTGTCAGAATGCTCTCGACCGGACAACGCAAGCGCGCGACCTTGGCTCGCATTCTGGCAAGCCGCGCAGACATATGGCTTCTTGATGAGCCCGGGAATGGGCTGGATTCGGCGTCTCTCGATTCTCTCTCCAAAATGATCGCCACCCATCGTGCGCATGGCGGGATAGTCCTTGCAGCGTCGCATCAGCCGCTCGGTATCGAGCGGGTGCAGGAGATTCGGCTGGAGGGAGCGCGGTGAGGACAATCCTGGCGCTTGCCTCTCGCGACGTGCGCCTTGCCTATGGACGGGGCGGGGCCACACTTCCGGTCATCTTTTTCCTTCTCGTCGCAACGCTCTATCCTTTTGGCGTGGGGCCGGATGGTCCACTGCTTGCGAAAACCGGAGGCGGGGTGCTGTGGATTGCCGCCTTGCTGGCATCATTGCTTCCGATCGACCGTCTGATTGCGCCGGACCTGGAACAGGGGATATTTGATCAGTTGGCCGTCCGGGGAGTTTCAGAAGAAGGCATTATTCTGGCCAAACTTGCGGGTCATTGGCTGGGTTTCGGGCCTCCGCTTCTGATTGCTGCGGTTCCGGCCGCGGCGCTCCTGCGCCTGGATGGCAGTATACTTACCCGGCTTGAGATGGGCTTGCTGATTGGTACACCGGGGCTTGCAGCCCTGTCTGTTCTCATTGCGTCGCTGACAGCTGGGGTAAGGGGGGCAGGGGCACTGGCCGGCCTTCTCATGCTTCCCTTGGCCGTCCCATTGCTCATTTTCGGTGCCGGGTCGCTTGACCCGTTCGGCGGGAGCGCCCTGAAACTTCTGGCGGCCTGCTCGATGATGGCGGTCGCCATAACGCCCTTTGCGGCCGGCGCTGCCATCCGCGCTGCGCGCGAATAGTTACCGGGACCAGCGAGCAAAAATTGCGGTTGGCAAGATAAGGCCGCGTGCTTCTTCGCGGACGCCCAATTCTCCGCATTCAACGGTTCCGCCCAAATCGGCACAATGCTGACGCAACAATTCGCCAATGGCGAGGGCAGACATCCGGACGGCGTAGACAGTGAGGAAGAGGAATGCCGATTCTGCGTCCAGCAGCTTGCGGCAGTCCCCGATCAGTCCGGGAAGACCTTCCTCCAGCCGCCAGACTTCCCCCTCCGGACCTCGCCCGAATTTGGGAGGATCAAGGATGATGCCGTCATAACGCTTACCTCGCCGCACCTCGCGGGCCGCAAATTTTGCAGCGTCGTCAACAATCCAGCGGATTGGCCTGTCTGCAAGATCAGCGAGGACGGCATTGCCCTTGGCGGCTTCGACAGACTTTTTGGAAGCATCGACATGCGTGACTGCGGCACCTGTGCTGGCAAGCGCGAGGCTGCCCACCCCGGTATAGCCGAAAAGATTGAGCGCGGATGGTTCCGCGCGCCCTGCCAATTTTTCACGCATCCAGCTCCACACGGGTGCCATGTCCGGAAAAAATGCAAGGTGACGAAACGGCGTCGTCTGCGCCGTAAAGCGGACATCGTTCCATGACAGTGGCCAGCCTTCGCGAGGAACTGGCGAATTGAACTGCCATCGGCCGCCGCCGTCCTCGTCCGCTCCGGGGATAAACTCGCCGTCTGCTTTCCAGTCCTGAGATGCCGGAGCCCACAGTGCCTGTGATTCGGGACGAATGAAACGATAGCGGCCATAGCGCTCAAGCTTGCGGCCATGCCCCGATTCAATCAGGCCATAATCCGGCCAGGGTTCGCCAATGAGTGTAATTGGCGTCATGCGCCGGTCGGGATTGCCCGGTCAGACACATAGGCACGAACGGCTTCTGTCGTGGCCGGGAGTGTATCACAACGCTCCTCACGTTCGAAAAGACTTCCAATTCTGGCGGGGAGCGATGGCCTCGAGCCCGTCGCGCGTTCCACTGCGTCGCGGAACTTGGCCGGATGCGCCGTGGCCAAAGTGACAATCGGAACGTCAGCCGGAATGTCGCTGACATAGGCGGCTGCGAGGCCAATCGCCGTGTGGGGATCGATCAACTCCCCCGACTTTTCACTCGCCCGCCGCATTGCGAGCGCCATTCCATTGGCGTCAATGCGCGCGCTTGAGAACAATGGCCGGGCGCCTGCCAACATATCGGCAGGGATGGACATCGCCTTGGAGGCTTCAAACCCTGTCATCATTTTGGCCAAGGCGCCTCCGTCCCGACCTGCCAGATCAAAGAGCAATCGCTCAAAATTGGAACTAACCTGAATATCCATGCTGGGTGTAGCCGTTGGCGTGACGGACCCGGCCGAATAGTCGCCTGAGGTCAGGGCGCGGTGGAGAATGTCGTTGACGTTGGTTGCGACAATCAAGCGCTCAACCGGCAGTCCGCATCTTGCGGCGACATAGCCCGCAAAGACATCGCCGAAATTGCCGGTCGGGACCGAGAAAGCAACCGACTGTTGAGGGGAGCCAAGCCGCACCGCGGCATAAAAATAGTAGACGACCTGTGCCATAAGGCGGGCCCAATTGATGGAATTGACGGCAGACAAGTTGAATCGCGTAGAGAATTCGCGATCGTTGAAAAGCGCCTTCACGATTGTCTGGGCATCATCGAAGCTGCCCTTTATGGCAATGTTGTGCACGTTTGGCGCCAGGACGGTTGTCATCTGCCGACGTTGGACTTCGGAGACGCGGCCCTCCGGGTGGAGCATGAAGATGTTGATCTTCTCGCGCCCCGCAACAGCATCGATTGCAGCGGAGCCAGTGTCACCAGATGTGGCGCCGACGATCGTCAATTCCGTTTCGCGCGTCGAAAGGAACTTCTCGAATAACAGGCCGAGCAACTGGAGTGCCACATCCTTGAATGCCAGCGTTGGACCGTGGAAGAGCTCAAGCAGCCAGTTTGTTTCATCCAGTTGGGCAAGAGGCGTGACCGCTGCGTGCGAGAAGCGGCCATAGGCCTGACTGCAGAGCGATCGGAGTTCTTCTTCAGTCAGGCTGCTGCCTACAAACGGTGCCATGACGCGCACTGCCGTTTCGACATAGCTCAGCCCGCGCATTGCGGTGATGTCCGCGTGACTGAAGTGTGGCCATTGCTGGGGCACGTAGAGGCCACCATCTGACGCCAGCCCCGTCAGGGTAACGCCCTCGAAATCGAGCGTCGGCGCGCTCCCCCTCGTGCTCACATAGTCCATAGAAACCGCGCCCTAGCGGGCAGGGCGGGGAAGGGCAAGTTCAGGCACGCCTTCTCCGGTAAAGCGCAAGGCCATAAATGATGGCTGCAACGGCTGCAAAGATGAACCATTGAACCGCGTAGGCAAGATGGTTGTTTGGGACATCCTTGATTGACGGCGGAGCACTCTGTTCGAGACGTGCCGCGGGTTCGGTGAGCACCAGCATCAGCCCGGGGGCCGCCCCCTTGCCGAACGCCTTTTCAATCAGGCTGCGATGATCGGGCTGGCGGGAGATGATGCCATGCACCTGGCCGCCCTTCCATCCGATGTGATCATCGAAGCGATCAGACCAGCCAATATCGACGGTCATGCCGGGGCCTTCGGCGCCTGTGCGACAGGTTACGATGTGTCGCCAGCCGGCTTCTCCCTTTGCATTGAGGCCTCCTTCGATGATTGGCTTCAGCGGTTCGAGGCACACACCGCCAGCGCGGCGAAAGACGAGGCTGTCATTTGCTGCCGTCTGCGGGAAGGCCATTTCCGGCAGCGTCACAGCCTGTTCATAGCGAACCAGCAGAGCCGCCTTTTCATCGGCGCGCTGCAATTGCCAAAAGCCCAATTTGATCATGACGGCAATTGCCGCGCAAACAAGCAATGTGGGCAACACAGGAAACCGGCTCATTCGACAAGTCTGCCTTCGCGCGCCCTGTTGCGATATTCAAGAGTGATGAGTGCGCCCTTGGCAAGGCGGAGCAATCCCAGCACCAGCGCAAGCGTGGTTGGAACCCAGAGCACGATATGAACCCAGAAGGGCGGTTCGAACTGCAACTGAACAATGACAGCCAGAATAGTGACAATCGCGCCCACGATCATGATCAGGAACGCAGCAGGGCCATCACCAACATTGAACTGGCCGAAATCAAGCCCGCAGTGCAAGCAACGCGGTGAAAAGCGGACCATCCCCTGGAACAGGCCAGGGGTTCCGCATCTTGGACACAGACCCCTGATAGCCGCTTGCGCCGTATCAGGGGCCAGATCCGTCATTACAATTTATCCGGCGTGTATCGGTGCGCCCCAGCCGCCCCAGACATAGACGACGCAGAAGAGGAACAGCCAGACAACGTCAACAAAGTGCCAGTACCAGGCTGCAGCCTCGAATCCGAAATGCTGCTTGGGTGTAAAGTGGCCCTTGTACGAGCGCACCAGGCACACGATCAGGAAGATCGTCCCGACAAGCACGTGGAAGCCATGGAAGCCGGTCGCCATGAAGAAGGCGGCGCCATAGTTCAGACCCTTGAAGCCGAACGGTGCATGCGCATATTCGAACGCCTGGATCGACGTGAAGAGGACGCCTAGCAGAATTGTCGCCCAAAGGCCCTTCTTGAGGCCCTCGCGGTCACCATGGATAAGCGCGTGATGGGCCCATGTTACCGTGGTGCCGGAACACAGCAGGATCAACGTGTTCAGGAGTGGAAAGCCGAACGGATCAATGACTTCGATGCCCTTTGGCGGCCATTGAGCAATCGCTCCGGCCTGTCCGAGCTGGTTTTCCACCGACCCGTCCGCGACCAGAAGATGCGCGGGAAACAGGGAAAAATCGAACCAGGACCAGAACCATCCCACGAAAAACATGACTTCGGATGCGATGAAAAGGATCATCCCATAGCGCAGGTGCAGCGACACGACCGGGGTATGATCCCCTGCGTGTGCTTCCTTGATTACGTCGGACCACCAGGCAAAGAAGGTGTAAACGACGCCGAGCAGGCCGAGCAGAAACACCCAGCCGCCATAAGGCTGCTGATGCATCCACATCACTCCGCCGCCCGTCAGTCCCAGTGCCGAAAAGGCACCGATCAGCGGATTAATGCTGGGGGGCAGAATATGATAATCGTGGGTCTTGGCACCGGCCATGGTCGTCTCTTTCCTCAAAAGGCCAATCGGAAGGCTTGTGAATTGCGTTAGCTTGGCTTTTTCGCCTCGTCTACCGGATAGAATGTGTAACTGAGCGTGATTTCAGCAATGTCGTTCGCATCAGGATCGTCCGCGATTTTCGGATCAACATAGAAGATCACCGGCATCCGGACTTGCTTGCCCGGAGCAAGGGTTTGTTCCGTGAAGCAGAAGCACTGGATCTTGTTGAAATACTTGCCAGCCTGAGATGGCGTGACGTTGAATGTCGCACGGCCCGTAATGGGTTTGTCGGAGAGATTCTTCGCCGTGAAGAAGGCGATTTCCCTCTCTCCGAGAATTACAGGTTCGTTCGTCTTTTCAGGCGCAAACTGCCAAGGCAGCGATGGGGCATGGTTCGCGTCAAAGCGGACTGACACGCGCTTGCCGGAAACAACAGCGCCTGGCGCGGCCTCTGCTTTTTGTGTCGTGCCGGCAAAGCCTGTAGCCTGACAGAAAGCGCGGTAGAGCGGCACGCTTGCGTAACCAAGGCCCGTCATGCTTCCGGCCAGTCCAAGGGCCAGCAGGCCAGTTTTCAATACCGGTGTCACGACGCAACGACCATCTTGGCAATGCTGATGCCATAGATCAGCGCCACCAGAGCCAGAAGGAGAACGCCCATGATCTTGGCTCGCGACCGTTGGCGCCGCCGGACTTCCTGCTCATTCATGAAAGCACCAGCCTGTCGACCGCAAGCGCCGCAAAAACGCCAAAGAGATAGAGAATAGAAAAGCCAAAAAGCTGCTTCTCAGGCTTCATGCCGTCACCAGCAACAGATTGCCGGAAGCCAACTCGTGCCGCGAGTACCAAGAACACGAGCGAGGCAAGGCCAGCGGCAAGGCCGTAGATCATGCCCGCCAGGTGAAGAACAACCGGCAGCAATGCCACAGCAACCATCGGCAGCGTGTAAAGGAAGATCTGGATGCGTGTGTTCCTCTCACCAGCCACAACTGGCAGCATCGGAACACCTGCCTTGGCGTAGTCGGCCTCCATGAACAGCGCCAGCGCCCAGAAATGCGGTGGGGTCCAAAGGAATATGAGCGAAAAGAGCAACACGGGCAGCAAGCTCACCTGACCTGTGGCAGCCACCCAGCCAATGACGGGCGGAAATGCTCCGGCAGCACCACCAATCACAATGTTCTGCGGTGTCCGGCGCTTCAGCCACACTGTGTAGACCAGCACATAGAAAAGGATCGACACCGCCAGTATGATGGCGGCAAGCAAATTTGTTGCCAAATAGATGAGCAGCACCGAAAACGCACCAAGCCCGACACCGAAGTGAAGCGCCGATTGCCGATCCATACGTCCAGCCGGAATCGGTCGACTTGCTGTACGCTTCATCAGTGCATCAATGTCGGACTCATACCATTGATTGAGAGCGCCGGCGGCACCTGCGGCCATTGCAATGCAGAGCACCGCCGTAAAGCCAAGAACGGGGTTCATCGTCACGGGTGCCGCCAGCAGACCGCAAAGGCCCGAAAAGACGACCAGAAAGATCACCCTGGGCTTCGTCAGCGCGAGGAAATCACGCCAATCGGCCGGCAACGGGACCGCCGCAGTTGCTGGTGCTGCGCTTGCCATCAGTCGATTTTCGGCAATGTCTCGAACTGGTGGAATGGCGGCGGGCTCGGCAGTGTCCATTCGAGGGTGGTTGCACCTTCACCCCAGTAATTGCCTTCGGCCTTCTTGCCCGCAATGAACGCATAGGCGACATTGATGAAGAAGAAGACCATGCCAACGGCCATGATCACATAGCCAAAGGACGATACGCCGTTCCAGTAAGCCTGCGCTTCCGGATAGTCCGGAATACGGCGTGGCATACCCTGCAGCCCAAGGAAGTGCTGCGGGAAGAACATGACGTTCACGCCGATGAAGAATGTCCAGAAGTGAAGCTGGCCCAGAAGTTCGGACAATTGGCGGCCCGTCATCTTGCCGAACCAATATGTGAAGCCAGCAAACAGGGCGAAAACGGCACCCAGCGACAACACATAGTGGAAGTGGGCAACCACATAATATGTGTCATGCATGTAGTTGTCGATGCCGCCATTGGCGAGGAGAACACCCGTCACGCCACCGACGGTGAACATGAAGATGAAGCCGAGCGACCACATCATTGGTGTCTTGAAGCTCAGCGAACCGCCCCACATTGTCGCGATCCAACTGAAGATCTTGATACCCGTCGGCACTGCAATGACCATCGTGGCGGCCGTGAAGTACATCTTGGTGTTCACATCAAGGCCGACGGTAAACATGTGGTGCGCCCACACGATGAAGCCGACGACACCGATGGCGACCATGGCATAAGCCATGCCCAGATACCCGAAGATCGGCTTCTTGGAGAAAGTCGAGATCACCTGGCTCACAATTCCGAAGCCAGGGAGGATCATGATGTAAACCTCTGGATGGCCAAAGAACCAGAAAAGGTGCTGGTAGAGGACCGGATCGCCCCCGCCAGCTGCGTCAAAGAAGGTCGTTCCGAAGTTGCGGTCAGTCAGCAGCATCGTGATTGCCGATGCGAGCACTGGCAAAGACAGAAGCAGCAGGAACGCGGTTACAAGAATTGACCACACAAACAGCGGCATCTTGTGCAGCGTCATGCCCGGTGCGCGCATGTTGAAGATCGTGGTGATGAAATTGATCGCTCCGAGAATCGACGAAGCACCGGCAAGGTGAAGCGAGAAGATCGCCATGTCGACCGCCGGTCCGGGAGATCCACTCGTCGAGAGCGGTGCATAGACCGTCCAGCCCGTCGCCGCCCCGGGACCGCTCCCGCCCGACACAAAGGCAGAGCCGAGGAGGAGGAGGAACGACGGCACAAGCAACCAGAAACTGATGTTGTTCATGCGCGGGAAGGCCATGTCCGGCGCACCGATCATGATCGGAACGAACCAGTTGCCAAAACCGCCAATCATGGCTGGCATGACCATGAAGAACACCATGATCAGGCCATGGGCTGTAATCAGCGCATTCCACATGTGATATGGGCTGTCGCTCCCCATGAAGCCAGCGACGGCTTCAAGGTATTGAATGCCCGGCTGCGCCAGTTCGGCGCGCATCACGCCCGAAATGCCGCCGCCGATAATGCCGGCAAAAATCGCGAAGATCAGATAGAGTGTGCCGATGTCCTTGTGATTGGTCGACATGAACCAGCGCGCAAAAAAGGCCGGCTTGTGATCAGCGTCATGATGATCATGGTCATGTGCCCCTTCGAAGGCGTGGGCGGTTGCGACAGCTTCAGTCATTGGTCAGACCCTCAATTCTTGGCCGCTGCAGGAGCGGCATTGGGTGCAGCAGCAGGTGCGGCAGCTTCAGCGGTTGTTGGTGCAGCAGGTGTGGCCGCGGCATCGCCAGGCATTTTGCCGCCCTTCGCGCGAATCCAGGCTGCGAAATCTTCCTTGCTGACGGCTTCGACACCAATCGGCATGAAGCCGTGGCGATCGCCGCAAAGTTCGGAGCATTGCCCGTAATAGACGCCCTTCTTGTCAATGGTGAAGGTCGTTTCGTTCAGGCGCCCCGGCACCGTATCAAGCTTGATCCAGAAAGCGGGAACAGCCCAGCTGTGGATCACGTCATTCCCGGTCGTGACGAGTTTGATAGGTGTATTGATGGGCAGGACCACGCGATTGTCGACGGCAAGCAGCCGCGGTTCACCCTTCGCCTTGGCATCTTCATCGCTCAGCATGTTCGCGTCAAAGCTTACGCCATAGTCTGGATATTCGTAGGACCAGAACCATTGGTTCCCGATTGCCTTGAGCGTGATGGCATTTGCCGGCGCTGGCTTGAACTGGGCGGCCAGCAGGCTGATCGACGGAATCGCAATGCCAACGAGGATCAGAACCGGCACCAGCGTCCAGATCACCTCAATGACGGTGTTGTGGGAAGTCTTGGAAGCAACCGGGTTTGCCGCGCGGCGGAAACGCGCCATGACATATAGGAGCAGGCCCAGCACCAGAAGCGAAATGATCGCCATGACCGGCACCAGAATATAGTCATGCATCCTGGCGGCCTGTTCGCCAAGCTTGGTCACTTGAGGCTGAAGCCCGATCTTTCCTTCGATCGGCTGCCCAATTGTCGGATCGGATTTTGACGTTCCGATCGTGGTTTCGGGCGCCTTGGCGGGCTTGGTTTCAGCTGGAGCGGCTTGCACAGGCGACGCTGCTGGTGCTGCTGCGACAGGGGCGGGTGCCACACTTGCCGGAGTTTGTGCCGTTGCGAATGAAGGCGCAAGCATCAAGCCGATCGCCAGGATAAAGGGCTTTATTTTCAACATGTCTTTTCCGTCCGAACCCCCAATAGATGAAAGCCGGATTGCGAGGGAGACCCTGTCCGGCAGACCGCTTCGCGGCGGGCTATACGCGCGGGCGTCAAGAGCCTCAAGCCGCTAAGCGGACTTTTTTAGCATGCTTGCGACACTTCGCCCGCGTCCCTATCAGGGCGCGAAATCCATATGAGGGTTCCTTTCGTGACGGACGACGATATTTTGGCTGAATTCCGAGCCGCAGAGGCTCTGCTTGAAGGGCATTTCATCCTGTCTTCAGGCTTGCGCAGCCCGCGTTATCTTCAATGCGCACGCGTGCTTGCCGACCCGGCACGCGCCGCCAGACTCGCTTCTGAACTCGTTTCAAGGCTGCCCAAGGAGATTCGCGACAGCATCGACATCGTGGTTTCGCCTGCAATGGGTGGAGTGATTGTCGGTCATGAAATGGGTAGGGCACTTGGAGTCGAGGCGCTTTTCGTCGAGCGACCGGAAGGTGTTTTCGAATTGCGCCGTGGTTTCAGGCTAAAGCCGGGACAGCGGGTGCTGATGATGGAAGATGTTGTGACAACAGGCCTGTCATCGCGCGAAGCAATTGCCGCGATCGCGGCTGCAGGCGGCAAAGTCGTAGCGGCAGGTGCTCTGGTCGACAGGTCGAATGGTTCGGTAGATTTGGGTGTTCCCTTCTTCCCGCTCATCCGGCTTGAAGTCCCGACGTACGCTGCAGACGCATTGCCAGCCGAACTTGCTGCCATTCCGGCGATCAAGCCGGGAAGCCGGAAGGAGGCAGCTTGACCGGCAGACTGCGCCTTGGCGTCAATATTGACCATGTCGCGACGATTCGGAACGCGCGCGGCGGGGATCATCCCGATCCGGTCAAAGCCGCACTGATTGCCGCGCAGAGCGGAGCTGACGGTATTACCGCACATCTGCGCGAGGATCGTCGCCATATTCGCGATGACGATCTTGAACGGCTGATGGCCGCGCTCACGATTCCGCTCAATCTGGAAATGGCAGCAACCGAGGAAATGCTCGAGATCGCCCTGAGGCATGAGCCGCATGCTGCCTGTATTGTTCCCGAACGTCGCGAAGAACGCACCACCGAAGGCGGACTTGATGCAGCGGGGCAGATCGATCACCTGATGCCATTTGTCGAAAAGCTGACCGCCGCGAATATTCGGGTCAGCCTTTTCATCGAGCCGGACCCTGCACAGATTGAGGCAGCGATTCGACTCAAGGCACCTGTCGTCGAGTTCCATACGGGCCGGTATGCGCACCTCGACGGGAATGCCCGCGCAGAGGAGCTCCGTCGGATTGCCGACGCCGCGGCGCTGGCATTCAAGAACGGTATCGAACCGCATGCAGGGCACGGCCTGTCATTTGACAATGTCATGCCGATTGCAGCCATCCCGCAGATTGTCGAATTGAACATTGGTCATTTTCTGATCGGAGAAGCCATTTTCTGTGGCCTTGAAGCCAGTGTGAGCAAGATGCGCGCGCTCATGGATGATGCGCGATGATCATCGGGCTGGGGTCCGACCTGTGCAATATTGACCGGATCCAGGGGTCGCTCGATCGCTTTGGCGAGCGTTTTGAGGCGCGCGTCTTTACCGACGTCGAACGCGCCAAGGCGGCGCGCCGCCCGTTCACCAAAGCAGGCACATACGCAAAGAGATTTGCCGCCAAGGAAGCCTTTTCGAAGGCAGTTGGCACCGGATTCAAGGCCGGCGTCCATATGAAGGACATCGGCGTCGTGAATGCGCCTTCGGGCGCGCCAACACTCGCCCTCACGGGTGGTGCGCGTGCAAGGCTTGACGCCATGACTCCCGAGGGCCATTCCGCGCTCATTCATCTTACGCTCACCGATGATCATCCATGGGCGCAAGCCTTTGTGATCATTGAAGCAATACCCAACCCGAAAGACTGAACGCCTGTGACGAACGTGCCGGAAACAGCGACAGAAATCAAAGCCGCGTCGACTGGAGCCAAATCCGGAGTCGACTGGTGGTCTGAAACCAAAGGTGTCTTCTGGCTGGTGCTGGCGGTGCTCGGGTTCCATAGTTTCGTTGCCAAGCCCTTCTTCATTCCTTCTGAATCCATGATGCCGGGATTGTTGGTGGGCGATCGACTGGTGGTGACCAAATATCCCTATGGGTGGTCATTCGTCTCACCCACATTTCACTTGTTGCCATTCATCAAGGGCAGGGTCTGGGGCAAGATGCCGGAACGCGGGGATGTTGTCATTGTCGCGCCGCCGGGGGTGAAGGAAGATTATATCAAGCGGGTCATCGGATTGCCGGGGGATCGGCTTGAAGTGCGCAACGGCACAGTCATCCTGAACGGCGTTCCGGTCAAGCGCGCACCAGTCCGTTACGATCTGATTCCGGTCGATGCCAATGCGACGTGCAACGAGACAGACTATCCCGGCCTCAAGATGCGCGCGCGGGATGGCAAGGAATATTGTCGGATGCCGATCGTTCGGGAAACGCTGCCCAATGGCAGGAGCTATGACACGATTGACCTTGGCTACAAATATGACTCGGATGACTATGCCGCGATCACGATCCCTGCTGGACATGTCTTCCTTATGGGAGACAATCGAGACCGCTCTGCCGACAGTCGCTTCTCTCTCGAAGATCGCGGCCTCGGCGGACCGGTGCCTTGGGAGAATCTTGGCGGAAGAGCCGAGTTCATTACCTTCTCGCTAGATGGCACAACTCAGCTTCTGAACCCGCTCACATGGTTCACTGCCTTGCGACCGGGTCGGGTCGGCAGGAGCCTCCACCCCGTCCAGTCAGAATAGTCGGTAAAAATGGTGGAGGGCAGTGCCTCCCGCTGAACGTTATTGGCCGGGAACCATTCCCGGCGGCAATTCGCCCGGGGCGCCTTGCTGCATTTGCTGCTGTTGCTGCATCGCCTGAACTTCAGCCATGCTCTTGAAATCGATCAGTTCCACGTCGAACAGCAACGTCGAATTTGCGGGAATGCGTTCGTTGGCTTGTGTTCCGTAACCCAGCGCAGGCGGGATGCAGAGTTTGTAGCTGCCGCCGCGTTGCATTTTCTTCAGCGCTTCGGAAAAGCCTGGCACAAGTCCCTGAACCGGGAATGCGGCCCGCGGATTGGAATCAAATTCCTTGCCCGTAGAGAGCGTGCCCTTGTAGCTGACCAGCACGACATCCGCTTCAGTGGGCTTGGGCCCGGTACCGGCGCGTACGACCTGAAACTGCAAGCCGCTGTTCGTTTTCTCAACAGCGGATGCGCCTTTGCCTTCCGGAGCAAACGCGCTGGAGCTGCAGGCTCCGGAGACAGCCTTTTCGGTGCCCCACCACGCCGCACCGCCCGCGATCAGCATAGCCAAGGCCACGCCGCCCCAGAGTTTGGCGAGTGAGCCCTTTTCGATGGGCTGGATCGGAACAGTTGTGACGGACATTGAGCCCCCTGGCGCCTTGATTGATCGGGCAACCCTATCGACGCAAAATGTTTGCGTCTGCCGGAAACGTCTTAACGAACGCCGTCGCGCTCAGCGCGCTTGCGATCCATCTTGCGGGCGCGGCGTACAGCTGCAGCCTTTTCACGGGCGCGCTTTTCCGAGGGCTTTTCATAGTGACGACGCAGTTTCATTTCGCGATAAACGCCTTCGCGCTGCAGCTTCTTCTTGAGCGCGCGCAGCGCCTGATCGACATTATTGTCGCGAACCATAATTTGCATAAAGTCGTCACACTCCGGTCAATTCAGAAAGGACGTGACAATTCACGTCCGTATCAAATGGCAAAAACAAAGGGATCGTCGTGAAATGCTTCACGCCGTTCGTTGCGCGCCCCTAACAGCGGATTCGCAGAATTTCAAGGCCAAAGCACTCAATAAGCTGAACGGGAGCCTACGATGCAATTCAGCATCTCGTCAGACCCGCCATGCCAAAAGGATTGCGAGGTCGGCAGTTCGAACCGCCGACTCGATGGAGGTTGACATGCACATTGTTTCAAAATGTTCGCTTATTGCGGTCGCAGCCGCCACAGCCTTTGCGAGTGCCGCTCCGGCCATGGCTGACGACGGGCACCGCCGCGGTCGTGACGGGATTGATGCAGGAGACGTCATAGCCGGCGCATTGATCATCGGCGGAATTGCGGCCATCGCGTCTGCAGCCTCGAATAATGACCGCGGATATGATCGGCGCTGGAATCGAGATCGCGGTTATGATCGCTATGATGATGGCTTCTACAGCGATGGATATGGGAGTCGGGCCGCTGTTGAACAGTGTGTCCGCGTGGCCGGGCAAAGCGCCAGCCGCTACGGTCGGGCAAGGATCACCGACGTGACTCTCATTGATCGCATTCGCGGCGGATACGAAGTCCGCGGGCGCCTGGTGGTTGCGGGTCGTCGTTACCAGTCGCGCGACTATAATGGATGGGACCGTTACGGCTACAACTATGACCGGTACGGCCGGGACTATGACAAGGGAAAATTCGCCTGTGTCGTGCGCTACGGGCAAGTTCAGGACATTCGCCTGTCCGGTTTGAGAGGGTCCTATTATTGAGCGAGTTATAGGGTGGTGCGACTAATGTGTCGCACCGCCCGAATTTTCTTTGCAGACACTTGCGTTAACCATCTTGAGTAACACTCTGCTCAGTCCCTCATGAGACGTTCCAGGCTCCAATCGAGCCAGGGGATAGTGTCATGGGCAAGTTCATCAAATCGACTTTGGCCGCTGCCATATTTGTGACAGTTCCGGTCCAATCGGCGCAAGCGGCCTGCTGGACGGAGACTGCGGTCAATGCCGCAAAGGTCCGTGATATGGAAACCATGCTGATGGTTTCTGCCCTGCGCTGTCGGGCCTCGGACCCGACAATTCTGCCTGCTTACAACAATTTTGTGCGCTCGAGCCGCGTTGCGCTAACTCAGGTCAACGACACGCTTCGCCGTCAGTTTGCCGATCAGGGTGGTCTTAACGGGTACGACCGCTACGTAACTTCAATTGCCAATCGTTATGGAGCCGGGGCCGAAGGGCTCACGTGCGACGACATGTCGTCAATCCTGTCCGCTGCGCAATCTGAAAGCGGTTCGCTCGCCGGGCTTGCTCGCCTTGCGACGGCCGCGAATGTGGAGCCCGTGCTGACGGGCAGCCGGTGCAATGTCGTTGTTGCGTCACGCAGGTAACATATAAAGATATCTTTATATTTGCATTGCTGAGCCGTCACGGCTAGGGGGCTGGGCATCTGACCCCTAGCCGGAGACCCGCAAGTGGCCGCGAATGACTATGTGATTGCCGACCTTTCCCTCGCCGATTTCGGGCGAAAGGAAATCAACATTGCCGAAACCGAAATGCCGGGTCTTATGGCCTTGCGCGCAGAATATGGCGCATCCAAGCCACTGAAAGGCGCCCGGATCACTGGTTCGCTGCATATGACGATCCAGACCGCCGTTCTCATCGAGACGTTGGTTGAGCTCGGGGCGGAGGTCCGTTGGGCGACGTGCAACATTTTCTCGACCCAGGACCATGCCGCAGCCGCTATTGCCGCGCGCGGTATCCCGGTATTTGCCATCAAGGGGGAAAGCCTTGCGGATTATTGGGATTATGTGGGGCGGATCTTTGACTGGGGTCACGACCAAACTGCCAATATGATTCTCGACGACGGCGGCGATGCGACGATGTTCGCGCTGTGGGGTGCCCGCGTGGAATCGGGAGACAGCCTGCCGGAACCCGGAAACGAAGAGGAAGTTGAATTCCAGCGGGCACTCAAGGCGTTCCTGAAGGCAAAGCCGGGCTATCTGACCATGTCGGTCGCCCACATCAAAGGTGTTTCGGAGGAAACCACCACCGGCGTGCATCGCCTTTATCAGATCGCAAAGGACGGCAAGCTGCCTTTCCCGGCGATCAACGTGAATGATAGCGTTACCAAATCCAAGTTCGACAACCTGTATGGGTGCAAGGAGTCGCTCGTCGATGCGATCCGCCGGGCAACGGACGTTATGCTTGCCGGCAAGGTCGCCTGTGTTGCCGGCTTTGGCGACGTGGGCAAGGGGTCGGCGCAGTCGCTGCGAAATGGCGGCGCGCGGGTGATGGTTACCGAAGTTGATCCCATTTGCGCCCTTCAGGCTGCAATGGAAGGCTTTGAGGTTGTAACGATGGAAGACGCGGTGACCCGCGCCGATATCTTCTGCACCGCGACGGGCAATGCTGACGTCATCACTGCCGCACACATGGCTGCCATGAAGCCGATGAGCATTGTCTGCAACATTGGCCACTTTGACAGCGAAATTCAGATAGCGGCACTGTCCAACTACAAGTGGACTGAGGTGAAACCTGGCACGGACCTTGTCGAATTCCCGGATGGCAAGCAGATCATAGTCCTCGCCAAGGGACGGCTTGTGAACCTTGGCTGCGCAACCGGCCATCCGTCATTCGTCATGTCGTCGAGCTTCACGAATCAGGTGCTGGCTCAGATCGAGCTTTTCACAAAGTCGTCTGAATATCAGAACCAGGTCTATGTCCTGCCGAAACATCTCGATGAAAAGGTGGCCGCGCTGCACCTGGACAAGCTCGGCGTGAAGCTCACAAAGCTGACCGAAAAACAAGCAGCCTATATCGGCGTTGGTCGCGAAGGACCATTCAAGCCGGATCATTATCGTTACTGAGCTTGCCCTTCCAGAAAGGCGTAGCAACGCCTAAGGGGGAGGGTATGCTCGCGAGCCACTGCCTATGCTGACTTTGTCGCACACCATGGGGGTGCTCATTGGTGCCGTGATGGCGGTGTGGCTCGGGCTCGCAGTCTGGGCCGTCTGGACCGGGTTAAAGCTCAGAAAGCGGGCTGAGTTCTCGACCAGCCAAGCGGACCGGCTGGCATCTCTGCTCGAATCGGCGCCGGCGTTGCCCTTGATGGTGCGCAACGATGGTCGCATTGAAGCGCCGGAGCGATTGGCAGATTGGCTGGGATTGCCCAAGGTCCCCAATTTCGTTTCGGACCTGGCTGGCCACAATTGCGGACTTACCGATGATGATGCTGCGGCACTGGTGCGCGATGTTTCTGCCGTGCAAAGAACGGGGCGCAGTTTCACCCGGGCGATCCGCGCTCAGGGGTCTTCAAGGACATTGCTGGTCCGTGGCGCCCCGGCTGCCATTCGCCTTGGATCGGCAGGTGCGGTTATCCTCTGGTGGTTCGATGCAACGGAAAGTCAGGCCGAAATTGGCAGGCTTGGCGAAGAAAGCGCGCGACTGAAGCTGGCGTTTGATCGCTTGTCCGGATTGATCGAAGCCGCGCCAATGCCCATGTGGCATCGCGGGCCTGACATGCGGATTGCCTTGGTCAACAATGCCTATGTTCGGGCCGTGGAAGCCGAATCCGCGGCTGACGTCGTCGCGCGCGGCCTTGAGTTGGTGGATGTGGGCACAGAAGCAAGCCCCCTGGCTGCACCTCAGCGGGCGAAAGAGACCAACCAGCCGGTCAGCCGCGTGGTGCCCATTACCGTCGGCGGCGAACGCCGGGCCGCAAGGATAGTCGATGTCCCCCTTGGCGACGCTGGTGTCGCCGGATTTGCAATGGATGTTGAAGAGGTGGAACGTGCAAATGCGGCTTTCCGCCGGTTCGCCGCGTCCCAGAGAGACACTCTTGACCGGCTCTCCGCTGGCGTTGCCCAGTTCGGTGCGGACCGGTCATTGCTCTTTTGCAATCAACCCTTCGTCCGGCAATTTGCGCTGAAGCAGGAATGGGTGGCGGAGCGACCAAATTTCGATCGGCTGCTGGATCGCATGCGGGAAGCCAACAGGGTTCCGGAAACACGGGACTTCCCTGGGTGGAAGGCAGAGCATCGCGAGTGGTTCACGGCCAACGATGGCGTCCAAGAGGAAAACTGGCTGCTGCCCGACGGAGCGCATCTAAGGGTTGTAGCCCAGCCATTGCCGGATGGTGGTCTGCTCGCGATCTTTGAGGATCGGACCGAACAGGCTCAGTTGGCGAGTGCGCGCGATACCTTGCTGAGAGTGCGTACTGCCACATTCGACAATATGTTCGAGGCTGTCGGCGTATTTGAATCTGACGGGCGGCTGCACCTCTGGAACAGTCGGTTCCGCCAGGTCTGGGATTTTGAAGAAGATTTCCTCGCCGGGCACCCACATGTCGATGCGCTTGCAGAGGCCGCGTCAGCGCGACTTTCAAATCCGTCACGCGCCTCCCTGATTCGAGAAATGGTGCGTTCCGCGACAGTCGAGCGGCAGCAAAGGAGCGGCCGGCTCGCGCTCAAGAACGGGCGGCATTTCGAATTTGCGGCGGTCCCGCTTCCTGACGGCAATGCACTTTTCACAATGCTCGATATCTCTGACAGCCGCAGGGTCGAAAGTGTCCTGCGCGAGCGGGCTGACGCACTCGAAGAGGCCAATCGCGTCAAGTCGAGCTTTGTCGCAAACATGAGTTACGAGCTCCGCACGCCACTTACATCGATCAGTGGATTTGCGGAAATGCTGCAACAGGGATTCGGCGGGAGCCTGGAAGAGCAAGGGCGAGCCTATGTTGCGGCGATTCTTGATTCCACTGAACGCTTGAGCAGCTTGGTCGACAAGGTGCTCGACTTGACCCAAAGTGATGCGGGGCAATTGCCACTGGAACGGAAGGCCGTGGACATCGCGGTTATGCTCAATGAAGCTTCGCGCGATCATCGCCCCGCAGCTTTGGCAAAAGAGATCGATTTTGCCATCGAGATCGATCAGGCAGTGGGCGTGGTGCAAGGCGATGCAAAACGCCTGCGCCAGGTGTTTGATCATCTGCTCGAAAACAGCCTGACTTACACGCCGCAGGGCGGGCGAATATTGCTGCACGCGGAAGGCGACAATGAGCGGGCCTTGATCATCGTTTCTGACAATGGCCCGGGCATGAACATGGCTGAGCAGACGGCGGCACTTGATCGGTTCGGGCGTGTTGGCGAAAACCGAAACAGCGAGTCTGCGCTAGGTCTGGGACTGCCACTTGCAAAGCAGTTTGTGGAGGCACACGGCGGATCGCTCAAACTTGTTTCGGAGCCGGGGCAGGGGACCCTTGTCAGGATCGAATTGCCCCGATGATACTTGTAGATGAGGCAGCGACAGAAGCCGCCGGTCGCGAATTGGCACCCAGTCTGCGTGCTGGCGATGTCGTCGGACTATTCGGCAACCTTGGGGCAGGAAAGACGAGCTTCGCGCGAGGTGTCTTGGCCGGCCTTGGTCTTACGGACGAGGCGCCGAGCCCGAGTTTTGCGCTGGTCATACCTTATGCGCCCCCAGCCGTCCGGATCCCGGTTCTGCATGTCGATCTGTACCGGCTGGAAACTGCGGAGGAGATCGAGGAGCTTGGCCTGGATGATGCTCTCTCGGATGCTGCGCTTTTGATAGAATGGCCGGAACGGCTGGGCGATCGCCTTTGGCGGCAGACGCTTAAAGTTCAGCTCGCGGAAGCGGGATCGCAAGGGAGACGCTTGACAGTTTCGGTGCCGCCGTCTTGGGAGGGGCGATGTCCGTTTCAATGATCCCGCCTGCCGCAGCGCCCGATTTTCTCGCTCGTAACGGTTGGGCGGAAGCGACTATCCTTCCGCTCGCGGGAGACGCATCGTTCCGACGGTACTTCAGGGTCGTGCTTGGGAGCGCAAAAGCAGTCCTTATGGATGCCCCGCCGCCTCATGAAGATCCGCGGCCATTCATTGCCGTTGCGCAATGGCTGGTCGAACAGGGGTTTTCGGCACCAGACATTCTCGCTGCGGATCTCGATACGGGGCTGGTCCTGATTGAGGACTTCGGCGGCAACAGGATGCGCGAAGCCATCGATGCCAACCCTTCGCTGGAGCGGCCGCTCTATCGCGCGGTTACGGATCTGCTTGTGGAGCTTGCTGCAAAGCCCGCAATGTCCATCGCACCCTATTCCATGGCGGAATATCAGCGCGAGTTGGGGATATTCATCGAATGGTACTGCCCGGCAGTCGGCCTTGCGCCAAACACAGCCGCCTTTTCAGATGTCTGGGCAGAGCTACTCGCACCTGTGCTTTCCACGCAGTCAAAGCCAGTCACCGTCCTGCGAGATTATCACGCCGAGAACATCATGCTTCTTGAAGGCCGCGAGGGTAGAAATCACTTGGGGCTACTCGATTTTCAGGATGCGTTGGCCGGCCACCCTGCGTATGATCTTGTTTCGATGCTGCAGGACGCGCGGCGCAATGTTTCAGCTGAAATCGAGGCCGAGTTTCTTGACCGCTATGTGGAGTGCGCTGCTCCATCAGTGGGCTTCGTGGACGCCTACCATGTGCTCGGTGTACAGAGGAACCTGAAGATACTCGGTATTTTCACGCGACTATGGAAGCGCGACGGAAAGCCACGGTATCGCGCGTTTCAGCCACGTGTTTGGGCCTATCTCGAGCGCAGCCTTTCGCATCCTGCGCTGGCACCGGCGAAGGCCTGGATGGATGCCAACATCCCGGCTGAAAAGCGAGCGCAAGCCTGGATAGAGTTCGTCGAATGAGCAAGGTTCGAAAACCCCTGACCGTGCGGCCGAAGCTGGAAGCGAAGGTTCCCCAAACGGCCATGGTCATGGCTGCAGGCAAGGGGACACGCATGCGGCCGCTTACTGCGACGCGCCCCAAACCGCTGATCGAGGTCGCCGGCACGACGCTGCTTGATCATGTGCTGGATCATCTTCGGGTGGCTGGAGTTTCTCGCATTGTCGTGAACGTCCATTATTTCGCCGATTCCCTCGAAGCGCATCTCAAGTCGCGCGCAAGGGACCTTGAAGTCGTCATCTCTGACGAGCGCGGAGAACTGCTTGAAACGGGAGGGGGACTGATCAAGGCAAAGGACTTGTTGCGCGACGATCCGTTCCTGTGTGTCAATACCGACAACATCTGGATCGATGGTCCGGTTGATGGGATCCAGCTCCTGGCATCGCATTGGGATGATTCACGGATGGATGCCCTCATGCTGCTCGTGCCACTCGCGCGCGCCAACAATCACACGGGCCGGGGCGATTTCCAGATGGATCCTTGGGGACGGCTGTCGCGGCGCAAGCCTGGCAAGGTGGCCCCCTATGTCTGGACCGGTATCCAGATGCTCTCGCAACGTCTCCTGGTGGATCCGCCTGCGCGGGCATTTTCAACCAATGTATTCTGGGATCGCGCAATTGCTGCCGGGCGTTGCTATGGTGTTGTTCATCAAGGGCTTTGGTTTGATGTCGGAACCCCACCTGCCATTCCCAAAACAGAAGCGATGATCGCTGATGGCTGACCGTTTCGGTCCGGCCGTCTTCACAATCCCGCCGATTCGGGCCTTTGCCGATGCGCTGGTGGCAGGCGTACTGGCGCAGCATGGCAGCGACAAAATGGCCCTTGCGCGAGGTATGATCCTCGTGCCGAACAATCGTGCGGGGCAGGCCATTCGCGAGGCATTTGTGCGTCAGGCTGAACATGGGTTGCTGTTGCCAAGGCTCGTGGCCATCGGGGACAATGAACTGGAAGAGCAGGCAGGTGCAGCCTTTGACCCCATCGATGATGCGCCGCTTCCCCCGGCGATCGAGCCGCTCCAGCGGCAGCTTATCCTTGCCCGGATGATCCAGAAGGATCGGGGTATCGATGGCGCCGAAGCGATGCGTCTTGCGGTTGACCTGGCGCGCACGCTCGACCAGCTTATTGTCGAAGATGTTTCGCCATCCAAACTGGCAGAGCTTAATCTGTCAGGTGAACTATCCACGCATTGGAATGCATCGCTTGAGCAAATGCGGGCCATCCTCGAACTATGGCCAATGGAGCTTGAGCGGCGTGGACGGATAGATCTCGCCGATCGTCGAAACAGGCAGTTGCGTCGCGTGGCAGAGGTTTGGCGCACGCAGCCACCAGCCGGATTCGTCATCGCAGCGGGTGTGAGCACAGGTGCACCTGCTGTGGCCGAACTTCTGGCGCAGGTAGCGCGCATGCCCGGCGGCCAGGTCGTGCTGGCCGGGCTCGATCTTGCCATTTCGGATCTGGAATGGTCGAAAATCGGCGGAGAAGAGGATGATCCGGCAATAGAGACGCACCCGCAATTCCATCTCTACCAACTCCTCTCGCGGATGAAGATTGGCCGCGGCGAAGTCCAGCGCTGGAAATGGAGTGGAGACGTCACTTCAACGTCGAAACGCGCGCGTGCTATCAGCCACGCGTTTGCCCCAGCGGAAATGACACAGTCCTGGGTCGGACTCGACAAGGCCGATCGAAGTCTCGCCGGTGTCTCGGCGGTTGAGCTCGCCAACCCGGCTGAAGAGGCACAGGCGATTGCGTTGGCAATCCGGGATGCAATCGAAGAGCCGGGCCGCACTGTTGCCCTGATTACGCCAGACCGCGCGCTCGCGTCGCGGGTTTCAGCGCATCTTGCGCGTTGGCAGATACAGGCGGACGATTCCGCAGGTCAGAGCCTTGCAAGCTTGCCGAATGGCACTTTGCTCCTGCTCCTCGCCGAGGCTGCAGCAGATCACTTCTCGCCATCTGCCTTGCTCGCTTTGCTCAAGCATCCGTTCGTCATGCAGGGTGACCCGAGGCGCACCTGGCTTGATCAGGTGCGCAAGCTTGACCTCGTCCTGCGAGGCCCGCGTCCCGCGCCGGGCCTAAACGGAGTTGCCCGCTTCCTGTCCGCAGGCGACAAACGAACTGAACGCCGCAGAGGCGAGCTGCAAAGCTGGTGGGCAGAGACTTCCGCAATTCTGGCTCCTCTCGAGCACCTGGCTGGAAAGGATCTGCCAGCCATGATCGCGATTCTGCGAGAAGTTGCAGGGACGCTCGCGGGAGATTCGCTCTGGTCCGGGCAAGCGGGGCGCGAACTTGCGGACATGATTGGCAACCTGGAACGGGATGCCGCCGATGGTCCTACTGACATTTCATTGAGCGCCCTGCCGCAATTGCTCAGGCAATTGATTGGAGGCGTGGCAATTCGACCAGGATATGGCGGGCATCCGCGCGTGTTCATTTGGGGACTGCTCGAGGCCAAGCTCCAATCTGCCGATTTTGTGATCCTAGGGGGGCTCAACGAAGGTAGCTGGCCTCAATTGCCGGCGCCGGATCCCTGGCTGGCACCACGTATCCGGCGTGACCTTGGCTTGCCGAGCCTCGAGCGTCGGATTGGCCTGTCTGCGCATGATCTTGCAAGCGCGCTTGGAGCACCCCGGGTACTGCTGACCCGCGCCAAGCGTGACGCGCGAAGTCCGACGATTGCTTCGCGCTTCTGGCTGCGCCTTGAAACGATGGCAGGCGGGCTGGATCCGCCGGATCTCGACTTTCGGCAACTGGCACAGGGCATCGATACCAATACAGGTAAGGCAGCACGTGCAGAGCGACCGGCACCGTGCCCTCCTGTGGATGATCGTCCGCGCTCAATTTCGGTAACAGCTGTTGACCGTTTGAGTGCCGATCCGTTTGCCTTTTATGCGAGTGCAATCCTTGGGCTGAATAGGTTGGAACCGGTTGATGCCGATCCCGGTCCGGCTTGGCGCGGCAGCATTATCCATGATGTTCTGGAACGCTGGGCAAAGGATGACGCGTACGAGGACGGCGCGCTTGTCGCGCGCATGAATGCAGCCCTCTCCGATGGTACACTCCACCCCTTGATCCGCGCTCTCTGGCTGCCTCGCCTTTCCGAAGCCGCAGAATGGATCGAAAGAAGTGTTGCAGAAAACAAGGCACAAGGGCGAACACCTCTAGCCGCAGAAGTTTCAGGTGAGACTGAATTCGCAGGGGTCAAGATCCGTGGGCGGGCGGATCGGATAGACAGGCTCGCAGATGGTCGTCTGGCAATCGTGGACTACAAGACAGGCGAAGGACCAAGCAACAAACAGGTCGCGGCAGGATTTGCCATGCAACTCGGACTGGTCGGGCTTATTGCGGAACAGGGGGGATTTGAAGGCGCCCACGGGCAAAGCGGGGCCTTCGAATATTGGTCGCTGGCTCGAAATAGGAAAAGCAGACAGTTCGGGACGATCACGTCTCCCGTTTCAGGCAACAATGCGGTTTCCGAGCCCGAGAAATTTGTCGATCTTATCGCGGCCCAGTTCCGGGTGGCGGCTGCGAACTGGCTGACGGGCAGCGAACCGTTCAAGGCAAAGATCCGGCCAGAATATGCCTGGGCGGATTACGACCAATTGATGCGTCTCGATGAATGGCAGGGGCGCGATGGCTAATTCTGCTGCACATATAAGCCTGCCGACGCTCAAGGGCGAGCAAGCCGAAGCGTCTCACCCTGCGCAAGGCGATGTCTGGCTATCGGCGTCTGCGGGGACGGGAAAGACCCAGGTTCTGACGGCCCGCGTGCTCAGGCTTCTTCTGCATGACGCCCGACCAGAAACCATCTTGTGCCTGACCTTCACCAAGGCTGGCGCAGCGGAAATGGCCAACCGCATCAATGAAATTCTGGGTCGTTGGGTGCGTTTGCGTTCGACCGACCTTGCCGCCGACCTGAGGGCACTGGGCGAACCGTTCGGCCCAGATGCGCAAGCAAAGGCCAGAACACTTTTTGCAAAGGTGCTTGATGCCCGCGGCGGCGGATTGCGCATCCAGACGATCCACAGCTTTTGCCAGTCCCTCCTAGGCGGTTTTCCAGCAGAGGCCGGCCTGATTCCCGGATTTCGAGCCATTGAAGGGCGCGAGGAGGCGGCACTTGCCCAATCGGTTCTGGCAGAAATGGTTGCCGAAGCCGATACTGGCGGCCAGATCGGGTTGATCGAACGGCTCCAGCAACTGAGCCATCGACTGGGGGAGGACGCCGCCCGAGCCGTTCTTGACCGTTGCGCCCGCGAACCTGAAGCCATGGAAGAGCTGGGTGGCGGGATCGATGCTCAAGTGCGCCGGTGGCTTGGTCTTGGTGATGCAGACCCTGATGCGATCCTGCTCTCGGCGTGTACAGACGGTGCCTTCGATCGATCTGCACTCGAGCGCATTCGGACACTGAATGGGGATTGGGGTACCCCGACGGGCCTGAAGCGCGCCGATGCCATTTCCGCTTGGTTGGCCATGCCGCCAGAACAGCGGGCTCAGTCGATAACGCTGCTGACCGACGTCTGGGCAAAATCCGATGGGGAAATGCGCAGCTTCAAAAAGGGGCAGGCGCCAAGTGCAGAAGACTATGCCGCGCTTGGTGAGAAAATGTTCGCTTTTTTCAACGGCAACCTGGAGCTTCAGCGACTGGCAAGGACCGCGGAACACATCGCCAACTGCCTTATTGTCGGACAAGCCTATTCCCGGGCCTATACGGCTGCAAAGCAGGCACAGGGCGTTGTCGATTTCAACGATCTGATCCGTCACACGGCAAGGCTGCTTGATACGCACGGCATGGGAGACTGGATCCGCTACAAGCTGGATCAGGCGACGGACCATGTGCTGGTTGATGAAGCCCAGGATACCAACGCGCGCCAATGGGACATTGTGAAGGCGATCGCCGGGGAATTCTACGCAGGCGAAGGGGCCAAGGCCCAAACTGTCCGAACGCTCTTTACAGTGGGGGACTATAAACAGGCGATCTTCGGGTTCCAGGGAACGGATCCCAAGGAGTTCGAGAAGGCGAAAGCGCATTTCACGGACCTTGCGACGGGAGCGGGGCGCGAGGTCAAAGACCTCTCTCTTGCGCATTCCTACCGGTCAGGGCGGCCTGTACTGGCACTTGTCAATCAGCTGATTGATATCGTGACGCCTGCCGCCATGGGCCTCGATCGTGCACCGGTTGCGCATGAAAGTGCCCGTTCGGGGCAATCCGGGAGTGTTACGCTTTGGCCGCCAGTCAAAGCTAAGGACGAAGGGGAAGAAGGTGAAGAGGCAGAGGAAAGCTGGCTCAGCGATTCCGAGCTCAAATGGGCAGCCGAAATTGCGAGCAAAGTCCGCGACTGGACACTCGGGCCAAACAGGCTTCGATTGCGGAATGAAGGTCGGGATGCAGACCCTGGGGATGTTCTGATTCTTGTCCAGAAGCGCGGCGACCTTGCTCGAACCATCGTTTCCCGTCTGCATGAGGCAGGGGTGCCGGTTGCAGGCGTCGACAGGCTTGCCCTCAATGCACCCATAGTTGTGCAGGACCTTATGGCCTGTATTCGGTTTGTCCTTCAGCCTGACGACGATCTGAATCTCGCCGCCCTACTGGTTTCTCCACTGCTGGGATGGAGTCAGGACGATCTCTATGACCGGGGCAAGAAGCGAACGGGCGTCTCGTTGTGGCAGTATCTCGGTGAGCACAAGCCTCAGCCTTTGCTCGACCTGCTTGGCGCCGCAGACTTTTCAACGCCGCATCGGTTTCTGGAGTCGATCCTTTCGGGGCCTATGCAGGGCCGCAAGAAGCTCATCGCAAGGCTGGGAGAAGAAGCGCGCGATCCGATTGAGGAGCTGCTCAACCAGGCGCTTGCCTTTGAACGGGAGGTTACGCCTTCGCTGCAGTTGTTTGCCGATTGGTTTGACCGGGGAGAAGTCGAGATCAAGCGCGATTCCGCACAATCCGGTGGAGCTGTTCGCGTCATGACCGTTCATGGCGCCAAAGGGTTGCAGGCCCCGATCGTGATCCTCGCAGATGCGACCCGCGATCCCGACTTCAAGAAGGCGCGAGAGCTCGATTGGGTTGCAGAGGACGGCCTCAAGCTCCCGATTTTCCGGCCCCGCAAGAACGAGATGGTCGGATCCTTGATGACTTCCGCTGAAGCGAGCGACCTGCGGGAGCGGGAAGAGCATTGGCGGCTGTTGTATGTCGCCTTGACCCGCGCAGAGGAGCATCTGTTTATTGGGGGCGCCTTGAAGCCCAGACAGATGACGAAGGGCCTGGGAGAAAGATGCTGGCATCTGCAGGTCGATCGCGCTCTTGCCGCGATGGGGATAGCGGAGGTCGACGGCGAACGGACGCTGGTCCATCACGAGGCCGAACCGCGACGTGCGCGATCGATGGAACCTGAGACTGTTCGGACAGTGCGTGAGCCGGAGTGGCTTCGGAAGCCGGCTCCGGAAGAGGCGCGCCCGCCGCGACCCTTGGCCCCGTCGGCAATTCTGCCAGCGGATACAGTGTCCGACCCTCCGCCCTCTCCAGAAATGCGACGGGCAGCAGAGCGGGGCGCGAGACTGCACAGTCTGTTTGAGCGGCTGCCGAATGTCGAACCTGCTCGCCGGGCAGTGTTCGCGGACCGCTGGTTGCGGGAAGCAGCCGCAATGGACGATCCCGACGCTCGGCGGTTATTGATCGGCGATGCCTTGCGCGTCCTGGACGACCCGGCGTTTGCCGAGATCTTCGCGCCTGATGCACTTGCGGAAGCTCCGCTGGCCGGTGTGGTTGAGGGGCAGGTGATCGCGGGGACCGTGGATCGCTTGCTGGTGAGCGACGCGCGGGTCCTTGTTGTCGATTTCAAGACGGGCAGGCGTGTTCCTGCGACAGCCGATGCTGTCGCTCCTCACCACAAGGCGCAAATGGCTGCCTATGTCGCTGTGCTGCGTGGCATTTTCCCCGACCGCGAGGTGCGCGCGGCCTTGCTCTACACAGCCGGACCGAATCTGATCCAGCTGACGGATTCCGATCTTGAACCGCACAAGCCGGGCTTTCATCGACAACAGGACAATTTGGCCACTGCCGGTTGAGAATGTTCGACCGGCTGCCTAGATTGAACGCAAGCAAGGAGAATCCCCATGGCCACCAAGAAGATTACCGACCAGAGTTTCGCAACCGACGTCATCAATGCAGGCGGGCCCGTGCTCGTCGATTTCTGGGCGGAATGGTGCGGGCCATGCAAGATGATCGGGCCGAGCCTTGAAGAGATCAGCGATGAGCTGGTCGGCAAGGTGACGATTGCCAAGATCAACATCGACGAGAATCCGGACGCCCCAGCGAAATATGGCGTGCGCGGCATTCCGACGATGATCCTGTTCAAGGATGGAGCCCCGGCGGCGACCAAGGTCGGCGCGGCGCCCAAGTCGGCTCTCAAGGGCTGGCTCGAAGGCGAGCTCTAGAGCTTTCGCTCTTCAGGATCCCAAAAGAAAAAGGCCGGTGTCCAGAGGGATACCGGCCTTTTCTTGTATAGTGTCGGAAGAAATCAGGCTTCGTCCGAAGCCTCGTCTTCCGCTGCGGCTTCCACTGCCGGAGCCGGAGCGGCTTCTGCAGTTTCGCCAGCAATGACACCGGGTTCTGCGTTCGGATCGAAATCCTCGACGAAACCGGCCGTGTCCTTTTCGAACATCTGCGCCATGACGTCGACACCCTGCGACTGAAGCTCGGCTTCTTCAGGCGACCGTGCAACGTTCACCTTGATCGTGACCGAGACTTCCGCGTGGAGCGCAACCTTCACGTCATAGACGCCGATGGCCTTGATCGGCTTGTCGAGCACGACCTGCTGGCGAGTGACATGCTTGCCTTCGCCTTCCAGCGCCTCGACGATGTCGCGCACGGCAACCGAACCGTAAAGCTGTCCGGTGTTGGACGCCTGACGGATCAGCGTGACAGCGGTGCCTTCCACAGTCTTGGCGGCCGTTTCGGCCTCGCTGCGCTTGGCATCATTGTCGGCAACGATCTTCGCCTTGTTGGCTTCGAAGATCTTGAGGTTAGCTGCGTTGGAGCGCAGCGCCTTCTTGCGCGGCAACAGGAAATTGCGGGCAAAGCCGTTCTTCACGGTGACGACATCACCAATGGCACCGAGCTTTTCGACGCGTTCGAGCAAAATGACTTCCATCGAATTCGCTCCTTATTTCACGAGATAGGGCAGCAGGCCGACGTGGCGTGCGCGCTTGATGGCCTGGGCGAGTTCACGCTGCTTCTTGGCAGAAACGGCGGTGATACGCGAAGGGACGATCTTGCCGCGTTCGGAGACGAATCCCTGAAGCAGGCGAACATCCTTGTAATCGATCTTCGGCGCATCCTTGGCGGCGAAGGGGCAGCTCTTGCGGCGGCGGAAAAACGGACGTGCCATGATTATTCATCTCCTCCGAACATGTCATCGCGACGCGGACGATCGTCCCGGTCGCGGCGCGGGCGATCTTCGCGATCGCGCCGGTCTGACTTGCGCATCATCACCGACGGGCCGGCTTCGTGCGCATCGACCTTCACCGTCATGTAACGGATGATGTCTTCATTGATCTGGGTCTGGCGCTCAAGCTCGGCAACGACGGCACCGGGTGCGTCCAGTTCGAGCATCACATAATGCGCCTTGCGGTTCTTGGCGATCTTGTAGGCGAGCGAGCGCAGACCCCAGGTCTCCGTCTTCACGACCTTGCCGCCATTCTTTTCGATGATATCCGTGGCATTTGCTGCCAGCGCGTCCACCTGGGCCTGAGCCAGATCCTGACGCGCAAGGAATACGTGCTCATACAGAGCCATAAATCTTGCCTTTCTCTACCGATCGCTGACGCAGCACCATGCTTGCGCCCCTCCGGCCTTCTTCGATTCCCCGTGGGGAGGCGCGCCATTGGCGGAAAAGCAGGCAGATTGCAAGCTGTTCCGTCGCCCCGGCGCAGGGGTGACGGCGGAACTTGTCAAACTTGTCATTCCCTTTCGGTAGAATGATACCCGCCCGGGGTTGGTGCACAGCGCCGCGTGCGGCAGGATTCTCGGGACGGATGGCCGTGCACCTCATCGAACAGGATGAAGCAGAGCGGAACCGAATAGGAAAGGCTTTTTTTCACACGAAGACGCGAAGACGCAAAGCCCTCGTCGCCCCTGCGCAGGCAGGGGCGACGGCATTTTTGAATACACCCCAAAGCCGCGCCCCTTGCATCGCGCGGGCTTTGCCGACATCTTCGCAAGCGGAGCCGCCACGCACGGCTCCGGGGTGTAGCTGCCCCGCAATAACCGGTTGGTAGGGCCGCACCCTTACCAAGACCCTGATCCTTATTCGGTCGGGGAGCCTGTGACGCATGTCCAGGGCTCTCCAGCCTAAAGGTTACAGGAGCCGTGTTATTGCGGTTAGCTAACTCCCCGATCACAGGATCGAAACGGACAGGCCAAGCGGGGGCGCACCGCAACGGCTTGTCCGGAGTGGCGCAAACGATGGACGCCCCCATCTTCAGCAAGATCGAACTGACCGGGACACTGACCACCCGATACCTCCGTTCCGTCATAATCCTCGAAGATGGCACATGTTGGAACGCGGTTGGCCTCCCGTGGAGAGCCCGGCGGCTCATCGGCCAAAGAGTCCACGCGGAGGGTATTCGCGTGGGAAGCCGAAGCATCGACGTCGTAAAGCTCGAAGGCATGATCGACAATCAGGACTAGGGAGAATTGGGATGTCCGCTAACGACCCATTGCGGACGTTCGTCTGAGCAGGTCGCGTCTCCGCTACCGCCGTAATGGAACATTTTGGCCAGGCCCGCGCAAGAAAAACATTAGGTGTACCAAGCGCCCGTTCGCAATCGTGTCGCCGAAACTCTTGCCGGACGTATGCCAGTATTGCGGCTGCAAGAGCACCAGCCGATTGAAGCGCATCGGAACGGTCATCGTAAGCTCCCACTTCGACCGGTCCAGCGCGTCCTTTTCAAGAACTTGAACCTTTAGCTCATCGTATGATGAGAAGCCTGCCGCCTGAAGGCTCTTCTGAGTCAATGGAACGTGATCCGTGCCGGTAGGAAGGTGCCGGTAGAACTCCGTTCCGCCCTGACAGTGCTCTGGCAAGGTGAGGTATAAGATCCCCGACCAGTGGCTCAGGTCGATGTGGATTCTTCCTGGTCGATCATCGTTCGCAAGCGCAAGCCGGCAGTTTTCGTGGGAGAAGTCTTCGGTCCATGGCGCTCGAACAGGCTCATAGACCAGTCGCGAAACCATTTCAGCAAGATTGGGAATTTTGAGCTTCTCGACGGAGTTGAGGCCGGGAAAGCGGCCTTGCACGGAGTAATTAAGCTTGAGCGCACGATCTCGGAATTCCTCCGCGTTCGGAAGGAAGTCATCGAAGACTATCATGTGCGGAATCATATGATCGTGATATCAGCATCAACATGATACCGAAAGGCATTTCGCTCCAAGTGCGTGATCCAGCAATGTCCGCTATCCACCCCAAACCGGCCGTGCATGCCAATGATCAGGCCGACGGCCGACGGCGAGTCTGTTGCAATGTCGGTTGATACGGATAAGGACGACGAATGACACGCGACTGCACACGTGAAGCTGCCGATGCGGACAATAACCTGCTCGGCGCAGGCAAGACGCGCGAGCCGTCGCTGGGGTGAGTTTCGGGACTGGCCTTGGTTTCGCGATAAGCGCGATTGGTGGTGCCATGACGGTTGCGCCTTTCGTCTTGCCGCGTTCAGCGTTCGGCGAACTTGGCCACGGTGATGGCATGGGCCTTATCGGGCTATCGATGATGGGCGTGATGTTGGTCTTTGGAGGCTTGGTCTTCGCCGGTATTGCCGCATGGCTCAGCAGTCGAAATCCTCCCACTGAACAGAATGAAGCGCGTATCCCCGGAGACGGAAGCAACACGTCCTCATCCGGGGAATGATCGGCGGAACCCGATCGTGCCGCATCGACCATTCGGCCAGGATCGTCTGCTTCGCGCATTGACGCGCGAACAGCATTGGCACCCATCGTTTCCAAGCTTGTTTTTGGCCAGACCCTTGAGCTAACGAGCGAAGCCATGGCCGAGCAAAAGCCGGGGGCGGCATCTCGAGCCAGTGTTCAGGGGGGGAATATTACATGAAGCGTTTGGCCTTTCTCGCATTGATCGCGAGCGCACCGGCATTGATGGCACAGACGCCTGCTCCGCAAGGACCGGCTGGCGCAGCTCCGGCACCGTCACCAGCCCCGACGGCCATCGTCTTTTCGGAAAAAGGCGCGAACGGGATGAGTGATCTGCCCATGGGCGTCCACCGAATCCCCGACAGCGACGTTGTCGTTTCGGGATATCAGGGCGGCGGCGGAATCGGGATGCTGTTCGGCGTGGTCGGCGTTCTGGTGCAGAGTTCGATCAATGCAGAGACCGGCACGGGCAAGGTCCGCAGCGTCGAGGATGATCTGCGTTTCGACGTCCGGGCAAAGGCGATCGAGATGACCAACACCATCATGGCGGGCGAGCAGTTCCGGACGGCCTTCACGCTCACGCCCCAGCCGGATGGCAGCACGATGACGGTGACGCCCTATGTGGTGCTCACGTTCGTCAAAAAGACGGAGGATGTTCGCCCCTATATCGTGCTGAAGACCAAGGTCGCGACCGGCACCGACTCTGGCAAGACAATCAAATATTTCTGCTGCGAGGGAGCGGCGCTGCCGCTGGCGAGCCTGACCGAGAATGACGGCGCCCGCCTGAAGGAACTCCTGACGTCCGAGTTGGATACCGCCATCAACGTGATGCTGCTCGATCGTTCGCAGCCCTTTCCGCGGAACGATGAGGCCAAGATCGAAACCAACGGGTTGCTCCCCTTCATCGGCAAGCCCTTGAAGTGGAGGGGATTCGATCTGGGCCGTTACAAGGATTACAATCTGGTTGAGTTCCGCGGCGGGATATTCGTCTTTTCGGGCGTGAATATCGTTGAGCCGGGTGCGCTGGAAATCACGCCCGTCGTCAAGAAATAAGCGACACGATTGCGGACACGGGCTTGGGCTTTCGAGCCCGCAAACCTTCCCGTCGCCCCTGCGCAGGCAGGGGCCAGTTTGAAACCTTGGCACAAACTCCCGCACAGGCCCCTGCCTGCGCAGGGGCGACAGAGAGGGCATGGCTGACAGGGGATCAGAAGATCCCGCTCTGCTCATGCACTTCGCGTTCTCCATTGGCTGAAAACGGATCGCCCGAATTGATGCGAACCTTTTGGCCATGTGTGCTATGAGATCGGTCACGCCCCCCACGCGCTCCTAATTTAGTGCGGTTGGGGCTTTAATGCTGGGCATGGCTTTCAACCCGAGAGCCTCCAGTTCCCGACGGCTTCGGCCATGGAATTCTTTACGCCCTTACCACCCGAAAACTTTGATGGCCTTGCAATGGCGCTGATTGCCGCGTCGCAAGCCCCCCAGATCCTGTTGGATGACACGCTCAAGGTGATTGCCGTCAGCAAGTCCTTCTGCACCGCCTTTCATCTGTCGCTGGAGGCCGTTGTGGGAAAGCACCTTGGCGATCTGGGGCAGGGTGAATGGAATGTCCCGCAGCTCATTTCGCTTTTGAACGCAACGGTCGCCGGCAAGGCCGAAATCGACGCCTATGAAATGGACCTTTTGCGAGACGGGAAGAAACCGGCGCGCCTGCTGGTGAATGCGCACAAGCTGAGCTATTTCGACGCCAGCAACCTCCGCTTGCTTGTGGCCGTCACCGATGTCACGACGGCAAAGCTTGCCGAGAAGATCCGGGTCGAACTTGCAAGCGAGAACCAGCTTTTGATGCAGGAGCTGCAGCACCGGGTTGCCAACAGCCTTCAAATCATTGCCAGCGTGCTGATGCAAAGCGCCCGAAACGTCCAATCCGACGATGCCCGCAAATATATTCGCGATGCGCACCACCGGGTCATGTCAATCGCCACCCTGCAAAAGCAGCTTGCCGCTTCCCCTGTGCATGAGGTGCAGTTGCGCAGCTATTTCAAGGATCTGTGCGCCAGCATCGGCGCTTCGATGATTGCCGATCCCAACCACATGACGCTCGTCGCCACTGTCGATGATAGCGTTACGAGCGCCGATGTTTCGGTCAGCCTCGGCCTGATCGTTACGGAGCTGGTGATCAATGCGCTGAAACATGCATTTCCCCAACCGGGCGAGGAAGACAGGATCACTGTCGACTATCTCTCCAAGGGAGAAGACTGGACGTTATCGGTTGGCGACAATGGCGTTGGTATGAAGAGTGGCGGGGCCGAACCGAAACCGGGCCTGGGCACTGGCATTGTCGAGGCACTCTCCAAGCATCTCGATGCGACCGTCACCGTGACCGACCAGAATCCCGGCACTCTCGTGTCGATCGTTCATGACGACACTGGGGCCTGATCCGGTCCTTCGCTACGCAATTGGGGTGGTGGATGCCCGCTGGACGGTGTGCAGCAACCAAGGGCGTGCGCCTTTTATGACCTTGTATCGTCGATCAGTTGCGTGAGCGCGTCCACGACCTGTGCTTCCGCGAACGGCTTGTCGATCAAGACGCTTTTTGGCACGCCGAACTGTTCGTGATGGCGCGCGCTGCGTCCCGTGACGTAGACAATCGGGAGCATCGGGCTGACGAGGCGTGCTTGCCGTGCCACTTCCCAGCCATCCGGGCCGCTGCGCAAGTCTATGTCGGTTATCAGGCCCGTCATCGCTCCCGGGCCGGATCCGATGGCGGATATTGCGGCGATTGCTGCTGACCCGCTGGCGGCGATCGTCACGACATAGCCGTGCTTCTCCAGCGCGGCGCCCAGCGATATCGCAATCAGAGCCTGATCTTCGACCAGCAGGATCGTGTTTGAGGTCACCACAAGCATTGGCCTTTGATTTAGCCAGAGCAATGCGGCCGAAACATTCTGGCTTGGCGTTCACTCCGGATACATCAAACCATCGTCCGGTGTGGAAAGTTCCAATCCCGAAAAAAACCGGGAGTCCAGCGAAGGCCTTGCGGCAGGCCGGAATCCGCTTCCCCGGCTGGCATTTTTGCGAGTGGGGGTTACGCCGGTGCTTGGTAGGCTCTTTGACGATCGGGCTGATAGAGCGCCGCAAAGGATGATGACCATGCGATTGAACGAAAAGACGGCTTTAGTGACGGGCGGGGCATCCGGCCTGGGCGATGCCATTGTGCGGCGCTTTGTTGCAGAAGGCGCGCGCGTGATCATTGCGGATATCGATGGCGAGAATGGCCGGGCGCTGGCGCTCTCGCTTGGCAACAAGGCCAGTTTTGCATCTCTCGATGTGTCTCGCGAGGAGGACTGGACGCGTGTGCTCGCGGAAAGCGGGCCGATCGACATCCTCGTCAACAATGCCGGCATCACGACTCACGGCTCGATCGAAGATGTCACGCTCGAACAGTTTCGTCATGAGTTCGAAGTGGATGTGGTCGGCGTCTTCCTTGGCTGCAAATATGGCATTGCCAATATGAAGGCCAATCCGAAGGGGAGCGGCGGTTCGATCATCAACATGTCATCGCTGTGCGGCGTGCGGGCACAGGCCGATCTGGCGGCCTATAATGCGGCCAAGGCCGCCGTTACCCACCTGACCAAGTCGGTCGCGATGCATTGCGCAACAAAGGGCTATGGCATTCGCTGCAATTCGATCCATCCCGGCGTCATTCACACGCCAATCCTCGACAAGGTTCTGGCGCAGGTTCCGAACCCCGACGAGGTGTATGCGGGCTGGGTTTCGACGCACCCGATCGGCCGGATCGGGCGGCCTGAGGAGATTGCAGCGATGGCCCTGTATCTCGCTTCGGATGAGTCGGCCTTCACGACGGGCGGCGAATTCCGGGTCGATGGCGGCAGTTCGATATGAACCGCATTTCGTTCGCGTCCGGGATCGTTCCCGAATGCGGGCCGCTTGAAACGATACAGGCAGCCGCTGCTGGCGGCTTCGACGCGACCGGGCTTTGGGTGGAGCCGGAAAAATGGACCGCGCAACTGACGCGGGACGCCCGGCGCGCGCTGGCGGACTCGGGCCTTGAATTGCTCGACGTTGAAGTCATCTGGATCAAGCCGGGGGACAGTCTCGACCCGCACAAGGCCGTGATCGATATCGGCGCTGCGCTGGGTGCGAAGAACGTCCTGTGTGTTTCCTCCGACCCCGACGCAGGGCGGACGGCTGGGCATCTGTCGGCACTGTGCGAGCATGCCGAAGGGTGCGCCATGCGCGTCGCTCTCGAGTTCGGCATTTTCACCGAAGTGAAATCCTTAAGGGCTGCTCTCTCGATCCTCGATGCCGTGGCGCATCCGCTGCGGGCCTTGCTTGTCGATCCGATCCATGTTGACCGGTCCGGCACAACGGCGGACGACATTGCGGCCGTTCCCCGTGCGCTTTTGCCCTATGCCCAGTTTTGCGATGCTCCGGCGAAACGTCCCGATCCGGCAGATTTCAATGCCATCATCGCCGATGCCGTCGACTTGCGCGAGCAGTGCGGCGAGGGCGGCCTACCACTCGAAGACCTGTATCGCGCCCTGCCAAAGGGCATTCCGCTGAGCATCGAATTGCGCTCCAAGCGCCTGCGCGACAGCTTTCCGGACGCGGGAGATCGGGCGAAAGCGGTGGCGACCGCAACGCGGCAGTGGCTGGCGTCGGTCTGCTGATCCACCTCATCGACTCGGTCGCCCGCATTTGGTAGCATTCGGCAGGCTCTGGTGGGGGAGGGTTGAATGCTGCTTGGTCCCAAGATTGCGCTGATGTCGACAGTGCTTTTTTCGCTGACGAGTTTTTCCGGAATTGCCGACAGCAGGATTTCATCCGAAACGCTGCGGCAGCTTGATCCGTCGCGCATTGCCGGCTCGATTTGCGGGCAACGCATGCGCGATGTCCGGTCTCGCCTGAACTGGATCCGGATCGCAAATCTGGCCGCAGGTGCCGTTCAGGCGGCTGACGGGCCTGTTATGCTGATCGACGGGCTGGGCGATCCGGGATTTGCCATAAGCACGCAAAACCCGCTTGCGCAGCGCTATTTCAATCAGGGCCTCATGCTGACCTATGGCTTCAATCATGCCGAGGCCATTCGGGCCTTTCGCGAGGCGCAGCGGCTCGATCCGGAGTGCGCGATGTGCTGGTGGGGAGAAGCCAATGCGCTTGGACCCAATATCAACGCGCCGATGGATCCGGCAACCAACGCCCGCGCCCTCGAAGCGATTGGCCGCGCCGATGCACTGAAAGCGGGCGCGCGACCTGAAGAGCAGGCGCTGATCCTCGCCCAGAAGGCGCGTTATTCTGCGCAGGCGAATGCCGATCGCCCGGCGCTGGACCAGGCCTATGCAACGGCCATCCTCGATGTCGCGAAGCAGTTTCCGCAGAGCGACACGATTGCCGTTCTCGCGGCGGAAGCGGAAATGGACGTGCGGCCCTGGGACTATTGGGAAGCGGATCGCGAAACGCCCAAGGGGCGGATTGGCGATGCGGTCCGACTGATCGAGACTGTCCTGGCGCGCAACCCGGACCATCCTGAGGCCGCCCACCTCTATATCCATCTGATGGAAAGTGCTGCGCACCCGGGTCGCGCGGAAAAGGCAGCGGACCGGCTTGTAAGCCTTGTGCCCGGGTCCGGGCATCTCGTCCATATGCCCGCGCACCTCTATTATGTGCTGGGCCGATTCAAGGATTCGATCCGGGTCAATGTGGAGGCCGCGCGGGTTGACGAATCCTTCCTGCTGACGTCGAAGGAGCGGGGGATCTATCGCTTTGGCTATTACCCGCATAATATCCATTTCATCGTGACCTCGGCACAGATGGGGGGCGATGCCGCCACGGCCCTGCGAGAGGCGAAGCGTCTTCGCGGCGTGCTCAATGCTGATGCGACGGCCGCGACTCCCTGGGTGCAGCCAGTCGATGCGGCGCCGTTTCTTGCCTATGCGCAATTTGCCGAGCCGAATGCGATCCTCGCGCTCAAGGCCCCGGATTCGCGCCTGCCCTATGTCACGGCCATGTGGCACTATGCCCGGTCCATTGCCTATGCACGATCCGGCAATGACAAGGCATTCGACCGCGAGATTGCGGCCTTGCGGCTGATCCGGACGAAGACAGATTTCAAGCCGATGACGGACATGCTCGTCCCGGTGCCGGACTTGCTCAAGATCGCGGAACTGGTGGCACAAGGGCGGCGCGAATATGCGCATCGGCGTTTTGCGGCAGCCGCCGATTTCTATCGGCAAGCAGCGATCCTTGAGCAGGGCATCACCTATTATGAGCCGCCATTCTGGTATTACCCGGTGCAACAGTCGTTGGGCGCTGCACTCTATCGGGCAGGAGACCTGAAAGGCGCGCGGCAGGCCTTCATGCAGGCCCTTGGACAATTCCCCAACAATGGCTGGGCGCTTTATGGTCTGGCGGAGACGAACCGCGCGCTAGGGGATCGTCCTTCCGAAGCCGCAGCGCGGGCTGCATTCGGCCGGGCATGGCTTGGCAATCCGAAATGGATTTCGATGGATCGCATTTAGGGCGCACTGCAAACCCATCGCGGGCTTGCGCAATCGGGTCGCGGTTTCTAGTCGGAGCTCCGAACCAGTTGGAGCACACCTATGCGCGCTTTCATTTTCCCGGGCCAGGGAAGCCAGTCCGTCGGAATGGGCAAGGCCCTTTCAGAGGCAAGCCCCGTCGCGCGCGAGGTTTTCCAAGAGGTTGACGATGCGCTAGGCCAGCGCCTGTTCCGCATCATGACCGATGGCCCTGAGGATCAGCTCACCCTCACCGAGAATGCCCAGCCGGCGATCATGGCCAACGCCATTGCCACGCTTCGAGTCCTTGAAAAGGAAGGCGGCATAAGGCTGGCCGACAAGGCGGGGTTCGTCGCGGGACATAGCCTCGGCGAATATTCAGCCTTGTGTGCGGCTGGAGCGCTTGATCTTGCCACGACAGCGCGGCTGCTGAAATTGCGTGGGCAGGCGATGCAGGCGGCTGTGCCGGTCGGCGTCGGGGCAATGGCGGCCCTGCTCGGCGCGGATATCGAAAAGGCGCAGGGGCTTGCAGATGCGGCCGCTCAAGGCGAAGTCTGCACAGTCGCCAATGACAATGATCCTTCGCAAGTCGTGATTTCGGGACACCGAGGTGCGATCGAACGCGCAATCGAGTTGGTGAAGGATCACGGTATCAAGCGGGGTATCCTCCTCCCGGTCTCAGCGCCATTCCATTGCCCGCTGATGCAACCGGCAGCAGATGCCATGGCTCAGGCGCTGGCTGACGCTTCGCTGCAAGCGCCCCTTGTGCCCGTCTACGCTAATGTGGCGGCTGCGCCAGTGGCCGATGCCGAGACCATCAAGGCTCTGCTGGTCGAGCAAGTGACCGGGCGAGTCCGTTGGCGCGAGAGCGTCGTCGCCATGTTCGACAACGGCGTTCATGAATTTGTGGAATTCGGTGGCAAGGTCCTTGCGCCCATGGTCAAACGCTCGGCACAGGATGCGAACGCAACGAGCGTGATTTCGATGGACGATATCGAAGCCTTGATGAAGGGACTCTAGACATGTTCGATCTTTCAGGAATGACCGCTCTCGTGACGGGTGCCTCGGGCGGAATCGGGTCTGCCATTGCGGCCGCGCTGGTGGGGCAGGGGGCCCGGGTTGCGTTGTCAGGGACACGCGAAGAGGCCTTGAAGGCGGTTGCTGCAGAAATCGGCGGCGATTGTGTCATCCTTCCCTGCGATCTTTCAGACAGCACTGCTGTGGACGGGCTGGTTCCGCGCGCCGTCGAGGAGCTGGGTGGCCAACTCGACATTCTCGTGAACAATGCCGGTGTGACACGCGACAATCTTGCGATGCGGATGAAGGACGAGGAGTGGGATACCGTGATCCGCGTCAACCTCGAAGCTACATTTCGGCTCATCCGGGCTTCATGCAAGCCGATGATGAAGGCCAGGTTCGGCCGGGTGATCACGATCACGAGCGTTGTCGGTGCGACCGGCAATCCCGGACAGGCGAACTATGCCGCATCAAAAGGCGGGCTGACCGCCATGTCCAAGGCACTGGCGCAGGAACTCGCAAGCCGGAACATAACCGTCAATTGTGTGGCGCCGGGTTTCATCACGTCGCCCATGACCGATGTCCTGCCTGATGCGCAGAAAGAGGCCCTGACGACACGAATTCCGGTTGGCCGGCTGGGCGAAGGAAAGGACATCGGCGCTGCCGTTGCCTATCTGGCATCGCGTGAGGCGGGTTATGTGACAGGGCAGACAATCCATGTGAATGGCGGGATGGCGATGCTCTGAACCGTGCCGTGGCGCAGGATTTGACGACTGTCTGTTGATCGGGGGGGCTTGCCAGTCTGCCGCGCCCGCTTTAGGGCGATTTCAAATATTGCTCACACATGAACGAGAAGGACTATCCATGAGCGAGACCGCCGATCGCGTTAAGAAAATCGTCGTCGAACATCTTGGTGTTGAAGCCGAGAAAGTGACCGAAGAAGCCAGCTTCATCGACGATCTTGGCGCTGACAGCCTTGATATCGTCGAACTCGTCATGGCCTTCGAAGAGGAATTCGGCGTCGAAATTCCAGACGACGCAGCCGAGAAGATCGCGACCGTCAATGACGCGATTGCCTATATCGACTCGAACAAGGGCTGAACGGGCCAATTCGGAACCCCCTGTGGGAGCCGGTGAATTCTTGAAGCGGCTCTCCGTTGCAGTGACGGGGGGCCGCTTTCATTTGAAGGAAATGCAATGCGTCGTGTTGTCGTAACCGGATTGGGGCTGGTCACGCCGCTGGGTGGCGATGTGGAAACCAGCTGGGCGAACCTTATCGCGGGAAAATCGGGCGCGGGTAAGATCACGCGCTTTGATACGTCGGACCAGAAGTGCCACATTGCCTGCGAAATCAAACCCAAGGATCATCCGTGGGGCTTTGATCCGGACAAGCGCGTCGATCACAAGATCCAGCGCCAGGTTGATCCGTTCATCATCTATGGCATTGATGCCGCCGGCCAGGCGCTCGAGGATGCCGGCCTGACTGAGATGAGCGACGATCTCAAGATGCGGACCGGATGTTCGATCGGGTCCGGCATCGGTGGTCTGCCCGGAATTGAAAGCGAGTCGCTTGTTCTGGCAGAAAAGGGACCGGGGCGGGTCAGCCCGCATTTCGTCCACGGGCGGCTGATCAACCTGATCTCCGGACAGGTCAGCATCAAATATGGCCTTATGGGTCCGAACCACGCTGTCGTGACGGCCTGTTCAACGGGCGCGCATTCGATTGGTGACGCGGCCCGAATGATCCGCGACGGAGATGCGGACGTCATGCTGGCTGGCGGGTCGGAAAGCACGATCAATCCGCTTGGTGTTGCCGGTTTCGCACAGGCGCGCGCGCTGAACATGAGCTTCAACGACCGACCGGAGCAGGCCAGCAGACCCTATGACCGTGGCCGGGACGGCTTCGTGATGGGCGAAGGCGCTGGCGTCGTCGTGCTCGAGGACTATGAGCATGCCAAAGCCCGCGGTGCGAAAATCTATGCCGAAGTCGTCGGCTACGGCCTGTCAGGCGATGCCTATCACGTCACGGCGCCCCATCCCGAAGGCAAGGGCGCGGAACTGTCGATGCGGATGGCGCTCAGAAAGGCTGGCATGGGGCCCGGCGACATTGACTATGTGAATGCGCACGGGACTTCGACCATGGCCGATACGATCGAGCTGGCGGCGGTCAAGCGTGTGCTTGGGGACGATCTTGCCGGCGCTTCGATGAGCAGCACGAAATCGGCAATCGGCCATTTGCTGGGTGGTGCAGGTGCGGTCGAAACCATATTCTGCATCCTTGCAATCCGCGACCAGATCGTGCCCCCGACGCTCAACCTCGATGATCCCGACGAGGGAACGGAGGGAGTCGACCTGGTTCCTCATGTGGCAAAGAAGCGCACGGTGCGGGCAGCGTTGAACAACAGCTTCGGTTTTGGGGGAACCAACGCGAGCCTTGTCGTGCGGGCCATCTGATGCGTTCCTGGCTGGCCCTTCTGGCCGCCATCTTGCTGGCCGCCTGCTCAGGCGGGGCTGACAGGGATGTGACAGTTGTTGTGCCGCCCGGAGCAAGCCTGAAGGCTGCAGCGAATATTCTCGAGAAACAGGGAGCCATCGAGTCTGCTTCTGGTTTCCTGCGGCATGCGAAGATTTTCGGATCGTCCGAACCCATCAAGCCGGGCGAGTATGAAATCAAGGCCGGGATGGACAATGGCGATGTTCTCGCGCTCCTCCAGTCGGGCCGGACGAAACAACGCTTTGTCATCATCCCGGAAGGAACGCCAAGTGTGGTGGTCGCGGACAAGCTGATGGCCGCTGACTTTCTGGTCGGAAACGTCGCCGTGCCGGCGGAAGGGAGTGTCCTCCCGGATGCCTATCCCTATACACGCGGGGAGCAACGCAGCGCCGTACTCAAGCGGATGCAGGGTGCGATGGCCAAGGCCCTCTCCAAGGCTTGGGCGGACCGGAAGCCGAACACTGTCGTGCGGAGCCCTGAGGAAGCCGTCATCCTTGCTTCAATCGTCGAAAAGGAGACGAGCAAGGCAAGCGAACGGCGCACAGTTGCCGGTGTCTATTCCAACCGTGTGCGGATCGGCATGCGGCTCCAGGCGGATCCCACGGTCATTTACCCCGTCACCCGGGGGCGCCCTCTTGGGAGGCGCATCCTGAGGTCGGAGCTTCTGGCCGACAATGGCTACAATACCTATGCAAAGTCGGGGCTGCCTGTCGGCCCCATCGCCAACCCCGGGCAGGCCTCCATCGAAGCCGTCCTCAATCCTGCGCCGACCCGCGCGCTCTATTTCGTCGCGGACGGGACGGGTGGGCATGTCTTCGCCGACACGCTGGAACAGCACAATGCGAACGTTCAGAAATGGTATGCGTTGAGGCGATCGCGCGGAGAAATGTGATCCTCTAGTTCACCTGCCGCTCGCGCCCTTCCCAATAGGGCGCGCGCAGGTCTTTCCGGAGGATCTTCCCGCTGGCGTTTCGGGGAAGCGCCGCAATGACGTCGATCGACTTGGGAACCTTGAAGCCGGCAATGCGCTCGCGTGCCCAGGCAATGACATCTGCTTCGTCGATTTCGGCCCCGGGTTTTGGAACGCAGACAGCCTTCACGGCTTCGCCCCATTTGTCGTCCGGAATGCCGATCACGGCCACCTCTGCAATCGCCGGGTGGCCATAGATCGCTGACTCGACTTCGGCGGGATAGACATTTTCGCCACCCGAAATGATCATGTCCTTCACGCGATCATGGATGAAGAGATATCCGTCTTCATCCATATAGCCAGCGTCTCCGGTCCGGACCCAGCCGTCTGCGCTGAGTGTCTTTGCGGTCGCTTCGGGCAGGTTCCAGTAGGAGATCATGTTGTTTGAAGACCGCGTGATGATTTCCCCGACTTCGCCGGTGGGCACTTCATTGCCCTCTTCATCGACGACCTTCAGTTCGACGCCGGGAAGTGGCTTGCCTGCAGCGCGCATGCGCGGATTGCCATTGGGATCATGGTCTTCGGGTGGCAGCATGACCACCGTGCCAGTTGTCTCCGTCATGCCATAGGCCTGAAGGAATTGGGCACCAAAAACCTTGATGCATTCGCGCAGGAGTTCAAGCGGAATAGGGGCAGCCCCGTAAATGATGTATTTCAGGCGCGAAAAGTCCGTTGTCGCGGCCTTCGGATGGTTGATGACCATCTGGAGTGCTGCGGGAACCATGAAAAAGCGGGTCACGCCACCCGTTGCAACTGCGTCCAGGACACCGCCGGGTTCGAATTCCGCCATGATATGGCCGGAAACGCCCGCCGCCAGGGCCATGACTCCAAGCCCGGTTCCTCCGATATGCGCGCATGGCATGCACATCAGCACAACTTCGTCATCGTCCCAATGCGACCAGGGCAAATCTGCCTGGAGTGATGGGATGCGCAGACCGAAGAGATTGCGGTTCGACAGCACCGCGCCCTTCGGATTACCTGTCGTGCCTGAGGTGTAGAGCTGCAGCACGGCATCTTCTGCGCCAGCGGCCGAGAACGGCGCTCTCGGGGTCGCATCAATCCAGCGGCGAGCGGCATCTGCGCCAAGAATGCGCTCGATATGCTTCAGGTCGCCGCGGATAGCCTCGGCAGCCGCGTCAAATCCTGGTCCCGCAAAGAGAAGGCGTGCTTGGGTGTCATTGACAATATAAGCGATTTCCGCGGGTGCGAGCCTCCACCCGACAGGAACCATCACCACACCGATGCGGGCGGCGCCGAAAAAGAGCTGGTAATAGAGATCGCTGTTCTTGCCGAGCCAGGCAATCCTGTCTCCCTTCTTGAGTCCCGCAGCGATCAGGGCCGAGGCCACCTTTGCCGTCCGCTCTTCCAGTTCGCCAAATGTCAGGGTGCGATCATCTTCCCGCAGGGCCAGCCGATCGGGGTGTTCATGCGCCCAATGCGTGATGAAATTGTCGAAACTCAACAATGGCGGCTGGGACACTTGATTCTGGGGCATCGCTCTCTCTTGATTCTGTGTTTTGGTATTTCGCCACGAGATAGACCCTGATCCGCACGTGGCAAGTCGTTGTCGAAAATGCCGACGTAAACAATTGGTCAACCATAAGCCTCTAAAGGTGGCTCGGGACTTAGAAATGAGGAGGCCTTGATGGCGTCGAATGCCAAAATTGGTACACACTGGGATCATGATGGTCGTCGCGCAGAGAGGCTTGGCGTCCAGATGCAGGCGGCGCTGCGCCCTTCAGGTGCAAAGAAGTTCGAAGTTGATGTGATCGACATTTCCGTGATCGGTGTCGGCTTCGGAACAGCGGCCAACCTGCATATTGGAGACAGGGTCTGGCTTACCGTCCCGGGCATGGCGGGCCTTGAGTCCCACGTTGTCTGGCGCAATGGTCACCGTTACGGCTGCGAATTCATCAATCCGCTCTACGCAGCGGTCCTTGACCACATCGTCCAGCTCTATCGCAAGAAGGACTAACCGGATTTGCGCAGCATGACGGTGCCGGCGGAATAGCCTGCGCCGAACGAGCAGATCAGTCCCAGATCGCCTGCATTCAAGTCTTCGCTGTTCAGGTGGAAGGCAATGATCGAGCCGGCAGACGATGTATTGCCATAGGTATCCAGCACGGTTGGACTTTCGTCCGGGCTCGCTTCATGTCCCAGCACACGTGCAGCGATCAGCCTGTTCATTCCGGCATTTGCCTGATGGAGCCACATGCGGCGAAGCGATGCAGATGCAATCGCAAGTTCTTCGAGCTGTGACAGGATCAGCTCTGCCACCATCGGCACAACTTCCTTGAAGACCTTGCGTCCTTCCTGGACGAAGAGCTTGTCCCTGGCATCGCGCGCGTCAGGATCTGCGCGATTCAGGAAGCCGAAATTGTTCCGGATATTGTTGGAGAACTGGGTCTTGAGCCGCGTGCCAAGAATGTCCCAGTGGCGGGCTGGTGCGATGCTTTTTTCTTCGATCAGAATCGCCGTGGCGACGTCTCCGAAGATGAAATGACTGTCCCGATCGCGCCAGTTGAGGTGTCCTGAACAGATTTCCGGATTGATGACGAGCACCGATCGCGCATGGCCTGCGCGAATGAAGTCTGCCGCCGTCTGAATGCCGAACGTTGCCGAAGAGCAGGCAACATTCATGTCGAAACCAAAGCCCTGAATGCCCAGGGCGTCCTGTATTTCGACTGCTATGGCAGGGTAAGCGCGCTGCAGATTGGAACAGGCACACAGCACTGCGTCCACATCTTCGGGCTTGCGACCGGCCCGGGCAAGTGCATCACGGGCAGCGGCGACACCTATTTCGGCGAGCACCGAAATTTCGGAATTGGGGCGTTCGGGCAAGCGCGGACACATGATCTCGGGATCAAGGATCGGCGCCTTTGAAAGGACGAAGCGCGACTTGATCCCGCTCGCCTTTTCGATGAACTCGACCGAACTGTGTTGCAAAGGTTCGACGGACCCGGCTTCGATGGCGCTGGCGTTCTCAAGATTGAATTGATCGACATAGCGATTGAAGCTTTCGACAAGCTCGTCGTTGGAAATGCTTTCCGCTGGCGTGAAAAGACCGGTTGCAGAAATTACGGGTTCGAACATGGTCGCGATTGCCTGAACTTCATTGCGGTAGGAGAACGTCCCTAGTCGCGGGAAAGGCAGAGTTCAACTCGGTGAACAGAGCCCATTTGCATTCGAAGGCAGGCAGTGCAAAACTGCGGCCCATGCAACAAATTCGCACCTACACCACCTCAGCTACCCGGGCCGGCATCGGCTTTGGCAGTGCGCTCGCAATCACCATCTCCTGGAGCCTCCACAAGTCGATCCTGTGGGCAATCATTCACGGCGTGCTGTCCTGGTTCTATGTCATATACTATATCCTGACGCGGTAATGCTGGGCCCTTCCCCTGAGCTGCCCGAAGCTGCGCTGGAGGAGCGTTTTCTCGCAGCGACAGGCCCCGGCGGACAGAATGTCAACAAGGTGGCGACAGCAGTCCAGATCCGACTCGACGTGTTTGCGTTGAGGCTTGCGCCGCCCGTCTATGCCAGACTGAAGCAACTCGCGGGCAGTCGCTGGACGAACGAGGGCGAGATCGTGCTCACTGCGCGGAGCTTTCGGACGCAAGAGGCAAATCGTGCCGATGCCAGGGAACGGTTGCTTGCCCTTTTGGCCAAGGCCCACCAAGCGCCCGTGCGGCGGATCAAGACAAAACCCTCCCGCACGGCAAAGGAGAAGCGGCTTGTCGGCAAGGCGATCCGCGGCGATGTCAAAAAAGGGCGCAGCAAAGTGAGTTTTGACTGATGTATGAGTTTTCGATCAATACAAGTTCCAAGCCGGATCTTTACCGCGACCTGTTGGCGGCGCTCGAGGCGCTGACGGCCAACGAGCCCGATCCCGTGGCGAACATGGCCAATGCAGCGGCTCTCATCTGGGAATATCTGCCGGCACTCAACTGGGCCGGCTTTTACCGGCTCATTGACGGCGAGCTGGTGCTTGGGCCCTTTCAGGGAAAAGTGGCCTGCATCAGGATCGCTCTGGGCAAGGGGGTCTGCGGGACAGCGGCAAGCACGCTGAAGACCCAGCTCGTAGAAGATGTTCATGCATTTCCCGGGCACATCGCGTGTGATGCAGCATCAGCGTCAGAGCTTGTCGTTCCGATCCTGCAAAATGACCGGTTGATCGCGGTGCTCGATCTGGACAGCCCGGAACCGGGCCGATTCGATGAGCAGGATGCCCGTGGCTGCGAAGCGATAGCCAAGCTGCTGTCGGGCAGAATCTGACCCGAAATGGGACAATTTGGCATTATGGCTGCCAATTGCGTCGCATTTTGAAGCTGGTACAAACCGATTTGGTTGACGTTTTCTTGCAGTTATGGAAATTGCCGCTCAACCTGTATATGAAGGGTTTCGAAGCTGGGGGCAGCCGAAGTTGCGAAGATCGACATGAGATCGGCGCAGGAAATTTGGCCAAGTCACCAACAATGGAAGCCCCATTCGATGTTGCGTTTCTGCTGCTCTGCAGCTGCAACGCGCCGAACGGGGCAAAGGCCCGGTCGCTTGGGGGAGTGGCCGGGCCTTCTATTTTTCGATCGGTCAACTCAGCCGGTCGAGGGCCTCATTTGTCAGCGACCCTGGCACGATCATGACTGGGCAGGGGAGAGTGCCTGAGTCCGCGCCTGCGAAATGACTGACGAGCGGGCCGGGGTTCCCGCTTTTCGCCGCAGCAAGGACCAGCGCGCCAATTTCCGCATTCTCAGCCAACGCAGACCGGATGGCCGCAACGGCATCGCCAGTTCGCATGGAGATCTTGGGTACGATCGGCGTCTCCTGCGCGAGCGTGTCGATCGCGTGGCGCACAATCGCTTCCGCATGCTCGCGAGCCTCATTCTCGATCGTGGCCTGGACACCACCCCAGGCAACGAATTCCTGTTGGGGGATGATGACGAGAATCTCGAGACCGCCCTTTGTCTTGGCGGCACGGCGTGCGGCAAAGCGAAGAGCAACCTCGGCTTCTTCCGTTTCGTCAATGATCACCAGATAGGTGCGCATTTGCCTGTCTGCCTTCCCCCATCGGCCTTATTTCGGTGAGCCTGCGTCAATTTAACGGTATGCGCAAGGTCTTGCCTCTGGCATCGCTGCGATGTTGCCGTTACGTAACCCGATGAAACCGGAAGCAACAGGTGATCCACTCGATGCTGATTGAACTCAGAATGCCCGCACTGTCTCCAACGATGGAGGAAGGCACGCTGGCCAAGTGGCTTGTGAAGCAGGGTGATGAGGTAAAGTCAGGGGACCTGTTGGCGGAAATCGAGACTGACAAGGCGACGATGGAATTCGAAGCCGTCGATGAGGGTACGATTTCCTCGATTCTTGTTGCCCCCGGAACGGAAGGGGTGAAGGTCGGAACGGTCATCGCCCTGATTTCGGCTGAAGGCGACGACGTCAATGCAAAGCCGGCCCCCGAGGCAGAGGCTCCCGTTGCAAACCCTCCCAAGGCCGAAATGGCTCCGCCGCCTCCCGTGCAGACCTCAGCGCCCAAGGCAACCGCAACCGAGGCGTCTGGCGATCGCATCATCGCGTCTCCGCTTGCCAGGCGTCTTGCCGCAACGCTCGGTATCAATCTTTCGAAAGTGAAGGGCACCGGCCCGAATGGCCGGATTGTCAAAGCCGATATTGAGGGCGCGCCGCAAACCGCAACAGCGAGCGCGCCAGCTCCTGCAGCAGCGGCACCTGCTCCTCAGGCTCCTGCTGTACAGGCAGCAACGAAACCCGTCTGGTTTGATGACAGTATCCCCCACGAAATCGAAAAACTTTCCAACATACGCAAGACGATTGCGCGTCGTTTGACCGAAGCGAAGCAGACGATCCCGCATATTTATCTGACGGTCGATATCCGGCTTGATGCGCTGCTGAAACTGAGAGCCGAGTTGAATGCGGGGCTTGAAAGTCGCGGTATCAAGCTCTCCGTCAACGACCTGTTGATCAAGGCGCTGGGCGTTGCGCTCGAACAAACGCCCAAATGCAACGTGACCTTCCTCGGCAATGACATGGTCAGTTACAAGCGGGCGGATATCTCTGTTGCGGTTTCAACTCCGTCGGGCCTGATCACGCCAATCATCCGCGACGCCGCCAATTTGAGTGTCTCCAGAATTTCAAACGACATGAAGGAACTCGCCGGCCGTGCGAAGGAAGGCAAGTTGCAACCGCACGAATATCAAGGTGGAACGGCCAGCCTTTCCAACATGGGCATGTACGGCATCAAGCAATTCGAGGCGGTCATCAACCCGCCGCAAGGGATGATCCTAGCGATTGGGGCAGGTGAAAAGCGGCCCTTTGTCGTCGATGACGCATTGGCAATTGCGACAGTGATGAGTGCGACCGGGTCGTTCGATCACCGTGCGATTGATGGTTCGGATGGCGCGCAGCTGATGCAGGTGTTCAAGGACCTGGTGGAAAAGCCCTTGGGGATGATGGCATGAGTGCAAACTACGACTTGATTGTTCTTGGATCTGGCCCCGGTGGCTATGTTGCTGCGATCCGTGCTGCGCAGCTTGGCTTGTCGACAGCAATCGTGGAGCGCGAGAACCTTGGCGGTATCTGCCTCAATTGGGGCTGCATCCCGACCAAGGCGCTGCTTCGCTCGGCCGAAATCTATCACTATATGCAACATGCCAAGGACTATGGTCTGGTCGCGGAAAAGATCAGTGCCGACATCGAGGCCGTGGTGAAGCGTTCACGCGGTGTGGCCAAGCAGCTCAATCAGGGCGTCACGCACCTGATGAAGAAGAACAAGATTGCGGTCCACATGGGCGATGGCACTATCTCGGCGCCTGGCAAGGTAACCGTGACCAAGGACGGAAAGTCCGAGGACCTGACAGCGAAGAACATCATCATCGCAACAGGGGCCCGGGCGCGCGATTTGCCCTTTGCGCCTGCCGATGGAAAACGCATCTGGACATACCGCCACGCCATGGTCCCGCCGGAAATGCCGACGAAACTGCTGGTTATCGGATCGGGCGCGATCGGAATTGAATTCGCGAGCTTCTACAATGACATGGGAGCCGAAGTGACGGTGGTCGAGATGCTCGATCGCGTCGTTCCGGTCGAAGATGCTGACGTTTCCGACTTTCTCGAAAAGGCACTGACCAAGCAGGGCATGACGATCATGACGGGAGCGGGCGTAGAAAAGCTCTCCGCTACAGCCAAGGGTGTGTCTGCGTCGATCAAGGCGAAAGACGGCAAGGTCGTCACGTCCGAATTCAGCCACGCCATTGTTGCCATCGGCATTGTGCCAAACACAGAGACTATCGGGCTGGAAAAGCTCGGCGTGAAAACCACCAAGGGTCATATCGACACAGATGGCATGTGCCGGACCAATGTGCCGGGCATATGGGCCATCGGCGATGTGACGGCGCCGCCCTGGCTGGCGCACAAGGCAAGCCATGAAGGCGTGATTGCGGTGGAAGCCATCGCAGGTGGCCATCCGCATGCGATGGATCCGCTCAATATCCCGGGCTGCACCTATTGCCACCCGCAGATCGCCAGCGTCGGGCTGACCGAAGCGAAAGCCAAGGAGGCCGGCCACAAGGTCAAGGTCGGGAAATTCCCCTTTATCGGCAATGGCAAGGCGATTGCGCTGGGCGAAGCCGAAGGATTCATCAAGACAGTGTTCGATGAAACAACCGGTGAACTCCTCGGGGCGCACATGATCGGTGCGGAAGTGACGGAGCTCATTCAGGGCTACACCATCGGCAAGACGCTCGAAACGACCGAGCAGGAGTTGATGGAAACGGTGTTCCCGCATCCGACTCTCTCCGAAATGATGCATGAAAGCGTGCTTTCGGCCTATGGCCGGGCACTCCATATCTGACCGGTTTGACAAGGGCAGGGCTTTGGCAGGATAACAGGGGCAACATGAAACCAGTGTTTGCCTTTGTCCTGCTGAGCCTGGCGTCGCTGCCCGGGGCTGCATTTGCGCAGAATGGCGAACCGACCTCAACACCGTCGCCGCCGCCCCTTCCGCGGTCGCCGCAAAATCCGATAGGCGGCCCCCCGACGACAACCACGCCAACGACACCCGTCGGCCCGTCAGGCAAGGTGCGGCCGCCGCCCGGCGGCAACAGGGTCAGCGGTCTGGTCGGCTATCTGGACAGCCGGATGGATGCCGGCCCCAAGGACATCGATGCACCGGTCACGGGTTATGGCAATGAGGCCCTTTGGGATGTCGGCCTGATGAGCGATGCTGTCCCCGCCGGTGATCAGGGCAGTGCGCCTGGCTCCAAAGACGCAACAGGCTCGACAGCGCCCCCTCCGAAACGCTAGCGTCTGCCCGATTGATTTCGGGAGATGAAAATGCGTCGAATTGTCCTTGCGCTCACCATGGCACTATCCACGCCAGCGGCGGCAGAAACTGTTGCCATCAGCGCAGCCAATATGGTCGATGTCGTGTCCGGGAAGCGGGTGGAGCGACCGCTTGTCATTGTCACTGACGGACGGATTTCGGCCGTGGGCACACAGGGAAGCCTGACGGTGCCCGCCGGGGCCAAGCGGATCGACCTTGGCAGCAAGACTCTTCTTCCCGGTCTGATCGACATGCACGTCCACCTGACGTCGCTTGCCGAGATCGGGGGGTATAACGGCTTCAAATATAACGACAGTTTCTGGAGTGCCGTAGGCGTCGGCAATGCGCGGAAAACGATCGACGCCGGTTTCACGACCGTGCGCAATGTGGGTGCTGACCAGTTTCAGGATGTCGGGCTGAAGGAAGCCGTCGACGGAGGATGGGCAGTCGGTCCGCGCATTGTTCCGGCAACTTATGCGATTGGTGCAACGGGCGGGCACTGCGACAGCAACGCCTTGCCACCGCAATATGACCGGCAGGAAGCAAGCGTGATCAACTCGCCGGATGAAGCGCGCGCCAAGGTGCGCTGGCTGCACAAATATGGTGCAGAAGTGATCAAGATCTGCGCGACAGGCGGCGTGTTTTCGCTTGGCGATTCAGTTGGCGGCCAACAGCTCACATTTGAGGAAATGAAGGCGATTGCCGATGAAGCGCATATGCTTCACCTCAAGGTGGCTGCACATGCTCACGGGGATGAGGGCATCCGGACTGCCATCCTGGCCGGGATCGACACAATCGAGCATTGCAGCCTTGCCAGCGACGAGACGATCAAGCTTGCGGCCCAACGCAAGACCTGGTTTTCGATGGACATCTACAATGACGATTACATTCTTGCGACGGGCACCTCGAACGGAACCGAGCAGGAAAGTCTCGACAAGGAAAAGGAAATCGGCCTGAAGCAGCGTCAGACCTTCCAGCGCGCGGTGCGTGGCGGGGTGCAGATGGTCTTCGGATCGGATGCCGGTGTTTACCCGCATGGAGACAATGGTCGCCAGTTCGCCAAGATGGTCGAATGGGGCATGACTCCCTTGCAGGCAATTCAGGCTGCGACAGTCAATGCGGCGCAGGCTCTAGGCCGGGAAGCCGATGTCGGGGCGATAGCGGTCGGGCGCTACGGTGACATGATCGCAGTCGACGGCGATCCGCTTGCCAATGTCCGTGAGCTTGAGCATGTCGCCGTCGTCATCAAGGGTGGCGAAGTCGTCAAAGGCGCGCAATGACCGAGAGCGGAGCCGAAGACGTTACAGACGGCAAGGTCTCCCCAGCAAAGCCAATATCAGGACGGTCGGGGGCGGTCCTGCTCGTGCTAGCCCTAGTTCTTGGGCTGCTGGTGACCTTCGGAATTGGCCAGCAGACGGATCGCACGATCCTGAAGGCACTGGCATTCCGCCAGAATGTTACGAGCGATGTCCTGATTGCAGCCGCACAATGGGTGACATGGGCCGGCGCAGCAGGTCAGAGGACATTTGCAATGGTCGTGTGCGCGGGCTGGCTGGTCTGGCATAAGCGGACTTACCCCGCGCTTGTCATGCTCGTTGCGCCACCACTTGCGGGCGCAACGTCAAGCATCCTCAAGGAAGCGTTCGGGCGGGCAAGACCCGATGTGGTGCCCCATCTGGACATTGTCACAAACCTGTCCTTTCCCAGCGGTCATGCAACCAATGTCATGGCAACCCTCTTGCTGGCTTCGCTGCTGCTTGCGAAGAAACGTCGCCTTGCCTGGGTCACTCTGGCGCTTGTTGGCGCAGCAGCGATCGGCGCGTCACGTATCCTGCTGGGCGTCCATTGGCCCAGCGATGTGATTGGCGGATGGCTTTGGGGGGCGGGGATTGCCCTGCTGGCTCTTTCAGTGTCACAAAAACTGGAAACGGGTCAGAATGAAAATCGCAGCCCGATCCTGATGTCGCGCCCTGAAAGCGGCGCATAGTCTTTCAGAAAGCTGGCGTGCCTGCGGGCAACCACGTCAAAGATGTTGTTGGCCGAAAGGGTGACATCGACGCCGGAATCGGTGCCAAACGGCTTGATCGCCAGTGAGCCATTGACCATCGTGTAGCCTTGGGTGGGCGTTTCGAATGCCGCAATGCGGTTCTGCCCGTCGACCCATTCCACTTCCACGCGTCCGGTGATCCTGTCCGACTGTGCTTCGAGCCCGCCGAGAAGTCGCAGCGCAGGAATGCGCGGTAGCGGACCGCCGCCTCTGATCGTTGCGCGCGTGAAGTCTCCCACGCCATCAAGGTTGAGCTTCACCGCGCCAATCGTCGCGACGCGCACAGAGGCTTCGATTTCGGCACCATAGTGGTGCGCATTGGCCTGTCTCGACTGAAAGACCGGAAGTCCATCCTGAATTGCGCCTGTGGGAGTCTCGTAGATGAACCCGTTGAACCAGCTGTAATAAAGCGATGCGGAGAGCGAATAGCCATCGCCCGAGCCATGCAGCGTCGCTTCAAGGCCCTTGGATTTCTCCTTTGCGAAACCGGGGTTGCCAATTTCGAACGCCTGCGTTCCGGCATGCGGTCCATTGGCGAACAGTTCTTCGCCCGCAGGCGCGCGCTCCGTGTAGGAACTGTTGAGGCCCAGCCGCCAGCCATGCGCGAATTCCGCGCTGGCACCGAGCGATCCCGAATAGGACGTAAACGACCTTCGGCTATCGGGATTGCCCAGGATGGCATCGGCTTTTGCCGAGACGACGGAATGTTCGATGCGCCCGCCGGCTTCTGCGCGGATCGCGCCCAAATCAAGCGATTGCACAGTGAAGAGACCATATTGCTGCGTCTTGATGGCAGGAAGGAATTTCTCGGCGCCAATGATGTTGACCTTGCGCAAGACATACTGGCTTCCGATCGCACCCTTCCACCCATTGTGTTCGCGCTGGACAAGTTCGAGCCGCGCCTCACCGCCGGTGTTGTTGAAGGTCGTGTTGATCGTGCCGTCTTCGGCAAGCTCATTGTGCCGATAGTCGGCATAGCCCCCGCGAAACCGTATTCCTTCCAGAAATCCGCTGGCTGGATTGTATTCGGCCCGCGCGTCAAATCGTGTTTGCTTGACATCGAGTCGGACTGACTCTGCTGTAACAGACGGATCAAGCGAATAGCGGATCGGAACGCCATAAAGGCTGTCATATCGGCTTGCCGAAAATCCCAGATTCACGTCGCTTGTGATGTAGGCCGCCCCGCCGGCGATTTCCCACGTCCGTCCGGCGCTGTTGGGAAGACGGTCCTTGAGATCGGCCAATGCTGCAATCGCTGGATCTGCGCTGGATGCCGCTTGGGCACGGAGTGCAGGTGTCAGCACGTGGCCGCCAATTTCAAGATCGCCGGTCTTGACGTAGCTGCCGTCCAGATGAAGCACGAACTTTTCTGCAACCGGAACATCGACGCGGACGCCGCCCGAGCGCTCATTCGCGGCCGAGCCATATGTTGCCAGCGCATCGATGTGCACCGCCTCGTCAGGGACCTTTCGTGGAATGCGGCTGTCGACCACATTCACAACGCCCCCGATCGCTGACGAACCGAACAGGAGGGCGGATGGGCCGCGCAGGACTTCAATACGGTCCGCTGTCAGCGGGTTGATCACAACAGCATGATCGACGCTCGTGTTGGATACGTCGAAACTCCCGATCCCGTCAGCCAACACCCGGACGCGTTCGCCCTGAAAACCCCGAAGGACGGGCCGCGACGCATTGGGCCCGAACGATGTCGCCGATACGCCCGGCTGGTGCGAGAGAGTCTCGCCTATGGTTGGCTTTAATTCACGCGCGAGGTCTTCGCCGGACACGACGGACGTTCCTGCCAGCAAATCTGCCTGATTGCGCCCAAGCAGCGCGGTCACCACGATTTCGCCGCTATCCTCATCATGATCGCCATGGTTTTGGTCGGGCGCCTCCTGCGCCAAAGCGCCCTGCGCCGAAATCAGAAGGGCTGATACACAAAGCAAGGCTACGCGACGCGACATGGGAATTCCGTATTGATGTGATAATATTTCATCGCCGTTAGAAGCAATGTTACACCATATCAAGGCACTTCGTCGAAACTTCCGGGCGGTTGGTCCGGTGCGCTTCAGGCGCGAGCGATAACGGCCACGCGGCCGGCGTGTTCGACAATATCGAAATCCATTCCGAATGCTGCGTTCAGGTTTGCGTTTGTCAAAACCTCGCGCACCGGGCCATGTGCCACCACTTCGCCGCGCCGAAGAATCAACAGGTCGTCGGCCAGACTTGCGGCGTCAAGCTGGTGCAGGACCGTAACGACGCCTTTGCCCTCGGCCGCGGCGGCCCGAAACAGGGCGAGCATATCTCGCTGATGCGGGGGATCGAGGTTGGCCAGGGGTTCGTCTGCCAGGATCCACTGCGGTTCTCCTGCCAACACGCGGGCCATTTTTATGCGCGCACGTTCGCCGCCCGACAGTGTGTCGATCGTCCGATCTGCAAAGGCAAGCGTGTCTGTCGCTATCATTGCGCGTTCGATCGCTCGTGCGTCATCTGCAGAGGGAAGGGCGAAGCGGCTGCGATGCGGCAAGCGTCCCAAGGAGACCAACTCTGCGCCGGAGATGTTCCAAGCCGGCTCGCCGTCCTGAGGCAGATATCCAATCATTCTCGCGCGCTGGGCGTGAGTGAGCGCATCAAGAGCAACGCCATCAATTTCGACATCGCCTGACTGCGGGATGACAAGCCCGGCGAGTGAGCGGATGAGACTGGTCTTCCCGGCGCCGTTGGCTCCAATAATGGCCGTCACACGGCCGTGTCGGAGGTCGGCGCTGACGTCCCGCAGTGCGGCATATCCTCCAAGGGTCAGCGACAGGTTACGAGCCGCGATCATGACGCGCGCCTCCGGATGCGGGCCAGCAGGATGAAGAAGAAGGGCGCCCCAAGAATGGCCATTGCGATGCCCAGCCGCACTTCGCCGGCACCCGGAGTCAGCCGCACGAGACTGTCTGCGAGCAGCGTGAGGATTGCACCGCCCAGGGCTGACGGGATCAACAACGCAGAAGGGCGTTCGCTGACAAGGCTTCGCATGAAGTGCGGAACGATCAGGCCGACGAAGCCAACAACGCCCGACACGGCGACGGACGCTCCGACAGCAAGGCCGACCCCGGCGACAATCGCCCAGCGTTGGCGTGTCGGGCTGAAGCCCAGTGTCCGGGCCGCGTCTTCGCCCAGCGTCAGGGCATCCAGTCCTCGTCCGGTCCCGAGCAGGATCGCGCTCCCGACGATCATGAAGGGCAGGGCTCGCTCCACGTCCTCCATGCCCCGGTCGGTAAGGGCGCCCATCAGCCAGGCAATGATTTCGCTCGCAGCGAAGGGATTCGGCGCAATGCTGATCAGAAAAGCCGTGAGGGAGCCCGCCAAAGTCGAAAGGACCATTCCCGCAAGGATGAAGCCCAATGGGCCGCCACTGCGGCCTGTCATCGCGACCAGCAGGATCATCGCCAGGGCGCCGGCGATCATGGCGCTGCCGAACAGGCCAAAGGGGAAGGTCGTCAGGCCGAGGAAAATGGCGGTCACGCCGCCCAGAGCGGCACTCGACGACACGCCGACGACGGTGGGATCGGCCAGCGGGTTGCGCAGATAACCCTGCAGTACGGCGCCGGAAAGGCCCAGAACCGCGCCGATGCTGCACCCCAATATTGCCCGAGGAAGGCGCAATTCCGCCATGATCCATCCACTGGCGCCATCAGAAAACCAGTCCGTCGGATTGATCCAGACCTTGCCCGCGGCCAGCGACAGCAGGAATGCGAGGATCGTCAGGGCCAGGAGGGCAATGATCTTCATGAAGAGCGCGCCGATCTGAAAACTCGCATCGCTTCGATCACGCTCGGACCACCACAGTTGAGAAGGTGTTCGGGGAAGCTGACGATGCGTGTGCGACCGCGCAGATGGGCGAGCACGCGGCGGCGCAGGGAAAGAGCGCGCGCATCATCACCCTTTGCCGTTGCAGGCATGAAAATCACATCTGGCGGCTGGCGGACAAGCGCTTCGAGCGGCAATATGTCCCATTGCTTCAGCCCATAGGAGGTGCTTGCGTTGCGGAAGCCGGCCCGGCTGAGCATCTCGTCCTGGATTGTGCCCTGTCCGGCAACAAAGCCACCGCTTGTCCAGATGATTGCGCTGCGGCCGTCTTCGACCGGCATTGTCGCCCGCGCCATCCTTTGGGCGAGTGCGGCGCCTTGCGGGCCTCGTCCAATGGCATCGGCGATCTCTTTGACCTGTCGTTCGCTGTCCGCCAAGGTCGCCGGAACGCCGAAGCTGCGAACTTTTATCCCTGCCCGGGCGAGCGCAACATTTGTGCCGCTGGAGGCATAGGCGCCCGAAAGAACGAGCCTTGGACGCGCTGCAATCAATTCTTCCGCGTCTGAGCCTATTGCGGGATATTTCTTTGCCCATGCAACCGGTGCCGACCTGCTTTCGGCATCCTTTGAATAGCTGCTGATCGCTCCGACGCTTGCCGGATCCGCGACTTCGGCAAGGACAGCGTCAATGCACGGATTGTTCGAGACGATCCTGTTCGGCACGATGGTCGACCCCTGCGTGCACCCGCACAGCAGCAGCAGGGGCCAGGCGATCCGCATCAGAACTTTGCCCGCACGCCAACATAGGCGTTGCGGCCATAAGTGCTGTATCGTGCTACTGTCTGGTAGCTCTCGTCGAACAGATTCTCGATCCGTCCGAAGACTTCAAATCTGTCGGAAACGGGATACGAGGCCCGGACCGTCACAATCTGATAGCCATTGAGCCGAACCGTGTTCGCCAGATCGTCAAAGCTGTCGCCGGTGAGGAGGACGTCGGCGGCGACCGCTAGGCCAATCGGTGTCTTCCAGTCGATCGATGCATTGGCGCTATCCTTGGCGCGCCGCGCAAGGCGATTCCCGAATGTGCCGTCATTCGAGCGGCTGGTCGCGTTCACCAGATTGTATCCGGCCGAAATCTTCAACGTCCGGGTCGGGCGGACGTCGAGTTCGAGTTCGAGGCCTTCATTGAGGACCTTTGCGATATTTTCCGACTGAAAGGTCGAGAAGGAAAAGGCGATCTGGTTGTCACTCTTGCGGTGGTAATAGGTCGCCGTTGCGCGCACGGCGCCGTCCAGGAAATTCTGTTCGATACCGACATCGAAGCTCTTTGCTGTTTCCGCCTTCAAGGCAGGATTGCCGAAGGGCAGGACGGATTCGGTGAGCGTCGGGGCGCGGAAGCCTTCAGCATATGTGCCGCGAAGGACTGTGCGGCCCTCATTGGGCGTATAGGCAAAATTTCCTCCGAAGGTCGTCTGGCTGCCATAGATGTTATAGTCATCATGGCGGACGCCCCCGGTGAGCGTGAGGCCGGTGATCGGCCGCACGATCAATTGGCCATATTCGCTGGTAACGCGATAGTTCGCCTGGTCCGGTGCGGCTCCACCGCCGGCCGGGAAGTACGTGCTGGCAAAGGTGCGTTCATGTTCGATACCAAAGACCAGCGTCACTTTATCAACGATGTCGAATGCGCCTTGGTACTCGAAACGGTCGACCTTGCCCCTCAACTCGTTGACGTTGAAACTGAACGGGACGTTGGGCTCAGTCCCGACGCGATGCAGATCAGTGCGGGTGTAGGCAACACGGTTGCGGAACCGACCGTCGGCAAAATCGGCGTTGAGGCCGACATAGCCCACGAACTGGCTGTTCTTGGTTTCAGGAAAGGTGTCAGGCGTGGCGCCAAACGGATCGTCGAACTGAGCGCGGCCCTTATTGTAATAGGCACGCAGATCAAGGCTGACGGAGTCGTTAAACGCGACCTTCAGTTTCCCATTTGCAGCAAAGTTCCTGTAGCCGTCGCGCTCGGAACCCGCGGCGAGAGCCGAAATGCCATCCGTTCGAAAGTAGCTGGCGCCAACGCTGCCGGAGAGCTTTCCGTTTGTGCCAGAAACATTCGCGCGCACCTCAGCCGTATTGTGATAGCCATATTCGGCACCAGCATTGGCTGACAATTTTTCGGATGGAACTTCCGTGCGCACATTGATGACGCCACCGATGGCCTGACTTCCCCAAACCACCGAATTGGGGCCGCGCAGAATTTCGACGCGATCGATATTCCCGGTCAGTAACGATCCGAAATCGAAGGCCGCGTTGGGGTTGGAAGGATCATTGATGCGGACACCGTCGATCAGAACGAGTGTCTGCGACGACTCTCCGCCGCGGACGAATACGCTCGTCACGCCGCCGATGCTTCCGTTTCTGGCGACCCTGACGCTGGGAACATTGCGGAGCAGGTCGCTGATCGCCAATGTCTGGCTGCTATCGAGCTTGTCCTTGTCGATCACCGTGATGGCTTGACCGACCTGGTCGCGCGGTTGCTCAATGCCGTTTGCTGTCACCACAATGTCTGTGCTGCTTGCCTCTTCGGCCAAAGCGGCTTCCGGTGAAAGCGCAACAAGTGCTGCGCCAAATTTGAGATAGTTCATGATTTCCTCCACGTGACGTATACCAAAATGCCGTCACGCGAGGAGAACCCCGATCGTCCGCGTCTTCCCGCACGGGCGAAGGACTGGCCGTCACAAGCAGGTCTCCTGGCTCCCGGGTCATCGCGTTCCTCCACCTTCCCGGTTGCCCAGTGGTATCCAGGAGGAAAACTCGCCGGTCACAGTTGCGGGAACAGCACCGGGTTCTCACCGGTTTCCCTTGAAGCCCCTTGCGAGGCACCTGTAACAGCGCTGGGGATAGGCGAGTGCTGAACTGCAATCAACCCCGGCACTTGACGTTTTGGGAAAGCTGGGCTCCAGTCGATGGGACTATTGCAATTGGGAGAAATCACATGGCCGGTGTTTTGGAGGGGGTTACGATCATCGAGATGGAAGGCATTGGCCCGGCTCCGTTTTGCGGAATGATGCTGGCTGATCACGGTGCGCGGGTTATCCGTGTGGCACGGCAGGGATCGCGCGATGCCGCTGGTCGGGACGTGTTGAGCCGCAATCGGGAACGTATCGAAGCCGATCTGAAGTCTCCCGAAGGCATCGCTGCCGTTCGTGAACTCGCAAAGACAGCAGATGGTATCATCGAGGGATTCCGACCGGGCGTCATGGAGCGCCTTGGACTCGGGCCGGATGTCTTGCTGGGCGACAACCCCAAGCTGGTTTATGGTCGCATGACTGGTTGGGGCCAATATGGACCGCTCTCGCAAGCTGCAGGGCATGATATCAACTACATTTCGATCTCGGGCAATCTGCACGGTTATGGCCGCCCGAACGAGAAGCCCACACCGCCGACCAATGCCATTGGTGACTTTGCAGGCGGCGGCATGATGCTGTCTTTCGGTATGGTTGCGGGCATCCTTAATGCGCGGAGCACAGGGAAAGGTCAGGTGATCGACTGTGCAATGACTGACGGAGCCGCCGTGATACATGCGATGCAGTGGGGGTTTCGCGGCATGGGAGCCTGGGAAGATACTCGTGGCGTGAACATGCTCGATACAGCGGCTCATTTCTACGACACGTATGAGTGCGCGGACGGGACGTTTATCTCGATCGGTTCGATCGAGCCCCAATTTTATGCGCTCCTCCGCGAAAAGGCCGGACTCACCGATCCGGCATTCGATGCTCAAATGGACAAGTCTGCATGGCCCTCGCTGAAGGCGAAATTGACCAGTTTGTTCAAATCGAAGCCACGCGCAGAATGGTGTGCCCTGATGGAAGGCACTGACATCTGCTTTGCGCCCGTCTTGTCGATGGCCGATGCCTTGAAACATCCCCATAATGTCGAACGGGGAACCTTCCTGAACATAGACGGCATCGATCAACCCGGACCGGCGCCGAGGTTCCTGGGAACACCGGCTGCAAAGCCTGTCGGGCGAAAATAGGTTCGCCTACGTCTTGGCATTCCGGTGAATTCTGCTGATGCATTTTCACCGGCACCGGCCTAAGAGCCTCCAGATACGGATCAGGCTTCAAGGGAGCAAAGTGATGGGCAAGCCGGAACTTCCCGATCGTCTCGCGCAAGCGCTGGTCGCGCTGGTCGCGCTGTTCAGCCTCGGGAACGGCGCGTTCATGCTGGGGGATCCGTTTGGCTGGTATCAGGCAGTCGAGACCGTCAAATTTACCGGACCGCCAAACCAGCATTTCATTCGGGACATCGGCCTCGCCTATTTGACCTGTGGCGGCATCCTCGCTTTTGCGGTGCCCAATCTCGCCACACGTTGGCTGGCAGCCTTTGCGGGCAGCCTCTGGCTTGCAATTCACGGCCTCCTGCATGTCTGGGAGTTCATGACAGGCGTCTGCGCTCCGGGCATATTCTGGCAGGATGCCCCCGGGGTGCTTGGCCCTCCTTTGCTTGTCTGGGCAGCCCTTGGCATTCTCTTCGCTCAACAGAAGGTCTCACCCGCAGGCCTTCCGGATTCCCTCGTGCTGGGTGCGGTCGACAAGATGTCGCCGGGCGAAAGCGAATATTTTCGGGAAATAGCAGCAGCGCCCGGCCATGCGCTCGAAAAGTTCAAGCACTTCATGCCAGTCACGATGCATCGGTTCGAGGCACCCGCCGATCTCTTCCACATGACACGGATTGCCGCGACCCTGGTTGAAGACTGCGGTCCCTGCGCTCTTGTTGCTGCCGAGGGAGCAGTTCGAGATGGAGTGGATAGCGAATTGGTCAACGCTGCATTGAAGGCAGATCCTCCTGATGGCGACCTCAAGACCGCGTTCATATTTGGTGCTGCCATCGCGCGCCAGTCGATCGAGGCCTTCACGATCGGCGATGCCATCGAGGAAGCCTATGGTCGTACCGTCAGGCTCGAACTGGCCATGACCGCTGCAACCGTTCGCGCCTATCCTGCAATGAAGCGCGGGCTGGGGCTTTCCAAGGCGTGCGCGCTTACGCCGTTGAGTGTTGGGTAGAGGAACGCAGCGCCGACCGAAAGCACGAGGGGGAGGGGACAATGAACGCGTCCGAACTTGCAGCAAGCCTGCCGCAAGGCTCGCTTTTTTCAGCGTGCCGCGCCGATGAATTGGCCGATCTTCTTGCGCTTTCAACCCGACATGACATGAAAAAAGGCCAGACGCTTTTGTTGCAGGGCGACCCGGGCGATCAGGTCCTCATCCTTCTTTCGGGCAATGCCAAGGTGACAATGGTCGCCATGAATGGACGCGAAATAACGCTCGATTATGCCGACCCCGGAGCGCTTCTGGGGGAAATCGCAGTGCTGGACGGCGGCGAACGGTCAGCCTCAGTCATTGCGCTCTCCTCGGGCAGCTATCTGCGGCTGTCGCGGGCGGCTTTTGAAGCCTTTATCGAGCGCCAACCGGGTGTTGCCTGGCGTCTGTTGAAGGAACTGGCGCGACGTCTCCGGCAGACGAACAGCACAGTGGAAAGTGACCGCGCCTTCTCATCGGGCCCGAGGCTGGCCCGTTTCCTCCAGCGCCTGATGCTCTCCGAGACCGCCACCGGGCGACTCCGGCTGGATTTGAGCCAGGCCGAACTTGGGTCCTTTGCCGGAATGAGCCGGGAGAATATCAATCGCCAGCTATCAGCCTGGGCCGATGCGGGGATCATTGCTCTCGAGCATGGGCAAATCCGCGTGAAGGACAGCGGCTTTCTGGCGGAAATAGCCGCTTCGTCGGAATAGTTGGGCGTCCTGCCAATTTCTCGAGACTGCTCACCGCTTCATCATTGACAGTGAGGGGGGCAGCATTGTTAGGCTGACCTATCCAGAACAGGACAGTGTGTTCATGACCGAAGATACCAAAAGCGCACCCGCGACAAACGAGGACGAGGCCCGGCGCAAGGCCAATATGGTGAAGGCCGGCATTGGCATCGGCATTGGTTCGGCAGCAATCGTCGCAGCCCTGCTTTATTCAAACAGCGCGCGCCGGAAGAAGGGTGATACCAAGACCGCCAAGGAAGACTGAACGGGCTGCCCGCGGCTCAATGGACGAACCGCGCGACGACATCGCGGTAGCTTCGGCTGACCTTCACCTGAGCGCCTGATTCCAGCACCAGGAAACATTCGCCATTGGTGTGTGGCTTGACCTGTTTCACAAGGTCGAGGTTGACGATTGTCGAACGGTGAACGCGCTGGAATTTGCGGGGGTCCAGCCGCTTTTCCAAGTCCTTCATCGTTTCGCGCAAGATCAGTGTGTCGCCCCCTGTGTAGATGCACATATAGTCGCCTGCCGCATCGATGCGCTCGATGCTGTCCACTTCGACGCGGAAGATCTGGCCCTGATCCTTGATGTTGATCATCTTCTCATATCGGTTCGCCGAATGCGTATCGGCTGAATCGACCAGTTCCTCGTGCGCTTCCGGCGCATGCTCGGCGAGCACTTCCTTCAGCCGTTCGACCTCTTCGACACCGCGCTTCTCGGCGAGCCGCTGGCGAACGCGCTCCATGGTATCGGCGAGCCGCTCCTGCTCGACAGGCTTCATCAGATAGTCCGTGGCCTGTGCCTCGAACGCACGGATCGCGTGATCCGAGTAAGCCGTCACGAATACAAAAAGCGGCGGCTCCACTTCCATGAGGCCGGAGACGACCGAAAATCCGTCGAATCCCGGCATCTGGATATCAAGGAAGACGAGGTCAGGCTTGTGTGTCTTAATCGCGCGGATGGCTTCCCGGCCATTCAGACATGTATCGATCACTTCAACATCGGGGTGCGCTTCGAGCCGCAATTGCAGGCCCTGGATTGCCAGCTTTTCATCATCGACGAGGATTGTGCGGATGCTCATGCTGTTTCCTGTTCGCGGTAAGGTATATCGATCGTCACTGAAAATCCTCCGCCCGCCGGGCTGCCAAACTCAATGCGCTGATCCTCGCCATAGGCTTGCGCCAACCGGTCGCGAATATTCGCAAGCCCCACCCCTGTTGATGCACTTGGGCGCTGTACGGCGCCATTCAACCCGCTCCCTGTGTCGGATACGGTGATCTGCACGCGATCTCCGATCAGTCGTGCTGCGACGCTTATGTCTGCGCCCTCTTCTTGGGGTGTTACAGCATATTTGATGGCATTTTCAACAAGTGGTTGCAGGAGCAACGAGGGCAAGCGCGCCTTGGCCGCTGCGCCGTCTATCTCGAAAACGGGCCGCAGCCTGTCTTCAAATCGCATCTTTTCGATTTCGAGATAGAGTTTCAGTGTCTCCACCTCTTGGGCGAGCGTCACCTGCGCCGTCGGCTCATAGACCAGCGTATAACGCAGGAAAGACGAAAGTCGCGAGAGCATGGCATTGGCGCGCTCGGTCTGCTTCAGGAGGACAAGCGTCGAAATCGAGTTCAGCGTGTTGAACAGGAAATGCGGGTTGAGCTGATAGCGCAACATTGCGAGCTGTGCGGACGTTGCCTGGCTTTCAAGTGCTGCCAGCTGGTCTGTCTGCCTTTCCACGATGATGTAGAAGTTGATGCCATAGTAAAGGGCCGACCAGGCGCCCAGCAAAAGCGTGTTGATAGTCACCGATCCCAGAAAGAGGGAGCCGTTGAAGCCGGCGCCTTCCCGGTTCATCATGTTGAACATCCAGGCGTCGATTGCCGAATAGGCTGCAACCGCGAGCATCACGATGATCAGGGATCCGCCCCAGGTTACAATCGGGCGGCGGCTGATCAATGACCTGAAGATCGCCCCCATGACAAGGGTGATCGAATAGCCGGTCGCAGCAGAGACCAGCACCGGGATGACGAACGACAGGCTGACGCCATTGCCGACGCCCGATGCCATGCGGAGCATCAGATAGAAGGTCCAACCTGCCGATTGGAGCATCCAGAACGCGCGGTTCTTGTCATCAAAGAAAGGTTGGGAGCGCAGCCCTGGTATGTCCATTGGTCTGTCCTAACCGAATTCCACGACGGATTGAAGCCGCGCCTGTCGCGCGTTAAGATCATTCTGACGAAGAGGAGAAATCGAGATGGCCGAAGGCGCAAGCGCAACATTCCATGACATGAGCAAAAGCACGCAGCAAGACTGGGACATCATCATGTCGCACCTGACTCCGTTTTCGCGCTCCGGCGGGCGTCGTGTTCTGGACCACCTCAAACTCCTCAATGGTGACTTTGGCGGATTCGCCATCGACCGGCTGCAACATTGCCTTCAGACAGCAACGCGCGCCCATCGCGACGGGCGGAGCGAAGACTATGTCGTGATGGCACTTCTGCACGATATCGGCGACACGCTCGGTGCCTATAACCATCCCGATATTGCAGCGGCAATCATCAAGCCGTTCGTATCGGAAGAACTCCGCTGGATCACAGAGCATCACGGGATCTTTCAGGGGTACAATTTCTTCCAGTATCTTGGGCTCGACCGGAACATGCGAGACAAATTCCGCGGTCACGAATTCTATCAGGCGACTGCGGAATTCATCGAGAAATATGATTGTCCGGCTTTCGATCCAAACTACGATACGGCCCCGCTTGAATTTTTCGAACCCATGGTGATGCGGCTGTTCGAATTTCCCAAGAACAGCATCTACAAGAAGGAAAAGGTCGCTGAAGCTGCCTGATGCACGCCAATGCGAAGCGGGGCGGCCAGTGACCGCCCGTTGAGTCGGAGTTGAAGTCAGGGCAAGCGCGAAAGTATGCCTCGTACAAGGTCGGTTTGCCCGTGTGTTCCGGTTTTGGCGAAGATTCGCTTGCTATAGTTTCTGGCAGTTTCCACGGAAAGTCCGAGGCTTTTTCCTGCTTCCGTCAGGCTGTCTCCAGTCGCCAGCCTAGCGGCCAAAGCCGCTTCCCTCGGCGTCAGTCCAAAAGTCGCGGCGACGACGGGCTCGATTGATGCTGCGTCGAGACTTTGCGGTGTCCTGTAGCTCGCAACGGCTGCTGCAGAGTGTCCAAAGGGCAGTGCGGGGCCGGCGAGGCCTCTCACAACAAACGGCCTTCCGGATTTCATCGCGGGGACCACAAAGCCTTCTTCGTCCGTTGACCTTCGCAGCTCGGCACAGGCCGCAGCAAACTGGCCTTCGCGGTCGTGCGCAACCGGCTGGCTTGCATCCCAGCCCGGATCGCTTGCAATGACAGTGCCTTGACCATCCAGTATGGCCTGACCGATACCGAGCCGCGCAAGTGCTGTTTCGGCGGCGACCATTCTTGCCTTGAGAATCCCGATCAGGAAAAGATTTTGGGCCGCGGCCCTGATTGCCGGCACCAATGACGCGAGAAGCGCACTGTCTGCTGCCTCAAACGCCTCTCGCTCATGCAGCAACGAGAGCCAGACACTTTCCTTTTGCAAAGTCGAGATGCGCAGAAGGCGGGCATCGCCAATCCGCGCTCTTTTCAGAAGATCGCTGACATCGTTGAGATCCGCTGCTCCAAAGGTGTGGCCAAGCTCGTCCAGCGCATAGACCCTGTTGGCTCGAAACCCGCTTTGAGCGAGCCGGGTCAGGGCTGCGTCTTCGTCGGCGCTGTTATTCCCGTATGCAGCCCCGCGCGCTGAAATGCGCCGGTCAAGGGCGGGGTGTTCGCTGGCGATGGTCGGCGCAATCGTCAATCGGATACGCTGGGCCCGGGTGCGGGCCATGAGTCGATTCAGAAAGGTCTCCCAGAGCGGACGTTCGAAAAGACCCTCGAAGAGCGGGAGCACAAGCTCCGTTTGGCCAATATGCGAATTCATTAGCGAGACCCCTCCCATTTGGGTCTACTACAATCATGGCCAGTCAGGCAACGGCGATCTGGGTATCGATCCGTGGAACCGAAATGACGCGTATTCTGACACATCTTGAGCGGCTTGAAGCCGAAAGCATTCACGTTTTGCGTGAGGTTGTTGCTGAGGCGGAGAAGCCAGTGATGCTCTACAGCGTCGGCAAGGATTCGGCCGTGATGCTGCATCTTGCGCGCAAGGCTTTTTATCCGAGCCCGCCGCCCTTTCCGCTGCTCCACGTCGATACGACCTGGAAATTCAAGGACATGTACAAGCTGCGTGACCGGATGGCGCAAGAGAGCGGCATGGAACTGCTTGTCTACCATAATCCCGAAGCGCAGGAGCGCGGGATCAACCCGTTCGATCATGGTCCCTTGCATACCGACATGTGGAAGACGGAAGGGTTGAAGCAGGCGCTCGATCATTACGGCTTTGACGCGGCCTTTGGCGGGGCGCGCCGCGATGAGGAAAAGAGCCGCGCGAAGGAGCGGATCTTCTCGTTCAGGACTGCGACGCATGGATGGGACCCGAAGAACCAGCGCCCGGAGCTCTGGAACCTCTACAACGCGCGAAAGGCCAAGGGGGAGAGCATCCGTGTTTTTCCGATCTCGAACTGGACCGAGCTCGACATCTGGCAATACATCCATCTGAACGACATTCCGATCGTTCCGCTCTATTTCAGCGCGCCGCGCCCGACCTTTGAATATCAGGGCGGGCTGTTCATGGCGGATGATATCGAGCGGCTGGAGAAGGTGATGGGCAAGCGCCCCGAGATCACCACGCGCAACATCCGCTTCCGCACGCTGGGCTGCTTCCCGTTGACGGGGGCGGTTGAGAGCGAGGCGCAGACTTTGCCCGAAGTCATTCAGGAGATGCTGTTGACCACGACCTCGGAACGGCAGGGCCGCGTCATCGACAAGGATGGTGGCGATGCGTCGATGGAGAAGAAGAAGCAGGAAGGGTATTTCTGATGTCGGGGGATATCTACAAGGCTGACGCCCTGATTGCCGAGGATATTGACGCCTATCTCGAAGCGCACCAGCACAAGAGCCTGTTGCGCTTCATCACCTGCGGCAGCGTGGACGATGGCAAGTCAACCTTGATCGGGCGCCTGCTCTACGATTCGAAGATGATCTTCGAGGACCAACTCGAAGCCCTTCAGGCAGATTCCAAAAGGGTCGGCACCCAGGGGCAGGAGATTGACTTCGCGTTGCTCGTGGATGGCCTTGCAGCAGAGCGCGAACAGGGCATCACCATTGATGTCGCCTATCGCTTTTTCGCGACCGAAAAGCGCAAGTTCATCGTCGCCGACTGCCCGGGCCACGAACAATACACCCGCAACATGTTCACCGGGGCATCGACGGCCGACCTGGCCGTTATCCTGATCGATGCGCGCAAGGGCGTGCTCGTCCAGACGCGGCGGCACTCTTATCTGTGCAACCTCATCGGCATCAAGAATATCGTTCTGGCCGTCAACAAGATGGATCTGATCGATTATGATCAGGCGAAATACGAAGCCATTGTGCAGGATTACGCCCGCTTTGCGGCAGAGATCGGCATCAAGGATTTTACCGCCATGCCCATTTCGGGCTTCAAGGGCGACAATATCACCACGAACAGCGCCAACACGCCCTGGTATACCGGCAAGCCACTGATCGAGCATCTCGAAACGGTCGAGCTCGACAACACAACGGACCAGACCAAGCCCTTTCGCTTGCCCGTGCAATGGGTCAATCGGCCAAATCTCGACTTCCGGGGTTTCTCCGGGCTGATCGCAACCGGCTCAGTCAAGCCGGGGGATGCGATCCGGGTCCTGCCATCGGGCAAGACCTCGACTGTCACCAAGGTTGTCACACTCGACGGCGACCTGGATGAAGCCGTAGCCGGTCAGTCGGTTACGGTCTGCTTTGCGGACGAAGTGGACTGCTCGCGTGGAAACGTGATTTCTGTTGCAGATGCGCCGCCGGAAGTGTCGGACCAGTTCGAGGCAACCCTTGTCTGGATGGATGACGACGCGTTGATTGTCGGGCGGTCCTACTGGCTGAAACTGGGCACGCAGATGGTCTCCGCGACCGTCCAGCAGCCAAAATACACTGTCAACGTCAACACGATGGAGCATCTTGCGGCCAAGACGCTCGAACTGAACGCCATCGGCGTCGCCGAGCTCGCAACCGACAAGCCGATCGTGTTCGAGCCCTATGCCCAGAGCCGGATGCTGGGCGGCTTCATTCTGATCGACAAGATCAGTAACCGCACTGTTGGTGCAGGTATGCTGCACTTCTCGCTGCGCCGTGCACAGAACGTCCATTGGCAGGCAACCGATATCGGTCGGGAAGAGCATGCGAACCTCAAGAACCAGAAGCCGCGGGTCCTTTGGTTCACAGGCCTTTCGGGGTCAGGCAAATCGACCATTGCCAACGAAGTGGAAAAGCAGCTCAATCTGATGAACCGCCACACCTTCCTGCTCGACGGGGACAACGTCCGTCACGGGCTCAACAAGGATCTCGGTTTTACGGAAGCCGATCGCATCGAGAATATCCGGCGCGTCGGTGAAGTGGCCAAATTGATGACTGATGCCGGCCTTATCGTCTTGACCGCCTTTATCTCCCCGTTCCGTGCAGAACGGGATATGGTGCGTGCAATGCTGCCCGAAGGGGAGTTCATCGAGATCTTCGTCGATACGCCGCTCGAGGTTGCGGAAGCCAGAGACGTCAAGGGTCTTTACAAGAAGGCGCGGTCGGGGGCCCTCAAGAACTTCACGGGCATCGACAGTCCTTATGAAGCGCCGATCAACCCGGAAATCCGGGTGAACACGGTTGAAATGACACCAGTCGAGGCTGCCGAACATATCATTCGCGCAATCCTGCCCCTGAAATGAGGAAGATGCCATGAACGATGCAGAACTCGCTGCACATCTGGCCGAAGTGGCTGGCAGGATCCTGCTGGATGTCCGCGCCTCGGGCCTCCTGAGCGAGAAAGCGCTCGGCAAGGCTGGCGATGCGACAGCCAACCAGTTCCTTGTGCACGCGCTGCGCGAACAACGTCCGGATGACGGACTCCTCTCAGAGGAGGAGAAGGACAATGACGAACGTCTGTCCAAGTCCCGCGTCTGGATCGTGGATCCTGTCGATGGCACGCGCGAATATGGAGAAAAGCGCACCGACTGGGCTGTGCATGTCGCGCTTGCCGTTGACGGTGTGCCGACAGCAGGCGCAGTCGCACTTCCCGGGCTCGGCCTCGTCCTGCGCAGCGACCGGCCCGGACCGCTGCCAACCGCCGCTCAAACGCCCCGCATGGTGGTCAGCCGGACCCGCCCTGCCGCCGAAGCCGTGACCCTATCCGAAAAGATCGGCGCTGAACTCATTCCAATGGGCAGCGCAGGCGCAAAAGCCATGGCAATCGTGCGCGGAGACGCCGAAATCTACCTCCACACCGGCGGCCAATATGAATGGGACAGTTGCGCTCCCGCCGCCGTCGCCGCTGCCCATGGCCTCCATGTCAGCCGCGTCGATGGCTCCCCGCTGATCTACAACCAGCGCAATACATATATGCCTGACCTGCTCATCTGCAGGCAGGAATGGGCAGACAGGGTTCTGTCTCTGGTCGCGGTGGTTTGACGGTCACCATCTGCACGGAGCAATGCACGAAACTGGTGACCCCTACGGGAATCGAACCCGTGTTTCAGCCGTGAGAGGGCCGCGTCCTAACCGCTAGACGAAGGGGCCTGTGAAGCGGGCAGGGCTTATGCCGCGCCGGGTCAGCCGTCAAGGTCGGGTGATCGCGCGCCAGTGCCACATAATCAAACGAACCTGTTTCTCAGGTTGTAACCTGCGAAGCTCGCCGCTCGAATTTCAGACGTGGCCCGCTTGTCATCATGGGCCATCGGGCGGCGGATTCATCCCCCCGTGACCGCCGCCCGCCTCCATCATGCTTGCAGTGGCTTGGCCATGGGCCGTCTATCAGGCCGCCGCTTTGCGGTCCGACATTTCCTGATTGAGCATCTCTGCCAGCAGGAAGGCCAATTCAAGAGACTGGCCGGCATTCAGGCGCGGGTCGCAATGGGTATGGTAACGGTCCGACAGGCTCTGCTCAGACACATCCATCGCACCGCCTGTGCATTCCGTAACGTTCTGGCCTGTCATTTCGACATGAATGCCGCCACCGTGCGTACCCTCTGCCCGATGAACGGCAAAGAAGCCACGGACCTCTGCAAGGATGCGATCAAATGGGCGGGTCTTGTAGCCGTTGGCAGCCTTGACCACATTGCCATGCATCGGGTCGCATGACCACACGACGGGATGGCCTTCAGCCTTAACAGCGCGAACGATTGTCGGCAGATGCGCCTCGATCTTGTCATGCCCATAGCGCGTGATGAGCGTCATCCGTCCCGGAACGCGTTTGGGATTGAGAGTATCAAGCATCCGCAGCAGCGCGTCCGGCGCAAGGCTCGGGCCGCATTTGATCCCGATTGGATTGCCGATGCCGCGCAGAAACTCGACATGCGCCGATCCCTCGAAACGGGTCCGGTCTCCGATCCAGAGCATGTGCGCCGAGGTGTCGTACCATTGACCGGTCAGCGAGTCCTGGCGCGTCAACGCTTGTTCATAAGGCAAAAGCAATGCCTCATGGCTGGTGTAGAAATCGGTCCCCTTGAGTTGCGGCACGGTTTCCGGGTTGATTCCGCATGCTTCCATGAAATCCAGCGCTTCACCAATCCGGTCAGCAACGTCCTTGAACTTCTTTGTCCAGGGAGAACGGCCCATGAAATCATGTGTCCAGGCGTGGACTTGCAAGAGGTTGGCATAGCCGCCCCCGGCAAAGGCGCGCAGCAGGTTGAGAGTCGACGCGGCCTGTGAATAGGCTTTGATCATCCGCTCCGGATCAGGAGTGCGGCCAGCCTCTTCAAAGGCAATATCGTTGACGATATCGCCACGATAGGAGGGCAGGGACACACCGTCGATGTCCTCGAAATCGGCGGAACGCGGCTTGGCAAACTGGCCGGCCATCCTGCCGAGCTTCACCGTCGGAAGCTTGGACGCGAAGGTCAGCACGACAGCCATCTGAAGCAGCACACGGAAAGTGTCGCGGATGTTGTTCGGGTGAAATTCCGCAAAGGACTCCGCGCAATCGCCGCCCTGAAGCAAGAAGGCTTTTCCATCGACGACCTTCGCGAGGTCGGCCGTGAGATTGCGCGCTTCGCCGGCAAACACCAGTGGAGGATAATTCCCCAGCGTTGCTGTCGCTCGATCCAGCGCGGCCGGATCGGGATATGCTGGCATCTGCCGTGCTTCGCACTGCTTCCAGCTTTCAGGGGTCCAATTCTGCTTCATAGCCGGTGGCCCTTGGGGAAATTTGTTCGAAAAGGCAAGGTTTTCGAAACTGCAATGCTCAGCGATTGAGCATAATGTTGCGAGCAACCTTTTACATATTTCGACACGCACCGCGTCAAAAATTTGACGGGTCTGCATTTTCATCTTGAGGCAGAGGGGATCGGCGCGGTTGGTCTTTTCGCCGCCGAAATCTCCCACATTGGCGGAATTGCAGCGATTCTAGCCGAAATGGTTGACGATCCGGCAACCATCAAAGTCCCGGCGCAATTAGGGACTGCTTAATTTTTTGTCCGCAGGTTCATCCAAACATTTGACACATGGGTAGCTGTGATCATGAACAAGACAAAATTGAAAATCGGGTCCTCCAAGCGCGCTGCAGCAGTGATGATTGCCTTGGCAATCGTTTCCGGAACAATTGTAAGTGAGGCGCGGAAGCGCCGGATCATTTTTACACCGCCTCCCGCGCCGGCACCTGCTCCGACGCCGAAGCCCGACCCTACACCGGCGCCAGCTCCTGCTCCTGCTCCTGCTCCGGCACCCGCTCCGGCACCTTCGCCAGCATCGACTGGAAGCTACGATCCAATGACGGTTCAGCTTGCCGATGTTCCGAGCAATTTCGATGTGAATTCGGAGTTGGTTGCGGCCTGGGGCACGGGGGCGATCCCGCCGAGTGCCTTGCCTGATGTGGTGGGGGCATTCCGCTTCATCTGCAATGCGAGCCATTTGTCCTATGACGATCCGATCGTCTATCCGGGCCAGCCCGGCAAGTCGCACCTGCATCAGTATTTCGGCAATACGCTGGCGAACGCGAACTCGACCTATACGAGCGAGGACCACCGGCAGTTCGACCTGCAACAGCCCGCTCAACCGTTCGGCCTACTGGATGCCGGCGATGATGAATGACAAGGGCCAGGTCATCAAACCCGACTATGTCAGCGTCTACAAGCGCAGGCCCAAGACCGACCCCTTGTGCGCCAAGATCGGTGTCGCCTGCGTCGATCTGCCACGCGGACTGCGCTTCGTCTTCGGCTACAACATGCTCAACACGGCCGACAAGCCAACGGGCGCCGGCTTCTTTCAACTGTGACGGGACGGGGGCCATTCCGGGCCATTACAAGGACCTGCCCACGGCACAGGCGAACTGCCCTGTCACCGCAAAGATAGGGGCTGTCATATCCGCCCCTGAATGCTGGGACGGCAAGAACCTCGACAGTGCCGATCACCGCAGCCATGTCGCCTACTCGGCTTACATCGGGCAAGCCTATGCCCAGTGTCCGTCAACCCATCCCTATGTCATTCCCACCTTCACGATGGGCGTCTGGTACAGTCAGGGAGCGGCTGTAGAGCCCTGGCATCTGTCATCCGATGTCATGGCCGATGGGACCATGATGACCCCCGGCACGACCTTCCATGCCGACTGGTTCGGGGCATGGGACAGCACAGTCATGAACATGTGGTCCAGCAATTGCGTGAACCTGCTTCTGAACTGTTCAGGCGGCGATCTGGGCAACGGCAAGCAGATGAAAATGTATTCCGGCTTCAGCTGGACGGCCAGCCCACGTCTCGTAACCCCGCCGGGCGCCTGATCCGGAACCGCGATTGAGGCATGATCGGCCTCAATCGCGGCCCGTCTTCATTCAGGCAGCGACCCAATTGCCATGGAAACCCGGCGGTATGCGGTGGGGTATGTGGACAATGGCTTGTGGCGCCCCAGCAAAGTCCGACGCATTCAGGATCACGAAATCCGTCGTGTCGCGTTCGACGTTCACGACATATCCCATCAACCAGCCATCATCTTCGGCGACGGCGTCTGCCCTGGGCACGAACACGAATTCTCCCGGAACATGATTGGCGCCAAAGTCGTGCGTTTCCCGCGTGCCGGCTTCCAGATCATGCTTGTACAGCATCGTGTTCGAACGAAAGCTCGGGTCGCCGCCCTTTGGCAAGGCCATCGCATAGGCATAGCGGTATGGCTTTCCGATCAGACTCTCGTTTGGCCGAGGAAATTCCTGACTCTCAGGGTCGATCACCGAGCGTGCGACCTGACGCTTGACCGGGTCGATTGACCAGCGCTCAAAGGGCGTGTGCTGCGAGTCAGGCCCATGTGCGCCAGTTGCGAACATGTTTGTATGCGCGCACACATCGAGCAGAACTTTCCCGTCTTCCGTTTCGTAAGCGTTGCAGGGATGGAACACATAGGCAGGCTCGACGTCGCACCAGATCGTGTCCTCACCTCTGCCTTCTCGTGGCAGCAATCCGACGCGGGCCTTGTGCTCGGGGTTCCAGCGATAGGGAAAATTGTGCCCCGCAAGCAGTGTCTTCATCGAGAAGGTCACGGGCAGGTCGAGGATGATGACGTAGTTCTTCGTGATCATGCAGTCGTGAATCGATGGGCCATCCGTGACAGCGATTGGCTCTTCGCGACGGACCTTACCCGCGCCGTCGACGACTACGTGGCGGATAGTGTTCTGGTCAGTCGCTTCATAACAAATGGCATGCATCTCACCAGTCTCTGGATCGAGATGGGGGTGGGCTGAAAAGCTTCCCTTGAGCGTTCCGCCAAAAGGATCGTGCGCAATTGTGTTCAGCTCTTCGTCCAAGCGCACAGGGAATCCGCCAGCTTCCACAATCGCCCAGGTCGCTGATGCATGGCCAAGCACGTTCGTGTTGACAGTGTCAAAGCCATTGCGTGGTCCGGGGGCCGGTGCTTCACCCAATGCTTGGCTGACGGCCGTCGAGCGCACCCAGCGATTGCGGTACCACAGTGCCTTGCCGTCCTTCAGCCGCACCCCGTGAACCATCCCGTCGCCAGTAAACCAATGATAGGCGGCGGGGTTGGGCGGTGTGGCCGGGTTCGGCCCGATACGAATATAGCGGCCGTCCAGCTCTGCAGGAATGCTTCCGGAAACCTCAAGATCGGTGATCGTCCGTTCGTCCGCCATCGGTGCATGGATGCCGACGAGGAAGGGGTTTTCTCCGTCTTCCCTCAATCGGCCGCGGTTGAACTCCGCAATCTTCTCGACGCCCTTGGTCACTGTCTTCCTGATCAGCGTCTCAACCGCGCTTGCCATGGCTTTGCTCCTCTAGCTTGAAATAGATTCGAATATGTTTACACTGGTAACATGAGCGACAATGATAACAGTGTCAACATGGAAAATGAAAAGAGCCGCTATCACCATGGTGATTTGCGTGCCGCGCTGATTGCAGAGGGGCTTCGCCTGTTGACTATCGGTGACGTCGAGCACTTGAGCCTGCGAGAAATTGCGCGCAATGTCGGTGTCAGCCCAACAGCGGTCTATCGCCACTTTCCCGACAAGCAGGCGTTGCTCGCAGCCCTTGCGATGGAAGGCGGATCCCAGCTGGCCCGGCGCCAGAGAGATGCGCAGGCAGCGGCGGGTGGGGGGCGCGCTGGCTTTGATGAGACGGGGCGGGTGTATGTGCGTTTCGCGCTGGAAAATCCTGCCCTGTTTCGCTTGATGACAGCGCAGTCTCGCGACGGAAAGGACGCTTGCCCGGGAGAGGAGCGAGGAGGGCTTGGTTTGCTCCGGCGTAATATCGCAGCTTTGGCTGCGCCGGGCACAAGTGAAGAAATACAGCGCGCCGACTTTGTTCGGTCCTGGGCGATCGTGCACGGGCTTGCAATGCTCATGCTAGACGGTCAGGTCCCGCACGAAGAAAAGCTGATCGATCTCGTCGTCGCGACGGCGAACGTCAACGGCAGCGCGTGAACCGGGTTCACAGCGGTCTGGCCTGATGGCATAGTGACGTTATGGCGGGAGGAATCGAAGCAGCCGGGGACATTGTGGCGGGTGGCTTGATCGCCAGAGCGATCGAACCTGACGCAGGTGAACAGGGCGGGGAGGGGCAGACCAATTGCCTGAACTGCGGCGTGCAAGTCATCGGCAGACATTGTCACGACTGCGGCCAATCCGTCCGGGTACATCGCACGCTCACGGCCTTCTGGCATGATTTTACGCATTCGATTCTGCATTTCGAAGGCAAGATCTGGCGGACGCTGCCGCTCCTGTTTTTCAGGCCGGGGCAGCTGACCCGCCGCTATGTCCATGGAGAACGGGCCCGCTTTGTGTCCCCGTTGGCGCTTTTCCTGTTCTGGGTCTTTCTGATGTTTGCGACGTTCAGCTGGGTCGGCATGCCACTTGCCCCGAAAAGCGAAACCAGTCGCAACGGCGTGGAATTGAGCCGAGCGGAACTGGATGCCGCACTGGTCGAGGCGCAGGCCAAATTGGCAAAGCTAGAAAGGCAAGCCGCACCAAAGTCACAAATTGAAAGTGCACGCGAAGATGCAGCAGGACTTGAGAACGCGATCAAGGTGGCTGACGGTATTGCGTCGAACAACCTTATACTGGATGACACAAAGATAGAAATCGGCGTCCCCATGATCGACAATGCGATCAAGCACGCTGTCAAGAATCCCGCGTTGCTTCTCTACAAGATGCAATCCAACGCCTATAAATTCAGCTGGGCGCTGATCCCGATCTCGATCCCCTTTGTCTGGCTATTGTTTGCCTTCCGTCGCCAGTTCAAGCCTTACGATCACGCGATTTTCGTGACCTATTCGCTCTCGTTCATGAGCCTGTTTCTGGTGGTTCTCTCGATTCTCGGCAAGCTGGGGCCGATAGAGGGACTGCGCGGGCCGCTGATTTTCTTTGGGCCACCCGCCCATATGTTTTTCCAGCTGCGGGGAGCCTATCAGATCAGCATTTTCTCAGCTGCCTGGCGGACGATGGCCCTGCTCATCATTGCGTTCCTGGTCCTGATTGTGTTCGGAACCATCCTGCTGGCCCTGGGCGTAACGGGCTAGTCCGCCCGTACCCATCAGGCTCCCTGAGTTGCAGGCCCCCCAATGCCGCGTTTCCGCGTTTTGGGAATGGACGATCCACCAGCCTTCAACGCCTTGGGCTGATTGTGATCGATGCCGCTGCGGTCAGGCGGTGTTCCATCCTTCAAAAGCGCATTGATCTCATCGCCGGTCAGCGTTTCATACTCGAGAAGAGCATTCGCCAGCGTGTGGAGTTGCTTGATATTCTTTTTCAGGATCTTGGTCGCCTGAGCATGCCCGCCTTCGACAAGGGCGCGGATTTCGCTGTCGATGAGTTGCGCGGTCTCGTTGGACATGTTGTGCCGCTGGGTCTGCGAGTACCCGAGGAAGGTTTCGCCCTGCTGCTCTTCATACTGGAGCGGACCCATCTTGTCGGACATGCCCCACTGGGTGACCATTGAGCGCGCAAGACCGGTTGCCATCTGGATGTCGCCAGAGGCGCCAGAGGAAACCTTGTCGTAACCGAAGATGAGTTCCTCAGCGACGCGCCCGCCCATCGCGATCGACAGATTCGCGTACATCTTGTCACGGTGGTAGGAATAGGTGTCTCGTTCCGGCAAGCGGACGACCATGCCCAATGCGCGACCGCGCGGGATGATCGTGGCCTTGTGGATCGGATCGGACGCCGGTTCATGGAACGTGACAAGCGCGTGTCCGGCTTCGTGATAGGCCGTCATGCGCTTCTCATCGTCGGTCATGACGAGAGACTTCCATTCGGTGCCCATCATGACCTTGTCCTTGGCCGCCTCGAACTGCGCCATGGACACAAGCCGCTTGCCAAGCCGGGCGGCAAGCAAAGCTGCCTCGTTCACCAGATTGGCAAGGTCTGCGCCCGAGAAGCCGGGTGTGCCGCGCGCAATTGTGCGGGCATCGACGTCGGGCGCCAAAGGAACCTTCTTCATGTGAACCTGGAGAATCTTTTCACGGCCCTCGATGTCCGGGTGCGGCACGACAATCTGCCGGTCGAAACGGCCCGGGCGGAGCAGTGCAGGGTCAAGCACGTCGGGGCGGTTCGTCGCGGCGATGATGATGATGCCTTCATTGGCCTCAAAGCCGTCCATCTCGACGAGTAGCTGGTTGAGCGTCTGTTCGCGCTCATCATTGCCATTGCCAAGGCCGGCGCCACGATGGCGGCCCACCGCGTCGATTTCATCGATGAAAACGATGCAGGGTGCTGATTTCTTGGCCTGGTCAAACATGTCGCGCACACGGCTTGCGCCGACGCCGACGAACATTTCGACAAAGTCCGATCCCGAAATCGTGAAGAATGGCACATTCGCTTCGCCAGCGATGGCGCGTGCAAGCAGGGTCTTGCCGGTGCCGGGAGAGCCGACGAGCAAAGCACCCTTCGGGATTTTGCCGCCGAGCTTGGAAAATTTGGACGGGTCTTTCAGGAAGTCGACGATTTCCTGCAATTCCTCACGCGCTTCATCAATGCCCGCGACGTCGTCGAAGGTGACACGGCCCTGCTTTTCCGTCAGCATTCGAGCCCGCGACTTGCCAAAGCCCATCGCGCCCGATCCGGCGCCCTTCTGCATCTGGCGCATGATGAAAAAGCCGACGCCCAAAATCAGGATGAATGGCAAGGCCTGATAGAGCATGACCATCCAGACACTCGGCCCTTCTTCCGGGCGCGCGGAAAAGCGCACATTGCCGCGCTCAAGTCGTTGGGTCAGTCCGGGATCGTTGACGGCATAGACATGAAAGGCATCGCCATTGCTCATCTTGCCGGAAATGACGTCGCCGGCCTGCACAACTTCCTTTACGGAACCTTCGTCCACCTTGGAGATGAATTCGGAATAGGCAATTGCATCGGATTTTGCGCTGCGCGAACGCGTATCGAATACCGAAACGAACACTCCGATCAGGAGCAGGATGCCCGCCCAGATCAGCAGGCTCTTCATCATCGGGTTGATGCCCTGAGGTTCCTTGTCGTCGTTCATCGCGTGAAAACACCTTTCTGGGACCCTAGATAGGGCACAATTGGTGAATAACAATGCAACGAAATGGTGAATTGGTCAGTTTTTGCGGCGAGGCGGAGCGGGTGCGAATTCCCATGAATCCGGAGTAGCCCGGACCGTCAGCCTGCCAATGCTGGCTTTGCCGCCTGTCCGCAGCATTTGCGAAAGGCGCTGGACGTCTGGACCATTTACCTGCCAGGTCCCGTCAAGTGCCTCAATGCAGCGGACGAGCAGGCGCCTCTGCAACTCAAGAGGGAGCGAAAGAGGGTCATTGAGCACAATGGATTCGTCCACTTGTCTCGCACGTTCGGCAAAGAGCCGGTCCGCCATCCAGCCCAGGGCAGCATCACTTTCACTCAGCGCGGCCGCACTGCGAGACATGGCGACGGGATCAAGCCAGTCGGTGTCCGCTATAGCCTTTCTGATCCTCACGCGATCATAGCGTTCGTCGTCGTTGCTGGGATCGAAAATCGGCTCAATCCCGGCCCGCCGCACAATGTCCGCCAGCTCCTCTCGCCGCCAATGAAGCAGGGGCCGGACAATGCGGCCATTTGTCGAGCGCACACCGGACAGCCCTGCCGTTCCCGAACCTCGATTGAGCCGCATGAGCAGCGTTTCCGCCTGGTCATCGGCATGGTGAGCCGTCAGGATTGCATCGAGGCCATTATGTACAGCCCACACATCGAGAAGGGCATAGCGCTCTGCGCGCGCAGCGGATTGGATTGAGCCTGTAATCGGCTTGGTCGGAGTGAGCGTCGCGTGCGGAATTCCGAGCGACGCGCAAATCTCGGCGACATGAGCAGCTTCAGCTGCACTTTCGGCGCGAAGCTGGTGATCGACTGTGGCAGCATGGCATTGGCCAGGAAAGGCGCAATTACTCAGGAGGAGCAGCGCAAGGCTGTCTGGTCCGCCTGACACCGCGACGCCCAGCTGTGCACCATCTGCGGGAATCAGCTTTTGAAGGTCGCCTCTAAACCGCTCTACCGCTGCCTCAGGCAGCGCATTTTGCATCGGTTTTGCCTTTGGCGACTTTAGCCTTCAGGTCTGCGCTGGCCTTGTCCGCATAAACATCATCAAACTCCTTGTAGACCTTGCAGGCATCCGCGGGCTTCTTCAACTTGGTCAGAGCGACACCAAGCCAGTAAAGGCTTTCGGAAGCACGTTCGCCGCGGGGCATCTTCTGGTAGTTGTCGTAAAAGGCGACAGATGCCAGTGCCGGCTTGCCTTCATCGAGATAGGCGCGTCCAAGCAAATTCTGGGCATAGCTGGCGCGCTTGTGCGTCGGGTATTTCGCGACAAATTCCTTCAGCTTCATTTGGGCTTCCGGATAGAGCTTCGCTGACCAGAGGCGGAAGCCATAGGTATAGGCATCTTCGATCGCGTCACCTGTGGCCGGAATTTCAACGGCGGCAATTGCGGCTTTCCGGTCAGGATCAACTTTTGCGACGGCAGCAGCCGGCTTCGCCGCCCCGCCAGGCTTTGGCGCCGTCGTCGCGGGTTTGATCGAGGCAGCAGGTGCCGTGCTGTTTGCGTTCGTGTCAGCAGCAACAGTGCCCGCGCTCTCAAGGGCCTTCAGACGTGCATCATAAGCGCCGAGTGCCTCTTCGAGCTTTTTGACTCGATTACCGCTCGTTTCCACCTGGCCCGTTAAAGTCTGCAATTGGGACTCCAAGGCATCGACCCGCGCCGTCAGATCTGCAACGGGAGAGGTTGCGGGGCTTCCTGCGGCCGCAGCGGGTGTTCCATTGCCAATTTCTGGCTCAATTGCGACGCCGTTGGGAAAAACCTTGCGCTGGACCGCTGTCATTTCCTTTTCCAGCTTTCCGACGCGTTGAACAAGCGGGTCGGATTGCGCAATGACGGGGCCAGTTGCGACACTGGCTAGCAATAGCGTGGCGAATGTGAATTTACGCATCGCGGTTCCTCTGTCCTGACATTCTATGCTTGCCGACCTTGCTTGTGGCGCACCACAATGCTGCGATCAAGGCTGCGGTTGGGTTGGTGTGGCTGTGTTTGACGGCACCAACGTCTCTGAAGCCGGCGGTGCTCCGCTAGGCGCAGCGACCGGAGCAGTGGCTGGCGTCCTGGGCTGGGAAACCCGAGCAGGCGCATCTGCCTTTTCCGAGGCAGGCTTCTTGCCGGACTCAGGCTTGGGCTTTGAACCTTGCTGTGGTTCCGCGGCTGCGGTGTCAACGGGCGTTGCTGCAGCGGTGGCAGACCTCGCCAGAAGGGCAGCGGCGCTTATCCCGACGTCCTTCAGAGTGCGCTCGGCTGGACCGAGTGCGGCCACTGCCGATCCATTGATCGTGACGGCAATAAGTTGAGCGCGGCCGGTGCGGATCATCGGAGTGTTGGCATCTGCCGGAACAACATACCGCTCTCCCTTTGCCATCTCCTTCTCAAATAGAACCTTGTCGGACGCGTCATAAATTCGGACCCAGACTGGCTCGATTGCCGTGAGGACAACTTCGCTGCTTGCGCTTGGTGTCGGCGCGGCGGGCGCCTGGACAGGCGGGGCAGTGGCAATGACCGGCGCTGGAGCCACGTCCGGTCCGCTCAGCAGCATGGACCGCCAGACGCCATACCCAATGGCAAGAAGCACCGCGACGGCGGCCGCCGTCCATGCCAAGGTGCGTGATGGAATGCGTGCCGGGTCCGCATCGTCATAATCCTGCAATTCGGTGCGATATCCTCGGCCATCCTGGCCCAACTCTATCCGCAATTGCTGGGAGAGCGCCTTTTCATCTTCACCGACGGCCCGTGCGTAGGCTTTGACGAAACCGACGCAATACGTGGATGATGGAAAGGCGGAATAATCCCCAGCCTCAATGGCTTGCAAATGCCGCAGCGGAATGCGGGTTCGACTGGCTACATCTGAAAGGTCGAGGCCGGCGCGGGTTCTCGCAGCGCGAAGCCTGTCACCCGCCCGCTCGGGAAAGAGCGCCTGTTCTTCTTCGGCAGAGTCGACCACTATGTTTTTGTCTCCCGATCCGTCGCTTGGACTGATCGACGCGTATGTTTCAATGCACACATATTCTGTCAACGTCGGATTGGCAATTGCCAGCCAGTATTCGAGACTTAGGCGACGCGCCGGTTATCACGTCGGACAAGCCGGGACTCAACGCTGGCCTGACCATCCAAATTCGGCGAAAAATTGTTGCGAAACGATCGGTTGCGGCCTCAATGGATTGCCACTTCGCGCGGCACAATGTCCTTTAGCCAGTCGACGACAGCCGCGACGCGGGCAATCCTTCGAGAATCCTGATGGACGACCATCCAGAAGCTGCGCGTGATTTCGGCACTGGATTCGAGAATCCGCACAAGGTCCGGATCTCTCAGGCCAATGAAGAGAGGCAGGACTCCTACGCCGCAGGAGGCATGCAGCATGGCATGCTGCACGTTGATGCTCGAACTGCTCAGGCTTGTCTCGAGCTTGTTGCCGATTTCAGCAAGGTAGCGCAGTTCATCGGAATAGATGAAGTCCGGGGCATAGCCGATAATCGGATGCTGGCTAAGCGCTTCCCCCGATTGGGGTATTCCGTTTCTCTGCGCATAGTCCTTTGAAGCGAACAATCCCAGCCTGTAGTCGGAGAGCTTGCTCGCGATCAGGTGGCCGCGCGCGGGTCTTGCAAGAGTGATGGCCAGATCTGCCTCGCGCTTGGATGGGTTGAGAAAGCCGTTGGTTGTAACAAGCTCGAGCGAGATTTCGGGGTGCCACTCCCTGAAACTGGGCATGTTGCGTGCAACGATCCACGTGGCGAGTCCTTCCGACATGCTTATGCGCACCAATCCTTTGAGGCGACTGCGCTCTCCGGTCAGCGTGCCGGTGGCAACTCCAATCGCATGTTCCACAGTTTCGGCCTGCACCAGAAGCTTCTGCCCATGGCTTGAAAGGACCAGTCCTGGAGAATTCGATTCGAAAAGGCTGCTTTTCAGGTCGCCCGAGAGCCGATCAAGCCTGCGGCTGACCGTTGTCGCATCGATTCCGAGCTTGCGCGCAGCGTCGGAAACTGTCCTTGATCGCGCTGCGGCGAGGAAGATTCTCAAATCATCCCAATGCATGTTCGTTCCAACTGCAAAATTGCAGGACGACACTGCAATTTTTGCGTATTGAATGCAAATATACTGCTTCGCTAAGGGCCGGCAGCATCGATAGGGAGTCCATTGTCATGCGGCAGATTGATCATTTCATTTCAGGTGGCGCCGGTTCGGCATCGAAGCGCTTCGGCGATGTCTTCGACCCCAATAATGGCACCGTGCAGGCGCAAGTGGCATTGGGTGATGCTGCCGTTCTCGAGCGTGCCGTGCAGGCGGCACTCGCTGCACAGCCGGCCTGGGCCGCTACAAACCCTCAGCGGCGTGCTCGCGTCATGTTCAACTTCAAGGCCCTGGTCGAGGCAAACATGGACGAGCTGGCGAACATGCTCTCCAGCGAGCATGGCAAGGTTATTGCCGATGCCAAGGGCGATATACAGCGCGGGCTTGAAGTCATCGAATTCTGCTGCGGCATTCCGCATGTGCTCAAGGGAGAGTACACCCAGGGCGCAGGCCCGGGCATCGATGTCTATTCGATGCGTCAGCCGCTCGGCATTGGTGCGGGCATCACGCCGTTCAACTTCCCGGCCATGATCCCGCTGTGGATGTCGGGTGTCGCCATTGCGACCGGCAATGCCTTCATCATCAAGCCGTCGGAACGCGACCCGTCCGTCCCAGTTCGGCTCGCAGAGCTCTTTATTGAAGCTGGTTTGCCTGAAGGCATTTGCCAGGTTGTCCAGGGCGACAAGGAAATGGTCGATGCGATTCTCGATCATCCTGCCATCAGTGCTGTCAGTTTTGTCGGCTCTTCCGACATTGCCCATTATGTCTATCAACGCGGCGTTGCGGCCGGGAAGCGCGTCCAGGCCATGGGCGGCGCGAAGAACCACGGCATCGTCATGCCCGACGCCGACCTCGACCAGGTGGTGAATGATCTTGCGGGTGCGGCCTTCGGTTCGGCGGGCGAACGCTGCATGGCGCTTCCCGTTGTTGTTCCGGTTGGAGACGAAACGGCAGACCGTCTGAAGGCGAAACTCATTCCAGCGATCGAGGCTCTGAAGGTCGGAATCTCGACCGACGCCGAAGCGCATTACGGACCTGTCGTCACGGCTGCGCACAAGGCGAAGGTGGAAGGCTGGATTCAGACCTGCATTGATGAAGGTGCGGAACTGGTCGTTGATGGTCGCGGCTTCAAGTTGCAGGGGCACGAGGAAGGGTTCTTCATCGGCCCGACCCTGTTTGACCGCGTCACGACCGACATGTCATCCTACAAGGAAGAAATCTTCGGCCCGGTGCTTCAGATCGTTCGCGCTCCAGATTTCGAGACTGCGCTCTCGCTTCCGTCGAAGCATCAATATGGCAATGGCGTCGCGATCTTCACGCGCAACGGACATGCGGCGCGCGAATTTGCCGCGCGGGTCAATGTCGGCATGGTCGGCATCAACGTTCCGATCCCCGTGCCGGTTGCATATCACACATTCGGCGGGTGGAAGCGTTCGGCGTTTGGCGACACCAACCAGCACGGCATGGAAGGTGTGAAGTTCTGGACCAAGGTCAAGACAATCACGGCACGCTGGCCGGATGGATCCCCGGATGGTGGCAATGCATTTGTGATTCCGACGATGGGGTGACATGGGGTGACCATGACCAATCAATTCGACCTTACCGAAGACCAGCTTGCGATCCAGGACATGGCGCGCAAGTTCACGGCGGACAACATCACGCCCTTTGCCTCGGAGTGGGATGAAAAGCATATTTTCCCCCGCGATACGATCAAGGCCGCGGCTGAGCTTGGCTTTGCCTCGATCTATGTTTCAGAGGAATCAGGGGGCATCGGCCTCGGACGGCTCGAAGCGGCGCTGATTATGGAGGCGATGGCCTATGGCTGTCCGTCGACGAGCGCCTTCATTTCGATCCATAATATGTCCGCCTGGATGATCGACAGATTTGGCTCTGACACGGTCAAGGCAAAATATCTGCCGGGACTCGTGAATATGGACCAGATCGCGTCCTATTGTCTGACGGAGCCGTCCTCCGGTTCCGATGCGTCCGCGCTGAAAACCAAGGCTGTCCGCGACGGAAACCATTATGTCGTCAGCGGATCCAAAGCCTTCATCTCGGGTGGCGGTGCAAACGAAGTCTATGTCACAATGGTCCGCACGGGCGAAGATGGGCCAAAGGGCATCTCCTGCCTCGTCATTGAAAAGGATATGGACGGTGTCAGCTTCGGAGCCAATGAGCGCAAGCTCGGATGGCATTCGCAGCCAACGGCACAGGTTAACTTCGACGCTGTGCGTGTTCCTGTGGATAACCTTGTGGGCGGAGAGGGGGAAGGATTCCGTATCGCAATGATGGGGCTCGATGGTGGGCGGCTTAACATCGGGGCCTGCTCGCTCGGTGGGGCGCAACGTTGCCTTGATGAAGCCATCAAATACACAAAGGAACGCCAACAGTTCGGTAAGCCAATTGCAGACTTCCAGAATACGCAGTTCATGCTTGCCGATATGGCCACAGACCTCGAAGCGTCTCGCGCCCTGCTTTACATGGCGGCGTGCAAGGTCACGGCCAATGCCCCCGACAAGACGAAATTCGCGGCGATGGCGAAGCGGCTGGCAACAGACAATGGCTCGAAGATCGTCAATGATGCGCTGCAACTTCACGGTGGATACGGCTATTTGCAGGATTATCCTATTGAGCGCTTTTTCCGGGACCTTCGCGTCCACCAGATTCTCGAAGGGACCAATCAGGTCATGCGGATGATCGTGGGACGGGAGCTGACGCGCCAATGACCCAGGACATCCTCGCGCAGGTCGAAAGCAAGGCTGGGCGGATCAGCCTGAACCGGCCTGCCGCGCTTCACGCGCTCAATATCGATATGGTTCATGAAATGACCGCCCAGCTTCTCGCATGGAGATCCGACCGGCAGGTCGCCTGCGTCATGATCGATCATTCGGAAGGGCGGGGCTTCTGTGCAGGCGGGGATATTCGCTTCCTTCAGGAATCGGCGTTGAAAGATGGCGTTGAGGGACGTCGCTTCTTTCACGACGAATATCAGCTCAACCATTTGCTGTTCGAATTTGAAAAGCCGGTCGTTGCCTTCATGGACGGTATCACGATGGGCGGCGGCGTCGGTATTTCACAGCCCGCCAAGTTCCGCATCGCGACAGAAAATACCCGATTTGCAATGCCGGAAACCGGGATTGGCCTATTCCCCGACGTCGGCGGCGGATGGCACCTCTCTCGTCTTGAAGGGCGTCTCGGCCAATTCCTTGCCTTGACCGGCGCGCGGCTCGACGGGGCGGAATGCCTCGCCATCGGGCTGGCAACCCACTACCTGCCTGCAGAGTCTCTCTCAGAAGCCAAGGCCCGCATTGCAGAAGATCCGGACCGCATCGAGGGCATATTGGGCCAATTGTCGGTGAAACCACCGGAGGCCCGGATTGTCGACAATATCCCTACGATCAACCGGCTATTCGCGTCAGATCGCTACGAGGATATTCTTGCAGCGCTCGAGGCCGATGGGTCCGAGTGGGCGGCAAAGGAACTCGCAACGCTGTCGACCAAGTCTCCCCAGACCTGCAAGGTCGCTCTGCGGCAATTGGCTGAAGGCGCAAAAATGGCGTCATTTGCTGACAACATGGTCATGGAATATCGGATCGGATCGCGGGTGCTGGTGCGTCACGATTTCATTGAAGGTGTGCGGGCCGTGATTGTGGACAAGGACAATGCCCCCAAGTGGGACCCGTCCACACCCGAAGGTGTGACCGACGCCTTGCTGGATCAAATTTTTGCGCCGCTGCCAGCGGAAGAGGAGTGGAAGCCACTATGAGTTATGAAACGATTCTCGTTGAGCAGAAGGGCGCAGTCACGCTCATCACGCTCAATCGTCCGCAGGCGCTGAATGCCCTCAATAGCCAGGTCCTCGCTGAACTTATTGACGCCTTTGGTGCGTTTGATGCCGATGACAGTCAGCGATGTGCAATTTTGACCGGTTCGGAAAAGGCCTTCGCTGCCGGCGCCGACATCAAGGAGATGCAGAGCCAATCCTTTGCGGACATGTACGGCGGCAATTTCTTTGCTGGCTATGATCGCGTCACGGCGACCCGGAAACCCTGGATTGCCGCCGTGTCTGGCTTCGCGTTGGGCGGTGGCTGCGAATTGGCGATGATGGCGGACTTCATCATCGCGGGCGACAATGCCAAGTTTGGACAGCCGGAGATCAAGCTTGCCGTAACACCGGGCATGGGTGGTTCCCAGCGCCTGACGCGTGCGATCGGCAAGGCAAAATCGATGGAAATGTGCCTTACCGGCCGGATGATGGATGCGGCTGAAGCGGAGCGTTCGGGCCTGGTCGCTCGCGTTGTGCCGGCGGCCGATTTGATTGCAGAAGCATTGAAGACAGCCGAAGTCGTTGCGTCATTGGCGCCGCTTGCAACGATAGCGGCAAAGGAAATGGTCAACGCCGCATATGAGATGACGCTGCAACAGGGCGTGGTCTTCGAACGTCGCCTGTTCCACGGATTGTTCGGCAGTGCAGACCAGAAGGAAGGCATGGCCGCCTTTGTTGAAAAGCGGCCCGGGAATTGGACAGGCAAATGAGCACAATCGCATTTATCGGCCTCGGCAACATGGGCGGCGGCATGGCGGCCAACCTTGTAAAGGCCGGCCATAGCGTCAACGCGTTCGATTTGGTCGAATCCGCACTTTCGCGCGCCGCGGAGAACGGGTGCAAGATCTTCACGAATGTCCGCGAAGCTGTGGCAGGTGTCGATGCGGTCGTCACAATGCTGCCCAACGGCAAGATCGTCGAGACAGTGTATGAGAATGACGTGATTGGTCATGCGCCAACCAGCGCCATCCTGCTCGATTGCTCGACGATCGACGTCGCAACCGCGCGCAAGGTGAGCACCGATGCCGCAGCCAAGGGCTATGACATGGTGGACGCCCCTGTTTCGGGGGGCATCGCTGCCGCCAATGGCGGAACGCTGACCTTCATGGTTGGCGGCACCGAACAATCCTTTGCACGCGCCGAACCGATCCTTGCCAGAATGGGCAAGGCCGTGATTCATGCCGGCGAAAGCGGGGCAGGGCAGGCCGCAAAGATCTGCAACAACATGCTGCTCGGAGCGTCCATGATCGCGACCTGCGAGGCCTTTGAACTCGCACGCAAGCTCGGGCTCGATCTACAAACGTTCTTTGACATTTCATCAAAGGCATCGGGCCAGAACTGGTCCATGACGAGCTACTGCCCCGTGCCGGGTGTCGGCCCGCAGACGCCGGCGGACAATGGCTATCAGGGCGGATTTGCCACGGCCCTGATGCTCAAGGACCTGAAACTGGCCATGGAAGCGGCGCAATCGGTTGACGCAGACGTGCCCATGGGCCATCGCGCAGCCGAACTCTATCAGGCGTTCGCGGACGCCGGATCGGGTGGGCTGGACTTCTCGGCCATCATCAAGACCCTGGAATAGGGCAGGCAAGGAGGCCAGATTTGACATCACCCCTTCTGATCGAGCGGCAGGGCGCGGTCCTTACGGTCACACTCAACCAGCCGGAACGGCGAAATCCCATTTCCGACCAGACAATGGTCGAAGCGCTGCTTGCCGCAATGCAGGATGCGGATGCAGACATTGGCGTTCGGGCCGTCATCCTGACTGGCGCTGGGTCTGCCTTCTCCTCAGGTGGCGATCTCAAGCAGATGAAGGCAGGATCGGGCCTGCGCGCGCAATTGCCTGCGCAAACCCGCCGCAATTACAAGACTGGAATCCAGCGACTGCCGCTTGCCTTTCAGGCGCTGGAAGTGCCGGTGATCGCTGCGGTCAACGGCCCCGCGATCGGGGCTGGCCTCGACCTGGCGACCATGTGCGACATTCGCATTGCGGGCGAGAGCGCAAAATTCGCCGAGAGTTTTGTCAAGGTCGGCATCGTCCCGGGTGATGGTGGTGCATGGCTCTTGCCGCGCATAGTAGGATTTTCTCGGGCGACCGAACTGGCATTGACCGGGGAGATGTTCGACGCGCAAACGGCATTGGCCTATGGCCTTGTCTCGCACGTGGTGCCTGATGATCAGCTCCTGACCAAGGCAATGGACATTGCGCTCAAGATTGCGGCCAATCCGCCCCACGCCGTCCGGATGACGAAAAGGCTCCTGCGCGAGGGGCAGACGGCGACGCTTGCCAACATCCTTGAAATGTCGGCGGCGATGCAATCGCTTGCACACGCTACGAAAGACAATGACGAAGCGATCGACGCGTTCATCGAAAAGCGCGCACCGGTCTTTCGCGGCGAATGAACTTCGACCATCTGACCTTGTCCGAAATTCCCGCGACGGATGAGGAGTTGCGTCCGGCGATTAGAGAACTCATCGCAGCGCATATCGGTAGTATGCCCCTTCACAAGCGGGCGCGAACGTGGATGGGCGGCGATGCGGTTTTCAGCCGCGCCATGGGTAAGGCAGGATTTCTCGGCCTCACCTTGCCTCGGAAATATGGCGGTGCCGAGCGCGGCCCCCTCGCGCGCTTTGTCGTGGTCGAGGAGCTCTTGTGCGCAGGGGCGCCAGTCGGCATGCACTGGATCGCAGACCGTCAGAGCGCGCTCGTCATCCTCAAATTCGGAACAGAGGCCCAGCGCGAACAATATCTTCCCAAGATCTGCCGCGGAGAGATGTATTTCTGCATCGGCATGAGCGAGCCTGGATCGGGTTCGGATCTTGCGTCAGTCCGGTCGCGGGCCGAGCGAACAGAAAATGGTTGGCGGCTGAATGGGCAGAAGGTCTGGACATCGGGCGCTCACCACGCGCACTACATGATTGCGCTGGTCCGGACGTCCGGTGAACCGGCGGATCGGAACCGGGGCCTTTCGCAATTGCTCGTCGATTTGAAGGCTCCGGGCGTTACGATCCGCCCCGTTCCCGATCTCAATGGCGATCATGATTTCAACGAAGTCTTTTTTGACAATGTGGAGCTTCCTCACGATGCGCTGCTGGGCGAAGAAGGGGCGGGCTGGTCTCAGGTTACGGCAGAGCTGGCTTACGAGCGGAGCGGGCCTGAGCGAATTTATTCCAGCGCCGTCCTCCTCGATGCCTGGATCCAGCATGTCGCGCGGCAACCGCAATGTGAAGCGCGTCAGCGGCTTGTCGGGTCACTGACAGCCCAGCTTGCGGTCCTTCGTGAATTGTCCGTGGCTGTGACGTCGCGCCTTGCGGCCGGCGAGCAGCCCGTGGTCGAAGCGTCGCTGGTCAAGGATTTGGGTGCGACGTTCGAGCAATCCGTGCCCACATTGATTGCGGATGATCTAGCCAGTCATCCCGAGGAATCGGTCGAACCCGAACTTTGGCACGCCATCATGACGGTGACGCATATTGCGCCTGCATTCTCCTTGCGCGGCGGGACCCGCGAAATCCTGCGCGGGATCATTGCGCGCGGAATGGGGCTTCGCTGATGGACGAGCTGCTCGGGCCATTTGAACAAATGCTCGCTTCTGTCGCGGGGCGGAGCGTGGACTCTGCCGCTCAATGGAAAGCAATCGAAGAGTCAGGCTATCTTGATGCGCTCGTGCCCGAAGTGTCTGGCGGAGCTGGACTGTCTCTGTCTGACGTCGAGCTGCTGATCCGTGCCACGGGCCGATTTGCGATTGCGGCACCGGTCGCGGAAACGATGGCCAAAAGAGCCTTGGGCGTCGATACACTGGAACGTCCGCTATCAGCTATCCTCGCAGTCGCCGAAATCGCGGGCCTTGCCGAGAAAATTCTCGAGATGAGCCTGTCCTATGCCAATGACCGCGTGCAATTCGGAAAGCCGATCGGGAAATTGCAGGTTATCCAGCAACAACTTGCGGTGATGGGCGAACAGGTCCTGATGACCCGGATGGCTTCGCAGATCGGTTGCGCCCAGGGGCTTGCGCCGTCGCCCGAAGTCGCAGCTGTTTCGAAGCAGGTTGCGAGCGCGACAGTTCCTCAGATTGCGGCAATTGCGCATGCAGTGCACGGCGCAATCGGGATCACTGAAGAGTTTGACCTACAACGCTATACGCGCCGAATGCATGCCCTGCGTCTTGCGCACGGTTCCGAGGGGTATTGGGCGAATATCGTCGGCAAAGCCCGTCTTCAGTCAGACAGGCAATCGAGCGTCGAATTCATTCTTTCGCTCCGGAAATCCTGAGCCTGGCGCGCAGCTAGACTACGCCAAAGGTCCATCCTTCTGTCTCAGCCACGGTTCCAAGTCCGGTTGGAAACCAGAGCGCCTCGGAATGCGCAACCGTGCGAAGCCAGGCAGCCGTCAGGATCGCATCGGTCGCATGGTCTGAGTAATGCGTCATGGGCTCATGATGGCTGCTGCCCAGGGCGTGGAGAGCAACGTCAAGCGCGTGCCCGTCACGCATCTTGCTCCGCCCCTTTGGAATGCGTGCTGCCCGTGCCGCCAGACTGGTATAGATTTCCACAATGACCGAGCCCGTTGTGGGCAGGGGATCGAATGGCCAGATGGGGACGGCATCGCCAATCCGGTGCAACATGCGCATCGCAGTCAGGCTCGACTTTCCAACCTGAGCCGCCCCAACGAGATTGAAGCAGCTATAGGGCGAAAGCTGGGCGTCGCGCTGACGATGCTCGACAAGGCGAAAGCGTCCGGGTCCGGTCCCGAAGCGGTCTCCTGTTCCCTTGCCCTGCCGGCGAAAATAGCGGCTGGCCACCCCATGAGAAACGAAGCTGTTGACCGATAGGTAGGGATCGGAGGTGCTGAGCCGTTCCACGAACTGCCAAAGCGCACGCGCATTGCTGGGACTCTCCTCCCAACTGGGAAAATAGGCACCTCCATCGATGAAGGGCAGGCCGGGCGACACGTCAAAGCCGATGATTGTGTCAGCGGGCATTTCGCGCAACACCCAGTCGAGCACATCCTCCCTTGACCAGACATGGCCGGGGCGAACGAGCCGGGGTGCGTCCTTGCCCGGTGTGCAGATCGCGATGGCAATGCCGCGTTGCCTCGGCCCAGCCGCGCCAGACCAGTCAACCACGGCAAAATGCTCGAAAGACCTCATGCCATTGTGATGACGGCCCGACCAATGACAGTTCGGGTTTCCAGCGCTCGAAGCGCATCTGCCGCGCTTTCCAGTTTGAACGTCTGGGAAATGTGAGGTCGCATTGCGCCTGTTGCCGCCAGTTCGCGCAACGATGCTTGGGTGCGCAAGGCAAGATCAGGGTCGCGCCGACTCGCTTCTCCGGCACGCAGGCCGATCAGGCTATAGCCCTTGATGAGCGCATGGTTTGCCGGAAAACTGGGGATTTCGCCACTTGCAAAGCCCACGATGAGGAAGCGGCCGCCCCAGGCAATTGCCCGCGTGGCCTTGATCGAAAGCGCCCCCCCGACAGGATCGAAAACAACATCCACGCCTTTGCCACCCGTCAGCACCTTGACCTGATCGGACAGGCGCTCTTCTGCAGGATCGAGCGCATGATCCGCGCCCGCCGCCAGAATTGCATCGCGTTTGGATTGGGTGGAGCCAGTACCAATCACCATTGCACCAAAATGTTTGGCGAGCTTGATCGCCGCCATGCCGACGCCGCCGCTGGCGCCCAGGATCAATGCAGTTTCACCCGCTTGCAGTCTGGCCTTGTCATGAAGGGCATGCCATGCCGTAACAGCAGCACTTCGCCAACAGGATCCTTCCTCGAAGCTCAGCGCCGGTGGCAGCACCACCACTGCGCTTGAAGGAACGACCAGCTGTTCGGCAAAACAGCCGCCCTTCGCGCCGGTCATTACGCGGTCCCCAACCTTTACGGCGGCCACCTCGGCGCCAGTCTCGATCACTTCGCCTGCTATTTCCATGCCCGGAATGAATGGTGGATCCGGGCGAAACTGGTACTTGCCATAAGTCATCAGCAGATCCGGGAAATTGACGCCAGCTGCTCGCGTGGCAATCCGAACTTCGTCCCGGCCGAGAGGGACTGATACCCGCTCCTGAATCTGAATGGAATCAGGTCCAGTCAGTGCAGTGCAGACTGCGGCGCGATACGGGCCACTCATGCGTTCTTCTCCCGCCTCAGCCGGTCCCAATAGGCAATACGCTCTGCAATCTTTGCTTCAAAACCCCGTTCGACGGGGGTGTAGAAAATCTGTGGCTTCATGTCGTCAGGCCAATAGTTTGCGCCACTGAAGCCATCTTTCGCATCGTGGTCGTAGGCATAGCCCTTGCCATAGCCAATATCCTTCATCAGGCGCGTTGGTGCATTCAGGATATTGGCCGGCGGCATAAGCGATCCGGTTTCGCGAGCAGCTTTCCATGAAGACTTCTGCGCGACATAGGCGGCGTTCGATTTGGGTGCTGTCGCCAGATACAAACACGCTTGAGCGATGGCGAGCTCTCCCTCCGGGCTGCCCAGAAAGTCATAGGCATCCTTCGCTGCAAGGCACTGGACCAGCGCCTGCGGATCGGCAAGACCGACATCTTCGCTCGCAAAGCGGACCAGGCGCCGCAAGACAAAAAGCGGTTCTTCACCCGCTACGAGCATTCTGGCGAGATAGTAGAGCGATGCTTGCGGATCGGAGCCTCGCAGCGCCTTGTGGAGGGCCGATATGAGATTGTAGTGCCCTTCGCGATCCTTGTCATACACGGGCATGCGGCGATGAAGCAGGTCCGACAGCGTCGCAGGGGTCAGGGGTCCCGGAACGTCGATTGAAAACAGCGTTTCAACCTGGTTGAGCAGGAATCGCCCGTCCCCATCAGCACTGGCGATCAGGGCGGCGCGAGCGTCCGTCGTCAGGGGGAGGGGGCGCTGCTCAAGCGCTTCTGCTCGTGCCAGCAGCGATTCGAGGGCTATGGCATCAAGACGGTGAAGGATCAGGACCTGTGCACGGCTAAGCAGCGCGGCATTCAGTTCGAAGCTCGGGTTTTCAGTGGTCGCACCGATCAGGGTAATCGTGCCATCTTCGACAAAGGGCAGGAAGCTGTCTTGTTGCGACCGATTGAAACGATGAATCTCATCAACGAAGAGCAAAGTGCGTTGGCCTGCGAGGGCATGTTCGCGAGCCGCAGCAAAAAGCTTCTTCAGGTCTGCAACGCCCGACAGGACTGCTGAAACGGCTTCGAAGCGGAGCCCGACTGCATCGGCAAGCAGGCGGGCCATTGTGGTCTTGCCCGTGCCAGGCGGACCCCACAATATGATCGAGGCGAGCTTTCCTGCAGCCACCATGCGCCCGATTGCGCCTTCCGGTGCGGTCAAATGGTCTTGGCCGACGATTTCCCCCAAGGTGCAGGGGCGCAGACGTTCGGCCAACGGCGCACCTTTCAGCGGCACCTCGGCCGAGAGCGGCACAGCATCGGGAAACAAGTCAGTCATGCTCGTTCCTATAACCACTTGGCCGACATTGTGGAGCGGGTTGACAAAATATTACTAAGATATATCTTAATGGCACTAAGAACATCACAAGGAGAAAAATCATGTTCTATGCAAGAGCCATGCGGGCCTGCGGTCCGCGCGGATTTTATGCAATCTGGGGCCACCATGGTCGCCACGGCTTTGGCGGACGTCATGGCAGCGGGGAACGCGGAAGCCGGCGTCGTGTCTTCGATTCGGGAGAGTTGCGGCTGGTGCTGCTGAAGCTCATCGAGGAAATGCCGCGCCACGGATATGATCTGATCCGCGAAATCGAGGATCGCACAAGCGGGGCATATGCGCCCAGCCCCGGCGTTGTCTACCCGACCTTGACCTTGCTCCATGACATGGATCTGATTGAGGAAGAGAAATCGGAAGGCGCCCGCAAGCGCTATGCCATTACCCAGTCAGGCGCTGTCCATCTGACCGAAAAGACCGAAGAAGTCGAAGCCGCGATGGCCAAGCTCGCCGAAATGGGCGCACATCGTGACCGGACCGAAGGCGCGCCAATACGGCGTGCCATGGGAAATCTTCGTCAGGTGCTCCAGCACCGTCTCGTGCGTGATGATGTAACGCCGGAAACCTTGCATGAAGTTGCTGCGCTGCTTGACGAGGTTTCGCAGAAGATCGAGCGTCTCTGAACCTGGTTCGCTCTAGTTCTGCCGAAGGCCGGGTTGCCGGAGATAGGTGTCGACCAGAGCCTGATTGACCTTGTCCCAGTCATATCGGGCGCTGGCTTCGACCCCGGCTCGGCCTTGTTCAATACGCAAGGCGGGGTCGGTGCAATATTCGCCAAGGGCATCTGCAAAAGTTGAAATGGCGCCCGGCTTGATCAGCCGTCCGGTCACACGATCATGCACAATATTCTCGCTGCCTGTTGCCTTGGCCGCAACGACGGGGACGCCGCATGCCATGGCTTCCAGCGTGACGTTGCCGAACGCCTCGGTCACCGACGGGTTGAACAATATGTCCATCGACGCCACCGCGCGACCCAGGTCATGCCCACCTTGAAAGCCGGTAAAGACGGCATTGGGAAGCCTGTCCTGAAGCCAATCGCGGGCAGGACCTTCTCCAACAATAAGCACGGAATGCCTGATTTGCCGCTGCCTGAGCGTATCGACGGCATCCGAGAAGACGTCCAGACCCTTTTCCATGACAAGTCGGCCAAGAAAGCCGATGACCGGAAGCTCTGGATCCAGTCCGACCGATTGGCGCCAATCCATGTCCCTGCGGCCCGGATTGAATATTTCGCGGTCAATGCCGCGTGTCCAGATGCCGATGTTGTAGCTCATACGCTGCTCGCGCAAGACCTGGGCCATGGATTCCGATGGCGCCACAACGGCGTCGCAGCGCCGATAAAATCTGCGGAGGATCGCTTCGATGACGGGCTCCATGAATGCCAGACCGTAATAGCGAGGGTAGGTTTCAAAGCGCGTATGCATTGAAGCAACGACAGGGATATTGCGCTTTCTGGCATAGGCGACGGCACTGTGGCCGAGAAAGTCGGGTGCCGACACGTGCACGATATTCGGTGAAAATGCTGCAAGATCGCGCTTGGTTGCGCCACGCATGCCCAACGCCATCCGATACTCGCCACGCCCGCCCGGGAATGGAAACGACGGTACGCTGACAAGGTCGCCGGTGGGCGGAAATGCGGGCGATTCGACTGTCGGAGAATAAATGCGGACTGCAGCGCCGGACCTCAGCAAATAGCCGACAAGCCGGTTGAGCGCCTGGTTCGCACCGTCGCGGACGTAGTTGTAGTTCCCGCTGAACAGGGCGATGCGAAGCGATGAAGCGTCCATCATGTGCTTAATAACGGGTTAGGGATCAGAATGCCAGTTCGGCCCAGACGGGCAAATGGTCGGACGCCCTTTTTGCCTGTGCTGTATTGTGCGTGCCGGACCTGAGTATGCGCAGATCTTGGCCGACCATGATGCGGTCGAGCCTGGCGACGGGACGCTGCGAGTGGAAGCTGGGGCCCGTAAAGACTATTCGGTAGTCATGCAGGAACTCGACAAGGCAGCCGCGGTGGCGCGCCCATTCGTTGAGGTCGCCCATCAGGATTGTCGGCATTTTCTCTGGGCGCTGCAGCACCGCGTCCAGGATCGCACGCACCTGCCGTTTGCGCCAAAGCCCGGACAGATCGAGATGCATGCCGACAATCCGCAAATCCTGTTTGCCAACGCGGCATTCAACCAGAACCGCTCCGCGGGGTTCCAGAGAGGGGATGACCAAAGGCCTGCAATCGAGGATCTTGATGTGGGAGCGAACCAGCATCGCGTTGCCATGCCAGCCGATGCCCTCTTGCCCGGTGCCGAATTGCACCGGCCGCAATTCTCCGTGATTGTCGAGAAGTTCAGGCGGCAAGGCAGATTTCCGCGCGCCGAAACGCCTATCCGCTTCCTGAAGGGCAATGATATCGGCACCGACTTCGTCAATAACCGACAGGATTCGCTCAGGGCGCCTCAGTCGGTCGGTACCGATGGCCTTGCGAATGTTGTAACTGGCAACCCGGATCACGAGGCTGCGTTAGCGACTTCCTCAACGACGGCCAAGCCCGAGCGCAGAAAAGCTGTTCTGATCGAATTTCAACCTGACGGTCACGAACGGACCGCTGCGCGTGTAGCGGCTGGCTTCGAAGTCTCGATCGTGAAACCCGACAATGTTGTAGCCGACCGAGATATATGTATTGTTCATCGGCGATATTCCGATCGTGGGTCCCCCTGATCCTGCGTAAGATCGTCCCCCCGGATTTTGTCTGACCGTTCCGGAAACTCCGACATCGAACATCTTGCCAAGGTCAAATCGGATATCTGCGCCGACGACGTTGCTCCAACCTTTGAGATCGTCCGCGCCGAACCGGTCAAACACGTAGCGCGTGCCCCAGAATGCAGAAATCTCGCTCCTGCCCAGATAGGTCCCGTCTTCGCGCTTCTGGGTCGGGGACCAGTTCAAGGAAAAGCTGTTCACGATTCGGCGCGATGTGGCGTCACCATTGATCGTTAGCGCGGGCCCGCCGATTGGGCCGGGCATCCCGGCAATGGCGCCTCGTGCGCGATCATCGCGAAGCTCAAACTTTTCCAGAAAGGCAAACCGGCTGTCGTCAGGCCGATTGGCCCAACTGAGGGCGATCGCGCGAGCATCGGTCCGCGGTCCGCCCCTTTGCACAGCCCTGAACCAGGTCAAGGCCCCCCCGAATGCACGCCCTTCGCCGATCTGCCGCAAGCCCGACAAGGTCAGTCCATAGCGGTTGGTCAATTGCCCGTCGCGATATTCCGCACGTCCGGCGAGGCTCCAGCGTTCCCCGCGGTAGGTTGCTCCTCCCGTGACGGCGGTGAAATCCTCGGTCAACGAACCGTCTGATCCCACGAACCCGCCTGATGTGACGGGATGCAGCGGGTTGAGCACTCGCGCAGGATCAATGCCGCCCAATGTCTTGTTGCCATCCAGCGTCATGTCTACCGTCAGGGTCTTGCTGACAGGCAAAGACTGCGACAGCCCATAAGCTGCAAAACTGCGGGCTCCATATTCATTGCTTGCCTGCTGGTTTGCGCTGGCAACGAGGCGCGCCCCCGTCCAGGGTTTGAGGTCAAAGCCGATCCGCGCTGTCCGGGCGTTGATCGCATCGCCTTTGGCAATTTCATAAGAACCTACAAGCGTAACATCGTCGGTGACGGCAAAGCGCGCTGAAAACTTGTGTCGCGCGGGGAAGTCGATGCTTTCGTTCTTGCCAGCGACCGGCAATTCGGTCTGCCCGTCAAGCTCCAGCCTGTTTTCCAGGAACCGCTTTGTCACGCCAAATTGCGCGATGGTCGAGCTGGCCGTGCGACCATCATCCAGCCTGTCGCTTGCAACCGTCACACCTGCGCGAAGGTCGAGTCCATGCGTCCTGTATTCTGCCAGTGCCCGTCCGGCGGACCGCTGTGCCGCGCTGCCGAGATAATTCTCGTTCCATGCGCTGCCCGTGATCGACAGGTCCGGAGTGATACGGATACGTCCGTCTGCGCCGAATTTTCGGGTTCCAGCTTCAGAGCCGTTGGTCTGACCGACGCCAAAGCCCGCTTGCTGCTCGCGGGCATAGGCGAGAAGGTCGACGGCCTTTCCGTGATGCTCGGCCTCAACGAGCCAGGCCGTTGCTGTGCCACTTCCGGAACTTGGACCGGCAGGAGGCCCGCTTGCATTGCTTCTGGCAAATTCCGCGCGCACTTCTGTTGATGCATTGGGCGTATAGCGCACGTCAACACCGCCCATATTGGTCTTGGCGATATCGCTCTCATCATGGATGACAGTTCCGCCAAGCATCAGCGTTTTGGCATCGTTGGTCCAGCTCGCACGGCCACCGGCATTGAGCACGCGTTGACCAACTCCGTCCACTTCATAGTCGACGATGATGAATTGAGGATCAAGCTGGCTTGATCGGCTGAGAATGGGTTCGCGAAAACGGAGCGTCCCGCCGACATAGTCGATATCATAGTCGATATGGCGCACGAGGGCGCGACTTTCCAGGATACGATCCGAGCGCAGGCGGTCCCGTGTCTCGATCAGTACGCGTTCCGAGTTTGGCATGATGTCATGCGCCCCAAGCGCATAAGGGCCGGTGAGGCCATTGCCTTGAATCTCTTCGCGACGGTGGCGGTAGGGTGTATCTGCCGCAAAGGCAGTAGCGCGCACATGGTCATTGCCGAATTCGGCCTTCGCGCCATTGAATGCGCGCTGATAGCGGGTCAGCTGCGGTTCGTTGATCCCCGTCTCATAGTCGCCAAACAAGGCATAGAATTGTGGTCGCTCAAGCTTGAGGTAAAGCTTTCGGACGGACGATGCGTCGTACCGGCGCTCGCTGCGATCCGCGTAAATAGTGTAATAGGCTGTCGGATCAATTGTGCCGCCAAATCGTGACTCGGCTTTGTCCTTGTCGCTGTCAAAAGCCAGCGTCATCAGCCATTTGCCCTTGATCCGTCCCTTCGCATAGAGGGCAAGGCGAGCATCGCTGTACCAGTGTTGTCCGCTTGCCCCCAGAGTCTCGGCACGGCCCTTGAGTGTATTGAAGCCTGCCGTTCCGGCAGCGAATCCGACGATTGTCCAAGGTCTCTTGCCCGGCGTCAGCCAGGTCTGGATCGTCTGCTTGCGCGTAACGTCGCCGTCGCGGAAGGGCAGGGTGATCGAAAGGCCCCCAGAGGCGGTTGTCGGCTCGAGCTCGACATAGGCGATGCCTTCGTCGCCTTCCACGTGCCAGACCGGGCGAGCTCTTTCGAGACCCGAAAGCTGGCGCGCTGCCTGCGCATCAGCTTCGACGGCTGGATAATAGGGTGCGGGCAGGCTGAAATCGCCAACCAGGCCATTGCGCACTGGGAGTCCGGCGCGATCGGTCATCCGCAGAGCTATGACCGGCCGGGTCACGCCATCAGCGATCAGGACCGACTTTTCGGGAAGGAGCGCCGCATGCAAGGCACTGTTGGCATAGTGCACTGTTCGGTGCAGCGTTTCGACGAGCGCACCGTTTGCATCGCGGACTTCGGCTGTGAAGGCGGTATCGCCATCCTTGAGTTCGACGGCGCGCCATTGACTTACGGCCAGACTGCCCACGCCATTCTTTCGTGCGCCCTCGAATGCGAGATCGTCGACAGGCTTGCCGTCAGCCAGAAGCCTGACGCTTTGGTCAGGAAGATGCTTGATGACAATCCGCACAGCCTTGGTTCTGGGGTTGTGATCAGCAGAGGGAAAGAGCCATCCGATCTCGGGCATCTGGCCCGAAAACCAGTCGCGATCGGCTCCTGCGGCCTCGGCATCACTGGAGGGGGCGAGACGGCGCACGCTATTGGCCTGCTGGCGAGCAGTGTTCCGCCCGGATGTTGTCCGAAAGTCGACCCGCATGAGCGAGCCGCCGCGGCCATCCACAAAGCGTGATATTGCGCTCCCCGCCGAACGTGCGTTGTTGGCGCAATCCGCCGGAATCTGGTCGGATGGCAAGGATGACGGATCGATCTGGACAACATGCAGGCCCGGCACAACGCCTTCGAAATGATACCGTCCCTCAATGTCCGTAACGGCGTAGCTGCCGTCTTCCAGCATGACACGAACACCCGGAACGCCATTCGCGGCATCCGGATCAACCATGCACCCGCCATCCGTGATCCTGCCGATAATGGTCATGCGATCAGTGATGCCGTCACGCAGGATGCGCACCGAGGCATCGGCTGTCGGGCTTTGGGCACCGCGATTGTCTCGCGCACTTGCCCGGTTGAGTGAAACCCCCGGCTTTGCGTCTGGCCTGATCTCGAGAATATACGTCATGGTGCCATTGGAACCTGCCGCGAGCGGCGGCAGGCCCACGCTCAGGTTGCGACCGTCCGGTGATATCGCATAGGCTATTGTCGAGCCATTATAGCGAACGGAGCCCTGTTTCAGGCGCATTTCGGCAGGCAGCAGGTCGGTGACCGTAATTGCGCCAGTGGTCCGTCCGGCATCAGCGTTTTGCACGATGATGCGATACTGCACGGGATCCCCCGGCACTGCTGTCGGGCTTGATGCGGACTTGCGGAGCAGCAGAGTACCGCCAGGCCTGTCTGCGGGAATATCTATCCGCACCGGCGCCGGCGTGCTCAGAACAAAAACGTTGCCATAAGATCCCGCCGACAATGCGAACGGCTGGCCGTCCGGACGACGCAGGCCCGCCAGATCGGCGGGCGTGGAGGTTGAAGGGACTGTATAGGGCGTCGGCGGCTGGACAAGCAGACGGTAATTGCCCGGCTTGGCAAAGGGAAAGCGATAGTCGCCGGGCGGAAATATATAGGTGTTGCCGCCGCCATCAGTGACTGTCGAGCCTGTAACAATGGTGGAAGGAAAACTCGAGACTCCGTCATCGCCGAAGACCTGCGCTGGCTGGCCGGTATCGGCATCGATCAGGGTGACGCTGGTCCCGGCTACAGCCGATCCATCACCACTGTCGAAAACCATGCCGAAGGGATCGATCAGGACATCGACGGCTGACGTGGCAATCACCGTCCCAAGCGATGGCCGCACGCTGGTCAGAGTGACATGCGTTCCTGGCGCAATTGTTAGAACACAGTCCCCCGAAACCGGAGTCGCAGGGTTCGCCGACGTGGGCACCAGCCCGACAAAGCGGCCGGTATTGGGTCCACTTTCCGTCAGACTCAGCGTCTCTGAGTCTCCGGACGGAACCCTGATTTGAATGGTTATGGCTTCGGCAAGCGCAGGATCGAGATTGTCGGCGACGGAGTCGATCGCCACAACAACAGGAGCGCCTGCACGTATCTGGGCTGTCTGCAGAACCGATGCCGGTGCCAGACTTATGCCGGAGAATGCGCCGTTCAATGTAACGGGCGTCGGTCCTGCGCTGCCCTGGCACAGGGTTGTCGGTACGCTGAGCTGCTGGGAGCCTTGCGCATTCTGAAGCTGATAGAATGTCTGGTTGGCAGGCGTGGGCGGGGGGTGCTCGACGACCAGACTAACCTGGTTCGAGTTTCGAACGATGCGGTTTGGTCCGGCATCCCATTGTATCGTTGCGATATTGGAAATGATCTGGGCGTGCGCGTCCGTCGCGGACATTCCAAACAGGAATGCCGCCATGGCGGCAAGGGCAGCCAGAATATGGTTAATATCGCTCCGCATGGGATTGCCGCGCGGCAGGCGAAGGCGCTGTTGCGCAATCGCCGCCGCTTAGCAGACCTGCCTAGTTGATCGTGACCTGGAAATAGAGCGTGCGGGTTGTGCCCGCAGCAACCGTTCCCAGAGTGCCGCTGAGCGTGCCCGATGCAACCGATCCGCCTGCGGTGCCGTCAAGATTGCACGTGCCGGTGGGCGCTGACCCCGTGTAGGTGCCGTTCAGGAAACTGCTGGCGGCAACGAAGGTTGTCTGGGCCGGGAGCGGGTCGCTTATCGTCACGCTGCTGGCAGACGCGCTGCCTGCGGCGTTCTGCACGACAATGCAATACTCCACCACGGCGCCCGGGATCAGTTTTGGGTTGGTCGAGCCATTCACCGGATCGGAAACTACCCGGCTCTGCTTTGTCACCGTCAGTGTTGGAGCAGACACCGTGTAGTCATCATCATCACTGGCCTTGCCATCGCGCGCTGCGTCGCCGGAAGCGGGACCCGCGGCGTCTGCAAAAACAGTGTCCATGCCGGCAGTATTCGCGCCGGTTGTTTCGGTGATGACCGCACCCTGGCTGCCTGCGCTGCCGCCGGCCCGTGCCTGAGCGACCAGCGTTACGCCAGCAACATCGGCATTTGCCCGCCCGAGCGGAACATTGCCGACAATGAAGACCGTGCGCGAGGCATCGGCTGCAACTTCGTCGAGGAAGGTCGCGGCCTGATCGGTCCCGGCATCATAGGTGCCGTTGCTGTTGGTATCGACAAACATGCTCAGCCCGGTCAGATCGAAATTGTCGGTGCCGCCGTGCGCTGCCGTTCCACCGGAAAGCTGGGCCGCTGTCAGGCCAAGGTCGATGGTATCGTTCGATGAATTGGTCACGGTGAAGCTCGTGACCTGCGCCGAAGATCCCGGTACGACAGTCGTTGTCGCAGACCCGACTTCGGCAACGGTCAAGGTGATCTTGCGGTCAACCGTGATGTTGTTCGAAGCGTTGATGGATGTCTGGGCCACGCCGCCAACCTGGTAGTTCAGGGTGGCAGTGTTTGTGATGGTGGAACCTGCTGCCGTTCCTGCAGCGAGTGCCGGGCTGGCCCCGAGCACGCCTGCCGTCAGCCCGCTGGCGACGGCCAATTGTCTGATAATCTTACTCATTTTTTCCGTTCCTGTCTTTACGGATGTGCCTTTTGCCCCTGCCGCCGGCACATGAAGGCGGGTCGAATGTTCAGCGGACGATGCCGCGGAAGCTCAATTTTCCGAATGCTCCTGCCGGTATGGCCTGTTTCAGGACCCACCTCAGATGCGTGACGTCCTCCAGGCGAGCGTTGCGCGTATGGCCACCGGGTTCGACAACCCTGAGCGTGGAGAGCGTGCCCCAGGTCTTGCCACCGTCGATCGAAACCTGTGCGCTTTCAGCCCCTCCCTGAAAGGCAACTGCTGGCGGGAGTGGATTGGTCACAATGAAGTCGCTGGCGGGAAGATTTCCCGCGTTGCGATAGTTCAGGATGAAGACGAGCTTGTCGCCTGGCATGACGCTCTTCGGTTCCTCAAGAACAATGCGGCTGCGCCCGGCGTCATCTGCCACGGCCTTTTCGACAAAGACCATGCTGGAAAGGGTGACGTTGTTGGACGCCCACACCGTGCTCGGAAGCAAAATTGCCAAAAGTGCGAGAATTGCGCGCATCAGTTTATCCTTACCTTGAAAGAGACTGTCCTTGTTTGCCCTCCGGCTACTGATCCCAGCTGCACGGAAACGGCGTTGCCGGAGAAAGCTCCGGCATCGGCATCGGTTGCGTCCGTCATTCCATTGCCCTGAAAGGTCAGTGATCCGGGCTGGTAGGTCGTGTTGGCGGGAATGGTGTCGCCGACCGTCAGATTGGCGAGCGTGCCAGTGCCTGACACGGTCGCGACAAGCGTATAGGTGACAATCGAACCCGGTAAGGACCTGGTGCCGCCGAACGGATCCAGCACAGTAGCGCTCTTGAGGAACGTCATGGTTGCATTTTGCACCACATACGTGCCGCGATCCGTGCCGTCGGCACCTGTGCTGCCGACAACTGCATCGCCTCCGCCTTGCCCCTGACCAGCAAAGACAGTGCCCGCAACGCCGCTGCCGGTCCGCGCCGAGGCGGTCAGGTCGAGAAACCCTCGATCGAGGTCAACGCTTCCCCCGGGTATGGTGGAGAGGACGAAGACGCGTTGGGACTGATCGGGCGCCAGGGTAAGCGCGTTCGAGCCATTGGTGTAAACGGTATCGACACCGGCATCGTACACGCCATTGTTGTTCGTATCGATCACGATGGACGTTGTCGTCGGGTCGAACTGGTCGCCGCCGATCGCTGTCGTCGCGTTCAAATCAAAGGCTTCGGATCCATTTCCGGTGTTTGTGACCGTGAAACTCAGGACCTGGCCTGTCGCTCCCGGCGCAACCGAGACGGGGCCGGGGTCGGCTGTGGCAACCGTGACATCGAGCAATTCGTCGACCTTGATGTCGACCTGGTTCGAATTGGCCGTCTGGGCGTTGCCGCCAGGGTCAGTGAAACTTGCAGTGGCTGTGTTGCTGATGGTCGTGCCGGCGGCTGTTCCTGCGGCAAATGCCGACGAAGAATAACCTATGGTTGCCGTTGCAATGGCAAATGGCAGCACGCGCCAAAACTGCACATGCAAGATCGACCATCTGTACGCGGTAATCATGCCGATTCCGAAAATTGTTGTCCCCACGCAACTCAATGCACATGGAACGTCAAAGATTTGGTTAATGCGGCCTTGGTGATGTTTGAGGCCGTTGTGGCAGCTGGAAGCGGCAGAAATTCTTGATTTTCTTCGAAGCGCAACCAAGCGGCCGCGCGGCGCACTGCAGTTTTTTTGACGCGTGGATTAAGGAATTTTGACGCTTGGCAAGATTGGCAGACCCCATTTCCGACCCTGCCTTGACAGCAATTGCCGTGACGCCTAACAGCCGCGCCTCAACACCGTACGCGGGTGTAGCTCAGTTGGTTAGAGCGCCGGCCTGTCACGCCGGAGGTCGCGGGTTCGAGCCCCGTCACTCGCGCCATTTCCCGAAATGTTACAGGCTTATGGCTGCCCGGGCGGGCGGCGGAACCGTCCTGTCTCCATCCAGGAAAGTAACGGCTTCAACGGGGCGATCCAGACGATCCCGCACACGATGTAGACCATTCCCTGCAGAAGTGCTGGAAGCCGCGCTATTTCCGCCGAAAAACTGCCAACCAAAACTGCCACAGCTGCGATGATGCCAAGAATGGCCAACATGCCTGCGGGTTTGCGCCAACTGGGTTTCATCAGGCACCGATGCGCGAATGAGGCGCCCTGATCCACTCTTTTTCCGTCAGAACCGCATCAAGGGGCATATCCCAAGGGTCCGGCACGAGGCCGTCGCACTCCTGAATCGACCAGGCGACGCCAATTCTCAGGCTGTCCGGGAGCGCGGCAAAGGCGCGGTCATAATAGCCAGCGCCCTGGCCAAGCCTGTTGAGTGCTCGGTCGAAGCCGACAAGCGGGGTCAGAATCAAGTCCGGATTACAGGCCTCGGCTGACGGCAGGGGTTGCATGAAACCAAAATCGGCTTGTTCCATGGGGTCTCCGGGTTGCCACTTGCGGAACACGAGATCGGTCGCGCGCCCGATCAGGCAGGGCAGGGCGATTGTCCGGCCCATGTCCACCGCAGCGGAGATCAGGTCCGAAGGGTCAACCTCTGATCCGAGCTTGACATAGCCTGCCACCACATTGGCCGATCGGAACAGGCTCTTGAGAGAATCTGGCAGGCCTAACGAAACATCAGGCCCATTTAGTTGTGATTTTACAAAATCTTCCCGACGCTTTCTTATGTCCGTTCTGAGTTTTTTCTTGTCGGTCACGAAGGGACTTTCTCGAGGTTGGCGGAACCACCTTGGCCGTTTGCCGGAATATCCTCTGACGCCGTAAACGTCAGGTGGGGATCATATACCCAGACCAGGGCCTGGACAGGGACAACCCCCATGGATGTTGAATCGCCTCAGGGATGTTCGAAGGCTCGCACCAGGCAGTTCCGCCTCATGCAATCTAGGAGTGCTGGGAGAGGTTCTCAACCCTTGTTGCGATCAATTCGATGCGATCGGCGAGTCTTTCAAGCGCTGCGGTCATTTGTCCAGGGATCGCGGGTGCCGCGGCAGGGGGATTGCCCTGACTTCTTTCAAGCATTTCGTCTGCAAACAGCAGTGCTGAAAGCAGCAATTGGCGGACTTCGCTCGCATTGCCAACGGCATTGCGGGCCTCCATGGCCTTTGCGTTGACCATTTCGCCCAGACGCTCAAGATGTGCTTCTTCGCCATCCCGACAGGCGAGCTTGTATTGGTAGCCGCCGACGGAGAGCGTGACCTCAGCCATTCGACAGACCTGAAAGCAGCAGGTCAAGGTCAGCCACTGCCTGCCGTGTTTCTTCGCTCAGGGCCTTATGCCGGGCCGTCATTTCCGCGAGTGCCAGGTCGCTTGCGCGGGATTGGAAACCCTGGGCAGACGCGGCTTCGATTCGTGCCAGGGCCCGTTCAATTCTTTCAATCGCGGTAAACGCCCCGTTATCGCTCATGATGCACGGCATAGCATGTCAAAACCGTGGGACAAGTCCCTCATGAACTTGGCTGTTTTTCAGGCGGTTGACGCAAGAGCGCGGGCGAGACAAAGGAACCGCGCCGCAAGGGTGGGCGAGTCGCTCCCCATTTATCCGCAAGGGATCAAAATGACCGCAGCGCTGCAACAGCTTGCCAACGCCATCCGGGCGCTTTCAATGGATGCAGTGCAGGCTGCAAATTCAGGCCATCCCGGCATGCCGATGGGTATGGCGGATGTTGCGACAACCCTGTTCACGCAATACCTGAAGTTCGATCCACAAGAGCCCCGCTGGGCTGATCGCGACCGGTTTGTTCTGTCTGCCGGCCATGGCTCGATGCTGGCCTACAGCACGCTGCACCTGTCCGGTTATGCCCGACCGACGATGGATGACATCCGGAATTTTCGGCAATTGCACAGCCCGTGTGCAGGCCATCCCGAAAACCATGAGCTCGAGGGTGTCGAGTCGACGACGGGGCCACTTGGCCAAGGCCTTGCGATGGCGGTGGGCATGGCCATTGCGGAGCGTCACCTCAACGCCGTCTTTGGTGACGATCTTGTCGATCATTGCACTTGGGTCATCGCTGGCGATGGTTGTCTCATGGAAGGCATCAATCATGAGGCCATTGGCCTGGCAGGCCATCTTGGCCTCGGTCGGCTGATTGTCCTGTGGGATGACAACAAGATTACCATCGACGGCAAGACGGACCTGTCGACAAGTGAAGACATCCCTGCACGGTTTCGGGCCACAGGATGGCACACGGAGAGTTGTGACGGGCACGATTTTGCCGATATTGCGCGTGCAATTGATGCGGCGCTGGCAGATGGGCGCCCTTCGCTCGTTGCGTGTCGGACATTGATCGGCAAAGGCGCGCCGAACAAGCAGGGCACGTCCGCAACGCATGGTAGTCCATTGGGTGCTGATGAAGTGGCCGCAGCGCGCGAAGCGCTTGGTTGGCCCTGGCCGCCTTTCGAAGTGCCCGCCGACATACGGGACACCTGGCTTGAGGCAGGGCGCCGGGGCTTCCCAGTCCGGCAGGCATGGGAAGCGCGCGTTTCGGCTCATCCGCAAGGCAACGAGTTGCTGCGCCGGATGCGTGGTGAATTGCCAGAAGGCAAGGCCATGCAAGACTATCTGGCTTCGCTTTGCGAGACGAAGCCCAATGTTGCGACCCGCAAGTCCAGCGAGATGGCTCTGGAGGCAATCACGGCAGTGCTGCCGGAAATGATTGGCGGATCGGCCGATCTGACGGGGTCGAACAACACCAAGACGAAGTCGACCGGTCCGTTGACCAAGGACGATTACTCAGGTCGCTACATCTACTACGGCATCCGCGAGTTCGGCATGGCGGCAGCGATGAACGGGATGGCGTTGCACGGCGGGATCATTCCCTATGGCGGCACATTCCTCGTCTTTTCCGACTATTGCCGCAATGCCATCCGGCTGTCGTCGATCCAGCGCCAGCGCGTGATCTACGTCATGACGCATGACAGCATTGGCCTGGGTGAAGACGGCCCGACGCACCAGCCAATTGAACATGTGATGAGTTTGCGCGCGATGCCGGGCCTCAATGTCTTTCGGCCCGCCGATGCCGTTGAAACTGCGGAATGCTGGGCCTTATCGCTCAAGCGCGCGGACGGTCCGTCCCTGTTGGCGCTTTCGCGGCAAAACCTGCCAGCCGTGCGGTTCGACGCTTCGGAAAACCTGAGCGCCCGCGGTGCATATCGGCTGAAGGCGGCGGAGAACGGACGCAAGGTCGTCTTGCTGGCAACCGGATCCGAAGTGTCGCTCGCGCTTGATGTCGCAAAGGCCCTTGAGGGTGCCGGAATTGGCAGCGACGTCGTTTCAATGCCTTGCTCCGAGCTGTTTGACGCGCAAGACAAATCCTATCGGGCCGAATTGCTGCCGCGAGATGCGCTGATCGTTTCCATCGAAGCCGGGGTGACGCTTGGCTGGGAACGCTATACAGGCCTCGATGGTCTCAACATCGGCATCAACAGTTTCGGGGCTTCTGCTCCAGCCGAGGCCCTGTTCGATTATTTCGGCCTCACAGTTGAAAAGATTGTTCCACAAATCACTGCTAGATTATAGTCTTATAGGGAGTTTTTAATATGGCGACGAAAGTTGCGATCAATGGTTTCGGGCGCATCGGGCGATTGGTCGCGCGTGCCATCCTCGAGCGCCCCGATTGTGGGCTCGAACTGGTTGCGATCAATGATCTCGCGGATGCCAAGTCGAACGCGATGCTTTTCAAGCGCGACAGCGTCCACGGAACCTTCCCGGGCGATGTCAGGGCAGATGGAAACGACATTGTCGTCAATGGCAAGCGGATACACGTCACTGCCGAGCGCGATCCGGCAAACCTGCCGCATGCGGCCAACGGCATCGATATCGCCCTTGAATGCACCGGCTTCTTTACGGATGCGGAAAGCGCCGGCAAGCACCTTACCGCGGGCGCGAAGCGCGTTCTCGTGTCGGCCCCGGCCAAGGGTGTAGACCTGACCGTCGTGTATGGCGTCAACCACGACAAATTGACCGCCGATCACAAGATCGTATCGAATGCGTCCTGCACAACCAATTGCCTAGCACCGGTCGCGAAGGTCCTGAACGATGCAATTGGCATCGAACGCGGGCTGATGACGACCATCCATGCCTATACGAACGACCAGAAGATCCTGGACCAGATTCATCCGGACATGCGCCGCGCGCGTGCCGCTGCCATGTCGATGATCCCGACCACGACAGGTGCTGCGCGCGCCGTCGGAGAAGTCCTTCCCGAACTCAAGGGCAAGCTGGACGGCTCAGCCGTGCGGGTTCCGACCCCGAATGTCAGCATGGTCGACCTGACCTTTACGCCAAAGCGTGACACGACGCGCGATGAGGTGAACGCGATCCTGAAGGCGGCCTCGGAAGGGGCGTTGAAGGGCGTCCTTGATTATACGGATGAACCGCTCGTTTCGATCGATCTCAATCATTGCAGCGCCAGTTCAACGGTCGACAGCCTCGAAACCGCCGTGCTGGAAGGCAAGCTCGTGCGTGTCCTCAGCTGGTACGACAATGAATGGGGCTTTTCGAACCGGATGGTCGATACGGCAGGCGCCATCGCAAAGCTGATCTGATGGCTTTCCGGACGCTGGATGATATGGGTGATATCTCGGGCAAGCGCGTGCTTGTCCGGGAAGATCTCAATGTCCCGATGGCGGAGGGCGCGGTCAGCGATGATACCCGCCTGAGGGCGACGGTCGCCACTCTGTCGGAACTTGCCGATCGAGGCGCCAAGGTTCTGGTATTGGCGCACTTTGGGCGCCCCAAAGGGCAGCCGGTTGCCAGCATGTCGCTCCGGCAAGTGGTGCCGGCCTTGGCCGAAGTTCTGGGACGGGACGTCGATTTTCTTGAGGATTGTTCCGGCGACCTGATCGCGGGCAAGGTGCAGGACCTTCCGAATGGAGCCATCTGCGTGCTTGAAAACACGCGTTTTCATGGTGGCGAAGAGAAGAATGATCCTGCCTTGGTGGCGGAGATGGCGAAGCTGGGCGATTTCTATGTGAATGACGCCTTTTCTGCCGCGCATCGTGCGCACGCCTCCACCGAGGGGCTTGCCCACGCGCTCCCCGCATTTGCCGGTCGGGCCATGCAGGCCGAACTTGAGGCGCTACAGAAAGCGCTTGGAAGCCCCGATAAGCCCGTTGCAGCGGTTGTGGGTGGGGCGAAAGTCTCGACCAAGCTGGACGTCCTGAAGCACCTTGTTGCTCGCGTTGATCATTTGATCATTGGCGGCGGCATGGCGAACACGTTTCTCGCAGCGCGTGGCGTCAATGTCGGGAAGTCGCTGTGCGAACATGATCTTACAGGCACCGCCAACGACATTCTCGATGCGGCGGACAAGGCTGGCTGCACCGTCCATTTGCCCTATGACGTTGTCGTCGCCAAGGAGTTTGCGGCCAATCCGCCGACACGCACTGTAAACGTGCACGAGGTCGCGGCCGATGAAATGATCCTAGATGTGGGGCCTGCGGCAGTCGAAGCACTTGCGGATGTATTGAAGACCTGCCGAACCCTTGTCTGGAATGGCCCGATGGGGGCATTCGAAACACCACCATTTGACGCTGCGACTGTGGCCCTGGCCCGTACGGCGGCCGCGCTGACGAACGAAGGATCTCTGGTGTCGGTGGCTGGTGGTGGCGATACGGTTGCAGCGCTGAACCATGCAGGGGTAGCGGCGGATTTTACTTTTGTCTCGACTGCGGGCGGCGCCTTCCTCGAGTGGATGGAAGGTCGCGTGTTGCCTGGCGTCGAGGCTCTCGAGAGATAGATCAGTAATACAGAAATTTAGCGGAGTTTATTAAGATCATGTCCGAATTGAATTTGGCCGAAAAGATTGCGACGGGTTCAGGATTCATTGCCGCGCTGGATCAAAGTGGCGGATCCACACCCAAAGCCTTGAAGGGCTACGGGATTGAGGAAGGCGCGTGGAGCAGCGATGAGGAAATGTTCGCCCTTATCCACGCCATGCGTTCGCGCATCATCACCTCGCCGGCATTTACCGGGGACAAGGTCCTGGGTGCTATCCTCTTCGAGCGGACCATGGACGGCCAGGTCGGTGGCGTTCCGGCACCACAGGCCCTGATTGAGCGCGGTGTCGTTCCCTTCATCAAGATCGACAAGGGCCTTGAGGACGAAGCAAACGGCGTTCAGCTCATGAAGCCCATGCCCGACCTCGATGTCCTTCTCACCCGCGCCCGCGGTTTGGGTGTGTTCGGGACCAAGGAACGATCGGTCATCAACCTTGCCAACCGCGATGGCATCGCTGCAATCGTGGCGCAACAGGTTGAAGTCGGCCTGCAGGTGCTGGCAAGCGGCCTTGTGCCGATCCTGGAGCCGGAGGTGAACATCAAGAGCCCTGAACGGGCCGAAGCAGATGCCATCCTGCTCGAAGAGCTGGCTCGGCAACTTTCGGCAATGCCGGGTGACGCAAAGGTGATGCTCAAGCTCTCCCTGCCCGTAAAGCCGGGCCATTTTGACGCTCTGGTCGACCATCCGCGAGTACTGCGTGTGGTGGCACTGTCGGGCGGATACAAAAGGCCCGAAGCCTGCGTGGAACTGGCCAAGAATCGCGGCATCATTGCGAGCTTCAGCCGCGCTTTGCTGGAGGATCTGCGCGCCGGGATGAGCGACGATGAATTCAATGCCTCGCTCGGGGGCGCAATAGATGAAATTTACGCTGCCTCGACCTTCAAGGGCTGAGTTGGAAGGGGATGGACGAACAGGATCTGGACCCGGACTTCGCGGAACGCTTCCATCGGGAACGGCGTCCGCCATGCCAGCTCTATCTGATTTCGCCGCAAACTCTGTCGGCAGGCTTTGAAGATCGCCTCAGGGCAGCGCTGGACGCGGCACCGGTTGCAGCATTCCAGCTCCGCCTCAAGGGCATTGATGATCATGCAATTGCCCGCGCTGCGGAGCCGCTCCAGAAGATCTGCGCGGACCATGATACGGCGTTCATCATCAACGACAGTATCAGCCTGGCCAAAAGGCTGGGCGCTGACGGTGTCCATCTCGGTCAGGACGATGGCGATCCTCGCGATGCGCGTGCGATACTTGGCAAGGATGTGCAAATCGGCGTCACCTGCCACAACAGCCGGCACCTTGCGATGGAAGCGGGCGAAGCCGGAGCAGACTATGTTGCATTCGGCGCATTCTATCCGACCGGTACAAAGAAGGTGGAATATTTTGCGGAACCTGAAATCCTCAGCTGGTGGAATACCCTGTTTCCGCTGCCCTGCGTGGCGATTGGCGGGATTACGCCACAGAATGCTCCGCCACTTGTAGCGGCGGGAGCGGATTTCATTGCGGTTTCAGGTGCCGTCTGGAATGCAAGCGAAGGAGAAGCTTCAGCTGTTGTTGCATTTAGCGGCATATTGGCCTGATTGGCATGGTACGAAGCTCCAGTGAGGCGGCTGTCGGACTTAGAGCGAAGAGGGAGAGGCATTGATGCTGACCAAGGGCGATGAGTATCCGATCCACCAGACGCCAGAGCCGATTGCCTTTTCCGGCACGGACCGGAATTTCTATGATCGTTATTTCTTCTGCGGCTATAATCCGGACGGCAGCGGCTATTTTGCTGCGGCATTTGGCGTCTATCCACACCTGAACATTGCCGACGCGCATTTTTCGACCCTTCGCGACGGAACCCAGCACTGCGTCCACGCTTCGCGTCTCTTGAACATGGAGCGCATGGACCTCCAGGTCGGTCCGATCCGGATTGAAGTGATCGAGCCGCTCCAAAAGATTCGGCTGATCATAGATGACCATGAAGGCGTCGCAGCTGATGTAGTTTTCACAGGACGCGCCGGGCCGTTGCAGGAACCGCGCTTTACCCGGCGCAGCGGGCCGCGACTCTTCATGGATCTGACCCGCTTCACCCAGAACATGCGCGTGACGGGCTGGACATCCGTCGACGGCCAGCGGATTGATTATAGCCACGGTCTTGGCACACGAGACAGGAGCTGGGGTGTTCGTTCTATTGGCGCCGCAGATACACAACCAGTTGTGCCGATGGCCTTGCCTCAATTCTATTGGCTTTGGGCACCAACGAACTTTCCCGATCTCTCCCTTTTTGCGCATGTGAATGAGGATGAAACCGGCGCGCCCTGGAACAGCCGGGCAGCGCTTGCCATGGATGGCGCAGCTCAAGGCGATGTCCTGCATTTGCGGGACGAACATTTCACGGTCGACTGGTTGCCGGGGACACGTCATGCTCGATCAGTGACGCTTGATGTGGTCGATCCATCCGGTCGGGATCATCAGGTGAGTTGGACGCCAATCGCACAATTCCAGATGAAAGGCATCGGCTATGGCCATCCGGAATGGACCCATGGCGGCTGGAAAGGCGAATTGGCCATCGAGAGAGAGGATTTCCGGCCTGATGCGCTTGATCCCCTGCTCTTGCCTCATCTGCATGTACAGACGCTGTGCTCGGCACGCCACGAAGGCGGTGGCGCGGCTTCAGACGGGATTGGCATAGTCGAGCAGCTTGTCATTGGCCCGCATCATCCAAGCGGATTTGTCGGCCTGAATGATGGTGCAGGCTCCTAGAAAAGCTTCCGGAAGCTGAGTTCTATCGTCCTGCCAATTGGTTCGAGATAGCCCGGCTGGTATCGAAATGGCGTCAGCCCGCGATCGTCACGTACGGAGCGCACTGAATTGGTGATGTTTTCGATGCGCAACCGGATCCGGCTGCCCTTGAGGAATGGAGCCTGTTCAACAAGTTTTTTGCGCTGATCGAAATTGAGGAAAATGCGCAGATTGATTGTCGCAAGGCTCGAAAAGCGAAGGTCCGAAGTCGTGCCGCCCGACGTCACCAGCCCGCCCTTGGTGCGCGTCGCACTTTGCCATGCGGCTGTCGCGCGGATGCCGAACCCATTATTGTACCAGCCACCCTCCAGATCGAGCCGGTGTTCCGGGGTGCCCCCGAATGCGCCGGTCGCACCGCCGTTGAGCAGATCAAGCGGCGGCAGGATGGAATCGATGCGAACTTCGTCTTTCAGTTTGAGGGTATGCGATAGCGAAAATTGGACCCGCTTGCCCGGACCGGCGCCACGAAAGCTTCCGCGGCCAGATCCGAAGCCGCCTGCCAGAGACCTGCCAGCGGCACCTAGCCCTGAAAGCCCGGCCCGACCTTGCGGCCCGGTCTGTTTCGAAAAATTGATTTCCCAGCGAAGTTCGTCGCTGCTTGTCGAAAAATAGTTGATCGTGCGACGGTCGATCGAGATCAGGCGACCCGCGGAATCCCGAACGACGCGATCTGGAAAGGCGCTTTCGACATCCGGTGTCAGTTCGGGGAAAGCGGACAGGGGATTGCGGCTACGATTGCGATAGTAATTGGCGCTGAGTGTCAGTCCCGAGACCTTTGGAACTTCATAGCTGACCCCCAACTTGAGGTCCCGCGTGCGTTCTGTCCTGAGAAGCGGATTGCCGCCACCAATGATCGTGACCTGCGCGGATTCGCCGCGCGCATAGTCGTAGACCGTGGTGCCAGGTGACGTCACTACAGGGTTGCTCAATTGTTGCAGGGAAGGTGCGCCCTCAGCTGCTGCCAGACTGGCACTGAAGTGCAGGCTTCGCGAAGGGGACCAGTTGATCCCGTAACCATAGGATGTCAGCCCGCCGAAATCATGGCGATAGGCGACGTTGAGGTTAATCGACAGGTCGCCCAGTGGAGCGGCAATGTTGCGCCGTCGGCTGGCAAGCGGGATATCGAGGCTGGCGCGCGTAGTTGCGTCACTTTGGCCAAGGCGCGCGTGTTGCACGATCCCGGTCCGGACGGACGTACTTTGTAAGCTCCGCCGCTCGAACCCGGCGCGAAGGGATACCGTAGCGGCGCCTGCCGGCAGTTCGGCGACCGGGCCAGTCGCCGTCCAAACCGTATTGGCAGTTGTCTGGCGAGATCGCGCCACATCGCGAGTGCCGGGGGAAGCCGTCACGTCGGTCAAGGTGCGACTCGTGCCGACGCTGTAGGTCGATGTACCGGTCCATTGCCACGTGCCGACGCTGCCATCGAGCGTCAGTCCTGCACTGGCGGAGCGGGCACGCGCATCCTGATCCAGTCGCTGGGGTGTTCCAGTTGTTGGGGCCGACAGACCAAAAGAGGAAGCTGAGCGGGTCTGATCGAATTTCAGATTGAGCGTCGCGCTCGTTCGCTTGTCCAGATTGCGATTGAAGACCGAATTGAGCTGAATTTGCTCCGTCGATGGTAACAGGGAGCGGTTTTCGGCCTGCCCGGTTATTGGCTGCAAAATACTGCGTTCGTTCTCGAAAATGCCTGAAGCGCGGTCATATTGTGCGCTGAAATTGGTCCGTCCGTTTTTTCCGATCTGGAGTGATGTAGCCCGTAACTGCCCATCGGAGCGTGCGCCAGATGTTGGTCCGCCAAACTCCGCTTCGCCCGAATAGGCGGAAAACTCAGGCTTGAGGATGAAATTGACGACGCGCTGGTCCGCCGAATAACCATATTTCAGCGCGACTTCCTCCGGGAAAGTTTCCACGCGCTGGATCGCTTCTGAAGGTATATCCCGGATTTCCGAGATATCCGATATTCGTCGCCCATTGAGCAACACAACCGGAGCACCCCCGTCTCTTCCGCGCCCAGTCCGTGTTTGCGTCGATAGAGCTGCAAGCAGTTCGGTGATGTTCGAAGCGCCATAGCCTTCGATGGCCACCGGATCGAGTTCGAGATCGGGCCGTATGTCGGTTTCGATCGAGCCTCTAATGCGGGGTGCGGTAACGACAATGTCTGTCACCTCGTCTTCTGTCGCCGCCATCGATTGGGGAGAATCCTGCGCTTGCGCCTCGCTCGACAGTGCAATCAGAACAGAACTGATCAGCCCGTAGAGAATGAATTGACGCAATGCGGCGGTTCGGCTGGGACTCGACATGATTTTGAAACTTTAGCTTCCGGATCATGGCAGTTATGTGAACGCCGCTGCGCCGCGCGATTGGCGATTTGACTTTTAGGTTCGGGCAACGACAGAGAGGGTCATGACACAAAGACCCGCCCCCCTGACCGGCCGCCGCATCCTTGATCTCTCGCGTGTCCTTGCCGGCCCCTGGTGTACGATGATCCTCGCCGATCTCGGTGCTGAAGTGATCAAGGTCGAAAACCCGCATGGGGGCGATGATACGCGCGCGTGGGGCCCGCCTGATGCGGCGGGAGAATCTGCCTATTATCTGTGCGCTAACCGCAACAAGAAATCCGTTGCGATCGATCTGTCGTGCGCGGCCGGGCAAGAGGCTGTGAAAGCCATTGCGGCGACGTCAGATGTACTTGTCGAAAATTTCAAGCTGGGCGGCCTGGACAAATATGGACTTGGCTATGACCAGCTTTCCCAAGAGTTTCCTGGCCTCATCTATTGCTCGATCTCCGGTTACGGCCGCCATGGTCCGCGTGCGGCAGAGCCGGGATATGATTATGTCATTCAGGCCGAAGGCGGCATGATGGCGATCAATGGTGACGCGGACCGGCCGCCTGTAAAGGTGGCCGTGGCAGTTGCCGACTTGTTCACGGGCATGTTTGCGGCGCAGGCCATCCTTGCAGCTATCATCGCCAAGGATCGGGACGGGCTTGGCCAGCATATCGACATGGCGCTGTTCGATGCCCAGTTGGCCATGCTGGCCAACGTCGGATCGGGCGCGCTCGTTTCCGGCGAGGAGCCGATCCGCTATGGCAATGCCCATCCCACGGTCGTGCCTTACCAGACCTTTGAAACTGCTGATGTCGCCATTGTGATCTCTGTCGGGAACGATCATCAGTTCGGTCACCTCTGCCGCGAACTTCTGAAAAGGCCGGACATCGCCGATGACGAACGCTTCGCAACGAATAGCGCACGCGTAATCCATCGCGAGGCGCTGATTCCGATCCTTCGGGACCTGATCCGCCAGCATCCCAGCGAATGGTGGCTCACCGAACTCCGGCGTGTCGGGGTGCCGTGTGGCGCAGTCCGGTCCATGCGCACGGCCTTGTCGGCGCCCGAAGCCATTGCACGTGACATGGTCTTGAGCGTTGCCCACCCGCTTGCCGGGCGTGTGCCCTTGATCGGCTCCCCTTTGAAGCTCGCCGATACACCCGTCGTCACGCCGAAGGCACCGCCGCTGCTTGGCGAACATAGCATTGAGGTGTTGGGTGGCTTGCTGGGTTATGATGCCGCTCAGATTGCGGCGGCTGCCGGTCAGACCTGAGCGCGCACAGCGTCCAGGATCTTGGCGCCACCCATGAAGACTGCGCCGGTGCACGCAAGGAAGAGCAGTTTTCCTCCGACACCGGGATATTGATCGAGGTAGATAATGCCACGTTCTACCGACCCGAGCGCCAGCGCATAGATAATGGCGTACGCTTCCCATTTGGTCTTGATGACGAATAGTCTTTTTATCTTTGCTCCCATAGGAAATGGTTAAGCAAGCATCGAGCCAAGCCCGGGAATCGGGGATTCATCTGTTCAGATTTATGGTTAATTGTAAATAAATCCGACACTTTGAGTGACGGCCCTGCAGCAGTCGATTACGCCAATTCGCCAAGGTCGAGCGCCAGCAGCAGTGTCGCGCGCGCTTGGCCAATCTGGTGCCAGAGGTCAGGGTCGGCAAGCTGGCCCGGTTCGATTGCTTCGGGCCAATGGGTGGCAACGATGTCTTCGATCCGGTCCAACGTAGCGTCATCAACAAGGAAGCGGGGGTCGACAGTTGCCGGATCACAGACGACGCGCAGCCGAAGGCAAGCCGGACCACCGCCGTTGGCCATAGACTGACGAACGTCGACGGGGATCAGCTGGCGGATCGGGCCATTACCCGCGACCAAGTCCGAGAGCCAACGCCAAACCCGCGTGTTGTCTTGCGCTTCGGTCGGCAGGATAAATGCCATCCCGCCGTTTGGCAGTGTCACCAGTTGGGCATTGAACAGGTAGGACTGTATGGCATCGGACAGGCTGACAGCGGCCGTGGGAACCTCAACGATTTCGACCTGTGGCAGCAACGCCCGCAGATCCCTGTAAAAACTGTCCTTGTCTGCAAAAGCCAGTTCGTGTGCGAAGAGGACACGCTCGTTTGCAACAGCGACAACGTCGTTGTGGAAGGCTCCGGCCGCAATTGCTTCTTCTGATTGCTGGACGAATAGCGCTCGCGAGACACCATGGAGCCGCGCGACAGACCGTGATGCTTCGATGTGCTGGCGTGCGGGGAAGGGGCCGCCCGTCACACCGTAAACAAAAATCTCGACGCCCGGCGCATCATGCGTCGCCGAAAGCCGCATGTGGTTGGCAGCGCCTTCGTCACCAAACGGCGCTGGAACAGGGCCATGCACAGTGAAGGCTGGATTGGCGAATGCCAAGCGGAGCTGTGCCAATGTGCCCTGCCATTCGTGACTGCGATGCGGCATCGTCACGAGGTTCGCGACGCTCAGGTGACATGTCCCGTCTTCAGTGTCTGAGGCAGGCGAAACTGTTGCAGCGTTAGCGGCCCACATTGACGACGCGGACAGGGCGTTGGCAAGCAATCCCGCCGGTGCCGTTTCGGGAGTACATCCGAGCGATGCCAGCCAGGCGCGATCCGGCCGGCTCTGTGGCAGGAAGATTCCCTGCGTCAGGCCAAGAGCAATATTGGCACGCATCTTGGCAATGCCCTGAAGGGCAGCCGAGCGAGGCTGCGACGTGCCGCCGGCATTTTTTGCGGACGCCAGATTGCCGAGGCTCAGCCCGGCATAATTATGGCTCGGGCCGATCAGTCCGTCGAAATTGATCTCCACAACTGCCATCTTACCACCGCGCGACATGAGTGATCGTGTCGCCCTTTCCTACGCCCAGAGCCTTTGCGCCTTCCGGGTCGATCAGAACGCCGCCGTCAACCGGACTGATGTGTGCATAGGCCGCCTTGAATCCCGACAGTCGGCCATGCGCTGCAAGCACCTTTGTCTCTCCACCCTGCTGGATATCGACAATCGTGCTGTCCTGGGCCTCGCAAATGCTGCGGACCATATCGGTGCGCGCAGTCATCGTCGGCCCACCGTCAAAAATGTCGATATAGTTTTCCCAGCGAAAGCCTTCATTTTCGAGCATGCGCATTGCGGCGCGGCCCGAAGGATGGGGCAAGCCGATCACGGCTCGTGCCGTTTCGGGCAGCATTGCAGTGTAGATGGGGTGTTTTGGCATCAGGTCTGCGATAAACTGGTTGCCGTTGACCGCATTGAATTGATCGGCGTCCTGAAAATTCATGCCAAAGAAGCGTCCTGCAACGCCATCCCAGAATGGCGATCCGCCCGCTTCATCGATGATGCCCCGCAATTCCGCCAGAATCCGGTCTCCAAAGCGAGCACGATGATTGCGGATGAAGAGGTAGCGGCTCCGCGCAATAAGCATGCCGAGACCGCCAGCCCGCTCCCCGGGGTGAAGAAACAACCCGCCGACTTCGCTCGATCCTTCAAGGTCCGTCGACAGGGTCAGCATATCTGCCCGGAACGTGCGACCGAGCTCCTCGCTGTGCTGTGTCAGCGCCCCAATGCGATAGGAGTAGAACGGCCACTTCTGCCCGACCTGGGAAAAGAGCTGGCAGGTGCCTCGAACTTCACCGTGTTCGGTGTTTTCAAGGACCAGCACAAACAGGTCGTCGCCCAGCACATCATCGTCACGATCGAACGCGAGCATGGACTTTTCGATTTTTGCCGCGAGCGATTTTCTGTCAGGCGGCAAGTTGGTGAAGCCCCCGCCGGTCAGCTTTGCCATCTCGTAAAGCGGCTGCAGATCAAGCGCATTGGCGGCGCGAATCCGGAAGGTCATACGCGGCCCTTTTCTGCAAGCCGCATAAGGGTAAGCGCCGAAAGCTGCGCGCGCTCGGCCAGGCTGTCCACGATCAGAAACTCCTCGTCAGAATGAATGGCACCGCCACGCGGGCCCATCGTATCCACGACGGGTACGCCACACGCGGCGATGTTGTTACCGTCGCAAACGCCCCCCGTCGCTTTCCACGCTACTGCCAGACCGAGATCGTTTCCGCAATCGCGGACCAGCGCGAAGAGCTTTCCGGCAGCTTCATCGATTGGCTTGGGCGGGCGGTTGAAACCACCGTGGAGGTGACAGTGAACCCCGTGTTCGCGCGATATGGCAGCCATGCTGTTCTTCAGCATGCTCTCTGCGGCAATCATGTCGTCGGGTGACATCGGTCGCATGTTGACGCGGAGAATGGCGTGGTCCGGGACGATGTTGTTGGGTCCCCCGCCGTCGATCCGTGCCGGATTGACCTTCAATCCAGGCGATTTTGCCGCGTTGAGGCGAAGGGCCAGGTCGGCCGCTGCCAGCAATGCGTTGCGTCCGTCTTCCGGGTTGCGCCCGGCGTGCGCGGCCTTGCCGTGTATTGTAATTGAAAAATTGCCGCTGCCGGGCCGCGCGCCGGCCAGAGTCCCGTCCGGCAAAGCCGGTTCGTAAGTCAGCGCAGCAATCTTGCCTTTCGCCAGCTCCGCGATCAGGCGGGCCGAGGCATGGCTGCCGGTCTCTTCATCCGAGTTGATCAGCACGTCATAGCCGATCCGCCCTGCCCAGGGCGACGCTTCAAGCGCGCCAAGAGCAGCGAGGATGACAGAGAGTCCGCCTTTCATGTCGGCTGTCCCCGGGCCGTTGAGGACACCGGCTTCGAGCCAGCGGAGCGACTGAAAAGGATGATCGACGGCAAACACCGTATCCATATGTCCAGTCAGCAATACCCGAACAGGGGCTTCCGGCCGGACAGCGAGATGGAGATGTTTGCCACGCTCGATGGCCTTTACAGACCCGTCGGCAAGGACCGCTTCGACAGGCTCGGCCTCGACGAGGCGAATTGTTCCCGGCAGGGCAGCAAAGGCGTTTGCAAGTTTTCTGGACACAAGGTCGAGCCCGGCAAGGTTTCCGGTCCCTGAATTGACTGCGGCCCAGTCTTCGACCTGGGCAAGCATTGGTGCGTCGGCTGCAATTTCCAGGGCAGCCCGTTCCTGCGAAGTAAGTGACGACATGCAGCGCTTATAGCGCGGAGTTCAATACAAGCCACTGTTGCCAATTCCCGGCGCGCTCGGCATAGCGCCCTCGCGATTCAACCCCTCCCCAGGAAGAACGCGTCACCGGAATTTTCGAAGGGGTTTTTCATGTCTGTTTATGTCGATCGTGCCGGCCTGAAGGTTGCGGAAGAGCTTGCCGGATTCGTCGAAGGGCCAGCGATTGCCGGAACCGGGATTGCGGCCGAAGCCATTTGGTCGGGGCTTGCCGCGATACTAGACCGTTTCGTTCCGGTGAATCGCGCCTTGCTTGCCAAACGGGACGCCCTTCAGTCGAGAATCGATGACTGGCACCGCGCCAACCCCGGTCCGATTGCAGACATGCCTGCCTATCAAGCCTTCTTGCGCGAAATCGGCTATCTCGTTCCCGAGCCTGCGCCCTTCACGATCGGGACAGCCAATGTGGACGCCGAGATAGCGACGATGGCCGGGCCGCAACTCGTAGTGCCATCGCTCAATGACCGGTTTGTCCTGAATGCCGCAAATGCGCGTTGGGGAAGCCTTTATGACGCCCTCTATGGCACTGATGCGCTCGACGCACCCCCGGCCCGGCCCGGCGGCTACGACGTGCAGCGCGGCGACGCTGTCATCCGACGCGCCAAGGCATTTCTCGATGCGGCCGTGCCGCTTGCCGCTGGCGCCTGGGCGGACTGGAAGGGCGAGACTCCGCATCTGGCCAACCCGGCGCAGTTGGTAGCGCGGAAGCCGGGTGGCTGGCTTTTCCGGCACAATGGCCTGCACATCGAGCTGGTGATCGATCCGGCCAATCCAATCGGCAAGACGGATCCGGCCAACATTGCCGATGTCGTTCTGGAAGCAGCCCTGACGACGATTGTCGACCTTGAGGATTCGGTTGCGGCGGTGGACGCAGAAGACAAGGTGGCGGCTTACACAAACTGGCTTGGCCTGATGCGTGGCGATCTGGAAGCAAGCTTCGAAAAGGGCGGTCGCACATTGACGCGCAAGCTTGAAGCTGACCGCGACTGGGGAGACGTCGTCCTCCATGGCCGCAGCGTGCTATTCGTGCGCAATGTCGGCCACCTGATGACCAATCCTGCAGTTCTGCTTCCGGATGGGTCCGAAGCACCGGAAGGCATTCTTGATGCCGTGTTCACCGTCCTGTGTGCCCTGCATGACCTCAAAGGGCTAGGCAAACTCAAGAATTCGCGCGCCGGCAGTGTCTATATCGTCAAGCCGAAAATGCATGGGCCCGAGGAAGCGGCGTTCACGAATGACCTGTTTGACGCTGTCGAGGATCTTTATGGCCTTGCGCGCCACACCGTGAAAGTTGGGGTGATGGACGAGGAGCGTCGGACATCCGCCAATCTAGCGGCCTGCATCTATGCCGTGCGAGACAGGATCGTCTTCATCAACACCGGTTTCCTCGATCGTACCGGTGATGAAATGCATACTGCGATGCAGTCCGGTGCGATGATCCGCAAGGGCGCCATGAAAACGTCCAGCTGGATCCAGGCTTATGAGGCTCGCAATGTCCAGATCGGACTTGCCTGTGGCCTTTCGGGACGGGCGCAGATCGGCAAGGGCATGTGGGCCGCACCCGACATGATGGCTGACATGATGGTCCAGAAGATCGGCCATCCGCGTGCGGGGGCCAATACCGCCTGGGTCCCATCGCCGACTGCGGCCACGCTCCACGCCATTCACTATCATCAGTGCGACGTGTTTGCGCGGCAGGCCGAATTGGCAAAGGAGCCGACGCCCAGTCTGGATCCGCTGCTTACAATCCCGGTTTCGCCGAAGGGGCATAATTGGACGGAAGAAGAGGTTCGTGAAGAGCTTGAGAACAATGCTCAGGGGATCCTCGGATATGTCGTGCGCTGGATCGATCAGGGCGTTGGCTGTTCCAAGGTGCCGGACATTCATGACATCGGCCTGATGGAAGACCGGGCTACATTGCGCATTTCGTCGCAGCATATTGCCAATTGGCTACTGCACGGCGTTGCAACCGAAGCCCAGGTCGATGCGGCGCTGGCCAAGATGGCCGCCAAGGTTGACGCGCAGAATGCCGAAGATCCGCTTTACCGAAAGCTGACGCCGAACAGCATTGCATTTCAGGCTGCGCGCGCACTCATATTCGAAGGGGTGTCCCAGCCGAACGGTTATACCGAACCGCTGCTCCACAAATTCAGGCAGCGGGTGAAAGCAGGCTAACGCAGCGCTTGCCCTGTCGAACGGGCCTGTTACGCTTGTTCGACAAAGGAGAGGGACATGACGGAACTTCAAGGGCGCGTCGCGCTTGTGACGGGGGCTTCACGCGGAATCGGACTGGCTACGGCCCGAGCGCTGGCGGGGGCTGGCGCGCGTGTCATCGTCAGCGACCTGGAGGCGCCGGAAGATCTGGCCAGGGAACTCGGCGGCCTTGCGTTGCGACAGGATGTGACGAGCGAGAGCGAATGGGTGGATGCGGTTGCGTTTGCAAAGACCGAAGCTGGCGGGCTCGACATCCTTGTCAACAATGCCGGGCTTTTTCTTGCCAAGCCGGTTACTGAGACGACTTTGGACGAATGGCGCACGCTGCACGCCGTGAACGTCGAAGGCGTCTTCCTCGGCTGCAAGCATGCCATTCCTGCTATGGCTGAACGCTCCGCAAAATGGAGCGGCGGAACGTCGATCATCAACCTCTCGTCGGTAGCCGGCATAATGGGGAGCGGCTTGGCAAGTTGTTACAATGCCTCAAAAGGTGCGGTCAGGCTCTTTACGAAGGGTGTCGCGCTGGAAGTCGCTTCGCTCAAGATCCGGGTCAACTCCGTCCATCCGGGCATCATAGAGACGGATATGGGGAATGATCTGGTGCATCGCTTTTCGGAGAGATCCGGCGCAGGCGACAATGAGACGCGCGTGGCACTGTCGCAACTCCATCCGCTCGGACACTTTGGAACGGCCGCAAATGTTGCCGATGCAGTGACATTCCTCGCTTCGGATCGGGCAGCCTTCATGACCGGATCGGAACTTGTGGTCGATGGCGGCTTTACTGCTCAATAAAGGGACCTGAACAAATGCCTGCCGCGCTCAATCCATTCGATGTCAGTGATAACAGCCTTTATACCGAAAACAGGTGGCAAGAGCCGTTTGCCCGTTTGCGCGCGGAGATGCCCGTCAGTTTCCGGGCTGACAGCCCTTATGGCCCTTATTGGTCTGTCGTCACGCATGATCTGGTTCAACAGGTCGAGATCAACCCTGCAGTTTTTTCTTCGTCCTATGAGCTCGGCAACATCACCATTGTCGATTCCTATGGCGAGCGCGAGTTCCCGAACTTCATCGCGATGGATGCGCCGCGGCACACGGAGCAGCGCAAGGTCGTTGCGCCTGCGTTCAACCCCAGCCAGATGGCCGATCGTGAAGTGCAGGTGCGGCAGCGGACCAAGCAATTGTTCGATACGCTGCCGATTGGCGAGACGTTCGACTGGGTCGAGCGCGTTTCCATCCCCCTGACGATCGGCATGCTGTGCATCCTGTTCGATTTTCCATGGGAGGAGCGGGCCGACCTCAAACGCTGGTCTGATCTGGCGAGCGATGTCAGGCCCGATCACAACGAGGAACGCCGTGCCTATTTCATGATGGAAATGGGCCAGATGCTCATGCGTTTCGATGCCCTGCTCGAAGCAAAGCGCGCCCAGCCCCCTTCGGATGATCTTCTGTCGCGCATGGTTCACAGCGAGGCGATGGGCAACCTGACGCCGGCGGAACGGATCGCAACGATCGCGTTGCTGATCGTTGGCGGAAACGACACGACCCGCAATTCGATGAGCGGCTTCATTGAAGCCTGCAATCTTTTCCCCGACCAGCTGGACCTGTTGCGCAAGGATGCGTCGCTGATTCCGAATGCCGCGCAGGAGATTGTCCGTTGGCAGTCTCCCGTGACACACATGCGGCGTACCTGCCTTGCGGATACGGAACTCGGCGGCCAGTCGCTTAAAAAGGGAGACAAGGTGGTGATGTGGTACATCTCCGCCAATCGCGATGAGGCGATCTTCCCCAACGCGAACCTTTTCGACGTCCGGCGCGAGAACGCCCGACGGCACGTCGGCTTTGGCCATGGTGTGCATCGGTGCGTAGGCGCCCGTTTGGCTGAGATCCAGCTCGCGACATTGATCGGCGAGATTGTCGAGCGAAACTGGACCGTTTCTTTGGACGGCGAACCGACGCGTCTCGCCAGTTGTTTCCTGCATGGCTTTACCGCGATGCCGGTCAGGATTCTGGCTTGACCCTGACTGTGGCGAAGAGCTGATGTCCATGTTTACCGTTGCCGCACTTTATCACTTTGCGCCGTTTGATGATCCGGGGTCCTTGAGGGCCCCACTGCTCGATGTCTGTCAGACAGGAGGCGTGAAGGGCACGCTTTTGCTGGCGAGGGAGGGCATCAACGGCACAATCGCGGGGCAGCAGGCCGGAATTGATTCCGTGTTGACGCACATTCGAACCTTGCCCGGCTGCGCTGAACTGGACGTCAAATTCTCTTCGTCGACCCATATGCCCTTCCACCGCATGAAAGTGCGGCTCAAGAAGGAAATCGTGACACTGGGTATTCCGGGCATTGATCCATCGCGGGATGTTGGCCGGTATGTGGACGCTCTGGAATGGAATGCGCTGATCAGCGATCCTGCGACGATCGTGATCGATACACGCAACGACTATGAAGTGAAGATTGGGACATTCAAAGGCGCGCTAGATCCTGGAACGCGCAGCTTTTCTCAGTTTCCGGACTGGTTTCGGACGCATCGCGCGCAGTTTGGCAACAATCCGAAGGTCGCGATGTTCTGTACCGGCGGGATACGGTGCGAAAAATCCACTGCCTTTCTTCGGGCAGAGGGCATTGAAGACGTCGCGCATCTGAAAGGCGGGATCCTCAAATATCTGGAGACCGTGCCGCAGGAAGAGAGCCTCTGGGAAGGTGAGTGCTTTGTCTTCGATGAGCGTGTTTCGGTCGGCCACGGGCTTGCGCCGGGCAGTCACCGCCTCTGCCGAGCCTGTCGCATGCCGCTCAGTTCCGAGGACTGCGCATCGGTCGACTATGTTGAAGGTGTACAATGCCCGTATTGCGTCGCGTCACGCACCGAAGAACAACGACAGCGTTATGCTGAACGTCACAAACAGGTGGCTCTCGCGGAACGTCGCGGCAAGCGGCATGTGGGCGATCCGGACGGCTAGTTCCGCGCTTCGCCCCATTCGATCCAGCCAAAGGGACGGGGCGTCTTCGGCATATAGGTCTTGTCCGCATTGTCTATCTTGAAGCCTGCTGCCTCATAGGCTCCGGTTATGGCTCGGGTCAGGTGACAGTTGCCGCCGATGCGCTTCCAGACCGGCTCAATCCGGCGTTGCCACGCCTGAACCGAAGCATCGGGTGCGCGACCATGTTCAAGGAACAGTGCCTTGCCGCCGGGACGCAGTACGCGACGCATCTCCTTCAGGACTTGCGCCTGTTCATCGACAGAGCAGAGCGTGAAGGTCACCAGGATCGTATCGAAACTTGCGTCTGCAAATGGCATGGCTTCACCAATGCCCCCGCGAATGTCAGCCGTCATGCCTTTTGCCTGGGCCGCCGCCCGCGACGCATCGAGAAGGGCCGGCGATGGATCGAGGCCCGAAAAGCTCTTTATCCTGGCCGGATCATAAAACTGCATGTTGATCCCGCCGCCGCACCCCAGTTCGAGCACATCGCCCTCGGCTTTGGGCACAATACGGCTGCGCGCCTTCATGATCTGCGGCTGGGCGCAGCAGAAGCCGATGAGCTTGGGCACGGCATTGCGTTCCCACCAGCTTGCCGGGCGCGGTTCAAAAATGGGGTGCGAATTCGGCGACGACATTGCGATACAGCTCCTTCTTGAACGGCACGATCAGGCTTTCGAGCTGATCGGGTCCGACCCAGCGCCATGCCCGGAATTCCTGATGCTTGGTCGCAATGTTCACATCATCATCAGTTCCCCGAAATCGCATCAGGAACCATGTCTGTCGCTGACCGCGATATCGGCCTCCCCACATCTTGCCCATCAAATGCGGCGGGAGATCATAGAGATGTTCACCCGCCGACCGCGCGACGATGTCCACAAGATGCGGCGCAATGCCCGTTTCTTCGCCGAGTTCCCGGAGTGCGGCGTCTTCCGCACTCTCGCCCGGATCGATGCCGCCCTGCGGCATCTGCCAGGCATCGGCAGAACTATCCAGCCTTTGCCCGACGAACACCTGAACTGCCGGGTTGATCAACATGACCCCGGCACATGGCCGATAAGGAAGATCGGCGACGGACTTCATAGATGTTTGTCCACTATGCGTCTGCCATGACGTCTGCCAGCAACGCCTTCAATGCTGCGACGTTCGCGTCGATATCGCCTTGGACCGAAGGGATGCCCTTCCTCAAGTTGATATAGCCGTGGATATTGCCTTCTGCTTCGAGGTGAACTGTCGGCACGCCAGCAGCTTTTAGGGCTTCGACATAGGCACGACCTTGATCGCGTAGCGGGTCGAGGCCTGCCGTTACGACAAGGCTCGGCGGCATGCCGCTCTGATCATGCTCAAGCGGGTTCGCGCGCCGATCCTCCGGATCCATGCGATAGGCGTCCATGAACCACTCCATGCCCTCCTTGGTCAGGAGAAAGCCTTCATTGAAATCGCGATAACTTTGCCAATCATTATGGGCCGAAACCGCCGGGTAAATCGGATGCTGGGCAATTACCGGGACCGAAGCCGGGTTGTCGCGCAGCGCCATGGACGTAACGACTGTCAGGTTGCCGCCGGCGCTATCGCCTGAAAGGATGAGACCGGTGCAGGGAATATTGTCTGCGATCCAACGGGCAGCCGCTTCGCAGTCTTCGGGTGCGGCCGGGAAGGGGTGTTCCGGCGCCAGACGATAGTCGACCGAAATGACCGGGATGTCGAGTTGGCGGGCAATTTCGGCGCAATAGGGCTCATGCGTATCAATGTCGCCGATTACGAAGCCGCCCCCATGGAAGAAAACCATGACCGGTCCGGCCTGGCGGTTCTCGCGAGCATCATAAAGTCGAGCGGGAATGGTGCCCGCCGGTCCGGGGATGGCAAGATCGCGAATAACCGAGAGTTCGCCCGTTTCAGCGTCCGCGACGTGACGCATAGCCAACATCATGTTGCGCGCGTCTGCTACCGGCAATTCCTGCATTTTGGGACCAGGTTGGCTATTCAAGAATTGCAGGAACATCGCTACATCAGGTCGGACAAAATGCTCAGCCATCCAATATTCTCCTTTTACGTTGCAGACGAGGACTAATCCGGACGGAGCCTTTCGTCCATGCGCAAAGAGAGATTGTGCGCCTCGGGAGTTTTACTAGTTTGTCGTCGCGACGAATCCGGTCTAGGGGGCCTCGTAACAATGATACAATCGCAGGACAGAGTTGATGGCTTCCGCCGCGCAAAAGATTGACGATCCAAAGAATTCCAGCCCAGCAAATCATCCTTCCGAAGCAGTCGTGGTTCGTTTCGCCGGGGATTCCGGCGACGGGATGCAATTGACCGGCGGACAGTTCACCCTTTCATCGGCGCTTGCAGGCAATGATTTTGCGACGTTTCCGGATTTTCCCGCAGAAATCCGTGCTCCTCAGGGGACGTTGTTCGGAGTGTCAGCATTCCAGATCAACTTCGGTTCCGACGAAATCGACACCGCAGGCGATGCTCCAGATGTGCTTGTTGCGATGAACCCGGCAGCGCTCAAGACCAATGTGAAGGACCTGAAACCTGGCGGGCTGATCATTGCGGATAGCGGGGAGTTCTCTGCCCGCAACCTTGGCAAGGCCGAATATGAGTCGAATCCGCTTGAAGACGGCAGCCTTGCGAACTGGCAGCTGATTCATTTCAACATTTCCCAGCTGACGATGGACGCGGTCAAACCCTTTGGGCTGGGCAACAAGGAAGCCCTGCGCTGCAAGAACATGTGGACGCTGGGTCTCGCACTCTGGATGTTCGATCGGGACCGCAAGCCCATTGTCGATTGGCTCAACAGCAAGTTTGCGAAGAACAAGGTTCTGGCCGACGCCAATATTGCAGCCCTGAATGCCGGCCATGCCTATGGTGAGACGGCTGAAATCGGACAAGCTGGAGCGGCGCCAATCGCGCAACGACACATCGCAGCTGCCCATGTTGCGCCTGGCCTTTACCGCACGATCACGGGTGCAGAGGCTGTGGCTTTCGGCCTCATTGCGGGATGCCAGCTTGCGGGTGTGAAGATGTTCTTCGGCGGCTATCCGATTACGCCCGCATCAGCGATCCTCCATTATCTTTCAAACCTCAAGCATTTCGGCGTGACGACATTTCAGGCGGAAGACGAGATTGCGGCGATCGCCTCAGCGATTGGCGCGTCCTATGCCGGGCAATTGGGTGTTACATCTTCATCGGGTCCAGGCATAGCCTTGAAGGGTGAGGCCATGGGGCTTGCCGCGATGACCGAGCTCCCCCTTGTCATCATCAACTCGCAGCGGGGCGGACCTTCGACAGGCTTGCCGACCAAGACAGAACAATCGGACCTCTATCAGGCGGTTTATGGCCGCAATGGTGACACGCCGATGCCGGTGATTGCTGCACGATCGCCCGCCGATGTCTTCGAATGCGCCATTGAGGCGGTCAGGATTGCGACACAGTTCATGACGCCGGTCATGCTGTTGACAGACGGCTACATCGCCAACGCTGCGGAACCCTGGAGAGTGCCTGACACATCTACCTTCAAGCCGTTCCCGGTTGCTTTCCTCGATTCCGTTCCCGAAGGCGGATTCAAGCCATATGGTCGCGATTCCAAGCTTGCGCGGCCCTGGGTGAAGCCCGGAACGCCCGGCTTGCTGCACCGGATTGGCGGAATCGAAAAGGAAGTCGATACAGGTCATATCAACTATTCTCCCGCCAACCATCAGGCGATGACCGACATCCGCAAGAACAAGATTGACGGGATCGCGGCGCATATCCCCGAACAGGACGTGATCATCGGCGAAGATCGCGGGAAGCTCGCAATCGTCGGCTGGGGATCAACTTATGGCCCGATTCATCAGGCCGTCAGGAATGCGCGCGCCAAGGGCCATGACGTCGCGCATATCCATGTTCGCCACATCTGGCCGTTGCCATCGAATCTCGGGGAACTGCTGAAGCGCTATGAAAAAGTGCTCGTGCCCGAAATGAACACCGGCCAGTTCAAGACCGTGCTTCGCGACCAGTTCCTGGTCGACGCCAAACCACTCAACAAGGTGAGCGGGCAGCCATTCCGCATTGCCGAAATCGAAGCCGCGATTGAGGGAGAACTCGCATGAACGACATGACCCCCGTCAAGACGAGCACGCCGAAGGATTGGGAGACCGATCAGGAAGTTCGCTGGTGTCCCGGTTGCGGCGACTATGCGATCCTCAAGGCTGTTCAGCGGACCATGCCCGAGATTGGGGCAACGCCGGAGAATACCGTGTTCGTGAGCGGCATCGGCTGCTCCTCGCGTTTTCCCTATTATATGGAAACATATGGTTTCCACACGATCCATGGCCGTGCGCCTGCAGTGGCCACTGGCGTAAAGCTTGCCAATCCGGAACTGGATGTCTGGATCATCACAGGCGACGGGGATGCGCTTTCGATCGGCGGCAACCACACCATGCACTTGCTGCGCCGCAATCTCGATTGCCAGATTCTCCTGTTCAACAATGAGATTTATGGCCTGACCAAGGGGCAGTATTCGCCTACGTCGCGTGAGGGGACCCGGTCTCCATCGACACCGTTCGGATCGGTAGACCGGCCGGCTCGCCCATGTGCCTTTGCACTCGGGTCTGGTGCCCGGTTCGTTGCGCGCGGCTTTGACGTGAACAAGAACCTTCCTTCCGTGCTGAAAGCCGCTCATGCGCACAAGGGCGCTGCCTTTGTGGAAATTTTCCAGAATTGCATCGTCTACAATGCGGACGTTTTTGCGGACTTCACCGAAAAGGCGCACGCCGACAATCAGCTTTGGGTTGAACACGGGCAGCCGATGCTGTTTGCCGGCGGTTCAAAGGGCATCGCGATGGATTTCGAAAGGCTGACCCTCAAGGTGGTCGAAGTCGCAGATGGCGATTGGCAGGCTGCCGGTGTTATTGTGCACGACGTCACAAATCGCGCTGTGGCCCATATGCTGGTCGAAATGCCGTTCGGTCCGTTCCCCATGGCCCTGGGTGTGCTGTATGACGACCCCCGCCCGACTTTCGAGACTGCTGTCATGGCGCAGAATGCCAAGGCATCGGAAGGTAAGACCGCCGACCTTCAGGCGCTGATATCACGTGGCCAGAATTGGACAGTCCAGCCTCGCGAGTAAAGGGTCAGCCCGGCTTTGACTTCCCAAGATAGGCTGAAAGCGGCGTCGGGCTCTTGATATTCGCACTGCGCGGATTGAGCATGTCGTAGACGACCGCGTTTTCGAGAACGCGCTGGACATAGTCACGTGTTTCGGAAAGCGGGATTCGCTCGATCCAGGTCAGGACGTCCATCCCGGAGCGAGGGTCACCGATTGTGCGCAGCCATTTGTCTACATTGCCGGGCCCGGCATTGTAGGCGGCGACCGCCAGAACATAGCTTCCGGCATAGCGATCCATCATCTGGCCGAAATAGGTTGAGCCGAGGCGGACATTGTAGGTGGTGTCATACAATGCCAGCGGATCGTAGTTCAGACCGGCCACCGATGCTGTTTCGCGCGCGGTGCCCGGCATCAATTGCATCAGGCCACGCGCGCCTGCGTGGCTGACGATCTGTCGATCGAATTGACTTTCCTGTCGCGCAATTGCGTGGATCATCGTCCAGCTGCCCGCGATATCGTCAGGCACCTGAACCTGCGGAAAGGCCGTGCGCAGATAATCGCCCAAGCCTGCAGCCCGAGCGTTTCTGCCGATCATGACGGCAAGGTCGGGCCGGTTGATCTTTTGCGCCAGTTCAGTGGCAAGGATTGAGTCCAGATCGGTTGTGGCCTTTGCTGCAATCGCGCGAACGAATTTCGTCTGTTCCTGCCAAAGGCCTTGCGCGCCGAGATATTTCGCAGCCTGCACAAGTGGCGATTTTTCAAAGGCTTCCCTCTGCGCCGCCGAAATTTCAACAATGCGCGCAGTTTGCGGCGGCGCAACCGGCCTTCCAAGGCGCTCGAGCGCGAGCTGGCCGTGGAACTGATCAAAATAGGCGCCGGCGCTCGTGTAGTAAGTGACTGCCAGATCCTGCTGTCCTGCAGCTTCTGCTGCGCGTCCAGCCCAGTAGAATCCCTTTGCACGAGTCTGGGCCGATTGCGCAGCATTTGCATATAGATTGAACAACGCCACGGCATCTTTCGGTCGGTCGAGTTGAGTCATGGCGGCCTGACCGCCAAGCCATGCCAGATCAGTATAGGTGTCCCGTTCCGAAAATGGCCGTTCGTTGACGATCGTGCCGACCGGATAGGTTTCGGGCAGTTGCCGCGCGATATTATAGGCGAGACTGAACTGTCCGTCGTTGCTCGCCGCTTTGGCGGTCACATAGAGGATGTCCAGCCATTTTCCGGGATCCCGCGGGGGGCTGATCAAGGCGCGCGGAGCGGCCAGCAATTCGCGCGACGCAATCAACTGGCCCGTATTGCGCTGCCACCAGTTGCGATCGGCAAGGAAACCTGGATCGTTCTTCGCACTTTCCACGACCAGATCGGACTTCGCGGCGGCGTCTGGTGCCTTGGTGAGCATGGCAAGCCGTGCTTCGAAAATGGCCCGTCTTTGCGGGCTCACCAGCGAAAGTTGCCGCGCTGCCGCCGTTGTAGCCCGATCCCAGAGAAGGCGGTCCATGCGCAGGTCATGATCGGCTGGCTGGATCGAATCCGCAAATGTGCTGAAGAATCGGGTCTCGTCCTCAGGCGCAAGCGCACCGCCAATCCATGCGTTGCGAGCCGCCGATTTTGCCTCTTCGCGCAGTCCGCGCGTTGAAAGGGCCTCGGCGAAGCGCAGACCGGCTGTCGCGCTCAATGGCGGATAGCGGCGAAAGAAGGCAATGACGAGTTCGGCTGACTCCCCGTCGGCCCGCAAGACCTTTTCGGCATTCTTGCGGATCGCAGACGAATCCGGAAAGCCGGGATGGTTGATGAGGAAATTGGCGTAGCTCGTGAAGGAGTAGCTTCCGGACTGGCTGAGCATGCGCCATTCGGAGACGGCATTGGCAATCGGATCGGCTGGCCGGGAAACGAACGGCACAGGCGGCGTTGCGGACTGCGGGATCTGCGCAATTGCGGCGCTTGTCGCCAGCGCGGAGCTTGCGAGCAGCATTGAGGTGACAAATCGTGTTGCAACGCTGGACAGGGCAGGGGGTCCACTCCTATCTGGCCGCGTGTAATGCTTAACGTTCATCATGATCGCTATATGGCGAAAAGTGATGAAGATTTGAAGGACTGGTCCTATGTTTTCGGGCTCAATTCCGGCTCTGGTGACTCCTTTTCGCGACGGGCTGATCGACGAGGAGGCTTTTCGCCGGTTTGTGGACTGGCAAATCGCCAGCGGATCGAGTGCACTCGTTCCCTGCGGGACCACCGGGGAGAGTGCCACCCTGTCTTATGATGAGCATTATCGCGTCATTGAATTGTGCATCGAACAGGCAAACGGGAGAGTGCCTGTCATTGCCGGCTGCGGCTCGAACGATACTGCCACGGCTGTCCGCCACATGGATTTTGCCAAAAAGGCCGGTGCTACTGCAGCCCTGGTGGTCGCCCCTTATTACAACCGGCCAAACCAGGAAGGCATTTACGCGCATTTTGCCCATCTTGCAGACCACAGCGACTTGCCGATTATTGCCTATAATGTTCCTGCGCGGACAGTGACTGACATCCAGCCTGCGACGCTGATCAGGCTGGCCGAGATACCCAGCATTATCGGAATCAAGGATGCCAGCGGGAATCTCGCGCGCGTTTCCACCCATCGTATCGGGTGCGGCTCGGACTTCTGCCAATTGTCCGGCAATGACGACATGGCAGTCGCGTTCAATGGCGCCGGCGGGGTCGGCTGTATTTCTGTGACAGCGAATGTTGCTCCGCGGCTTTGCGCCGACGTTCAGGCTGCATGCCAAGCCGGTGATTTTGCGCAGGCCCGGGCGCTTGATGACAGATTGCATCCGTTGCACGGTGCCTTGTTCGCCGATGCTTCGCCCGGACCTACCAAATATGCGCTCAGCCGGATCCACGACTGGATGACCGATGAGCTTCGCTTGCCGATGACCGGCCCCGGATCGGCTGCGCGCAACGCTGTCGACGAGGCTCTGGAGATTGCTGGATTGATCTGATGGCACGTCCCCGCCCCAGCAGTGACAAGGTCAAGGTCGTCGCCGAAAACCGGCGCGCGCGGTTCGATTATGCCATCGACCAGACTTATGAAGCCGGGATTGCGCTCACCGGAACAGAGGTCAAGGCGCTGCGATTTGGAGAGGGCTCGATTGCCGAGAGCTATGCCGAAGTGAAGGGCAATGAAATCTGGCTGGTCAATTCGAACATTCCCGAATTCAGCCATGGCAATCGCTTCAATCATGAACCGAAGCGCCCCCGCAAGTTGCTGCTTCACGAGCGGGAGATCAACAAGATGCATGGCGCAGTTGCGCGCCAGGGCATGACCCTGGTGCCGCTGTGTATCTATTTCAACGCGCGCGGGCGCGCCAAAGTCGAACTGGCCATTGCAAAAGGCCGCAAGGCCCATGACAAACGTGAACATATCAAGGAACAGGACTGGAAGCGCGAAGCGGCCCGACTCCTGAAGGATCGTGGATGAGCAGGCTGTTCGCAAATTTCAGACGGAAACTGCCTACGCGCGATTGGATTGCGAGGAACCGCTGGACCCGGCCGTTTGCTCGCCATCTCTTGCGGCCTGATCTTTGGCGCTTCAACAGGCGTTCCGTGCCCAGAGGCGTTGCGGTCGGGTTGCTGATTGCCCCAATCATTCCGGTTGCCCACACGATGGTCGCGGCCTTGGCGGCAGTGCCGACCCGAGCAAACCTCGTGATTGCTGCGGCCGTGACATGGCTCATCAATCCGTTCACGATCCCGCCATTCTATTATGTTGCCTACCTTGTCGGAACCGCGATGCTGCGGCTTGACGCGATGTCTCCCGTCCCGCAGGTTACCCATCCTGCGACCGGGCAAGCGACACATTGGGCCGAATGGCTGGTTGCAAAGTCCGGACCTTTGGCACTGGGAACCCTGGTCATGTCGGTAGTGATCGCATCTGTGGGCTATCTTGTGTCGTCCTTCTTCTGGCGGTGGAGCATTGGCCGCAAGTGGCGCGCGCGGACCGAGCGGCGCAAGCAGGCAAGTTGATGGCCAGTACGTCCCCACCGATTGAGCGACCGCCTGTTCGGGGATCCCTTCTGCTATCGCGCCTGAGTGACCGGACATTGCTGGTTGCCGTGCTGTTTGCAGCGGTTGGTTCTGCTTCGCTTGTCTTCTGGGGATCCGGCGACGGCCTCTTGGCCTCAGGCTTCGCTGCGACGACTTTGGTGCTTGCGGCGCTGTTGCAGGTGTTCCGGACCATTTATCCGCCCGTCGCGAACACGCAGGTCGATTTTGACTGGGCCTTGGTGCGCGAAGCAGCGGACAATGGCGATGTGGCAGTCGCCGTGACCGACAGGGTCGGCCGCCTCGTTTGCGCCAATGCCCTGCATGAAAGCTGGTTCAGCGGCCCGACAGCGCCGCCAGCGCTTGGGTTGAGCGACGAAGATACTGCGGCGCTGACCCAGGCTGGTCGTGTCGCCTGGCGGGATGGGCGCTGCATGCTGCGAGGCCTTCGCCGCGATCTCATGACATTTGACGCAGAAGTGCTGCGTGGCGGACGCAGCGAGGATCATCTGATCTGGCGGTTCAATGCAGCCAACGCAATTGATCTGGCTGCCGAAGCAAAGCGGCTGATCGAAGGGCCTGCCGGTATTCGCATTGGCGAGGCCGGCATGATGGCGGTGTTGATCGGTCCGGAAGGTCGCGTTCGCAGTGCAAGCCGCAGTTTCATGCTGCGTGCCAGCGGCAAGGTAGACAGCAGCGTCGAGGGCCGGGATTTTGTCACACTGCTCGAGACCGATTCAAACGGTGCGATCCGGTTTGTGAAGGATGGTCCGGCAGGCACGCCGTTGCGGTTGCTCCAGATCCCCATTGAAGCGGATAATCCCGATTCTCCGACGCTGATCATCCTTCTGGATGAAGATGGCGAAGGCCATGCCGTTGGTCACGGCGGCGGGATCGCCCACATCCAGTCACTGTTGGGCATTTTGCCATTGGGCTTGGCACTGGCGGATCGTGACGGGCGTTTTCTCTTCCTGAACGATGCGTTCTGCCGCGCCGTCGGCCTGCCGCCAAATTCCAAGCCGATTTACCCAGGCGACCTTGTCGTTCGGGAAGACAAGGCGGCAGTTGCCGATTCCGTGCGGCGCTTCGCGTCGGGCCAGGCCATGACGGGGGACATCGCGGTGCGGTTGCGCGATCAGCCCGAAGAACCTGTTGCCCTGACCATCGCCGGCGCACGCGGGCTTGGAGATGCGGCAGTCCTTCTGTCGATCAAGGACAACAGCGAGGAATCGAAGCTCAAGAAGCAAGTGGCGCAGGCAACGAAAATGCAGGCCGTCGGCCAGCTTGCCGGAGGCGTCGCGCATGACTTCAACAATATCCTGACTGGTATCCTCGGACACTGCGACCTGATGCTCATGCGCCACACGCCCGGCGACAGTGACTATGATGACATCCAACAAATCCGCAGCAATGCCAATCGGGCCGCAGGCCTGACACGCCAGCTCCTTGCCTTTTCCCGGCAGCAGACTTTGCGTCCGCAGATCCTCCAGTTGCCCGACATTGTCTCGGAGATCTCGAACCTGCTGAAGCGGCTGCTGGGCGAGACAGTCACGCTGAACGTCAAGCATGGCCGCAATCTGGGTGCCGTTCGCGCTGACCCCGGCCAGCTTGAACAAGTGATCGTCAACCTCGCAGTCAATGCACGCGACGCAATGCCGCGCGGCGGCACACTGACGATCCAGACCTATGCGGTATCCACGGCGGACGTTCGCAAGCTTGGCAGCGATATCCTTCCGATTGCAGACTATACGGCACTGAGCGTGTCAGACACGGGAACCGGCATTGCGCCCGAATTGCTGCCCAAGGTGTTCGAGCCCTTTTTCACGACCAAGGAAGTGGGCAAGGGGACCGGTCTTGGCCTGTCGACAGTCTATGGGATCGTGAAACAATCCGGCGGCTTCATTTTCGCCGATTCCAAGCCGGGGGAGGGGACAAGCTTTGTCATCTATCTGCCCGTCCACCGGGTTGAGTCTCAGCCGGCCCCCGCTTTGGTCAAGGTGAAGGAAAAGCCATCGGAAACCTGGGGAACGGGAACAATCCTGCTGGTCGAGGATGAGGATATGGTGCGGGCCGTGGCCGAACGGGCGCTGACGCGGAACGGCTATACAGTCGTGACCGCCGCAAATGGCGAAGAAGCGCTGGAGATCATGAACGGCAGGGATGACATTGACCTGCTCGTGTCGGACGTGGTGATGCCCGTTATGGACGGACCGACGCTTGTTCGCCATGCACGCGAGTCCCGTCCCAAGCTGCCGATCCTGTTTATGTCAGGCTATGCCGAAGAACAGCTCCGCAAGACAATTGACCTCGATAATATCGCGTTCCTGCCCAAGCCGTTTTCTGTCCATCAGCTTGCTGAAGCCGTTCGCGACGTCATGATGGCCAACGCCAGTCGGGCAGGCTGAAATACTCTCAACGTTCCGCGGAACGAAAAGAGAATATTTTTTCTGTTCCCCTCTTGTTCAATAGGAACAAAATGTATACACGGATCACCGAACCGCAGGAATCGGCTTGCGGCGGGTGAGGGTAACGGCCATGGCAGCGTCTCTGAAATTGATCGATTCCGAACGGACAGCAGGAAATATGGATAGGGAAAAGGCGCTCGAAGCAGCACTCGCACAGATTGATCGTGCTTTTGGAAAGGGCTCGGCAATGAAGCTGGGCCAGCGTGAGGCGATCGAGATCGAGGCGGTTTCGACCGGATCGCTCGGGCTCGACATTGCGCTGGGTATCGGCGGCCTGCCCAAGGGGCGGGTGATTGAGATTTTCGGCCCGGAAAGCTCGGGCAAGACGACCCTGGCGCTTCATGCCATTGCTGAAGCCCAGAAGAAGGGCGGAACGGCAGCGTTCATCGATGCCGAGCATGCACTTGATCCCGGCTATGCCAAGAAGCTTGGTGTCAATATCGATGAACTGATCGTGTCCCAGCCCGATACCGGCGAACAGGCGCTCGAGATTACCGATACGCTTGTTCGTTCCAACGCAGTTGATGTTCTGGTGATCGACTCGGTGGCAGCCCTGGTTCCGCGCGCGGAAATCGAAGGCGAAATGGGTGACAGCCATGTCGGCTTGCAGGCGCGCTTGATGAGCCAGGCGCTGCGCAAGATCACGGGTTCCATCAGCCGTTCGAACTGCACGGTCATCTTCATCAACCAGATCCGCATGAAGATCGGTGTCATGTACGGGTCTCCCGAAACAACGACCGGAGGCAACGCGCTCAAATTCTATGCGTCTGTCCGCCTCGATATTCGCCGCACGGGCCAGATCAAGGACAGGGACGATATTGTCGGCAACACGACGCGGGTAAAGGTGGTCAAGAACAAGGTGGCTCCTCCGTTCAAGCAGGTCGAGTTCGACATCATGTACGGCGAAGGCATTTCGAAGACCGGCGAAATTCTCGATCTTGGGGTCAAGGCCGGGATTGTCGAAAAGTCCGGCGCCTGGTTTTCCTATGACTCGATCCGGATCGGGCAGGGGCGCGAAAATTCGAAAATGTATCTCAAGGAAAATCCCGAGGTTGCGGAAAGACTTGAGAAGGCCATTCGCGGCAAGATCGAAGTGGTTGCCGAAGAGATGATGACAGGACCCGAAGCGGACGACGACATCTAGTCGCGCCCCGCTTCATGCAACCAGAGGCCCGCTGCTCCCCCCGCAGCGGGTCTTTTTGGCTGTTGATGCCAAGTGCGGATTGCGCTTGCCCGTCATTGCAGCAAGGATGGGCTGATGGACCCCGTTTTTCACCTCATTGGCTTGCCCACCGATTGCAACAGCTCGTTCGAGCGCGGGGCCGCCCTTGCACCCCCTTTGATCAGGGATGCCCTATGGAGCGATCGCGGGAATACTGCATGCGAAAACGGCATGGAAATCGGCCGTGATTTTCAATTGGTCGACAAGGGTGACCTGGCCCTCACGGAAGGCCCGGGTGATGATGATCTGATCCGCCAGGTCGTTGCCGAGTCGCTGAACGAGCAAGGGATCCCGATCCTGCTGGGGGGCGATCATGCCGTGACCTATCCGGTGCTTCAGGCCATGCACGCGCATTATGGGCAAATCACCATTCTCCATGTCGACGCTCACCCGGATCTATACGACGATTTTGAGGGCAATCCGCGATCGCATGCGTCTCCCTTTGCGCGCATCATGGAGAACGGGCTTGCTGCCCGGCTTGTGCAGGTTGGAATCCGGACGCTCAACAGACATTGTCGGGAGCAGGCGGAACGCTTCAGCGTCGACATCATCGGCATGCGAAATTTTGCCCCGGGCAATGTGCCCGGCCTGTCCGGGCCCGTCTATGTCAGCCTTGATCTCGACGGGCTGGACCCGGCTTTTGCGCCGGGCGTCTCCCATCCAGAGCCTGGCGGACTGAACGTACGCGATGTGCTCAACGTTCTTGACCGTGTGACGGGCGAGATCGTGGGGGCGGACATCGTCGAGTTCAATCCCCGTTTTGACGTCAATGGTGTGACGGCCATCGCGGCTGCGAAATTTGTCCGGGAACTTGCGTCGCGCGCAACGGCAAACAGGAAGGGCATGTCATGACCAATGCAGCAGACTGGCAGGGAGCGGTTGGGCGCAACTGGGCTGCAGAGTTTGAACGCACCGATCGGAGTCTTTCGGAGCTCAATGCCGTTCTCGTGGATCGCATTGCATCGAGGATCAGCCCTGATGCACGCATTCTTGATATTGGGTGCGGTGCAGGTGCGACGTCTTTCGCGCTGGCCGAGCGGCTGCCAACGGCTGACATTGTCGGCATAGACTTGTCTGAGTCGCTCGCTCTTGCGGCGCGGGCGCGCAACACTGATGGCCGCGTGCGCTTTGAAATTCACGATGCGACCCGCTGGTCCGGCAATGACTGGCGTCCGGATATGCTGGTCTCCCGGCACGGGGTGATGTTCTTTGATGACCCGGTGGCTGCCTTTTCGCATTTTGCCGAAATCGCGAGTGCCGATGCGCAACTCGTTTTTTCCTGTTTTATGGATCGCGCAGAGAATGATTGGGCTGTTGAAATTCCGGCTCTCCTCCCTGCGCCGCCACCGCCTCCGCAGCCCTTCGCGCCAGGACCCTTTGCCTTTTCCGATCCCGATCATGTCCGGAACATACTTGGACAAGCAGGCTGGAAGAATGCTCGTGCGGAATCCGTCATTTTTTCCTATGTTGCCGGGGCCGGAGATGACGCGGTTGCAGATGCAACGGACTTTTTTTCTCGTATCGGCCCGGCAGCGCCATTGATCCGCAATCTTGATTCCGAAGAAAAAAGTGTTTTTTTTGAACATTTGTCGCAGAAATTATGCAACCATTTGGTCGATGGAACTGTAATGTTTAAGGCGGCGGCATGGATTTGGTCGGCGCATTTATAGTGGGAGTTATTGAATGACCTTGATTGTCCATCACTTGAACAATTCACGTTCGCAAAGAATCCTCTGGTTGCTTGAGGAAATTGGCAGGCCTTACGAAATTCGCCACTATCAGCGCGATGCCGTTACAAATCTGGCGCCGCCCGAACTCGCGGCGGTGCATCCGCTCGGAAAATCGCCTGTCATTGAGGACAATGGGCGGGTGATCTGCGAATCCGGGGCAATTACCGAGTATATTTGCGAGCGGCATGGTGGTGAGGCTTATGTTCCGGCGCGCGGTACTGACGATCATGTCCGGCATCTGGAGCTGATCCATTTTGCTGAAGGTTCGGTCATGACGCCGATCCTGCTCGGCCTATATGCCAGTCGCCTTGGGGAGGCTGCAGGCCCCATCCTGCCGCGGATTGACGAACAGTTGAACAGCCATTTCGACTATATGGAAAGCCAGCTTAACGACAGCGGGCATTTCATCGGGAACAGCCTTTCAGCCGCAGATTTCATGCTGAGTTTCCCTGCCGAAGTTGCTGCCATGCAAGGGCGCACGGCCACGCGACCGAAGCTCGATGCTTTCGTCAAGATGATCCATGCCCGGCCCGCTTGGCAGCGCGCGCTTGAAAAGGGTGGGCCTTACAACTTCGCCTAAGCTGCAAGCGCTGCCTGCTTGATCACGTCGTCTGCGAGCTTTCCGCTCAGTTCGGCGACGTGATCATAGCGCGCAGAGAAGCTTGCAAGTCCCTGGCTCATTGACCGCAATTCGGCATCTAGGCTGTGCAGGCCGGCTTCGGGGATGATGGCTTCAACCCGGTCCCAGCGCTGCCAACTTGGGTGTGATCCTATGCCGAGAATTTGACCACGGCGGCTCGAGATGGTTGAACTCGCCTTGGATGTGGCGCCGCTTGGCGTGTCAATCACAAGGTGGCACATGGGTTCGAGCAGATAGGGCTGGCATTGCGGCAGTGCCTCGCTCATGCCTATTCGCCCGGCGATGCGGAAGGCAAGCTCGGAACTGTCGACGCTGTGAAATGAGCCATCGATCAATGTGACTGCCACATCGACCACGGGATAGCCTAGCGGACCTCTCTCCATAGCGTCGCGCACGCCCATTTCGACGGCGGGGATCCATTGTTTTGGAATGGCACCGCCGGTGATCCTGTCATCGAAACGAAATCCTTCGCCGCGCGGCAGGGGGCGGACTTCGATAACGACATCCCCGAATTGCCCATGGCCGCCCGACTGCTTCTTGTGGCGTCCTCGCTGTGTGATGCCCTTGCGGATCGATTCCTTGTACGCGATCCGTGGCGGGTGGACGTCGACCTCCACACCATAACGGCGTTTGAGCTTGGCCAGCGTGACAGACAGATGCTCGTCATTGATTCCGCGCAACACGGTTTCATGGCTCACATCATCATGGCCCCAATCGAGGGCGGGATCTTCTTCGACCAGCTTGTGCAACGCCGTGGAGAGGCGCACGTCATCCTTGCGATCGCGGGTCGCTATGGCCAGGCTGGCATTGCGAGGCGGCAGGTCGATCAGGCGGATCGAAGCGTCGCCATGCGCTTGCCTGCCAAGCAGCATGCCGGGCTTGGCATTGTCCGCCTTGGCAATCGCGACAATGTCCCCAGACTCGGCCTTCGACAGCTTGATCGTCTTGTCTCCCTGAACACTGAACAGTGCCCCGACCCGAACGGCTTCGCCATCGCCGGAGATGAGCTCAGCCCCTTCGGCAAGGCCGTCGCCAAGGATGCGCGCCAGTGCGAGTCGGCCGACCGAACCGCCATTTGCAATCTTGAAAACCTGCACACTGCTGCCGTTTGTTCCGAGGCGCATTGCGGTTTCCGACGCTCCAGGGGCTTCATGCCGCAACATCTTCAGCAACCGGCGCACGCCAAAACCGTTCAGTGCCGATCCGAACATGACGGGAACCACGAGACCCGCGCGCGTTTCCGTGACCAAATCCCTGAAAATTGTCTGGATGTCGGGGGTTTCGTCTGAAAGCAGCTGTTCAAGCAGTGCGTCATCGTGATCGGCAAGCTGTTCAAGCATGTGAAAGCGCTCGCTCGACTCCCGTTCCGCCAGTGCGTCCGGAATGGCGATTTGCTCAGACGGTTTGCCAGGTTGATAATGAAAGGCGCGTTCGAGGGCGAGATCGACAAAACCGGTAATGGCGTCGCCTTCACGTATCGGTATCTGCCGGGCAATCAGCGGCGCTGCACTCAGCGGCTGAAGTGCCTCCAGCAGGTCGCGAATCCGACCCTTTGCCGAATCGATCTTGTTGACGAAAATAGCGTGAGGCAGTCCCAGGGCTTCGATGCGTTTGAGTGTAGGCTCAACCAGACCAGCCCGCGCTGGATCGGGATCCACGACGACAATCGCCATATCTGCCTGTTCAAGGGCCGATAGTCCGTCCGCTGCGAAACTGACGGCGCCTGGCGCATCGATCAGTGCAAATCTGTCTCCGAGATAATCGAGCCTGAACAGGTTGAGCTCGGTTGAACCGCGTCTTGCCCTGGCTTCCGGGCTCGCGTCTCCCAGGCTTGTTCCTGCCTCGACGGAGCCCTGCCGCGAAATCGTGCCGCTCGCGTAGAGCAATGCTTCGGCCAAGCTGGTTTTTCCGGCCCCGGCTGGCCCCACCAGGGCCACTGCTCTGACGCCGTTGACTGTACTCGCCATGATCCACCTCCTTATTTGCATAAAGGGGCGCCGGGGCGACGTGCGCCGAGGCGCAATATCAGCATCAGACGCCTGTTCGGGCTGAGTCGCAAGTGCTGAATCATCGTCGTTCCAATGAGGAACGCTTGATGCGAGCGGCGGGCTCCCCTAAGCGGCAAAAGTTATGACTTCGACCAACGATATCCGCCGCTCGTTCCTCGATTATTTCGGGGGAACGGGGCATGAGAAAGTGCCGAGCGCACCGCTCGTGCCGCACAATGATCCGACACTCATGTTCGTGAATGCCGGCATGGTGCCTTTCAAGAATGTCTTCACGGGTCTGGAAAGCCGGCCCTATTCAACGGCAGCCTCCAGCCAGAAATGCGTGAGGGCGGGCGGCAAGCACAATGATCTGGACAATGTGGGATATACTGCACGGCATCATACGTTCTTCGAAATGCTCGGCAATTTTTCATTCGGGGACTATTTCAAGGAGCAGGCGATCCATCACGCCTGGACCCTGCTGACCAAGGAATGGGGGCTTGATCCGGCGCGCCTGACGGCGACGGTCTACCACACTGACGACGAAGCCTTTGCGCTCTGGAAAAAGATTGCCGGCCTTCCTGAGGATCGGATTATCCGCATTCCGACATCGGACAATTTCTGGTCGATGGGCGATACGGGGCCGTGCGGCCCGTGTTCCGAGATATTCTTCGATCACGGTGATCATATCCCGGGAGGCCCGCCTGGATCACCCGACGAAGACGGTGATCGCTTTGTCGAGATCTGGAACCTCGTTTTCATGCAGTTTGAGCAGGCGGCGGACGGTTCACGGACGCCGCTGCCAAAGCCGAGCATCGATACCGGCATGGGGCTGGAGCGCATTGCGGCCGTCATGCAGGGGGTCCACGACAATTACGACACGGATACGTTCCAGACCCTGATTGCGGCTTCCGCTGAATTGACAAAGAGCGATCCTGCCGGCCCAATGAAGGCATCGCACCGCGTCATTGCAGACCATTTGCGGGCATCGGGATTCCTTGTGGCCGATGGCGTTCTGCCCGCCAATGAAGGACGCGGCTATGTGCTGCGGCGGATCATGCGTCGGGCCATGCGGCATGCACATTTGCTGGGAGCGAAAGAGCCTCTCATGTATCGGCTTGTGCCATCGCTGGTTGCAGAAATGGGCGCGGCCTATCCCGAGCTCGTTCGGGCGCAGCCGTTGATTGAAGCGACTCTCCAGCAAGAGGAAACACGGTTTCGCCAGACGCTCCAGAACGGCTTGCGCTTGCTCGATGAAGCCACCGCAAGCATGACGCCGGGGGATACGCTTGCAGGCGAAACAGCGTTCAAGCTCTATGACACCTATGGTTTTCCCTATGATCTGACCGAAGATGCCTTGCGCGTGCAAGGGCTCGGCGTTGACCGGGCCGGGTTCGATGCAGCGATGGCCGAGCAGAAGGCGGCAGCGCGCGCTGCGTGGAAGGGTTCGGGCGAACAGGCGTCCGGTGAAATCTGGTTTGATATCGCCGACGAGTTCGGCGGGACAGAATTCACTGGCTACACTTCAGTGGTTGGCGAAGGACAGGTTGTTGCTCTGGTCCAGGACGGAAAGCGCGTGGACAACGCTTCGGCTGGCGAGCAGGTGACGATCCTGACGAACCAGACGCCCTTCTATGGCGAAAGTGGCGGCCAGTCGGGTGATGCCGGGACAATCGCAGGTGACAATGGCTTTCGAGCGATTGTGGAAGATACGGCCAAGCCGCTCGGGCGATTGCATGCACACCAAGCCAGGATAGAGACGGGAACGATTGCTGTCGGACAGACCGTTCAGCTGGCAATCGATGCCGAACGCCGCGACCAGATTCGCGCCAACCATTCGGCAACCCATTTGCTGCACGCAGCCCTGCGCAATCGGCTGGGCGGGCATGTGACGCAGAAGGGCAGCCTTGTCGCTGCGGATCGATTCCGCTTCGACTTCTCGCATCCGACAGCATTGACCCCGGCTGAAATCGCTGATGTGGAAGCAGCGGTGAATGCGCAAATCCGCAAGAACGCGGCGGTTTCCACACGGCTCATGACGCCCGAGGATGCCATTGCGGCAGGCGCGATGGCGCTGTTCGGCGAGAAATATGGCGATGAGGTTCGTGTCTTGACGATGGGCAGCGATGCCTATTCGGTCGAACTGTGCGGGGGCACTCATGTCAATGCGCTTGGGGATATTGCGCTGTTCAAGATCGTCGGAGAAAGCGCTGTTTCAAGCGGCGTGCGACGCATTGAAGCCCTGACCGGTGAAGCAGCAAGGCTATGGCTGTCAGAGCGTGAAGGGCTCCTCAAGGACATCGCGGCGACATTCAAGACCAACGCGGAAGATGTTCCGGCGCGCGTTGCTGCGCTGATTGAAGAGCGCAAGCGGCTCGAGCGCGAATTGGCAGATGCGAAAAAGGCACTGGCGATGGGTGGTGGTAGCTCGAGCGCTGCTGCCGGACCGGAAGATATCGCTGGCGTCGCGTTTTCCGGCCAGGTTCTTGAAGGACTGGACCCCAAGGAATTGCGCGGTCTTGTCGATGAAGCAAAGGGCCGGCTGGGCGAAGGAATTGCTGCTCTGGTGGCCGTCAATGAGGGCCGGGCGTCAGTCGCGGTTGGCGTGACGGGTGGGTTGAACAGCCGGTTCAGCGCGGTTGACCTGGTCAAGGCAGCGGTGGCTGCCTTGGGCGGGCAGGGCGGCGGAGGTCGGCCCGATATGGCGCAAGGCGGTGGTCCGGACGGTCAGCAGGCTGGAGCTGCGCTGGATGCAATTCGCGCTGCTATTGCTGTCTAGTGCGCAATCCGCCCAACCGGGGCATCACATCCAGTTGGCCGGCCTCACGAATTTCTGCGCGTAATTCGTCACGTTTTTCGTGAATTGAGGCGATCACCGGCCCCATTGCCACACCGAGGTCGATCAGCACGGCTTCCGAAAGCTGGAGCGAACTCTCGAGTGTTTCCGGCACGGCATCGGACGCACCTGCGCGGTAAAGTTCTGCGGCATGATCTGTGTCTCTGGCGCGGGCCACAATCGTCAGTTCGGGGAAATTCTTGCGCAAGCTCGCCGTAATGCGGACGGCTTGCACGGGATCGTCCATCGTCAGGACGACTGCGCTGGCGCCCTTGAGATCCAGCCGTGCAAGGGTCGCCGGACGGGCTGCATCTCCGAATTTGACAGGTTTGCCTTCGCGCCGCGCGACAGTCACGAGATCGACGTCTGCCTCGATGGCCACATAGGGGCGATTGTGCGCTTCGAGCATTTCGGCAACCAGGCGTCCGACACGCCCAAAGCCAATCAATATGGTCTGCGGTTCGGTTTGCAGTTGATCAGCTTCCCCTTCGAGCATGGCATCATGACGCCATTCGATCCTGCGCGCGACGCTATGCCCGATCCGCGCCAGCGTTGGTGTGATGGTCAGGCCGATGGCTGTCACGACTTGCCAGAATGCAGCAACGTCCGTGCCGATCAATTTGGCCTGTGCGGCCGCTGCAAGGACAATGAGCGTGGTTTCCGATGGCGAGGCCATCAACAGGCCTGTCTCGGCGGCTGTCCCCCGCGGGACCCGGCCAAGCCGCAGAAGGCCAGCCGTAACCAAGGCTTTGACCAGCACCACGCCAACAACGGCAGCAGCGATCGACGACGCATCGGCCACGATCATGTCGAGGTCTATGCTCATGCCGACCGTTATTAGGAATACGCCGAGCGCGAGGCCCTTGAACGGTGCCGTCGCAAGCTCGACTTCGCCGCGATATTTGGTTTCTGCGATCAGCAGGCCAGCGACGAGCGCGCCGACAATTGGCGATAGGCCGACCAAAGTCGTGGCAAGGCTCGCCAGGATGACAATGAGCAAGCTGGTCGAAAGGAAGAGCTCAGGGCTCTTTGTGCGGGCCGCTTGTGCGAAGAGTGGTGGAATGAGCCAGCGCCCGAAAAAAAGCATCGAAAAGACGGTGGCGGCACCCAAGCCGATAACGCCTGCCAATTCGGCCAGCCCGCTATCGGCCGAAGGGCCAATTGCGCCCAGCAGGAAAATGATTGGCACCAGAGCGAGATCTTCAAAGAGGAGCATGGCGAGCGCAAGGCGGCCAACGGCACTGGTCGTTCCGGCGATCGGCAGGACGAGAGCCGTCGAAGAAAGCGCCAGGGCGAGGCCAAGCCCAAGCGATCCTCCCGGTGTTTCGCCGAAAAGCCAGAGCGCCACCGCTATGATCGAAGCCGAGCCGATCAGTTCGGCAGCGCCAAAACCGAACAAGGGCTTTCGCATCGCCCAAATGCGCGCATAGGATAGCTCAAGGCCAATGGAGAACAGCAGCAGGATGATGCCAAGTTCCGCAAATGGCGCGATGCCTTTCGGATTGCTGATCGTTACCCATTCCAGCCAGCGGTACTCGGGCACAGCTGCGCCAAGGCCGAACGGTCCGACCAATACGCCAACCAGGATGAATCCGATCACAGGCGTTATGCGGAACCGGGCGAAGGCCGGTATCACCAGCCCGGCTGCACCGAGGATCACCAGCGCATCGCTGAAGCCAGTAGTCTGATAGTCGAGCGCCATGTCTTCCCCTTAGCCCTATATTGAGGCATCTGTCAGCCTTATGATACCGGATGTGATTGTCGTTGGCGGAGGCCCCGCCGGGATGACGGTCGGCCTTCTGATGGCGAGGGCCGGTGTTTCGACGCTGGTCCTTGAAAAGCATGGAGATTTTCTCCGCGATTTCAGGGGCGATACGGTCCACCCCTCGACAATGGAAATCCTTGACCAGCTCGGCATGCTGGACCGGTTCCTCGAGAGACCGCATAGTCGATTGACCACGGCCAATCTGACCATTGCGGGACAGGATCTGACCTTCGGCGAACTGGGCCATCTCAAGACTCCGGCTCCCTTCATTGCCATGATGCCCCAATGGGATTTTCTCGACTTCTTGAAGACCGAAGCTGCGGAGTTCCCTGAGTTCTCGCTCGAAATGGAGTCCGAAGTTGTCGGATTGATTGACCATGAGGGCCGGATCATCGGCGTGAGATTGGCCAATGGCCGCGAAATATTGGCGCGCAAGCTCGTCATCATGGCCGACGGGCGCAAATCTCTGGTGCGCGGCCAGTGCTTGCTGCCGTTGACGGTGCTCGGGGCACCCATGGATGTGTTCTGGTTCCGCTTGCCCAAGCGCGACCAGAAGGGAGAGGCCCTGCGGGGAGTCGTCGCGGCCGGCTCCATGATGGTCATGATCGACCGCAATGAATATTGGCAGTGCGCCTATATCTTTCCAAAGGGCAGGGCAGATGCGCTGCGCGCCGAAGGCATTGCGGCAATGCGGGCGCGAGTTGAGCGATTGGTGCCGGATCTTGGGTCGCTCGATACTGTGTTGACCGACATGAGCCAGTTTTTTCTGTTGAGTGTTGCGCTTGATCGGCTTGATCGGTGGGATCGTCCCGGATTGCGCGCTATTGGCGATGCGGCGCACGCCATGTCGCCCATTGGCGGCATTGGTATCAACCTTGCGATTCAGGACGCTGTGGCTACGGCAAACATTCTTGCCGCGCCACTGCGGCGCGCAAGCAATGTGGACGGCCTCTTGTTTCGTGTTGAGCGGCGTCGCCGACTTCCCACCCGAGTCATACAAGTCGGCCAGAAGCTGGCGCAGGACCGGATCATCGGGGCAGTGTTTAAGCCGGGCGCGCAGCTCGACCGGCCGCCCTGGCTACTCAGGTTATTGAACCGCTACCCGCTCCTTCGGCGCATACCAGGCCGAATAGTGGGTTTGGGCGTGCGCCGGGAACGTGTTGAGTCGCCCCGGGCCTAACCCCAGTTGGCCATTTCCGCTTCGAGATTGGCACGGACGGCCTCAAAGAACTGCTCGGTTGTCATCCACGGCTGATCCGGTCCGATCAGGATCGCGAGATCCTTGGTCATGGAGCCGTCTTCGACCGTCTTGATGCAGACCTTTTCCAGTGTTTCGGCAAAGCGCACGACATCCGGCGTGTCGTCAAACTTGCCGCGGAATTTGAGGCCGCCTGTCCATGCAAAGATGGAGGCAATAGGATTGGTCGAGGTTGCCTTGCCCTGCTGATGCATGCGGTAATGGCGCGTGACTGTCCCGTGTGCCGCTTCTGCCTCCACGGTCTTGCCATCCGGCGAAAGAAGGACGGATGTCATCAGGCCGAGCGAACCAAAACCCTGTGCAACCTGGTCCGACTGGACGTCGCCATCATAGTTCTTGCAGGCCCAGACGAATTTGCCCGACCATTTGAGCGCAGAGGCAACCATATCATCGATCAGGCGATGTTCGTAGACGATGCCGGCAGCAGCGAACTTGTCTGCGAACTCGGCATCAAAGACTTCCTGGAACAGATCCTTGAACTGGCCGTCATAGGCCTTCAGGATCGTGTTCTTGGTCGACAGATAGAGCGGCCAACCGCGGTTGAGCGCATAATTCATCGATGCCCGCGCAAAATCGCGGATCGATTCGTCCAGATTGTACATGGCCAGAGCCACACCTGATGACGGATAGTCAAAAACCTCCTCGTCGATCCGCTCTCCATTCTCACCTTCCCAGACCAGGCGCAGTTTTCCGGGGCCGGGAACGCGGAAGTCAGTTGCACGATATTGGTCGCCAAAGGCGTGGCGACCCACGACAATCGGATCAGTCCAGCCCGGAATCAGCCGGGGCACATTCTTGATGACGATCGGCTCGCGAAACACGACGCCGCCCAGAATGTTTCGGATCGTCCCGTTCGGGGATTTCCACATCTTCTTCAGCTTGAACTCTTCGACGCGGGCTTCATCAGGAGTGATCGTCGCACACTTCACGCCGACGCCATGTTTCTGGATCGCCTTGGCGCTGTCGACGGTGATCTGGTCATTCGTCTCGTCACGCTTTTCGATGCCCAAATCATAATAATCGAGCTCAATATCGAGGAAGGGAAGGATGAGCTGTTCGCGAATCCACTGCCAGATGATCCGGGTCATTTCGTCGCCATCGATTTCGACGACGGGGTTCTTTACCTTGATCTTGGCCATGTGTTGCTGCTTTCTCCGTCACAATTCGAGAAGCGCTCTAGGGCGGCGCGCGTCTGCAATCAACCGCTTCTGCTTGCCAGCGGCGCAGTGCATGCCTAGAACGCGCAGTCATGGCCGCACTAGAAAAGAACGACCCTCCCGGTGAGGGCGTAAAATGGCGTTTCCCTTCGGTCCACCCGGAGGGACGAAAATTCGCACTGATTGCAGCAGCAATTACCGGTATCATTGCTTTGGTAGGCTGGCACACGCTTGCCTGGCTGATGCTTGGCGTAACGGTCTGGGTTCTGGCCTTTTTTCGCGATCCGATCCGCACAACGCCAAGGAGCGAGCGCTATATTGTTGCGCCAGCTGACGGTATGGTCACATTGATCCAGTCCGTCCCTGCGCCAAAGGAGCTTGTTGCGGAACTCGGCGATGGGCATTTTACGCGCGTCTCGATCTTCATGAGTGTGTTTGATGTTCACATCAACCGGACACCGATCGCAGGAACGATCAAGCAAGTGGTCTATATCGCGGGGAAGTTCCTCAACGCTGATCTCGACAAGGCGAGTGAGGACAATGAGCGCCAGCATTTTGTCGTCGAACGCAGTGACGGCGCAAAAATCGGCTTCACCCAGATTGCAGGTCTGGTCGCCCGCAGAATTGTGCCGTTCGTGAAGCCGGGCGATATTGTTGCAGCCGGGCAGCGCATCGGATTGATCCGCTTCGGAAGCCGCGTTGACGTTTATCTGCCGGCCGGAACTGCTCCGAAGGTGGCCCTTGGCCAACGCTGCGTGGCGGGAGAGACGGTGCTGGGAATATTCGGTGACAACGAAAGCGTTTGCGGAATACGCCTGTGAACAGTGACGAGCGCACAGCGCGTGGCGGGCTGAGCCTCAGGGCGGTCCCTCCCAACGCAATTACCGCTCTGGCCCTGTGTTTCGGCCTGACAGGTGTGCGCTATGCAATTTCAGCAACCGGAACGGACCCACATACAGGCGATTGGGAGCGTGCGATTGGTGCCATAATCGTGGCCGGAGTCCTTGACGGAATTGACGGTCGGGTGGCGAGGCTTCTGAAGGCGGAAAGCAGATTTGGAGCCGAACTCGATTCCCTATCCGACGTGATTGCCTTTGGCGTTTCCCCTGCAATCATCCTCTATCTCTGGTCGTTGCAGCAATTGCCGCGCTTTGGCTGGATTTTCGCGTTGGCGCTTGCGGTTTCCTGTGCGCTCAGGCTTGCACGCTTCAATGCGCGGATCGACATTGAAGATCAGCCGCATAAATCGGCCGGCTTCCTGACGGGTATTCCGGCTCCGGCGGGCGCAGGGCTTGCCTTTACGCCGCTGTATCTTTGGCTGGTGACCGAAAATGAATGGTTCCGGGAACCCTTTGTCGTTGCGCCTTGGGCCGGGCTCATCGCCTTTCTGATGATCTCGAATGTCGCGACCTATAGCTGGGGCTCTATCCGGCTCCGCCGCCATATCCGGCTCGAAGCGATCCTGCTCGCTGCCCTTATCGGAACAGCTCTGTTCTCCGATCCCTGGATTACACTGACTGCCGTTTCAGCTGCCTATCTGGCCGCCATTCCTCTCAGCATCCGGAGTTACGCCAAGGTCAAGCGCGCGCGCAAGCAGGCAGCCCAACCCGTTCAATCCTGACAATCTCAGGCGGCGAGCCGACTTTCTTCATTCCGGTCGATCGAGGCGCGCGGGCGGACCGGAAACGGAACCACAACAGACACGCCTTCCGTTCGGGCAGGCGCAATGCCCGCAAGAGCTTCGAGGATTCGGCCTGATCGAGACACAATGGTTTGGCGGATTGCCTCAAGTGCAACGAACAACGCAAAACAAGACAGGAGAATGCTGATAATGTGCATGGTATTCCCTTTCTGTTCTCGTTGATATGTTCCTCTAACGTTCCGTCGTCAAGCAAAAAGTTTATTGTTTGTTCTTTTTTGCGGTCAATTGGACTTGCGCGTGATGATTGACCTGCTGGTGCGCTTCCAGTCAGGAAATCCCCATTCCGTCGGGTCTTCTATGCTCAGTACGGACCAGCCACCCTTGTTTCGCGAGACTTCGATATCGAGAAGGGGCTCGTCATATTTGCGGTCTGGGGAGTAGAAGATGCGAGCGCGTGGCAGCGTAAAGTCCGATGATGACTCGCCGGTCACGATTGCCAGCTTGTCGTCATTCACGCGGATGAGAGTGCCGACAGGCAAGATGCCGAGACTTTCGATGAACGCATCAACGATCTCCGGATCAAAATGACCTTCCCAGCCTTGCATCAGCTGGAGCGCATGCGACGCTGACCAGGGCGTATTGTAGGGCCGCTGCGATGTCACAGCGTCGTAAACATCGCAGACGGACGACATGCGTGCAAACAGGCTCAACGCCTTGCCCGGAAGGCGCTGGGGATACCCTGTGCCGTCCATCTTCTCGTGATGATGCAGGCACACATCCAAAGCCGTTTCGTTCACGCCCGCAGACGCAGACAGGATTTCGTATCCGCGCTGTGGGTGGTTGCGAACCGTTTCCATCTCCAGCTCGTCAAGCCTTGCAGGTTTTTTCAGGATTGTCTCCGGAATAGCCATTTTGCCGACATCATGAAGCAGGCCTGCCATGCCAATTTCCTGTGTCAGCCCCTCGTCCAGTCCCATTGACCGGCCCAGGTTGATCATGAGAGCGCACACGGCAACAGAATGGAGGTAGGTGTATTCGTCTTTGGTCTTGAGCTTTGCAATATTCAGGATGATCGACGGATCGCGAGAGACGGATTGCGAAATCTCCTCGACGATTGGACCCATCGAGGCCGTCTGGACTGCCTTGCCGAGGCGGGCGTCCTCAAACAATCCCATGACTGCAACCTTGGAACGCTTGATGGTGCTTGCCGCCCGGCGCAGTTCGGTGATCCGCTCACGCGCACTCAGCGGTTGGCGTTCGCTCTTGGCTGTTCTTTCATCCAAAACGGGCGCCAACTGGCTGGGGTCAAGGCCGCGCGCGGCATCGATGACCAGATATTCGACCTTGCTCGCAAAGACCCGTTCCAGCTGCGACTGCTCCGAGAGCAGGAATCGGGATCGCCAGAATGGATGGTCCATCCACGACCCTTCGATCGCGTGAACATACATCCCCAATCGCACGTCCTGTTTTGCAACCCTGACCAGCATTGCTTCAAAAAATGCCCCATTTCCCCCTGACAACTGATCATCCCTGGCATGCAAGGCGTTTGATTTCCGCAAATACATAAGGTTAATCGGCTCGCGCTCCGCTGAATACAGCTCCCCCTTGCATCCCGTAGTCGGGTTCGCTAATGGCGCGCCCTCAATCCCGCATGGGTGGCATCATAAACCGGTGTGAAGCACCACGTCCGCAATTGGACTCAAGGCTTCATTCTCGCTGCCCAGTGGACCAACCGGAAGGAGACTATCCCCATGGCGGCACCGACTGTCACCATGCATCAGCTCTTGGAAGCTGGCGCGCACTTTGGACACCAGACGCATCGCTGGAATCCAAAAATGAAGCCCTACATCTTTGGCGATCGTAACGGCGTCCATATTCTGGACCTGTCGCAGACCGTTCCGCTCTTTGCCCGTGCCCTTGAGTTTGTGAGCCAGACTGCGGCGCGCGGCGGCAAGGTCCTCTTTGTCGGTACCAAGCGCCAGGCCCAGGATCCGATTGCCGAAGCAGCCCGCGCATCGGGCCAGCACTTCGTCAATCACCGCTGGTTGGGTGGCATGCTCACCAACTGGAAGACAATTTCGAACTCGATCAAGCGTTTGAAGTCGATGGAAGAGCAGCTTTCGGGCGACACCCACGGCTTGACCAAGAAGGAAATCCTCCAGCTGACCCGCGAACGCGACAAGCTCGAACTTTCCCTCGGCGGCATCCGCGATATGGGCGGCATTCCGGACGTGATGTTTGTGGTTGACGCGAACAAGGAAGAACTCGCGATCAAGGAAGCCAATGTGCTTGGTATCCCCGTGGTGGCGATCCTTGATTCGAACGTTTCGCCTGACGGCATTGCCTTCCCGATTCCGGCAAATGACGATGCCAGCCGCGCAATCCGCCTCTATTGTGATGCGGTTTCTGCTGCTGCGACGCGCGGTGGCCAGCAAGGCGCTGCTTCGCGCGGCGTTGACCTGGGCGCTATGGATGAGCCGCCAGCCGAAGAAGCACTGGCTGTCGTTGAGGACGCTGCTCCTGCATCTGAAGCTGTTGCAGCAGAAGTGGCGCCTGAAGCCTGACATTTGTCTCCCCTGCGAAGGCCAAGCGCCTTTGCGGGGGGTCTGGTCCCAACTCTCAGACAGGCCCCTGTCTTCGCAGGGCCGACGCACTGATTGAACTAGAGGAAAGTAAGATGGCAGAAGTGACTGCATCGATGGTCAAAGAACTGCGCGACAAGTCTGGCGCAGGCATGATGGATTGCAAGAAGGCGCTCGCCGAAACGAGCGGTGACATGGAAGCAGCTGTTGACTGGCTGCGGACCAAGGGCCTCGCTACGGCTTCAAAGAAGTCGAGCCGCACCGCAGCCGAAGGCCTGGTCGGCGTTGCTGTGAACGGCACCACGGGGACGGCTGTCGAAGTCAACTCGGAAACAGACTTTGTTGCAAAGAATGATCAGTTTCAGGACTTTGTGCGGACGGTCACGCAACTGGCAATCGAAACTGGCGACGATGTGGAGGCGCTTGCAGCCGCAAGCTATCCCTCCGGCGGAACAGTTGCGGATGCGTTGACGACCAACATTGCCACAATTGGCGAAAATCAGACGCTGCGCCGCGCACGTCGGCTGAGTGTCACACAGGGCGCTGTTGTTCCCTATGTCCATAATGCGGCTGCGCCGGGTCTTGGAAAGATCGGCGTTCTTGTCGCGCTTGAAAGCTCTGCCCCGGCTGAAAAGCTTGAGGCCCTGGGCAAGCAGCTTGCCATGCATGTGGCGGCTGCCTTTCCCTTGGCGCTTGACGAAAGCGGCATTGATTCTGAAGTGATCGCCCGCGAACGTGCGATTGCACAGGAAAAGGCTGCAGAATCGGGCAAGCCGGCCGAAGTCGTCGCGAAGATGGTCGATGGTGCTGTTGCGAAGTTCGTCAAGGAAAACGCGCTTCTGAACCAGCTTTTCGTGATCGACGGCAAGACCAAGATCAGCGACGTCGTTGCCGCTGCTGCAAAGGAAGCAGGCGCATCGATTGTCCTCAAGGACTATGTCCGCTTCCAGCTTGGTGAAGGTATTGAGAAGAAGGAAAGCGATTTCGCTGCAGAAGTCGCAGCCGCAGCAGGCGTCTAAGCGCCGCTTGGCAAGGGCGCGCGCCCATACTAGGGTGCGCGCCATTCTTCCTTCCGCTGACCTGAAAGAGACTTGCGCGCATGGCACGCCCCCGCTTCAAACGCATCCTGCTGAAGCTCTCTGGCGAAGCTGCGATGGGCGACCAGGATTTTGGTATTGAGCCGGAAACCGTCGCTCGTGTGGCCGGTGAAGTGAAAGCAGCAAAAGACGCAGGATATGAGCTCTGCCTCGTGATTGGTGGCGGCAATATTTTTCGCGGGATGGCGGGTGCAGCCAAAGGCATGGACCGCGCAACCGCAGACTATATGGGCATGCTTGCCACCGTGATGAATGCCTTGGCGATGCAGGATGCGCTGGAGCATCTGGGTGTGGAAACTCGTGTCCAGTCGGCCATCCCCATGGCCAGCGTCTGCGAGCCCTACATTCGTCGGCGCGCAGAACGCCACCTTGAGAAGGGGCGAGTCGTCATTTTTGCGGCCGGAACCGGCAGTCCCTACTTTACCACAGATTCGGGAGCTGCCTTGCGAGCGGCGGAAATGAAATGCGACGCTCTGTTCAAGGGCACGAGCGTCGATGGCGTCTATGATGCCGATCCCAAGAAAGTCCCCTCGGCAAGGCGCTATGAAACACTCGATTTCAAACGCGTCCTGTCGGATGATCTGAAGGTGATGGATGCCAGTGCTGTTGCGCTGTGCAGGGACAACAATATTCCGATCGTTGTCTTTTCAATCCGCGAGAAGGGCAATCTTGCCAAGGTTCTCGCTGGTGAAGGTGTATCGACGATCGTGCAGAATGAGGAGCAAAGCTGATGCCAGCCTATAACAAGGCCGATCTTGAACGCCGGATGCACGGCGCTGTCGAGTCACTCAAGCATGATCTTGGCGGTTTGCGAACGGGCCGCGCGAATACTGCACTGCTCGATCCGATCACAGTTGAGGTCTATGGCTCGAATATGCCGCTGAATCAGGTGGCAACGGTCTCAGCCCCGGAACCGCGGCTTCTGTCCGTGCAGGTGTGGGACAAATCCAACGTCACACCGGTTGAAAAGGCAATCCGCAATGCGGGGCTGGGTATCAATCCGATTGTCGACGGAAACAATATCCGCCTGCCGATTCCTGACATGACTGAAGAGCGTCGCAAGGAACTGGCAAAGCTTGCGCATAGCTATGCGGAGAAGGCGAAAATCGCTGCCCGCAATGTCAGACGTGATGGCAATGACGATTTGAAAACCGATGAAAAGAAAAAGGAAATCAGCGAGGATGATCGCAAGCGCGCCGAGGCTGAAGTGCAAAAGCTGACGGACGCGACAATTGCCGAAATTGATGCTGCGCTTGCTGCCAAAGAAAAGGAAATCCTTGGCAAGTGAGCGGCGCACCTGCTCCCAAAGGCGCAGCTCTTAGCAGGCCAGCGGGCGGAGACGGCCCAATGGCGGTTCCACGTCATGTTGCGATCATTATGGATGGCAATGGCCGCTGGGCCAAGAAGCGCATGCTGCCGCGCATTGCAGGACACCGCAAGGGGATTGAAGCGGCTCGAAATGTGACTCGTGCTGCCGGCGATCTTGGGATCGAGGTTCTGACGCTCTACGCTTTTTCTACCGAAAATTGGCGCAGACCGGCTGAAGAAGTCAGCGATCTGATGGGTCTGCTGCGGCATTTCATTCAGACCGACATTGAAGAACTCGCGCAGAATGGCGTCCGATTGAGGATTATCGGGAACTACAAAGCCCTGGCGCCTGACCTTGTCGCGCTGATCGACGACGCGATCGAGCGGACTGCGCAAAACTCCCGGACGACATTGGTTATCGCCCTCAACTATGGTTCTCAGGCTGAGCTTGTCTCGGTCATGCGCGACGTGGCGCAAAGGGCAAGGGACGGGAAACTTGATCCCGCAGCAATTGACGAAGCCATGATCGACAATTTGCTTGATACGCATGGTTTGCCGCCGCCAGACTTGTTGATCCGGACATCTGGCGAGCAGCGCCTGTCAAATTTCATGCTCTGGCAGCTTGCCTACGCGGAGCTTTTGTTTGTCGATACACTCTGGCCCGATTTTGGAGCTCAGTCTTTGGCCGATGCTGTGGCGGACTATGGGGCGCGGGAGCGGCGCTTCGGTGGCTTGTGACTGGAACCCAAGCGCCTAAATCTGAATTGTCGCAACGGATCATCGTTGGCGCAATCTTGATCATTGTCGCTGTTGCTGAGGTTTGGTTGGGCGGCACTGCGCTCTGGGTGCTTGCAACAGTCGGCGGCCTCATCATGATTTCCGAGTTTGCCGGTCTTTTGAAGGTTTCGGAGCAGCACAAGCGGATGGCCATGTATGCGCTTTGCATTCCACTGGGTGTCTTGTCGCCAATTGCCCTTGGACCAAGCTTCTTTGCATTTGGCCTGATCCTGGGAATGGCAATCGGAACAGCAATGATTTCCCGAAGCGTCGCCCTGGGCGCAGGTCAGATCTACGTTGGAATTCCAATTCTGGCGCTGCTTTGGTTGCGCGAACAGCCGGAAAACGGCCTTGTACTGACGTTCTGGGCCCTTTCTCTGGTTTGGGCGACGGATATCGGCGCCTATTTTTCAGGGCGATCGATCGGGGGACCGAAAATTGCGCCAGCGATCAGTCCATCAAAGACATGGGCAGGTCTGATCGGTGGCATGGCATGCGCTACCCTTGTTGCGGCATGTTTCCATAACTGGCTCAATCTCTCGCTTCCGCTGGTCTGTGCAACACCATTTCTTGCTATCGCGGCGCAGTCCGGTGACTTTCTGGAGAGCTGGATGAAACGTCGCGCAGGCGTGAAGGACAGCGGCACGCTCCTCCCCGGGCACGGCGGCGTGCTAGACCGACTGGATGGCGTGGTGACCGCAGTACCCTTGGCAGCATTGGCCGTGTCCTTGGGGATGGCAGCATGACGAGACCCAAGACCGTCACTATTCTGGGCGCGACAGGATCGGTGGGGCAATCGACTCTTGATCTGATCCTGCGAGATCCGGACAGTTTTGCCGTGGAAGCGCTGACTGCTCATTCGGATGTTGAAGGGTTGGCAAAGGCTGCAAGAGCAACGTCTGCAAAAGTTGCGGTGATTGCAGATATTGCCCGTTTTGCTGACCTGAAAGATGCTCTGTCCGGGACCGGTATTGACGTCGGTGCTGGGGAAGATGCTGTTATTGAGGCCGCACGCCGCGACGCTGACTGGACAATGGCTGCTATTGTAGGCTGTGCGGGCCTCATGCCGGTGATGGCCGCGTTGGAAGGTGGCAAGACGCTCGCCTTTGCCAACAAGGAGGCTCTGGTGTCAGCCGGTTCGCTCATGATTGATGCCGCAAGGCGGTCCGGAGCTACACTGCTGCCGGTCGATTCCGAGCATAATGCCATCTTTCAATGTCTCGACCAGTCTGCACCAAAAGGGGTGCATCGGATCGTCCTGACGGCGAGCGGCGGTCCATTTCGCACAACGCCTTTGGAAGAAATGGCCCGGGCAACGCCCGCGCAGGCGGTCGCGCACCCGAATTGGTCGATGGGTGCGAAGATATCTGTCGACTCCGCAACCATGATGAACAAGGGCCTCGAGCTTATCGAAGCACATCATTTGTTCGCCATGCCCGCGGACAGGCTCGATGTTGTCATTCACCCGCAATCTGTTGTCCACTCGATGGTCGAATATGTCGACGGTTCGGTCCTGGCGCAGCTTGGCCCCGCTGATATGCGGATTCCCATAGCGCATACTTTGGCCTGGCCGGAACGCATGGACACTCCTTGTGAGCGTTTGGACCTGGCGGCCATTGGACGGCTGGACTTCACGGCTCCTGACTATGTGCGATTTCCCGCATTGAAACTTGCCAGGGACGCGATGGTTGCCGGCGGAGCTGCGCCTGCAATCCTGAATGGCGCCAATGAAGCTGCAGTTGCCGCATTTCTGGCAGGAACGATTGCATTTGGAGACATCGCGACCGTTGTGGCGCGGGTTCTTGAGCGCTATGTGCCCGTGGATCCCGCGTCGCTCGCAGATGTGCTTACGATTGATTCGGAGGCTCGGCGCATTGCGGCGGCCCTAATGGAAAGTGTTGTTGCGTGACCCAGGGAGCCGGCTTTATCTGGACCGTCCTGTCCTTCCTGATTGCGATCGGGCCACTGATTTTTCTCCATGAATTGGGCCATTACCTTGTTGGCCGCTGGTGCGGGGTCAAGGCTGACGTCTTTTCGATCGGCTTCGGGCGCGAAGTTTTCGGCTGGACCGACAAACGAGGGACACGCTGGAAAGTGGCCTGGATGCCATTGGGCGGATATGTCCGGTTTGCCGGGGACGCGAATGCGGCGAGCCAACCTGATCAGGAGTGGATGGAACTGCCTGATTTCGAACGCAGCCAGGTTTTTCATGCAAAGCCTGTTTGGCAGCGGGCGGCCATCACCGCGGCAGGCCCATTCGTAAATTTTTTTGTGGGTTTCCTGCTTCTTGCAGCCTTGCTTGCTGCGTTTGGCGAAATGCGCATTCCAAGTGTGGTTGGAAACATTGTTGCCGGTTCAGTTGCGGACGCGAGTGGCTTTCGGGCAGGGGATCGCATCGTTTCCATTGGTGACAAGCGTATAGACGATTTCGAGGATCTGTACGAGACAGTGTACGCCCGGCCGCGGGTCGCGCTGGACTTCGGGATTGAGCGCAACGGGCAATCGCTGCACATCGTTGCCACACCGGCCTATATCGAAACCCGCGATGGCTTTGGAAATGTGCAGCGTCGTGGATCAATGGGGATTACCCCGGTGGCGCCAAGTCACGTCGATATTGGCTGGCAAGATGTGCCCGGTGCTGCGCTTCAACGAACGATCGGGGTGGTGGGTTCGACAATCGACGGGATCGGTCAAATCATCTTCGGAAATCTTTCCGCCAAGGAAATGAGCGGCCCTGTCAAAATGGCCAAATATGCGGGGCAGGTGGCGACTTTGGGATGGGTGCCCTTTGTCGGCTTCGTTGCCATGATTTCCATTAATCTGGGATTCATCAACCTGTTGCCAATCCCGATGCTCGATGGCGGACACCTGTTATTCTATGCAATTGAGGGCATCATTCGTCGGCCGGTCTCGCCAGAGGCACAGGATTGGGCATTTCGAACAGGCTTTGCCGTGCTCATGACGCTCATGTTGTTCGTGACATTCAATGATTTCGCATCATTAGAGCTGTGGCATCGGCTATCCGGCTTGATTGGTTGACAAGGTTCGGGCAGGGCGTGTCGCGCACTGCTATTGAGTAGAAGAGGCTATCCGCGTGACTGCAAACAAGGCGTATCATTTCGGCCGCGGGACCATTGCCGTGCTCTTGCTGGGTTCGGCATTGCCGGCAATTGCCCAATCCACTGCCCCTGCCGCCGCGCCGCAGGTTACCGCACCGTTGCTGCCACCGGTCAACGGCGGCACAATCAAGTCGATCAACGTTACGGGGTCCCAGCGCCTCGAGCCAGACACTGTGCGCTCATACATCCAGTTACGCGCCGGAGGTCCATACACGACCGAGTCGCTGGACCAGGCGATTCGGGACCTGTTCGAAACCGAATTGTTCACTGACGTCCAGATCCGCGACGACAACGGCAATTTGACGATTGAAGTCAAAGAAAATCCGGTGATCAATCGCATCATCCTTGAAGGCAACAAGCGCCTCAAGGAAGACAAGATCAACAAGGAAATCAAGCTCGCGCCGCGGCAGATCTTCACGCGGTCCAAGGTGCGGGCCGATGTCGCCCGCATCGTCGAGCTTTATCGACGCCAGGGCCGGTTCGCGGCAAGCGTTGAGCCCAAGATGGTCTTGCTGGACCAGAACCGGGTCGATATTGTCTATGAGATATCCGAAGGACCGAAATCCAAGGTCCGGCAGATCAACATTCTGGGCAACGAAAAGTTCAGTGACGGGAAGCTTCGCGGTGAAATGGCCACCAAGCAGGCTCGGATAACGCGGCTCCTTTCATCTGGCTCAAGCTATGATCCCGACAAGCTTGCATATGACCAGGCAAAGCTCAGACAGTTCTACCTGACAAACGGCTATGCCGATTTCCGTGTTGTGTCGGCCGTTGCCGAACTGACGCCCGACAAGAAGGACTTCATCCTCACCTATGTGATCGAAGAAGGTGAACGCTACAAATTTGGCGATGTTTCGGTCGAAAGCGAACTACGGGATTACAAGCCAAAGGCAGAAAAGCTCGCGATCAAGAAGGGCAATTTCTACAACGCGAAGCTTGTCGAGGATACGGTTGACAGCTTGACCGAGTCTGCGGGTCTTTTTGGATATGCCTTTGCGGAAGTGAATCCTGAATTCGATCGCGACAAAGAATCGAAGACGATGAACCTTGTCATCAAGGTCAGCGATGCGCCGCGTGTCTATGTCGAGCGAATCGACATCAACGGGAATACGAACACGCAGGACAAGGTGGTTCGTCGCGAATTCCGCGTTGCCGAAGGCGACGCGTTCAACAGTTTTCAGGTCAAGCGTTCTTCAGATCGCATCCAGTCGCTCGGATTTTTCCAGGAAAAGCTCGAGATCGAACAGAAACAGGGATCGGCGCCTGACCGGATTATCCTTGAAGCAAACGTTGAAGAGCAATCGACTGGCGAACTGCAGTTGTCTGCCGGTTTTTCATCGATTGAGCGATTCATCATCAATGCGTCGAT
>JAXMDX010000010.1:0-154336 GCA_046348625.1 Sphingomonadaceae bacterium
CTCGCCGGCAAACTTCAGATAGAGATACAGACCGTCGCACGGGATCCGGTAGCTGTCGTGCCAGACCTTCGAGTTCACCGGATTGTGAGCCGTCTCCGACTTCACAAAGTCCCGGGGTTCAAGGGCCTGCACAACCGCCACTACATCTCCGAGCGAATAGCCCAAGGCTTGAGCGCTACGCGTTGCCGTCCGCGTGATCTCCAAGCTTGCCACATCACAAAACTTCGCCTGCACGGCGGAGAGATTGTGGTGCGGGACTCTCTTTCTCGCCATTCAATATACACCTTGAAGGTTAATTTTCAACAGTGGGATTTCGGACACAATTCCGCCCGGCGCGATCCTGGCCGGTAGATCAAAGGTCACGCGGCTTGCTGCATCGTTTGCAGTCGCGCCGCTCCCACCTCCAACAACCGAGCGATCTCATCCGAAGTCCGTTGGACCGCCAGCTTCAGCGCCTCATCGATATGGATGTAATCCTGCGTCACGTTCTGGGAGGCGTGCCCGAGCATGGCGCGGATCGTGAGTTCCGAAAAACCGAGTTCGCCAGCGATGCTCCCGAACGTATGCCGCAGGGTGTGGGGTGTGACCCCCGAAATCCCCGCGAGTTTGCAAACACGGTCCAGACAGGAGCTTACAGCGGTGTAGGGGCCGGACCCAGCTTCAGACGGGAAAACGTGAGGGTTTCCGACGATTTCAGTCTGACTCTGGACTACTTTGAGCGCTGCTGGCCCAATTGCACGCACCTGCGCGCCGCCCTTGGTGTCAGGGAAACTGACGAATCCGCCCGTAGCATTGACCCAAGCCCTCTGCATGGCTTGCGCCTCTTCCCGGCGATAACCGGTCAGAAGGAGCGTTTGCAGGACGCCCAGCGCAACAGGATTCTCATGATTTTGCTCGGCATAGGCAAGCGCCTTCCCGAGCATCTCGATCTCGGCAACACTCAATCGTCGGGTTCGCTTCTTGCTGGCCAGTTTCTTGGCGCCTTGGGTGGGGTGGTTGGCCAGCAATCCCTTGTGTTTGGCGTGGCCGATGATTGCCTGAATTGTGCCAAGGCACCGCGAGGCGACACCGGCTCCGCCGGTCGCCTTTCCGCCACGTCCACCAGTGCGGGCTTTGGCCGTTTTCCCATTTTTCACGTCGGATTGCATCTGCTCGACATCGGCGATGCTCAACTGCGTAACCACGCGCTTGCCGAGGAGGGGGATGATGTGCGTCTTGATCCGGCTTTCATCCATATCAAGCGATGACGCCTTGATCGGCCGGTTCAGCCTTCCGAGGATGTTCCCGGCACGCGCCTCGATCAGATACCAGTCGCACATCTCAGCGACCGTCATTCCTTTGCGAGCCCGGCGATTCTCTTCGGCGGGATCTTCGCCTTGGATAACAGAAGCGAGGTGCAGCTTCGCCTGATCGCGAGCCTGATCAACCGTCAGTATGCCGTATCGGCCAATATTGATTCGGCGCTGGATGCCCTCTGGATTCCGATATTGCAGAATAAAGGTCTTTGTACCGGAAGGCAGGATGCGTGCGCCGAAGCCCCGGACTTCCGTATCCCAGAGCACGGCTTGCCCTCTGGCGGGAGGGAGCAGCCCATCTACGCTGCGTTTGGTTAGCTTGACCGTGGGCATGAATTTCCCCCGTTTGGTGACAAAATCTCTTGCCGAGCATTTTGTCACCAAATTGTCACCAGACGCAAGCCAATTTTAGGCTATGTGATCGCGCTCCAGAAAAGATGAGTTGCCTTATATCGATGGATTTGCGTACTTAATCTAAGTCAGGCGCACTCGGGAAAAGCCAGTCGGTCTTCTTGCCAAGGTTGGGGTCGAGGGTTCGAATCCCTTCGCCCGCTCCAGCTTTTGCGTGGTTTTTAACCCGCAATCATTGATGGCCGATACGGCACACCGCCACATCTCCACTCTGCGGGACCAAACACCTAACAGGCATCCAATCGAGTGCGAACCAGCGTGGCGTTGATGACTATGAACCAAACGAACGCACCAAAAGAAAATATCATGAGCATCTGAATCGACAGGCCTGCCAAGGCACCCACTGCAAAAACAAAAGCAAAGAAATCGCGCGCTGCGATCTGCGCAATAGCGGTCAGCAACCAGGATTTCTTTGCGTTGAATTGGTCCTTCATTCCCTGGCACGTCGTGGTTGATAACGCGCAGCCTGGTGGACCAAGATCAGGGTGCATCTGACCTCATCATAAGGGTTTGAGTCCCTGCGCTCGCTCCAGTAAACGTGCATGCCCTCAGGCAATAGTGGCGCAAACGCAATTGCGCCTAAGTGCTGCTGCGAAGCACGGCCACCGATTGTGCGGGTATTTTCAGCACAATCTTGTTGTCACGGTTCTTCTTTACGAGCCAGGTCGACACTTCTGCGCTCTGCGAATTCACAATCACGACCCGATATAAGGCATCAGCTGCACCCGAGATTTCAGCAACAGAGCCATTTGGTGAAAATACCGCGATAATTTCAGAGCCGTCGGGATTGTGGAAAACCAAAGGCATGTCCTTCCCAAGCTGTGTAGACGCAAAATAGGCCTTTGCCCCGACCTTCAGTTCCCGCGTCACAGCCGAAATGCGCATCCATTTCGGCGTCAAAGCCAGATTGCCCGATTGATCGCGCCATACAATTGCGCCACCCCTTGTATCGGCAGGTGAATCAGCCTTCTGTGCGGCACCATATGCCGCCCAGGCGCTCGTCCCGCCAAATGCCATGTCCTTGAAGAACGTCTCCACCGTCGCAGGAATCCACTCAAGCATCGCTGTATCTGCCTGCAACTGGGCCGCTGCGCTGCGGATAGCCGGCAGAGCGGCATCTGCAGACTTGTCTCCGTCATAACGATGGTAGGATACCGTATTGATGGCCGCCGCAGCACCCGGTACTTTTGCGATATCCTGCAGATAATTTACCGTAAAACTCGCTGAGGATGCCGAGGGAGCAACGATGAGAGGATGGAGTCCGACCGTCGCGAGCCGTGCTTTTGCCGCCAGGATAGCCTTGCCAATCGCCTGACCAGTCCAACCCGCGCCATTGTTCGGCTCCAACACAACTTCAAGTGAATCTATTGGGATTCCATACTTGTCGCGTAATCGCGTGGCTGCAAGTGTGACAATTTCCGCATATTCTTCGGGAGACGCGGCAAAAGAGACGTTGCCCTTCCGCGGTGTCCAGTCGAAGTCGACAAAACATAGGTTTACAAACAGCTTTTCGTTTCTCGCGGCCAGCCGATTGCGGAGCGGAATGACAAAATTCTCGACGTAATAGTCAAAGGATGTCCATTGAAACCCGGCGGGGTTAGCTACATTTGGATCTTCATTGTCGTTGATCTTCTCATAGTAGTGGTTCCAGCTCCCCTTGTACCCGAGCTTGCTTGTGAGGAAGGGTGCGAAATAGTCCACCGGGTTTTCAACTCCGCTCCGCAGCTCGACGCGCACCCGCTTTACGCCGGCATCTTCAACCAGCATCTTGGCAATTTCCTGGCGACTTTGGAGCCACGAGCCATCGTAGCGATCGTTGTCCTTGTCGAACTCCCAGAATCTCGGAGTAACCTCAACGCCTGTATAGGTCTGTCCGACTTGGCTCTGGTCAATCGCAATACGCGAGGAGATCTTGCCAGGCCCGTTTGTTCCAAAGCAGGACGCAATGGCAACTAGCGCGCCGACAATTGCCGTAAATTGTGTCATCGTCCGAAACCAATCTTGAATTTTCATGCAAAAACACCCTATTCACTTCGGCCAAATGAGTGGCTCGTGTAGTTTGATCTGCCATCAAAGAAAATAGTGCTGCCGGGCAAGAACGCCGACCGCGCGACCTGCGGCGCGCTCGCCCGAATTTCTTCCAGAGGCCGTTGGAACATCCCATTTGTCAGCGTCACCCTGACATCGCGGCTCAAATTATCACTATTGCGAAGCACTCGCAAATCATGTAGCGAACGATTCGCAATAGCGGGAAAACTTCATGGTCGTCTGTGTCTGCAATGCCATTCGCGAAGCCGAGGTTCGGAATGCTGCTCGCCGTGGCGCGCTCAGTCCCGCCAAGGCGTATCGCTCACTCGGTTGCAAGCCGCAGTGCGGACAATGCATCCCCTTTGCGCGCCAGATCATCAAAGCCGAACACGCGTTGGCCTGCTGATCAAAGGCTGGATTTTCGAGAGGGCCCAGCTATTTTCTGCCTGTTCGCGTCACGTCGCGATCGCTAGGATCAGGCCAGCTTCAACGAAAGGGCCAGGCCATGAAGGGCGACCCCAAGGTCATTGAATTTCTCAACCTCGCACTCAAGAACGAGTTGACGGCAATCAACCAGTATTTCCTGCACTATCGAATGCTGGACAATTGGGGAGTCAGTCGGCTCGCCAAGTTCGAATATGCCGAGAGCATTGATGAAATGAAGCATGCGGACAAGCTTGCCGAGAGGATCCTGTTTCTGGACGGACTCCCCAATTTCCAGATGCTGGGACGGCTCCGCATCGGTGAATCGGTGGAGGAAGTTCTGAAGGCTGATCTGGAGCTAGAGGAAGAAGCGATCCCGCCCCTGCGCGACGCCATCGTGCACTGCGAGAAAGTGCGGGATTTTGTCAGTCGTGACCTGTTTGCCCATATTCTCGAGAATGAGGAAGAGCATGTCGACACGCTCGAGACACAATTCGAGATGATCCGCCAGATGGGGCTCGAGAACTATATCCAGCTGCAGTCGCGTCCGGCAGACGACTAGACCAGGTTGGTTGCGCCCTATCGGCTCGCGAAGGCAGCGGATTTGGCTTGAAGCACGGGGTGGCGCGCCATCAGCGGATTGGTCTCCCCGTCTATCAGGGCAACCGTGCGTTCGAAGGCATCGCGCAGCTGGACGACGACCTCAATGATATTGTCAGGAGACTGGCGATATTCGATGCAGTCGCGCGCCTGAACCTCAATGTCCTCAGCCAGCGCCGCAACACCGATCGCCCCGATCTGCAAAGCCTCTGCACGCAGCAGGTCGGCAGGATTCACCATTGCCACGGCATCGCCAGCACGCATGGCCTCTTCGATTTGCGTGACGGCTTTGGCACCATCTTCACGCAAATAGCCCAGGTGACGGAACAGCCGCACCCCAAGCGACGCCCGCGCTTGATCGAAACGAACCCAATCCACCAGTTCCGTATCATCCGCCAATGTCATAATGATGTTTACGCCCTTCCGGCCAGCACTTCGCTGCGCCGAAAATATGCCCAAATCGTAAACGAGATGTTGATGGATCGCGATTGGTCTACAAAGAGGCGAAATCGATCTCCGAAGTACGATCAAGCCATCGCGAGAAATCGTCCAGCGGATACTTCAGGCCGGAAGCACAGTTGAAGAGAAGTGCCCGATCCGCCCGGCCTATCCAGCCGCTGGCAAGTGCCTGCTGATAGGCGGCAAGCGTCGCGCCACCTTCGGGGCAAAGCAAAATGCCATCATCCCGGCCGACCTGCGCCACCGCATCAGCGATCGCAGCGTCTGAAACGGCAATCGCGCGTCCACCGCTTGCGCGCACGGCGCGCAGGATCAGGAAATCGCCGACCGCCCGGGGAACGCGAATGCCCGACGCCACCGTGTGCGCATTTTCCCAGCGATCAGCATGCTCGACACCATCATCGAACGCCTTCACAATCGGTGCGCAGCCTTCTGCCTGCACAGCAAACATCTTGGGGCGCTCCGACCCGATAAAGCCAAGCGCTTCCAGCTCGTCAAAAGCTTTCCACATGCCGATCAGACCTGTCCCGCCGCCCGTCGGATAGAAAATGGCATCGGGAAGGCTCCAGTCCAGCTGCTCGGCCAGCTCAAGGCCCATCGTCTTCTTGCCTTCGATGCGGTAGGGTTCCTTGAGCGTCGAGAGATCGAACCAGCCTGTCGTCTTGGCGCCCTGTGCAACGATTGCCCCGCAATCGTCGATCAGCCCGTTGACGCGATAGACGCGTGCACCCTGCGCAGCAATTTCGCGGACATTGATTTCCGGCGTATCATCCGGGCAGAAAACGATCGCTTCGATGCCGGCGCGCGACGCATAGGCGGCCAGTGCCGCACCGGCATTCCCGTTGGTTGGCATCGCGATCCGCTTGACGCCGAGCTCCCGTGCCATCGACACCGCCATGACAAGACCGCGCGCCTTGAACGAACCGGTTGGCAGCCGACCCTCATCCTTGACCAGCAGCGTGCCGCCGCCCAGCCGCTTTGCCGTGGCGGACAAAGGAACAACTGGCGTGGCATTCTCGCCCAGGCTCACAATGTTGTGCGTCTGCCGAACGGGCAAGAGTTCCCGCCAACGCCACATGTCCATTGGTCGGCCCGCAAGTTCGTCCCGCGTCAGCGTCTGGCGGACCTTGGACAGGTCGTAACGGACAAGAAGCGGACGTCCCGCTTCCGACAGACCATGAAGCCGATCGGCTTCATACCTTTTTCCGGTAAGCGAGCATTCGAGATGCGAGACGAAGGTCGCGCGGTCCGTCGTCAGATTGGCGTCGTGCCTCAACTGGCCTTCGCAACCCCGACCAGGGCTGGCCGAAGGAGACGGTCGCGGATCATGTATCCCGACTGCATCTCCTGCACGATTGTTCCCGGTTCTGCTTCAGCGCTCGGGATTTCAACCATTGCCTGATGCCGATTGGGATCGAGTGGCTGGCCAAGCGCGTCGATTTTCTTGATGCCGTTGCGCTCAAACACCGAAGCAAGCTCGCGCTGGGTCGCCTCCAGCCCGGCGATCAGGCCCTTCCAGGCGTCTTCGGCGCGCAAAGCTTCGGGAATGACCTCAAGCGCCCGCCCGAGATTGTCCGCGACAGACAGCATGTCGCGTGCAAATCCGGTCGCTGCATAGGCACGGGCATCCTGCGCATCCTTCTCCAGACGGCGGCGGACATTCTGCGTTTCGGCCTGCGCATAGAGAATCTGCTGCCGGGCTTCTTCAAGCTCCTTCAGAAGGGCACCCAGCGGATCGGCTTCAGGATCGGGTTCAGACGGCGCGCCTTCCGCGATCATTTCGTCTTCGGCCTTCAATTCTTCATCACTCATTTGTGCATCAATCTCGATAAGCTCTGTGCAGTGAAATCCACCATGGGAACGATGCGCGCGTAATTCAAGCGTGTCGGGCCGATTACGCCGACCACACCCACCACTCGCCCGTCATGCCCGTGATAGGGCGCGGCGATAACCGAAGACCCTGACAAAGCGAAGAGTTTGTTTTCCGCGCCAATGAAGACTTTCGTCGCGGACGCCTCCTGCGCGCTTTCGAGCAGGCGGGCAATTTCTTCCTTTCCTTCGATCTCGTCCAGCAGCTGGCGCACCCGATCAAGATTGGCAGCAGCCTGGTCATCGATCAGGTTCGCAGCGCCGCGGACGATCAGCACGGGACGCTGGGCGCTGTCCCGCGCCCAATCCGCCAGACCTTCCAGAATCAGCTCGCGTGAGGCAGCGTCCAAGGCCGCGCGTTCTTGCCGGATCTCGTTTTCGAGCACCGCGGCCGCTTCCGCGAGCGTCAGCCCCGCCAATCGCGCGGTCATAAAGTTTCCGGCCTCGGCCAAACCCGATGCAGTCATGCCCTTCGGCAGAGTCATCACCCTGTTTTCAACGGAGCCGTCATCTCCGACGAGGACAGCCAGCGCCTGTTCGGCTGAAAGCGGCGCGAACGCAAACTGCTTCAGCCGGGGTGCTTTCCGGGGCACCAGCACCAGCCCCGCGCAGGCGGAAAGACCGGACAAGGCTGCCGTCGCGGCGGTAAGTGCGTCTTCAATCGGTCCGGGATTCGCCAAGCGCGATTCGATGGCTGCGCGCTCATCGGCACTCGGCTCTGCCGCTTGCATCATGCCGTCGACAAAGAGGCGCAGTCCCGTGTCAGTCGGCATCCGGCCCGCCGATGTGTGGGGCGCTGCAAGCAGGCCAAGCTCTTCCAGATCCTGCATCACGTTGCGGATCGACGCGGGCGAGAGGTTCATCGCACCCAGTTTGGAGATGGTCCTCGACCCCACAGGCGCGCCTGAACCCAGATAGGATTCAACGACGACGCGAAACACGTCGCGCGCGCGATCAGTCAGTTCATGAACAGGGGACACCGCCATCCATTCCGATGTAGGGCATCATCATGGTCTTCTCAACGGGCTGAAGAGACTATTGCTGAGGCTGAGCCTGACTGGCCTCGATTTCGGCAAGGCTCTTGAAATCAATCATGTCGATCAGGAACACAAGAGTGGAGTTGGCCGGTATCGGTCCCACCACCTTGTCACCATAGGCGAGTTGCGGCGGTATGCAGAGCTTGTAGCTACCACCCCGCTGCATTCGTTTCAGCCCCTCGGCAAATCCCGGGATCACTTGCCCCACCGGAACCGGCACAGGACCCGCGTCGTCAAAGGCGGCCCCTGTGGACGCGACATACCCCTTGTAGTTGATGAGCGCGACATCTGCGTCGCCCGGCATGGCGCCAGTGCCTGACTTCACAATATCAAAGCCAAGGCCTGAAGCGATCTTGGTCGCGCATGTGCGGGCTGCCACTGCCAGCGGCCGCGGCGGCGCCTTGATCTCCAGCAGATCGACTTCGAAAACCAGATCCGCATTGGGCGGGATCTTGCCCGCGCCACGCGCACCATAGCCAAGGGCGGCCGGAATACAGAGGCGAATGCGGCCCCCGACCTTCACCAGCATGAGACCTTCCGAAAAACCGGGAATGACGTCTCCAACGCCAAATTCCGCGCGATCGGACGCATCAAAGGCTGTGCCGTCTGCTGCAAGAGTGCCCTTGTAGCTGATGATGACCTTGTCTGTCGCGCTGGGCATGGCACCAGTCCCGGCGCGCACGATGGAATAGCCGAGGCCCGAGGGCGACTTCTGCGAACACTGTCCAGCGACAGGGGCTGCGGATGGGGCGGCGAAGCCGGCGTGCCGGCCAAGTCCGGACGCAACGCAGGCCAACACCATGGCGACACGCATCGACGTGTGTCTCAAAGCGAGATGGTTCATGCCGGCGCGCCTAGCGATGCATTGCGCGGCAGGCAATGGCAGATACGACGCAAGTCTATTTGCGCCGCGCGAGCCCAATCAGAACCAGTCCGCCGATTGCCAGGAACATGCCGTTCCAGCTCCATTGCGGAACGCCGATCATGAAACTGTCAGCGGGCCAGCGAATGATGTTCAGTCCCTGACCGATCCACAAGCCGCCCATCAGAAGCATCAGGACGCCAAGCACCAGCACAATCGTTTTCAAAACGTTCATAGCCTTCTTCCTCTCGAAGGCACATGCTATGCGCCGGATTCGGCGAGATGAACAGCCAGGATTGTCGAGGGCGGGCATGGCGATTGATACACTGAGCAAGACCGACCCGCTTACGGATTTCGAAGCGCGAAAATTTTCGATCCTGGGCAAGGATCGGCTGGTCTACGTTGCCGGAAATGGCCCAGCTGTAATCGTTATGACAGAAATGACTGGCATTTCACCCCATGTCGCGCGCTTTGCCCGGTGGGTCCGCGATGCGGGCTTCACAGTCTACATGCCTCACTTGTTCGGCAAGGACGGCGCACCGCCGGGAGGCGTTGGCGGTGCACTGACGATGATCGGGGGATGCATAAGCCGCCGTTTCAAGGCCTTCGCCGCGAACGAGTCGAGTCCGGAGGTTGAATGGCTGCGTGCCCTCGCCTCTCAAGCCCATCGCCAATGTGGCGGGCGCGGTGTCGGAGCGATCGGCATGTGCTTTACGGGCAATTTTGCACTTTCAATGATGTTGGATCCAAGCGTCGTCGCACCCGTGCTTTCGCAACCATCCCTTCCGCTTGGCAACCCGGCAGGGATGCACATTGCACAGCATGAGCTGGAAACCATCAAAACGCGTATGAAGGAAGAAGACCTGACGGTACTCGCCTATCGCTTCAAGGGCGATCGCTTTTGCCGCAAGGAACGTTTCGATGCCTACGAGGCCGCATTGGGTGACCGATTTGTGCGGCGCGAGTTGGAGGATAGTGCGGCCAATCCGGATGCGCCGATGAAGAACCCCCATTGCGTCGTGACGTTGCATCTCATTGACGAAGAAGGGCAGCCAACGCGTGCGGCGCGCGACGAGATTCTGGAATTCTTCAGGATGCGCTTGAGCGGTTGACCGACCCAGCCTAAGGCGGCCGCTTCACAAGCGAAAGGATTTCCATGCGCCCTTCAGGACGCGCGCCCGACGAGATGCGGGCCATCACGATCGAACCAGCCTTTACCAAGCATGCCGAAGGGTCTTGCCTCGTCAGTTTCGGCGATACGCGCGTGCTCGTGACGGCCAGCATCGAAGAGCGCGTGCCGCCTTTCCTGCGCGGAAAGGGTGAGGGCTGGGTTACTGCCGAATACGGCATGTTGCCGCGCGCAACGCATACCCGAGGCAGCCGCGAAGCCGCCAAGGGCAAGCAATCCGGACGGACGCAGGAAATCCAGCGCCTTATCGGACGTTCGCTGCGCGCCATCGTGGACCTGAAAGCGCTCGGGGAACGCCAGATCACCCTCGATTGCGACGTGATCCAGGCCGATGGCGGCACGCGGACGGCATCGATCTCGGGCGCGTGGGTCGCCCTGAGGCTAGCCGTCGACAAGCTCATTGCCGAGGGCAAAATCGAGGGAGATCCGATCTCCAGCCAGGTCGCGGCGATCAGCTGCGGGATCTATAAGGGCACTCCGGTTCTCGATCTGGACTATGATGAGGATTCAAACGCCGGGGCCGATGCCAACTTCGTGCTGCTGTCAAATGGCAACATCGCTGAAGCGCAAGCGACGGCGGAGGGCGAGACCTATGACGAGGAAGCACTCCTGCGTCTCCTGCGCCTGGCACGGATCGGATGCACGGCAGTATTTGCGGCTCAACTGAAGGCTGTCGGGCGTTAATGCGAAAGCTGCAGCCGGGGCCGCTGGTCATCGCGTCCCACAATCAGGGCAAAGTGCGGGAAATTCGCGCGCTGCTGGCACCTTTCGGCATAGAGCCGGTTTCGGCTGGCGATCTCGGACTGCCGGAGCCTGAAGAGACCGGCACGACCTTTGCCGAAAACGCGTTGATCAAGGCTCGTGCAAGTGCCGAAGGCTCGGGCATTGTCGCACTTGCGGATGACAGCGGCCTGTGTGTGGACGCGCTTGGCGGGGCGCCAGGTGTCTATACCGCAGATTGGGCCGAAACGCCCGACGGCAGGGATTGGGGCCTTGCCATGCGCAAGGTGGAAGACCGGCTGGAAGCGCTGGGCTCCGATGTTGATCGTTCGGCCCGATTTGTCTGCACCCTGGCGCTGTGCTGGCCTGATGGAGAGACAGCCCTGTTTGAAGGGCAAGTCGGCGGGCACCTTATCTGGCCGCCACGGGGCGATCTCGGATTCGGCTATGATCCAGTCTTTGTTCCCGAAGGTCATAACCAGACATTTGCCGAGATTGAACCGGACAGGAAGCACGCAATCAGCCACCGCGCCGAGGCGTTTAGAGAACTGGTAAATGCGCTGTTATGAAACAGCGAAATTATCGGTCTGGAAGTTTTTTGAAAGCCGGTTCATTGAGCAGTCATACGCCGAGTCTTAGTTCGACTTTGAGGCGTGGGAGAATTCAGTGATGTCCGGTTGTGTGACAATTTCGATTGTGAGCGGAGCGCGTTGCGACCAGCTTTGCCAAGCGGATATGTCATCGTGAAGGTGCGGCGTCCCTTGGCTATAAAGCTGGTCGGCGCTTCAGCAACGATTGGCCTGCTTGCTGCATTCACTGTGCCCTCCACCAACGGTGGGCCGTCCTATGGCGTGGCCGCGGCACGCGACATTCTGGCGCTCCTTGGTGACCGTTCTCCCGGTGAACGCAAGCACGGCGCCCTGACCAATACCAAAGCGCCCAAACTCCCGTACGAATTCGCCAAAGCGCCAATCCATACTCCTGTACCGGAAAATGCTCCGGGAGAAATGCAAGCTTCGCCGCGCCTCATCCCGTCGCTTGTCGAGCCCGAGACCCCGTTTAGTGTGGCGCCTGCGCCCACTCCGGTTTCGCCCGATGCGCCAGAGACTCCTTTGCCGCCCGTCTTTACCGGCAGCAGTGGCGGTACCCCGATTTTCGTCGAAACTGGCAGCAGCGGCGGTGGAAGCAGCGGCGGTGGAAGCAGCGGCGGTGGTAGCAGTAGCGGTGGAAGTAGCGGCGGCACGAGCACGAGCAGCGGCGGCACCAGCACGAGCAGCGGCGGCACGAGCACCAGCAGTGGCGGCACCAGCACGAGCAGCGGCGGCACGAGCACCAGCAGTGGTGGCACCAGCACGAGCAGCGGTGGCACAAGTTCCAGCAGTGGAGGTGAACCGCCGCCACCGATCGTTCCCGAACCAGCAACTTGGTTTATGATGTTGGCGGGCTTTGGTCTCGTCGGGACAATGCTGCGGCGGCGCAAATTGGAGTTGCCCCTTGCGGATAAGGCACTTGCCTGTCCGCCCTCCGGCTTGGACGGGTGACGGCAGGCAAGAGGGCACGACGTCCGGCTACGACGGACATTCGGATTCTGATCCCTGTCGCGTTGCTCGTTGGGGCAGGCGTCTTCCTGGCCAGCCGACCAAATACTCCTGAAGCCCATATCGATCTGAGCCACGCGCCGGTCGGCACGCGAATCCCGCTGGCGGGCGCGCAAGCGGCCAAACTCTCATCCCCTGACGGTCAGTCGCCTGTCAGGTCCATTCTCAACGTCCGAAAACGGATGCGATATGGAGAATTCGTGTGGAATGATTCCGGTGTTGGTCCCGGCGGCGTGTGGATCAGGATTGACCTGGAACGGCAGATTATTTCAGTCTTTCGTGCCGGCGATGAAATTGGCACTGCCGTGATTCTCTATGGCGCCGACGAAAAGCCTACCCCAACTGGCCAGCTTTCAATCCGGGAAAAGCTGAAGGATCATCGATCCAATACCTATGACGCTCCCATGCCGTATACCATGCGGCTGACCGATGACGGCGTTGCCATTCATGGCAGCAACGTCCGTTGGGGAGCTGCGACGCACGGCTGCATTGGTGTCCCGCTCGGCTTTGCCGCCAAGCTGTTCGACCAGATCAAGGTGGGCGATCAGGTGCTCATCCTGCCGGCCGGACCCAAGCCCGCAAAGGTCTGAATTTCAGCCACAATCCGCTGAATGAAAAACCCATCTGGCGTTTGCGCGCCAAACTTGGTTAATAGGCCGCTAATCATGAGCTGAAACCAATCAGCCATTCGCGCGTGTATATGCTGTCAGGGCAGTGCGAATATGGGGTCGACTATGGTGGGTTCGAGATTAGGCAAGGTAGCAGGTGCGGTGGCTCTGACCCTGTGCGCGCCATTGACTCTTGGCACGACGGATCTCCAGTCCAATCTGGAATCTCGGGTCCTGGCATCTCACAATCGCGAACGCGACCTTGCCGGCGTTCCCCTTCTCCGCTGGAATGAATCGCTTGCCACATCAGCGCAATACTGGGCCGACCATCTTGGCCGCATCAACCGGCTTGAACACGCGCCTTATGATCCGCGTGACCGCAACCCGCAGGGCGAGAATCTTTGGGCGGGAACCCGGGGCCACTATTCAGCCGAGAACATGGTCGACTACTGGATCCAGGAAAAGCGCCATTTCCGCCCGGGTACGTTCCCGCAAAACAGCCAGACTGGGCGGATCGAGGATGTTGGGCACTACACGCAGGTGATGTGGCGCAACACCCGCGAGGTTGGCTGCGCGCTCGGACAGGGTGCCCAATTCGATATTCTCGTCTGCCGGTACAGTTCTGTTGGCAACGTCGTTGGGCAAAAGCCCTTTTGAACCCGATTGGCGCGATCATTTTGGCCTGAAGGGTCATGGTGGCGTTAGAACGATGATGTCGCTATCGCGGCGGCACACGCCATGGAAGTTCAGCCTCAATCGACAGGGCCGCATTGCAGCCAGGACCCGCCGCTGGCGCTCTATATCCATTGGCCGTTCTGTATTTCAAAATGCCCCTATTGCGATTTCAACAGCCATGTTCGCGAGACAATAGATCAGGATGCCTGGCGTGCGGCCATGCTCCGGGACCTGGCGCACGAAGCTGCCCTCCTGCCTGGCCGACAGATCGGATCGATCTTTTTCGGGGGGGGCACCCCGTCGCTGATGCCGCCTTCGACGGTTGAGGCGCTTATTGAGTCAGCACAATCGCTTTGGGGGTTTGCTGTGAATGTCGAAATCACGCTTGAAGCAAACCCCTCCTCGGTCGAGGCTGCCCGTTTTGCTGATCTGGCTCGCGCCGGCGTCAATCGGATTTCCCTTGGCTTGCAGGCACTTGATGATGAAGCCCTGGGCTTCCTTGGACGTGCGCATGACGTGCGGGAAGGACTGTCTGCGCTGGCCGTGGCGCAGGACAATTTCGCGCGGGTAAGTTTCGACCTCATCTACGCCCGCCCGCATCAGACGATGGAAGCCTGGTCCGCCGAACTGAACCGCGCGCTTTCATTCGGAACGGAACATCTGTCCCTGTACCAGCTGACCATCGAACCAGGCACGCGTTTCGCAACGCTCGCGGCACAAGGCGAAATCGATCTGGTCGATCCAGAACATGGTGCCACGCTCTATGAACTGACGCATGACATCACACAGGCGGCGGGCCTCTCCGCCTATGAGATATCGAACCATGCGCGACCGGGCGCCGAAAGCATCCATAACCTGACCTACTGGCGCTATGGTGACTATTCAGGGGTTGGTCCCGGCGCGCATGGTCGCCGTGGTGGACTCGCTACGGCCCGGCACAAGAAGCCGGAGAACTGGCTGAAATCAGTCGCGCGCAATGGGCATGGGTGTCAGGTCGAAGAGCCACTGACGCCCGTCGACAAGGCAAGCGAAGCCCTGATCATGGGTCTCAGACTTCGAGAAGGCGTTGACCTTGCCGATCTGGCGGCGCGCTGCGATCTCGACCCCGAAGCCCTGATCAACATGCCCAAGGCGCACCTTCTGCAGCAGCATGGTCTTGTCCATCTGACCGGCTATCGCCTGTCTGTTACACCCAAGGGCAGGATTTTGCTTGATCGCATCCTCGCAGAGCTCGTTGAAACCTAACGTTTAGACTCTTCAACTATGGCGCGTCAGCATTCCGGCTGTTAGGGGACGCCCTCATGAAAAAGCTTCGCAAGGCCGTCTTTCCTGTCGGCGGACTCGGCACCCGCTTTCTTCCGGCCACGAAGGCCATGCCAAAGGAAATGTTGACGGTCGTCGACAAGCCTTTGATCCAATATGCCGTTGATGAGGCCCGGGAGGCCGGCATCGAGCAGATGATCTTTGTCACAGGTCGCGGAAAATCGGCAATCGAAGATCATTTCGACATTTCCTACGAACTCGAAACGACAATGACCGATCGCGGCAAGTCGCTTGACGCAATCTCGGGCACGCGATTCCGGCCTGGCGAAGTCATCTATGTGCGCCAGCAGGAGCCCATCGGGCTTGGCCATGCCATCTGGTGTGCGCGCCACATCGTTGGTGACGAACCGTTTGCGATCTTTCTGCCTGACGAACTCATGGCCGGCAGCCCCGGCTGCATGAAGCAGATGGTGGATGCCTATGAAAAGGTGGGTGGCAACATTGTCTGCGGTTATGAAGTGCCGGAAAGCGAAACCCACAAATATGGGGTGATCACACCGGGACGCATTGATGGCCGGTTGGTTGAGGTCAAGGCGCTGGTGGAAAAGCCTGCACAGGGCACAGCGCCCTCCAACCTCATGATCCCCGGGCGCTACATCCTTCAGCCGGAGGTCATGCGGATCCTCGAGGGCCAGGCGCGCGGCGCTGGCAATGAAATCCAGTTGACCGATGCCATGTCCCAAATGATCGGTACCCAGCCTTTCCATGCTTATGCGTTCGATGGGCGTCGGTTTGACTGTGGCGACAAGGCCGGGTTCATTACAGCGAACATTGCGCTGGCGCTTGATCGCCCCGATATTGGCCCCGAGGTCCGGCGCTGGATGGCCATGAATCATTGAGGCCGAAATCATAGCCGAATGAGAGGCACCCGATGTGATCGCCTCTAGTTCGCTCGACTTGTCAAATACTTCCAAAGTCAGGATGTTTTTTGGACATTATTGGTCGAAGCCTCGGAAATCCGCCACAATTTAGTTCGTAATTAACCGAATTTCAGGACTTGGTTCCTAGACCCTGTGATGGGATCAAGGGACAAATTGTGCTGCGAAATCTTCGCTTTAGATCGGTTTCATCACTGTCCGCGATGATCATCATGTTCATCGCCGTACTGGGCTTCAGCCTGTCCCGCACAATTGACGCGGCCAACACCGTCGACACCGAACGGACCCGCACGGCAGTGGACGCAGCCGTCCAGGCGCAAGTGCGGCAAATCATCGTTATGGTCGATGACAATGCCTTGTGGGACGCAGCTGCAACCGCAGTCTACACCAACTTGAGCGACACCGAGTTTTTCTGGAGCAGTTGGGGCTTTTCGTCAGCCGAAGGCAAATACTTCGATACCGTCCTCGTCCTCGATCACGAAGGGCGACCGCTTCTGGGCTATCGTCGCGGACGCGCCACGCGGTTCGATCCGATGGTCCGCTATGGCGAATCATTTCGGATATTGCTGGAGCGCGCCGATCGCCAGAGGCAAGCGGTCGGTGGGCTGGCCGGTTCAAGCGAGGGACCTGTCCTGATCGGCATTGCCAACATCGTTCCCACAAACGGCGCACTGGACCATCTCGTGCCCAAGTCCGGCCCCTACTGGCTGGTCTTTACAAAGCCTTTTGACCAAGGGGCCGCAGACCTGATTGGGCGCAGCCTTCTGCTCGACGACATGAAGCTTTCGGACAAGCCATTGGGGCAAGCTGCAATTGCCGTTCGCGATACGGCAGCAAGACCGATCGCAAACCTGAGCTGGACGCCCGCACGGCCAGGAAACATCGCAATCGAGCGTGTCCTGCCCTGGATTGCCATTGCTGCCTTGCTGCACATTTTCATTGGCCTGTTCTTTGGCCGGCAAGCGCTTCGTTCCGTCTCCAAGCTGGCCGACGAGGCGATGGTCGACAGTTTGAGCAATCTGCCCAACCGGCGCGCAGTCCGGCAAGAGCTCGATCGGCGACTGAAGAGGGGCGAACGGCTGGCCCTGGCGCTGATCGACCTCGACGGATTCAAGGGCATCAATGACAATTATGGCCACCACGTTGGGGACCGGCTGATCAAGAGCATCGCCTCGCTGTTGCAGGACCTGGTCGGCAAGAACGGCATGATTGCGCGTCTGGGCGGTGATGAGTTTGCGATTCTGATCCCTGGTGCGTCGGCTGTGAACCAGGTGCAGGACATTTCCAGCGCCATGCTCGACAAATTGTCGCGCCCGTTCCGCATTGATGAACGCACCGTGCTTGTCGGGGCGAGTATTGGCCTGGCCTCCGTCAGCCTGAGCGATCTGGACTCAAGCGAACTGATGCGCCGCGCCGATGTTGCGATGTATGCCGCCAAGCAAGCCGGCAAGATGCGTCTGGCCTGGTATGACGAGATGCTTGACCAGAAGCAGGCCATTGCCCGGACGATCGAGGCAGAGTTGCGCCTTGCCATTGACGCCGGGGACTTCGAACTGGTCTACCAACCGATGGTTGACGTGCATGAGAAGAAGATCGTGGCGGCCGAAGCTTTGCTGCGCTGGACCAGCCCCACGCGAGGCGTCGTCAATCCATCGGAATTCATCCCTGTTGCCGAAGAGACAGGGCTGATCGATGCGATGGGCATGATTGTGTTGCGCAAGGCTTGCCGAGATGCACTCGAATGGGGCGATGTGCGACTGGCCATCAATGTCTCGGCGGCACAGTTGCGAAATCCGGAATTTGCCTCAGCGTTGAATCTCGCGCTTGTTGAAACCGGATTTCCGGCAGAGCGGCTGGAACTGGAAATCAACGAATCCTATCTCGTTTATGATCCGGATGCCGCTGTCCGAGTGCTCAGAGAGATACGCGCACTTGGCGTCGGCGTCGCGCTGGACGATTATGGCACCGGACATGCGTCAATCGGGTTCCTTCGCCAGTTTTCGTTCAGCAAGGTGAAGCTTGATCGATCGCTGGTCAGTGAGGCTGGCTTGAGCGAAGAGGCTCGTACAGTCATCCAGGCAAATGTCGCCGTGGCACGGGCGTTGAATGTCGCCGTGGCCGCAGAAGGGGTCGAAACCGCGGATCAGGCTGACCTGATGCATGTGGCCGGTTGCGACCAGTTGCAGGGCTGGTTCTTTTCAAGGGCAGTGACGGCTCGGGAAATCGCAGCGAGGGTCTTCAAAGACCATCCCGAACATCCTTCTTCACGCCTCAGAGCCGTTTGACCCTCACGCTTGTGGCGTGGTTTTCCGGATGAGCCCTTCCTGCGCGACATTGGCAACCAGCCGACCGTCACGTGTGTAAATGCGACCGCGATTGAAACCGCGGGAGCGCCCAGCCCATGGGCTGTCGGTTACATAGAGCATCCATTCATCACATCGAAAATCGTCGTGCAGCCAGAGCGCGTGATCAAGGCTCGCGCTCTGCAGTTCGCCTTTCAGCCAGCTCAGGCCGTGCGGCAGCGCGCAAGTGCCAAGCAATGTCATGTCGGACACATAGGCAAGCACGGCACGATGCAGGACGGGGTCGTCAGGCAATGGGGCGACGGTGCGAAACCAGCTGTGAGTCAATGCCGGTCGCTTTTCGCTGTTCATCCAGTGGCGCGCCTCGACAGGGCGAAATTCAATTGCCCTTGGCCGGGTCATCAAGCGGCGCAGCCGCTCGGGTATTTGGTCGATCACAGCACGACGCAGATCGGTTTCGCTCGGCAGATCATCTGGGGGTGGCACCTCAGGCATGGCATCTTGATGCGTGACACCGGCTTCCTGCTTGTGGAATGAAGCAGCAAGATTGAGGATGGGCCGACCATCCTGTTCGGCAATGACACGGCGCGCTGAAAAGCTGCCGCCGTCAAAATCGCGCTCGACGCGATAAGTGATGTCAGACTCCTCGCTGCCACCACGCAGAAAATAGGCATGAAGCGAATGGGCAAGGCGATCCGCATCTACGGCCGCTGTTGCAGCCATCAAAGCCTGGGCAACGACTTCGCCTCCAAACACACGACCCACGCCGCCCTTCTGACGTTTGCCAACAAAGATGTCATCGCCTTGCGGCACGACCGTCAATAGCCGGGTCAACCCATTGACCAGAGTCTCCGCGGACGGGCCTGCTTCTTCCGAATTCATCATGCGATTCTGCCTTTTCGGCGCCGCCTTATCGGCGCAAGCGCGTCCAAGGCAAGCGCGGAACAGGCGCGGGTCAAGCCCGGGTCATTGTCCACTCGCCATTTGCGCTACGGCATGCCTGAAGCGTCTCGGTTTCCTCCGCTGCACCCGGTTGCGAAATCGTCTGTTTTACAACGCGACAGCCATTGGCGACCGACGAACTGACAGCCTTTTTGAGGAGCGGGGCAGAGACATAGCCTTGCCCCAATCCCTGATCTGAGACGAGCACCCAAGGCTGACCCTTGACGGCTGCAGGTACCCACACCCGCTGGCCAGAAACGAGGCGCCCAAGGACCGCGGAATCGGTGCCCGGCGCACTGCGAATATTGGCATTAGTCGTGGAGACATAAGCAGCCGCGACTTTTGTATAGCCTTCTGCCGGTTCGACTCCCGAGGCCAGACGAAGACTCGCAAGATCGACGCCCTGATCATTCTGGGCAACTTCAACCCGGCCCGAGGCGCCAGTCTGATCGCTTTGCCAATTCTGGTCCTTGCCGGTCAGCACTGCCTGCTCGAGGGCGCGCTCCGCTTTTGCCCGATCATCCTTCTGCAGCTTGCATCCGAGTGCCGAGCCCGCAGCCGCACCCAGCACGCCGCCAAGGATCGTGCCCAATGTCCTGCTGCCTCGCCCGGCAATCCGGTTGCCGAGAAGTCCGCCAATCGCACCGCCAGCAACCGCACCGATCGTCTGTTTGTCGCCCTCTGCCGAGCAGCCGAAAATACCGCCGATGCCGGCGACCTTGCGCCCGCCGCCGCTATCCCTTGCTTCCATGGCCGGTGTGGTGCTTGCCGGGGTTGGCGTCGCGTTGATTGCATTTGCGACGGTTCCCGTCACGAGCAACGAAATCGCTGCAGTCGAAATCAGGATTTTCTTCATGATCCATCCCCTTCGTTCAAGAATTGCCCTCACGCTAGAAACCGGGCGCTGAACCCTCTCTTAACCGCAAATGGGCTTTCGTTGCCGTTGCTTTTGTCGCAAGACAGAGCGCAAGGCGTAGCTGTTTGACGGAGTGGATTGGCATGAGCCGCAAATTCTTTGGCACGGATGGAATTCGGGGGCGGACGAATGCCGGTGCCATGACGGCAGAGATGGCCATGAAAGTCGGGATGGCGGCAGGCGCCCATTTTCTGCGGGGCGATCATCGCCATCGTGTCGTTATCGGCAAGGATACACGGCTTTCGGGATATATGATCGAAAACGCGCTGGTGGCGGGATTCACCTCGGTCGGGATGGATGTCGTCCAGGTCGGCCCGATGCCGACTCCGGCCGTTGCAATGCTGACGCGCTCTATGCGTGCAGATCTGGGGGTGATGATCTCGGCCAGCCACAATCCCTATTATGACAATGGCATCAAATTGTTCGGCCCGGATGGCTACAAGCTCTCGGACGATGATGAGCGTGCGATCGAAGCGCTCCTCGAAAATCCGCCCATGCTCGTGGACTCGGCGCGGATCGGACGGGCACGCCGGGTCGAGGATGCTCGCGGGCGTTATTCGCATTTCGCCAAATCCTGCTTCCCGGAAGAGTTGCGGCTCGACGGACTGAAGGTGGTGATCGACTGCGCCAATGGCGCGGCCTATCAGGTTGCGCCTTCCGCCCTGTGGGAACTGGGCGCCGAAACCATTGCCATTGGCGTCACGCCCAACGGCACGAATATCAACGACAATTGCGGATCGACATCACCGGCCCTGCTTCAGGAAACGGTGGTTGCTTCAGGTGCAGACATCGGCATTGCCCTCGATGGCGATGCCGACCGACTGATCATCGTCGATGAGCTGGGGCGCATTGTGGATGGCGACCAGATCATGGCGCTCATCGGCAAGAGCTGGTCAGAGGCGGGACGCCTCAGGGGCGGTGGCGTGGTTGCCACTGTCATGTCCAACCTTGGACTTGAACGCTTCCTGGCATCTATTGGCCTGACCCTTGAGCGAACGGCGGTGGGCGATCGCTATGTCCTCGAACGGATGCGGAGTGGCGGCTTCAACGTCGGCGGCGAACAATCCGGGCATATCATCCTGTCCGACTATGCCACGACGGGCGACGGTCTGGTGGCCGCGCTGCAGGTGCTCGCCGAGCTTGTCCGCCAGCGCAAGCCCGCAAGCGAAGTGCTCCACCTGTTTGATACTGTCCCGCAGTTGCTGAAGAACGTCCGCTTCTCTGGCGGGCGGCCACTCGAGGACGAACGCGTAAAGCAGGTGATCGCCAATGCGGAGCGTGATCTGAACGGCAAGGGGCGTCTGGTTATCCGTCCCTCAGGAACCGAGCCGGTCATCCGCGTGATGGCCGAAGGTGACGATGCCGGCCAGGTCACACGCCTTGTCGATGACATTTGCCGTGCTGTGCAGGAGGCCGCGGCCTGATGCTTGAAATGCGACCTGACTGCGAACGGTGCGGCGTCGACCTTCCGGCCGATCTGTCCGGCGCCTTCATCTGCTCTTTCGAATGCACATTCTGTGCGGACTGCTCAGACGCGCTTGACGATCGCTGCCCCAATTGCGGCGGGGAACTGGTCGACCGGCCGACAAGGGCCAAGGCAAAACTCGAGGCGTTTCCAGCAAGTCCTGTTCGAAAATTCAAAGGGTGACGGCCCGGATTCTCATCATAGCCGGCTCGGATTCCGGCGGAGGCGCGGGCATTCAAGCCGATATCAAGACGGTCACGATGCTCGGTGGCCATGCGATGACTGCGGTCACGGCGGTGACTGCGCAGAATACGCTCGGTGTCGACGCCGTCCATGCGATCCCGACCAAGATGGTCGTCGCACAGATCGACGCCGTTGTGCGCGATATCGGGGTCGATGCCGTCAAGATCGGGATGATCGGTTCGGCCCAAACAGCAAATGCCGTCGCAGATTATTTGAAGCGCCTGACGGTGCCCATTGTGTTCGATCCGGTCATGATCGCGACAAGCGGTGCCAGTTTGGCTGACGAACAAACCATTTCCGCATTTGAGCGGCTGATGGCGATCGCTTCGCTCGTAACCCCCAACCTTCCCGAACTCGAAGCACTTGGCGGAGCAAAGCCAATTCTGGCCCATGGCTGTCACCTTCTGGTCAAGGGCGGGCATGGCGAAGGCGATGACATTGTCGACCGGCTGATGTCACCGCGCGGACAAGAGCGCGAATGGCACGGCGAGCGCATTGATACCCGCCAGACGCATGGGACCGGCTGCACGATGGCAAGCGCAATTGCCTGCAGCCTGGGTCAGGGCATGACGATCGATATTGCCATAGAGCGCGCCATAGCGTTCGTTCGGCTCGCCCTCATCGAAGCGCCCGGGCTGGGTGCAGGCCATGGCCCGATGGGCCAGCAGAACGTGGTCGATTTCCGATGATCGCCGGAGTTGACGAGGCCGGGCGCGGTCCACTTGCGGGGCCCGTCGTCGCTGCTGCCGTTATCTTGTGCGACAGCGGCATTGCAGGCCTTGACGACAGCAAGAAGCTCTCACCTTCCCGTCGCGCAGCGCTTGAGGCCAGGATTCTTGAAACGTGCGTTGTCGGTATCGGTGAGGCTTCGGTCGAGGAAATCGACAGGATCAACATCCTGCAGGCGACCCTGCTTGCGATGATGCGCGCCGTTGACGCGCTGGGTGTCGAGCCAGCCAGGATACTGGTTGACGGCAATCGCTTGCCCCGCTGGCGCTACAGGGCCGAAGCGGTGATCGGGGGCGACGCCATCCATCCCTGCATTTCGGCCGCAAGCATCGTTGCCAAGGAGCATCGGGATCGCATCATGGTCGCCGCAGACAGAAAATTTCCGGGCTATGGCTGGTCCCGCAACAAGGGCTACGGGGCGGCCGCGCATCTTGCCGCATTGCATGAATTGGGCCCTTCGCCGCTTCATCGGCGCTCTTTTGCACCGGTCGCCAAATATTTTTTGCCAGTGAGTCAAACGGGCCACACCACCACAGTTTGAGTCCCGACGCTCCAAATCGATCAATATCTCGTGGGGGACTCTTTCCGTTCCGCCAAAGGTTAACGAATTCGTTAACCTTGATCGTTAACCCTCTGCCTTGACGTCGGAGTCTGCATGATTGAGGCAGGCCATTCGTGCATCGAAAGGGGTGTTGAATGGGGGTATTGGAACGGGTCCGCAAACCGGCAGTGGCTGCAGCCGAGCTGCCGCTTGACCGGATTCTGCGCGACGATTGTGTGGCCGCGATGCGCGCCCTTCCCGATGCGTGCGTAGACATGGTCTTTGCCGACCCGCCGTACAACCTCCAGCTTGGTGGCGACCTCTTTCGCCCTGAAGGCGGGCGTGTCGATGCCGTCGATAACGATTGGGACAAATTTGACAGCAATGCCGTCTATGATGCCTTTTCGCATGCATGGCTGGCTGAAGCCCGCCGCATCCTGAAGCCCAACGGGACACTGTGGGTGATCGGATCCTATCACAACATCTTTCGCGTCGGTTCCGTTTTGCAGGATGAGGGGTTCTGGATCCTCAACGACATCATCTGGCGCAAGTCCAACCCAATGCCCAATTTCAAGGGCACGCGCTTCACCAACGCCCATGAAACCTTGATCTGGGCCTCAAAGTCGGAAGACGCACGCTACACGTTCAACTATCGTGCGATGAAGACGCTCAATGATGAGCTCCAGATGCGGTCCGACTGGTCGTTCCCGATCTGCGGCGGGCAAGAGCGGATCAAGAAAAACGGGACCAAGGCCCATCCGACGCAAAAGCCGGAAGCCCTGCTTTATCGGATCCTTCTCGCATGCACCCAGCCGGGCGATGTGGTGCTGGACCCGTTCTTCGGCACAGGCACGACCGGGGCTGTCGCAAAGCGGCTCCAGCGCCACTTCATCGGTATCGAGCGCGAGCAGGACTATATCGATGTTGCAGAGGAACGGATTGCCGCCGCTCTTCCGCTCGATGAGTCAGCCATCACGACAATGCAATCGCCCACCGCAGCGCCTCGGGTTGCCTTTGGCACGCTTGTCGAGACCGGCTACATTCAGCCTGGCGTCAAGCTGTGGGATATCAAGCGGCGTTGGGGTGCAACGGTCCGCGCCGACGGGTCGCTGGCAATTGGAACCGACGCCGGCTCCATCCACAAGCTCGGTGCAACGCTGCAAAAGGCCCCAAGTTGCAATGGCTGGACCTTCTGGCACTATGAAGCAGACGACGGGCTGAAGCCGATCGATGCGCTCAGGCAAACCTATTTGCTGGCAACGCAGCCTTAGTCAATAACGCGATAATCGCGCGAAATGGCGTTGAGCACAGTCAACACCGTTGGCTCCGTCACGAACCTGACCATTCCCGACGGCAGGCTGATTGTCCTTCGCAGCACCAACTAATCTAATGTCTGGCAAGAATGTCGAGTGCTGCGGCAGTCAGCGCTTCGCTGGCTGTCGCAATCACCTTTTCCGCATCCGGCGCCCACAAGGCCGAATGGAGTGATGGGAGCCTCGCCACATCGCCACCGGCTGCATCCCACTTGTCCTGGGGAACACCGCCAACCCAAAAGATGAGGCTCTGGATGGATGGGTCGGTCAGATAGAAGACGCCAAAATCCTCGCTTGCCATTGACGCCTGCACCGGCTTCACGCGATCCGGACCAAAGCGATCGGTGAAGAGACGCGCCATCCGCATTGTGAGGTCATGCGTATTGAATGTTGCGTCGGCAGATTCCCCGTCTTTGGTCACAATCGGCATAAGATCGTCAGGCAAACCCGCAGCAATCGCTTCCCCACGCGCAATGCGCGAGATGCCATCCAGCAGATGCGCCCGCACTGCCGGTGAATAGGTTCGCACAGTCAGCTGCAGGTTGGCTTCATCCGAAATGATATTGCGCTTCGAACCGGAATGAAAGCTGCCGACCGTCACGACGGCTGTATCAAACGGACTTGTCTCGCGCGAGACAAGGGTCTGGAGCGACGTCACGATACGGGCAGCGAGAACGATCGGATCGCGCGTCAGTTGCGGAACGGCGCCATGCCCGCCCACACCGCGAACCTTGATGTCTATCCCGTCGACATTGGCGAGCGCCGGTCCATCGGTGTAGCCAATCACACCGGCCGGCAGCCCGGAATTGTCATGGAATGCAATGACCGTGTCGGGTTTTGGGAAGCGCTTGAACAGCCCGTCGTCGAGCATCTTCCTTGCCCCGGCCACACGTTCTTCGGCGGGCTGGCCGATCATCACGAGCGTCCCCGACCATTGCGATTTCATTGCAGCCAGACGACGGGCAGCACCGATCCACGCCGTCATGTGCGTATCGTGGCCGCAGGCATGCATGACACCCGTCACGATCCCGCCTGCGCCCACCGCCTTGACCTTGGAGGCAAAGGGCAACCCCGTCTGCTCGGTGATCGGAAGGGCGTCCATATCCGCCCTGATCAGCAAGGTCGGGCCGGGCCCGTTGCGCATGACAGCAACGACGCCATGGCCGCCAACTTCGGTCGTCACCTCGAAGCCGAGCTTGCGCGCCTCGGCTGCCATGCGCGCCGAGGATTTGACCTCTTCAAAGCTCAGCTCCGGATTGGCATGCAGCTCCCGGTATATAGCCATGAGCGATGGCATGTCCGACGCCACGGCATCACGGACGGACTCTGCGGCGGCGGGAGCCGAAGCCAGAACAGCGGCCAGCGGTAAGAATGCCTTCACACGCTGGCCAGTGTCATGCAACGCCGCTTTGGGCGGGGCGGTTGTTCGGAGCGACGCTGTACCGTGTCATTCGGCGCTTCAGCGAGATCGCGTTCGCGCGCGGCCAGTGTGAGCATGGGCTTGCAGTCAGAAGATCTGGCGATTTGAGGGGGCTGCGTCGTCGCCACAGCCAGAACTGTGAGTAAAATCATGTTTCCACCCTTCACGATTCTGAATGCGGAAATCATAGGCGCACACAGCGCAAACACCAAGTCAGGCCTGCGGCACCAATTCGATCACGTCCATGACGGATTCAAAGTTGGGATAGGGAAGGATGAGCCGCCAGCGATTTGGCCCAATTCGTTCAACCGCGCCGGCCATATCCCGCATGGCATCGCGGCCATAGTCCATGGGGCGCGTCTCATCCCCCAGCATCATGGTTCCCAGGAAAATCTGGCGCCGCTCGTCGCCGGGAAAGATGAGCCCGACGGGGCGCTGTGATCCGCCAATCTTTGCAAAGCTCAGCACTTCGCCTTCATCCGCAACTGTGCAGGCGAAGTCCGGGTAGACCGTGTAGGCTGGCATGGCGGGAGATTTCGTCCCGAGCTTGATCACGCGGCAGCGATATTGCCCTGGCGCGGGCCCCGCTCCGCCCATGGCCGCGTCAGGATCAAGCAGGGCGCCTTCACGCGCAATATTGGCCCCATGGCCGCGCGCTCGGGCATTGTCCAACGCCTTTACGAATGCGGTCCGCCAGGCCTTGATACGGTCCATATCGGCAGGCGTCGCAACATGTTTCCAGTCAAGTGGCGCGATCGTGGAGTCACGCCCCGCCCAAGCCGGCCCTCCCGCTGCAACCAAACCAAACGCGACTATGATACAAACTCGTGCGGAGGACATGCGACCCTCTCTCCCTCGCCGCATGGATAGCAGGCGGACGGGCCGCATCTAAGCGCTTATTGTGTGGTCCAGCCCCCGTCGACCGCGAGATTTGCACCTGTGATCGCGCTTGCCCCTTCTGTGCAGAGAAAAACCGCCATGGCGGCAACCTGATCGGGCATGACAAACTTGCGTTGCGGAATGGCCGCCAGCAGGACATCGTTGAGCACCTGTTCGCGTGTCATTCCCCGCGTTCTCATTGTATCGGGGATCTGGTTTTCAACCAGCGGCGTCCAGACATAGCCTGGCGAAATGACATTTACTGTGATGCCCTTTTCGGCGACTTCCATAGCCACGCCCCGGGTCAGGCCGAGAACGCCGTGCTTGGCAGCAATATAGGCGGACTTGTTCGGGCTGGCGACGCTCGCGTGCGCGCTCGCGGTGGAGATAATCCGGCCCCAGCCTTTCGCCTTCATGTACGGCAGGCAAGACCGGATCAGAAGGAAAGGTGCATCGACCATGATGGCCTGCATCTGCCGCCACTTGTCGACCGGAAACTCATCGACCGGGCACACATGCTGGATGCCCGCATTGTTGATGAGAATGTCGACACCGCCAAATTCCGCCGCACAGGCCTCCGCCATCGCTTTGACCTGTTCGGCAATGGTCAGGTCGGCTCCATTGTGGATGGCACGCGCACCGCTTGATGCCGCGAGAGCAGTACATTGCTCCGCAATTGCTGCCGCGTCGCCAAAGCCGTTGATCATCACATTGGCGCCTTCAGCAGCCAGCGCCGCTGCATAGGCCGCTCCGATGCCCGATGTTGAACCGGTGATGAGGGCTGTCTTGCCTTTGAGGAACATGGATGGCCTTTCTTACTGGGCTTTGATCCATGCTCCAATCGCAGGGGCCAGCCGCGCACGCAAGTCCGCCCGAAAGTTGATTTGCGCGACGGACGCATTTGCGCCGCTGCGCGCCGAAGGGGGAAGAGTCTTCACCGCATGGGCCTTGACGCGGGCTGCCACGGCCCGATCGCTCGATTCGCTTGCAAGACTGGCAATGAAGCCCGCCTTCGAACTTTGTTCGACGAGCGCCTCAACCTGATCCCCATGCGCGGCTGCCCAATCGAAAGCCATGCCGGGATGCTTGCTAGCCACAGCTGCGATGAGGGCTGCGCGCATTGGCACCGGTGCTTCGTCCGTCAACGCGATGTCCAGAGCCCTTTGCGCAAGAGTCGCGTTCCCGACACTGCCGAGCAGGCTATAATATTGGAGCCGAGCCACTGGCCCAGCCTCGGCCTTTGCCCGCTCGTGCAGCGCATTCCAGCGCGCCTCGTCCGCGCTGTAGGCCCAGATATCGAGCGCGGCCCCGCGGATTGCACCGGTCAGGGCTGAATTTGGCGCAAGAGCCTCTTCGGCATAGCGGTCAGCGTCAGCCAGGACGGCGGCGTTGCCAAAATGGCCCAGTCTGGGGATCAGGGTTGCCCGCAACAGCGCGACCGAACTTGCCTCACCGGGTTTGGCGTCCCATCCCGTTCGCGCAAAAAGCGGCTGCAGCAGGGCCGCGGCGCGATTACGGTATGCAGCCTGCTCCGGCGACCCGCTCAGGATCTTGTCAATGTCGGCGAGCCGGTCAGAAAAAAAGGCCCAAAGCAGTGGTGAAGCGTCTGCAGGTGTCGCCTCCATAAGTGCAAACAGCCGGTCGAAGGGCTGGTAGCCCCCGGCCGCAAGCCAATAGGAATCCGCCGCAATTCCGACCTGATCGTCCACGGCAAGCGAGGCATAGACTTTGGTCAATGCTGCCAAGTGCGCCGTCGTATAGAGTGTGCGGAAATAGGCACTCTGTCCGGCGTTGACGACAACCGGTCCGCAGCCGTCGATGCTGGCGATCCCTGGCTTCGCGCCGCTGACTGTCAGGTCCTTCGTAGCTCCCCCTTGCAAGAGCCTGACCGGAACGACCCAGGTCTGCTGAACCCTTGAACCGGAGTCGAGCGCAAATCTGCCTTGCGACAGCGGCAGTGCGGTCTTGCCTGCGACGCATCTGGGCAGGCCCGCCTTGATCAAGGGAACGCCGCCCTGGAGGGTGAAACTGTGCATCATCGGCACGACCGGCTTGCCAGAAGCGGCCGCGACTTCGGTCCAGAGCTGGTCCGTCACGGTATTGCCAAAGGCGTGCCTCGCCATGTAGCGCCGCACGCCATCGCGGAACGCATCGGCGCCGACCGACGCCTCCAGCATCCGGATCACCGCTTCTCCCTTCAGATAGGTGATATCATCGAACGCCTGCGAAATCTGCTCCACGGTCACGATTCGCTGGATGATCGGATGGGTCGTTGCCAGCGAATCCTGGCTGAAAGCGCTCTGGCGCGCTGTTGCGAGCGATTGGGTAAGCTGCATCCACTCCGGATACAGGTCATCGGCCGCCTTCGATGCCATCCAGGACGCAAAGCCTTCGTTGAGCCAGAGATCGTCCCACCACGACATGGTCACAAGATCGCCGAACCATTGGTGCGCCATTTCATGCGCGACCATATTGAAAACGTCCTGCTTCTGAGCCTCGGTTTCGAGCTTCGGATCAAGGAGGACAGTCGGTTCAAAATAGAGGATCGCCCCCCAATTCTCCATCGCTCCGAAGAACTGGCTGCTCCCTGGTGCGGCAATCATATCCAGCTTGGGCAGCGGATAGGGAGTCCCGAAATAGTCGTTGTAGTAGGCCAGAAGTCGCTTGGCGTTGGCCAGCGCATAGTCGCCCTGATCTGCCACACCCTTGCGCGTGATGATGCCGATTTCGGTCTTGCCGGCCATCACTGTCTTGCGATCAACATCACCCATGCCGAGGAAAAGGAGATAGGTGGACATTCTTGGCGTTTCAGCAAAATGCCACAGCGTTCCGGCCGCCGTCTCTTCTTTCGAGGCAACCGGCATGTTCGAGAAGGCTGTCTGCCCCGAAGGCGCCAGCGCTGAAAGCCTGAACCTTGCCTTGAGCGCCGGCTCGTCCCACATCGGTGCGAACCGCCGCGCATCGGGCGCTTCGAATTGCGTGACGAGCATTCGCGCATCCCTGCCGTCGACACCGGCATAGTCGACAGCAAACAACCCTGCCGCAGACTGGTTTATCTTGCCCGTCCACGACAGTTTCAGCTTGTGCCTGCCCCTGCTGACGGGCCGAGGAAATGTGAAGGATGCCGTTTGCGAAGACGCATCGACGCTGATCTTGCCCTGAGAATTATCGTCAAGCACGGCAGCGCCGATCGACAATTCGGCAGCATTGAGGGTCAGGACGGTCGAGGACGCGGCCACATCGATTGTGATTGTCTCTTCACCCGTAAACGTCAGTTTTGCGGCGTCCGGGGCAACGCTGATGTCATAGGAGATTGGCGTTACGCCCGACGGCAATCGGCCGGTTTCCGCACGAAGCGGACCTGCACTTGCGAAAGACAGCAAAAGCGCCACGCAGGATCGAGGACCAAGAGTTTTGTACATGCAACGGCTCCTAAAGCATGATTTTCCGGATGGGAACGCCCAGGCACAAACACCGTCTGCCTTCGATCAAGGCCCGCTTCAATTGGACGAAACGCCCTAAATTTCCCCTCGACGCCTCCTGCCGGAGGCGCCATGATTGCCGCACGGAGTTGGTGGGAGTGTAGCCGATGCGACTGGACGATATGGACACATCGGATGTCGAGGTGGATGATCAGCGCGGATCGGGTCGTGGTGGCTTCGGCTTTCCCATGGGCGGCGGGGGATTACCGCTTGGCCGTCAAATGGGCTGCGGAACGCTTGCGCTGGTCATCATCGTCGCGTTGGTCTTTGGCGTGAATCCGATGCAGATTCTGGGCGGCGATATGGGCTCGTCGCCAACGCAGATTGCACCCCAGGGTCAGTCGAGCAGCGCTGGCAAGGGGTGCGATGCGGACGCGGCAAGCAAGTTTTCCTGCCAGACGCTCAAATCGACGACATTGACCTGGTCAAAGCTCTTCCCCGACGGGCAATATCATCCACCGCACATCGCCTTTTACACCGGCGGCGGGCAATCCGGCTGCGGTGCTGCACAATCGGCCATGGGGCCGTTTTATTGCCCTGCCGATGAAGGCGTATATCTGGACACAGACTTCTATGGCGAACTCACGCAGCGCTTCGGCGCTGCAGGAGATTTTGCGCAAGCCTATGTGATTGCCCATGAAGTCGGCCATCATGTGCAGAAACTGACGGGTGTTGCCGACAAGGTTCAGGCCGCCCAGCAAAGCGCCAGCCGGACGCAAGGCAACAAGCTTCAGGTTGCAATGGAATTGCAGGCAGATTGTTATGCCGGCGTCTGGGCTGCACAGAACCGGGAAAGGATGGAACCCGGCGACGTCGAGGAAGGGCTGCGTGCCGCGCACCAGATTGGCGACGACGTGCTGCAGAAAGCAGCTCAGGGCGTTGTCATTCCCGAAAGCTTCACTCATGGTTCGGCTGAACAACGGATGACCTGGCTCAAGAAGGGGCTGGAAGGCGGCGACCCGGCACAATGCGACACATTTGGGCGATAAACCTGTGAAGATCGGAATCGTTGCCCCGTCCTGCACGCTTGATGCGACCATTCCGGCGCGCCTTGCGGATTTAGCCAAAGCATCGCTTGGAGACTTGGCGCCCGAATTCGTCGTCCATCCTCAATGCTTCCTGTCGGAAGGCCATTTTGCAGGGCCGGACCAGGCGCGGATCGACGCGCTTGTGGAGCTGGCCAATGATGCCTCCATTGATGCCATCTGGTTTGCCCGCGGAGGCTATGGCGCGTGCCGCGTTGCGGAACCGGCCATCCGGGCGATGGGGCCGGCGGCGCGCAACAAGCTCTACCTTGGTTACAGCGATGCAGGGTTCCTGCTTGCCGGCCTTTACGCGCGCGGCATCGGGCGTGTGGCACACGGGCCGATGCCGTCAGACCTGAACCGGGATGGTGGAGACGCGGCGGTGTTGCGAGGTCTCGACTGGCTCCTCAATCCGGCCATGCCCACCGTGTCACTCGAGGCGCACGGCCAATTGCACCTCGCTCCGCCGCTGACGGGGCCTTTGAACACCTACGCCGCGTTCAACCTGACCGTGTTCAGCCAGCTTCTCGGAACGCCCCTCCAGCCTGACCTGACCGACCATATCCTCATGATCGAAGAGGTTGGCGAGTATATGTACCGGATCGACCGCAGCCTGTTCCATATCACGTCGAACCCGCATGTGCGCAGGGTCGCAGGGATCTGCCTTGGGCGTTGCAGTGCCGTTCCGGACAATGACCCCGATTTTGTGCTTGATGAGGTGGCAATCACAAAACACTGGTGCGCTGTCTCGGGCATTCCCTGGCTTGGACGTGCCGACATAGGCCATGACGCAGCCAATACGGTCGTGCCGTTCGGCTAGTTCCAGACTGACGGGTGGCGATGCTTCCAGGGCGCTGCCTTTTCGATCGTCCGGGCAAGCTGGAGCAGGAGCGCTTCGGCTCCCAAACGGCCGACAAACTGGATTCCGACGGGCAGGCCATCCGCAGTCATATGGAGCGGAAGGCCGATAGCGGGCTGGCCTGTTGCATTCTGGAGTGCAGTGAAAGGCACATAGTCGATGATTGGTGCAAAACCCTTCATCGGATCGCGTTCACTGAAGTCGATTGTGCCGAGCGGAATGGGCGGCGTGGACAGGACCGGTGTGATCCAGATGTCATAGCGGTGATGCCAGGCAGCGACAGCGCGGGCCAATGTCTGGATCTGCAGGACAGCGGCCAGATATTGCGATGCGGTCACGGACTTTCCGGCCTCATAAAGCCCAAGCGTCAGCCCCTCGAGTGTCCTCGGGCCGGGCTTGGCTCCCGTCATTGCGGACAGCATGTCGACCTGCATGGCAAGTCCGCCTGTCCAGAGCGTCATGAAGGCGCCGATCATCTGCTCCTGCGCCACATTGGGAGAGGCCTCCTCGACCCGATGACCCAGTTGCCGGCACAGTTTTGCAGCAGCCAAGGTGCCAGCCGTCACTTCGGGATGAAACGGCGTGCCATCGAGGCGCGTGGTCGCAACGGCGATCCGCAGTTTTCCGGGTTCCTTGCGGCTCGCCGCCAGCCATGATTTGGGACCTTCTGGGGCAAAATAGGGATCGCCAAGCCCGGGGCCTGCTGTCACGTCCAGCATGGCCGCGCAATCGCGGACCGTTCTGCAGACGATGTGCTCGGCAGCCAACCCGCTCATCGCATCCCCCACCAGCGGGCCCATTGGGTTGCGCGCGCGCGTGGGCTTGAGCCCGACCAGTCCGCAGGCCGAAGCCGGGATGCGGATCGATCCTCCGCCATCATTGGCATGCGCCATCGGCACCATGCCGGATGCGACCGCCGCGCCGGAGCCACCGGATGATCCTCCGGTCGAATGCCCGACGTTCCAGGGGTTGCGCGCGGGGCCGTACAGCTTTGACTCGGTCGTCGGCACCAGCCCGAATTCGGGGACATTTGTCTTGCCAAGCGGAATCAGACCCGCCGCTAGGTAACGATGAACCAGCTCCGACGTGATCGGGGACGGCATGTCCGGCGAAAGCCGCGTGCCTTCGCGGTTCGGCACGCCTTCCATATGGCCCATGATATCCTTGAGAAGAAAGGGCACGCCCTTGAACGGGCCATCCGGCAGCTTCTTCTTTGCCATGTCGCGCGCGCGTTCGAACATGGTCCAGACAATCGCATTGAGCGCCGGGTTATGCCGCTCGATCCGCTCAATGGCTGCATCGACGAGTTCGACAGGTTTGACCTCTTTTTTGTGAACCAGCTTGGCAAGGCCCAGCCCGTCATGTTTGGCGTAATCCGTTATTGCCACGTTCGAATCCCCTCCGGTTGTTTTGCAACAGGCTAGGCAGGGGACAAGCCAAAGACAATCCGCGACGGTCACCTCAGCAGCTTGCCTCTTTTCGCCCGTCCCGCCATAGGGGCGACCATGTCACAGATGTTCAGGATCACGCTTCCCGATGGCTCCGTGCGCGAAGTGGCGCCGGGCGCGACCCCTGCCGATATTGCGGCAGCCATTGGGCCGGGCCTTGCCAAGGCCACACTCGCTGCGCGCGTCAATGGGGAATTGCGGGATGCGGGGCGACCCTTTGAAAGCGATTCAAGCCTCGCGCTTGTTACGGCCAAGGATGAGAGCGATGCGCTCGAACTGGCCCGTCACGATTTTGCCCATGTACTGGCTGAAGCCGTGCAGAGCCTGTTTCCAGGCACGCAGATCACCTTTGGTCCGTCGACCGATGATGGCTTCTATTATGATTTTTCGCCGTCCGATCGACCGTTTACCGAAGATGATCTTCCGGCAATCGAAGCGGAAATGCGCCGCATCATCGCGGCCGACAAGCCCTTGCGCCGTGAGGTCTGGAGCCGGGCCGACCTGATTGCGCGCTGGCAAAAGGCAGGCGAAACCTTCAAGGCCGAATGGGCGGCAGAGCTACCCGAGGGCGAGGAACTGAGCGTCTACTGGTCAGGTGACGACTGGATGGACATGTGCCGCGGGCCGCATCTGGCCTCGACCGGCAAGCTCGATCCACAGGCCTTCAAGCTGACCCGCGTTTCGGGCGCCTATTGGCGCGGCGACCAGACCAAACCGCAGCTTTCGCGCATCTACGGCACAGGCTGGCTCAACAAGAAGCAGCTCGATGCGCATCTTGTCCGGCTGGAGGAAGCGGCGAAACGCGACCATCGCAAGATCGGGCAGGAAATGGACCTGTTCCACCTGCAGTCCGAAGCACATGGCTCGGTTTTCTGGCACCCGAACGGCTATATGGTCTGGCGCCAGCTTGAGGCTTACATGCGGCGGCGGATCGATGGCGGCGGATATGTCGAAGTCAAAACGCCACAGATCATGGATGCACGCCAGTGGGAGCAGTCGGGCCACTGGGGCAAATATCGCGAAAACATGTTCATCGTCCCCGATGAGGTTCCAAACACCGAGGATGAAGGCCCGGTGTTGACCGGCGAAGGCGACCTGATGGCGCTGAAGCCGATGAACTGCCCGGCGCATGTCCTGATCTTCCGTCAGGGCATCAAATCCTATCGCGACTTGCCGCTGCGCATGGCGGAAATGGGCTGCTGTCACAGGAACGAACCGCACGGTGCGCTCCATGGCATCATGCGCGTCCGCCAGTTCACGCAGGATGACGGCCACATTTTCTGCCGCGAAGACCAGATTGTGGAGGAGGTGCGGCTGTTCTGCGACCTGCTCGACAGTGTCTACAAGGACCTCGGCTTCGAGAACTATGCCATCAAGCTTGCGCTCCGCCCTGAAAAGCGTTTCGGCACCGACGAAATGTGGGACAAGGCCGAAGCCGACCTGCGCAATGCTGTTGTCGCCACGGGCCGCGCGACCGAGGCCTATGGTTGGGAAGAACTTCCGGGCGAAGGTGCATTCTATTCGCCCAAGCTTGAGTTTCACCTGACCGACGCCATCGGTCGGACCTGGCAGTGCGGCACGATCCAGCTCGACTACGTCCTGCCGGAGCGTCTTGACGCGACCTATGTTGGCGAAGACGGCGCCAAGCACCGGCCGGTCATGCTCCACCGCGCGATTCTGGGCACCTATGAGCGCTTCATTGGAATCCTGATCGAACATCACGCCGGGCGTTTCCCCGTCTGGCTCGCGCCGGTGCAGGCCGTCGTCGCGACGATTGTTTCCGATGCGGACGATTATGCCAAAACCTGTGTCGAGAAGCTGAAAGCAGCGGGCATTCGCGTCGAGATCGATCTTCGCAACGAGAAGATCAACTATAAGGTTCGGGAGCATTCGCTCGCGAAAGTCCCCCATCTGCTCGTGGTCGGAATGCGCGAAGCCGAAGAGGGAAAGGTTGCAATCCGCACGCTTGGTTCGGACGGTCAACGGATCATGAGCCTTGATGAGGCCATTGCCATGCTGAAGGCCGAAGCGACGCCTCCCGATCTCAGGGGATGACAAAGGGGCGGCTTGTGTGCGCCCTTGCGCTGGCGGCCGCCTTCTTTCCGACGTCTGGTGCAGCGACCGGTTCAGGTCCCGATCCGGTCGGGCGCTACCGTGCTGCAGCAGGCCCCGATCTCGCGTCCGAACTGGTCATCGAAGCAAACGGACATTTCGAATATGTCCTCTACTATGGCGCGCTTGACGAACATGCAGCAGGGCATTGGACGCGCGCAGACGGCGGCATCCGGCTCTATACGGATCCCAAACCTGTTCCGGCCGCTTTTGCTTTGGACGCGCCCTCAAAGACCGGAGATGCCAAGTTTTCCCTGCTGGTCGCCTGGCCGGACGGTCGCGGAATAGCCGGGATCGATTTCAGGATCGGCTTCGCGTCGGGCGACCCAATCAATGGCTACACCCAAGAAGACGGCTGGTCGCTTTCGCCCGATGAACCGCGAACGCCGGTGTGGATTGAGCTTGCCGAACCGATTCACGGCGTAGCTTCCCCGCGCTATCCGATCGACCTGGAAGCAGGCAACGCGCTTCATTTCACCCTTACCCCAAATGACATCGAAGTCTTGGATTTCCAGGGCATGCAAGTCGATGTGGCAGGCGGGGTGTTGGTCATGCATCGCAACGGTGGCGAACTGAGGTATGTCCGTGCAGAGCGTTAGGCCGCGTCGAAACACCAGATCGGACCGGTCCAGTGCGCTCTGTCCCCTTCGACGCAGGTGAGGCCGGAAACATTGGCTGCTGCAGCAATCGCTCGCGGCCAGAAGGACTTGGCTGCTGTATTTCGAGCAACCACAGCCACTTCCCACCGCCCGGGGAATGCAGTCAGAACTTGCCGGAGAGCCTCTTCACCAACGCCTTGACGGCGGAATTGCCGGGCCACGAAGAATTCACTCATATTGCGTTCGACAAAGCCGCCATCACGATGTGAGTGATTATCGATCAATATGAATCCCGCCACGCGGCATTCGTAACGGATGGCAAAGGGGATTGCACAGTCGTCCCGCCAAATATCATCGATCCCGGGCAAATCCCCAAACCGGCCATCCGGCCCAATGTCGAAGTCCGTGTCCGAGATCGGACTCATTTCGGAAAAATCGTAGATATAGAATTGCGCCAATCCGTCGATCAGCGCCCGATCAGCCTCTGCAATCCTCTCGAGCGTCACTCGTTGCGAAATGGGCTGGCTATTCGGCAAAGACCGGCTTCCGCTTCTCCATTTCGGACATGACGGCCTCGATCTGGTTCGGTGTCCTGATCACCTTCACTTGTTCATCGCTTTCCGCCTGAAGGATCTCGGCATCGGTCGCATCCGCCAGCATGTTGCACAGGCGTTTTGCGCCACGCACTGCATGGGGATTCTTCATTGAAATAACCTGCGCAAGCTCAAGGGCGCTCTTCAGTGGATCGTCCGAAACGTGCGTGGCAAAACCCATCGCCTTGGCTTCATGTCCGTTGAACTGCCGGTTCGTATAGATCATTTCCCGCAGCACATCATCGGCAACCTGCGTGCGCCAGAGCGCCATTCCGGCAACGTCGGGCACCAGGCCCCACTTCATTTCCATGATCGCGATCCGCGTGTCGGGGTGGACAAAGCGGATATCCGCGGCCGCCATGATCTGGCTTCCCGCGCCAAAGGCCACGCCATGCACGGCAGCAATGACCGGAACAGGAAGCTCACGCCATCCCCAGGCGGCATATTGCGCATTGTTGGCGATGCCGTTTGTCCGGTCGGCAAGTGTGCCCCCTGCGCTGCTGGCGCCCGGATCGCGTTCAGCCTGAAGGCTCGAAAGGTCGAGCCCTGCGCAAAAGGCGCGCCCCTCGCCAGACAGGACGACGACGCGCAGCCCCGGCGTTGCCTTCAGTGTTTCGATGGCTTCCACAAGGGCGGCCCACATGGCAGCATCGAGCGCATTCATCTTGTCAGTGCGGATCAGCCGGACATCGGCGATGCCCCCATCCAGCATGGTGATCGAAACGCGGTCCTTCATGCAGCACTCCTCTTCAATGCAGCCTCGACAATCGGCAGCTGGTCATTGCCAAAATACATGTCATCCTTGTCGACAAACATGGTCGGTGAGCCATAGCCCCCGCGCGCGATCAGTTCGTCCGTATTGGCGCGCAGTCTGGCCTTGTTCTCGTCGGTGACGGACGCTGCGCGTATTGCCGCGCCGTCCAGTCCGGCATTATTGGCAAACCGTTCAAGCGCATCGGGGTCATCGAGATTCTCCCCGTTTCCAAAAAAGCCCTCGAAAGCTGCCTTTGCAAATGCGCGCAAAGCCTTCTGGTCACCCTCGAGTGCAGTGGACATGCGCATCGCGTGCACGCTCTTTGCGGGATGATACTGATTGGGAAAATGCATCGTCACCCCGGCAAGCCGCGCCCAATCCTTCAGGACTTTCCAGCTGTGCCGGAAACGCGGGTTGTCCCCGCTTTCGCGCGCGGCATAGACCGCCGGATTGACGGCATTGAACACGCCACCCACAAGGATCGGTCGATATGTGATCGTCGCGCCGGCCCGCTCGACCACGCCCTCGACGTTGGTGAACGCGAGATAGGTCCAGGGGCTGGACAGGTCGAAGAAGAATTCAAGATGTGCCATTGTCAGCCTGCCGTCCGGCCATAGAAATTGAGCTCAAGCACCACGTCATTGGGATCGCGGAGAAATATCTGGCTGAGTCCGATCGAGGCGATATGGTTTGTCGCGTAATCAATGCCACGGACGTCGAGCCGCGCTTCCATTTCCTCATAGCCCGAACAGTTGAGCGCCACGTGATGAATCGCGCCCGTCGGCCCGGCTGTGACATCTCGATCATAGGCGCGCGGGCAATCCAGACTGTTGATGTGAACGACCGGCCGCCCCGCGTCGTCGTACATCCACTGGACCTGCGTCGGCGGGAGCGGAGGGGGACCATTGCGCCGATCCAGCCCCAGCACTTCGGCATAAAATGTTGCCGTGGCGTCGAGATCTTCGACGATGATATTGACGTGATCGATTGCGTTGACCTTCATGGCACGTCCCTCAGCCGGCAGCCTTCTTCCAATACTGGTCGCGCAGCAGCCTCTTGTAGAGCTTGCCCGTATCATGCCGCGGCAACTCCGCAAGGAAATCGATCCGGCGCGGGATTTTGACGCCCGAGAGCTTTTCCCGGGCATAGGCGGTCAGCGTGTCGCGCAGATCATCGCCTGCATCCGCCATGTCCACTGGCTGCACGACGGCAATGACTTCTTCGCCCATTTCGTCGTGCGGACCACCGATCACGGCAACATCCTGCACACGCGGATGCGTGACGAGATGGTTTTCGATTTCCTGTGGATAGATATTCACCCCACCCGAAATGATCATGAAGCTCTTGCGGTCGGTCAGGTACAGATAGCCCTCGTCATCCACATAACCGACGTCGCCGAGCGTGGACCAGCCCCTGGAATTGCGGCTTGACGACGTTTTTTCCTCGTCGCCATGATATTCGAAAGTGTTTTCGCTTTCGAAGAAGATCGTCCCTTCGGTGCGGGGCGGCAATTCCGTCTCGCCATCTTCACCCATGATGTGAATCACGCCCATCACGGCCTTGCCAACAGACCCCTTGTGGGCGAGCCAATCCTTCGAGCCGATGAAGGTCATGCCATTGCCTTCGGAACCGGCATAATATTCTTCGATGATCGGGCCCCACCAGTCGATCATCGCCTGCTTGACCGGAATCGGGCACGGAGCAGCGGCGTGGATGGCACAGTCGAGAGTCGAAAGATCATATTTCGACCGGACGTCATCCGGCAATTTCAGCATGCGAATGAAGTGGGTCGGCACATATTGGCCGCAGGTGATCTTGTATTTTTCGATCGCCGCAAGAACGCCCTCCGGATCGAATTTCTTCATCATCACGACAGTGCCACCGATCTTTTGCACCGTCATTGACCAACGCAGCGGCGCCGCATGATAGAGTGGTGCCGGCGACAGATAGACGCTGTCCGGGCCTATTCGATACAATCCCATGGCCAACAGGATGAGCGGGTTCGTCTGCGCAATGGACGGGTCTTCGGGCAACGGCACCCGGACGCCCTTCGGCCGCCCCGTCGTGCCGGATGAATAGAGCATGTCGACGCCGGCACGTTCATCGGCGATCGGCGTCGCGGGCATTTCGGCGATTGCCGCTTCCCAGCTTCCATAGCCTGCGATCTCTCCCCCCAGCGCATAGCGTTCGATCTCGGTCGAAAGCTGGGCTGCAAGCGGTGCAAGGCTCGCCGACATGACGAGCATCCGGGATCCCGAGTTCTGCAGGATATAGTCTGCTTCATCGGCCGTGAGCCGGGTGGACAGGCAGACATAGCGCAGACCGGACCGCTGCGCGCCCCAGGTCAGGGCGTAATAGGCGGGCGTATTCTCGACCATGAAGCCGACCACATCCTCGGCCTTGAGGCCGCGAGAACGGAAGAACTGGGCAACCCGGTTCGACGCCTCATCCAGCTGCTTGAACGTCAGCGTCTCTCCTGTCTCGGCAAGGATGACGGCTGGCTTGTCTGGGTTGGTCTTGGCGTGAATACTCGGATGCATGGGTCTTGAAGCTCCTATCGGTCAACTGAGCGCGCGAATCTTCTGGCCGCGTCTCGAAAACGATAGCAGCGATTGAGTTGCAGACCAGCACTGATCTTGGCTAGGGTGAGCAAATGGACAACACCCTTCCGACAGGCGAATTCGACCCGGACCTGATGATCCGAATGATGAGCGGCAATGGGCACAATCGTCTGATCGGCGTCAAACCCAACGCGCGTGGGCCGGACTGGGTTGAACTTCGGTTGCCTTACAATCCGGCATTGGTCAGTGACGCGAGCACCGGAATTCTCGCCTCCGGACCGATCTTCACGATGATGGATATGGCCACATCCATGTCGATCTGGCTCAAGAGCGGAAAGTTCCAGCCACAGGCGACACTCGATCTGCGTATCGACTATCTCCGCCCCGCCGAACCCGGAAAGGACGTCTTCGGGAGAGGCGAATGTTATCACCTGACGCGGTCGATCGCGTTCGTGCGCGGCCAGGCGCATGATGGCAACCCAGACAGGCCCATCGCGCATGTGGCGGGAACCTATATGTTCACGGCAGGTGCCTGATGGAAACCAATTCTCCGTTCGCCCGGACAATGGGCTTCGGTTCGGAACGGGACAGCGAGGGGCGCCTTGTGCTGACCATGGCGTTTGAGACCAACAAGATGGGACGGCCCGGCTTCCTGCACGGCGGGGCCATTGCCGGGATGCTTGAGGCTGTTGCCTTCACGACCTTGGCCGAAGCGCTGGATGCCGATGACAATGCCCGCATCAAGCCCATCAATGTAACGGTCAACTATCTGCGCGGCGGGCGCGACGCCCTGACCCGTGCACGTGCAACGATCGAACGACTGGGCAGGCGGGTCGCCAATGTGGAGGCCATTGCCTGGCAGGACGATCCTGATAACCCCATTGCCATTGCCCAGATGAACCTGATGCTCCAGCGCGACTAGGCCGGATTATTCGGCAGCCACGGCCTCCTCGGGCTCTTTCCAAACCAGCACGGGCTTTCTGGCTGCCAGCGTTTCATCAAGACGCCGTCGCGGCGCATAATGCGGGGCAGACTTGAGTAAAGGATCGCCTTGCTTTGCCCGCAAGGCCACGGAGCGAAGCGCGCCGATGAACTGGTCGAGCGTTGCCTTGCTCTCGGTCTCGGTCGGCTCGATGAGCATTGCGCCGTGCACAACAAGCGGGAAATACATTGTCATCGGATGATAGCCCTCGTCGATGAGCGCCTTTGCGATATCCAGCGTCGTGAACCCCTCCGCCAGGCCGCCATCGGAAAAAAGTGCTTCATGCATGCACGGTCCGGTTTGGCCAAAGGGCGCATCGAGGACATCGTCGAGCGAGCGCAGGATATAGTTTGCATTGAGCACCGCATCCTCGGCAACCTGCCGCAACCCGTCCGCACCGTGTGACAGGATGTAGGCGAGGGCGCGGGTGTACATGCCCATTTGCCCATGAAAGGCCGTCATCCGGCCAAAGGACTTGCCCTGCCGTTCGTCAACTGTCTCTTCCTCGATCAGCAGGAATGTGTCGCCCTGCCGTTCGACATAGGGAAGCGGCGCGAAGGGCGCGAGCGCTTCGGACAGCACAACCGGTCCCGATCCCGGGCCGCCGCCGCCGTGCGGTGTGCTGAATGTCTTGTGCAGATTGATGTGCATCGCATCGACGCCGAGATCGCCCGGGCGAACCCGACCGACGATGGCGTTGAAATTGGCCCCATCGCAATAGACAAAAGCACCCGCGGCATGAACCGCCGCCGAGAGCGCTTTCATGTCGCGCTCGAACAGGCCGCAGGTGTTCGGGTTGGTGATCATCACCCCGGCCACATCGGGCCCAAGCCGCGCCGAAAGCGCCGCCAGATCGACGCGCCCCTCGGCGGTCGCGGGAATGCTCTCGACCGCATAGCCGGCAAAGGCTGCCGTCGCCGGATTTGTGCCGTGCGCACTTTCCGGCACAAGGATTGTCGAACGGGCATCGCCGCGCGCTTCAAGCGCTGCACGGATGGCAAGGATGCCGCACAATTCTCCGTGCGCGCCCGCCTTGGGAGACATGGCAACGGCCTTCATCCCCGTCAGTGTCACCAGCCAATGCGCCAATTCGTGGATCACGGCCAGCGCGCCCTGGACAGTCTCGCGCGGCGCGAGCGGGTGAATATCGGCAAAACCCTTCATCCGCGCGATCTTTTCATTCAGCCGCGGATTGTGCTTCATCGTGCAAGACCCGAGCGGAAAGAGCCCGAGGTCGATTGCATAATTCTGTCGGGAAAGCCGCGTGTAGTGCCGCATCGTTTCCGGTTCGGAGAGACCGGGAAGGCCGATGGGGCGATTGCGCTCAAGGCCTGCAAGCCTCGATTTGACAGCAGATGGCGCAGCAAGGTCCACGCCGGTTGTTTCGCCGTCGCCGATTTCGAAGATCAGCGCCTCCTCAAGCATGAGCGCGCGATTGCCTGTATATGTTCCGGCGCTTTCGGCTGCTCCCGCACCCATCTCCGGGCGCCACCCGCTTGCATTGATTGTCATGCGAGCACCTCCTCAAGCGCAATGGCAAAGGCCTCTATGTCCTCAGGCGTCACCACTTCGGTGACCGCAACGACGAGCCCCTTTTCGAGTTCCGCATTGCCCGGGTACAGTCGGCCAAGCGATACGCCGCCGAGGACCTTGCGATCCGCCAGCGCGCGAACAACCGGTCGCGCCTCCTTGGGCAGTTTCAAGGCGAATTCGTTGAAAAAGCTCTCATTGACGAGTGACACACCCGGGACTTTCACCAGTCGTTCGGCAGCCTTGACCGCATGTGCATGGTTGAGTGCCGCCAGATCGCGGAGGCCACGCTCACCCAGCAGCGTCATATGAATCGAAAAGGCAAGCGCGCAGAGCCCTGCATTGGTGCAGATGTTTGACGTCGCCTTCTCACGCCGGATATGCTGTTCGCGCGTGGACAAGGTCAGCACGAACCCGCGCTTGCCTTCCGCATCGACCGTTTCGCCGCAAAGGCGACCGGGCATCTGGCGAACGAATTTCTCCTTGCAGGCAAACAACCCTACATACGGCCCGCCAAACTGGAGGCCGACCCCGATCGACTGGCCTTCGCCGACCACGATATCGGCGCCCATTTCACCGGGCGAACGAATGGCACCCAGAGCCACCGGTTCGGTGACGACCGCAACAAGCAAGGCACCCTGCTCATGCGCCTTGGCGGCAATGGCCGACAGATCCTCGATGCGACCAAGGATGTCGGGATATTGGACGACAACGCAGCTCGTTTCCACGTCGATGGCGGCGAGCAATTGCTCGCTGTCCGTCTTTGCCGAAAGATCGGGTGCCGAGGTCATCAACCGGTCGCCCGTGAACTTCGCCATCGTCTTCGCAAGGCTCACATAATGGGGATGCAGCCCTGACGAGAGGATTGCCTTTGTCCGCTTGGTGATGCGCGCAGCCATGCTGATCGCCTCCCAGCAGGCCGTCGAGCCGTCGTACATTGAGGCATTGGCGACGTCGCAGCCGTAAAGCCGCGCGACCTGGGTCTGGAATTCGAACAGCATCTGCAGCGTGCCCTGAGCGATTTCCGGCTGATAGGGCGTGTAGGCAGTCAGGAACTCGCCGCGCTGGATCAGGTGATCGACGCTGGCCGGGATATGATGCTTGTAGGCGCCGCACCCCAGAAAGAAGGGATGATGTCCGGCCGCCATATTCTGCCGCGCCAGTGCCGAGAAGTGCCGCTCAACCGCCATTTCGCTGGCATGTCCGGGCAGTCCGGAAATCGGACCAGAAAGGCGGGCTTCGGCCGGGACATCAATGAACAGGTCATCGATACTGGCCGCACCGATTGTTGCGAGCATCGCTTGCCGGTCTGCCGGCGTCAGAGGAAGGTAGCGCATCAAAGACCGTTCACATACGCCTTGTAGGCCGCTTCATCCATCAGCCCGTCGAGCTCCGAAGGGTCGGACAGGGTAAGCTTGAAGAACCAGCCATCCCCTTCGGGGTCGGAATTGACGAGCGCCGGATCACCATCAAGCGCGCCATTGCCTTGGGTGACCGTGCCTGAAACCGGCGCATAGACGTCGGACGCGGCCTTTACGGATTCCACAACTGCAGCATCGCCACCCTTCTTCACCTGAGTTCCGGCGGCGGGCACTTCAACAAAGACGATATCGCCCAGCTGGCCTTGCGCATAGTCGGTGATGCCAACGGTTGCGGACGTGCCGTCAACATCGATCCATTCATGTTCATCGGTGAAATAGCGGGTCATTGGACAGCTCCTTTGCGGACGTAATTGTGGGGAACGAAGGGCATTCCGGTCACGATGAGGCCAATCCGCTTGCCACGGACTTCTGCGTCCAGCGCGGTGCCGGGGGCTGATTGGTCGGTCGCGACAAAGCCGATGGCAATCGGGGCCTGGACGCTGGGTGCAAAGCCGCCTGAGGTGATCGTGCCAACTTGGGTGGACCCCGAAAAGATCGTCGCGCCTTCGCGCACCGGCTGGCGCCCATCGACCAGGAAGCCGACACGCTTTGTCGATGTTCCGTCTTGCAGCGCCTTCAGGATTGGTTCGCTGCCGGGGAAGCCGCCCTCGGTGCGGCGGCGCTTCGATATGGCAAAGCCAAGGCCGGCTGCGATCGGATTGGTCGCTTCATCAAGATCGTGCCCATAGAGCGGCAAACCCGCTTCGAGGCGAAGGGAGTCGCGGGCACCGAGCCCGATCGGCTTGACCTCGGGTTGCGCAAGCAATGCATCGGCCAGCGCCGCAACGGCTTCGGCGGGCACGGAGATTTCGAATCCGTCTTCCCCGGTATAGCCGGACCGGCTGATCCACAGCGGCTCATGGCCCCACAGGAAACTGCCGGCCTCCATGAAGGCGAGCGTCCCGACACCGGGGACGATACGCGCGAGTGCATCGACGGCCCGGGGCCCCTGAAGCGCCAGCAGGGCACGGTCTTCCATGTGGTTGAGCGTGATTTCGTCGGGCAGGAATTCGCGCAAATGCCCGATGTCATCCCATTTCACAGCCCCGTTGACGACAACATAGATGCCCATCGGCGTCTTCGTGACCATCAGGTCATCAAGAATGCCGCCCGCATCGTTCAGGAGCAGGGAATAGCGCATTTGTCCCTCGCTCAGACCTTTGACGTCTGCGGGAATCAGGGCCTCCAGCGCTTCTTCCGCGCCGTCACCGGCCAGCATCAACTGCCCCATGTGCGACACATCGAACAGGCCCGCGCTTTCGCGCGTCCACAGATGTTCGGCCATGATGCCTTCATACTGGATCGGCATCGCATAGCCCGCAAACGGAACCATCCGCGCACCCAGCGCGCGGTGCCAGTCTCCGAGCGGCAATTCGAGGATTTCGGTTTCGTCGTCACTCATCACCGGCTCCGTTCCAAAAGATCACAGCACGACCATGCCACTGCATGATCCTGCTGCCCCCTCTGTCACGGAACCTGAGAGCTTTGCCCCGGGGGTTGCCCGGGATTACCCCTTCGGTGGAGCCCGAAATCCGGACTCGCTTTCCAGAGTGTCGCAAAGACTGCAGCGGTCCTTTTGCCTGAGAGATTCCGGGGCGGTTGCTCCTTCGGCGATCGGGCTTCCCCGATACTCTCCCGCTTTGCCAGCGACACGACGGCCAATGGCTGCAGGCGCAGCCAGTGTCAATCGCTCATTGCCTTTGGACGTCAGAACCCGACGTCAGGATCTGCATCACCGTGTCGCGTTGTACTGAAGCTGGCCCTGTGTCAGCTGGAAGCCGAGGAGCAGTTCGAAGCTTGCCCGCGAGACCGCTTCGCGGACCTGCGGATCAGCCATCGGGTCGATCGCCGCATCAGCGTCGCCTGCCTTGCGCTTGCGGGTGATGCGTTCCTGGACCTCGGCCGGCAGGGTCACCGCTGCGCGGTTTACATAGGCGCTTGCGCTCCCTTTGGTTTCAGCGCGCAAGTCACCGTCATTGAAATGGATCGACACGCGGCTGACACGCTTTGAAACAATGACCCGGCCGCCCTGGACGACAGTGGCAAAATAAGGAAGGACAACATCGCGCGCACCGCTTGCATTGCTGCGCCGGGCCTGCACGTCAAAGCTGGCTGACACGACCACGTCCTCACCCGAATCTGCACAGCTGGAACGGACGTTCGTGATATCGGCCACCACATCGATGGCGCGCGAATCAAGACTGGCCGGCGGATCGAACAGGGTGATGTCCGCCGTATGGGATGGCACGGCCACGGCCGGGCAGGCGTCGCGCTTGATGATGATGCCTCCGGACGAGTCAAATTCGCCCTGACGCGCGCACCCGGCGAGCAAAAGGCCGCTGGCGGCGACAACAAAAATCGGGTTGCGAAACGACACAGGCATCATCCTTGAACAGGTACGGTTGCCGCGCGGTATAGGAAGCGGCTTTCCCGGCTGCAAGCAATCGCGTAGGGACTGCAACATATTATGACGGAAAAGCCATCTCTCCATCTCCTGATCGCCGCGCCACGGGGCTTTTGTGCCGGGGTCGACCGTGCCATCCTGATTGTCGACCGCACGCTCGAGAAATACGGAGCGCCGGTCTATGTGCGACACGAGATCGTCCATAACCGCTATGTCGTGGACGAACTGAAAGCCAAGGGGGCGATTTTCGTCGAGACTCTTGACGATGTGCCGGATGGTGCGCCGGTTGTGTTTTCGGCGCACGGCGTGCCCAAGGCCGTGCCTGCAAAGGCAGAAGCACGCGGCCTGACCTGGCTCGACGCCACTTGCCCGCTCGTTTCCAAGGTCCATCGGCAGGCAGAGCGGCTGGTCGAAGCAGGACGCCATATCATCTTCGTCGGCCATGCCGGCCATCCCGAAGTGATCGGCACATTCGGGCAAGTCCCCCCCGGAGTCATGACTCTGGTGGAAACGGTGGACGACGTCTTGCGGCTCGAGCCGGCTGACTCGGATGCGCTGGCCTTTCTGACACAGACAACCCTTTCCGTTGACGATACGGCTGAAATCGTTGCAGCCTTGCGTGCCAGGTTTCCGGGAATCCTCGCGCCACGCGGCGAAGACATTTGCTATGCCACGTCAAACCGGCAGGCCGCCGTCAAGGCGATTACCGCCCGGGCTGAGGCCATCTTCGTGATCGGCTCCCCCAATTCATCCAATTCGCTGCGGCTCGCCGAGGTGGCTGAGCGCGGCAATGTTCCGGCGCGCCTGATCGGCCGCGCCGAGGAGATCGATTTCGACTGGCTGGGCAGTCCGAAAGTGGTGGGAATCACGGCGGGGGCTTCGGCGCCCGAAATCCTCGTGCGCGAAGTGGTTGCAAAACTGGCAACACGCTTTGCAATCACGGAAGAGGAAGTGAGAACCGCAACGGAATCCATGATCTTCAAGCTGCCCCGCGCCCTTACGGAAAATGCCTGACACGATCGACAGCGGAAAAGGCCATCGTGCGAGGCTGAGGAAGCGCCTGATCGAGGGCGGAGGCGATGCGCTGCTCGACCATGAGTTGATCGAATATGTGCTCGCGCTGGCGATTCCACGCATCGACACAAAACCGCTCGCCAAGGAATTGCTCCGGGAATTCGGCGGCGTTGCCGGGCTGCTGACGGCAGATGCAGACGCACTTGCGCGGGTGAAGGGCATGGGAGACGGCGCGGTTGCCGCGCTCAAGATCGTGCAAGCCGCGTCGCTCCGCCTGCTGCGGGACCGGATCATGGACAAGCCGGTCCTCGCCAGCTGGCAGGCCTTGCTCGATTACCTCCGCGCAGACATGGCCCACAAGATGACCGAACGCGTGCGCGTGCTTCATCTCAACAGCCGCAATATGCTCATACGAGACGAAGCCATGGCGGAAGGCTCGATCGACCAGGCCGCGATCCATCCGCGCGAGGTCATTCGCCGCGCAATCGACCTGGGATCTGCGGCAATCATCCTGGTCCACAACCACCCGAGCGGCGATCCCGCCCCCAGTCGTGCTGACATAGCCCTGACGCGCGACATTGCCGATGCCGGCAAGAAACTGGGCATCACGGTCCACGACCATATTGTCATCGGGGCCAACGGCCACAGTTCGATGCGCGGCCTTGGTTTGCTGTAGAGCGAGGGTTCCCTTGCATTGCCGGACACGTGCGCAAATCGCGCCTTTGGAACGTCTGGCGGAAAATCGACCTTTCCATGCCTTGACGCCGTGACGTCATCCGCGCATCAAAGGCCTGTCGGCTCCGTTCTGGGTGCCGACATGCACTTGCGCGCTGCCTCCAGCTTCGGTTCATCGCAGGATGGGCTCGAATTAACGGCACATGCAGCGGACTTGCCGGAACTGTTCATCGATCAGCAAGGTTGACCTGAACAGGCGGGATCCGAAGTTTCAGCTTGAAGGGTAAGCTCTATGAATTCCATGTCCAAACGATCAGCCATTCTTTTTCTGTTGGCCTTGCCGGCAACCACCAGCCTGTCCGCACAAGCGCAGGACACCACGCAACCGGCGATCACCGTCACCGGCGCTGCAATGCCCGCAGGGCCCGAGGTCAAGGGCATCATTTCCGCCCGCAATGACGACAAGATCAAGGTCACCGCAGTCGACGGCACGAGCACGGTCATCGCCTTCACGGATGACACGAAGATCAGCGCTGGCGGCGGCTTTCTCGGCGGAAATCGCGGCAAGTTGACCACAGACGCCTTGCTCACCGGCTTGCCGGTCACGGTCAAGACCCTGCAAGGACCCAACGGCCTTATCGCAGGTCAGATCACGTTCCGGAACGGCGACCTGAAGACCGCACGCATGATCCGCCAGGGAACAGCGCAGCAGTTCGAAGAGCAGACAGCCGCGACCGAGGCACTGCGCGGACGCATGGCCGATATCGACAAGTACAATATCAAGAGCACGACAAACGTCTATTTCGATACCGGTCGCGCAGTGCTTTCGCCAAAGGCCAAGGCCGATCTCTGCGCCACCGCGTCCGGGGCCGAAGCGACGGACAACGCGCTGATGCTGGTCGTTGGTTATACCGATTCAGTCGGCAGCGACGAATATAACCAGACGCTCAGCGAAAAGCGCGCGGCGAGCGTAATCAACTATCTCCAGCAGGCCTGCCACTGGAAACCCTATCGCATGCTGACCCCGACCGGCATGGCGGAATCAGACCCGCTTGCCAGCAATGACACGCCGGAAGGCAAGGCCCAGAACCGTCGCGTTTCGGTGAATATCCTCGTCAGCAAGAGCGTCGACGGCATGTAATCTGCCCGGGGACCCCTTTCGGGGTTTCCACATCCTCCCCGAAGCCCGCTTCGGGGAGGGGCCGTCAGCAGGCTCCAACCTCTCTACCGTCCAAACCCCTCGGCCAGGAACCGCTCCGCCAGCGCGGCATGGACTGCGGCCCCGCGTGCCATCACGCTATCGTCCAGCACCATCCGGTTGGAGTGCAGGCCGCAGCATTGGCGCCAGTCGCTGCCTTCATGACTCGCGCCGAGGAAGAACATCGCGCCGGGCACTTTTTCAAGAACATAGGCAAAATCCTCCGCGCCCATGATCGGCGCATCAAGCGTCCGCCAGGCCGTTTCGCCGAACAGGTCCTCAACTACGGATTGGCCGAATGCGACCGCGCGGCCATCGCAGATGGTCACGGGGAAACCCTGTTCGATCCGCACTTCGGCCGAGGCGCCGTGCGCGGCAGCAATGCCGGGGCCCAGTCGCTTCAGTTCGGTCGCCACGGCTTCGCGCTGCCGCGGAGACAGCGTTCGGATCGTGCCGAGCAAAGAGGCGGTTTCGGGGATGATATTGTCCGTCGTCCCGGCAAGGATCCGCCCGATCGTCACCACTGCCGGATCGAAGACCGAAACCTTGCGCGTAACCATTGTCTGGATCGCCGTCACAATTTCACAGGCTATCGGCACGGGATCGAGCGCATCATGCGGCATCGAGGCATGGCCGCCCCGGCCGGTGATTGTCATGTGCAGCTTGTCCGCCGAAGCGAGCAAGGGACCGGACCGGCCCGTGAAGATGCCATGCGGCGCATTCGGCATGATGTGCAGCGCAAAGGCTGCATCAGGCAGCGGGTCGATCAGCCCGTCGTCCAGCATGAAGCGCGCGCCGTGGTGCCCTTCCTCGCCCGGCTGAAACATGAACATGACGGTTCCGACCAGCGTGTCGCGCTTCGCCGACAGCAGCCGTGCGGCGCCGACGAGCATGGCGACATGCGTGTCATGGCCGCATGCGTGCATGGCGCCTTCGGTCGCAGAGGCATAGTCGAGCCCGGTATCCTCATGCAGCGGCAAGGCATCCATATCGCCACGCAGCAGAACGGTGCGCCCATTGTCCGATCCGCGCAGGATCGCGATCAGGCCTGTCGTCGAGGGGCCTTCGCGAAATTCCAGCGGCAGGCCCGCCAGTGCCGCCTTGATCTTGGCCAGCGTCTTGGGATTTTGAAGTCCCAGCTCGGGCTCGACATGAATCGCACGGCGCAATGCCACGAGATCGGGAAGGATCGCTTCGGCATCCGCCGTCCAGCCGTTGGTCATCTCGTTCATCCTCGTCCTCCGAACAATTGCCGACCTGCCAGATCCAGCATGATTTCTTCTGATCCGCCGCCAATCGCATTGACGCGGACTTCTCGGTAGATGCGTTCCACCTTGGAGCCGGTGATATAGCTTGCCCCGCCCAGCACCTGCGCAGCATCGCGGGCGACCGCTTCGAGCATCCGCGTCGCCTGCACCTTCAGCATCGCGAAATCCGCTGGCTGGTCGCGCCCTTCCTGGACCTGCCAGGCGCACAGATCGACCCAGGCCTGTGTCGCGTTGATCTGGCGCGCCATGTCGGCGAGCTTGATCCGGATCGACTGGTGCTTGACCAGCGGCTTGCCAAATGTCTCGCGCTGCTGCGCCCATTCGACCGCTTCCTTGAGGCACACCCGCGCATAGGCGCAGCAGCCCATGGCCATGCCGAGCCGTTCGGAATTGAAATTACGCATGATCCCGATGAAGCCGCCATTTTCGGGTCCGATCAGGTTTTCTGCGGGCACTTTCACGTCCTCGAAATGGATCGCCGCCGTATCCGAACAGCGCCAGCCCATCTTGTCGAGCCGCGTACACGAGACACCGGGCGTTTCCATGTCGATGAGCAGCAGCGACACGCCGCCTGCCCCCGGTCCGCCCGTGCGCACCGCACAGGTCAGCCAGTCAGCCCGCATGCCGGAGGTGATGAACATCTTCGAGCCATTGACGACATAATGATCGCCGACCCGCTCTGCCTTGGTCCTGAGGTTGGCAACGTCCGAACCGCCCGACGGTTCGGTAATGCCGAGCGCAATGATCTTTTCGCCAGCAAGCACCGGGACGGCAACGCGACGCTTCATCTCGTCCGAACCCATGGCGAGGATCGGCGGCAAGCCGATGCCGTGGGTCATCAGCGAGGCCGTCAGGCCCCCTGCCCCGACGGCCGACAATTCTTCTGTCTGCGTCAGCCCGTGGAAGATATCGAACCCTTCGCTATGCCCGCCATAGGCTTCGGGATAGCGCAGCCCCAGAATGCCTGCTTCTGCCGCTTTCCTGTGCAATTCGCGGGGAAGCTCTCCCTCTGCTTCCCAGCGGTCGATATGGGGTGCGATCTCCTGCGCGACAAAGCGGCGCACCGATTGGGCGAGCGCTTCGTGTGTTTCGTCATAATAGGGCGATCGGGCACGCCAGCTATCGAAATCCATCATGCAGAAAAGACCTTGTTGGTCACCGCTGCACCGGCCGCGGCTGCAAGTCCCGTCAGGACCGTGCCCCAGATCATGTCGAGGATCGTGACCTTCAGGCTCCACACCTTCAGCGTCGCATAGTTGGTCAGGTCATAGGTCATATAGGCAAAGAAGCCGAAGGCCGCGCCATAGCAGAGTGCCGTCTTCCAGCTTCCGCTTTGCATTGCCGGGCCGACGGCAAAGATCATCATGCCCAGGATATAGAGCAGATAGAACACGATCGCGGGCGGGAGCCGAAAGCTGTCTGCCAGCAACTCCCCGATTTCGACCTTGTAGAGCCGTTCCGACATGGTCCGCAGCCAGACTGAATCGATCAGCGCAAAGGCGATCCCGGTGGCCAGATAAGCAAAGGCGTAACGTCCCATGTCAAACTTCTCCTACATTTTTACATAACCCGGTTCAGCCGCAACGCGCGCCAGCCAGGCCGAGATCGACGGATAGAAGGAGAGGTCGAACGCACCACCCTCTTCCGCGACATGGGTGTAGGCGTAAAGCGCAATATCCGCGAGCGTGATGCTTTCGCCCACGAACCAGTTCCGCGTCGCCAGATGATCGTCCATCAGCTTCAGCGCCGCATCGCCTGCGATTTTCTTGCCCGGCACCAACGACTTTTGCAGTTCGGACAGGCTGTCTTCACCGACAAAGGCCAGCCAGAACCGCAAGGTGGCGACATTGGGTTCGTGATTATACTGCTCGAAGAACATCCAGCGCAGCATGTCCGCACGATCGAAGCGATCATCCGGAATGAGCCTGGACCCGTCAGCCAGATAGAAACAGGCGGCACTGCTTTCCGGCAGGAACCGGTCCCCGATCTGGAGCACGGGAATGCGCCCGTTGGGATTGATGAAATTGAGAAACTGGGGGGTGCGGGTCTCACCGTGCAGGACACTATAGGCCCGGCATTCCATGCGCAGCCCGAGCAGGGCTGCCGTCAGCTTGATCTTGTAACAGTTGCCCGAGATCGGATCTTCATGGAGGACAAGCTTTTCCATTGCGGCTCCTACCTCGGGCTGAGCGCGGCATCGCGCATCCCGCGCCAGACATGCAAGGCCTGCACGGTTTCCGCAACATCATGGACGCGCAGGATCTGGATGCCCTGTTCCGCACCCTTCAAGGCCAAGGCCACCGAACCACCCAGCCTTTTGTCGACAGGGGCTTCGTTCGAGAGTGCCCCGACAATCCGCTTGCGACTGGCCCCCAGCAAGACTGGCACGCCAAGGCAGTGGAACAGCGAAAGGCCATTCAGGATGGCGAGGTTATCGGCCACGCCCTTGCCGAACCCGATCCCCGGATCGGCAAGGATCCTGTTGAGGGGAATACCTGCCGCAACCACCGCTGCAATCCGGTCTTCAAGCCAGTCGAACACTTCGATCAGCGGATCGGAATAGCGCGCGCCGCTATGCAGATCATGCTGTTTGCCGGGCGCATGCATGAGCACGACCGGCGCCGTTGATCGCAGAACGACCGACATGGCCCGGTCATCGAATTGCAGCGCGGAAACATCGTTGATCATGTGTGCGCCGGCAGCCAGTCCGGCCTCCATCACGGCTGCCTTGCGGGAATCGAGAGAAATGGCCGTGCCACTCGCGGCGAGCCTCGAGATCACTGGCAGAACGCGTGCCTTTTCATCCTCTTCCCAGACGGTGACGGCGCCCGGCCGCGTCGATTCGCCTCCGACATCGATAATCGAGGCCCCCGCGGCGGCCATCTCCACCCCGATGGCCGCAGCCGATGCGGGATCGTCGATATGGTCCGACCCGCCCGAAAAACTGTCGGGCGTGATGTTGAGGATGCCCATGACCTGGGGCTGGTCCAGCCTGATCGTTCGTTCGCCAAGGACAAGCGGGGCGCGCTGCCCGGTCGCGCGGGCCATCATCGCGCGTAGCGCCGCCGCCTGTTCGGACGAGACACCAGAAAGCGCATCATCGATCCGTTCAACCGGGATCAGCCATTGGCCTGCTCGCCGTCCCCCATCGACCGCAATGACTTCCCAGGCCGAAAAGAATTGCAGGCCGCCGGCAAGGCGCGCGAACTGGCCGTCAAAGCCGAATGGGGCATCGATGAAGCCGGTGGGACGTGGATAGAGGCGGGCTGTCGGGGCGGCAGAAATGGTCAAGTCCGGGATGTCCTTCGGCGCGAATTGAGCAATCTTCCCTCTGGCAGATTTGCCCTGCATCGGGCAAGCGTCGCTTGGCCATTCATGTCAGGAAGCGCTATTCAGCGTGGCGACAGCCTCGCTGGCCATATTGGCCCCAAAGCAAAGTACGGAGACTCGCACATGGCTCGTAAAATTGCCCTTATCGCCCTCGTCGCAGGCGTCCTCACACTCAACGCCTGCAACACCGTCCGCGGCATCGGCCGCGACGTCGAGTCCGTCGGCAAGACGGTCAAGAAAGTGCCGGATTGATATCTTGGGAATGTGCCTCACACGAAGCCACAAAGTCGCAAAGACGGCGGTTCACACGGCGGGGCGGTAATAGTCGTTCGCGACGCGCTTGATGCCTTCGCGAAAAGTGGCTGCGCCGAAATTCATCAAGAGACCGAGCGGAAGCCTTGTGAGGCGCAAATAGGTAAGCAACTGCTTGCCATGCACGGGCGCCAGGCGCTCGATCGATTTGCGCTCGATGATAAGGCGGCCTTCGACGAGAAGATCAGCCCGGAACCCTTCGTCCGTGTGGAAGCCTTCAAAACTGATCGCGATTGGCTTTTGCCGCTCCACCGAGAGGCCTCGACGCTTGAGACTGTCATCCAGAAGCGCCTCATAGACTGATTCAAGCAGGCCCGGGCCAAGCGCCTGATGCAGCTTGAATCCGCAATCTATGGAAATTCGAGCAAGCGCCTCAACATCGGCCAATTAATGGAGCTTTCTTCGTGCCTTGGTGTCTTCGTGTGAATCAAAGACCCCCTCGGGACCCACATAGATGCAAGAAATTTATCTCACACAAAGACACCAAGGCACGAAGGGTTTGGCTCAATAAACCCGTGCCTTCGGCTTGATGTATTCCGCTTCGTCGGTCAGCGTGTAATCGTGCACGGCGCGGTAATCGATCGTCACATTGCCGCCCGATCCGCCCCAGCCGTCAAACCAGGTGATGGTGTGCTTCATCCAGTTCTTGTCATCGCGGTCTGGATAGTCCTCGTGCGCATGTGCACCGCGGCTTTCCTTGCGGTTTGCAGCACCGACAATCGTGCAGACGGCCTGGCTCATCAGATTGTCGAGTTCCAGCGTTTCGATCAGGTCGGTGTTCCAGATCAGGCTGCGATCGGTGACGGCGAGGTCCTCCATCCGCTTGTTGACCTTGGCCATCAGGTCCACGCCTTCTGCAAGCAGCGCCGTATCGCGGAAGACGGCGCAATGCTTCTGCATGGTCCGCTGCATCTCCACTCGCACCTGCGCAGTCGGTGATCCGCCCTTGGCGTTGCGGAATTTGTCAACACGGGCGAGCGCCAGATCGGCGGCATCCTTCGGCAGGGCCTTGTGCGCACCATTGGGCTTCAGCGTTTCCTTGAGGTGAAGGCCGGTCGCGCGGCCGAAGACCACAAGGTCGATCAGCGAATTGGAGCCAAGCCGGTTGGCGCCATGCACCGACACGCAGGCCGCTTCGCCCACGGCATAGAGGCCGGGAACGATGGCATCGTCATTGCCATCCTTCTTCGTGACCACCTGGCCGTGATAATTGCACGGAATTCCGCCCATATTGTAATGAACTGTCGGCGTGACGGGCAGAGGCTGGCGCGTCAGGTCAACGCCGGCAAACACCTTCCCGCTTTCCGTGATGCCGGGCAGCCGTTCTGCCAGCACCTTGGGATCGATATGATCGAGGTGCAGATAGATGTGATCCTTGTGCGGCCCCACGCCCCGGCCTTCGCGCATTTCGAGCGCCATAGACCGGCTCACCACGTCGCGGCTGGCAAGATCCTTGGCGGAGGGGGCATAGCGCTCCATGAACCGCTCCCCTTCGGAATTGGTCAGATAACCGCCTTCGCCGCGCGCGCCTTCTGTGATCAGCACACCCGCGCCATAAATACCGGTCGGATGGAACTGGACGAACTCCAGATCCTGCAGCGGCAGGCCTGCGCGCAGCACCATTCCGCCACCATCACCGGTGCATGTGTGTGCCGAGGTCGCCGTGTAATAGGCGCGGCCATAACCGCCGGTTGCCAGCACAACCGCGTGGCTGCGGAAGCGGTGGATCGTCCCGTCTTCCATGCACATCGCGATGACGCCGCGGCATTCGCCATTTTCCATGATCAGGTCGAGCGCGAAATATTCGATGAAGAAATCCGCGTCATACCGCAGGCTCTGCTGGTAGAGCGCGTGGAGGATCGCATGGCCCGTCCGGTCGGCCGCCGCCGCCGTGCGCTGGACCGGAGGTCCTTCGCCCATGTTCTGCATGTGCCCGCCAAACGGACGCTGGTAGATCGTGCCATTCTCGTTGCGGCTGAACGGCACGCCCGCATGTTCAAGTTCATAGACAGCGGCAGGCGCCTCACGCACCATATATTCGATCGCGTCCTGATCGCCCAGCCAGTCGGACCCCTTGACCGTGTCGTACATGTGCCAGGTCCAGTGATCCGGGCTGTTGTTGCCCAGCGACGCAGCAATCCCGCCCTGCGCTGCAACTGTGTGCGAACGCGTCGGGAAGACCTTGGTGATGCAGGCCGTGCGCAGGCCCGCTTCCGCGCTGCCCATTGTGGCGCGCAGGCCGGATCCGCCCGCGCCGACAACAACGGTGTCATAGGTGTGATCGATGATCTTGTAGGCTTCAGACATCAGGCCGGCGTCCCTGCAAAGGCAATTTTCAGAATGGCATAAAGCGCGAAACCGCCCGTGCCGAACGTCCAGAAGTGGAGCAGGCCGAGCGTAAGGACGCGCATCCCGCCATGGACATAATCCTCGATCACGACCTGCAGCCCGAGCCGGAAGTGCCAGCAGACATTGATGATCATGAGCGCAAGCGGAACCGCGTTCAGCGGCGAATGAATCCAGCCGATCACCGATTCATGGCTGAGCGAGGGCAACCGGACGAGCGCGAAGAGAAACCAGAGGACCAATACGACATTGCCCATCGCCGTGACGCGTTGGAGCCACCAGTGGTGCGAACCGCTACGTGCCGATCCGAGGCCGCGAACCCGGCCAAGACCTGTTCCGCTGCCCATTGTCAGAGTCCCTTCCAGAGAATGAGGAGCCAGGTCAGCCCGGTCAGGACGACTGCCCCGATCAGCGTTCCCCAGGCCCAGGCGCGATTGGTCTGCAATTCGAAACCCGCGCCAAGATCAAGGACGAAATGGCGCAGCCCGGCGCACAGGTGAAGGAAGAAGGTGAAGGTGAGCGCAACCGCAACGACCTTGCCCGGCCACCAGCTCGCCCAGCTCATGAACAGATCATAGGCTTCCTTGCCCGTGGCGGCAGCAACCAGCCACCAGACCAGCGCCGCCATGCCGACCGTCGCGAGCCCCACCCCCATTGCGCGGTTGAGAATCGAGACCGCCATATGCGGCCCCCATTTGTAGATACCCAGATGCGGCGAAAGTGGCCGCGCGGATGATCGCGCCATGCGTGCCCCCAAAGGCTGGTTTCAGACAATGAAAAGGCCTTTAGCGCAAAGACCGCCCGGCGCAACCGGTTGGTCGCTCTGGCTGCACCAAAGTTCACTATCGCAAGGCGAGCGGCTGACCGGCGCGAGGAGTTGCCAGACGCAAAAACCGCGAGGCCAGCCGGCTGGCCCTCAGGCCAATGCGGCGGTCGGGTTCGACTGGCTAGTGTCGCGTCGAAATGTCGGTCGTTCCAGGTAACTCAGTGAGCGCCAGACCCACTCAAAGGGCCCCATCCGGTATCTGAGCATCCACAGGTTGCAGAAGCCGATAAGCAAGACATTCACCGCCGTCGCGATGAGCATCAGGTCCGCCCAGCCGAACCGCCCCCACAATCCCAAGCCGAAGCCGGGGAAAAGCAGCCAGCAGCAGATCAGGGTTTGCCCGACATAGGCCGTCATCGGCATCCGCCCGGGGGCTTTGAACATAGCAAGGACTCGGCGTCCGATTCCCGACTTGAGCAAAAGACAGACGAGACCGACATGGCCCAATGTTGTGCCAATGCGGCCATAATCATAGACGGCGGCGCCGATGCTGACAGGGCCGAAATGATGAGCAAGGCGGAAATCCGCCATCGCCCACTTCACGAAGATGCCAACGGCATAGCCCAATATTGCAAGAGCGACATAGAAACGGGTTGATCGCCCGCCCTGCAGAATGCCCCATTTGAACAGGGCCATGCCAATCAGCATTGTGAAGAAAGCCTCCCCGGCAGCAGGGGAAATCAGAGCGCTTAAATTGAACTGATACCAGAATTCCGTCGAATATTGAAGATTCTCGACATAATCGCCTGCTGTGGCTTTCTTTGCGTCGGGCAACTGCTTGGCTTGATTGGCCCTCTCTTCGACAAGGCCTTTCCAGCGCTTCATATCGGCTTGTTCAGTCATGCTCAGCACAGCGCCTGCCGGTCGCGACTGAATCTGCTCCACGCGATCCTGCAATGCCACCTTGTCCAGAACCTTGGGTGTGGCGATCGCCATGACCAGCATCAGTCCAAGCGCCCCGATCGTGGCCAGAATGCGCGGCGAAAGGCGGCGAAAGGGAAAGACGAACAGTGCTGTCAGACCGTAAAGGGTCCAGATTTCGCCTGGCCACAGCAAGAGCGTTCCGTGAACCACGCCGAAAGCAACCAGCCAAAGCGCGCGGCGATAATAGACATCGGCCACTTCGACTGGACCGTCCTTGGCTGTAGCGCGCAAGGTCAGCAGGATCACGCTTGCCCCGAAAAGAAACTCCAGCAATCCGCGCTGGGTGCCTTCAAGAAAAGCGAAAACAAGGCGATACGCCCATTGGTCTGCTGCCCCCGCGCTCAACACTTGGGGGTTGTTTCCGCTCGCCGCAAGTGCGGGCCAATTGCCGCCCATGGTCAGGATGTTGAGATATAAAATCCCCAGGATCGCGATGCCGCGCAAGATATCGAGCGTGACGATGCGATCCCCGTCACGGGTCGGATGCAGTATATTTGTCATGTACGTCCCTGTTTGCCCTCTCGGGACAGGAACACAGCCAGCCTCGCCTTCAGATGCACCAGACCGTCAGAAATCTTGCGATGCTTGGCAATCGGTCCATCGCTGGCCCTGTCAGCCCAATTCGGCTAATCAGCAACCATGACCAACATCCTCCTCACCGGCGCGTCGCGCGGGATTGGTGCGGCAATTGCCGCGCGGCTTTCAGGCGAAGGCATGGCCCTTGTCGCCACCAGCAGTGCGGACGGCGATCTTGCCGATCCGGAGACACCTGCCCGGCTCTGGGCTTCGGCGCTTGACCGGCTTGACGGGCGGATCGACATACTGATCAACAATGCCGGGATTTTCGAGGGCAATCCGCTGGAGAGCGATGACTGGACGGCGAATTGGAACCGCACGATGCAGGTCAACCTGACGGCCTCGGCCGAACTGTGTCGCGCGGCCGTGCTCCATTGGCAGGCGCGCGGGAGTGGCGGGCGAATCGTCAATATCGCAAGCCGCGCCGCCCATCGCGGAGACAGCCCGGCGCACTGGCACTATGCCGCGTCGAAGGGCGGCATGGTCTCCATGACCAAGACGATCGCCCGCGCCTATGCGGCCCAGGGTATCTATGCCTTTGCGATCTGCCCCGGCTTCACGATGACGGGCATGGCCGAGGATTATCTCGCCAGCCGCGGCGGGGACAAATTGCTGGCCGACATTCCGCTCGGCCGCGTGGCGATGCCGGAAGAAGTGGCGGAAATGGCCGCCTTCTGTGCACTCAAGGCCCCGCCTTCGATGACCGGCGCCGTGCTCGACGTCAACGGTGCGAGCTACGTGCGCTAAAACAGGTTGGATCGTCGCAATAAATCTAGCGCAGAAACAACACAATCGAGAGGACGACACCGATCAGCACGATCGTGATGCGGAGCAGTCTTTCATTGATGCGGTTCAGCACCATATTGCCGATTGCGCCGCCCAGCATTGCCCCGGCGCCGAGCACAACCGCTTTCAGCCAGACCACTTCCGGCGAAAAGAGGAACAGGCCGAGCGCCGCGACATTGATGATCGCAGCAAGGACATTCTTGGTGGCACTCGCCGCGCGGATCGCAAGCCCGGCCGCTGTCAGCACGGTCACAAGGATGATGCCATTGCCCCCACCGAAATAGCCGCCATAGATTGAGCTGAGGATCAGCCCGACCCCGGAAAGGGGCGGAGCGAGGGGCGCCCGCGGCTCCTTCGGTTTCGGGCCGAAGCTGCCCCAGGCAAACAGTGCGGTTGCGGCAAGGATCAGCCAGGGGACCATGTCGGCAAAGACCCTGGTCGGGGTCAGCAGGATCAGCTGCGCGCCGACCAGCCCGCCTGCGATCGAGATCGCCAGCATGACCCAGACCGGCATTCCGGGCACGCCCTGGACCGCTTTGCGACCGCCCCAGCCTGTCGTGACTTGCCCGACAGAGAGAGCGACCGTCGACGTGATGTTGGCCACCCGCGCATCAAGGCCAGTGAAGATCAGGGCCGGCAGGGTGATGAACGAGCCGCCGCCCGCCACGGCATTCTGGATTCCTGCCCAGATACCCGCCAATGCCAATAAGCCCCAGATCATGGATCGGCGCCTATGGCATTCCCTCAAGGGCAACAAGTCCGTAATGGGGCACGCCATGTCGAACAGCTGGAAACTGACCCTGCCCTGCACCCGCGCCGAAGCCGAGGCGCTCGATGCGGATATCACCCCGCTCGCGCTGCTGGAGCCGCCGCCGTCGCTCGTCGTGCGCGAGCCAGACGAGGCCCGGCCCGACCATTGGGAACTCAATGCCTATTTCGAAGGCAAGCCAGACAAGGCGAGCATAGCGCTCATCCAGTCGCTCATCCCGAGCGCCGCGAAGGCACGGCCCAAGCTTGAAAAACTGCCGGATGAGGACTGGCTGACGATCAGTCAGGCCGGGCTCGAGCCGGTGCATGCCGGGCGCTTCTATGTCCATACTTCCGCCCATGACGCGCCTCCGCCTGTGGGGGCGAGGGCCTTCCTGATCGAGGCGAGCCAGGCCTTTGGGACAGGCGGGCATGAAACCACACATGGCTGCCTCGAGATGCTCGACCGGATGAAGTCCCGCGGCCTCCGCTTCGATCACATCGCGGATATCGGCACGGGCACGGGGCTGCTCGCCTTTGCCGCGTGCCACCTCTGGCCGCGCGCCAGATTGACGGCCTCTGACATCGATCCGGTGAGCATCGACGTCACGGCTGAAAACGCGTCCGTCAATGGCGTGCCCCTCGGCTTGGGGCGGGGGCAAGTCGCGCTGTGCGTTGCGCCGGGAACTGATCATGAATTGATCCTCCAGCGCGCGCCCTATGACCTGGTGATTGCCAACATCCTGGCGGGGCCCCTGATCGAACTCGCTCCGGCGCTCTCCGCAATCCTGCGGGACGGGGGCTCGCTCATCCTGGCCGGGCTGCTGGCAGGGCAGACCGACGCCGTGGCCGCAGCCTATCGCGCGCATGGGTTGCGACTGGCGGAGCGGCAGGATCGCGGCGAATGGCCCTGCCTGCGTCTGACCAAGCGCAGCCGCTTCGGCTGGCAACGTCCGATCCGCAGCACCGGACGAACGAGCCAGCCGCCGGGCGATTTCGGCAGCTGGTAGGGGCTGCCCGTTCCCGCGACGCAGGCGCCTGGGCGAAGCACGCGCGGCGCCCTTCAGGAAGTCCCGCAAAGGCCGATTGTTTCGCGAACATTGGTGAAAGGATTTTGCCACGCTATGGAGGTGCAGCGGCGCATCGGGGGGCCGCTCCAGTCCGGATTGCTGAAGAATTTGGCGTTGACCGCTGGGGCAGCGTGCAACAGGGCTTTGCAGATCATGCCGAGATCGCCCCGCGTCTCGGGTCCTGAAGGAGAATGGAATGACACTGGATCCGCACGATTGGGGTGCCGCACATGCAACGGCGCGGCGGATGGTCGATGACATGCTGCACTGGCAGGAAACAGTCAGGGACCGCGCGCCGTGGCAGCCCGTGCCCCAGGATGTGAAGGACCGGCTTGATGAGCCCGTTCCCCATGCAGGGATGCCTCTCGACGAGGTCTATGACGCATTTGTTCGAGACATATTGCCCTATCCGACGGGCAATGTTCATCCGCGTTTCTGGGGCTGGGTCATGGGCACAGGCTCCCCGACGGGAATGCTGGCCGAAATGTTGGCTGCAGGCATGAATGCCCATTTGGCAGGCTATGACCAGTCTGCGTCCCTTATCGAGAAGAAGGTATTGTCCTGGCTCACGGATTTGATGGGTTTTCCTGAAACCGCCAGTGGCGTTTTGGTGAGCGGCGGCACCGCCGCCAATCTGAACGGCCTTTTGGCGGCCCGTGTGGCAAAGGCGGGATGGGACATACGCGAAGAGGGGCTCCACGCCGGACCGCCGCTGGTTGTCTATGGCAGCAGTGAAACACACAGCTGGGCCGGCAAGGCATGCGAAACCATGGGCATGGGGCGCAAGGCATTCAACGCGATTGCGGTCGACGCCGAGTATCGGCTCGATCTTGCGGCTTGCCGATCCGCGATCCTGACAGACATTGCATCGGGGCTGCGGCCAATTGCCATCATCGGCAATGCCGGTACCGTCAATACAGCGGCCGTGGATGATCTGAACGGGATCCGGGCGTTGGCCGATGAATTCGGATTGTGGTTTCACGTGGATGGCGCCTTTGGATCGTTGGCGGCATGGTCGGCCAGTCGCGATCTTGTCTCAGGCCAGGAACTGGCCGATTCGATTGCGTTCGATCTGCACAAATGGGGGTATCTCCCCTATGAAGTCGGGGTTGTTCTGACCCGGGACAGCGAAGCCCAGCTGGCCGCTTTCCAACCGGTCGCGGGGTCAGCTGCCTATTTGCAGTCGTCGCAAAAGGGCATTTCGGCCGATACAACCTATTTTGCAGATCGCGGATTGCAGCTGTCGCGCGGATTCCGTGCACTCAAAGTCTGGATGTCGATGAAAGAGCATGGCGCTGAACGCATCGGGCACGCGATTCAGGACAACATTGACCAGGCGCACTATCTTGGCCGGCGGGTCGAAGCCACCGCCGCGCTGGAGCTGCTCGCCCCTGTCTCGATGAACATCGTGTGCTTTCGCTATGCCCCGCCCGACATTCCCGAGTCGCTTCTAAACCGGCTCAATCAGGCAATCCTGACCGAATTGCAGGTGCGTGGTATTGCAGTCCCGTCGCAGACGGTTCTGGCCAATCGCTTCGCCATCCGCGTCTGCATTACGAACCATCGCACCGAACTCGACGATCTTGATGCGCTGGTTGAGGCAGTATTGGCGATCGGGGAAGAACTTTCGTCAGTGCAGCATCTGCCATAGTCACGGTTTCGAATCTCAGGGCCGGGTCGCCTGGTCGCTCGTCAATGGCTTGGGGCCAAAAACATTCAGGTTCCTCGGCATCGTCCATGCGATGCCGAACAGGAAATCCTCACTCACGGCATGTCCCGCCGCATCCCGAGCAGCCTTGAAACGCAATCCCATGGCAGCCGCACAGGTTGCTGCGTCGAGCAAGTCGGAGCCGCTGCTCCTGAAGGTCTTGCAGTCTTGCGGACCGCCTTTTTCATTGACCATGAACCTCACGATTGCCGTGCCTTCGGTCTTCGCCTTGCGTGCATCTGCGGGATAGAGAGTATCACTGATGCTGCCGCCGATCACGGCGGCGTGCGTCCTGATAGCTGGTACGGCTGGGTCGATCACCGACGTCGCGGCACCAAGCAACAGCATGGCGATCATCGGTTCATGCCCCCGCCTTTAAACGCGCATATTGCTGCGTTCCGCGCGTGATGACCCGGTCCTCGGGCAATATCTCTGCAATCGCGACATCGGAAAGAGTGTCCAGCCGGTCATAAAGCGGACCGAAATCCGTCTCCACCGTGACGTTGAGCAAATGTTCGAGGCTCGGGATGACAAAATAATTCTGCTGGAAATCGTCGATCCGGTATTCTGTCCGCATCATTCTGAGCAGATCGAAGCCGATCCGGTTCGGGCTCGGATCGTCAAGCGCAAAGACGCTTTCGCCATAGCTGGACACAATGCCTGCGCCATAGATGCGCAAGGCGCCTGCTTCCTCGATCAGGCCGAACTCGACCGTGTACCAATAGAGCCGCGCCAGCTTGTGCAGCGCGCCGAAGCCCAATGAGCGCAGCCCGCCCTTGCCATAAGCGACCATGTAATCGGCAAAGACCGGGTCGGCGAGCATCGGCACATGGCCGAAAACGTCATGGAAGACGTCCGGTTCCTTCAGATAATCGAGCTGGTCGGGGCGACGGATGAAATTGCCCGCCGGGAAGCGACGGTTGGCAAGATGATCGAAAAACACGTCGTCGGGAACAAGTCCCGGCACCGCCACAACCTGCCACCCTGTGGCGGCCATGAGAGTTGCGTTGAGCTCTCGATAATCGGGGATGCCCGGGCGGCCGAGTTTCAGGACATCGATGCCGCGCATGAACGCACTTGCCGCACGGCCCGGCAACATCGCGCACTGACGTGCAAACAGCCGATCCCACATGGCGTGCTCATCAGCGCTGAACGCATCCCAGTCTTGCGGGATCGTCCAGTCGGGCGCAGCGCCCGGTGGCGGCACATCATGGACATGTTCAAACATGGCTGAAGACTACCAGCCACAGTGTATGGCGTCCATCCGCATGACCATTCCATACAAGACTTCCCGGGTCCGATATGTTAACCGGCTGCCTGCAAGACAGAGGCTGTGATGGGAAACACAGCCCGAGGACTCTTCCCTGCGCTATGCAGGCCCGAGGAGATGACGATGCGATCGATCTATACATTCATCCTGTCCGCCGCCCTGTGCGGCATCGGCCAGTCCGGTGCGGCGTGGGCCAAACAGGCTTCGGCGGAGGCGCAAGGCGCGGCCCCTGCAAGCACAGCGACGATCATGGCCTACAAGCGCGATCCGCTCGCCATTTATGACGATACGGGCAGCAAGCTGCGGGACGTGCCGCAAAAGGACATGCCGAAGGCCCAGTCGCCCGCGGCCCGCGTTGTTGGCACGAAACCGGGATTTGTCTCCATCATGCTTGCGGGCAAGCCGGTCTGGCTGCGTCTCACGATGGTCGACTATGTGGGTGACCTGCCGACACCGCCGTGTGACAAGGTTGCCGTGCAAATGGCCATGAACGAGGAAGAGGGGGTCGAACGATCACTCGGCCTGGGCTGCGCCAAGCCAAAGGCAAAATAGGCCGTGATCATGCACAAGGAATGACGATGGCTCCGATCATCCGCTTCCTGACTGCCAGCCTGATTGCCGGGACACTCCTGATGCCTGCCGCCCCCCTGCCTGCGCAAGCGCCGGCCTGCCGCGCGCCAGCCGCAGGAACACTGCCGAAGCCCGCCAAGGTTCCCAAGAAGGATCGCGGCAAATTCTCGGTCGAAGCGGCGCCGCGTCTGTCCACATTGGTCGCCCAGGCGATTTGCGACTCCGAAGCAAAGATGGTCGCCGACAGGAGCATGATGCCGCAAGGTGCGGCGCTCGGCATTTCGAACCAGGTGCTGAACACGGCAGCCGGGCGCCTCGAACTCATGGCGCTGCCCGGAGTGGAGAGCGAGCTGCAAAAGGCACTCGCTGCGTTTGCCCGAAGCTGGCCCTACGCACCCTTGCCGCGGCCACCCCGCATCCTGTTTCGCGCAAGTGATTCCTATGATGCCTATGCTCTGCCGGACAATACCATCGTCCTGTCGACCGGCATTCTCCAGGCCGCGGACTCGGATTCGGAAGTCCTGTTCGTGCTGGCGCATGAATATGCCCACCTCTTGCTGGGCCATCATTTGTCGCCAACCGTAAACAGCGGCGGGAACGCCCAATTGCTGGGCGCCGTTTCGACTGTCTATGTTGCAGGGTCGCTCGTATCCCAGCTGCGCTCCAGCCGGGGATCCCTGTCGGCGATGGACGTGAACAGGGTCGATGACGCAACCAGAAAAGCCGCGACCCTGACCGAATCTCTCCGCTTTGCACTGGATGACATCTTCACGCCCAGCTGGAGCCATGAACAGGAAGACGAGGCTGATGCTGTCGCGCTGGACCTGCTCATCCGGTCCAACAGCAGTATCGACAGTTACGCGAACGTCTTTGCCCGACTGCAAAAAATGATGGATCAGCAAACTGCTTCCCGCGCGAAGGGTAAGGCCACGGCCGAAAGCTCGCAGAAGGCGCTTGAGGCATCGTTGAAGCAAATCGGGTCCCTGCAATTGCTGGGAGCGGTCACCTCTGGCAGCACGCGCGGTCTTGCCTGGATGGGCGGCAAGCTTGCTCTCGGCCTCGGGGCCTCCGCGCTCTCGAACTCGGCGAATGCGGTCCCGAAAGACACGCACTTGCCCCCCGAGGAACGCCGCAAGGGGCTCGCCGCCTATTTCCAGGCGGGCTATCCGACGGCAGACCCGCCGATCGACACCGGCGCCATGGTCAAGCGGTACAAGGCCCTGCCGGACTACAAGCGCGCGATTGCGCTCAAGGACACCTATCTGAAGGCGCGGCAGGCCTATTTTTCAATGGACTTCCCCGGGGCGATCACCCTGCTCAAGGGAATAGGGGCAGGAACGAAGACGGCGCCGACCTTTGTCAATTTCATGGCCGCGCTGGCAGCGCGCGATATGGGCAACAGCGCGCAGGCCAAGCTCTATTATGAGGCCGCACGAACCGGGACAGGCGTCCCCAATGTGCAACTGTTCGAAAGCTATGCAGAAGCGCGGATTGCGGACCGCGACTTTGCCGGATCGCAGCTCGTGCTCAACGATGCCCTCAAACGTTTTCGCGATACAGATCATTTCCGCAGCATCCTGATCGAGCGCTCGGTCGCGGAAGGCAATGATGCCGTGGCGTCCAGCGACTATTCCTCCTGCCAGCAGGTCAAGGGGCGCGACTATATCCCAGCGCGTTGCAAGGCGGCCTATCCGCAGGCAGCGGCAGCGGAGGCAGCGAAAAAGCCGCGGATCCGGATCCCTGGCCTGCCCTTCTGAGCGCAATTGACAGCGGGACCCCTGCGCCCGACTGTTGCAGGTATGAACCGCTGGCTATCCGCATTGCTCCTGATCGGCATCAGTGCCGGCCCATGCGGCGCACAGGCAATCGACCGCCCCGGAACGCTTGAGGCGCTGACGGACCAGATTGAAACGGCAACGGCAAAGCACCGCTGGACGGATGCAATCCTGCTCGGGCAAAAGGCGCTGGCCATTGAGGAGGCGACCAAGGGCCAGAACGATCCCGAAGTTGGCGGAACATTGATGCTGATCGCGGGCTGGATGCGCGAGCTGGACCGCAATGCCGAAGCAGAGCCCCTGCTGCGCCGCTCGCTGCAGATCTTCGAGCAGAACTACGGCAAATCCAATACATTCACGATTTCCGCGTCCAACAACCTTGCCGCCACCCTTGAGTCACTCGGTCGGCTCGACGATGCAAACCGGCTCTACGCGCGCACGCTGGACACGATGGTGCAACGTTATGGCCCGTCTCACCGGCTGACGGCAATCAGCACCAACAACCTCGCGTTCAACCTTGCCCGGCAGGGTCGCTATCAGGACGCGCAGCCACTCTATGACAGGGCGTTGAAGATCGGCCGGGCAACGATGGACGATGACGATCCCGAACTTGCCCGGATCGAAAACAATGTTGCGAGCAACCTCACGGCCCGTGGCCGCTACCTGCAAGCCGAACCGCTCTACAACCATGCCCTGAAGATTCGTCTTGCCATCCTGGGCCCCGACGATCCGGACGTTGCGACAAGCTACAACAGCCTCGCATTCAACCTCTCGGCGCAGGGTCGCCATGACGATGCCGCGCCCCTTTTTGCGCGTGCGCTGGCCATCCGGGAGAAAGTCAGCACCGACGACCGGCGCGCAGCCACCAGCTACAACAATGTCGCCCACAATCTCAATGCGCGCGGGCGGCTGGCAGAGGCTGCACCCCTCTATGCACGGGCCCTGTCCATCTGGCAGAAACTCTACGGCGAACAGAATGCCCTGACGGCGATTGGCCTCAGCAATGTCGCGACCAACCTGGAGGCGCAGGGCAGGATCGTCGACGCACAGCCACTGTTCGAGCGCGCGCTGAAAGCAAGGCTGGCCGTGCTCAACCCCAGCCATCCGGACGTTGCGGGCAGCTATTTCAAACTGGCCCATAATTTTCGCCTGCAGGGCAAGTTCACGGATGCCGAGCCGAATTATCTGCGGGCGATTGGAATCCGGCGGAAAGTGCTCGGGCCGCTTCATCCTGATCTCGCCCTCGCGCTGGCGGATTATGCGGAACTGGCCCTCGACATGGGCCCCACGCGCAGCGCCGACGCCTTGAAACTCTCACGTGAGGCCGCGAGCATCGCCCGCACCCGCCGGAACCAGAGCCTCAGTGGAGAAGCAGCGGGCGATAGCGGCACCGAACAACAGGCACTGGCACGCGCGCAAGGCGCCGATGCAGGCCGGATCGATCCGCTGGCACGCAGTTTCGGCACACTCCTCGAGTCGGACTGGATGCGCGCCGGTGCCGCTGCGAATGAGGCCGAGATGCTGAAGGCCGAGGGTTTTGAAGCCGCACAGGATATGGAAACCTCGGTCGCCGCGCTGACCATGGCACAGACCGCGGCACGCACGGCAGCCGGCACCGGCCCGCTGACGGAGCTGGTCCGCCAGCAGCAGGACCTGTCGGCCAGGGGTCGCGAGCTCGATCATCGGCTCCTGACGGCTCTCGCGACGGGAAACCAGCCGGAGGCGGACAGGCTGCGGACCGAAATCCAGCAAACAGGTGAAGCCCTGTCTGCCGCAGATGGGGCACTGCGCCGCCAATTCCCGGATTATGCCGAACTGGTCCAGCCGCGCGCCCTGTCCGTGGCGGATACCCGCAACCGGCTTGCCAACGATGAAGCGCTCTTGCTGATTGTCCCGGTCGGCGATGACATCTTCAGCTTCGGAATTTCGAAGGACAAGGTCAGCTGGCACCGTGCAACCGGCAAGACGGCGAGTGCGATCAAGGCCATCGGGCTTTTGAGATGCCAGATCGATCCGGGGCCCTGCGCCGCGTCCCTGAGCGAGGAAGAACTCACCGCAGGTGCACCGCCCAACTCCCCTTTCCTCGCCGACCAGTTGGCAGCGTATGACCGCGCGCGCGCCTACGCACTTTACCGCGATCTTGTTGCGCCCGTGGAGTTGGCCTTTGCCGGAAAGGCGAAGCTGTTCGTGACGGTGACCGGCGGCTTGAGCGGCCTGCCGCTCGGTGTGCTGATCACCGAGCCACCGAAAGCGGGAGAAGACAGCGCGGACCCCTCAGTCCTTGCAAACTCGGCCTGGCTTGCGGATCGCTATGCCATAATTGGCCTGCCCTCTGTTTCAGTCTTGCGCGCCGTCAAGCGAAAGCCCGTGGCAAGCCGCGCCGGGGAATCGTTTATTGGCTATGGCGCACCGGTCCTTGGCGGTGCTGCCGCCGGAAAGAAAACGCCAGCGGGAACACGCGTCTTCCACGCTGCCGACAGTGATGGGTCAACCTTGGCTGACCCTGATGTCCTCCGCCAGCTTGCGCCCTTGCCCGGCACGGCGCGTGAGTTGTCTGCAATGGCCGCTGTGTTCAAGGCCCCTCCCAGCGACATTCGGACGGGTGCTTCGGCAACGGAAACGGCTGTGCGCTCCGATGCAAACCTGGCGCAGGCGCGCGTCGTTGCCTTTGCGACGCACGGCATCCTTCCAAGGGAAGTCTCGGGGATCGAGGAGCCGGGACTGGTCTTCACCCCGCCTGCACTGGCCAGCACAGCAGACGATGGCCTGCTTGCCGCATCTGAAGTGGCTCGGCTCACGCTTGTCGCGGACTGGGTGCTGCTTTCTGCCTGCAATACGGCGTCATCGGATGGCACACCCGGAGCGGACAGCCTGTCGAGCCTTGCGCGCTCGTTCCTTTATGCTGGCGCATCGGCCCTGCTGGCGAGCAACTGGCGCGTCTCCGACGAAGCGACCGCAGCGCTCACAGTTGAAACGCTCTCCAGCCGGTCTGGCAACGGAATCACACGGGCCGAAGCCCTGCAACGTGCCATGCGGGCGGTGCGCACGGGCAAGCGTGCCGACGGCACGGCCATTCCCGGCTGGAATGAAAGCTGGGCCCACCCGGCCGCCTGGGGGGCCTTCACCGTGATTTCGAACGAAGACCGCTAGGCCCTCAGGCGATCATGCCCATGATGACAATGAACCAGCACACAAAGCTGACCCCGAAGAAGGCCAGATCAGTCAGTGGCTCCTTTGTGGCTGGAGGAGCCAGACGTTGAACGACATGACTCCGGCGAAACGGGTGCCGCGCGGCTTCACTGGTCAGGACAAGCGCTCTTCTCACAGGAAGAGGTGTTAAGGATTTGTTGACCATAAAGACCAGCGGAAAAGCTGGTTAACGGGCCCTCGTGCCGGAGCGGGACAGTGTCTAGACGGAATTCTTGAGCCGCAAGCTGCGACGTATGATGAGCCAAGGCGCCCAACGCGCCGCAAAGGCAATATTCTTGGCCGTCTTGCCGACCACTATGTGGACTTTCTTGCCATGCGCTGCATCCCACACTGCCTGGGCAACGGTTTCAACCGGCGTGAATTCAAGGCCGGCCTCCTTCACGCCTTCGCGCGCCGTCCTGTTGGATCCGGCGGCAGTGATGTCCAGCAAGGGCGTATCGATAAAGCTTGGCATGATCGAACGCACCTTGATGCCATGTTCGGCCCATTCGAGGTTGAGCCCTTCTGTCAGCCCGCGCACAGCAAACTTGGTCGCGGAATAGGTGACGAGGCCCGGCGAACCATAAAGGCCGGCCGCCGAACAGGTGTTGACCAGGCAGGATCCGGGCGTCTGCTTCAGATAGTCGAGGCCTGCTTCCGCGCCGTGCAGGACGCCCTTGAAGTTGATATCGACCAGCAGGTCATTGTCTTCCGGCGAAGTCGCCTCGAACAACCCACCGCGCGCAATGCCGGCATTATTGAACAATATGTCGAGCCTGCCGCCCGAGGCGTCCCAGAATTCGGCCAGCGTCGTTTCCCATTGCCTGCGGTCCCGCACGTCCATGACATAGCTTGCGGATTGCCCTGCAGGCAGAAGTGCCGCTGTTTCGGCAAGGCCTGCCTTGTTGATATCGGCAAGACCGACAAACCAGCCGCGCCCGGCAAAAAACCGGGCCGTCGCCCGACCGATGCCCGAGCCGCCGCCTGTGATGAAAATCGCCTTGCGCGTGACCATGATGCAGACCTTCTTGCTTCCCTCATTATCTATGGTCATTGAACCGCGATGCCATCCCGTTTCAAGCCCCGACCGCGCTTTTTCTTATCTCAGGGGCTGGCCGGGGATTTGCGCTTTGTTCAACCTTTGCCAATAAGGCGCCACTCATGAGCGAAAAATTCCCCATTCTTGTGACCGGCGGCGCCGGTTATATTGGCAGCCACGCTGTTCTGGCCCTGCGCGACGCGGGCTGGCCTGTCGTCGTGATCGACAATCTTGTCACCGGCTTTCGCTGGGCCGTTCCCGAAGGCGTCGGCTTTGTCGAAGCAGATATCGGCGATGCTGACGCCGTTTCGGCAGCGCTCACTGCCCACCGGATCGGTGCGATCATGCATTTTGCCGGATCGGTCGTCGTGCCGGAATCGGTAGAGAATCCGCTCAAATATTATCGCAACAACACAGCGAACAGCCGGACTCTGCTCGAAGCTGCAGTGACATGCGGTGTGCGCCACTTCATCTTTTCGTCAACGGCTGCAACCTATGGCATAGCAGAGACCGTTCCCGTCCGTGAAGACAGCCCGAAGCGGCCGATCAACCCCTATGGCATGTCCAAGCTGATGACCGAATTCATGCTTGCCGATGTCGCCGCGGCACACCCGATCAACTATTGTGCACTCCGCTATTTCAATGTGGCTGGTGCCGACCCGCAGCAGCGCACCGGACAATCGACGGCCGGCGCCACGCATCTCATCAAGGTTGCTGTCGAAGCGGCGACCGGCAAGCGCGACCATGTCACGATTTTCGGAACCGATTTCGCGACGCCCGACGGAACCGGCGTGCGTGACTATATCCATGTGTCCGATCTTGCCGCAGCCCATGTCCATGCACTCGAAAAGCTCATCGCAGACCCCGCGTCGAGCCACACAATGAACTGCGGCTATGGCAAAGGCTTTTCGGTGAGCGAAGTGCTCGATGCAGTCGACCGGGCGACCAACCTCAAGATCGAACGCCGCTTCGAGGGACGCCGCGCGGGCGATCCGGATGCCCTGATTGCCGACAACAGCAAGATTCTTGCAACCCTTCCCTGGCGTCCGCAGCGCGATAATCTGGACCTAATGGTGAAGGATGCCCTTGCCTGGGAACGGGTCCTGGCCGAACGCGGCAAATAGGCCTTCCCAAGGCCGTTGCACCTCGGGCATGAGGCAGGCCATGAACCCGGAACTGTCCTTCATCGACCAGCTGCGTTCCATCGCGACGCACCCCGCGGCCCGGGGTCTGCTCGACGATGCGGCTGTCCTTGATGTGGGCGGCACCCGGCTGGTCCTGACGCTCGACACGCTGGTTGAAGGCGTCCACTACCTGCCTGACGACCCTGCCGAGACCGTCGCATGGAAACTCGTTGCAGCAAACGCGTCCGATCTGGCGGCCAAGGGCGCAAAGCCGCTCGCAGCCCTTGCGTCCTACACGCTGACGGGCGATGCAGCCTGGGACAGCCGTTTCATCGCGGGCCTCGGCGAAGCGCTTGACCATTTCGGCATTGCCCTGATCGGCGGCGATACGGTTTCGGCCCGCGAACGCGCAATCGGGCTGACGCTGATCGGGGAAGCTGACGGGCTCGTGCCCTCCCGCAGTGGCGCCCATGAAGGCGATGCCCTGTTCGTGACCGGCGTGATCGGCGATGCGGGCCTTGGCCTGGCAATCGCGCGCGGGGAGATGGCGGGCGCAGCCTCGCTGCTCAAGGCCTACCGCACGCCCGTCCCGCAGCTGGCGGCAGGGGCAGCACTGGCACCCACGGTCAGTGCCATGATGGACGTGTCCGACGGGCTGCTGATTGACGCGCTGCGGCTGGCAGATGCCAGCGGGGTTGCCGCAATGATAGATCTTGATGCTGTTCCGCTTTCCGCAGAATTCCGCGATTTTCGCGGGGATGATCGCGCCGCGCGCCTGGCGGCGGCAACCGCCGGAGATGATTATCAGCTGCTCTTTGCATCTGCCCGCCCGCTGCCCTCATTGCCCTGCCCTGCGACCCGGATCGGGCAGATCGTGCGGGGTTCGGGCGTCCATCTTCACGACCGCGATGGCGCCGTACCACTGCCGATGACGCTGGGCTGGCTTCATCAATAGCCACACTGGCCGCGCCGAAAGCCTTGCCTTTGCGCGCAAAGCCCCTCTATAGCCCCGCCCGGATCCGCAAACGGGAGGCTTTGGGCCTTTCGGGATCGTTCAATTCGCTGGGGGAAAGGGAATACCCTTATGTCAATCGTTACCATTGCAATCCTGTGTGGATTGCTTGCCGTTGTGTACGGCATCGTTACCAGCCGCCAGGTACTTGGCGCTTCGGCTGGCAACGACAAGATGCAGGAAATCGCTGCGGCGATCCAGGAAGGCGCTGGCGCCTATCTCGGTCGGCAGTATCGCACGATCGCCATCGTCGGTGTCGTTGTGGCCATTCTCGTTGCCTATTTTCTCGGCCCGCTTTCGGCGATCGGCTTTGCGCTCGGATCGGTCCTTTCGGGCGCGACCGGCTTTATCGGGATGAACATCTCGGTGCGTGCCAACGTCCGGACGGCAGCCGCAGCCCAGACGGGCCTGCAGGAAGGCCTGACGATGGCGTTTCGCGCGGGCGCGATCACGGGCATGCTCGTGGCAGGGCTTGCCTTGCTCGCGATCTCGGTTTTCTTCTGGTATCTGACCGGCCCTGCCGGCCATGCCCCGAATGACCGCATCGTCGTCGATGCGCTCGTCGCGCTGGCCTTTGGTGCATCGCTGATTTCCATCTTCGCCCGTCTCGGCGGCGGCATCTTCACCAAGGCGGCCGACGTCGGCGCCGACCTCGTCGGCAAGGTCGAGGCCGGAATTCCCGAGGACGATCCCCGCAACCCGGCGGTTATTGCCGACAACGTTGGTGACAATGTGGGCGACTGCGCCGGCATGGCCGCCGACCTTTTCGAAACCTATGTCGTGACCATTGGCGCAACGATGGTTCTGCTCGCGCTCCTCGTGAAGGGCGCGGACAATATCCTCGGCCTGATGAGCCTGCCGCTCCTGATCGGCGGCGTCTGCGTCATCACCTCGATCATCGGCACCTATTTCGTCCGTCTCGGCGGCGGAAAGAACATCATGGGCGCCATGTACAAGGGCTTCCTCGTGACGGCCGTGCTTTCGGTCCCGGCGATCTGGTTCGCAACGAGCTATGCGCTGGGCGACATGGAAACCGTGATTGGCGCCAACCTTGATGGCACCGGCGGCTTTACCGGCCGGATGCTGTTCTATTGCTCGCTGCTCGGCCTTGTCATCACGGGCCTGATCATCTGGATCACCGAATATTACACGGGCACCAACTATCGCCCGGTCCGGTCGATCGCCAAGGCTTCGGAAACGGGCCACGGCACCAACGTGATCCAGGGTCTCGCGATCAGCCTTGAATCGACGGCAATGCCAACGCTGGTGATCTGCGCGGGCATCATCATCGCCTTCAAGCTGGCCGGCCTGATCGGCATTGCCTTTGCGGCAACTGCGATGCTGGCGCTTGCCGGCATGGTCGTGGCGCTCGATGCCTATGGTCCTGTCACCGACAATGCCGGCGGCATTGCCGAAATGGCCGGGCTCGATGACTCGGTTCGTGAAAAGACCGACGCGCTTGACGCGGTGGGCAACACCACAAAGGCTGTGACCAAGGGCTATGCCATTGGCTCGGCCGGTCTTGCGGCACTCGTCCTGTTCGCAGCCTACACCACCGACCTTCGGGAATTCTTCCCCGATCTCCAGGTCAATTTCAGCCTTGAGAACCCCTATGTCATCGTCGGGCTCCTGCTCGGCGCGCTGCTCCCGTACCTGTTCGGTGCGATGGGCATGACGGCGGTGGGTCGTGCTGCGGGTGAAGTGGTGAAGGACGTCCGGGACCAGTTCGCAAAGAACCCCGGTATCATGACCTATGAAACCAAGCCGAACTATGCCCGCACGGTCGATCTCGTCACCAAGGCGGCGATCCGCGAAATGATCATTCCATCGCTGCTGCCTGTGCTGGCACCGATCCTGGTCTATTTCGTGATCACGGCTGTTGCAGGGCAGGATAACGGCTTTGCAGCGCTCGGTGCGCTTCTTCTTGGCGTGATCGTCGGCGGCCTGTTCGTCGCCATCTCGATGACGTCGGGCGGCGGTGCATGGGACAATGCGAAGAAGTTCATCGAAGACGGCAACCACGGCGGCAAGGGCTCTGAAGCCCACAAGGCAGCCGTGACCGGCGATACGGTTGGCGATCCCTACAAGGATACTGCCGGTCCGGCCGTCAACCCGATGATCAAGATCACGAACATCGTGGCGCTCCTGCTGCTCGCAGCACTGGCGCATGGCGCGATGTAAACCGATCACATCACCAAGGTCTGAAAGCCCCGTCCGGAGACATCCGGGCGGGGTTTTTGTTTGTCTGTATTGCGCGAAGGACATTTACTGCTTGAATTTGACTTGCCCTTTGCCCAGCATCTTTCATCGGCTGGGGGAGGGGTGGCCATGCTTCGTGCGTTCGCTTTGGGAGTGTCATTGTTTCTTGCCGGTTCGGCGCTGGCCGAAGGGACCAAGCCAGCCACGCCTGAAGGTGCTCCCGCCGCTTCACCCATCACGATCGAGGATTTTGGCGGCCTGCCCTTTTTTCAGGATCCGTCGCTCTCCCCCAATGGTCAGTTCCTTGCCGCGCGGCTGGCGGGGGACGGCAAGCAAACGCTGTCGATCATTTCCCTGTTCGACAAGTCCATCCCGACCAGATCGTACAATATAGACTCCGAAGAGATGTCGCTCGACGGCTGGCAATGGGTCAATGACGAATGGCTGGTTGCGACAGTCAGCCGGACCGTGCCGGTCGAAGGAGACACGTGGCGCGTCTCGCGCATCATCGGGATTGGCCGCAACAGCCAGAAACTCGTGACACCCTTGTGGGATGATGCCGCGCAGAATGCATCCGATATCCTGTGGGTGGCCCGTGACGGCAGCCCCCGCCTTCTGTTCGGCATGCAGACGAGCATCTTTTCCGATGAAGATGGCTTTTACGACACAGTCTACGAAGTCGATATCTCGAAAGGCAAGACAAGAAAGATTGTATCGGCAAAGGCGCCCATAACCTCCTATTTCGCCGATGCCAGCGGCTTCGTGCGCATGGGCTATGGCTATGACTACAGCACGCGCAAATCGCGGCTGACCTATCGTGCACCGGGTGAAGGCACATTCCACGTGATCGACCGGGCAGACACCAAAAAGGACGAGGACCTGATATTTCCGGCCCTGTTTCTGGCCGATCCTGCAAAGGCCCTCACATTTGCCGATGATGAAGATGGCTTTACCCGGCTCTACGATCTCGCGCTGCCAACACTGGTCCGGGGTGAAAGCCGGTTTGGCGTAAAGGGATATGATATCGGGGACATCATCCGCAACGCCTCGGGGGACGATGTTGCCGGCATCTGGGTGACGGAGGATCGGCCCCGGATTCAATGGCTTGACGCAGGCCTTGCAGAGACGCAGGCTCTGTTCGACAAGGCGGTTGGGGCTGGCAGGGCGCGGATCGTCGACTGGGATCAGAGCCGGACCAAGCTGCTGGTCTTCGTCGGCGGACCCGATCAGGCAGGCAGCTATTATTATTTCAACCGTGCGGGCGGCGACAGCCTGAAGCTCATTGCGTTCAGTGATGAAAAATTGAAAATGCGTCACTTCTCTGCTGTGTCGACCATTCACTATGCCGCGCGCGACGGGATGGACATTCCTGCGGTGTTGACGCTTCCTAAAGGCCGGGAGGCGAAGAACCTGCCCCTGATCCTGTTGCCGCACGGTGGCCCGCAATCACGTGACTTCGAACAATGGGACTGGATCGCCCAAGCACTCGCCTTTCGCGGCTATGCTGTGGTCCAACCGAATTTCCGCGGCTCTACCGGCTTTGGCACCAAGCATCTGGAGGCGGGAGAGGGCGAATGGGGCCTGAAGATGCAGGATGACCTGAATGATGCGGTCGATCACCTCGCAGCCAAGGGCATGATCGACCCGAAGCGGGTGTGCATCCTTGGTGCATCCTATGGCGGATATGCTGCCATGCGGGCGGCACAGCGCGACGGCGGCCGCTTCCGCTGCGCCATTTCCTATGCGGGCGTTTCCGATCTCGGGCGCATGGCGCGCTATGACTCGAAATTCCTCGAAGGGGCGGAATTCAAGCAGTCATTGCGCAAAAAGGCACCCGATTTCGATGCGGTTTCGCCCCTTCGCTTCCCGGAACAATTCTCGACGCCGATCCTGTTGATCCATGGCAAGCTGGATTTGCGCGTGCCCGTCGAACAGTCCCGCGGCATGGCTGCACGGCTGAAAGCGGCCGGCAAGACCTATCGCTATGTCGAACAGCCGCTGGGCGATCACCATTTCAGCAGGGCGGCTGACCGCATCCAGTTCCTTCAGGAAACGGACGCCTTCCTGCGCCAGTATAATCCGGCGGATTGATCACGGCGCCAGCATCTTCCCTGCGACGCGGTTGGAAATGGGCCGTTTGCGGCCACCATCGCCACCTTTAAAAACGCCGGTGGCATCGACCCCAAGCGAACCTCAGCCGGTCTTATTCTACCGGAGGGGAGTGACAAGTTTGACGAGTTCCGGCGAGCGCGGATGGTGCCGCGTCAGGCGATTTCCGATTCCTCGACGACAGGGCGGCTTTCGCGGGTTCCCCGCATGCGGCTGGCGGGATCGTTGGGATCAGCACTGATGATGACATGATCGTCATGCACTTCGAGCAACGTTCCGACAAACGGCCAGTCGCTCAGGCTTCCGGTAACCCGGTAACTGACCGTATCGCCAACCTTGAAGCTCTTTTCGTCGAAATTGAATTCGAACGGACAGTCTTCGCCCATGCCTTGCATGATCTCTCGCCTTTTGTCTGTTTCGGGGCGATATAGTCAGCAACACCGGGGATTCCAACCGCAGGTGCTGGCGTCCTTAGTCCATTTTGCTATCTCTGGCCGGTAGGGGGCCATGATGACATTGACCAGATTGCTGTTGCCGCTGCTGATTGCCTCGGCTGTGCCTGTTGGCGCTGCGGTTCCGGTGGAGCAGCAAACTCTGTCGAGCCTGGCAGGGGCGATTGCCAAAGGCGAGATCACCAGCGAGCAGGCGGTCAAAGCCTATCTGAAACGTATTGCCGAGATTGATGACAGCGGGCCGATGTTGAACGCGGTGATCGCGCTCGACCCGGATGGTGTCAGGCAAGCCCGGCGGCTCGACAAGGAAAGGCGCAGAGGCAAAATCCGCGGACCGCTGCACGGTGTTCCGATCTTGCTGAAAGACAATATCGAGGCCGCGGGCGCGATGCCGACAACCGCAGGGTCCTTGGCCCTGAAGGACAATATCACCAACCGCGACGCGTTTCTGGTCGCAAGGCTGAAAGCGGCGGGGGCGATCATCCTTGGCAAGACCAACCTGTCCGAATGGGCGAATATCCGGTCGGACAAATCGACCAGCGGCTGGAGCGCGGTGGGCGGCCTGACCAGGAACCCGCATTCGTTGGCGCACAACACATGCGGGTCCTCGGCTGGCAGTGGCGCAGCGATGGCAGCGCAATTGGCGGCGGCAACTGTGGGGACAGAAACCGATGGTTCGATCACCTGCCCTGCGTCGATCAATGGCGTGGTCGGTTTCAAACCCACCGTTGGCCTTGTCTCGCGCCGTTTCATTGTGCCGATCAGCCATACGCAGGACACTGCCGGGCCGATCACGCTGACCGTGCGGGACGCCGCACTGATGCTGACCGCGATGGCCGGCACCGATCCAGAGGATAAGGCGACAGTCGAAGCAGACGCGCGCAAACGCGATTATGCACAGGCTCTGTCGAAGGACGGACTGAGGGGCCTGCGCGTCGGGCTGGTCGAAATGCCGGGCGTTGATCCCGCTTTGATCGCGAGGGCCAAGGCGCGGCTGGTGGCGGCGGGCGCTCTTGTCCTGCCTCTGAAGCTGAACCCCTCGGATGACAGCGGACTGGGAGAGGCCGAATTCAAGATCCTGCTGGCCGAATTGAAGGCCGATCTGGCCAGCTATCTGCAAGCCCTGCCCCCCGGCACAGTCGCGCACAAAAGCCTTGCCGACATTATCGCGTTCAACAAGGCCAACGCGGCCACGGAACTCGCCTATTTCGGGCAGGAGACATTCGAGCTCGCCGACAAGGAAGCAGGGCTGGACAGTGCCGCCTATCTGGAGGCTGTGGCGAAAGCCCGCCGCCTGTCGCGCACCGAAGGCCTCGACAAGCTGTTCGCCGACAACAATCTGGACGTGATCGTTGGCCAAACCAGCAGCCCGGCATGGCTCTCCACACTTGGCAAAGGTGATGCCTTTGCGCCGCCCAGCCTGAGCGAACTCCCCGCCACCGCAGGCTATCCGCATTTGACGGTCCCGATGGGTGCGGTTGACGGCTTGCCCGTGGGATTGAGCTTCATCGGTGGGCAGTGGCAAGATGCCAAGGTCCTGAGCGCAGGCTATGCCTTTGAGCAGGCTGGACCGGACTTGCGCATCAAGCCGGCCTTCAAACCCTGAACGAAAAGGGCCGGGCAACATCCTGAGACAGGGGAGATGCGGGAAAGCGCCGCGGCAATCACCCGTCTATTCGTCCGAAGCCCGCGCATCGGTGGCGATCAATCGCGTTCGGAGCCAGCCTGGCGTCCAACCGCGCGCCAGCCGGTCCCGCCAAGTCAACGGACGCGGCGCGCCGACCGGCCAGATCCTGTCCACATCAATGGTCGCAAAGTCGGAGCGCGTCCCTTCGATGCAGACATCCCGGCCCGCTCAAGTAGTCCACGCGCCCTGAAGCTATGCAGGAACCAGTGCGCGCCATCCTGCGTGCGGAGCCTGTAGAGATGGCGCGGCTGCGTCGGAGAGGGCGAGAGCCTCCCCTGCAAAGCAAGAAACTGTCCCTTGGGCATATAAGCTCTCCCGCAAGGCCGAAACGCGGGCGCCCCCGCATTCGACGTCACATCCAAATCGAGTCGGGGGAGTTAGTAAACCGCTGGGAACAGCCCTGCGACCTTTAGACCCGAGGGCCCTGGACATACATCGCAGGCCCCCGACCGCGCAGGGTCGAGGATGTGCGGGCTGTTGCAGCGCAGCCCAACCACTTGAAGAGGAGATTCTGACCACAGCGCGCGCCGTGCGTAGCGGCGCCAAGCCGGTATGGTTCAGCGCAGAAGCTGAGGCAATGGGGAAGAGAAAAGACATGTCTGCTTTCGACCCCATTGCGGACTTTATGATCAGACTGAGGCTCCGGTCAACGGCTGGCAAGATCCATGTGACCTGATCCTCTGTAAGTGCTCGCGTGGGTATGAAATTCATAACCGCATCGCTTTGCCTCAAAAGAATGACATCATTCCCTGCGTCTATGCCGGTAAAGTCATCCCAAACGAAATTAGATTGCCCCCTTACCGACTTGAATGTGATACCTTTGTCGTTCCATTCGACAGTTGTCGTCCCGTGAAGGGACTTTTGCTGAGCATAGATAGTGCGGGATTGGCGGGGCAGTCGCAAATAGGCTGCACCAAAAATAGCCGTGATGAACAGCATCCAATAAGCCACACCAATTGCCGCAGCGATCGGTAGGGCAGCAAATGGCCAAATCCATGCTGCGGCGGCGCAGAGTACTCCAACAGCCAGTCCGCCCACAAGAAGGTTGCGCTGCACTCGCTTTGTTTTGAGCCTAGTCTTTAGGTTCAGGCGGTATGCCGCCAGCAAATCTTCGGCTGAGGTGTTGAATGTCGCTGTCTGCATGCGGCGACCGTGCCACCGAGCTGCTAATTCCGCAACGGCAGCTTTCCACCCCAAAGCTGCCGGAGCGGTCTTGCAGAATGCGACCCCATTGCGGACATCGGGGATTTTTCCGATATACAAGCGATGATCCGTTTGACCCCGCCTTTACGGAAGCTGCTCGACCTGTGGACGCGTCAGCGGGAGTCGGCCCTGTGGCAAATGACAGGACGGAAAACTGTTGGTCAGCGTATCGCCGGTTTCTCGAAGTCCGAACGCATTGATGCTAAATTCTTGCTCCTCGCGCTCGCCCCGACTGTCCCGTGCATTATCTCTGACCAATTTGGCTGGTCACGCGGCACTTTGTGGAACACTTGGTTTTGGATCAGCGTGCTATGGGCAATCACTATCTTTGCTTTCGGGCTCGTTGGATATTTGCGAGCTTTCAGGCGATCACTGAGAAATAAGCGTTAGCGTCCGCCTTCCACCCCTTAGCCGCCACTAATATGAGCCTCGTAGAATGCGTAGGCTAGCTCTGGCTGCTCAACGAGGCTGGACCAGAAGGGAATGTGACGGGCATTTCCGATTTCGTGACGCCCTTCAAATTCGTTGACAAAAAACTCAGTGAGGTTGGCGCCATAGTAGACCGTATCGAATCCATACATCGAGAAGACAGGATTGCCACTGAGATGTGGGGTCTCTGGTATAAACCTGTGACCAACTATCGGGATTAGCCGCGGCGCCCTCGATAGCGCGTCACGAAGCGCCTCGGCACGCTCGCCAGGCGATTTCGGGCGTTCTCCCCAGCTTGGCCACCAAAAGCCGTTCTCGACGTCAAATAGCAACATCTCATAGGGCCAGTTCAACATTTCTCGAATGCCCGGGTCTTCGGTGTTCCAATTGTAACCGTCAGTCGGACTCCGTTCATTGAGCAAGGCGACGAGGTCCGGAGGGAATTGAAGGTTGTAGCGGTCCTGCGCCTGTTGCAACTCAATCAGCGAGTAACCGTGTGTCCATGACATATCGTTGATTTACGCCACAAACCCCGACGTCTGCAATCCACCCCAAAGTCGTCATTCTCGTGGCGCCGCATTCGGCGAGTTGCAGACATGGGCACCGACGCGTATCCTTCGCTTAGAGCACGTCGTGGAGATGGTTTGATGGGTCCAGTAGACATCCGGCCAGCACGCGGTGTGACATCGCTAGCCATCTTCATTGCGTCTGCTTCTGGCGCATTCGCCCAAACTGAACCAACGAATGTAAAAACTTCGATTGATCCAGTAATGTGCGAGCTGCACATCTGGCCGACGGATAAATTTGCGGTAACCGAAAACCTAGGCGGGGCGAATTTGGGATTGGCCGGTGCGTTGCTGGACGATGCTATGAGGCTGAAGTCCCCCGAGGGGGTTGCCGAGCAGATCAAGCATCAGCTTGATCCGGTCGAGCAAGCGAGGATCATCAAAGAAGTCGACCCGGCTGCACTTTTCAGACTTTCTGGCTATCGCGTCGTTATAGAGTCGGCTGCAGATCAGCCTATCTGGACCTTGGATCGACTAAAGAGCGACGAGAGCATTCGAAAAGTTCATTCCGCGTGCCATGCCGAGATGGCCATCATCTCTCAGCAGTATCTACATCAGGCAATTGGGACACGCCTAAGGACGCTTGTATGGTACCGCGAGTATAGCGGTTCGACCCCTAAGGTAAGGGTGCTTGACACAACTGCTACCAAGGCAGCCGACTTCCCCGCTGAACGAGCCGACCGCATTCCCGCTTCAACGGCATCAGTGCAGGCCGCCTTTCGCGAGAACCTTATCAAGTTCGCCAAGGACAAGCTTAAGCGATAGGCCGCTAGCGAAGGGCAGCTTTCCACCCCAAAGTCGACATACGCTAATTCACATGGAACTTCAGAAGCACCGAACCGGCATCAAAAGACAATCGACACTTTAGCCGATCCTCAGTCAGGCCTTCGCAAGAAAATAGCCCTTTCCTATTCGTTCCGAATCTGCTCCATCCTGCGGGATGAAGCCTCAGACTCTTCTCTCCATTGGCCAACGTGGCGCCATCGCGCCGGAGCAGGCCTCAGCCGGTATCATTTTACCGGAAGGGAATGACAAGTTTGACAAGTTCCGGATGAAACGCCCGTCCCCCGGCCGCGGTTTGGGCGTCGATTCCGCGCCATCTTCCCTTTCGGCCGTTCGCGCGCTAAGGACGCGCAAATTTTTTGCAGGATTTGCCAACAGGACTTTATGGCCAAGGAAGAACTTCTTGAAATGCGGGGCACCGTGGTTGAGCTTTTGCCAAATGCGATGTTCCGTGTGAAACTCGAAAACGATCATGAAATTCTGGGCCATACAGCCGGAAAGATGCGCAAGAATCGCATCCGCGTGCTGACGGGGGACGATGTGCTCGTTGAACTCACGCCCTATGATCTGACCAAGGGCCGGATCACCTATCGCTTCAAATAATTCTCCGCGCGGCGCCGATCCGATGCCGCTGATTCTGGCCTCCGCAAGCCCAAGGCGCGTTGACCTGCTCTTGCGGCTCGGCGTTGTAGCCGATGCGATCGATCCGGCAGACATCGATGAAAGCCCCCTCAAGGGCGAAGTGCCCCATCTCTATGCACGGCGGATGGCGGCCGAAAAGGCAGGGGCTGTCGCCGCCCGGCATCCCGGAAGCCTCGTCCTGGCTGCCGACACGGTGGTCGCCGCTGGGCGCCGCATCCTGCCCAAGGCGGAGACCGAAGCGGAGGCACTGGCCTGCCTGTCGCTCCTGTCCGGCCGGCGTCACCGGGTGCTCAGCGCCGTCACTCTGGTGGACGGGCAAGGCAAGGCGCACCACCGGCTGTCGACCTCGATCCTGACCTTCAAGCGGCTCGGGGCGGAGGACATATCCGCCTATCTCAAGACGGGCGAATGGCACGGAAAGGCGGGCGGCTATGCCATTCAAGGCCGCGCCGAGGCCTTTGTCCGCCACCTGTCCGGATCGCACAGCGGTGTCATGGGACTGCCGCTTTACGAGACGCGCGCCCTGCTTCAGTTGGCAGGCGTTGCCCTTGGCTGAATGGCTTTACGAGCGCGGGATCGGTGAAGCGCGGGCAGCGCTTGTCAGTGATGGCCGGATCATCGAGGCGGCCATCGAGTGCGACGACAGCGGACCGCGTGCCGGAGCTGTTGCCCTGGCCCGACTGGCCGGCGTGCTGGTGCCGCGCTTGCAGGGGCGCGTGACCCTTCCGGGGCAAGGCGACGCGTTGCTTGATGGCATCCCGCCCGGGATCAGCGAAGGCGCATCGCTGAAGGTCCGCATCGTTCGCGAGGCAATCCCCGAGCCGGGTCGCAACAAGCTGCCCAAAGCTGTCGCGGTGCTTGATGACGCCGAACCGGCGACCGGGCCCGATCTGCTTGCGCGGATCACCGCCAGCGGACATGCCGTCCGCCACTGCCATCCGCATGAGGCCGACCTGTTCGAAGCCTCAGGCTGGTCCGAAGTGCTGGACGAGGCAGAGCGCGGGGAGATCGCCTTTCCGGGCGGCGTCCTGCGGCTCTCAGTCACGCCCGCGATGACGCTGTTCGATGTGGACGGCAGCCTGCCGCCGGCACCTCTCTCGCTCGCGGCGGCCACAGCCGTCGGTGAAGCCATCGTGCGGCACGGCATTGGCGGTTCGATTGGTGTCGACTTCCCGACGATGCCCGACAAGACTGCCCGCAAGGCGGCCAGCGATGCGTTCGATGCCGCGCTCCCCCAGCCGTTCGAGCGCACCGCGATCAACGGGTTCGGCTTCATGCAGATCGTGCGTCGCCGGGTCCGCGCCTCGCTTCCCGAGACTGTGCGGGGCGACCCGGTGGGCGCCGCTCTGCGCGCTGCGTTGCGGCGCATCGAACGCGAAACCGGTCCGGGTGTCCAGCAACTGAGGCTCCCGCCAGCCCTGCACGCGCGGCTCTCCGCCCGACCGGACTGGATCGCGGAGCTTGAACGCCGGACGGGCCGACCCTTTGGGACAGCAGAGGAGCCTCCCTCCGGCTGATCAGCCTTGCTGTTCGCGCGCCTCTTCGCGCCAGCCAATGTCCCTGCGGCAGAACCCGGTCGGGAAATCGATCGCATCCACGACGGCATAGGCGGCAGCGCGCGCACCCGTGACGCTCGGGGCCGTTGCCGTCACGTTGAGGACGCGGCCGCCGCTGGCAATCAGCTGGCCATCGCGGATCGCCGTGCCCGCGTGGAAAACCTTGACGGCGCCGGTATCCCCTATGGTGATCCGGGCACCTTTCTCCGGCGTGCCGGGGTATCCCCTGGCGGCCATGACGACAGTCAGCGCGACATCGTCTGCGAAGACGGGCGGCTCTGCGGCGGCCAGCTGTCCCCTGGCAATCGCCAGAAGCAACTCGGCCAGATCACCGGCGAAGCGCATCATCAGCACCTGGCATTCCGGATCGCCGAAGCGGCAGTTATACTCGATCAGCTTGGGGCCATCCGCTGTCAGCATCAGTCCGGCATAGAGCACTCCATTATAGGGGGTGCCCGCCGCTGCCATTGCCGCCACGGTCGGCTCGATGATCTGGGCCATGACGCGCGCCTCAAGCGCGGGTGTCAGGACGCGCGCAGGGCTGTAAGCGCCCATTCCGCCGGTATTGGGACCGACATCGCCATCGCCTACCCGCTTGTGATCTTGCGCCGATCCGAACGCGACGATGCTCGTGCCGTCTGTCAGGGCGAAGAAGCTGGCTTCCTCGCCGGTCATGAACTCCTCGATCACGACTTCGGCCCCTGCATCGCCGAACCCGCCACTGAACATGTCCACGATTGCGGCTTTGGCCTCTGCGCCCGTTTCGGCGATGATGACGCCCTTGCCCGCAGCAAGACCGTCGGCCTTGATCACGACTGGCAGGCCGAAGCGCGGCAAGTCCGCCAACGCCGCGTCCTTGTCATCATGCCGCGCATACGCCGCAGTCGGGATATGGGCGCGCGCGCACAAGTCCTTGGTAAAGCCTTTGGACCCTTCGAGTTGCGCGGCCGCGGCACTTGGGCCGAAGACAGCGACGCCCGCGCCCCGCAGCACGTCCGCCAGACCATCGACCAGCGGACCTTCCGGGCCGATCACGACCAGACCGATATCGTGGCCCGCACAGAAGGCCACAACCGCTGCGTGATCAGCGATCGTCAGATCGACCAGTTCCGCTTCCTCGGCAATGCCGGGGTTGCCCGGAGCCGCATAGAGTGTATCGCACAAGGGCGATTGCGCGAGCTTCCATGCCAGCGCATGTTCACGCCCGCCGCTGCCGATCAAAAGGATATTCATGGAAGAAGACACGCCCCCGCTTGATGAGATGCGCCTCCTAGCCGAGGAACGGCAGGGCGACAATTCGGGTGTGCTTTCGGTCAGCGAAATATCGTCGGCCCTCAAGCGTCATGTCGAGCAGGGTTTTGGCCACGTCCGCATCCGCGGCGAGATTTCGGGCTTCAAACGCGCAACGTCCGGCCATCTCTACCTTTCTCTGAAGGACGAGAATGCGAAGATCGACGGCGTGATGTGGAAAGGCAATGCCGCGCGCATCCCGTTCGTGCCCCAGGACGGTGTCGAGATCATCGCAACGGGCAAGCTCACCACATATCCGGGGCGCTCCAGCTACCAGATTGTCATCGACTCGATGGAAATCGCAGGCGAAGGTGCCCTGCTGGCGCTGCTCGAAAAGCTGAAGGTCAAGCTCCAAGCCGAAGGGCTGTTCGATCCGGCACGCAAACGCCCGCTGCCTTTCCTGCCGCGCAGGATCGGGGTTGTGACTTCTCCAACTGGTGCGGTCATCCGTGATATCCTTCATAGACTGGCTGACCGATGCCCCACCCGCGTGATCGTCTGGCCCGTGCTGGTGCAGGGGCATGGCTCGGCGGAACAGGTCGCTGCGGCGGTTTCGGGCTTTTCGGCAATGCAGGGCGCGGACCGTCCGGACCTGATTATCGTCGCACGCGGCGGCGGGTCGATCGAGGATCTGTGGGGCTTCAACGAAGAAATCGTCGTCCGGGCAGTGGCCACATCCACAATCCCGGTCATTTCCGCGGTCGGGCACGAAACCGACACGACCCTGTGCGATTTTGCGGCAGATGTCCGCGCACCGACGCCAACGGCTGCAGCTGAGCTTGCGGTTCCGGTGCGCGCGGAACTGCTCGCGGGCCTGCAATCGGCGCAGGCCCGCGCCTTGCGAGCCGTGCGCCGCTATGCCGAACGTGCCGATGAGCGGCTGATCGCCACGGCGCGGCGATTGCCTTCGCTGGATACGCTCCTTGGTCCGCAAAGGCAGAAGGTCGATGATTTCAGTGACCGGTTGCGTCGAGGGCTCTCGCATCGCCTTTCGGACGCTCGCGGTGACCTCGCCCGGGTCAGTGGAGCGCTTCGGCCCGTAATGATGACGCAGCGCTTGGCCAATGCCGAACAACGCCTGGCGCAGATCTGGAGGCTAGCGGAGTCGCTCCATCCCGAAAAGCCGCTGCAACGCGGCTATGTTCTGGTGAAAGACCGACAGGGCGGAGTCGTGAGCAGCGTTGCAAATGCCAATCGCGCCAAGATGCTCACCCTGACCTTTGCGGATGGTGAAGTCCCGGTGCGGGTTGAGCAAGAGGGCAGACCGGCCTATGATCGTCCAAAGCCCGACCAGCCAAGCCTGCTGTGACGGCAAATGAAGGTTTGATGCCAATGTTGATGTCTCAAGGCCGGACGGCGAAGCTCCACTATATGGCGAATGGATTTCGTGTTCTCGCTCAGGGTGAGCATGTTGTTTGCGCCAAATCCGGCGCACCGATCCCGCTGGACTTGCTGCGTTATTGGAGCGTTGCCCGTCAGGAGCCCTATGCGACCGCAGAAATAGCGACAAAGGCCATGCTGGAGGAATGACCTCATTCCGCACCGCAACGGTGCTTTTGGGACTTCTGCTCCTTTTTACAAGGGCCGATGCAGCGCCCCAACCTGCGGCAAAAGGTTTACCTGCTGCCGAGCAGCCTTCCGGGCCCTTTCAGATCAATCACCAACCGCAACAAGGTGCATTGGTTCGCGGCGTCGTTCCGCCGCGCACGATCCAGCTTGTGATCGACGGCCATGACGTGCCCTTTGCCCCGGATCGTCATTTTATTGCAGGCTTTGGGCGTGACTTTGGGCCGGCCACTGTCCTGACTGCAGTCCTCGACGACGGGACCTGCATTACCCAAACATTGCCGGTGACCCCCACCCGCTGGATTGTGGAAAACCTCTCCCGCCTGCCGCATTATTCCGGGCCAGACGCAGAATTCGAAGCACGGCGACCGGCCGAACTTGAACAGATCGCGTCCGCGCGCAAGATCGTCACCGGTGCCCAGGGGTGGCGACAGGATTTCATCTGGCCAGTCCCGGGACGCATCACCGGGCATTTCGGAGCGCAACGAATCTATGCCGGTTCGCCCGGCGCGCCTCATGCCGGTGTCGATTTGGCGAGCGGAACAGGCACGCCGGTCTTGGCACCCGCAGACGGGGTCGTGATTCTGTCAGCAGCGCGACCGTTCACTCTTGAAGGCAATCTTGTGATGATCGACCACGGCATGGGGCTCAACAGTGCGTTCCTGCACCTTTCGCGCATCGACGTGAAACTTGGCGAAATGGTCCGCCAAGGTCAGATTATTGGTGCTGTGGGCAAAACAGGACGTGCGACCGGTCCACATCTCCATTGGGGTCTGAAGTGGAATGATGAACGCATCGACCCGGCAATGTTGGCGCTTCCGAGCCGGTAGCAGATCTCAGGATTGCAATGGGCGCCGGCGACCCGGCCAACGCAGGAAAAGCAGGATCGTTCCGAAAATGCCCAGCACCAATCCCCCAATCGCAAAGCCAAGGAGCCAGGGCGTATTGAAATTTTCATGGTTCTTCCAATCCATGATGTGGAGGCCCCAGAAAAAGTCGTAGAGACGCCATGTGCCAGTCCGGACCGCAGAAATTCGCCCATCCCCCGCCACGACATAAACCGCCGTATTGTCCGGATCGGCAAAGGCAACGCGCCAAGCCGGCAACGCGCCACGATATTCCGGGCTTTCCGCCGTCACGGCACGGACAGTAGTCGATGGCCTTGAAGCACTGCGCCAGGCTGCCAATGCGATCGCCGCAGCTTCCTCAGCGCTGACGGGCCGTGCTGCCGCACCTGTCTCGGCATCGAACAGGCGTGTCCCTTTGGTCGTCTTCAACGCAGCAACGGGCCGATTCCCGAGCATGTGATATGTGATCGCCTCAACCGGCCCATCGGCAGAAGCGATCAAACGGTTCGAATCAACCACCTTCATGGCGTGCGGCAACGGTTTGACGGCCGCACGATCAACAAGATGTTCGCCGCGCACCTTTTCGATCGGCAGGAAACTCATCAGGGCTCCGCTGGAAAACCAGATCAGCAATTGGGCACCGATGAACAGCGCAAGCCACTTGTGACCCCGGCTGGCGACCAGATGGAGGCGGCTGCGGCTGCCAGCTTTGCCTGAATTCAGAACCATGCCCTCACCCCAAAGACCAGACTCGTAGCCCTGACTCTGTCCCCCGCGGCGCGGGCGAAGCGAGCGCTGTCACCGAGCTTTCCCTCCCACGAAATGCCGACATAGGGCGCGAATTCGCGGCGGACTTCGTACCTCAGGCGAAGGCCAAGTTCAGCTTCCGTCAGGCCCGAGCCAATTCCATTCGCCGGGACATCCTGCGCGGCAAAGTTGAGTTCTGCTCTCGGCTGCAAGATCAGCCTCTGCTTGATGCGTTCATCGTAGGATCCCTCAAGGCGCGCGAGCACATCCCCCTTGTCCGACAGGAAGAGCGCACCTTCAAGCTTGACGAAATAAGGGGCCAATCCCTCAAAGCCGACAGATGCGTAGCTGCGCGGCTGCCCAGGCTCGAAATCATGCCGAACACCCACTTGAAGGTTGAACCAGGGATCCAGCGCCCTTGAGTAAAGAGCGCGCACCTCACCTGCCTCGACGCCATGGCCCACCGCGCCTTCGCCTTCGGTCTTCAAGACAAAGCGATTGATATCGCCCCCAATCCATCCCTCGCCCTCCCAGCGATAGGCATCTCGGCCTCGCTGAACGCGAAACTCGGCAAGGTTGAACAACACACTATAGGACGTCATCCGGCCTGCTTCATGGCGAAGCAGATCTCTGGCCGGTGCCATCTGCTCGGAGCCAAAAACTGCATCAGCCGCGTGATCAGTCGGGGGTGCCGGGGCAGGCGTATCGCCGACCTCGCTTTCGGGTGCGCTCGTTTGCGCGTGGACCGGCGATGCCACCGCAATGCCAAGCACTATCCAATAATGGAGATTCATGCGTCTGCACCATCTTGGCGGACAGTCACAACCCGGAACATGCCCGCCATCATGTGGAGCATCATATGACAATGAAATGCCCAGTCGCCGAGCGCGTCCGCGGTCAGATCAAGCGACACCTTCCCGCCAGGAAGGACGTTCACGGTGTGCTTCAAGGGGCGGTGACCGGCATCGCCGGAGACGAGTTCAAAGAAGTGCCCATGCAGGTGAATGGGATGCGGCATCATTGTATCGTTGATCAGGTTCAGCCTGACCCGTTCATTGTGGCGAAAAGGGATTGGCTCGGCACCATCGCTCAACTTCACGCCATCGAATGACCACATGTATCGTTCCATGTTTGCAGTAAGATGAAGATCCAGCTCTCGTGAAGGACCGCGTGGATCCGGATTTCTGTCGAGCGATCTGAGTTGGCGATAAGTCAAAACGCGGTGCGTGACCTCTTCCAGGCCCGTTGGTCGCTCTCCCGTTCGATCGACAGGCATCACGGAGAGCATGGCCACGCCGGGCCCCATTTTCACCTGCGGGGCAACGGAAGGATCAAGCATCTTCATCGAGCCCATGTCATGACCCATCGCGGCATGATCCATCCCCGCCATATCTCCGCCCGACATGTTCATGTCGCCCATGCCCATGTCTTTCATCGTCAGTAGCGGGCGATCGCGCAGAGATGGACTATCTCCTGCCATCCCCATATGCGGAGCCAATGTCGCGCGGCAAAGGCCGGACCGGTCGATCGACTCTGCAATGAGCCCAAAAGCCCGATCCTCCATAGGCTGTACGATCACATCATAGGTTTCAGCGATAGCGATCTGGAACTCATCCGTTTCAACCGGCTGGACATTCTGGCCGTCTGCCGCAACGACAATCATTGGCAGCCCCGGAATCCTCACATTGAAGTTGGTCATCGAGGCAGCATTGATGATTCGAAGCCGAACGCGCTCGCCGGGAATGAAAAGACCGGTCCAGTTACCCGTCGTGTCATGGCCGTTGACCAGATAGGTGTAGGTCGACCCCGTGACATCAGCAATGTCGGTCGGGTCCATCCGCATCCTGGCCCACATCCGGCGCTCCGCAGCAGACTGGTCCCTGCCTTTCAGCTTGCCCGCAAACGTCTGCTTGTTCATGTTGAAATAGCCGCCCATGGCTTTCAACTTTCGCATTTGCTCCATCGCATGCATGGCGCTCCAGTCCGAAAGGACGATCACATGCTCCCGGTCATAAGCCACAGGATCGGCATTCGCGGGATCGATCACGATGGCGCCATATTGGCCCATGGTCTCCTGCATGTTCGAATGACTGTGATACCAATAGGTGCCGGCTTGACGGACCTCGAACTCATAAGTGAAAGTCTCGCCCGGCTTGATGCCCGGAAAACTGATGCCGGGCACGCCGTCCATCTGGAAGGGTAGCAATAGCCCGTGCCAATGAATTGACGTGTCTTCATCGAGCGTATTGGTTACGGCGATCCGGACTTTCTGCCCTTCCTTCAGCCGAATGACAGGGCCGGGCACTGTTCCGTTGATCGTAAAAGCGTGACTGGCTTTCCCGCCGACAGACAAATGAGCCTGCCCAATCGAGAGCGCAATTGAATCGCCGCTGAGCGTTTCAGGCGCGTTTGAGATGCCCGCCGACCCGCTCGCAGCCCATGCGGGAAAAAGCGGCAAAGCCGCTAGACTTCCGCCAGCATAGGCGACGCATTTGAGCAATGCGCGACGATCAAAAGGCGGTGCTACGAGCTGCTGTGTCCGTTTCATCAATCAAGTTTCGCTGAGTGGAGACTTTTGTTACCTGCGCAAAGCGGCATTCGCCATCTGCACTATAGGGCTAACGCGCCATGCAGGAACTCGGCATTCAGGCTCAGGCAATGCCCGATGTACGAATTGAGGCTTGGCGAGTGCATTCATAGACCGATTTGAACGAGGAGCGACGTATGAACCAATTCAGCAGGTTGTCAAAGATGACGATTTTGGCTGCACTCTGCATGGCCAGTCCGTCGCTTGCGCATGTAAAGCTCGCGGCTTCGACACCGGCGGCAAATGCACATGTCGCCAAGCCGGGAAAGATTGTTCTGACTTTCTCTGACAAGGTCGTTGCGACGACGTTCAAAACCGAACTGATGATGGTGAGCATGCCGGGGATGGCAGACCACCCTCCAATGAAAATGGCAGGTTACTCGACGCAGATGAGCGCTGATGGCAAATCCGTCACGCTGCTTCTGAGGCGTGCGCTTCCGACCGGGGGTTATGTCCTGAAATGGACAGCTTCCGGCATTGATACGCACAGCGTCGCAGGCGAATTGCCCTTCAACGTGAAGTAGGTCTGCGCATTCCCCTCGCGGCCACGACGACCAAGGCAAGGAAAGCGAATCCACCCCCCGCACCAAATGTCACCGCAGGCCCGAACATATCCCAAAATACTCCCGCCAGTATGTTTGCGACGAGCATGGTGACACCAACCGCCAGATTGAACAGGCCGAATGCGGAGCCCCTGAAAGCAGGGGGCGCAGTTTCGGCGACCATCTTGGCCAACAGCCCCTGTGTCAGCGCCATGTGTGCGCCCCACAAGGCAATGCCGGCAAAAACCCCCGGCAAGCCTTGTGCCTCCGCCAGAAAGACGTCAGCCGCAACGAGACAGACAAGCCCGAGGACCATCGGGCGCACGGGCCCGCGGTCATCCGCCATTGCGCCTGCGGGATAGGATCCAAGCGAATAGACAAGGTTCATGGCAACCAGGACAAGCGGAGCAAGAGCAAGGGGCAGTCCGGTAGCATTGGCCTTGAGAACAATGAAGGCCTCGCTGAAGCGTGCCATGGTGAAAACAATGCCGATCCCGACGACGGCCCAAAAGCTCCGGTCTAGTCCGCGCAGATCCTTGACTGTGACCGGCACGTGCGGTTGGGCTTGTATCGCTTCCTTGCCTTCCTCAATCCCGAAGAGAACAAGCAGAACCGCAACAAATCCGGGAATCGCTGCGACCCAGAAAACGCTGCGCATGTCATTTGCAAACAGGGCCATCAGTCCGACCGCCGCAAGCGGGCCGGCGAAGGCCCCGACCGTATCGAGCGACTGGCGAAGCCCATAGGCTCGGCCCCGAATGTCCGGCGGCGTGACATCGGCCACCAGCGCATCGCGCGGCGCGCCGCGGAGTCCCTTCCCGATGCGGTCGACAAATCGGGCGCCGAGAATCGGTATCGGACCGACGGCAAGCGCAAAGAGCGGTTTCGAGGCTGCCCCAAGGCCATAGCCTAGAAGAATGAGCGGCTTGCGGCGCCCCACCCTGTCGGACACATAGCCTGAGAAGACTTTGGAAATCGAGGCAGTCGCTTCAGCTATCCCGTCGATCAGTCCGACCAAAGCGACGCTCGCACCAAGCACTGTCGTCAGAAAAAGGGGCAAAAGCCCGTGGATGATTTCCGACGAAATATCCATGAACAGGCTGACAAAGCCAAGCGCCCATACCGTGCGGGGAATGGCCGGGCGGCGGGATCCTCCCTCCGGGTTCAACCGGCACAGACTGCAAAGGCGCGGACGGGAAACGTACCAAAGCCTTTTATCTTCGGCGGCACCGCACAGAAGCGGAAGTTCATGTCCGGCAATGCCCCAAGATTGGTCATATGCTCGACAATCGGAATGTCCGCGCCGAGAAGCGTCGTGTGGATCGGTCGCGAGCGAGTGCGGGTATCGTCGATGTTGTAGCTGTCGATCCCGACCAGCGCGGCACCACGATCGACCAGAAGTCGAGCCGCAGCTTCTGTCAGGAACGGGTGATTCTCGAAGTACGGCTCGGTGCGCCACAACCTGTCCCAACCGGTATGGACCAACACGGCCTTGCCCGAAACATCCAGTCCAGCAAAAACATTCGCATCAACAGAAAGCCCCTGCTCAAACGGCTGGCGGACAACGACCCCGTCAAGCTCCGCCAATTGCGACAGATCGAGCCCGGCCAGGTCTTTGCCCTTTGCAAAGCGATGAAACGGGCTGTCAATGTAGGTTCCAGTGTTCGCGACCATGTCAATCCGCCCGATCTGGAAGGTCGAGCCGTCGTCATATTGGCGACCAGATGCCTCGCGCTCCCAATAGTCGCAGATGACAGGTGCGGGCAGCCCCTTGAACGTGACCATGCCATGTTCGATCTCGTGTGAAAGATCGATCAGTCGGTCCTGCGCATCTTCCATAATGCATATACTCCGATGCCCATCCAGATCAGATTGAGCGCCGCAGACGGCAGGGCCCTGTTGACCCAACCGTTGATCAGGAAACCGATTGAGCCCGCGACATTCATCACCTGGTAGGCCACCGACTGCGCCTTGAGGCGGCCCAAGGTCAACAGGATATAGGCGAGCAGGATGAGAATCGCCCCCGCCCATCCGACGATTTCGACCAGGACGTGCAGGGACGTGCTCAGGCCGCCAGCTTCCTCAGCACATAATGCAGGATGCCGCCGTTCATGAAATACTCGACTTCATTGGCGGTATCGATCCGGCAAAGCGCAGTGAATGTGAAGCTGCTTCCATCTTTCCGGGTTACGAGCACATCCACATCCTGGCGCGGTTTCAGGCTGGCGATGCCCTTGATCGTGAAGCTGTCGTCGCCCGTCAGGCCAAGCGACGTGCGCGTATCCCCATCCTTGAACTGGAGTGGCAGGACGCCCATGCCGACCAGATTCGAGCGGTGAATGCGCTCGAAGCTCTCGACAATGACGGCACGGACTCCGAGAAGGTTTGTGCCTTTGGCTGCCCAGTCACGGCTCGAGCCCGTGCCATATTCCTTGCCAGCAACAACAACGAGAGCCGTGCCATCTGCCTTGTGACGCATCGCGGCGTCATAGATTGGCATGACTTCATCACCATAACGCGACATGCCCCCTTCGATTCCCGGAACCATCTCGTTCTTGATGCGAATATTGGCAAAGGTGCCGCGCATCATCACGTCATGATGGCCGCGCCGCGCGCCATAGGAGTTGAAATCTGCCTTGGAAACCTGGTGTTCCATCAGCCAGGTGCCTGCCGGGCTATCCGCCTTGATCGAACCCGCCGGGCTGATGTGATCCGTGGTGATCGAGTCTCCAAGGATCGCGAGCGGCTTCGCCTCAATGATGTCGCCGACCGGTGCCGGAGTCATGGTCATGCCTTCGAAATAGGGAGGGTTGGCAACATAGGTCGAACCGGCGCGCCATTGATAGGTCTCGGACCCTTCGACCTGGATAGCCTGCCAATGCGCGTCGCCCTGATAGACATTTGCATAGCGCGCCTGAAACATGGCGCGATCGATATTCGCAGCCATCGTGTCGGCCACTTCCTGGTTGGTCGGCCAAATGTCCTTGAGGTACACATCCGTCCCGTCGGTCGCCTGTCCGATTGGCGTGGTGGTAAAGTCCTCGGTCACAGTTCCCTTGAGCGCATAGGCGACGACCAGGGGCGGCGACGCGAGAAAGTTTGCGCGGACGTCCGGCGAAACCCGGCCTTCAAAGTTGCGGTTGCCCGAAAGGACTGACGCCGCAACGATATCATTGTTGTTGATGGCCTTGGAAATCGGCTCGGCAAGGGGACCGGAATTGCCGATGCAGGTCGTGCAGCCATATCCGACGAGGTTGAAGCCGATTGCGTCAAGATGCTCCTGCAGCCCGGCCTTCACCAGATAGTCAGTAACGACCTGCGATCCCGGCGCGAGTGACGTCTTTACCCAGGGTTTCGGTTTCAGTCCGAAGGCATTGGCCTTTTTCGCCACGAGACCTGCCGCAACCAGGACGCCGGGATTCGATGTATTGGTGCAGCTGGTAATCGCGGCGATGACGACATCGCCATCACCGATGTCATGAGCCTTGCCTTCGACGGGAACGCGTTTGAAACCGTCATGCTTGTAGATGGATGACAGTTCGCCATTGAAGACGTCGTCCACGTCGGTCAGGGCAACCTTGTCCTGCGGACGCTTCGGTCCGGCAAGGCTCGGGACAACCGTCGACATGTCAAGTTCGAGCGTTGAGGTGAAGACCGGATCGGGCGAATCTGCATAGCGCCACAGGCCTTGTGCCTTGGCATAGGCTTCCGTGAGCGCGATCTGAGATTCGTCGCGCCCCGACAGCCGCATATAATCCAGCGTCTTTTCATCAATGCCGAAAAAGCCGCATGTCGCGCCATATTCAGGCGCCATGTTGGCCAGCGTCGCGCGATCCGCGAGTGTCAGTGAGGACAGGCCCGGCCCGAAATATTCGACGAAGCGACCAACCACCCCATGCTTTCTGAGCATCTGCGTGCATGTGAGCACCAAATCAGTCGCGGTGATGCCTTCCTTCAATGTGCCAGTCAGCTTGAATCCGACAACTTCAGGGATGAGCATCGATACGGGCTGACCGAGCATCGCTGCTTCAGCCTCGATCCCGCCAACGCCCCACCCAAGCACACCAAGGCCGTTGATCATTGTCGTATGGCTGTCCGTGCCGACGCAGGTATCCGGATAGGCAACTGTCGCCCCGTTTGCATCGGTCGACGTCCAGACTGCCTGAGCAATGTTTTCAAGATTGACCTGGTGACAGATGCCGGTCCCCGGAGGAACTGCCTTGAAATTGTCGAGGCTCTTGGAACCCCATTTCAGAAAGTCGTAACGCTCCCCATTGCGGTGATACTCGATCTCGACATTCTGCTCGAAGGCTTTCGGGTGGCCGAACTCGTCGACCATGACCGAATGGTCGATGACAAGATGTACAGGCACAAGCGGATTGATCTTCGACGTGTCACCACCCAGCTTGGCGATCGCATCGCGCATTGCTGCCAAATCGACCACGCAGGGGACTCCGGTGAAATCCTGCAGCAGGACTCGGGCGGGACGATATTGGATTTCGGCATCGGAGGTGGGATTCTTCTGCCAGTCGATGAGGGCCTGGATGTCGCCGGTCGAGACCGTAAATCCGCCATCCTCGAACCGCAGCAGATTTTCGAGCAGGACCTTCATGGAAAACGGAAGCCTCGAAATATCGCCAAGTTTGGCAGCCGCCTTGTCGAGCGCATAATAGGCGTAGCTCTTGCCCCCCACATCAAGTGTCGAGCGTGTCCCGAGCGTGTCTTGTCCAACGGCTGTCATGAAGGTCTCCCCTGATTGCGCGTGCAAGGGCGAGCCGATTGGCGGTTGCCGCTGCACGGGGCTGAAATGTCCCGAAATCCGGCACGTCGCATGACTGCATGTGCGGAAGGTTCGCCAAGGCTGTTAGCAGGGCGACAACGGGCTGTCAGCCCCGTAGCGGACAGATTTGTGCGTCTGTCATGCATTAAACTGACCACTTGATGTAACCTTGCCATGCTTCATCAATGGCCTTAGCCTGCATCTCGTCCAAGGTGGAGACGAGTCCCGATCCGGACAACGGAATCGGCGGTCGCACCGCACTTGCCATGGCCGTGTCGTGCGTGAGATTTGAAACCGGGCCGTAATGGCCACGCTTGGTCTGCGGCCCCAACAGGGATGCTTTGAAATGAGAAATGGTCTTTTTGCAGGCGCCGTTCTGGCGCTGACTCTCGGTTTGTCTTCGCCAGCCTTGGCGCAGGACTCGTCCTACACACCAGGCAACTATACGGATGTATCGGGCATTGACGTCCTTGACGGGCAGTTCGAGAACTACATGGACTATCTCGCCGGACCATGGAAAGCTCAGCAGGAGTTCGCGAAGTCAAAGGGCTATATCACCAGCTATCAAGTCCTCGCGAATCCCTATGCCCGTGCTGGCGAGCCGGACCTCTTCCTCGTTACTGTCTATCCAAAAGTCTATGATGCTGCCGAGCAATTGCGGCAACAAAAGGAATTCGAGGCTTTCATGAAGTCCGACGCGCGGAAGCTGGACACGGCCTATGGCGCTCGCAGCACCATGCGCAAGAGCATGGGCCAGCAGCAGCTGCAGGAACTCAAGCTCAAGTAAAAGAAAAAGCCGCGCGGCCCTTCGGTCGCGCGGCTTGATTTTCGCTGTTTGACCTGTTCAGCCGAAGCTGACGTTGGTCTGTACATTCCGGCGGCGCATCGCGGCACCGACGAATCCAAAGCCCAAAATCATCATTGCCCATGTGGCCGGCTCCGGAACTGCCGAGCTGCCAGAGACCGTCAGGGTTGAGAACTTGAACGCATCAACCTTGCGATCGGCATTGTTGAAGGCCGCGCCGACAAGCCAGATGTTTCCGACATTGGCAGCCGGATTCAGCAAGCGCGTATTGGTCGTTCCCCCGCCGGTCAGCGTGGAGAATCCGCCGTTGAAGACGCCCGAAAGCGTTGCAAAGCTCTGGTTGTTAAGAGCCGGCTGACTATTCCACGGCGTATTCGTCGTACCGAAGCCAACAGTCGCGTCGGTATCAAGAGAATTCCCAAGCGAAAATGGGGTGAATTTGCCCGAGACCAGACTGACAGCCTGGTCGAATTGCAGAATGAAGAAATCATACCGGTTTTGGTTGTCTGCTGTATGGGTATTGCCGGACCCGTTCTCATCACCTGAAGTCACGCCCAGACCGGAGCTGTAGAACCCCAGATAGGAATCCTGAACCACACCTGCTTGCGTCGCTGACGTGAGGCTCCAGCCCGTCACGCGCATTTTCAGGGTCGACCCGCCGCTCGTAGCGGTGAATGTGCGTGAATTCGCATCGGCACCGCTCGTGCTGGAAGACCCGCCCGTCAGGCCGAATACATAAGTGGCCGCTTGCGCAGAAGATACAAAAGCGCCCGCTGAAAGTGCCAAAGCACAAGCGACAGATGCCGCCTTAGAAACCAAACTCATTTCACTTACCCCGTAAAAATGAAGCCTTAAATTGCCCGAAACGGCGATCGCAGTCTATCGGAGAAATGGCTGAATTCTGCGGTTGATGTCTTGTTTTGAGACGCGACCACCGCGCGGAAAAAATCGCTGGCAACAGCCTGTTAACCATCGAAGCCCGCAGAAGTTTGCCGCCAATCCGGCGACGAAGGACTCAGGGCGGCTCACCTTTGTAAATGACAATGGTTAACCGGAAAGTCCTCGCAAATGCCGCTCGGCGGCCAACGGTTCTGCAAAGCCTGGCTCGGAAAGACTCGATTCGCCATGAGCTGCGACGTCGAATTATCGCGCTCGCAACTGTTGCGCCCCGAGTTCAATAGAGCCTATCGGCAGCGCTTCGACAGATCCGACTACCGGCCGAACAAGGACTGAGACCAAGATGCGCCTTGCCATATTGACACCCGCGCTCGACTATTATGTCAATTGGCACGCCGACGCGGGGGATTATCGGCGCCTGTTCGGAGAGGCTCTATCGTTCAGGGAATGGAGTGATCCGGGCAATCTGCAGGAATTCGACCTGATCATGCCCCTCCTGGTCTGGGGGTATCAGCACAATCCCGACGTCTGGGAGGAAAAGCTCGACTGCTGGCGCGGGCTTCCCTTCGCCAATTCGCTCGAGACACTGCGCTGGAACACGAAAAAGACTTACCTCCTCGAACTGGAAGCGCGCGGAATAGCCATTGTTCCAACTCGGGTTTCTTCCTCTCTTTGCGAACAGGATCTCGAAGCCGCGCGCGCCACCTTTGGCGATACAGCCTTGGTGGTGAAGCCAACGATTTCAGGGGGCGCAGAGGGTACCTATCGTTTGCGGCCAGGAGAGGCTGTTCCGACCGACGTCGCACGGCGCGAAATGTTGATCCAGCCGCTCATTCCAGCGATTTCAGGAGAAGGTGAATTCAGCCTCTTCTTCTTTGGCGGAGAATTCAGTCACGCCATACTCAAACGTCCGGCATCTGGCGATTTTCGGGTCCAGGAACAGTTTGGCGGTACAGAAATCCGGGTGGAACCGCCGGCGGACTTGCAGCATCTGGCAAGGGCGGTGCTGTCTGCCTTGCACGAACCAGCGCTGTATGCGCGGGTTGATATGGTCCGCGGTATTGATGGTGCATTCCAGCTGATGGAACTTGAACTGATTGAGCCGTCGCTTTTCCTGCGCCACGCGCCCGACCGCGGTGCGATGTTTGCCCAAGCCGTGCTCCGCCATGCCGAAAAGAGCCACAGCGGTTGACTTCGTCGTGCGCCTTCGCCAAGGGCCTGCCTCGCCCGAGCGCAACCAAGGACAGGTGGCCGAGTGGTTAATGGCAGCAGACTGTAAATCTGCCCGCGAGAGCGTACGCTGGTTCGAATCCAGCCCTGTCCACCACCCACTCATCCGGGGACGTTCGCTGAAGTCCCTAGAAATCCCCAAAATCTAAGCGTACTATCCCGCTACCGTCCGCCTGTGGCCGCTGCTATTTGCCTGCAACCGGAATGCAGTGTGGGGGTAATGTGGGGGTAAATTCGTTTACCCCCACACATTGGCCTCTGAAAAAGGGGCAGGAAAGTGTGGGGGTAAAGCGATGGGCAAACTTACAGCGGTGGCAGTCAAAGCGGCTTTGGCGAATCCCGGCACCTATCAAGACGGTGAAGGGCTGATCCTTAAAGTGGACAAGCGCGGCGGCGCATATTGGCTCTTGCGACCAGCGCGACGGGAAGCGGCAGGATATTGGTCTGGGCAGTGCCAGTTGTTGGCGCTGGCGGAAAGACCCGCCAGAAGGCCAGCAGCTATCGCAAAGCGGTCAAGATTGATCGACGCGACGTTGTAGCCGAGAAAAAGGACGAAGCCGCGGCCAAGGTTACGTTCAGCGCGGCTGCGCGCCAGTATCATACTGAAAACGAAGCGGGCTGGAAAAGTGCCGTATATGCCCGCCAGTGGCTTGCCAGTCTGGAGAACTATGCTTTCCCCCAAGTTGGGCCGAGGTGCCCACAGGGGAATCAATGCCGCCAACACTTGTCCTTTGTGTACAGCGCCTATTTGGCAGAATTCCCGAAACTGCCCGTCAGGTTCGCAATCGGATTTGTGCGGTGCTCGATTACGCCCATGCCAAGGGCTGGCGTTCACATGACGCCATCGAAATGGCAGCCTGAAAGCGGGGCGCGGTCTGCCCCGGCAAGTGAAGAGCACGGGAAAATCGCAAGGCGATGCCTTACGTTGCCTTGCCGGGCTTCATTACGGCGTTGCGACGGCGACCATCGCGCGGGCGCTTGGCGCTGGAACTTCTCATTCTGACCGGTGCGCGATCACGAGGTGCGGCTGGCGACATGGGCCGAATTTGACCTTGAAGGGCGCCTGTGGACGATTCCCGCCGATCACATGAAGCGAGGCAAGGCACACATCAGATCCCGCGCTGTCTGAAGCAGCTCTGGCGAGTGCTTAACGAAGGCCGATGCCTTGCGAATGCCGGAATCCGATGTTGTTTTCCCCGGCACGGCAGGAAAGCCCATGTCGGACATGACGCTGCTCAAGGTGCTGCGCGATATGAGCGAGCCGTTCCACGTCCACGGCTTCCGATCTGCGCTGACCGGGTGGGCCGCGAACGAAGGCTTCCCCGATGCGGTAGTGGAGGCCGCGCTGGCTCACAAGACGCCTGACGCAGTGCAGGCCGCATATCGCCGCACGACCTACCTTGGGACTCTCCGGGCCAGCCGGGCGCGCGAGTGAAGCTAATGGAAGCGTGGGGGCGTTATTGTGCCAATAGCCCCGTCACAAGGGCAATGTCGTGCAAATGCCCGACAAGAAAGCGGGATAATGCCCCGCGTCGTGCCATGGCGGCACTGATTAGAATGCGCGTGTTGAAATAGCGCAATGGTAGAGTGACCACTTGGATGTTCTTGGGAAGAGCGCGAAAATTTTGCGGTTTCCGAAGCGGCATGCGGCTGAGGGCAAAATAGTTCAGAGATTTCGCACGTGGCCGATTTTGTTCAGGAAGGCTTGCGAAGGGCCGCCTTTCAAGCCGTGATACTGCCGCCCGATGCAGGATCAATGATAAGGAGCGGCGGACGCTATTCAGGTGTTACAGCGCGCTTGAGTAGGTATGGGCGGCCTTGCCATTTGCGGGCGCGCACATGCAGGCCTGGTTCGAGCGCGAGCAGCGCGAATGATCCATCCTGGTGGCGTCAAGGACGACTATGAGATCACCCAGGCTTTTGGTGGGCTGAAGGCAAGAAAGAGCTGATACAGTCATGGGAAACGGGCGACTTCGAGACTTGGATTGACCACAAGGCTCACCTTAAGGCCTTCGACGTGTCCTTTGCCTTGGTCGATATTCACAACATTTTGGGACTTAGTCCGGATGAGAATGGGCAAGTCCACCATTGGCTTACCGCAAAGGATGCGTTGAAGCGGTTTCAGACGCAACCGGCAAGAACGCCATGGCAGCAGCCCGACTAATCATTGAATACAGTAAGATTGGTCATTTGGTGGCCACGGCGCAAAATATCAAAATTCGGTATCGCAATGCGTTAGGCGAGCAGGCCGAAGATAGAGGCCACTGAGGAGGTGCCTGAGTGGTTTTGGGTCGAATGCACTGACGAGGGCGCGTGCGTGCTGGACTGGGACAATGGCATTTTTCGGGTCGAGGCATTGTCTATGAAAACATGTCGAACGTGAAGCTCGTGGGCGTCAAGTTTAGGGCAACAGAGTTTTCTGGGTTCGAAAGCAAATTCAGATCGCTTCCGGACTAGTTCTCCGGAAGAGCAAAAAAGGTTCCAAGGGCGGCCGTCGCCAAAGCAAGACCTGGCCCGATTGGATTGCTGAATTGGCCTTATATATTCATGAGGAGAGGCTGTCCTGCTGGTGAAGGCACCCAAGGGCAAAGAGGCCGTGATTGATGCTGTTGCTGATCGATTGGCAAGGCGAGGCATTGAAGGGCCGTCGCGAACCACTGTCCAAGCCTCTGTTCGCGCTGTTCTTGAAAGATTGCGATCCGCCGGAAACTGATTTCCGGCCGAAACTGGCGCAATATGGCGGCAATCTTGTGCCAAAATCCATTGATGAATGTTGCCGTCCATAGTGGACTGGAGACAAACAATGGAACCGATTGCAACCTCTGTGAATGGCGCAGCAAAGGCACTGAGCCTTGGCCGCACTTCGATTTACGCACTGATCAATGCTGGCAAACTTGAAACGATCAAGTTGGGCCGTCGCACCTTGATCAAGACCGAGTCCGTCCGGCGTCTGATTAATCCTGAAGACTAGGCCGTGGGCCATGGCAGCTAAACGGATCAACCCGCGCCTAATCAAGTTGCACCGCACCTATTCGGTTGAAGAGGCAAGCGAGCGGCTCGGTGTTCACAAAAACACGGTGCGAAACTGGCAGTGCAAAGGTCTGGAACCAATCGACCAATCACGGCCGGTATTGTTTCTGGGACGGGCATTGAGGGAGTTTCTGGAAACACAGCGCAAAAAGGCGAAGCAACCCTGTCCACCTGGAACGCTCTATTGCTTCAAGTGTCGCGCGCCGCGTCCGCCCGCTCTTGGCATGGTGGACTATACCCCTCGAAATGCAACTTACGGCAACCTGAAGGCAATATGTGGAGAATGTGACGCCATAATGAACCGCAGTGCCGCAAGGGCTTCTCTGGCAACAAAAATGCCCAAGATTGCTGTCCAAATTGTGCTGGACCGATGACGCTTAAGTTAGCGGCCACGCCCCTCCCTAATTTGTGACTTTAGAAAGGACAACAAATCATGGCGACGCACAATGCGAATAACGAGCGGATCAAGCGCGCATATTTTCAATATCTGCGCGAGGCCAAGCGCCGAAATGAAGCATCGGTGGAAGCGGCGGCTATGGCGCTGGCGCGCTTTGAAAAATCAAATGGCTTCAAAGATTTCAGAAAGTTTCATATTGAACAAGCAGTAGCGTTCAAGGCTAACCTCGACAAGCAACTGGCAGCGCGGACAGGTGAGCGGTTGAGCCGCGCCACGGTGCATTCAACGCTTTCCATGTTGCGAGCATTCTTCATTTGGTTGGCAGACCGGCCGGGCTACAAATCGCGGATCAGCTATTCGGATGCCGACTGCTTCAATCTATCGGAAAAGGACGTGCAGGTCGCGACGGCGCGGCGGGATAAGCCCGTGCCAACTTTGGAGCAGATCCACCATGTTCTTGCCACCATGCCTCATGAAACAGATATTGAGCGCCGCGACAGGGCGCTGGTCGCATTCGCACTGCTGACGGCGCGCGCGATGGCGCGCTGGCATCGTGAAGTTGAAGCATGTTGATTTGAACTCAGGGCGGCTCGATCAAGATGCGCGCGACGTGAAAGCGAATTCAGCAAGACATTTTCAACGTGGTTTTTCCCTGTGGGGTAGAGGCTCTGGCAATCGTGACGGATTGGGTTGCACATCTTCGTGGGCCGTTGCTGCGCGGCGATGGCGATGCCCTGTTCCCCGTCACGAAACGCGGCACCGGACCGGACGGCGGTTTCATATCGGCCGGACTAGAGCGCTTCGGTTGGAGCACGTCCGAACCGGTGCGCCGCATATTCCGCGCGGCATTCAGGAGCGCGGGCCTGCCCTATTTTCCACCGCACTCGTTTCGCCATACCCTTGCCAGCCTTGGCGAAATGGTTTGCCAGACGCCCGAACAATTCAAATCTTGGTCGCAAAACCTTGGCCATGATGACGTGCTGACAACATTCACAAGCTATGGGCAGGTTCCAGCACATCGGCAGGCCGAATTGATTCGCGCGGCGCACGAACCGCGCGCAATGGCCGTCAACCCTGATCAAATCGCCACGTTGGGATCATTGCTCGCCGAACTAAAGATAAGGACACCTCAAGGCACACCCGATCAGACTGGAGGCGCGTAGCTCGGCGGGCGTATTACTATTCGCGTGGGACTGATCTGAACTTGTTCGGGCAGCATGCATTTTGCCAACCGCCCCGGCTTAAGTTCAAGCGCCGGTTTCAGCGCCTGGCAATTTCTGAATCTCCTTGGAGGCGTCGCAACAAACACTTCGCATTGGGGCGCGAGCTCAGCGATGGTGCGGATGGGCGGGGCAAGGTCCGTGTCCGCACTGATCAGGATCAGGCGCTCAGCTTCGCCTGTCAACGCATCGGCAACCATCGTCACGGCAATGCATACATCGGTTTCCTTTTCCTCGTGTCCCGTCCAAGCAGTCCCACATGTGAGGCATCTGCGAGACTTCTTTTTGAACGTCGCCATATTCGCTTCGACACCTCAGGCCTTCAAAGCCGCAACATAGTCTCGGTGGCGTGCGTAGCGGTTGGGCATCCACGTGGCATAGGCCGAAAAATAGCGGACAAGTTTCACCTGCTCACCTGGACGTAAAAGGCCTTCTGAAAGCGCACGTAAGTCAACCATTTGAGGTGCGGCTGCCCCAAATCGTCGATGGCGTGATACAGATTGAAGCCGTCAATGTAGACGATTACGCGGCGCATCGCCTTTTTCTAAACGACAAAGGCCGGAGCGCAAGCCCCGGCCTGTCTAACGAGCATGCTCGCTAGGATGATGGACGCGATCTAGGTATTCAGGGTAAAGAAGTCAATAATAGGCACCCTTCATTTGTATGCACGTGGCGCCCCGCTTGCGTGTGAACTACTCATCATCGCTATAGATGACATGCAAATCGGGACGTTCGAGCCTTACCAATTCGCAGATTGCCCGGCCGGTTTCGTTAAAGCATTCCCAGTCGAAACACTGACCTGTCAGGCCCGGTTCGTATTCGTCATGGTGACCTTGCCATGCACGGAGCGCGAGCGAAAGCGCCGGTGACAGGCTGAGTTGCTCGGGGCCGATGTGAATGCGTGCGACGCACATGGCGAACCCGTCCTTTTTGAAGTGGTTTTCAACCTTTCGGAACTGGATACACCAAGCATTGCGCTCCGCCGATTTGAAGTGATGGCCACCTTGCTTGAACTGGGTGCAAATCATATGCTTGATTCCGATGGGGGCAGCATCTTGATCGGACCAATTTTCGGTCAAGATGCGCCGATGTTGGGTTTCTGCTTGCTCACGGTGTTGATCCCAATCGCTGCTGCAGCGAACCATACGAAACCGTCTTTGATGCTGCCGTTTCCGATTATCACTACGAGGCTTGGTGCCAGCCCGGATCTCCGAAACTTGGGAAACCTACGCCCGAGGAGGCGGCGGACGAGGATACCATTCTTCCGTTTCTTGATCGTGAGGCAAAGGCGGCAAATCGCTTGTGGCCGGAGCTGTTGTTCATTCTGCGCCGTTACGGTGCCAAGTCGAACAGGAAATTGCGCGAGGCCTTGCCGGCGATGGTTCGGAATGTATCGTCTGGCACGAAGGACGCTGGCAAATGGACGTGAACGGCGAGGAGGAGCGAAAAGAGAAAGACGCATAATTTGCCGACTTGGCAACTGCCAAAGCTAACCGAGATTTTCTCTCATAGAGCGGGCGGATTTGTAAGGATCAGGCAATTTGCTAGAATTGAGCATCACAATATCATGCATGGCCCAAAAGACGAACGGGAAAGCCGTTGCGAATCTTCGGTGAAATGGCCTAGGTACTGTTATGTCGTTTTCTGCCAGCCGGATTGCAGCGGGGCTTAGCCTCGATGATGTCTCGAAAGAGTTTCGCGTGCCGCCTGACACTGTTCAATCTTGGGAAGCGGGAATTGCCAAGCCACCCGCGCAAGTGGCGAGTTCACTAGATGTTATCGGACGGATCAGCGTGCGGGAAGAGCCGGAAGGGATAAAGCCCCCGCAAGCCGAATTTGAGGCGATCCGAGATGAAGGGCCCCTGTTCGGGCCAGACAAGCTGATAAAGTCAAAGCGTGTTGCCGATCATGGCGAGATCTTTACTCACGCCAACGGTTGGTCGAAAAAATGCTCGATATGGTCAAGGGTGAGACCGAACGGATTGATAGCCGCTTCCTCGAACCCGCTTGTGGCAGCGGCAATTTTCTTGTGCCGATCTTGCAACGAAAGCTGGCGGCGGTCGAAGCGCGCTATGGCAAGAGCGATTTCGAAAAACGCCATTACGCATTGCTGGCGCTGACTTGTTGCTATGGCATCGAATTGCTGGCGGACAATATCGCCGAATGCCGCGCCAACATGCTGGACATATTCACGCAATATCTTCGCCTAAACGAAGACGACGAGCTTTATCACGCCGCCAGCCATGTCTTGTCGCTCAACCTGATTCATGGCGATGCGATGACGATGAAGGATGCTGGCGGCGGGCCGATACTGATCGTCGAATGGGGCTATATCGGCAAGGGCAAGTTCCAGCGGCGCGATTTCCGGCTGGATGTGCTGACCGGCATGTCGAGCTTCCGCGAAGAGCGCGCATGTTCGCGCATTTAGCGGCAACCATGAGATATTCAAACCCGCTGAAAGCTATCCGCCAATGACGGTGCGCGAACTGGCGGCGCTGGACATGGCCGCATGACTACGCCGCGCGAAGCACTTGCACCCGGTCGGGCTTCGTTTACGCTGAAAAACCGCAATCCGGATGTGCTGACGTGCATCGCCAACCTTTCGAACGATGAAGTGTTTACGCCACCGGAATTTGCCAACCGGATGCTCGACACGCTGGCGGAAGGCTGGGCGGCGGGGAGCGATGGCGCGGATATTTGGGCGGACAGCAAAGGTCACTTTTCTTGATCCCTGCACAAAATCGGGCGTGTTCCTGCGCGAGATTACCAAGCGGCTGATCAAGGGCCTGGAAGGGAAAATTCCGGATCTGCAAGAGCGTGTCGACCATATCCTGACCAAACAGGTTTTTGGGATGGGGATCACCCGACTGACCAGCTTTCCTTTTGCGCGGCGCAGCCTGTATTGCTCTAAACATGCTACTGGTGTGCATAGCGTTGCTAAAGGCTTTGGCGACAATGACAACGGCAATATCTGGTTTGAGCGGACCGAGCATGAATGGAGCGGTGACCGCTGCAAGTTTTGTGGCGCAGGTAAAATAGCGTTTGACCGAGGTGTTGGGGCCGAAACACATGCCTACGCCTTGATACATACAAATAGTGTCGGCGATCTCATCGCTGATATCTTCGGAGGTAACATGCAGTTTGACGTAATTATTGAAATCCACCTTATCAGATTTCTGCCGATGAAGCTGGTCAGAACGTGATGCCAATTTACCAGTTCTTCGTTGAACAAGCTAAAGCGTTGGCACCCAGCTACCTGAGTATGGTGACGCCTTCTCGCTGGATGGCTGGCGGAAAGTATTTGGACGATTTTAGAGCAAGAATGTTGAATGACCGTAGAATGCAAGGCAATTGTTGATTTTCCAAACGCGGCTGAAATGTTCCCGTCCGTGGGAATTAATGGCGGGATAAGCTACTTTCTGTGGAATGCTGCGTATGACGGAAAATGCGCCGTCACAACTGTCCGAGGCGGTCAAAGGTTTGGACCACATGAACGAGAGTTATACGAGTTTGATGTTTTTGTGCGGGATGTCGAGGCCGTTCAAATTCTTCGCAAGGTTTTGGCATTGGGAGAAGTGTCGTTCTCCGATCTGGTCTCCCCTAGGGATCCCTTCGGCCCAGTCTTAGGATCCAACTTCAAAGGCTATCATTCGGTTGCAAGGGAAGGCGACCTTAAGCTTCACTATAATGCTGGCACAAAACGCGAGACGGCTTGGGTCTCGCCTGACGCTGTGACCAAGTCCCATCACTTAATTGACGTCTGGAAAGTGCTTGTTCCCAAAGCTGGATCGGGACGCGAACGCGAAAAGAGTGGGATCGACCTTGTTTTGGGTCCGCCGATGGTAGCGGCGCCGGGTGCTGTTTGTACGGTAACTTACATTGTGGCTGGTCCATTTTTAAATGAACAGGAAGCGAATAGCGCCAATTCTTATTTGCGAACGCGATTCGCAAGATTTCTAATTTCATTACGCAAAATAAGTCAAAATGCGGCTCGCGGTGTATATGACTTTGTACCTCAGCAGGCATGGGATCGAACTTGGTCAGATCAAGAACTGTATGAGAAGTATGATCTAACGGAAATCGAAGTCGCCTTTATCGAGAACATGATCCGCCCCATGAAAGCGGCAGATGAATAAGCCCACTATTGAAGACATTCTTACCGCCAAGCCAGAAGCACGGCTTCGCATTTATGCCTGGTCGTTCAACGAACCGCCGTCTGCCTATACCGGACTGATCAAGGTCGGGCAGACCACAAGAGAGAACGTCAACGACCGTATCCGCCAATCGCAGGGCCAAGCGCAACAGGCCTACACGCTGCACACCCCGCTCAACACTTTTGCGGAGCGCGAAGACGGAAGCACATTTCGCGACAATGATGTCCGCCAGCGCCTGATCGACAAGGGCTTTGAAAATGTCACCATCGGCTCGTCGCGGGAATGGATGCGCTGCACCCCGGCCGAAGTGCTGACCGCCATCGCCGAACTGCAAAGCGGCGCACCGCTTTCTGGCACGCACCATGACAGTTTCCCGATGCGCGCCGAACAGGCCGACGCGGTCGACCAGACCTTTGCCTATTACCAGTCCCGCTGGGCACAAGACGCAAAGGCCATGCCGCGCTTCCTGTGGAACGCCAAGATGCGTTTCGGCAAGACCTTTACCAGTTACCAGCTTGCAAAGCGGCTGGGCGCGAAGCGCGTACTGGTCGTTACCTTCAAACCGGCCGTCGAAGATGCTTGGAAAGCAGACCTTGAAAATCACCAGGATTTTGATGGCTGGACCTATATGTCGCGTAACACCGGTGGCGATCCGCGCGCGGTGGCGACGGACACGCCCCTCGTCTATTTCGGATCATTTCAGGATTTGCTGGGCAAGGATGCAACGGGCAATATCAAGCCGCGCAATGAATGGATTCACACGATCAATTGGGATTTGGTCGTGTTCGACGAATATCATTTCGGCGCATGGCGCGACACGGCCAAGGAACTGTTCGAAGGCGAAGATGCAGCGGTCGCCAAGGCTGAGGCAAAACTCGAATATGCAGGCGAGCTGGAAGTCGTAAACGAAGACCTTGGCGAGCTATCCGAAGCCGAGGCCGAGTTCCTGCCCATTACAACCCGCGCCTATCTTTATCTGTCCGGAACGCCGTTCAAGGCGCTCGCCACCGGCGAATTTATCGAGGAACAGATTTTCAACTGGACCTATACCGACGAACAGCGTGCACGGGCGGAATGGGACACCAAAAATCCCGGCAAATGTAACCCCTACGCCGCGCTTCCGCAAATGCGGTTGCTGACCTATCAAATGCCGGACGAATTGCTGAGCATTGCAAGCGGCGGCGAGTTTGACGAGTTCGACCTGAACGAGTTTTTCAAGGCCAAGGGCAGCGGCGTGCTGGCACAGTTTGAGCATAAGGACGAGGTGCAAAAGTGGCTGAACATCATTCGAGGTTCAGGCCCGGCGCAAACGGTTGAAAGCCTGAAAACCGGCACAAGGCCCCCCTGGCCCTATTCCGATGTGCGATTGTTGCCATACCTGAATCACGCATTCTGGTTCTTGCCAAATGTGGCAGCCTGTGAGGCGATGAAGAACCTCCTGGAAGAAGACCAAAATACCTTCTGGCATGAATATGAGGTGATTGTCGCGGCCGGTGCTGGCGCAGGCATAGGGCTGGATGCGTTGCCGCCTGTTCGCAAGGCAATTGGCAATGGTGAAGACACAAAGACCATTACGCTGTCGTGCGGGAAGCTGACAACCGGCGTGACGGTAAAGCAATGGGCGTCAATCCTGATGCTACGCAACCTGAAGTCACCCGAAACCTATTTTCAGGCAGCGTTCCGCGTGCAATCGCCTTGGTCGATTGCCAATCCGGAAGGTGACGATCCGAATGCGATACTGGTCAAAAAGCCAATCTGTTTCGTTTTCGATTTTGCACCGACGCGGGCGCTGCGCCAGCTTTCCGAATATGGCATCGGCCTTTCGCCAAGCGAACCTAACCCTGAAAAGGCAGTGGCGGATCTTGTCTCTTTCCTACCGGTGCTCGCTTACGACGGCGCGAACATGACGCAAATCGACGCAGGCGGCATTCTCGACATTGCGATGGCTGGCACGTCCGCAACGCTTTTGGCGCGCAAATGGGAATCGGCGATGCTGGTGAATGTCGACAATGACACGCTGCGCCGTGTGCTGGATAATCCGGAAGCCTTGGCAGCGGTCGAGCGGATTGAGGGCTGGCGTGCGCTGGGCGACAACGTAATCGAGACGATCATCAACAAGAGCGAGAAGGTCAAAGATCTGAAGAAGAAGGCCAAGGATGGCGAACTTTCAACATCCGAGAAAGGGGAGCTGACCGACGAGGAGAAGGAATACAAATCCAAGCGTAAGCAGATTCAGGAAAAGCTGATCAAATTTGCAACGCGCATTCCGGCGTTCATGTATCTGACCGATTTCCGCGAGAACACGCTCATCGACGTTATTACGAAGATTGAGCCGGAACTGTTCCTGACGGTCACCGGCTTGACGGTGGAGGATTTCAATCTGCTTGTGCGGCTGCGCGTGTTCAATACGGAAAGGATGAACGAGGCCGTTTTCGCCTTCCGCCGATATGAGGATGCTTCGCTACGCTACACGGGAATCGAAAGCCATGAAGGGCTGACGCATATCGGCGGATATGACACTGTCGTCGCTGTTGAATGACGCAGTTCAGGTGTCGAGAATTTGGGCTAGGTACAGACGTTAAGCCCAAGCGGGCATATGTGACGGTAGTGTCAAAGCAACTGTACCGGTTGGCAGCTAGGTTGTTATCAAGTTAGGGCAGGGGTATGCCTCGCCCTCGCAAACCAGCAAGCTGCTGTTCCTGATGGCCTTCAAACGTGATGCGGCTGGCCGTGGCATGACCGAACAAATCTTGCACAAGATCGGTTTGGGCGGTTAGCGGCGTAATTTGGTCTCTTTTGGGCCAGCGCGATTTTTTTGCCTCACAACACGATGTCGTCGGAAAAATGTGGGGGTGAATGTGGGGGTGAATTTCGTACCATTGGAAAATAGTAATAATTCCAATGTCTTAATCCGATAGTTCGATACAAGCCCTGCCACCACCTTTTCGATGAAGCAGGCCGAATGGCCTGATTTTAAGCCAGCGAGCGCTCGATCCGCTCGTGCTTTGTGCTTCTTGTGGAGGAAGTTGGCGGCGAGGCGAATAGAGGCAGGGATGGGGGCCAACGGCCTCGCCGCACGCCAAGTTATATAGGAAATCCCTGTCCGGCGTGCGCGCCAGGTTCGACCAGCGCACGTCCAGCTTCTGCGAACTACAGAAGTCTTGCACACAGCCGCACCTGTCCCCTGATCAGCCTGAGCGGCGAAAGCCGGCAAAATATCCGAGAACGAAGGATGCAATCAGGACCATCTGGACTTTGCCCAGTTCGTCGTGCCAACCGATAATCTGCCGACCAAAGACGAAAAGGCCAACAAACAAGGCCATCGCAACAATGCTCATCCCATTCTCCCACGACAAATATCTGGCCGCGATCGAACCCCCAAGCCAAAGTGTGCGAGCGCATGCCTAAGGAAAGATGAATCTTGCCCTGCGGGCAGCGCACCGGTATCGGGCAGGCGCACGCCAAACTCCTGCCCAGAAAGTCCGCCCGATGAAGATGCGAGTCCATGTCACTCTCAAGAACGGCGTACTCGATCCCCAAGGGAAAGCGATCCATCACGCTCTTGAAGGTCTTGGCTTTTCTGGCGTCAATGGGGTTCGCCAAGGAAAGCTGATTGAACTCGATCTGGATGATTCGGTCACGGATGCCATGGTCGAAGACATGTGCCGCAAACTGCTGGCCAACACTGTTATCGAGAATTTCCGTATCGAAAGGGCATGAGGCCATGAGATCTGCCGTCATCGTCTTCCCGGGTTCCAATTGCGATCGCGACATGGCTGTTGCGCTTGAACTGGCAACTGGCCGCGCGCCAGAGATGATCTGGCACAGAGAAACTGAGCTGCCGGACGGCCTCGATATTGTCGCCGTTCCAGGCGGCTTTTCCTATGGAGACTATCTCAGGTCAGGCGCCATGGCGGCCCAGTCTCCCGTCATGCGCGCTGTCGTGCGGGCAGCGGGACGCGGCGTTTCTGTACTGGGCGTCTGCAACGGTTTTCAGGTCCTCACGGAAGTCGGTCTCTTGCCAGGTGTGCTGATGCGCAACGCCGGGATCAACTTTGTCTGCCGCGATGTATCGCTCAGCGTGGCGAACAGCCAGTCGATCTTCACAAGCAGATACGCACAGGATGAACTGCTTACGATCCCGGTGGCGCATCATGATGGAAATTATTTCGCGGACGCTGCCACACTTGATCGCCTTGAGGGCGAGGGACGCGTAGCATTTCGATACCAAGAACAAGTCAACGGGTCGGCCAATGACATTGCCGGCATCCTCAATGCCGAAGGCAATGTGCTGGGAATGATGCCCCATCCTGAACGGATGATTGAAGCTGCCCACGGCGGCACCGATGGGCTGCGGCTGTTCGAGGGGCTTGTCGGCACCGTGCTGGCCTGACCGCGCATTACGTCGATCAATTCTCCACGAGCGCAAGCAATTCCGATAGTGTGAAGGGCTTGGCGAGCACCGTGCGTCCGCGGAAGGCTTCGACCGGGATGGCCCCCGTGTCCGCACTCATGAAATGGACGCATAACCGCTGATAACGGGACTGTGCGGCATCGGCCAGTTCCGGACCGGTCATCCCCGGCATCTGCACATCCGTCAAAAGCACCGAGACATGTTCGTCAAGCAATGCCAGGGCAGCTGCCCCGCAGTCAGCCTCCGAAACGTCATGCCCGTTGTCGCGCAACGCATCTGCCGTCATCTGGCGTATGCGGCTGTCATCGTCGACAACGAGAATTTTCACGCGATTGCGCCGAATGCCCTGCCCGCCTCGGCGAACCGCCCAAGCACGGTCTCGATCTGCTCGCTCGTGTGTTCGGCGCACAAGGAGCAACGCAGCAGAAACGTACCTGCGGGTGTCGCTGGCGGTCGCGCCATATTCACATAGACGCCAAGCTCTATCATCTTGTCCCACATGGTAACGGCCTGATCCTGATCATCGAGCAGTACGGTGACAATGGCAGACTCAGGTGTCTCTGTCGGGAGGCGGAAGCCAAGCGCCTTGAGGCCGCCATGCAGCTGACGCACATTTTCCCAGAGATGCTGTCGCTTGTTGTGGGCATGCATCAACTTGCGGATCGACGTCGCAGCAGTCGCAACCACACTGGGCGGCAAGGACGCTGTGAAAACATAGGGACGACAAACCAGCCGCAAAATTTCGAAGCTGGGGTGATTGGACACGACAAAGCCACCCACCGTGCCGACCGATTTCGAGAAGGTGCCGACTACGAAATCGACCTCTCCGTCCAGTCCCTGCGCTTCATAGACTCCGCGGCCGTTCGGGCCATAAAATCCCATCGAATGCGCTTCATCGACAAGCACCTGGGCGCCATGTTTCTTGGCCACAGCGACCATCTTGTCGAGCGGCGCAATATCCCCAAGCATCGAATAGACACCTTCAAGAACAACGAGCTTGGCGGCCTCGGCGGGCAGGCGCCCGAGCCTCTTGTCAAGATCTTCGACGCTGTTGTGGCGGAAGCGGACAATTTCCGCGTTGCCGAGAAAGCACCCATCGTAAATCGACGCATGACTGTCTGCATCGAGAACGACGTAATCACCCTTCCCCGCAATTGTCGAAACAAAGCCCAGATTCGCCTGATATCCCGTGGAAAAGACCATGGCATGTTTGGTGCCATAGAATTCCTTCAAGGCGTCTTCGGCGTCGACATGATCCCGGAACGTGCCGTTGAGGCACCGGCTGCCATTCGTGCCAGACCCAAAGGAATCAAGTGCTTCCTTGCCCGCTCGGATCACGTCAGGATCAAAGGTCATGCCCATGTAATTATAGGTGCCGAGCAGGATCGTGTCCTTGCCCTTGATGACGGCTTCTGTCGGCGATTTGACTTCGTCCATCACGATGCCGATCGGATCGCGTACGCCCGTCGCCATGAGCGCAGCCTTTTCCGCGATCAGGGCATCGAACTTTGAAAAAAGGTCAGTCATTCCGATTTCAACCTCGCAACGGCATCGACAAGCTGGCCCACGGTTTCGATTTCAGCCTGCATGTTCATTGTAATGAGAATGTCGAACTCATCCTCAATCGCGGCCACGAAATCCATCACGGTCAGGCTGTCCCATTCGAGATCGTGCTGGAAACTCGTCGCGTCCGTCAGAGCGATGCCCTTCTTGTTGAAGTGCTCGATCTGGGCGGCAACGGCCTCGGTTATGGCGGCCCGGTCAGTCATGGCAATTCCTTGTAATTTTATGTCGCGCCTATTTCACCAGAATGCGGCAGGAAGGCGGCAAGACTTGGCAAGTTGGCGCCCGTCATGCAAGTGTGACGATGAAGCACATCGCCCGGGGAGAGCTAGCGATGCCAGACGACAAGTCACCCTATTCGCCCAACGCCGTGCATCTCGTGCGCACGACGCAGCAAATCAACCTGACGCTCAGTCAAATGGCGGACCAGAAGGCCTCCATCCTGATGGGGGCAACGTTCGTTGTCTTCACGATTTCTGTCGGACAGGCAAGCAGGCAGGGCGTTACGGCCGCCATCCTTGTGCTGGCGCTCTTCTCTTTCATTTCGGCCATGCTCGCCGTGTTCGCAATCCTGCCGTCCATCGCGACGAAGCCAAGCCCGGGTGGCAGCCCCAACATCCTGTTTTTCGGTACCTTTACAGCCATGGCAGAGAATGAATTTGCCGATAAGGTCTTGGAGCAACTGAAAAGTGATGAAACCATCTATCGCACCATGCTTCGCGACATCTATCAGAATGGCCAAGTCCTGCAGCGCAAGAAGTACCGGTTCCTGGGCTATGCCTATCGCACTTTTCTCGCCGGACTTGTGCTGACGGTCGCAACACTGGTTGCGGAACGACTCTTCTAATTGTCGGTATCGAACAGTCCGGCAAGCTGCTCGACCATTGTGCCTCCAAGCTGCTCGGCATCCATGATCGTCACGGCCTTCTCATAGTAGCGGGTCACGTCATGGCCGATGCCGATGGCGCAGAGTTCGACTGGCGAACGGTTTTCGATCCAGCCGATCACCTGACGCAAATGCCGTTCAAGATAGGCGCCATTGTTCACTGACAGCGTCGAATCGTCGACCGGGGCACCATCCGAGATAACCATCAGGATCTTGCGCTCTTCCGGTCTGGCGATCAGCCGGCTGTGAGCCCAGATCAGCGCTTCGCCGTCGATGTTTTCCTTCAGGAGACCCTCGCGCATCATCAGGCCGAGCGATTTTTTCGCGCGCCGCCAAGGCTCGTCTGCAGCCTTGTAGAGAATGTGGCGCAGGTCATTGAGACGTCCCGGCGATGACGGCCGTCCAGCAGCCAGCCAGGATTCTCTGCTTTGCCCGCCCTTCCAGGCTCGCGTTGTGAACCCCAATATCTCTGTCTTGACGCCACAGCGTTCAAGCGTTCGCGCCATGATGTCTGCGCTGATGGCAGCAATGGAAATGGGCCGGCCGCGCATGGACCCCGAATTGTCGATCAGCAACGTCACGACCGTGTCGCGAAATTCGGTATCGCGCTCAATCTTGTAGGACAGCGAATGGCCGGGTGCCGTCACGACACGCGCCAGTCGTGCCGCATCCAGAATGCCTTCTTCCTGGTCAAAGTCCCAGCTACGGTTTTGCTGCGCCATGAGGCGGCGCTGCAGGCGGTTGGCCAATTTGGTCACAGCGCCCTGGAGATGAAGCAGTTGCTGGTCGAGATAGGCCCGCAAACGCGTCAGTTCATCCTCATCGCACAGGTCGGTGGCAGCGATGACTTCATCATATTTGTCAGTCCAGGCCTTGTAGTCGAAACTGGGTGGCAAGTCCGAAAGCGGCCGGTTCGGCCGCACAGGCATCATCCCTTCCTCACCCTCATCCCCGGGTTCTCCATCCGCTTCCATGTCGGAGTCGGATTCCATTTCCTGTTCATTGCCCTCGTCGGCATCGCCCTCGCTGGCGTCAGCGCGCGCCTCCATTTCGGCCTGCGAGTCGCCTTCCTCGCCCTCTTCCTGGCTTTGATCGGAGCCTTCTTCCTGATCCGAATCCTCGTCACTTCCATCCTCATTCGGATCGAACTCGTCGTTTGCGCTGACCAGATCCAGATCGGCCAAAAGCTTCTGCGCAAGAGTTGCAAAGGCCGCCTGATCGTCAATCGCAAGGCCAAGCGCATCTAGATCGGCGGCGCCCCTTTCCTCAATCCAGTCTCTGACCATGTTGAGGCCGTTGAGCGCAACTTCCGGCGGCGCGTCACCCGTCAGCCGTTCGCGCACAAGCAGACCAATGGCCGAAGACAATGGCACCTCATCAACCGCCAAGGCCCGAGCAATCGGGTCGGAACGCATGCGCATGGAGAGCGCGTGCGAGAGATTTGCACGAACGCCCTCCATGGACTTTGCCCCCAGCGCTTCAACTCGAGCCGCTTCAATGGCATCGAATACGGCAGCGGCAGTCGGGTCTCCGGGTCGATTGATGGCATGCACAGCGTCGCTGTGATGGCGCAACCGCAGAGCCATGCCGTCAGCAAATCCGCGGGCCTCCGCCACCTGGTCGGCCGGCAGCGACCGCCCCGGCATCGGAACGCGAAAATTCTTGCCGCTTTGCGTTGGCGCGTCGGCGGTGAAGGCCAGTTCGATTTCCGGCTCGTGCGCCATGGCACGGGCAGTGCCCGCGAGCACAGATTTGAATGTATCAAGTGGCGATTGGTCGGACATGTTGCTCTTGCCTTAGCCGTGAAATTGCCGCGGCGGAAGATTGCCTGCACTGCTCTTTGCTTTTCCGCTCGATAACCATTTGTTCGCTTTCCCTCATTATGGACCAAGCCTCGGAAATCAGATGATTTCCAGACGGGTTGTTAGAGGCGTATAGCAGTGCTGAACTGTTCAAGATCCGGGTGCCAAGAACACTCTGCCGCTATCGGATTGCGCATGCCCTGCCTGCGCCGGCACCGCTTGGGCTTTTGCACGCCATGAAGAACCGTGCCCGCTCCGCAGATCGTCGGGAGAATGCCGACAACCGGGATCGACGCCTTTCCGTGCTTCTCTGGGCGGCCCTTTTTTCCCTTATTTGCGGCGCCATTGAATTTGGGCAGCCTCTGGAAGACCTGATTCAGGCTGGCCGCGACGTTGTGCGAAGCCGGGATTCCAGAATTGATGCCGTCGTTGTCGCCATCGATGACAAGACTGCCAAGGAATTGGGCGGTATCGACTTCCCGCGCCGTGTTGACGCCCAGACAGTGGACAAGTTGTTTGCGATGGGCGCCCGTCGGGTATTCTTTGACCGGGCCTATGCAGACCCCACAACGCCGGCAGAAGACGCGGCATTCACGTCAGCCCTCAAACGCCATACTGGTCGCGTCTTCCTTGGTGTGATCAGCATCAAGGACACCAGGACGAAACAGGCTGTCGAGATCGGGCCACGCCAGGAGTTCATGGATGTGGCACAGCTGACCTCGCTCAATGGCAAGATCACCCCCTTCAGCCTGTCCGCGCGAATTCCTTATAATGGCACGCTGAATGGGCAGCGTGTTCGTTCCATGTCCACGGTGCTCGCAAACGTCGATGTCAAAGGTTGGGATCACTTTCGTCCCGACTGGGCCATCCAGGCGCGCTCCATACCCACCTACAGCCTTGTCGACATCATTCGGAATCGCATTCCTGACAGCAGGATCGCCAACCATGATGTCGTCATCAGCACGACGGCGACGTCGTTCAACGATATCCATCACATTGCCTCCCAGGGCTGGATCCCCGGCGTCTATTTCCAGGTAATCGGGGCCGAGACGCTGAAGCGTGGCCATCCCGTCAATTTGGGCTGGATTCCGGCCTATCTCTTCGGGCTCGGCCTTGGCGTGGTCCACCTCTACACGCGGCGCATGCGCATCGTCTGGATGACGGCCGCAGCGGCAATCGTCATGCTCGGGATTTTCCCGATCTATCTGGATGAAAAACTCATCACAGTGGACGTCGTACCGGCCGGGCTGCTATTCGCAATCCTTGCCTATCGCGCAACGACCTTGCGACGCGTGCTTCGGAGCAGTCAGACAAATATTGTGTCCGGCCTGCCCAATCTTGCAGCCCTCCGCTATGCAGGCAAGACGCGCCCACAAACGCTGATAGCCCTCAAAATGCGCAACTATTCTGAAATCGCGGCAAGCTTCAATCAGCTCATCGAGCGCGCCGTGATTGACGAGATCCGCCGTCGCGTGGTGCTGAGCGGCGATGACGGCGAAATGTTCCACAGTGAGGACACACTGCTCTGGTTCAGCGATCTTCCGATGGGCGAGGATCTGGCCCATCATCTGGAAGGACTGAAGGCAATTCTGAGCACAGCCTTGCCGATCGACGGACGCGAAATCGATATCTCGGTCTCCTTCGGCGTCGACGCAGACTATCAGCGACCCATGACAAGTCGGATCGGGAGTGCGATGCTCTGCGCGGAAGAGGCTGCGCGCGGCAACGATATCTGGAAATTCTATGATCCGGAACGACTCCATGAGGCGGCCTGGCAATTGTCACTGTTGAGCAGACTGGATCAGGCCGTTGACAATGGCGAAGGCTGGGTTGCGTTCCAGCCGAAACTTGACGTCAAGGCCAATCGCATTGTCGGTGCTGAGGCGCTTGTGCGCTGGAGCCACCCCGAACGCGGGCTGATCGGACCGGACGATTTCATTTCGGTTGCTGAAAAGCACAATCGCATCGAAAAGCTGACCGGATTTGTCCTTGATCAGGCCATTGCCGCCGCAGCGCGGATCAATGAACAGGGCGCGGATTTTGCGATTTCTGCCAACCTGTCTGTCCAGCTGCTGCAAAAGCCGGACCTGTTGAATTTCGTCGATACGATTCTCAGGAAACACAATTTTCCGGCATCAAAACTGATCCTGGAAATCACCGAAACCGGGAAACTGGATCGCAACGGATCGGGCATCGCCATGATGCGTTCCCTTGTCGAACACGGCATAAGAGTTTCGATCGACGATTACGGCACTGGTAACGCCACCCTAGATTATCTGAAAATCCTTCCGTCGCATGAAGTGAAGATCGACAAGCAATTCGTTGCAGATATCGACACCAACCATGATGACCTGATCCTCGTCGGTTCGACGATCAGAATGGTCCACTCGCTGGGACGCAAGGTCGTCGCCGAAGGCGTCGAAACCCCGTCGATCCTTCAGGCACTTTCGCGCCTCGGCTGTGACATGGTTCAAGGCTATTTGATCGGCAAGCCGATGAAATTGCCTGACCTGGTTGATCAGATTTTCTCGCAGGACCGGCGCGCCGCCAACGGCAACTAGACGCCGGTCGAGAACAATCGGTTCCACTCTTTACCGAGCGAGATTGCGTTGCGCGTTTCGCCATAAGGGTACCAGTCATTCTGGCGCCTTCCCCGGCAGCGAGCCACGACACCTCACGCAAGACCGATAGCCCGGATTGGCCATAAACAGCCAAAGTCGAAGCAATTCTCTGCGCCCAAAAATTGCAATATGGTAAATTTTCTGTTAACCATACGAATCGGTAGGGGCATTTCGCCTTCTTCACCTGCAGTCAGAGGGTAATTGTCATGTCGAAAAAAGTTAAGATGCCGAAGCCTACCCGCGGATTTTGGGATTGGCTCGATACAGTGTTCGGCAGGCGCTAGAATTTTCGCGGAATAGCCGCACACAGTCAAAGGCCCCGGTTTTCCGGGGCCTTTTTGTATTCGGGCCTCGTTCTTGTCCTAGTCGAAAAGGCTCGAGACCGAGCTTTCGTCGGCAATGCGCTTGATCGCCTCTCCCACGAGGGGCGCGATGGTCAGCCTGCGAATCTTGCTCGCGTCGGAAACAGAATCGGGCGCCACGATCGAGTCGGTCACGACCAGCTCCGTCAGCTCCGAAGCCTCCACTCGCGCAATTGCGGCGCCGGAGAGCACACCATGGGTACAATAGGCTACGACCCCGGCTGCACCCGCAGCCTTCAGGGCAGCGGCCGCGTTGCACAAGGTTCCGGCGGAGTCGACGATATCATCGATCAAAATGCAAAACCGTCCCTCCACATCGCCAATGATGTTCATGACTTCCGACTCGCCTGCGCGTTCGCGACGCTTGTCCACAATGGCAAGCGGAGCATTATCTAGCCGCTTGGCAAGAGAGCGGGCGCGCACCACGCCTCCCACGTCGGGAGAGACGACCATGATGTTCTGGTCACCGAAACGGGCCTGGATGTCAGCCGACATCACCGGCGCTCCATAGAGATTGTCGGTCGGGATGTCGAAGAAACCCTGAATCTGGCCAGCATGCAGATCGACCGAGAGAACGCGGTTGGCCCCTGCAGAGGTGATGATGTTCGCCACAAGCTTGGCCGAAATCGGCGTGCGCGGTCCCGGTTTGCGGTCCTGCCTTGCGTAGCCGAAATAAGGCACGACGGCCGTTATGCGCTTGGCCGATGCGCGGCGAAGCGCATCGATCATGATGAGCAATTCCATCAGATTGTCATTTGCCGGAAAACTGGTCGACTGAATGACGAAGACATCCTCCCCCCGGACATTTTCGTGAATTTCGACGAAGACCTCTTCATCCGCAAACCGCCGGACGCTCGCTTCGGTCAGAGGGACATCGAGATAGTCCGCAATTGCCCTCGCCAGCGGCGGATTCGAATTGCCGGTCAAAAGTTTCATGCGCGCGTCCCCGTTCCTTCCCGATGCGCCGCCGCCTTAATGGGCGATGTGCGCTTGGGGAAGAGGGTGATGGGCAACCACCAGACTAAACATCAAGATTCGCCACGTTCAGGGCATTCTCCTGAATGAATTCGCGACGCGGTTCGACAACATCGCCCATGAGCTGGGTGAAAATTTCGTCCGCCAGATCGGCCTGCGAAACCTCGACCCGCAACAGGCTGCGATTCTCCGGGTCGAGTGTGGTTTCCCAGAGCTGCTCTGCATTCATTTCGCCCAAGCCCTTGTATCGGCTTATGGAAAGGCCCTTCCTTCCCGTCGCGAGTACGGCATCAAGAAGTTCGGAAGGCCGCGTGATTGCAACGCCTTGTGTCGAGATGACCGCTGGTTCGGCATCCTCGTCAGCTTGCGCCTCCGTTACCTCTTCAACGGCCACCGATGCCTTGCCGATCGGAACAAGCCGGGATCCGGCGGCATAATTGTCGGCGACTTCTGCAATCAAGGTGTGCAGGCGGCGCGCCTCCTGGCTGGCGATGAAGCTCGCCTCGATGATGTGGTGATCCGTCACGCCGCGCCACAGGCGCTGGAGGTGGTAGCCACCTTCGGCGCTCAGGCTGCCCTGCCAGTTCCCCTCAGGATCGGCATTGGTCAGCCACTCCGCCGCCTTGATCGCAGAGGCGTTTCTCTGTTCAGGGGTGAGCTGAGGATCAAGCGCGCCCACGAGTGCCAAGCCCTCGATAATCGCCGGATCGTAACGTTTGGGAACATAGCGCATGAGGCTGCGCATCCGCCGCGCATGATTGACGAGGGACGCGAGGTCATTGCCGCTTCGCGCTCCGCCCATCGTCTCGAGCGCGGAGAGATTGACGCCAGCTTCGATAAGGAAATCATCGAGCTTCGCATCATCCTTGAGATACACCTCGCTTCTGCCGCGGACCGCTTTGTAAAGCGGCGGCTGGGCGATGAAGAGGTGACCGTTCGAAATGATCTCCGGCATCTGCCGATAAAAGAACGTCAGCAAAAGGGTGCGGATGTGTGCGCCGTCCACGTCTGCGTCCGTCATGATCACAATCTTGTGATAACGCAGCTTTTCAATGTTGAAGTCCTCCCGACCGATGCCGGTTCCCATCGCCTGGATCAGCGTGCCGATTTCGCGGGACGAGAGCATTTTGTCGAAACGTGCCCGTTCAACATTCAGGATCTTGCCGCGCAACGGCAGGATCGCCTGATTGTGGCGGTTGCGTCCCTGCTTCGCAGAACCGCCCGCGGAATCACCTTCGACGAGGAAGAGTTCAGACTTGGCTGGATCGCGCTCCTGGCAGTCGGCGAGCTTGCCCGGCAGCGACGCGATATCCATCACACCCTTGCGCCGTGTCAGTTCGCGGGCCTTCTTTGCCGCCTCGCGTGCAGCAGCCGCATCAATGACCTTCTGGATGATGCTGCGCGCATGCGCCGGATTTTCTTCCAGCCATTCGGCCATCTTGTCTGCCATCAGGCTTTCAAGCGGCTGGCGCACTTCCGAAGACACGAGCTTGTCCTTTGTCTGCGAAGAGAATTTGGGATCGGGTAGCTTGACCGATACGATGGCCGTCAGGCCTTCCCGCATGTCATCGCCGGTCAGCGACACCTTCTCTTTCTTGAGCAGACCCGACTTCTCGGCATAATTGTTCAGCGTGCGCGTCAATGCCGCACGGAATGCGGCGAGATGCGTGCCCCCATCCCGCTGCGGGATATTGTTGGTGAAGGGCAGGACATTTTCGTAATAGCTGTCATTCCATTCGAGCGCGACGTCGATGCCGATGCCGTCCCGCTGTCCGGAAACCGCAATCGGTTCCGGAAAGAGCGGAGTTTTCGCGCGGTCAAGATATTTGACGAACGCCGCAATCCCGCCTTCATAATAGAGCTCGTGTTCAACATGCTCGGCATGCCGGGCGTCGACCAGAAAGATGCGCACGCCGGAATTGAGAAACGCCAGTTCGCGATAGCGATGCTCAAGCTTCTCGAAATCAAATTCGGTAATCTTGAACGTCTCGGGCGAAGGCAGGAACGTGACGCGCGTCCCCTTCTTGCCATTGGCAGGCCCAACAACCTTCAAAGGAGCGACAGCATCGCCATGTGCGAACTGCATGTAATGCTCTTCATTGTCACGCCAGATCGTCAAGTCGAGCCGCAAGGACAGCGCATTGACGACAGAAACGCCCACACCGTGAAGGCCGCCTGAAACCTTGTAGGCATTGTCGTCCGACGTGTTTTCGAACTTGCCGCCCGCATGGAGCTGGGTCATGATCACTTCGGCCGCCGAAACGCCCTCTTCGGCGTGGATTCCCGTCGGGATACCGCGACCATTATCCTCCACCGACACCGATCCGTCAGGATTGAGCGTGATTGTAATCCGGTCGCAATGTCCGGCGAGCGCTTCATCGATCGCATTGTCCGAAACTTCGAAAACCATGTGGTGAAGGCCGGAACCATCATCGGTATCACCGATGTACATGCCTGGCCGTTTGCGGACGGCATCGAGGCCCTTGAGGACCTTGATCGAATCGGCGCCATATGCGGAAGTATTGGGGGTATTCTGGGGTTCGTCTGTCATGCCGAGCCTATAGGGAAGCGTGGCTCAAAACCCAAGGAAAATGCGACTCATGAACCAATTTGACATTGAATAAATGATTAGATATCTAACCTTATAGTTTGATATCTAATCGGAGCTCGAAATGGCGGTAGGCAGGCGAAATTTCATACTTGGTGCGGGCGGTTCGCTCGCTCTCGTTGCAGCGGCAGGAACCTGGCGCGTGACGCGGATGCCGGAAAAGGCAATCGAGCCCTGGCAGTTGGATCGTGATCCGCCTTCAGATGTCAGGCTGGATGCCTTCCGGCATGCGATCCTTGCCCCGAATCCGCACAATCGTCAGCCTTGGCTCATCCGGCTTGAAGGCGACAACTCGGCCACGATTACCTGCGACCTCGACAAACGCTTGCCCGAGACTGATCCGTTCGACCGGCAAATCGTCATTGGCTTTGGGACCTTTCTGGAGTTGGCCCGGATTGCCGCGGCCGAACGCGGCGTCCGGGTGGACATGACCCCGTTTCCGGACGGCGAACCACAACCGCGACTTGATACCCGGCCCGTCGCGCGCCTGACTTTCGTTGCAGACGGCACGGTTCGCCCTGACCCCCTTTATCAGTCAATCCTCATGCGCAGGACAAACCGTGAGATCTATTCGAAAACGCCACCCGGCATCTCGCAACTGACAGCGCTGAGCGCTGGCGATGTCCAAACGACGCTGGATCCATCGGTTCTAGGCAAGCTTCGCATCATCACCGTTGCGGCAATTGCAAAGGAAATGCTGACGCACCGCACGATGATGGAAACGGTGCGCTTGCTGCGTATTGGCCATGATGAAATAGATGCCACTGGTGATGGCCTGGCGTTGAGCGGGCCGATGATTGAAGCGACCCGAATGCTCGGTTTGACGACAAGGGAAAAGCTTGCTGATCCCGCGAGTACAGCCTTCAAGATTGGCCTCGATGGACAACGGGCAACCTATGATTCCGTACCCGCAGCGCTTTGGATTACAACGCCGGGCAACAGCCGCAATGGCCAGCTCGATGCCGGTCGCCGCTATGTCCGGGCGGCATTGCAGGCTGCGGCACTCGGTCTGGCGATCCACCCGATGAGCCAATCACTCCAGGAATATCCGGAAATGGCCGAATATCTTGCCGCCGTCCACGCGTTGCTCGGCGTACCAGACGGTCACCGCATCCAGATGCTCGCCCGCATCGGCCATGCGCCACCGGTGTCCCCGGCCCCGCGCCTGCCGCTCCAGTCCCATCTTGTCGCATGAACAAGACCATCCCAGCCTTCGAGCTGTTCAACGAAATCGGGATCATCAACCAGCTCGCGACCACGATGTTCGAACGCGTCTTGCCGAAGGGCATGACTCAGGCGCAATTCACGGTGCTCAATCATTTTGTGCGCCTCGGCCACCAGGAACGGTCACCGGCTCAATTGGCTTTCGCCTTTCAGGTCACGCGGCCGACCATGACAAGCACTTTGTCCCGGATGGAACGCGCCGGCCTGATCCTGGTCAGAGCCGATCCGCGGGACGGGCGCGGGAAACTGGTCTCGCTGACGGAAAAGGGGCACGCGATGCGCGAGACGTGTCTTGCCGCAGCGTCGACCCTCTTTCCGATTCTTGACGGCCTGATCTCGCGAAATGAATTTGACGCCATGATGACGCCGCTCACGCGATTGCGGAAGGCGCTCGACGAGATGCGCAACGTCAAGGCTGCGGACTTGAATTAATTTTATGACCGGAAGCAAGAAAGTGCGTGCACTGATGCGTCAATTGTGTTCGGAGGGGAACCGCAAGTCGTCAAAATGGAGCTGTGGGCCGTCTCATCATGTTGCTTTCACGCAATTATCCGCCTTCTCCCGAACTTGAGCCCTACATCGCGCGTCATTATGTCTTCGCCGCGGACCTGCCCGAGGACCTGACACTGTCGGACAGGCTTCTGTCCGAAACCGCATTTGTGCGCATCCTGTTACGCGGCGACTGGCAGGCGGAAATCGCTCCGGGTTATTGGGCGGGCGCCGGGCCTGTTGTCTTTTTCGGGCCCAATGAATTTCCTCTGCGCGTGAGGGTCAAGGGGCCATTCACTGTGGCCGGGTTCGCCATCCACCCGGGAGGATGGAAATCGCTCTTTGACCGGTCAGCGCGCGATTATGCCGATCAGATGATCCCGCTTGCCGCTGCATGGGGGAACATCGCGGATAGCCTGTGGGCCGAGACGCAAAATGAAACGGAAGATGCACGACTGGTGACAGCGATGGAGCGTGCAATTCTGGCACGGCTCGCCTGGATCGGCCTGCGGACGCCGGACACCCGGATGAACGAGTTTGCGGAGATTGCCCGATCTGACAGCACGATTCGGATCGACGATGCGGCGGCCAAAATCGGCCTGTCGGTCCGGCAGCTTGAGCGGCGTTGCCTTGCAACCTTCGGCCTGAGCCCCAAGGCGGTTTTGCGCCGCAGCCGTTTTCTCGATATGGCCACGGCGATGCGCGGTTTCTCCTCACCCAGCGAAGAGGAACTGGCGGCTTTGCGCTATTTCGATCAATCGCATCTGACCCGTGAATTCAAACGCTTTGCCGGCATGACGCCCCGGGCCTTCGAGCGCACGACCACGCCGCTCTTCACGGCCGGCCTCAACTTGCGGAATCAGGCCTTTGCAAGACCCGATGTGGATTTCCGTTTGAAGGACGGGATGCCTCGCTAGGCGAAACATTGCCGTCGTCGACATGGAACCAGCTCGCCGCTTGGCCAAGACCCTCAAACAGACCCGTCTCGGTTCCCGTCATCCAGACCTGACCGCCTCCGCCTGAAAGCCTTTCAAAAAGCGCACCCCGCCGCACGGGATCAAGATGTGCGGCAATTTCATCGAGCAGCAGGACGGGCCGACGGCCAGCCTGTTCAGCCACCAGGTCAGCATGGGCCAGAACAATGCCGAGAAGCAGCGCCTTTTGCTCCCCCGTCGAACAGCGCCCGGCCGGTTGCCCCTTGCCAAGATGCTCTACCGCAAGGTCGCTCCGATGTGGTCCGGCAAGTGTGCGTCCCGCGGCTGCATCGCGTGGCCGCCCCTGCGCGAGTTCGGCAACAAGTTTCCCCTCGTCCTGCCAGCCTTCCAGCCCCAAAGCAGCCCGCGCAAACGGTCCATCCACCGAAGCTGCGATTCCCTCGTTCAGCATGGCCACAAGTGCGGACCGCGCGCGCGCGATGGCTGCACCATGCTCCGCCATTTGTGCTTCCAGCGCACCAAGCCAGTCGGGATCTGCGGGCTCGTCTGCAGCGAGCAGGCGATTGCGCTGACGCATCGCGGCATCGTATCGGGTCGAATGCCGCGCATGTGCCGGCTCGAGGGCGAGGACCAGCCGGTCCAGAAAGCGTCGGCGCTCGCCAGCGCCATCCGTGAAGAGTCGGTCCATTGCTGGCGTCAACCACACGATTGATAGCCATTCGGACAAGAGACCGGTTGAAGATGGTGCACCGTTGATGCGGACAACGCGGCGATCCGGCGCAGACGCAAGCGTGCCGACGCCAAGATCAACGTCGCCCAGTCGTCCCGCTACCGCGAATCCGCCGGGTCCATGACTGCGTGCCATTTCTGAAAGTGCGGCTCCCCGCAATCCGCGCCCTGGGGCAAGGAGTGAGACGGCTTCAAGGATATTGGTCTTGCCAGCGCCATTCTCGCCTGTGAGCACGACAAAATTGGTCCCGGGCATCAGGGTTGCAGCCCGATGGTTCCGGAAATCAGTCAATGCAAGGCGGGTCAGGGCCATCGGATCATGCTGCACACCAGATTGGCCTCAAAGACAAGCCCGTCTTGCCCTTGGGTGAAGACGCGCGTAAGGGCCCGCTTCCGGTTGCCCGTCAAGGAACGTCCTTGAAGGGGATTCGGCGGTCGGGACGTAGCGCAGCCTGGTAGCGCATCACACTGGGGGTGTGGGGGTCGCAGGTTCGAATCCTGTCGTCCCGACCAATTCAGCCGACCCGGCTGATCCGCCAGCCCCAGACGCAGAGGCCGAGCATCGCTGCATTGGAGGCGAAGTCGAGCGCCATCCATTGGCTGAAGACCGGCTCCACAAAGACGAACCAGTAGTTGAACCAGAAGAATGGCAACAGCGCGATCCCGTAAACGAGAAAGGTTGTGCGGGTGAATCGGCTGAACCATGCAAACAAGCCGGACAAGACAGCCTGCGAACCGAAACAGCCCATGAGCAATATGGTCGTCACTGTGAGTTGGCGATATTCGGGAGTAAGTGCCAGTTCGAGGACCATGCGCGGCATGAAAAGACACCAGCTTCCCAGAACCAGAAACGGGAGCGCAATGAGCCGTTGAACAAGGCGTGGTGAATTCATGCCACATTCCTAAACCAAAGATCCGGCCCTTGAAACCTCAAGGAGGCGCGCCCCATATGCGCAGTCATGAGCGAACTTCCCAAATGGCATGGCACCACCATTGTATCGGTGCGCAAGGGCGGCAAGGTCGTCATCGCGGGCGATGGCCAGGTATCGATGGGCCAGACCGTCATGAAGCCGAACGCAAAAAAGGTGCGTCCACTGGGCGACGGCAGGGTGATTGCCGGCTTTGCTGGTGCAACGGCTGACGCTTTCACGCTGTTTGAACGGCTGGAACGAAAACTTGAGCAATTCAATGGGCAGTTGATGCGCGCGGCGGTCGAACTCGCCAAGGACTGGCGGACAGACAAATACCTCAGAAACCTCGAAGCGATGATGATCGTTGCCGACAAGGATGTGACGCTGATCCTGACAGGCAATGGCGATGTGCTGGAGCCCGTCGATGGTATTGCCGCGATCGGCTCCGGCGGGAATTTTGCGTTGGCAGCGGCGCGTGCGCTCAAGGACTATGAAGCCGACGCGGAAAAGCTTGCGCGCAAGGCGATGGCGGTCGCTGCCGAGATTTGCGTCTACACCAACGACCAGCTGACGGTCGAAACCCTCGATTCAGCCCAGTAACAGGACCGAAATGAACCAGAACCTCACTCCCAAGGCCATTGTTGCTGCCTTGGATGCCCATATCGTCGGACAGACGGATGCCAAGCGTGCCGTGGCTGTGGCGCTGCGGAATCGTTGGCGCCGACAGCAGCTGGCGCCTGAATTGCGCGACGAGGTCAGCCCCAAGAACATTCTCATGATCGGTCCAACCGGATGCGGCAAGACCGAGATCAGTCGCCGCCTTGCCAAGCTTGCCGATGCCCCGTTCGTCAAGGTCGAGGCGACCAAATTCACTGAAGTCGGCTATGTCGGCCGCGACGTCGAGCAGATTGCCCGCGATCTGGCGGAAGAAGCAATCCGCCTCGAAAAGGAGCGCCGCCGCACCGCAGTCCGCGACAAGGCAGAGGAGGCCGCAATGAACCGCCTGCTCGATGCGCTGACCGGCAAGGATTCGAGTACTGCCACCCGCGAGGCCTTTCGCAAGCGCTTCCAGGACGGCCATCTCCAGTCGACCGAAATTGAAATAGAGGTTGAGGCCAGCCCGTCGATGCCGTTTGACGTGCCCGGTGGCGCGCAGGTTGGCGTGATCAATATTGGCGAAATGATGGGCAAGGCCTTTGGCGGGAACCAGATGAAACGCCGCAAGATGACTGTCCCGGCGGCCTGGGCAAAGCTCATCGAGGAGGAAGCCGACAAAAGGCTGGACCAGGACGACGTCGCACGCGTGGCCCTTGCCGATGCCGAAGCAAACGGGATCGTGTTTCTCGACGAGATCGACAAGATTGCCGTTTCTGACGTGCGGGGCGGCTCCGTCAGTCGCGAAGGTGTGCAGCGCGACTTGCTGCCGCTCATCGAAGGGACAACGGTTGCCACGAAATATGGCCCGATGAAGACGGATCACATTCTCTTCATCGCTTCGGGCGCTTTCCACGTTGCAAAGCCCAGCGACCTGCTTCCCGAACTGCAGGGACGGCTGCCGATCCGCGTGGAGCTGAAAGCACTCACGCAGGAGGATTTCGTCCGCATCCTGAAAGACACACGCGCCAGCCTTGCCGATCAATATGCGGCTTTGCTTGGAACGGAAGGAGTCAGCATCCGCTTCACGGACGACGGCATTGTGGCAATCGCGCGGATTGCCGCCGAAGTGAACGAAGCGGTCGAGAATATCGGTGCGCGCCGACTATCGACCGTCATGGAAAAGCTGCTCGAGGATGTCAGTTTTGAAGCTGAGGACCGGCAAGGCAGCGAAGTGCTGGTCGATGCGGACTATGTGAATGGCCAGCTGGCGAGTGTTGCGCGTAACACCGACCTTTCAAAATATGTCCTGTAAGCGGGCCGCAGCCCTATTCCTCTGACGCCCATATAAATTGTCATCGCGACTTGACGCCGCCTGACACCTGAGGCCCTATTTGGTCCATCGATTCCGGCCAGGGAGACACATCGGTGTCGACGCGTGGCATTTCGATTGCGAGACTCTGTGGAAGGACCCCCGCTTTGCTGAAATGGCTTTTATGTTTTGCATTCTCCACAGCCACCGCATTCTCGGCACAGGCGGAGGACAGGCCGATAGCGCCAGTCGCGGCACAAAAGCCGCATGAAATCAGGGCGCCGTTCGGGGCGGTCCGGCAGGATGAATATTACTGGCTGCGCGACGACAGTCGCACCAACCCTGAGATGCTTGCCACGCTTGCTGCGGAAAATGCCTATGCTGACGCCGTACTTGCCCCGCTCAAGCCGCTGAAGGACAAGCTCTACGCCGAAATCACCAGCCGGCTCGCGCCCGACGACACAAGCGTGCCGTATCTCAAGCACGGATATTACTACTACACGCGCTTCCGCAAAGGGCAGGACTATCCGGTTGTCGCGCGGCGCAAAGGCAGCATGAAAGCGCCTGAGGAAATCTTGCTGGACCAGAGCGCGATGGCGGCCGGAAAGGGCTACTTCCATGTCGGGCAATTTCAGATCAGCCCTGACAATCGCCTGATTGCATGGACTGAAGATAATGTCGGACGGCTGCAATACCGCCTCATGATCAAGGAGATCGCCTCTGGCCGGATGCTTGATGGGGCTGTGTCCAACCTGGAAGAGGAGGTCGTCTGGGCCGACGACAACCGGACCGTTTTCTATATCGACAAGGATCCGGTCACGCTTCTTTCAAAGCGTGTAAAGGCCCATGCAATCGGCACGGCTGCCACGTCTGACCGACTCGTCTACAGCGAGGCTGATGACAGCTATTATATCTCGCTCAAGCGAACGACGTCGGATCGCTTCGTCTGCATTGCCTTGTCATCAACGGTCAGCACAGAGGAGCGTTGTGCCCCATCGTCAGGTCTGGAGCCCTTCAAGCCCGTCGCGACAAGGGCGCGGGACATCCTCTATACTGCCGATCATGTCGGCGATCACTGGCTGATTTTGACCAACTGGAATGCGCCCAACTACCGATTGATGCGCGTTCGCGATTCGATCGACACCAATGATCGCAGCCAGTGGGTCGATGTCGTTCCCCACAGCAACGGCGCATTCATCGAAGACTTCCAGCCATTCGGCGACTTTGTTGCAATCGAGGAGCGGGTCGATGCCAACAAGCGGATTCGCATCCTGGGCAATGACGGCAAGTCTGTGCCCGTATTGGCCGATGAACCAGCTTTTACGATGACGCTCGACACCAATGCCGAACCGAAAAGCCGTTGGCTGCGTTATCGCTACACCTCGCTGGTGACTCCCGAGACGATCCTGGAAGTCAGCGCAAAAACCGGCGCGCGCCGTGTGCTCAAAAGGCAGATGATCCCCGGATTCGAGCCGTCGCGCTATGAAACGGCGCGCATCTGGACGCCCGCCCGCGACGGGACCAAAGTGCCCGTCACACTCCTTTACAGGAAGGGATTCAAGCCAGACGGCACTGCCGCTGCCTACCAGATCGGCTATGGCAGCTATGGGTCCTCGACTGATCCCGAGTTCAACTCCGCCTATCCAAGCCTTGCGGATCGCGGCATGATTGTCGCGTTGGCCCATGTGCGCGGCGGGCAGGAAGTGGGCCGCGCCTGGTATGATGACGGGCATCTGATGAAAAAGAGAAACAGCTTCACGGACTTCATAGACGTGACAAGGGCACTGGTTGGCGAGGGATATGCGGCAAAAGGGCGCGTTGCAGGTTTTGGCAGGAGCGCAGGCGGGCTCTTGATGGGGGCGGTGCTCAATATGGCGCCTGAAGATTATGGCGCAATCATCACTCAGGTGCCGTTCGTCGACGCCGTGACGACGATGCTTGATCCAACAATTCCGCTCACGACCAACGAGTATGACGAATGGGGCAACCCCGAACAGAAACCCGCCTATGACTATATTCTGAGCTACTCGCCGTATGACAATGTCCGTGCGAAACCCTATCCCCCAATCTATGTAAGCACAGGCCTATGGGACAGCCAGGTTCAATATTATGAACCGGCGAAATGGGTTGCGCGGTTGAGACGTCTGAAAACAGATGACAATCCGCTTGTCTTCCGCGTGAACATGGAGGCCGGGCATGGCGGCACTTCGGGCCGGTTGCGCCACTATGAGGAGCAGGCCGAATATCTTGCCTTCATGATGCACGAGCTTGGCGTGGATCGTGGCGCAAACTAGCTGCTTGCCCATCGTTGGGCCCGCATGTCTCAATGCGCGGTTGACGGACGGGGCCGGGCCGGAGAAATAGGCGCGCATGACCGGCCGCGCTTTCCCCTTGGTGCTTGCGACTATCGCGTCGTTTGGCGCGGTTGGACTCGGGCTGGCTGTCGGTGACGGCATCGACCAGCAATGGCTCCTCGCCGCGCGCTGGACGGCAAGAGTCGGCTTTCCGGTTTTCATCCTGACCTACAGCGCCGCGTCACTTGTTCGACTTTGGCCGAATGCGATGACCAGGGCGGTGCTTCGCTATCGTCGGCAATGGGGCCTTGGCTTTGCGCTCACCCATAGCGTCCATCTCTTCGCGCTCGTCACATTTCTGGACGTTTCAGGACAGCCGCCGAAACTGCTCACCGTGATCGGTGGGGGTGCAGGCTACGCCCTGCTGTATGCAATGGCGCTGACTTCGAATACGACCTCAATGCGCGCAATGGGCATCTGGTGGAAGCGGCTGCATACCGTCGGCATACATTGGCTGTGGTTTGTCTTCACCTTCAGCTATTTCGGCCGGATCTTCGATCCCGGCCGGATGGCGCAGGGACTTGCCCTGTTTCCAATCTGCATTGCCGCGCTTGGCCTGAGGCTTTGGGCCCGGACCAAGACACGACAAAAGCAGGTTGTCGCCTAGCGCGAGCCGGTCTTGCGGACGGCGCCCTTGTGGGCACCAACGCCGCCTGGCTTGCGATGCGGACGGAATGGACGACGCGCACGATCCCCTTCGGTTCGCTCGGGGCGTTCACCACGCGGACGATCCCTGCCGCCGGCGTCATGCCGCTGAGCCACAGGCTTGTTGGCAGGCTTCGGCAACTTGGATTTCAGTTCGTCAAAATTTGCTGGCAGCGGAACCGGATTGAGCTTGACGCCCGTGAGGCGCTCGATCTGGCGCAGCCATCCCTTTTCCTCGCCCGCAACATATGAAATCGCAATACCATCGGCACCGGCGCGCGCTGTACGACCAATGCGGTGGACATATTGTTCCGGAACATTGGGCATGTCGAAGTTGAACACATGACTGACGCCCGAGACGTCGATCCCGCGCGCTGCAATGTCCGTCGCGATCAGGATCTTGATATCACCCTTGCGGAAGGCATTGAGCGCCTGGGTCCTGTTGGCCTGAGATTTGTTGCCATGAATCGCCGCGCAACCGATGTTCGCGGCATGGAGATGCTTCACGATCTTGTCTGCACCATGCTTCGTGCGCGAGAAGACCAGTGCGCGATCAATCTCTTCCTTGCCGAGCTGGATCGTCAGCAAGGCCTGCTTTTCGATCTGGTTGAGGAACGTCACATATTGCTGGACGCGTTCGGCGGTCGAGGCGATCGGCGTGACCGCGACCTTGACCGGATCGGTCAGGAAGCGATCACCCAGATCGGCAATCGACTTCGGCATCGTTGCGGAAAAGAAAAGCGACTGGCGTTCCTTTGGAAGCATCTTGTCGATCTGCTTCAATGGCACGATGAACCCGAGATCAAGCATCTGGTCGGCCTCGTCCAGGACGAAGATCTCCACGTCCTTCAAGGTCACGGCACGCTGCTGAACAAGGTCAATCAGGCGACCGGGCGTTGCAACAAGCACATCGACACCTTGACCGAGTGCCTTGATCTGGCGACCGATCGGTACACCGCCGAAAACGGTCTCAACCGAGACCTGCATCTGCCGCCCATAATCGCGGAACGACGCGCCAATCTGCGCAGCCAGTTCGCGCGTTGGTGAAAGCACGAGCATGCGGCACGAACGCTGGGCACGTGGCTTGGGATTGCGGTGAAAATAGTCCAGTGATGGCAATGCAAAGGCTGCTGTCTTGCCGGTGCCTGTTTGAGCAATGCCGCAGACATCGCGGCCGTCAAGCAACGGCGGGATCGCCTGAAGCTGGATCGGCGTCGGGGTCGTATAGCCCTTGGCGGCAAGCGCTGCCAAAAGCGGCTTGGCAAGGCCAAGGTCTGAAAATTGTGTCAAGATAAGTCTCGTTTCAAATATGCGAGAGCCCGCACGGACTGTGCAGGCGCAAGCGGGGTCAAAGTTGACAACCCGCGTGAAAAGGGAAGCCGTGTGGCAATGCGCTCTAAGGTGCTGGCCTGAGCCGCACCCTAAAAATCGGTGCGGACAATCACGCTGGCCAGCATACGCAATCTCCTATGAAATTGCTGCGCTGCACAATCAGATAGGCGATAAAAGCAGGAAAAGCAAGGCTGAAAGGGAAATTACCTTGATCGTCAGCACCAGCGCGCCCATTTAGAGGCGATGTTGATCGAAACAGAAACCACGCCGAACCCGGCGACACTCAAGTTCTTGCCCGGCCGCATCGTGATGGAGGCAGGCACCCGCGACTTTGCGACACCCGAAGAGGCCGAAGCCTCTCCCCTGGCCGAAATGCTTTTCGGGCTCGGCGATGTTGAGGGCGTGTTCTTCGGGAAAGACTTTGTCTCCGTCACAGCCGGGCCTGGCTCCGACTGGCGTCATCTGAAGGCCGATGTGCTGTCTGTACTGCTCGATCATTTTACGGCCGGCATGCCGCTGTTCAAGCCGGCCAGCGCAGGGTTCAATGTTCCGGCGGAGGATGAAGGCTTTACAGATGATCCGGCGGACGAAGACATTATCATCCAGATCAAGGAGCTGATTGAAACGCGTGTTCGGCCGGCTGTTGCAAATGACGGCGGCGACATTCTTTACAGGGGATTCGACAAGGGCAAGGTCTTCCTCAAGATGCAAGGCGCCTGCTCGGGCTGTCCCTCATCGACCGCCACGCTCAAGCATGGCATCGAATCGCTTCTCAAACATTATGTTCCCGAGGTCACCGAGGTCCTCGCTGTCTGAGTCAATTTCACTGGAAAGGCTTATCATGACCAAACCGCTCGATCCTGCGGCGCTTGATCAATTGTTTCGCACTGCCCGGACCTATAATGGCTATCTGGACAAGCCGGTCTCGTCCGAACAGATGGACGCGATCTGGGAATTGATGAAATTCGGGCCGACGTCTGCCAATTGCCTGCCCGCCCGACTGATCTGGTGCGTCAGCAGCGAGGCAAAGGAAAAGCTTGCTGGTCTGGCCCTGCCAGCCAATGGCGACAAGATTCGCAAGGCACCTGTGACTGTCATCATCGGAATGGATCTCGAATTTTACGAACATCTGCCCGAGCTCTTTCCACACGCCGATGCCCGCAGCTGGTTTGCGGGTGCTCCGGCACTCGCCGAAGCCACCGCCTTCCGCAACTCATCGCTGCAAGGTGCCTATTTCATGATTGCTGCACGTGCACTGGGGCTCGACATCGGACCAATGTCCGGTTTCAACAATGACGCCGTCGATGAGGCATTTTTTGCCGGAACACATGTGAAATCGAATTTCATCTCGACCCTGGGCTATGGCGACCCGTCTTCAATATTCGGGCGTTCGCCTCGACCAGCCTTCGAGCGCTTCAACACCGTCATCTGACCCCATGCGCCGCCTGGTCATAGAAACGTCCGGGGCGGATTGCTCGATAGCCTTGCTCGATGGGCAAGACATCATTGCGGAACGCCATGAACGCGTCGGGCGGGGCCATGCCGAACGGCTCATTCCCTGGATCGCGGCGCTTCCGGCAGGCGGCAGGGCTGACGAAATTCTGGTCGGATGCGGTCCGGGCAGTTTTACCGGTGTTCGGATTGCGATTGCCGCTGCGCGAGGCCTGGCCATAGGCTGGGGCGTGCCGGTGCATGGCGTGTCCTCGCTCGCGCTTGTTGCCGTCGGTCAAAGCGAGCCTGCATTGACCGTAGCCGTCGAAGGTGGACACGGCGAAATCTTTGTGCAGGATTTCATGCTCGCGCCCTTCTACCAAGCGGGACCGATGCGTTCATTGACACCAGAAGCAGCTGCTCAACTCTCCACCAATGCTTGTGTTGCCGGAAGCGGCGCAGAGCGGCTCGTTGCCGCTCGCGGGTATGGCACGGCAGTCAACGGTGAAGCCCGAGCGTCGCAGGCTCGCCTCTTGCCCGAAGCATTCACAACCCTTCCGGCGCGGCCCGTCTATGGTCGGGGTGCCGATGCGAAAGCAATGGCGTGAAAACGCCAATCGACATTGCCGAGGCCGACACGCGCGATCTTGACGAGGTCATGTCAGTCATGACTCGGGCCTTCGACCCTCGAAATGGAGAGGCATGGACGGCGGCGCAATGCGCCGGTGCCCTGTCGCTCCCGGGCAGCATACTTTTCCTTGCCCGCCGAAACGGTCGCGCACTCGGTTTTGCATTGGCCCGAAGCGTCGCGGACGAGGCCGAACTGCTTCTGATTGCGGTACGGCCGGATGGCCAGCGAAGCGGGGCTGGTCGCGAGCTAATCCAGAAGATTGTCAGCCACTACGCAGCAAAAGGCATCAAGAGGATTCATCTCGAAGTGCGCACAGACAATCCCGCGCTTGCCTTCTATGATTGTTTTGGGTTCGTTCAATCTGGCCTAAGACGAAATTATTATCGCCGCAGCGACGGTCAATTTACTGACGCCGCAACATTAAGTCTTGAAATTGCATGATTTCAGGACAAAGCCGCCTTTGCCAAGTTCGAATCCATTGTTGATATGAGTATTCACGACGCGTATCCCATCATTGCACTGATCGAAAAACACATAAGAATCAGGCATGCCGATAGAACACAAGGGTAGCGAGAAATGACAGATTCCAACGATATGACAGAAACAATCATCACGTTGACAGCCGATATTGTCGCGGCACATGTCAGCAACAACAGCGTGGCGGTATCGGATATTCCGACACTCATTGCCAATGTACATACTGCGCTATCGGGACTGGGCGGGCGCGTGCCAGCGCCTGAAGTTCGCGCAGAGCCTGCTGTTTCGATCCGCGCTTCAATCAAGCCGGATTACATTGTTTGCCTTGATGACGGCAAGAAACTCAAGATGCTGAAGCGTCACCTGATGACACACTATGGCATCACCCCGGACGAATATCGTGCCAAATGGGGCCTGCCTGCGGACTACCCCATGGTTGCGCCCAACTATGCCGAGCAGCGCCGCAGTCTGGCGGTCAAGATCGGGCTCGGCCGCAAGCCTGGCAAACGCAAATAATTCTGGAGCGGGAAATGGGCGGGCAATTGATTTGCCTGCCTGTCTCTCTAAAAGGATGGGCATGACCCATCCGCGCCCTGCCTGCCATGCCCAGACGCATTGATATCGAGGCACTTTGTGCCGAAAAGGGCCTGCGGATCACCGAGCAACGGCGCATTATCGCGCGCGTTCTCTCTGAAGCCGAAGACCATCCGGATGTGGAAGCGCTCCATGCGCGCTCGTCTGCAATCGACCCCGGAATCTCGATTGCCACCGTCTACCGCACCGTTCGCCTCTTTGAAGAGGCCGGCATCCTCGATCGCCATGATTTTGGCGATGGGCGGTCACGCTATGAAGCGGCGCCGGAAGCGCATCATGACCATCTGATCGATGTCGAAACAGGCAAGGTGATCGAATTTGTCGATCCCGAGCTTGAAGCCTTGCAACGGCAGATCGCTGAAAAGCTTGGCTTCCGCCTCGTTGATCACCGGATGGAACTCTATGGTGTCACGCTCGATCGAAAGAGTTGAGCACACGCATCTGCGGGCTTGGGGGCGGCTCGCAAAAATCGCCATTGCCCTTGTCCTGCTTCTGCCGATGCATGGAGTCTGGAGGCTCTTGCACGTGCGATCGCCCTGGCCCCGCATCTTCCTTCAATTCGCAGGCAAGTCGGCAGGAGCTGACGTCACGGTCCTTGGAACCCCGCTCAAGCGCGACGTTCTGTACATTGCCAACCATGTCAGCTGGCTGGATATCCTGGTTCTAGCAGGCAAGACCGGCAGTGCGTTTGTGGCAAAGGCAGACATGGCCCCTTGGCCGGTGATCGGTTGGCTCGCGACGCTCAACAATTCGGTTTATGTCGCCCGCGAACAAAGGCTGGATGTCCATGCGCAGGCCCTTGCAATGAAAACGGCACTCGAAACGGGCCAGCCACTGACCCTGTTCCCTGAAGGGACGACGGGCGACGGACATGCGCTTTTGCACTTCCGGTCCTCGCTCGTTGCTTCGGTTACGCCACCCCCGCAAGGCATCTCAATACAGCCTGTCGCCATCGATTACGGCAAATGTGCTGGTGAAATCGCGTGGGTCGGCGATGAGCCAGTCGGCAAGAACGCACTTCGCGTCATGAGCCGCGCACAGCGCTTGCCCGTCACGCTCCATTTCCTCGAACCTCTCGACCATGCGGACTTCACGCATCGAAAGGCAATTGTGGCCCATAGCCGTGAGGCGATTGCGAGGACTTTGTTCGGGGCCTAAAGCGCCGCAATGAGTCGGTCCGCCCCCAAATCCTTCCACGTGAAATCGTTCGGCTGCCAGATGAACGTCTATGACGGCGAGCGCATGGCAGAAATGCTGGGAGCAGAAGGGATGGCCGTTGCCTCTGAAAACGAGGCGGACCTTGTCATCCTCAACACCTGTCACATTCGCGAAAAGGCGGCGGAGAAAGTCTATTCGGACATTGGGCGAATGCGCCGGGACGATGGCAGCAGGCCCATGATCGCGGTTGCCGGATGCGTGGCTCAGGCCGAAGGCGCCGAAATCCCGCGCCGGGCGCGTGAGGTGGATATTGTCGTCGGACCTCAGGCCTATCACCGTCTGCCGGCGCTGGTTGCGGAAGCGGCACAGGGCAAGCGCGCCATCGACCTCGACCTGCCGGGGCTTGCCAAGTTCGACGTGCTGCCAAGACGCGCGCCGAAGCGGGGCGCATCTGCCTTCCTCACTGTGCAGGAAGGCTGCGACAAGTTCTGCACCTATTGTGTCGTCCCCTACACACGCGGCGCAGAAATCAGTCGGAGTTTCCATGCTATCCTTGGAGAAGCGGAAGCGCTGGTCGATGCCGGGGTCCGGGAAATCACGCTGGTCGGGCAGAATGTAAACGCCTGGGCGCAGTCTGGTCATGATCTTGGCAGCCTGATCCGGGCGCTCGACGCCTTGCCGGGACTTGCACGCATCCGCTATACGACAAGCCACCCCAATGACATGACGGACGGCCTGATTTCCGCGCATGGAGATGTCGAAAAACTGATGCCATTCCTGCACCTGCCCGTGCAGTCCGGGAGCGATCGGATCCTCAAGGCCATGAACCGCAGCCATAGTGCAGAGTCCTATCGCGCCGTCATAGAGCGGGTGCGAGGCGTGCGGCCGGATATTGCCATTTCGGGCGATTTCATTGTTGGCTTTCCGGGCGAAACCGAGGCCGATTTCGAAGCGACGCTCACGCTGATCGAAGAGATCAACTACGCCTCTGCTTATTCGTTCAAATATTCAGCCCGGCCGGGAACGCCCGCCGCCACAATGGACGAACAAATTGCGCCGGAAATCATGGATAAGAGGCTCCAGCGGCTTCAGGGCCTGCTCAATGCGCAGCAATTCGCTTTCAATCAAGCGAGCGTCGGAAAGAGGTGCGACATCCTGATCGAACGGGATGGCAAACGGCCCGGCCAAAAGATCGGAAAATCGCCCTGGCTCCAGTCCGTGGTGGTCGATAACGGCCCTGAGACAGGGACAATCCTGACTGTCGACCTGGTGTCTGCAGCGCCAAACAGCCTGGTCGGCATCGCGGCGATTGACGCTGCAGCTTAACGGTCCGTCGCAAGCGACACAGTTTGCATTGCGCTGACCGGGATAAAGGGGCAGACTCTGGTGACCGATAGCAAAAGGAGCTTTATGTCGCGCAAGCCGATGCAAGCCAAAGCCGAGGACAAAGCCCGGCTCGAGATTGTTTTTGACAAACCCCAGTTGCTCGGGCGTTTGTTCGGGGAGTTCGACCAGAACCTCGTTGCTATCGAAAACCGCTTCGGCGTCTATATCGCCGCTCGCGGCAACAAGCTCCAGCTTGAGGGCGAAGCAGAAGCCATTGCGCGCGCGCGCGACGTTCTGACCGGCCTTTATAATCGCCTTGCAAAGGGCCAGGAGATTGACGCCGGCGCTGTTCAGGCGTTGATCCAGATGGCGTTCGAGCCGACGCTGGACGGTATTATCCGCCATGAACATGAAGCGCCGCCGATCATGATCCGGACGCGCAAGAAGACGATCGTTCCGCGGTCCGCCACGCAGATCCGCTACATGGAAGCCCTGTCCCGCAATGACATCATCTTCGCGCTGGGTCCGGCAGGCACGGGCAAGACCTACCTTGCCGTTGCGCAGGCAGTATCGCAGCTCATCACCGGAAGCGTCGATCGGCTGATCCTCTCGCGCCCCGCGGTCGAGGCTGGCGAACGGCTCGGCTTCCTTCCCGGCGACATGAAGGAGAAGGTCGACCCCTATCTGCGTCCACTCTACGACGCGCTCTATGACTGCCTGCCGGCCGAGCAGGTCGAACGCCGCATTGCCTCGGGCGAAATCGAAATCGCGCCCATTGCGTTCATGCGCGGGCGGACACTGGCGGATGCGTTCGTCATTCTCGACGAAGCACAAAACACGACACCCATGCAGATGAAGATGTTTCTCACCCGTTTCGGCCAGAACAGCCGGATGGTCGTGTGCGGCGATCCCAAGCAGGTCGACCTGCCAGATCCCAGCAAGTCGGGGCTCGCCGATGCCGTGAGCCGACTTGAGGGCGTCGAAGGCATCGCGACTGTCACTTTCGGCATTGGCGATGTGGTACGGCATCCGGTCGTCGGCCGGATAGTCGAAGCCTATGAGGGACGAGATTGATCGAGACTGCACTTCAGGTCGAGCCCTGCTGGCCTGAACATGACTGGGAGGCCCGCGCATCAGCGGCGGTCGAGGCTGCGGTTGCCGCAACCCCATACCAAGCCCTTGCCGCGATCGACGCGCTTTTCGAGATTGACGTTCGCCTGACCGACGATGCCGAAGTGCAAGCGCTCAACCGTGATTACCGAAACAAGGACAAGGCGACCAACGTCCTGTCCTTTCCCATGGTCCCGCCCGGGCAGATCGAAGATCTGGCCCGGACCGATCTTGGCGAGGTCCTGCTTGGGGATATTGTGCTCGCCCATGGAACCTGTGCTCGAGAGGCTGCCGAGCGTGCCGTGCGTGTCGAGGCGCATGCCACACATCTGATTGTGCATGGCACACTGCATTTGCTAGGCTATGATCATATGGAGGACAAGGAAGCCGAAGCGATGGAAGCGCTGGAGCGCAAGATCATGGCGACGCTTGGCCTGCACGACCCCTATGAACCGGTAGAGGACTAGAATCCGTTCAATGCCTGACGACTCGAGTAGCAACGGCCGAATATGGCAGGGCCTGAAGGCCCTGCTGTTCGGCGAACGCGAAGCCAGCCTGCGCGACCAGATCGAAGATGCGATCGACGAGCATGAGGAAGATGGCGAGGAGGCAAATGGCGACCTTTCCCCGATCGAACGGCAGATGCTCAGGAACCTGCTCCATTTTGGCGAACGCACGGTCGGCGACGTTGCCGTCCCCAGGGGAGACATCATCGCCGTCGCCGAGGATATCGGTTTCGAGGCACTCGTCCGGGCTTTTGCCGAAGCAGGACACAGCCGGCTGCCGGTCTATCGCGAGAGCCTCGATACAATCACGGGGATGATCCACATCAAGGATGTGTTCGAAATCCTTGCCAGCAAGTCCGAGCCGCCCGCCAGCCTTGACGGATTGATTCGTCAGCCACGCTATGTGCCAGAATCCATGGGGGTGCTCGACCTGCTGGCAGACATGCGAGCCAGCCAGACACACCTGGCGATTGTCATTGACGAGTATTCGGGAACAGAAGGTCTGGTGACCATTGAAGATCTTGTCGAGGAAATTGTCGGCGACATCGAGGATGAGCATGACGAGACACCTGCCGCCATGATCCTGCCGATGGACAACGGGTGCTGGGACGCCGATGCCCGCATCGAATTGTCGGATGTGGCGGAAGCGATTGACCCGCGGCTGGCAGAAGTCGAGGAGGATGTCGACACTCTGGGCGGGCTTGCGTTCGTGCTCGCAGGGCATGTCCCGCAAGTGGGTGAAAGCGTGACACATGCGAGCGGTTGGCGGATCGAAGTGACTGACGGCGATGCCAGACGAGCAACACGGCTGATCCTGCATCCCCCGGTCAGAAAGGTCGCAGACAGCGACGATGCGGACATGGCAAAGTGATGGTCTTGGTTAGGGGTCGGACGATGAAACGAGCAGATTCGAGATGGCTGGTCGGGAGTGCAGCGCTCCTTTGCTTGGGCGCTGCGGCAACTCCGCCGAAGAAGGCCGCTGCGCCAGCAGCCAAGCCGGCTGCCGTTGCAGTTCCGCAGCCCAAGGCGCGCTATGCAATGGATGTCGGGACCGCTTCGGGACTTGCGGGCATGGCCGGCGGAGGCGCCGGGGCTGCAATGTCGATGATGTTTGGCGGTGGCGGGCGCGAGGCGCATGAACTCCATTTGCGGCTTGGATCGACACTGGCCACGACCGGAGCGCCGGTTGCCGATCATTTCTTCCAGCCAGCGGCCAAGCTTGGCAAATCCGTACCCCTGGTTACGCCAGTCCAGACGCCGTCCAGGGAAGAGCCCGGCCAGATGCCGCGCGATTTCCAGCGGCCCAAGGGGCGGTTGCTCCTCTATTGGGGCTGCGGCGTTCACGCGCCGAAAGGGCAGCCTGCCATCATAGATTTCTCGAAGATCGGGACAGGTCAGCCAATGCCAAACCTCTATACGGCGCGCATTCCTGTCGACCGCGGGCCAAGTATTTCCAACAGCCGCACCTATGGCGAATGGCCCAATGCAAAATCGGGCAAACAGCCGCAATCGGGCTCGTTGCTTGGCAATCACCGGATTTCGTCAACCTATGCACCAGAGATCCAGTTCGTGCTTGCTCAGGATTATCTGGACGGCCTGCATGGCGCGACATCGCCAGCCGCCGATGGCGCGGTGAATCTCAGCTGGAACAGCGTTCCTGCCGCTACCGGTTATTATGCCTGGGTTATGGGCATGAAGATGGACAGTTCAGGTGGCGATGGTCCGCGCGACATGGTCTGGTGGTCTTCCTCCGCCGGACGCGAGTTCGGCGGCGGACTGTATGAATGGCTCTCTCCGGCTGTCGTCCAGCAACTGATTGCCGATCGCACCGTGATGCCGCCCAGTCAGACGAGTTGTACCGTGCCGGCAGAGGTGAAAGCCGCAGCGCCCGACTTCATGATCGGCAATCTCTATGCCTATGGCCCGGAAACCAATATTGCCTATCCCCCGCGTCCCGCGACAGGTCCATGGAACCTCGAGTGGACTGCGCGCATTCGCTATCGTTCGACGACAAGCTGGATGATTGGCGGACCAATGGCGAATTCGAACCCGCAAAAGAATGGCAAGCCCTGCAAACCCAGCCTCTTCGGCGCAGTGACCGGACTTGGGTGCTAGACGAGTGAAAGTGAACCTATGACCTGGAAGTCCCATCTTCGTAACGCTGCAATCATCATCGTCCTGCTTCTGGCGGGGGCCTATTGGTATCTCTCGAGTCCGGACAAGGCGCAGGTCGCGCTGGAAGACATGCAAGGGCAGGCTCCGAAGCTGACGACGCCGCGCCGCGAAAATTTCCCGACGATCAACATCGCAAAGGTCGTCGGCTGGCCGGACGGAGCAAAACCTGTCGCAACATCAGGACTGAAGGTTGCTGCATTTGCCGAAAAGCTTGATCATCCGCGCTGGCTTCTGGAACTGCCCAATGGCGATATCCTCGCTGCGGAGAGCTGGGCGCCGAAAAGGCCATCCCAAGGCATTGGGGACAAGATTGCCCGCAACATCATGTCGAAGGCCGATGGCATAGAAACGTCTCCAGATCGTATCACGCTCTTGCGCGATGCGAATGGAGACGGTGTCGCCGAGTTCCGCTCGGTCTTCCTCGAAGGGCTGCACTCTCCCTTCGGCATGGCGCTCGTGGGTGATACATTATACGTCGCCAATACCGACGCCGTGTTGGCCTTCCCCTACAAGACCGGCGAAACCAAAATCGCGGCGAAGGGCACAAAAATCCTCGATTTGCCGTCAAGCCCGCCCAACAATCACTGGGCCCGCAACCTGATTGCAGCACCCGATGGCCAGTCGCTGTACATAACTGTCGGGTCGAACAGCAATATCGCGGAAGGCGGCATGGACAAGGAAAAGGATCGGGCGCTGATCAGGCAATATGACCTGAAGACCAGACAATCCATTGTCTATGCCTATGGCCTGCGCAATCCCAACGGGCTTGCTTTCAATCCGAAGTCCGGCACCTTGTGGACCGTCGTGAACGAGCGTGACATGCTGGGGAGTGATGGCCCGCCCGATTATCTGACGACGGTCGATTTCGGGACTTTCTATGGCTGGCCCTTCTTCTACTGGGGCGGCATTCAGGACCAGCGGGTCCCGCAGCTTCGCCTTGACCTGCAGCAATATACCAAGCGCCCCGACTACGCGCTTGGACCGCACGTCGCGGCCCTTGGCCTTGCCTTCAATTCAGGCACAGCCCTTGGAGCCCGCTTTTCCAATGGCGCCTTCATCGGCATGCACGGGTCCTGGAACCGTTATCCGGCATCGGGTTACAAGGTCGTCTATGTTCCGTTCAATGAACGCGGGTTTCCGACAGGCGAAAAGCCGGTCGACGTCCTGACCGGCTTTCTCAATGACAAGGGGCAGGCGCAAGGCCGCCCGGTTGGCGTTATTGTCGACAAGAAGGGAGCGCTTCTCGTTGCCGACGATGCAGGAAACCGGATTTGGCGCGTGACCGCAGGCTAGACCCTCAGGTCGCGAAAATCGCGCTGTCGTCCCCGAATGCCTTGAATTCAAGCGCATTGCCGCTTGGGTCGCGAAAGAACATCGTTGCCTGTTCGCCGGGTTTCCCTGCCCAGCGGATATGCGGAGCGACGCCGAACACAATACCGGCGGCGTCGATCCGATCGCGAAGCGCATGCCAGTCAGGCATTGTCAGGACGACGCCGAAATGCGGGATCGGGACGCCATGCCCGTCCACTTTCTTGACGGCGGCATCTCCTGCGGCACCCGGCACGAGGTGGACGGTAATCTGGTTCCCGTAAAGATCGAAATCGATCCATTCCTCCGATGCACGGCCTTCGCGGCAGCCCAGCACGCCAGCATAAAAGTCCCGGGCCGCTCCAAGGTCATGAACGGGAAAGGCAAGATGAAACGGGCGGTGGCGGGTCATGGTCGCGCCATTGCGAAGCAGGCCGGAAAATCGATCCGGTCTTGCGTGCCCTTGCCTTCGCTGGCCTTGAATTCGGCCATAAGCTTCTCCTTTTCAAGTCCGATGACAATATCGCTTTCAGCGTCGGTCTTGCCTTCCGCCTTCAACTCTTCGCGCGCACGGCCATCCAGAAGCGCTGCAAAGATGGACAGTGTTCGCGCTGCTTTGGTCAAACCCTGATGCGCAACCTCATCGTCATAGGCCATCGCCAATGCAGCAGCACATTGCGGCAGTGTCGGTGGCTGGGGCGGAGGCACTTCAGCGTCGAGCATGGCGATGCAGGGTGCTGATCTGGCGCGCAAGACTGCAGACGGATTGCCAGACGCGACAGCCTCTGACTGAAGGGCCGCGACCTGTGCAAGGACTTCGGCGCGCGCCGCCTCCGGTTTTCGGCTCTTGTCCTTCACAAGTCCCTGAATCACGCGATCAGAAAATTTTGCGCCCCTGACCGCAAGTGGAGGTACATCTTCCCACCCCCCAATGCCGCGTTGTTGTTCATTCGCAATGATCGCAAGCACTGCGACACATTGCACATGATCCTGCTGTGACGCACTGAGCGAACGCGGTGCGGCCCATAGAGGGAACGGCGCGAGCAGCAACATCAAGACAATCCAGCGGTACATTCTCAAGGTCTGAGCGATTGTCCGTTGTAGCGCAAGAGATTGCGGCACGGACATGCAGCGACATTTTCGCCTCTCCACAAGTCAAGATCGCAAGCTATAGCAGATCAGTGAATCAAATTCCCAAATCGGTTGCGCTTGGGGCCGGGCTCGTTTCCGCGCTCGGCTTTGCCCCTCTCGACTGGTGGCCGCTGACACTCCTGTGTCTTGCCCTCCTGCTGTATCTCGTCTCCGAAGCCTCAAGCTTGCGCGGGGCGCTGGCGCGGGGATATTGGTTCGGCGTCGGGCATTTCGTGGTCGGCCTCAACTGGATTGCTGGGGCATTCCAATACCAGGATGCCATGCCGAAGTGGCTCGGCTGGATCGCAGTCGTTCTGCTGTCGCTGTATCTGGCAGTTTATCCGGCGATGGCAGCCGGGATCGCGTGGCGCTGGGGTCGGAAGTCGCCCGCGGGCTTTCCTCTTATCTTCGCCGCAGCATGGATTGTCACGGAGTATCTGCGGGCCACAATGTTTACGGGCTTTGCCTGGAACCCTTTGGGCGTCGTACTTGTTCAACTCGGCGCCCTGCCGCATCTTTCGGGGACGCTCGGAACATATGGCCTTTCAGGGTTGGCCGTTTTGACGGCCGGCGCAGCGCTGGCGATGGCGCGGCAGCGTTGGGGCTTTGGTCTTCTCATTCTAGTCCCTGTGGCAGTGCTCTCATTCATTCCCAAGACCATATCCCAAACCAGAGAGGCCGTTGCGCCAATTTCACCGCTCATCCGTGTCGTCCAGCCAAACATCGGCCAACAGGACAAGCATGAAAAAGCGTTCGACAAGGTCAATTTCGAAAAGCTTGCCAGCCTGACCGGTGCTCCTGGCCGCGCGCCGCGACTGATCCTGTGGCCCGAAGCGGCCGTGCCCGATTTCCTCGAGGAAGAGGAATGGGCGCGCGAGCGTCTTGCGCGGCTGATGGGGCCGAAGGACATGCTGGTGACGGGCGGCGTGGCGCTGGTCGAGGACAGGGAGGGCTATGTTGTCGGTGCGCGAAACAGCAGCTTCGTCCTGACGCCCGGAGCAGAAATCATTGCGCGCTATGACAAGGCCCATCTCGTCCCCTATGGCGAATACCTCCCGATGCGGCCCGTCCTTTCGGCAATCGGGCTATCGCGGCTAGTGCCTGGCGATCTCGATTTCTGGCCGGGGCCCGGGCCGCAAACCACCGGCGTACCAGGCTTCGGGCGGATGGGAGTCCAGATTTGCTATGAGATCATTTTTTCGGGCCATGTAATCGACCGGAAAAACAGGCCCGACTTCCTCTTCAACCCATCGAACGATGCGTGGTTCGGATCCTGGGGGCCACCGCAGCACCTGGCACAAGCGCGCTTGCGGGCAATCGAGGAGGGCATTCCGGTTGTCCGATCAACACCGACCGGGATTTCCGCCGTGATCGATGCCGATGGCAACCTTCTGCATCGCCTGCCTTATCAACGTGCCGGCTACATCGAGACGCGCCTGCCAGCACCACATCCACCCACATTTTTTGCACGGTTTGGAAACATTCTCTCGTTAGGGTTCGCTTTTTTCTTGGGGGCCTTGGGAATTGCTCTTGGTCGATTCAATCGCTAAGGGCGCAAGCCACATATAAAGTATTCCTTATATCAAGCAGGATCTCCGTATGCGTGCCAACTATCTCTTCACCTCGGAAAGTGTCTCCGAGGGCCATCCTGACAAGGTATCCGATCAGATTTCGGATGCGATTGTGGACCTGTTCCTTTCAAAGGATCCAGAAGCACGTGTGGCCTGCGAAACCTTGACGACAACCCAAATGGTCGCACTTGCCGGCGAAATTCGCGGCAAAGGCATCATGGACGAAAGCGGCAATTGGGCGCCGGGTGTCGAGCAGGAGATCGAGGACACTGTTCGCCAGGTCGTGAAGGACATTGGCTATGAGCAGGCAGGGTTCCACTGGGAGACACTGAAGTTTTCCAACAACCTTCATCCCCAGTCTGCACACATCGCGCAAGGCGTCGATGCTTCCGGCAACAAGGACGAGGGCGCAGGCGATCAGGGCATCATGTTCGGCTTTGCTTGTGACGAGACGCCCGACCTGATGCCGGCGACGCTTGATTACAGCCACAAGATACTGGAGCGCATGGCCGCAGACCGCCATTCCGGTGCGGCCCCTTTCCTCGAACCCGATGCCAAGAGCCAGGTCACGTTGCGCTTCGAAAATGGCAAGCCAGTAGCGGCGACGGCCATTGTCGTGTCAACCCAGCACAAGCCGGGTTATGACACAGGGGCAAAGGAAGCCGAACTTCATGCCTATGTAAAGAAGGTGGTTGCCGACGTCATGCCGGCCGAACTGCTTTCGGACGAAACCGAATATCACATCAATCCGACGGGCAGTTTCGAAATCGGCGGACCAGATGGCGACGCCGGGCTCACCGGTCGCAAGATCATCGTCGATACCTATGGAGGCGCAGCGCCACATGGCGGCGGCGCATTTTCCGGCAAGGACCCGACCAAGGTCGATCGTTCGGCGGCATATATCACCCGCTATCTGGCAAAGAATATCGTTGCTGCGGGTCTGGCCAAGCGCTGCACGATCCAGCTTGCCTATGCGATTGGCGTTTCGAAGCCGCTGTCGCTCTACGTGAACACGCACGGCACCGGCACGGTTGGAGACGACAAGCTTGAGGAGGCGATCAAGAGCATCGAAGCTCTGGGCGGCCTCACCCCCAGGGGTATTCGGACGCATCTGGGCCTCAACAAGCCGATCTATCGGCGGACGGCGGCCTATGGCCATTTCGGCCGCAAAGCGGAAGGCGACTTCTTCCCCTGGGAGAAGACTGATCTTGTTGATGCGCTGAAGGCTGCGCTCTAGCCAAACCGGGACGGCGCGCATAAGGAGATTGCAATGCGCGCCTATCTCGATCTCATGCAACGCATCCTCGACGAAGGGGTCGCACAGCAGGATCGCACGGGCGTTGGCACATTGTCGGTCTTCGGGCACCAGATGCGCTTCGATCTTTCGAAGGGATTTCCGCTCCTGACGACCAAGAAGCTGCATCTTCGGTCCATCATCATCGAACTGCTATGGTTCCTGCGCGGCGATACCAATGTGCGCTGGCTTCAGGATCGCAAGGTCAGCATCTGGGACGAATGGGCAGACGACTCTGGTAATCTCGGCCCGGTTTACGGCAAGCAATGGCGACACTGGGAAGGCGCAGGCGGCGTGACCGTCGATCAGATCGCGCAGCTGGTCAATCAGATCAATACGAATCCCGCCTCTCGCCGCCAGATCGTCACAGCCTGGAATCCTGCCGAAATCGACCGGATGGCGCTCGCCCCTTGCCACTGCCTGTTCCAGACGCACGTCGCCAACGGGCGGCTGAGCCTGCAGCTTTATCAACGGTCGTGCGATGTATTCCTTGGCGTGCCTTTCAATATCGCGTCCTACGCACTCCTCACCCATATGCTTGCCGATCAATGCGGTCTTGAACCGGGAGACTTTGTCTGGACGGGCGGCGATTGCCATCTCTATTCAAACCATCTCGATCAGGCGCGGCTTCAGTTGACCAGAACGCCGGGCCCCTTGCCACGCCTCACCATCAAGCGGCATGCCCCTTCAATCGACGCCTATGAGTATGAGGATTTTGTGATCGAAGACTATGTTGCCCAACCTCATATTTCTGCTCCGGTGGCTGTGTGAACCGACCAGAGATTGTCCTGATCGTCGCGCGAGCGGATAATGGCGTGATTGGGTTGGATGGAAACCTTCCATGGCATCTGCCTGCCGACCTGCGGCGCTTCAAGCAGCTGACAATGGGCGCGCCAATGATCATGGGGCGCAAGACATTCGAAAGCCTTCCCGGCCTGCTTTCGGGCCGCCGCCATATCGTTCTTACGCGGGACCAGAATTGGGCTGAGGACGGGGCGGAAGTCGTCCATAGCGTCGAGAGCGCCGTTGCACTTGCCAATGCGCCGCATGTTTCGGTTGTGGGCGGCGCTGAAATCTATCGCCTCTTTTTGCCACGGGCAGACAGAATCGAACTGACCGAAGTTCACCTCTCCCCCGCGGGCGATACAGTGCTTGAGCCGTTTGGAGCGGAATGGGTCGAAGCGGCGCGGATCAGCCAGCAGGCCGAAAATGGCGCACCGGCACATGATTTCGTGACATTGAAACGGAGGGGCTGATGCGATTTTTTCTGAAGTGGCTCCTGATCCTGCTGGCGGTCGCACTGGCCGGCTTCTTCCTGTTCGCCCCCGGCATCGTCGAGCGCAGCATGAACAAGGTTGTGCCGGTTGCGGCAAAGGCAGGCCCCCGCGCGCTGGCGCTGCACAAGACCCTCGCCATTGCGGACATGCATTCGGATACGTTGATGTGGCAGCGGGATGTGCTGGATCGGGCGTCGCGCGGCCATGTGGATTTGCCGCGCCTCGAAGACGGGCACGTGGCCCTGCAGGTTTTCTCTTCGGTCTCGAAAACGCCGAAGGGCCAGAATTACGATGCCAATGGCAGCGACAGCGACAATATCACTTTGCTCACCGTCGCCCAGTTGCAGCCGCCGCGGACATGGCGTTCGATTCTTGAACGGTCGCTCTATCATGCGAGCAAACTGCAAAGCGCCGCTGACAATTCGGGCGGACGGCTGCGGTTCATCCGGACGTCTGCTGACCTTGCGAAGGTGCTCGCAGACAGGGCTCGCGGTCTGCAGGTCACGGGTGCCGTTTTCTCCGTCGAAGGCTTGCAGAATCTCGAAGGCAAGCTGGCCAATCTTGACCGGCTGCAGGCCGCCGGCATGCGCATGGCCGGGCTCACGCACTTCTTTGACAATGAAGTTGCCGGGTCCATGCACGGGATCAAAAAGGGTGGACTGACACCACTTGGCCGGCAGGTCGTCACCGAACTCGAGCGGCGGCACATCATCGTCGATATTGCCCATGCCAGCCACAAGACCGTCGCGGATGTTCTGGCGATGGCAACGCGGCCGGTTGTTTCCTCGCACGGCGGTGTGCAAGCGACATGCAAGGTCAATCGCAACCTGACCGATGATGAAATCCGCGGCGTCGCGAAAACGGGCGGCGTGATTGGCATCGGCTATTGGGATGCGGCTGTCTGCGGCACGGAACCGGCCAAAGTTGCAGAGGCCATTGCCCATGTCCGCGATCTGGTCGGCATTGACTATGTCGGCCTGGGTTCGGATTTTGACGGAGCGACCACCACCGGTTTCGACACATCGAAGCTGGCGCTTGTGACGCAGGCACTGATGGATCGCGGCTTTTCCGATGCAGATATTGCCAAGGTCATGGGTGGCAATGTGCTGCGCGTACTCGGGCAGGTGTTGCCGCCGCGCTAGGCGCTTCCTATAGCGGGGGCATGGAGCGGCTCGATGGCAGCTCGGGGGTGCCGGACCGCATGCGCGGGGGGATCGTCGCGCTGGGAAATTTTGACGGGTTTCACAAGGGCCATCAGGCGGTCGTCGGGCGCGCGATCGAGCGCGCACGCGCGGCGGGCCTCCCTGCCCTCGTCGCGACATTCGATCCCCATCCGGTGCGCTTTTTTCGCCCCGAGGCCGAGCCCTTCCGTCTGACCAGCCTCAATCAGCGCCAAAGGCTTTTTGCAGAAGCAGGCGCCGACGCGATGATCGTTTTCCCGTTCAATGCCGCGCTCGCGAGTTTGACGGCCGAAGAGTTCGTCACCCAAAGGCTTGCTGGCGTGGGCGGCGTGGTGACCGGTGAGGATTTCACCTTCGGCAAGGGCCGCGGCGGCAATGTCAGTGTCCTTGGAGAGCTTGGCCGCAAGTACGGCTTCATCGCAGAGGCGGTCGCGCCTGTTTCAGACAGCGTCGATGTGATTTCATCCAGCCGGATCCGCGAAGCGCTGCAAGCCGGAGATTGCGCAACGGCAACGCAGTTGCTGACGCGGCCTTTTGCGGTCGAGGGCATTGTCCAGCACGGGGACAAGAATGGCCGCGAGCTTGGTTACCCGACGGCCAATGTCGACATGGGCACATATCTGCGCCCACGCTACGGCATTTATGCCGTGCGTGGTCGACTGGCCGACGGGCGCATCCTGGACGGCGCTGCCAGCATCGGGATTCGTCCGCAGTTCGAGCCGCCCAAGGAATTGCTCGAGCCGCATTTCTTCGATTTTTCGGGTGACCTCTACGGGCAGACCATCGAGATCGCATTCCACGCGTTCCTGCGCGACGAAGCGAAGTTCGAAAATCTTGACGCACTGACACGCCAGATCGGGCTGGATTGCGATCAGGCGCGCGAGGTGCTGGCACAACTTTGAGCGACAGGCGATAACGAAGGAGCCACCGTTGCGGATTGCCAATCTGGCCAAATGGGCCATCGCACTGGGCTTGCTGGGGCTTTCATTCCTCAACGCTTCATGGATCGCCCCGAGCCCGAAGGGCGGACTGCAGCTTGTCGCCGCGCACAGCGAAGACAAGGCGCGCTGCGCAACGCTGGAAGGGGTTCGCCGGGCGCTGATCGACGCGGGTGGCGGAGCCATGCTGGATGCCGATGCATCCGGCCCCTGCCTTTCGGCAAAAACAGCGCTCGAACAATTTCCCCGTTATCATTTCATCCTGAAGGTCGAGGATGCCGCAAAGGTGATGGCCATTTTCGAGACGCTGAATCGGCCGATGGATGAGCGCTATGGCATTGTCGGCGATGCGCAGGCCGTCGCGGCCATTCGTGCCAAGGCGCCGGACGCCTGGGCCTGGACCATCCAGGGCGCTCGCACCTGCTTCAACGAGTATGTCAAACTCGGCTGGTTCGGCCTGACTCCGGCGATCTGCAAGGGCGGGACGATCCTGGTACCGCTCGACGAGAAGTGGAAAGTCGCGGGCTGGCCCAAGCGATTCCTCGCGAGAATGGCCGCCGCAAACACGCGCGTGATCCTGACGGGCCCGGGATCGCCGGCAGACAGCATTCCCGGCCTGACCCGGCTTGAGCAGATTCCGGACGTGCCGCGCGATTTTGCGGGCATGCTCTGGCTCGAAGATGCAGCGTTGATCGGACCTTCGATCCGGCGATAACTTGCGGCGACGCGCGGGCTCGCCTAAGGCCCGCGGCGTTATGACTGACGCGCCCGATTACAGAGACACGGTTTTCCTGCCGAAGACCGATTTCCCGATGAAAGCCGGCCTCCCCCAGAAGGAGCCGGGCATTTTGGCGCGCTGGCAGGAAATTGGCCTTTACGAGCGCCTGCGCGAACAGCGACGGGGCCGCGAAAAGTTCATCCTTCATGATGGCCCGCCCTATGCCAATGGCGACATGCATATCGGCCATGCGCTGAACCATATCCTCAAGGACATGGTGTGCCGGACGCAGACACTGCTCGGCAAGGATGCGCCCTATGTGCCCGGCTGGGATTGCCACGGCCTGCCCATCGAATGGAAGGTCGAGGAAGAATATCGCAAGAAGAAGCTCAACAAGGACGAAGTTCCGCCGAACGAGTTCCGCGCCGAATGCCGTGCCTATGCGCAGCATTGGGTCAATACGCAGCGCGAACAGCTCAAGCGGCTCGGCATCAATGGCGATTGGGATCATCCCTATCTGACAATGGATTTCGAGGCCGAGGCGACCATCGTTGCCGAATTGATGAAGTTTGCAGAGTCGGGGCAGCTTTATCGCGGCGCAAAGCCGGTGATGTGGTCGCCGGTCGAAAAGACCGCGCTGGCCGAAGCGGAAGTTGAATATGAGGATATCACTTCGACACAGATCGACGTGGCTTTCGAGATTGTCGAAAGCCCGATTCCTGAATTGGTCGGCGCGCACGCGGTGATCTGGACAACGACTCCATGGACGATCCCGGTGAA
>JAXMDX010000011.1:0-90000 GCA_046348625.1 Sphingomonadaceae bacterium
TCCCCGCCTGGGATTTCGAGACCGAGGTCGCGATTGTCGGTTTTGGCGCAACCGGTGCATGTGCTGCCATCGAAGCTGCAGATGCGGGCGCGAAGGTCATGCTGTTCGAACGCAACTCGGGAAGCGGGGGCGCTTCCGGCCTTTCAGGTGGAGAAATCTACGTCGGTGGCAGCGGTGGTACGGAGGCTCAGCGGGACGCTGGATTTGAAGATTCGACCGAAGACTTTATTGCCTACCTCAAGGCTGCCGGAGGCCCCTGCGTTGATGAGGCCAAGTGCGAGCTTTACGGTCGTGAGGCCCTGAACCACTATGCATGGCTGCAGCAACAGGGTGTCCCTTACCGGGGCAACTACCTGCCCGGCAAACATATCGAACCAACAGATGATTCGACCCTGATCTGGTCAGGGAGCGAAGCTGCTGCGCCTTTCTGTGAAATGGCCAGGCCAGCGCCGCGCGGTCATGTTATCCAGCACATGGGTTGGGGTGGTGGCCGGCCGCTTGTGGACACTCTTGAAGCCTCCGCGCGCGCCAAGGGCGTTGACGTGATTGTCGACGCGCGTGTCCTTGGGCTGGTCGAGGATAACGGGCGCATCGCAGGACTTATTGTCCGCATCGACAACCAGAACCGGTATGTTCGCGCCACGCGGGGCGTGGTGCTGGCAACCGGCGGGTTTGTCATGAATGACGAGATGCGGCGAAAATATTGCCCAGAGACGTTCAGGATCAATGCGCCGATAGGCGACAAGGATGATGGCAGCGGTATCATGCTTGGCCTCGGCGCTGGTGGTGAAGCGATCCACATGGAGCAATTCTTCACCACTTGTCCCTGGACAATGCCCGAGCCACATGCATTTGGCGTCTTCGTCAATCGACAGGGTCAACGATTCATCAACGAAGACTGCTACCATGGCCGCGTGAGCCGCGCAGCTGTCGATCAGCCGGGCGATCGCGTTTACCTCCTGCTCGACAATGCGCATTTCGTCCAGCTCATGGACTTCGCGCGCATGTCGATCGCGGGAACGGGAGACACCTGGGAAGAAGTCGAACGCGAACTCGAAATGCCCGAAGGGACATTGTCTGCAACGATGGCCTTCTACAACAAGCATGCGAAGCTGGGTTGCGATCCCTTGTTCGACAAGAGGCCGCCGATCCTGACGCCGCTCGATGACGGGCCGTTCATTGCGCTCGAGCTCAATTTCCAGTCCAGCTATTTCAGCTTCTTCACCTTGGGCGGTCTCAGAACGTCGCCTCAGGCGGAAGTCCTCGCGCGGGACGGGACAGCGATCCGGGGGCTGTTCGCGGCCGGACGCTGCACGTCTGGCCTGCCAGCCTGGGGACATGGGTACAGCTCCGGCATGAGCTTGGCAGACTGCACCTTCTTTGGCCGCCAGGCAGGCAAGGGAGCCGCTCGGGGATGAGTGACCGGGCGCTACTCGACCGTATTGAGTTGCGCGATCTGGTGATGCTCTATTGTCGCGGAATTGACCGGCGCGACTTTGACCTTGTTCGTGCCTGCTACCACGACGATGCGATTGACGACCATGGCGGCATGTTCTGCGGCACTGCGGACGACTATGTCGCCTGGGTCAGGCAAGCCCTGTCGGTCATGGAATGCACCATTCATTCGATTGGCAACAGTATCTTCGCCGTGCAAGGCGACTATGCCGAAGGCGAACACTATTCATACAATTTTCACCGGACTCGCCCGCCGCAGCGGCAGGAACTGGTCATTCACGGCCGTTATCTCGACAAGTATGAGCGGCGTCATGGGGCATGGAAATTCATTCATCGCAAGATCGTGTTTGACCATGGATATCGTCGTCCGGTCGATGAAGAAGGCTTCGCGATCGCCGGGGCGGAGGCTCCGCATGGGTGCGATACGCTTGAGGATCCGTCCTTCGCATTCGAACTGCTCGCGGGACTTGGCAGCAACGGGGCCAAGGCATGACCCTTGCGGTGGAGGCTTTGCTCGATAGGGCCCGTGCCGAAAGCGGGCTGCAGGATCTCGGTGACCCCTGGTTTGTCGAGCCCCTCACCCGGCTGGTTGATGATGTGAACCGTGACGCAGGACTCCTGTCTCCCGAAAGCAGTGCCGGCGCCCGTATTCAGGGCGCGCTTTCGGATCGGTTGAAACTCGTGCAGTATTTCAAGGATTACCCGGCGGCCAGGGACGAAAGAATCGAACTGGCCTGCGCCATCATCGGTTTGCCGCGCACGGGTTCGACGATGATGCACCGTGTGCTTGCCGCTTCGCCGAAGCTTACGGCACTTTGGTGGTGGGAAACTGCATTTCCATTTCCATTGCCTGGAGAGGAGCGAGAAAATCCCTCTCCGCGGCAGCATGCCGCCAAGGCCATGGTGGATTGGCTTCTGAACGAGTGGCCGGACTTCGAAAGCATCGATCCGATGGATGCGATGGACATCAATGAGGAAGTTGTCCTGCTGGACCGGACGTTCCTCTCGACCACGTTTGATTCCATGATGCCGATCCACGCCTATGGCTATTGGCAAGCCGAGCAGGACCATGAGCCGGCGATCCGCGATCTGTATCGCTTCATGCAGGCGATCCAGCATCAGCGCCGCATGCGCGGTGAAGCCATTCGTCCGTGGGTTTTCAAGACTCCGCACTATGTGCTTGGCGCATTGGATGGATTGCTGAAGGTGTGGCCAGATGTGAAGCTTGTGATGACGCATCGCAATGTCATCGACGTCTTGCCAAGTTATTGCAGCATGTGCGCATCCTTGTCGGTCAATTCATCCACGACATACCGAAAGGAATTGCAGGGCCAGCATTGGAGCCGCAGATTCCGCGAGGGCCTGGAACGTCTTGAGGCAATTCGGGCGCGGCTTCCTCAAGATCAGGTCATTGATGTGCGATATGACGATACGGTCGGCAATCCATTGGGCACTGCGCAGCGGGTGATGTCGGCCCTGAATCTTGGTTTCGATGAGGCCGATTGCCGCGCGGTCGAGCAAGCGATTGCTCAGAATGCTCGGGAAGCACGGCCGCGCCACAGGTACGCAGCTGCAGACTTTGGCATATTGCCGGACGACATCGCTTCGACTTTCGCCTTCTATCACGAGAGGTACTTATGATCCTGAAAGACAAGGTCATTGTCATCACTGGCGCGGGCCCCGGTATGGGGCAAGCCATGTGTCGCGGCGCGGCTGCCGAAGGAGCCAAGGTTGTTGTGTCAGCACGGTCGGTCGAGGCGATTCATGAGATCGCGACTGACATAACGGGCAAAGGCGGCGATGCGATTGCCGTGCGCTGCGATGTATCCAGAACGGAAGAGTGCAATGCGCTTGCCAAGGCTGCGCTCGGTAAATGGGGGCGGATCGATGGCATGGTCCATTCGGCCTATTACCACCCAGACTGGGCCAATCTGGAAGCTCATCCGATTGAACAACTGGCGCAGGTTCTCGATGTCGTTGCCGTGGGAGGATTGCGCATGGCCCAGGCCGTCATTCCGGCGATGCGGGCCCAAGGCAAGGGTTCGATTGTCAATGTCTCGACCCTCGCGACGCGGAAGCCCATGCCCGGCGAGGGGGGCTATGCAATGGCAAAGGCAGCACTCAATCAGCTAAGCCGCCAGCTTGCGGTTGAATTGGGTGGGACGGGCATCCGGGTCAATACCGCGCTCATGGGCTGGATGGATGGTGCCCCTTTGCAAGGGTATTTCACCTCAATGGGTGAAGCGGGCTCGGCCTTTCAAAAGCAGCGGGCATCTGAAATTCCTGTAGGCCATATCCCGCCAGACGCGGATTGCGCCAAGGCGGTCTATTTTCTGCTCTCTGACTATGCGAGCGAGATCACCGGCGCCGCGCTTGATGTGAATGGCGGCGATTGGGTGGCCCCTTGAGGAGCGGTCAATGACAGATATTGCTGCAGCCTGGAGAGATTTCTGTGCACGGCTCGCTGACGCCGGCGACATTATCCTCGCGCCCGATGTTCCCGATGACCCCCTGATTCGCGCGGAAGGCTTTCGCTACCTGTCACGCCTCACGAAGCTTGCCCTGGAACAATATGTCGAAGCGTCCGACCCGGATTTTCCGTTCTTTTACAAGCTCAGCCATGAAACGGCGAAGATCGGGGCCGACAATCCCGACAACATCTACTGGAACGCGTCCATACGGGGAGATTGCGATTATCGCATTACCGGGAAGCGCGGATCGATGTTCTACTTTTCCATCGTCGCCAATGCGATGCGCTATCACATCGACGGGAGTGCCCATGCCACAGGCCAACTGCTCGACAGCGATATCGAATGGGGGCCGGACGGCGAGCTGGAAATCATTGCTTCCTGTACGCCTCAGCCAAAAAACTGGCTTCGGCTGGAACCGGATGCGAGTGTCATTGTTTTGCGGCAATCCGCACTGGACCGTGATTCGGAGCGCGGAGGGGAGTTCAAGATCGAGCGTATCGGAGGTCCGGCAGTCCCCACGCCGCTTTCGCCCGACAGGCTGGCGGCGGGGCTCGCGACATCCGCTCAATTTGTTCGTGGCATTGCCAGCACCTTTGCGGACTGGACGCGATTGTTCCGCGAGAACCCCAATCAATTTGCGGCAATTGACCAGTCCATGTTCCAGAAGGGGGGCGGAGCAAAGGACATCTACTATGCGCATTCCTATTGGCGGATCGAGCCCGACGAAGCTTGGGTGATCGAGGTCACGCCTCCTGAATGCGATTATTGGAATTTTCAGCTCGACAACTGGTGGATGGAAAGCTTCGACTACCGGTTTCGCCAGATCACGCTGAACAAGAGCAGCGCAAAGCTTGAAGCTGATGGCAGTGTCAGGATCATATGTGCAGCGCGGGATCCAGGAGTTGGAAACTGGATAGACACATGCGCCCATAGGGAGGGTACTGCGCTGCTGCGCTGGGCTGGCGCAAAAGTGCATCCTTTGCCGCATGCCCGCATTGTGAAACTGGAGGAATTGTAATGCTTGACTGGATCAAGGCCGCAAAAAGCCATGAGGAAGATCCAACATTTGGATTCAATCCCGATGCCGTCACGCGCTCGGAAACATTTGAAATCAAGGCTCCTTCCAAGGTGGTTTGGGATATCCTGACGGACCTGCCCCGCTACAATGAGTGGAACCCGTTCTGCATCCGGGCGGTGTCTTCGCTGAAGATGGGCGATCCCATAGACATGACCTTGATCAATTATGCGACGGCCGGCGGGCCGACAGTTCCAAACCTTGAATACATATGTGGCTATGAACCTGAGCGCCTCTTGAGCTGGGAATTTCCAAATCTTGATTTCTGGCCCTACCCGGCACGCCGCGATCAGGTCATTGAGCCCATTGGGCCCAACAGCTGCCGCTACTATTCCACTGATGCTTTTCTGGGCGCCAATGGCATTCACGTCTTCCGGTTTGCAGGGCCATGGATCAAACGGGCCTTTGATGATTCGGGGTTAGCCCTCAAGGCCCGGGCGGAGGCGCTTTTTGCCGCAGGGACCGCAACAGGTTGAAGGCCAGGAATATGACGCAGAAGATTGACTGGATGCGATTTCTTGTAGCCGGAACGATCGGCGCGGTGGTGATTTTTGTCCTCGACATTGCGTTTCATGGCACGCTCGCAAGAGACATGTATGCTGGCTATCCGCAGCGACCATCGTCGGAAATGCAAGACCTTTTCGCATTCCTTTTTGCAACTTACGTCATCCAGCTGTTGATGTTCAGCTTCTTGTTCTTGCGCCTTTATCCTGCGCGCGGAGCGAGGAATGCAGCTTGGTGGGGCGCTTGGGGCGGACTCTTCGTCGTCATTCCGAACATGCAGTTCTTTGTTGCGGTCAAGGATACAAGCTGGCTGTTGCTTTGGACCCAGGTTGTCGAGGGCATCGCCCTTTGCATGGTGATGGCGCTGCTTTTCAATTTTCTTTACCGCCCCAGACATGCGGTTGTCGGTAACGCAATTGACTGACGCCGTTACGGAACGTGTCCAGCTGCTTGCAACCCGGCTTCGCGTGCTTGAGGACAAGGACGCGATCCGAGAACTGGTCGCGCGATATGGTCCGATGGCAGATGCCGGCGATGCGGCAGGCGTGGCCGGCCTTTGGTCGGAGAGCGGCACATATGCTGTAGGGGGCGTGGCTGAGGCCAAAGGGCAGGCGGCCATCGCGGGGCTGATTGACGGCGAGATGCATCAGAACCTTCTAGCAAAGGGTTGCGCTCATCTGCTTGGTCCCGTTGCGATTGAACTTGACGGGGATACCGCAGTTGCGCGCGGGCACAGTGTCGTCTTCTGTCGTGACGAGACGGGATATATTGTCTGGCGGGTTGCGGCCAATCGATGGGAATTGACCCGAATGCCGGAAGGCTGGCGCGTTTCGAGGCGTATCAACGCGCCACTCGATGGCGGTGAGGCCGCAAGAATGCTCCTTGGATTTGCCGACCTGGCTTAGCGTTGCCGATCATCCAGAGGCCAATCACCAGACGGCATGGCCGCCCGGTGATTTCGGCCGCACCTGTCAGCCTGCAAGCTGGCCGCCGTCGATCGTGAACAAGGAACCCGTGATCTTGCGTGCTTCGTCACTGGCCAGATAGGCAAACATCGCCGCAACGTCCTCTGGGTCACAACTGCCGTCCACGAGCTTTGGCGCATTCCGCATCACAAGAGACCAGTCCACGTCTCCGGGTGGCGGTGGGCTGTTGCCCATCGGCGTGTTTACGTGCCCAGGGCATATCGCATTGACGCGAACGCCTTTGGACGCGAATTCAATCGCCAGACCTTTGGTGATGGCCGCAACGGCATGCTTTGATGCCGAATATGCAATTGTGTAGGCAATTCCCTGGAGCGCCGCAGTCGATGCAGTGTTGACGATGTTGCCCTTGCTCTTGACCAGGTGGGGAAGCGCGGCCTGACAAATTGCGAAGACACTCGTGGCATTCACCTTCATCAGCAGCTCAAAATCCGCTATGCTGAACTCATCGCTCGGTCCCCATTTCAGCATGCCGGATATGTTGCACACGGCGTCTAGGCCCTCGCTTGCGGACGCTTCGACCAGCGCGCGGCATGACTCGGTGTCTGCGGCATTGAATGGATGGATGCGCGGCGAGCCGCCCAACATCCCTGCAGTTTCCCTTAGTCCCGTCTCGTTGATATCACCGATGGTCAAGACGGCGCCTTCACTGGCGAGCCGGATCGCAGTTGCCCGACCGATACCAGATGCTGCGCCGGTAACCAGCACCTTCTTGCCTACAAACCGCACTGCCATCTCCTTTAGACCTTGATTTGCGTAGTAGAGGACTTCATTCTCTACGCAAAGGGGAAAGAAATATGGAATTGGAAGAAAGATTGCAGAGACTTGAAGATGACCGGGCCATTCGTGACCTCAAGGCCAGTTATCTTCGCGCCTGCGATTCAAAGGATCCCGAAGCATTGCGCGACACCTTGCTGCCGCTAGGGGCCATTGTCGCCTTTGACGGATTTCCGGCTTTTGACAATCGCGATGATTTTGTTGCGGTGTACGCTCAGATGGGCTGCGCGCCGGGAATTTTCGACATCCATCATGGCTCCAACGGGATCATCAGCTTCCTGAGCGAGACGCAAGCGACAGGCAAATGGTCGCTCTATTTTCACAACATCAATCTCGAAGCCCAAACGCTGACGCAGATGGGTGTGGAATATGATGATGTCTACGTGAAACGCGACGGGCGCTGGTGGATCGCGGAAACCAGAACCAAGCGAAAAAGCTGCCTGATTCATGGCGTTGAAAAAGGACAAGCGAAAGTCGTCGTCATGGGGGAAGCGCCGGCGAATTTCGGGGAGGCGGGCAATTGAAATTCAGTATTGAACAGCTTTCAGATCTCGAGGAAATCAAGCAGCTCAAGCATTGCTACTTTCGCTCGATCGATACCGGCAATGCGGCGGATCTCGCAACGGTCTTCACCGAAGATGTCACAATCGACTATCGCGGCGGGGGCTATCGCGCCCGATTGCAGGGTCGCCAGAACATGCTGGATTTCATCGGCAGTGCTTTCAATTGCGACATCGTAGCGCAACATCTTGGCCATTGTCCCGAGATCAGCTTCACGGGTCCTGACAGTGCGGAAGGAACATGGTACCTGGAAGATCGCTTTATCGACCCGATCCGCAAGGAAGACACGATTGGCACCGCACTGTATCGAGACCGATATGTGCGCACGTCAGACGGGTGGAAGATCGCGCATAGCGAATATGATCGTGTCTACGAGATTGCCCGTCCCATACCTGCATCGGAACGGCTGACCTTTCACCTGCTTGGCCAGACAGGACGCAAACCAGAAGCTCGGGTCGATACGACTCAATGGCTTGAATGGTATGAGCAGAACTAGGCCCTAAACCATGTCGAATGCGTCGAATTCGGGCTTTGCCATTGCCTTGGCGAACGCGTCATAATCCCAAGGCCAAGTGATGGGAACACCAGTCTGGTCGAGGTACCAGCTGGTGCACCCAGAGCCAAAGATCGTTGCTTTGGCTGCGGCTATGCGGCGATTTTCATAGTCATCGAACGCCGCCTTGCTGGCAACAATTCCACTCGCGTTGCTGGACGAGACACGGTCAAGCAACTGGGAAACATAGCCCCACTGACGTTCCGCGACGTCAATAAGCGAAAAGTTTCCGACAGGCGAACTGGGCCCATTGAACAGAAAAAAGTTCGGAAAATCGGGAATTGAAATGGCCATATAGGCGCAGCACCGCTCCGCCCAGGCATCTTCAATGTCGCGACCGCCAATGCCCTTGACCGAAATTGGTCGGACAAATCTGTCGGTCCGGAATCCTGTGGCAAGGGCAAGGACGTCCAGCTTGTGAAGGGTGCCGTCGTTGTCAATAACGCCTTCAGGCACAATTTCGCGGATCCCGCAGACTATGGTCTCGACGTTTGGCTGTTGGGCAACAGCATAATAGTCGAAGGAATAGATAAGTCGCTTGCACGCCGCGCGGTAATTTGGGGTGAGCTTTTCCCGCAAGACCGGATCCGCGACCGCCGTTTCAAGGAATGTCCGGCATGCATCTTCGATTTGCTGCATTTGAGGACCATCGATATCCGTAATGCCGGTCGTAAACCGCCGAACGTTCGACCAATAGGTCTCATCGTAGCGTATGGCATCAATGGCCTCGACGCTCTGCCGAAAGCGGGCCTTGTCCTCCTCCGAATATGTGAAATTGGGATAAGGCATCATCCATTGTGGCGAGCGTTGGAAGTGGACGATATCCTGCCCGAATTTGCCCAGATGCGTGACGATCTGCACACCTGTGGAGCCGTTACCGACGACCCCCACTCGCTTGCCGGCAAGCGGGAAATCGACGTCCCACTGCGCGCTGTGCATGGTCTTTCCGGAAAAACTGTCCAGCCCGGGTATGTCGGGAAATTTGGGATGGTGCAGCACGCCCGTTGCCATGATCGCAACATGGGCAATGTCTGTATGACCATCTGCAGTCTCGATCTGCCAATGGTCGTCGGCCCAAACCATACTGACTATTTCACTATTGAATCGAATGAGAGGGGCGACGTCGTAATCATGCACCACTTTCTCGAAATAGGCCTGGATCTCGTCGCCCCCGACCAGATAGGCTGACCATTCAGGGTTTGGAGCGAATTCATAGGTGTAGGCATGCGCGGGAACGTCGCACGTGAGCCCCGGATAACGATTGTCACGCCAAGTGCCGCCAATACGGTCTGCCTTTTCGTAAACTGTGATATGCTTGTGACCGGCTTCCTTCAGCTTGATCGCACACAGGATTCCAGACATGCCTGCGCCGACAATTGCGAAGCGCTTTTCCGAGGGGCTCACTCAAATCTCCTAGAAGCGTGCAGCGGCTGAGATTCCCCATGTGCGGGGGTCGGGGAAGTAACCGAGCGTAAGGCCACCAAATCCAGGCCCGAAATCGATAAAGTTGCTGGGATTGTCTTCCTTCGTCAGGTTCCGGACGAAAGCTGCGATTTCCGTTTTCACGCCACCGATCTCAATGTCGGAAATGGCCGCACGCAGGTTGACAATTGTTCGCCCCTTGGAGCGCGTCGTGTAGGCGTTCTGGTCGGAAGGCGTTGGAGTGACCAACGGATAGGGGAAGGTGAAGTAGGCGGAGACGTAGTTGACATCCCCGTACAGGTTGAACTTGCCCCAATCTCCCTTGAAAACGGCCCAATCGACACCGAGCGAAGCACTTCTCTTGGGCGTATGCGGGAAAGCACGATTGTTTGACACATCCAGGCCCGCATCAAGGTATTTATTGTACTTCGCGTCGAGCAGTGCGAGCGTTGCATTGACCGTAAGGGCATCAACCGGGCGGGCAACCGCTTCGAATTCCAATCCCTGAATCCGGGCCGAAGCGGCATTCCGGACGATTGAGGATGCAGCGCCTGTGGCACGGAAGATCGAAAGCTGGATGTCCTTGTGTTGGTCGCGAAAGGCTGCGACGTTCAGGATCAGCCGGCCATCCGCCAGTTTAGTCTTGATCCCCAGTTCGTAGCTGTCGACCTTCTCTGGATTGTAGGGATCGCAGAGTTCCAGAGCTCCGGTCGGGCAGGCAGCTGTCGGTGCCGCGAAGTCGTTGGTTTCGCCATTGAAACCACCGGATTTGAAACCGCGCGCGAAGCGACCATAGACATTGATATTCCTGCTGGCAGCATAGCTCAAAGTGGCTGCTGGCGAGAAATTGTTGTATTTTGCGTCCGGCACGCCGCCATAGGGAATGTTTGCGACAACGACAGGAGAAAAGATCCCGTTTGCCGCATCGAAATTGACTCTGAGGTAGCGCCGTACATCCTTCGTTTCGTGGGTGTATCGACCGCCCAGCGAAAGTTTGAGGGCATCGGTAATCTTGTAGTCCAGCTGGGCATAAAGCGCGATTGCCTTGGTGTGTGACCCATAGTCAGACTGGAAATCTGCCCCGCCGCCGAAGAAGACTTGCGGACCAAGCGTTTCCGCCTTTTCCTTGAAGTAGAAGGCGCCTAGGACGTAATTCAGTTGGTCTGAAAACGCAGTGCCTGTCAGTTGGAGTTCCTGGCTTAGAGCATGGTAGTCGGTAATCCGTTGGGTGAATGCAACGGGCGTTGGCGATCCATCGAGGTCAAGCCCGTCGGACCAAGCCAGATCGCGATATGCCGTAATCGACTTCAAGGTGGCATTGCCCAGATCCGCGGTCAGAGTCAGGGCGTGACCATAAGCGCGCGAACGCTCATAAACATTGCCATCGATGCTTGCCACGCTCTGACGCTTGGGATTTGCATACAAGTGTAACGGGAAAAATGCGCCGCCAAACGGAAAACTTGGCGAGGCGGGATCGAATATGTCGCGGGGATCGCCATTGCGGTTCACGCGCAGAAGCTGTGCAAACGGCGGACGTTGCTTCTGCTTGTTATAGTCATAGGTGTAATCGATCGTGACGCTGTCGCTCAATTGGGCGCGGACCTGAGCCATGAAGCTTCCGCTATCGATTGTGTCGGTTTGGTTCACGACATTCGGCAAAGCGCTCAATACGCCAGCAACAGGATTGGGCACAATGTCCACCAGACCGTCGCGTTTTACATATTGGCCGGACAGTTTGGCCGAGAAGATGCCCATCTGCGGCAAATCGAGGATACCCTTGATCTTCTTGTAGTCATAGGCGCCATAGGTCAATTCCATCGAGCCGCCCGCCTCGCCCGACGGTTTTTTGGTGATCAGGTTGATCGCACCGGCGAGTGCATTGCGGCCATAAAGCGTTCCTTGCGGGCCGCGCAGAACTTCAACTCTTTCGAGGTCTGCAATATCGAAGATCGAGCCTTGGGCCTTGGCGATGTAAACACCGTCCAGGTAAAGTCCAACTGCCGGTTCCCAGGTGATTGCGGGGTTGATTGTCACTGATCCTCGAATGGCAATCTGGGTGATTGTCTTGCTCGAAGGCGCGCGTTCGATCTTGACGTTTGGTGCAATTGTACCGAGGCTATCGATGGAACTTATCCCGCGGGATTCCAGATACTCCGATCCTACCGCAGAAATTGCGATAGGGACGTCCTGAATATTCTCCGCACGTTTCTGGGCCGTGACGATGATTTCGCCCAAACCGTCGCTGGACGTTCCTTCTTCCTGAGCAAAGGCAGGCGAAGCGCCGACACATGCGGCGGACAGCAAAAGGGATTTTACAAGGGCATTTCTCATGGCAGGCTCTCCCAATCTCAGCCGAACAATCGCGATATGCGTAATTTATTATTGTTGCCACTACGATATATGGAATATATCAACAATACAAGAATGATAATCGTAGCATGAAGCTTTTGGAATTACGCAAATATGGAGTACGCAGTGGCCAGTCTGGAGGAGAGAATTGATCGGTTGGAATCGCTGGATGCCATCCGCCAGCTCCCGGCCAAATATGCTCTTGCGCTGGACATGCGGGACATGGATGCCATGGTTTCGCTCTTTCCAATGGACGTGCGTGTCGGAAAGGACTCGTCTGGGCGACTTGCCCTTCGGGCCTATATGGACAGGACGTTGCGGTCGCCCTTTACAGGAACATCCCATCACATAGGCGGACACATCATTGAATTTGACGATCCCGATCATGCGCATGGGATCGTTTATTCCAAGAACGAACATGAGACTGGCGACGAGTGGGTGCTCATGCAGATGATGTATGCCGATGACTATGTCCGAACAGAGGGGCGTTGGTACTTTGCTCGGCGCTTGCCGCTGTATTGGTACGCCACCGACCAGAACAAGCCGCCGATCGGTCCAAAGAAGATGCGTTGGCCAGGTACCGAATGGGCTGAGGGCAATTTTCACAAGCTCTTCCCAAGTTTCGAGGAGTTTTGGGCTCGTGAGGGTGATGAGGGCGGCCCCGTTGCAGAGCCGGCGCCGCTTGAGAAATTCATCGAAACGATGCGGCGGGGGCAGGGCGCCCCCAAAGTGAAAGTCAGGGCGGATTGATGGCAGAACATGTCGGCGTGCCTCCAAGGAAGTCGGGCCGCCGCCAGCAACGGGGGTGTGGGTGCCTTCTTGCACTTCTCATTCTCATTGCGATTGCCGGGGCCGGCTGGTGGAAGAATGCCGACCGGGAAGTTGCAGAGGCGCGACCCATTGAAGGCGGATCAAATACCAAAATCTTGCTGGACGGGTCATTTGCGCCAGCTCCGGTAGCAGGTGCAATTTCGCCCAACCCATTCTTGGCCGCAGGGACCAATGGCACGATGCACGGGGATGGCGGGCAATCTGATACGCACCTGGCGGCGGGGCCTTTTGGGCAGGATCTGGAAGTGCGTAGCCGCCGCTCGGGCAATGGTCTGCCACGCCAGTGCTCGACATTCGTCTACAGGTCGGATGGAAAACCGATCGCGATGTGCGGAGGTATTTTCGGCTTTCGAATGGTTTTGCTTGAGCCGGAAACTCTTGAAGTTCTTGCCAGTTACGATTTGCCGATGCGGCCAAGTTCCTTCGAAGCGCTGGTCAAGCGGGACATTGGGATCATGATGAATGACAGTTCAGGGGGCGCATACATGTTCCTCGACAACCATGATCGTCTCGTCTTTGCCAACAGCCAATGGATCGTCCAGCGTCTTGCTGCATCGCAGTCGCAGGGGCGATGGACTTTCGCAGTTGAGCGCCAGTGGGATTTGAAATCCTATGTTCCGCACGACTGTCTCAATTGGAACAATTGGTTTCCTGAGGGCGAATGCGACAAGATCACTACTGTGATGCCTGATCACCAGGGCCGATATTGGTGGACCACGCGAAATGGTCGACTTGGCACGCTGGATCCAAGGAGCGGGCGGGTTGCGATGCTTGCGTTGCATGGGGAGGAAATCCAGAACGCGCTCGCGATGGATTCCAGGGCCGTGTATGTGCTTTCTGACCACGCTCAATATGCATTTGCGGCAGGTGCGGATGGTCGACCCCGTCAACTGTGGCGTTCGGCATATGATAGGGGAACGGGTCGGAAAATTGGGTCCATCAATCAGGGAAGCGGAACTACGCCGACTTTGCTGGGCTCCGACTGGCTTACTTTTGCCGACAATGCCGATGGGCGTATCAACATCGTAGTGCTTTCCCGAAACGACGGGAGGCGTGTCTGTGCCGTCCCGGTTTTTAAGGAGGGCGCCAGCGCTACCGACAACAGCATGATTGGCTGGGGGCGATCCATCATTCTGGAGAACAACGCAGGCTTCAAGAGCGCGCATGAGCAGAAGGACTGGGATGCTATTGCAGGGGGTGTCGTTCGGGTTGATGTGCGCGAAGACGAAAGTGGTTGCGACACGGTGTGGACGTCGCAGCTGAAGGTTCCCTCTGTCGTGCCCAAGCTGTCGGCAGCAAGCGGTATCGCCTATTTCTACAGCTTTGACCGTGTAACTGATCCCGACGGGCGGCAAGACCAGGACTGGTCAATCGTTGGCCTGGACTTCCGGACCGGTCGCCAGATCATCAAGATTCCAACAGGGCGCGGAAAGGCGTTCGACAACAACTGGGCTTCCATGTCGATTGCGCCGAACGGTGATTTCTATGCCGGCATGCTCGGGGGGCTGGTTCAGGTCAGGAGGCGTCAGAAATAGTAGCTCGCGCCGTTGGCAACGAGCACCGAGCCGTTGACGAAGCTTGCATCATCCGAAGCAAGAAAAGCGACAGAAGCGGCAATTTCTGCCGGATCAGCCATGCGGCCCAAGGGAATGCTCGCTTCCATCGATTTGATCCAATCATCGGGTATGCCCTGCATGATCGGGGTGTTGGTCGGTCCGGGAGCTACGGCGTTGACGCGGATCTTGCGCGGCGCAAGCTCGCGCGCCAGTTGTCGCGTCAGGCCGATGATCGCAGCTTTTGAAGCGCAATAATGTGGAGAGCCTTCGCCGGACTGCGCACTGGTCGAACTGATGGCAATGAAGCTTCCGGGATTGCCGTCTTGTGCAAGGACCCTCACGAACTCGCGCGCAAGGCGAAACGTGCCGTCAATATTGACCGCCATGACACCGGCCCATCCAGAGTCTTCCATGTGAATCAATTGATCGACAAAGGTGTCAGACTTTCCGGTTTCACTGAGCTCAGACGTACGTTTCGCCATTGCTCCATAGAACTGTTCGGAGCCGTCATGTGCCGCGGAACCGATGCCCGCATTGGCTACTGCGATATCAAGGCGTCCAAAATGCTTGCGCGCCTCGGCGACAGCGGCCTTGACGGATTCCGCATCCGTGACATCGCATTGGAGCGCGAGCGCGCCACCGCTGGCCTGCGCATCGGACCGGTTGATATCAAGCGCCGCCAATATGGCGCCCTCGCTTGTCAGTCGCTGCACAATGGCACGGCCAATTCCGCGTCCGGCTCCAGTCACGATTGCGCCCCGACCTTCCAAACGTCCGTTCATGCGTTGCTTCCTGTGATTTGCCTGGCGGCAATGTAGCCGAATGTCAGGGCAGGCCCGATTGTGACGCCGGCGCCCGGATAACTCTCGCCCATTGCCGAAGCGGCATTGTTGCCAATAGCGTACAGACCAGTAATCGGTTGACCATCAGTACCGATGACTTGTGCTGACTGGTTGGTTTTGAGGCCGCCATTGGTACCGATGTCGCCCGGATAAATGGGCATGGCGAAATAGGGCGCCTTGACCAGCGGACGCAGGCAAGGGTTGGGTGCAACCGACGGATCGCCATACATCTTGTCATAGGCCGCTTCACCGCGACGAAAGTCCGGATCTTCCCCTTTCGCAGCGAACTCATTGTATCGCGTCATGGTCGCGACAAGGCGAGCAGGATCAACGCCTATCGCAATGGCCAGCTCTTCGACCGTCCGACCCTTTTTCAGGATCGACCGCACCTCGCCTCGCTGCAGCCAGTCTGGCATGAGTGGCAGCAGTGGCCCCACGGGATAGCTGTGGCGGTAGCGATGGTCGAATACGAACCAACTGGGGCTGGCGTCGCCGTGTTCGGCCTGGCGTCGGGCCATCTGCTGACCGACGACATGATAGGAGGCTGCTTCGTTCAGATAGCGGTCGCCGGACTGGTTTATCATGAGGCAACCCGGAAGCGCTCGCTCGATCGTGCAGAGCCTGCCTCGGTCTTCGCCGGGGACATAGAAAACCGGAGCGGCCCAGGCCGAATGCATGTTCATCGTGTCAGCCCCCACCCCGATCGCAGCGCGGATGCTGTCACCCGTGTTGCCGGCAGTTCCGCCTGAAAGCTGGGCATTTCGGTAAAGCGGAGCATTTGCGTCGCGCATCTCCTGGTTCTTGTCGAAGCCGCCCGCTGCAAGGATCACGCCCTTGCGCGCGCGGACCCGGATCTCCTTGCCTTTGCGACGAATGAGCGCGCCGGTCACCTGACCCTTTTCGCTCACCAGTTCGATCAGCGGTGTTTCCAGCCAGACAGGTATATTCTTTTCATTCACCGCAAGCCTGAGCCCGCCGAGCAGGGCGTTCCCCAGTGTCAGCCGGCGATCCTTGCGACTCTTGAAACGGAACGGCCAGTCGAACCAGTATCGGGCAAGGCTTTTTGCAAGATGCCATTGCCAGCCGCGAGCGCGAAAAAGCATGATGTACGTTTCGTCGAAATGCCAGTTGAGATAGCCGAACAAGCTTGCCGCCGGCGATGCGAACCGCAGCGTTTCAACATCCCTGCCAAGTTTTCGGCCGTCGATCGGAAGCGGCATGTGCGTTCGGAAACCCGAGGGGGAACCGCCGGGTTCTTCGGCGTGATAGTCGGGATAAGGAAAAGCCTGATATTCGATTTCGGTGTTCGCGGTGACCCACCGCAGCATGGCAGAAGCATTTTCGACATAGGCCTTGATATTCGCGTCAGGCACGTTGTCCGCAGAGAGTTTGCGGACATATTTGAATGCTTCTGCAGTATCGTCTTCGAACCCCGCAGCACGAGCCTGGTCGCTTGCGGGAATCCAGATACCCGCGCCGGATGTCGCCGAGGTGCCGCCCCACAGCTTTTCCTTCTCCACAACCAGAACATCGGCGTGATGATGTGCAGCAACCAATGCCGATAAGAGGCCTCCAGCCCCCGAGCCGACAACAATGACGTCGACTTCCTTGTCCCAGTCCATGTTCATTCTCTTTCGACACCATAGAAGATGGGCGATGATCGTTCTTCGATCATGCGATTGCGGCTCCGAAATCCCTCTTCGAACATTTCGGGTTGCGGGATGATCCAATAGTCTCCGCGATCAATGGCGTCGAATACGAGCGGCGAAAATTCGTCCGGAGTCAGGCCGTTGGTATCCAGCATGGCCGTCATGGCGGAATGGAATTCTCGCGATGACGCGTGCGGTTTGGCATCGAATATGCGGGACTTCACCGGCCCCGGTGCCAGCAAGGACACAGTGATTCTCGAGTTGTTCGCCTTGAGTTCACCGGTAAGGGCTTCAGTCAGCGCGACAACGGCGAACTTGGTCGCGGAATAAGGTGCCATGAACGGCGAGGGCAGGAACCCGCCCACGGATGCCGTGTTGATGATGCGTGACGAAATATCGGTAGCGAGCATTTTTGGCACAAAGGCGTGAAGGGAGTTCACGATGCCCATGATGTTGACATTCAGGACCTTGTTCCAGTCTTCAGGGTCGATTTCCCAAGTCAGTCCAGTGCGCAAAATGCCAGCATTATTGAAGAGAAGGTCTACCTGGCCAAAAACCCGGAACGTCTCTTCCGCGAGCAATTGCACATCCTTGAGGTTCGTTACGTCGCACGCTTGCGCAATGGTCTTCCCGCCGATTTCAGTTGCAACTGCTGCAAGCGCGGCAGCATCCAGATCAGCGAGTACGACGTCCATGCCACGACGTGCCGCTTCTCGGGCCAGACCTGCACCAATGCCCGAACCGGCGCCAGTGATGACAGCAACGCTCATGAACGAAACTGCGCAACAACCTCGGCGACGGCATTCCTCACATCGCGTCGCCGATAGCCGAGCAATTCAACCTCGCCCGGGTCAGGCTCGAAGCTCACCCAATTGCCGCGACCCTGCGGGATGGCGACATCCGGCAACAATGGATGTTCCATGTCGCGTTCTTCCAGCTTTACATCAGTTGAAACCGCATCGAAAAAGAGTTGAAAATATGCGATAAAGCTCAGGTTCTCGTCTCCCACGAGATAGGCCTTGCCAGCCTCGCCCCTATTGAGGGCGCCATCAATTGCTTCGGATAGGGACTGGAAAGACATGAAGTTTGTGCCCCCGGCCGGCCCGAAATGCGGGATCGGGATCTTGCCCTCTGCCCAATGTGTGTAGGGCTCGAAAATCGCGCTCGGCAGCCCCGGGACGCTGCCCACCATGAAGGGGGCGTTGACACTGATCACGTCGAACCCCGGCCGCGTCTGCGCCCTCGCGCCTTCGCAGGCGGCCTTCCGAGACCGGATATAGCCATTGCCGTCGAGCAACTGGGGTGCAGCCTGGTGGTAATAGCTGCCCAATTGTATCGCGCGCTTCACACCTGCCTCGCGGCATGCTGCGAAGAAGCCCGGTACTCCAACATGATTTGCCCGGAATAGAAAATCCCCAAAATCCGCATCCCGAGGAACATGGCGCGGATCATTGCCTGCCGCGAAGACTACCCAGTCGAACGCGTTTAATCGCTCCGACGTAAAATCGCCGTTGATATAGTCGCCCTGCAGAAAAGGCATTGCGGCCATGGGCGTTGCAGCATGCGCAGGCTTGCGCCCGCCGATGGAGACGTCGTGGCCCTTTGAGGCCAGGTGGATGGCACAATGCCCTCCCAACGCACCTGTGCCGCCGACAATTAGGACTTTCATTCGCCTATGCTCCTGGCAATTCGATTGCATTGCCGCTGACAAGCGGTGTGTTTGTCCATTGACCGTCGGGCGTGCGTGTCCAGCCAGCCGCCGCCAGGGCGCCTCCGTCAACGTGCAGCGTTGTCCCCGTTACCCAGCTGGCAAGATCGCTGGCCAGATAAAGAGCGGCGCCCGCGCAATCGTCAGGTTTGCCAAAACGACCAAGCGGTATCCATTTGTCCATGTTCGCGCGGTTTTTCTGCGGAATGACATAGTCAATCGCAAGTTGCGGCGTATCCGTCGTTTCGGGCGCGATGCAATTGACCCGAATGCCAAGCGGCGCAAGCTCAAGGGACAGGCTCATCGTGAATCCGGTGAGGCCGGCCTTTGCGGCACCATAGACGACGCAATTCGGGACACCCCGGAATGCTTCGATTGAAGAAATGTTGATGACGCTCGATCCGGCTCCAGCCCGCTTCAAAGCAGGGAGCATCATTTGCGTAACGCGCATCGCCTGCCCGAGATTGGTCGATAGGACCCGATCCATATCGGCTGCGCTCATGGCTTCGAACGGCCCAATCACCAGGAAGTCACCGACATTGTTCACGAGGACGTCCAGAGCCCCGAATTCGGCCGCGACCGCATTTGTCAACGATTGGAGATCATTTTCACATGTGACATCGCCGTCGATCACGATGATATCCGGGCTTTCGGCGCGCAATGCCGAAGCGCGATCGGCATTGTGTTCGATCGTCAAAACCTTCGCACCGGCCGCGTGAAACGCCTCGACAATGGCGCGACCAATACCCACGCCTCCACCGGTGACCACAACCTTTTTGCCAGTGAAATCGAGCATCAATCTGAGCCTAGGATGGCAAGTAGAGTTGGGCAGCCTTGCCACCATCAACGGGCAGTGCGACGCCCGTGATATAGCTCGCAGCGTCTGACAGAAGGAAAACAATCGCCTGTGCAAGCTCGTCTGGTTGCCCGCCGCGCAACATGGGAATAGCGCCTGCTGTTTTTGCGGCAGTTTCAGGCGTCTTGGCGGCCCATTCCGCTGTCGCCGGTGTCATGACCTGTCCTGGAACAATAACATTTACCCGGACGTTTGCCGGAGCAGCTTCCATCGCTGCAACAGCACTGAACTGGATGAGCGCGGCCTTGGATGCCGAATAACTTGACATGTACGGCGCGGCACGGATTGCCGTTGTCGACGAGATATTGACAATCGATCCCGACATTTGCGGCATCATGACTTTCAGCGCCGCCTTGGTGCCCGTGAAAACCGCTTCGGCATTGACAGCGAAGTCCTTGCGCCAATGCTCCATCGTCAGATGGGTCACCGGCGCATAGTGAACCGACATCGCATTGTTGACCATCATGTCGAGTCTGCCGTGCCGCTTCGCGACGTCTTCGACCAGATTGGTGAACGCGCCTTCATCCGCCACGTCCAGCGGGAATGCCTCAACTATCCCGAGCTGGGCCACTTCCTGGCGCGCAGCTTCAAGCTTCTCCGGCCGCCGTGCGCAGATCACGACTGTTGCGCCGCGACTGGCAAGCAGTTTGGCCGTCGCAAGTCCAATCCCATCGCTCCCACCCGTTACAATTGCGACCTTTCCGGCCAAATCCTTGCTCATGCTGCGGCTCCTGCAGGAATTTTGTTCAGTTTGGCATCACCCGGCTTGCCTTCAACGCACGAGGTCCCGCCCGGCGTATACATCATTGTCACGCAGCGATTGCAGGCGGTGCAGGCCGATTTACGCACCTCGCCGGACTTCAGTTTATTGACGAATTCCGGATCATGGACGAGGGCCCGACCGAGCGCGACGCATTCGAAACCATCCGCAATGGCCTGCTCCACCCCCTCGATCGATTGCAGGCCCCCGAGATAGGCAAGCGGCATATCGGTCGACGCGCGCACCCTGAGCGCCAGTTCGCGCAGGTAGTTTTCGCGAAAGACAACATTCTTTGGTTCTGACAGCGACTGGATCCACATGCCCAGGGCAATGATCGGATTGTTCACTGTCCCTCGGTTGGACTGTGGAAAGGACGATCCGAACATTGCGGTGATGGATTCGACATTCAGGCCGTTCGAGAGCACGGCGAGGTGAGCGCCGTCAGCTGCAATTGCCCTGGCAATTGCGACGCCGTCTTCAATGCTGTTGCCTTTGCCTCCGTCGGTCATCGAGTATTTGACGATGACAGCAACGTCCTTCCCAACAGCGTCAAGCACGCGGCCCAGGACCTCGCGCGGGAACTTCAGGCGCTTCTCAATGCTTCCGCCATAGGCATCCCACCGCTTGTTGTAGATTTTCGAAAGGAACTGGCTCAGCAGATAGCCGTGACCCATGTGCAATTCGACGGCGTCGAAGCCCGCTTCGCGCGCATGTCTCGCTGCGCTGACGAATTCGGCCGTCATCGCTTCCATATCGCCGATGTTCATTTTCTTCTTGAACCAGCGGCGCGACATGACCCCAACCTTGTTGAAGCCGCCGCTCGATGAGAGGGGGCGGGACGTCTGCAGCGTTGCATGATCCAGGAATGTGAAACTGCCGGCATGCGTAATCTGCGCCGAAGCTGCAGCGCCATGCTTGTGCACGCCGTCCGTCAGGGCACGAAAATCGGCGGCCGAAGCGTCGTCGAGCACCGCTTGGTCCACAAAAGTGCGCCCGTCAGGCGATGTTGCGCAATAAGCGACAGTCGTAAGCGCGGAGCCGCCTGCAGCAATCCGTTCGTGAAATTGCGCCAGCCCCTTGGAGACGATTGCCTTTTTAGCCATGCCTTCGTTCGTAGCCGATTTGATGAAGCGATTGCGCAACTCGATCGGACCTATCTTCACGGGTGTGAAAGACACAGGCGCAGTATTTTCCAGCAATCTATTCCTCCCTATGGTTCAACGCATTTGACGTTTCTTGTAGCATTTTGTCAACGGCATGCGTAATAAATGCTCAGAAAAATTACGAACATGAGGGTTTGCCTATGAAACAGCTTGCGGGAAAGGTCGCACTTGTTACCGGAGCCGGACAAGGCGTCGGGCAAGGGATTGCCTTTGCAATGGCTGCTGCGGGTGCTTCCGTGGTTGTGGCAGGCCGCACGCTCGAAAAGGTTCAGGAAACTGCCGCGGAAATTGCAAGAAGGGGCGGAGTGGCACACGCGGCCGCATGCGATGTCAAATCGACAAGCGATCTGTCGCGTATCGTCGATGATGCCGTCGCACGATTTGGTGGCCTGGATATCCTGGTGAACAACGCGCAGGAAGTGCCGCTTGGCCCCCTGCTCGACGTGAGCGACGAAGCCTTTCTTGCAGGTTTTGAGTCGGGTCCGCTTGCGTCCTTCAGACTGATGAAGTTGGCGCACGGCCCTATGGTTGCTCGCGGAGGCGGCACGATATTCAATCTTGCTTCGTCAGCCGGCGTACGCTGGGACATGACGGGCTATGGCGCCTATGGGGCCGTCAAGCAGGCAGTACGCGTTCTCACCCGCGCCGCGGCGGCGGAATGGGGTCCGCAAGGTATTCGGGTCCTGACAATCGCACCGCACGCCGAATCGCCGGGTCTGAAATGGTGGATCGAGAACAATCCGGATGAGGCCACTGCCTTTTTCAAGACCATTCCGCTGGGACGGGTTGGCAAACTGGAAGAAGACATTGGTCGTGCCGTTGTTGCCTTGTGCGCGCCCGAAATGGCTTATCTCACTGGCGCGACCATTCCGCTTGACGGCGGACAAGCCAATTTCGCCTGAGGGAGGCAATGGAAAAGATTGTCTGCGCATTGTGGTCGGGAGACGTCGGCCGGGAAGCCTTTAACGCAGGGCTGATTTCCGCGTTACCGGCCGCTCTGCATCTTGCAGGTGCATCGCACATTCGCCTCAATCTTCGCGACGCCTCGGTCGATCCCGGAACGGCGCTCATTCAGCGCTGGCAAGAGCCACAGCAGGATGCCGTTCTGCAGTTCTGGCTGCCGAGTGCCAACGCGATCTTTCGGGCGGAGATCGACAGGCTCATTGCGAACCATTGCGATCATTTTGCTGCATGGCTTGTTGCTGAATCCAGCATCATTGCGAACAGGCAGCATCCTCCAGTTTCCGGAGAACGGACTTGGGGCTGGAGCCAGGCGAGTTTCATCAATTTTCGGGACGACCTGGCACATGGCGAAGCGGTCGAGATCTGGCACAGCCATCACACACGTGTTGCGATCGATACGCAGTCCAACTTTGAGTATGTGCAGAATCTGATCGTTCGACCATTAACTGAAGGAGCGCCAACCTATAGCGCATTTGTCGAGGAGTGCTTTCCAATTTCTGCGCTGACCGATCCGCAAGCCTTTTTCGATGCAGTTGGCGATCGGGCCAAGTTCGAAGCCAACCTTGGCGCCATGATGGAAAGCTGCGGCCGTTTCATCCAGTTCGGGCGGATCGATATCATGCCGACAAGTCAGTATGACTTTGGATAAGGTCGTCCGGATCGGCGGCGGCTCCGCCTTCTTTATCGACAGCGCACTTGCTGTTCCGCAGCTCCTCGAGGCGGGCGTCGACTATATCATCCTCGACTATCTTGCAGAAGGTGCGATGGGGCTGTTGGGTCGGATGAAACTCGCAGATCCCGGGAGTGGCTTTCCATCCGACTTTCTTGACGTCCATATAGGGCCGTTCCTGCAACAGATTGCGCAGAAGGGCATCCGGATCGTGTCCAATGCGGGCGGTGTCAATCCTGCCGGGCTTGCGGCAAGGCTGCGGGAGCGCATTTCCGAACTTGGATTGGGCCTGACAGTCGGCTGCCTTGAAGGCGATTGCCTGATGCACAGGATTGGTGATTTTGCCGGAACACATGACATGTTCAACGGCCAGCCATTCCCGGAAAAAGGCATTACAAGTGCCAATGCCTATCTCGGTGCCTTTCCGATTGCGCAAATGTTTGAAAGCGGCGCTGATATTGTGATTACCGGGCGCGTCGTTGACAGTGCGCTGGCGTTGGGGCCGCTTATCAAGGAATTTGGCTGGGGGCCTGCAGACCTTGACCAGCTTGCCGGGGGCACTCTGGCAGGGCACCTGATCGAATGCGGCGCGCAAGTGACTGGCGGTACCTATACGGATTGGCGCGACGTCCATGGGTGGGAAGATATAGGCGCTCCGATTGCGGAATGCTTTGGCGATGGCAGTTGCATCATCACCAAGCCTGAAGGTTCTGGCGGCCTGGTCAGTATCGGCACGGTCGCAGAGCAGCTGCTCTATGAAACTGGCGATCCCAAAGCCTATATAGTTCCGGATGTGACGTGCGACTTCTCGACTGCGACAATCAAGGATGTTGCCAAGGATCGCGTACTTGTGGCCAACGCAACCGGCCTTGCGCCGCCGGATCTCCTGAAGGCCTGCGCCACTTGGGATGATGGCTGGCGAGCGATCGCCTACCAGCCTGTGATTGGTCCATGTGCGGAGGAAAAGGCTCGCAAGCAGGCTCACGCCCTGTTTGAACGTGGGCGCTCGATGTTGCGCAAACGCAATCTTGCGGATTGGCGGCGGACGGAATGCGTGCTTATCGGCGGTGCGGAAGAAGTTGTTGCAAAGCTGGTCGTCGAGCATGACGAAATGCTTGCCTGCCAGATGTTCGCTCGCGAGCAATTCGCGGCAATATCGTCGATGGCCCCGGGCACCAGCGTCGCCTTCGGGGTGCAGGTACAGCCGTGCATGAACCTTATTTCATTCCTCGTCGCGAGAGAGGATGTGGTTGCGCGAATGGATGTCGGGAACGGCTTCCAGCCGTTTGTCCAGCCGCCGGTCTGCACGGATGAAAATCCCGCGCACGTGAGCAGCCGGCGACTGCCTGGCCGCGATGCGTCACTGCCGAATATTGTCGCAGAAAAGCTCGTCGCAGGATCCAATCCTACAATTGCTGAACTTGCCTATGTTCGATCCGGCGAAAAGGGCGAAATGATCAACATTGGTGTCATTGCGCGCAGCCCGGAATTCTTGCCAATCTTGCGCTCCGCGCTTTCGCCGAAGGCATTGCGTGATCACCTATCGGATCTGGGCAATTTCGAGGTCACGATCTACGAGCTTCCCGGCATTCATGCGCTCAATATCGTTCTCGCGGGCGCGTTACCCGGAGGACTCAACGCAAGCCAACGGCTTGATCCTGCAGCGAAATCCATAGGTCAAAGGCTGACGAGCCTCAGAGTGCCGCTTTAGGCAGCCTGAGCGCCGCGAACGAGGCGCCCTGGCCTCGCTCCAGTGCTTTCATCAAATCTGCGAATGATTTCCCCGCTTACGATCGTTGCATCATACCCGGTTGCGCGCTGATGCAATCTGCGTCCGCCTGCCGGCAGATCCCTGACAATCTCTGGAATGTGGAGCTCGAGCCTGTCCATATCGATGACGTTGATGTCGGCCTTTGCTCCAACCTTCAATGTGCCGCGATCGGCAAGACCAACTGCCAATGCCGATTTCTGCGACAGCATATGGACTGCCTCGGCCAACCCAAACCCTCCGTCCCGGCGATCGCGAACGAAATGCTTGAGCAGGAAGGTTGAATAACTCGCATCACAAATTGCGCCGTAATGAGCGCCGCCATCTCCCAATGCAGGCACGCAATGGGGGTGTGCGAGCATTTCGTGAGCACTGTCGAGCGACGCATTCTCGAAATTGCCGAGAGCTGCAAGGAACAGACCTTTGCCGTCCGTCGCAAGCAATCTTTCGTAGGCGACCTCTTGCGGCGTGCAACCTCTTGTGCGCGCCTGATCCGCCATGCTGCTTGATTTGGGTGGAGCATAGTCTGGCGGACTGTCGAGCGGAAACATCCATTCCCAGTTGCGTGCAAGCGCATTGAAAGGATGGCCCTCGCCAAATTCCTCACTCAACAGGGCCTTGCGCAGATCTGGTTCCCGCATGGCAGCGACTTTCTCGGCCAATGGCAGATCCGCGATCTTTGCCCAGCTGGGACAGAGCACAAAGGGATGGACGGTCAATTCCAGTCCGGCGATCAACCCGATAGGGCGCGGCATGACCTGAGCCGTGACCTTCGCTCCTTTTGCCGTGCTTGCTTCCATCAGGCGGAGGACGTTCCGCCAGCGCGGTGGTGCATCGTTGCTGCTTGCAAGCGTGAAGGTCGCAGGACGGCCCGTCGCTTCAACCACAGCATCGATAACGGCATATTCCTTGTCCCAGCCAACAAAGGCGTCGAGAACGATCTGGAACGTCCCTGCGCCAGCATCTGCCATGCCGGCGCAGATTGCCTTCAGTTCTGCAATATCGGCTTCAAACGTGGGGATAGAACCGCCGTCGGCAGTGCGATGAATTGATAGCCGCGAGGTTGCAAAGCCGATTGCGCCTGCCTGGATCGCTTCCCTGGTCAAGGCACGCATCCGGTCGAGATCGTCTGCATTTGCAGGCTCGCGCCGCGCGCCGCGTTCGCCCATGGCATAAACGCGCAATGGGGAGTGCGGAATGTAGGCTGCAACATCAATGTCGCGCCTGCCCGCTTCGAGCCGGTCAAGATATTGAGGAAATGTCTCCCAATCCCATGGCAGCCCTTCCGTCATCACGACGCCGGGGATGTCCTCCACTCCCTCCATGACGTTGATCAGCATATCCCGATCTTGCTTTCGGCACGGAGCAAACCCGACTCCGCAATTGCCCATCACGACCGTCGTTACGCCATGTCCAGATGACGGGGAGAGTTCTTCTCCCCAGATTGCCTGTCCGTCATAATGCGTGTGGACGTCGACAAATCCCGGAGTAACTATTCGGCCCGCGGCGTCGATTTCTTCGTCGCCCGCCGCAAGTGACTGGCCAATCGCTGCGATGTAGCCGCCCTTGATCGCAACGTCTGCCGCAATCAGCTCGCCGCCCGTGCCGTCGGCGATCGTTCCGCCGCGGATGACCAGATCATACTGGTTCATAGCGTTGCCCTCAATCCTCCCCAGAAATCACCTTCCTTCTGCGTATCGAGGTCAATCGCTCCGCGTACGCCCAAATGCGCGCGTGCCTCTTCCAACGGCATGTGCCACACGTCTTCAATCTTTGCCATCCAGAACGGCTCCGACTGCCGACCAATGCGGATGCCCTGCTGTATGCATTCGAGGGCGCACTCCCAAACCTGCGGATAATGGAGCATCGTGCGCACAACATAGCGCATCGTGCCAAGGATCGAGAGCACGCTCATCTCGCCTGCAAGTTCCTTGTTCTGGATGTGGGTATGGATTGTGGCGAGCCGGAACCAATAGGGAATAAGCTCACCCATATAGTTGAACCCGCCACCTGTCAGTATGTGCTCATAATCGTGGGTCTGGCCGGAACGCAGAGAATAAAACTCCCATTGTGAGCGAGGCTTGAAATTGGGGACAATCTGGATTTCATAATTCCCCTCGGTTGCCGTCTTGTAGTAAATGCCTCCGACCGTTCCCGGCGCACAGGATTTCAAGTCGTCGATGACATAATCTGAGATGAAGCCAGTCTCGAACCAGGCATCAAAGCGAGGGTTCGATTTGCGTTCTTCGCTGATCATGGCTTCGATATGGTCGAAGTCACGCAGTTCATTGAGAATAGGCAGCAATTGGTACATTTCCGCGGCCGGAGGGAAATCAGGGCCGTTTTTCTTGAGTGCAATGAATGCGATCCATTCTCGCAGCCTGGGAGAGTTCAGATATTTTGACGTCGAAACGAGTACGCTCGAGTCCGTTCCAAGCATGTTGATTCCGCGTGCGAGATAGGGAATGTCGTCCAAAGGTCATCCTTTCGCTATTTGCGTAAAATATAACCCTTTTATATTCGCAAATCTAGGCTATTTATCGTTTTTATAGGCTATGTGCGTCGAATCGAGAGGGGTTTCAAATGGCAATCGGTAAGGTGGCACTGGTTACCGGTGCGAGCCGGGGTGCAGGCGCGGGAATTGCGCGTGGATTTGGTGAGCTTGGTTACACCGTTTACGTCACCGGACGGACTTTGTCGCCCGGCAATGCCAAGGGCTGGGATGGCTCGATATTGCCGGGAACTGTTGCTGAAACGGCCGCAGCAATCACCGAACGCGGCGGCAACGGGGTGGCTGTCTTGTGCGATCATGCCGACGATGATCAGGTTGCGAAGGTGTTTGAACAGATTGAGCGCGAACAGGGCCGCCTGGACGTTCTTGTCAACAATGCGACATATATCCATCACCAGTTGATCGAGAAGCTGCCGTTCTGGGAAAAGGAGCTGGATGCGGCCAGGATTCTCGATGTCGGCTTGCGTTCTGCCTATGTGGCGAGCTGGCATGCCGCAAGGATGATGGTGAAGCAGAAGCATGGCCTGATTGCATTCGGGTCTTCATTCGGCGGCAGCTGCTACATGCACGGGCCAGCCTATGGCGCCCAGAAGGCAGGCATCGACAAGTTCGCCCACGATATGGAACATGATCTGCGCGGAACGGGCGTAGTCAGTGTCTCGATCTGGATGGGCCCCCTTGTGACAGAACGCAGTTTGATTGCCCGTGAAACCAATCCCGAGCAATATGAAGGCTTTATCGAAAGCGCGGAAAACCCAGAGTTTACAGCGCACATTTTGGATGCGATCGACCAGTCGCCAAATCGCGATGCGCTTTCGGGACGAACGTTGATCGGGGCCGAGATTGCCAAGGAACTGGGTGTCACTGATCGGGGCAGGGAACGCCCATCCTATCGCGAGATGCTTGGCAGCCCGCCCGAAAAAAATCCTGCCGCAGTATACTGATGGCCGCCCAGTTTCATCTTGCTGACCTTTTCGAGACTGTCGCGGCCCAGATTCCCGACCGCATCGCGATCAAGTCTGATGCGGGCCATCTGAGCTATGCCGACCTGAATGCGCGCGCCGATCATATTGCGTCCGGTCTATGGGACCGTGGCGTAAGGCGGGGGGACAGCGTTGGCCTCTACATGATGAACGGTCCGGAATATCTGGAGTCCCTGTTTGCCGCTTTCAAGATTGGCGCTGTCCCGTTCAACGTGAATTATCGCTACCGTGCAGAGGAATTGCGTTACCTGTTTGACAATGCCCAGGCCGTCGCGGTCATTCATGGCGCCGAATTCAGTCCGGTCATGGAGGACGTCCGGGGCGACCTGCAACGGCTGCGTTTGACGATTGCCGTAGAGGATGCCCTGGGTCCGGCAAAGAGCCCGACATATTCCGAATTGCTCGAGACACCCGTTCGCGGGCCCTTTGTGCGACATGAGGACGATATTCTCCTTTTGTATACCGGCGGTACGACCGGCATGCCCAAGGGAGTGATGTGGCCGCACAGGGCATTCTTCTTCGCCTGTCTGAATGGAGCTGGCTATTATCATCCGGATGGACCCTGCAGAAATCCTGGGGACATCGCGGCGCGGGCCACCGGAGGCCATGCGCTGACGATGTTTCCAACGGCTCCGCTCATGCACGGTGCAGCCATTTGGGCTGCACTTGGTGCAGTGCTGTCCGGGCTGACGCTGGTTCTGGATCCGGTACGCAGTTTTGATGCCTGTGCCATTTGGGATCGCGTCGAGCGGGAGGGCGCGAACATGGTGCAAATCGTTGGCGATGCAATGGCAATTCCCTTGCGCGACGCCCTGCGCGACAATCCCGGGAGATGGGATCTCGGCCATGTGGTCAACCTTGGGTCAGGCGGCGCGGTCTTTTCTGACACTGTGAAGGCGGACCTCAAGTCGTTGCTGCCCAATGCCGCGATAACCGACGGAATGGGCTCATCCGAGACGGGTGTCAGTGGCATGGCCCTGCCAAGTGACGAGGGCATGATGCGACTCCCGATCAGCGACACCCAGACGATCGTGGTTGATGGTCGCCTGGGGTTGCCCGGCGAGACAGGTTTTGTCGCGCGCAGTGGCAACATACCGGTGGGATATTTCGGCGATCCGGAGAAGTCCGCAGAAACGTTTCAACACATCGAGGGGCGGTTGTGGTCAGTTTCGGGCGACACTGCCAGAATCGACCCGGACGGTTTCATGACAGTTTTTGGTCGCGGCTCGACCTGCATTACGACTGGGGGCGAGAAAGTGTTTCCTGAAGAAGTCGAGGAAGCACTGCGCACGCATCCAGCAATTTTCGATGCGGTCGTCGCCGGGCAGAAGGACGATCGCTGGGGTGAGCGCGTCGTGGCGGTCGTCTCGTGCCGCCGGGGCTTCAGCAAGCCCTCTTTTGACGCGGTGAAGGCGCATCTGTCTGACAAGCTGGCGGGCTACAAGCTGCCCAAGGCGATGGTCTGGGTCGATGAGGTCAAGCGGTCGCCGGCTGGCAAGCAGGACTTTCGCTGGGCCAAGGCGGTTGCAGCGACGGCATGACGAGATCCGACCCCATCTTTGAAACCGTCACGGGGCCGGGCTCGCTATTCGAGATTGGCGAGCGCAATGGTATGCGGCAGTTCGTCAACGCGCCGGACAATCTGAACATAATGATTGAGCGTGCTCGGGCATTCGGCGATCGGACCCTGATCGTCGATGGAGACTTGCGCCTCAGTTTTTCGGAGGTGTTCAGCAGGCGAGATGCGCTCGCCGCTCGTCTTGATATTCAAAGCGGTGATCGGGTTGGGCTGTGCATGAAGAACAGCGCCGCCTGGATGATCGGATATCTAGCGATCCTTGCCAAAGGCGGCGTGGTCGTGGCGGTCAACAGCCGCGGCTCTCCCGGCGAGCTTGGCGCCATGCTGGACGATGTCGGCGCCCGTCTGGTCCTTGCCGATGCGGATCGTGCTGAGCGGCTTCGCGAAGGAGGCTTTTCCGGATCGATTCTTCAATCCCCGGAGTTTCCAGATTCCGTTCCGGCTGCGGCGTTGGCAATTCCGCCTGTGCAGCCCGATGAAGCGGCGGCGATTCTCTTTACCTCCGGCACCACGGGTCGGGTCAAAGGTGCCGTTCTGTCGCACAGGAACCTCATCCACGGAATCATGTTGATGCAATTGTCGGGTGTGATGATCCTGCATGGCATGGCGCAGAAATTTGGCCTTGATGTTGAAACACTAAGAGCCAGCCTGCCCCAGGCGGCCGTGCTCCAGGTCTATCCCCTTTTCCACATCTCGGGGATGGGCAGCGCGTTCCTGTCTCCGATGCTCGCAGGCTCGAAAATCGTCGTCATGCACCGATGGGATCCGGAAGAGGCGCTGCGTTTGATCGCCGCCGAGCGGATATCCATGTTTACCGGAGTTCCGACAATGCTTTGGGACCTGCTCAATCGGGCGAGCCTGGCGGGCGCGGACCTCTCTTCGATTACAAACATTGGAACGGGTGGCCAGGCACTTCCAGTCAACTTGCTCGATGCCATGCGATCGGCATGCCCACAGGCGTTCATGGGGACCGGGTATGGGCTGACGGAAACGTCGGGAAGTGTCGCCCAGTCAGTTGGTGAGGATTTCATTCGCAATCGCACTTCGGCCGGGCGCGTGCTTAGCCTCGTCGATTTGAAAGTTGATGCTCCCCCTGGCGAAGCCGGCGAAATCATGGTGCGTGGACCGATGGTGATGAAGGGCTATTGGAACCGGCCGGAGGATACTGCGGCTGTTCTTTCACCCGACGGCTGGTTCCGCACTGGCGACATCGGTCGGGTGGATGAAGAAGGCTATGTCTTTATCGTAGATCGCAAGAAGGACATGGTCATTTCTGGCGGAGAAAACATTTATTGCGCCGAAGTTGAGCGGGTCATTGGAGCGATGGCTGGCGTGCAAGAATGCGCAGCCTTTGGTATTCCCGATGAGAGATTGGGGGAATTGCTGGTTGCTGTGGCTGTCGCCTCGGGGGTCAGCGAAGACGCCATAAAAACCGAAGTCGGCGAAAAGCTGGCTCGTTACAAGGCACCTGGCAGGGTTGCCCTGGTCAGCGATTCCCTTCCACGCAATGCTGTGGGAAAGGTAGACAAGATAAAATTGCGGGCGATGTGGCCCGCCCTCTCAGGAGCTTAGACTTATGGGCATGCCCAATGACATCAAGGTTATCGATTGCATGTTGGGTATTCCCAATGCTGAAGACAGGTCCGACTGGTTCGCAGCCTTCCGGCCCTTGATCAAGGATCAGCAGACACTGCAGCAATTCAGTATGCCTGCCCAATATATGTTCAAGGATGTTCCTCAAACTGGCGATCCAGGCGACTTCGTCAAATGGACGGTCGAGCAGATGGACCGTTTCAATATCGAGAAGGCGCTCGTCGGCTGGAACGATGATGACACATCGCGCCGCGCCAAGAGTCTCTACCCTGAACGCTTCTTCTTTGACGTTCCATGCGATCCGAACAAGGGCGTCGATGAAGTGCGGAGGATCAAGCGCCTTCACCAGGACGTTGGAATTTCTGCAATCAGTGTCTTTCCCAGCGGAACGCTGCCTCAGGTCGCCATCAACCACAAATACATGTTTCCGCTCTATACGGCGGCGGCAGAGCTTGGCATTCCGATCTGCCTCAACGTCGGTATCCCGGGACCCAGAATTCCGATGGAAACCCAGAAGGTGGAGCATCTGGATGAAGTCTGCTGGTTCTTCCCCGACCTGAAGATTGTCATGCGCCACGGCGCGGAGCCATGGGAAGCGCTTGCTGTAAAGCTTATGCTGAAATGGCCCAATCTCTATTATTCAACGTCGGCCTTCGCGCCCAAGCATTATCCCAAGGCCATCATCGACTATGCCAACACGCGCGGCGCGGACAAGGTAATTTATGCCGGCTATTTTCCGATGGGATTGAGCCTTGATCGCATTTTCAGCGACATGCCCAGTGTCCCCTTCAAGGATGAGGTGTGGCCGAAGTTTTTGAGAGAAAATGCCATAAAGGTCTTTGGCCTCTGAGAATTGGCGCGACGAGGAGAAGGGAGCCGGGAAGTCTACTCCCAAACGCATCTGTTGTGGGTCAGGAGAGACAACCCCTCTTGGCCGACCCTTCCGGGAAGCGGAAGGTCTGGAATGGAGACTGATCATGTCCGAAGTTGAAAATAACAAGGCGTCCGACGCGCGCACGCCGCCTGTTGCTGTTTGGCAAGTCCTTGAGAAGCTCAAGGGGCAAGACTTGCTCGACTGGCGTCTGGCCCCGATCAATGGCCGCGCATCGATTGAAGAGAGGAATCTCGATATCGGGTTCCCGTTCGGATGGTATCCCGTGGCACTTTCCGATGACCTCGCGAATGGCGAAGTGAAGCCACTGCGCTATTTTTCTACCGATCTTGCAATCTGGCGGGGAGAGGATGGCCAAGTGCGGATGGTCGATGCCTATTGCCGGCACCTTGGTGCCCATATGGGCTATGGCGGAAAGGTTCATGGGAATTTTCTGGAATGTCCTTTTCATGCCTGGCGCTATGATGGCAACGAGGGCGTCGTTCGCGAGATTCCGTATTCGAAATCCATCCCGCCGCAGGTGAAGCGCAAGTGCACGCGCACGTGGCATGTGACAGAGGCCAACCGCTGGATCTGGATGTGGTATCACCCGGCCGATATTGCTCCGCTATTCGACGTAGTGCACATCCCCGAGTGTTCCGATCCGGACTGGACAGCTTATGACGTCCATGAATGGAACGTCTACGGATCGATCCAGAATATGGCTGAAAACGGCGTAGATGTCGCGCATTTCAAATATATCCATGGCACCGCCAACGTGCCGCTTGGCGACTTGCGCTGGGGCGAGTGGGGGCGTGGCGCCGACGTCCGCGGAAAGATGGGCACGCCGTGGGGCGAAGTGGATGGCTGCATCAGCTATGATACCATGGGTCCGGGGCAGAGCTGGACGCGGTTCACCGGAATCTCCGAAACGCTGCTTGTGGCCTGCATCACGCCGGTAGAACTGGACCATGTCCACGCCCGGTTCTGCTTCACTCAACCCAAACCGCAAGCCGAAGGGGAACGCGCCGGTGTTGCAAAAGCGATCATTCGCGACATCTGCAAACAGTTCGATCAGGACAAGGTAATCTGGGATAGGCAAAAATATGAACCCAATGCCTTGATTTGCGAGGGTGATGGTCCAATTGCACAGTTCCGGAAATTCTACAGCCGATATTATGCGCGACCGGGTGCCCCGAGTGAGGGAGGCAATGTCACTCCGATCAGACAGGTCCGATGAAACAATTTGCGCTGCTCGTCTTGTCCTTGGCCTCTGGCGCGGCGAAAGCCGCACCAGAGACCCTGACAATCCTGAGTGGCGGACCTGGCGACGATCGAGGATGGCGCCGTTGTTTTGAGAAAGGATGAGTAGGATCGCCCATGGTTATTCCGCGATTGCATCATGAACCGTCGGCAACCGAACTGGCAAAAGCCATCGGTCAGGGAGAATTGAGCGCTGTTGAAGCCACAGATGCAGCAATTGCGCGGATCGAAAGGCTGGATGGTCCTATCAACGCCGTTGTTGTGAGGGATTTCGACCGGGCACGCGAAGCGGCTCGCGCAGCTGACGAGAGGCGCGCGGCAGGAAAAGCCGGGCCCCTCAACGGTGTTCCAATCACCGTGAAGGAAAGCTTCAATATTGCTGGGCTGAAGACGACCTGGGGCTTCGAATACGCGCGTGATTTCGTGGCCGATGAAGATGCTCACGCCGTCAAGAAATTGAAAGAAGCCGGAGCGGTGGTGCTCGGCAAGACGAACGTACCGGTTGCTCTCGCCGATCTCCAATCCAACAACCCCATTTATGGGCGCACCAACAACCCGCATGATCTTTCGCGCGTGTCGGGCGGCTCATCTGGCGGGGGTGCCGCAGCCCTCGCGGCCGGAATGGTCCCCCTTGAGTTCGGTTCGGATATTGGGGGTTCGATCCGCACACCGTGTCACTTCTGTGGCGTCATGGGCCTGAAACCAACCTATGGCGCAATTCCCGTAGATGGTCATTTTGCTCCCGGGACGGCAGGCGCGGCGACGGTTCTTTCGATGTCCGGTCCTATGGCGCGTTCTTCTGCGGATCTGGCACTTGCGCTTGATCTGACGTCTGTGCCGCCACTGCCCCGGGCACGGCATTCAAGTTTCAAGGGTGTACGCATTCTATTGCTGGACACACATCCATTGGCTGCTGTCGATGCGTCGGTCGCTGCAGCGTTGCGTCACGCTGCAGATGTCGCGGCAAACGAAGGTGCAGTCATTTCAGTGACGAGTGAGTTACTGCCCGACCGCGAAGCGATGCATCCTGCCTATGTCAAGCTGCTCAGCACAGCAATGGCAGTGCGTATGCCGCCGTCGCCGGAGCACCCGGAAATCGGCATGCGTGACTGGCTCAAGCTGCTTGACCAGCAGGCAGATGTGACTCGGCAATGGCAGAGGCTCTTTACGCAGTTCGATGCCATTTTTACTCCTGTGTTCGGGACTGTGGCATTTGAACATGTCGAAGAGGCTGACTGGCGGAAGCGCACGCTGACAATAAATGGCGCCGAAGAACCATTTGCACCGCAAATTGCCTGGATTGGCCAGGCTACATATCCCGGACTGCCGGCAGTTTCGGTGCCTGTAGGCAGTAGCGGGCATCTGCCGATCGGGATTCAGGTGATCGCGCCACACTGGCAAGACCACAGCGCGATTGCACTTGCCGGCTTATTGCATAATCTGATCTCTTGAGAGGGAAAAAGGGAGAAATCTGATGTCAACCGCCACGCTGCCACCCATCGATGGAGGAACACCTGTTCTTGGCCATTTGCTGCCCTTCTTCAAAGATCCCGTTTCAGTCTTGCGGCAAGGATACCAAAGTCGAGGGAAGCTCTTCTCGTTCAACATCCTAGGACGCAAGATGAACGTGATGTTGGGACCGGAGCATAACCGCTTCTTTTTCGAGGAGACAGACAAGCTTTTGTCGATCCGCGAATCAATGCCCTTCTTTTTGAAAATGTTTTCCCCTGATTTCTACAGCTTTGCGGAAATGGACGAGTACTTGCGTCAGCGCGCGGTCATCATGCCGCGCTTCAAGGCTGCTGCCATGAAGCAATATGTCGGTGTCATGGTTGAAGAGTCACTCAACCTTGTGCATCGGCTGGGCAACGACGGTGAGTTCGACCTGATACCAACCCTGGGTCCCGTGGTGATGGACATCGCGGCACATAGCTTCATGGGCAAGGAGTTTCATGAAAAGCTTGGGCACGAGTTTTTCGAACTTTTTCGGGAGTTTTCAGGCGGCATGGAATTTGTGCTGCCTCTCTGGCTGCCAACACCAAAAATGGTGAAGAGCCAGCGTGCCAAAAGGAAGCTGCACGCCATCCTGCAGGGCTGGATAGAAAAGCGCCGCGCCGCGCCGCTTGACCCTCCCGATTTCTTCCAGGGGATGATTGAAAGCAAATATCCAGATGGCCGCCCGATACCTGACGAGTTGATTCGCCACCTGATCCTGCTGCTGGTCTGGGCGGGCCATGAGACGACTGCCGGCCAGGTAAGCTGGGCCCTCGCGGACATTCTGCAGAACGCGGACTATGAAGCCGTCCTTCGTGACGAGTTGCGTGTGGTTGTTGGTGGGGATGACGGAAGTTCGATCGGATGGGAACACGCTGTCGCGATGCAGAAAATGGATCTCGCGTTGCGCGAGACCGAACGTTTGCATCCTGTCGCCTTCATCCTCTCGCGCAAGGCGAGCACGGACATTGAGCGAGAGGGGTACACGATCCGCAAGGGCGATTTTGTCCTGTTGGCGCCGTCAGTCACGCATCGCATGACCGAGACATGGATCGAACCGGATCGCTATAACCCGGAACGCTTCAATGCAGAGCGAGGGGATGCCCAGATCGAGAGCAATTCCCTGGTTGGCTTTGGCGGGGGCGTGCATCGCTGCGCCGGAGTCAATTTTGCCCGGATGGAGATGAAGATCATTCTTGCAGTTCTCCTGCAGAATTACGAAATGGAGCTTCTTGACGAGGTTCGGCCAATTGCAGGAGCCGGGACCTACTGGCCGGCGCAGCCTTGTCGCGTCAGGTATCGCAAACGGGCCAGAAATTCCGAAGCAGGGGCGAGCGTTGCGGAACTTGCAACGGCTGCGGGCTGTCCGGTGAATCACTAATGGCGAAAGTCACCTATATCCAACCTGATGGAACGCCGCGGACGTGCGTCAATTTCGAAGGCATGACCGTTATGCACCTTGCTGTTGGCAATCTTGTCGATGGCATCGATGCAAACTGCGGGGGCATGATGCAATGTGGTACGTGCCATGTATACATCGCGTCGGAATGGGCCGATCGGGTTGGGCCGCCGTCGGCGGATGAGCGTGCGATGCTTGAGGGATTGGAGGGTGTCGAGGTTCGACCCACCAGCCGGCTTTCCTGTCAGATACAGCTTGGCGAAGAGCTGGATGGCCTCGTTATTGAAGTGCCGACCGAACAACCGGGCATCTGATTGTTCGGCTGGAAGAGCTAACCCCCTCGAAGCCTGTCGAGGCCACTCGTATCAAGCGGACGCATCACTGCCAGTGATACAAACCAGCTTGCAGGGCGGTGCGTCGTATCACGGTCATGACGCGCCAATGCCTGAACCTTGCGTCGAAACTCCTCGATCAATTCGGCGAGCGTTGCTGCCCCCTGAGGAGATAGCTTGACCATTTCCGAGGCGTAGACACTCTCGGTCGCCGAGAAGTCCATCATGACGAACTGAGCTTTCATCCGTTGTTCGAACAGGGTCCGCATCGGAGCCTTGTTCCAGATGATTGTCCCGTCGACGAGTGAGCGGACCCGCCCGCCGGGCAGGCGGTCAATGAGCGCCAGCCGTTCCAGGCGAGACAGCGCCGATTCGATGAGTCGAGGCGGCAAAGCAAAATCGGTTGCCGTCTCTTCAGGCGGGTATCCCGCGAGGATCGTGACAAACATCAATGCAAGAAATTCATCGGCCATCAGCGCGCGCTCCTGCGCGAGGGTCAATTCCTGGGCAAGTCCGGATGCAGGGCGTTCGGCTTCTCTGACAAGATCGGCCAAGCTCATTTCGCATAATCCGGCAAGTCTCGACAAACGGTCGATCGTTACCGATTTGCCGCCCAGCCAGCGCTTCACTGTCGCTTCGCCAATAGACAGTTCCTTAGCCAAGCGCGCGCCCGTCCAGCCATGTGATTTCAAATGTCGCTTGAGCACCACGAGAAGGCGTTCGCTGTCATTTCGGGATCGTATCATGATTTCATTTAGATCAAAAATTGATCCCGTTACAAGTTCGCCATTCGCCCGATCCCCATCCTTCGGTTTATCCTTACCCTCAACAACGAAAGGCCGGATAGCGCCTTGAAGACAAATTGGAGGAGCAGATGTCGGATATCCTGATCAAGAACGGTACTGTCGTGGACGGAACGGGCGCAAACGCCTTCGTTGCCGATGTGCGCGTAAGGGGAGGCGTTATTGCCGAAGTTGGCCAAAACCTGGCCCCTGCCGGAGAGCGCGTTTTCGATGCAGAGAATTGCTATGTGTGCCCTGGCTTCATTGAAAGCCATACGCATTACGATGCCAGCATGTGGTGGCAGCCCGATCTCGATCCGCTGCCCGGCTATGGCGCGACGACCATGATCATGGGTAACTGCGGTTTCTCTATGGCACCGCTGCACCCCTCAAAACAGGCCCGCGATGAAGTGATGGGGATATTCTCGTTCTTCGAGGATATTCCAATTGGCCCATTCCAGCAAAATGTGCCGTGGGACTGGACGACCTGGTCTGAGTACCGCAAATCCTTTGAAAAGAGCGTCAAGGTACCGCTGAATTATACCAGCTATGTTGGCCACATTCCGCTTCGTTTGGCGGCGATGGGAATGGACGCGTGGGAGCGTGCGGCTACTCCTGAAGAAATCGCAACGATGGCCGAACTGCTGGACGATGCCTTGGCTGCGGGCGCACTCGGGCTTTCAGACAATATGCATGATCATGACGGCACTGACCGGGCTGTCCCGTCACTTCTTGCATGCGACGCGGAATTCGAGGCGCTTTTCGATGTCATGGATCGTTATCCGGCCACTTGCTATCAGGTGATTGTCGATACCTTCATGCGCATGAATGGCCCTGCCAATCTGAAGCGACTCGAAGCGCTTTTGGCAGGTCGCAAGATCCGGGTTCAGATCGCAGGTGGAATACCGACACTCTTCTTCCAGGCCGGAATTCTGCCGGAAATGCAAAAGAGCATTGCGAGCATGCGCGAAGCGGGCGTTGATGTATGGCCTGGCTTTGCCCATGTTTCACCCACAAGCGTGCTCAGCATTACCAAGTCTCTGATTTTTGCCCAGTCGAACGATTATGTCTGGCATGAGGTGGTCACTGCCGAGAGCCCCGAGGAAAAGGCACGACTGCTCCGCGATCCGGAGTGGCGCGCGCGGGCCCGTGAAAGCTGGGATACACAGGCATGGGATCATTCGCCGCTCAAGAACCCGCAGGAGCTGCTGTTGCTCGACAGCGAAAATGGAACGGGACCAATCGGCGGCACGTTGAAGGAGTTTGCGGAAAGCCGAGGCGTTCACCGCTCGGATGCCATGGCTGACTGGATCCTGGAGAACGGGCTGCTGTCGACGGTGCACATGGCGCCGTTCCCGAAAGACGAACAACTGACCGTGGCGCTGATGAAGGACCCAAAGACGGTTGGCAATATCTCCGATGCCGGTGCCCATCTCCAAATGCTCTGTGGCGGCGGAGAGAATGCTTTGCTTCTCACGAAATATGTTCGCGAAGAAAAGTCGATCACCATCGAGGAAGCTGTGCATATCATGACAGGCAAGCTTGCCGAGCACTTCTTCCTCGCAGACCGGGGAGTGATTGCACCGGGCAAACGTGCTGACATTGCGGTCTTCAATCTGGATGAAGTGACCTATCACCAGTTTGAAAAGGCTTGGGATGTTCCTGACGGGAAAGGTGGGACGACCTGGCGCTTCACGCGCAAGGCCGCTCCGATGCGCCTCACCTTGGTGAATGGCGTGCCGACATTCGAAAACGGGGCCTATACCGGCGCAACGCCGGGTCACTATCTTGCGCCAGCCAATGACGACGCGCCTCTGGCCGTCGCTGCGGAGTAAAAACCATGGAAGTCAAAGTGGGAGCCGGAGAGCGCGAATATTTCAACGGTGCGATTCGCAAGGTCGAAACGGAAAGTTCGGTTCTGGTCAGCTCGTCAAAATACCTCAACAATGCGGACCTGCGACACCTTATTTCCCAGGAAATGCTGCGCCGCAATGGTGCCGATCTTCCAAACACGGCCTACATCCCCGAAGTCGCGCAAATTCTGATGATGTGCGAGGATTTTGGTCGGATCATGGCCCTGTTCGAGGAAGAGAAGGCCCGTCTGCCGAAGTTTCGTGAATGGTGTGACACGCGTTCACTTTCGGATTTCAAAAAGGATGATGTCAAGGATTGTGCGCCCGGTACCCTGGGCGCGGCGCTCTATGACTTCATGGTCAACAGCGGTTACGAACTCGATATATTCTACAGGGAGATTGAGGTCGTGAACGATCTCACCTTCTATCTCCGCCAAGCCGCGCTGACGCATGATATTGAACATATCGTCTCAGGGTTCGGGCCAAACCATGGGGGGGAGGTGGCCCTGCTGAACGCCAACATGCACGCCAAGGCGCGCTATTTTCATCCCGAACTCGCTGCATTTTTCAATCGCATCCCGACCTATCTGAAATCAAAGACGATCATGAAGGATGGCCTTCATTATGCTGAAGCAGCCGCCCTGAATCTGGAGGCTGAGTATCAGGGGGCTATTCAGGGTCGAAACTGGAGATATCCGCTCATGCTGGTAGATTGGCGCACGATGACCCATCGGCAGATTGATGATATTCGCGCTGAATTGGGCATCACGCCTGTGCCGCCCGCCGGACTCTGGGATGGCACCAACCGGCTGTGCAATGAAAACGATCCTCATTGGGGTGAGCCGATGTTGGAAGCGGCTGAGTAAAATAGCGTTATTCGCTGTTGTTTAGATCAGATAACCGCGATATGCGTAATATCAGATAGTGATTATTACGCAAATGGCGGGAGGAATGCATGCGAGGGCTGTCCGGCAAGGTGGGGATCGTCGCAGGTGGCGGCAGAGGTATAGGTGCAGCAACGGCCAAACGTCTTGCAAGCGAAGGGGCTCGGGTAGTCGTTGGTGATCTCGTCGGCGATTGGGCGCGCGAAGTTGCGGACGTCATCAAGTCAGAAGGCGGCAATGCAATCGGTATTGACCTCGATGGCACCAGCGCGGAGTCTCAGGCCGCGATCGTGGCCACTGCGGTTGAACAATTTGGTGGCCTCGATTTCTATCATTCCAACTTGGCCGGTGGCACCGAAGGCGATGTCGATGCATTGAACTGCCCCGTCGAGGTTCTCGAAAAGAGTTTTTCCATCAATACCAAGAGCCACTTCCTTGCCACGCAAGCCGCGTTGCCAAGGATAATCGAACGTGGTGGCGGCGCGATGATTTACACGTCCAGTGGTGCGGCCTCTGGGGGTGCGCCCTGGCAGGTTGCCTACCCGATGACGAAGAACGCCATTCATGCTCTCGCCCGCCACGTTGCAAGCAAGTTTGGCAAGCAAGGCATTCGCGCAAATGTCATCTGCCCAGGTCTCGTGCTGACTGAAGCGGTCAAACAGCACCTGACAGATGAATATGTGGAGCGCGGCCTCAAGGCTGTGCCCCACATGAGGTTGGGAGAGCCGGAGGATATTGCCGCAGCCGTGACATTTCTTGCCTCTGATGATGGTGCCTGGGTGAATGGACAGGTCTGGCACGTCAACGGCGGGGCGCAAATGCGTGACTGACGTTGAAAAGGGATCATTGCCGGGCCGCTGGTTCGTGCTGTTCCTTTTGCTCCTCATTTTCATCTTCAACTATGCCGACCGCTTCCTGATTTCAGGACTGGTGGGCACGATAAAGGCAGAATTCGGACTCGGTGATTCCTTTATGGGCTTGCTGATGGGGCCGGCTTTTGTGGTCCTTTATGTTCTCGGCGGAATCCCGATTGCCAGGCTGGCCGACCGGCGCTCTCGTGGAGCCATCATTGGTGTCGGGTGCCTGGTCTGGAGCCTGTTCACGGGCATGACCGGGCTGGCTGTTGGCCCGATATCGCTGGCGCTCTGTCGTGTTGGCGTTGGCATCGGGGAAGCGGCGCTTCTCGCGCCGGCCTATTCCCTGTTGTCGGACTATTTCCCCCCGCAGAAGCGTGGAATTGCCTTCTCCGTTTTGGGGTTGGCTACATATTTCGGCCAGATCGGTGGATACGCGCTTGGCCCGGCGATTGCGCATTCATTTGGCTGGCAGGTCGCCTTTTTTGCAATGGGCGTGCCAGGAATGGTCCTCGGCATAATCGCCCTTTTTGCCCTGCGCGAACCATACGCCAGAATCAACGTGGCGAAACCGGAAGGTCTCGTCCGGATTGTTCGTCGCATGGCCGGTGTCAAAAGTTATCTGGCTTTGATGATCGGAATGGGGCTCGGCACGCTGTCCGGTGTGTCGTTCGGGTTCTGGGGCCCAACCCTGTTCGTTCGAAATCACGGCGTGAGTGAAGCGGCTGCAAGCAATGCCTTTGCATTATTCTTCGGACTGTCCGGCCTTACAGGGATGCTCATTTTCGGGGCCGTTTCAGACAGGCTGGCGGCCAGGGGACCTGCTGGTCCGCCGAGGCTTGCCGCAGCTTCGCTTTTTGCCGCAACCTTATGCATCCTGCTTGTGACCTGGAGCGATGATTTCACCAGATCGAAGCTGCTTGCCATTCCCTCCGGCCTTCTTGGTGGCGGGTGGTCGGTGGGCGTCATGGCCAGCCTTCAGTTTCTCCTGCCCGATCGCTATCGAGCCACCGCAACGGCATCGTTCGTTGCAGTCACGACCTTGATTGGCCTGCTCGCAGGGCCATGGCTGGCTGGCACCATGAGCGAGTGGTTTGGCGATGGGGCACATTCGCTCCGTCTGGGATTGAGCGTCACGATTCCGGCTGGTTTTGTTGCTGCAGTGTTTCTCTGGTCCGCCGCCCAGGATTTGGCCGGAGAGCGCAACATGTTGGCGGCTCTTGAAGCCTGAAGTGTTGACTTAGCGCTGCATGGATGGCGGAGCCCCCGGCATCATTGCATAGTAATGACCCGCAACAAGGCCGCCATCAACCAGCAATTCCGTGCCCATGCAATACGCCGCATCGTCCGACGCAAGGTAAGCTGCGGCTGCCCCGATATCGTGAGGGTCCCCGGCGCGCTGCGCGGGATAGATCTTGAATCCTTGATCGACCACATCGCGTGGCAGGTTTGTCGGATTGGAAATTGCGGTAACAATTCCGCCAGGATGAATTGAATTCACCCTGATGCCGCGATGGCCCAGCTCGAGCGCCAGAGCCTTGGTAAAGCCGCGCACACCGAATTTTGACGCGCAATAGGCGGTGAGCGAGTTGGCACCCACGATCCCATCGGCCGAACTCATGTTGATGATCGATCCGCCACCGGCACGCTCAAGGGCCGGGATTGCTGCCTGAGCACCGAACATGGTCCCGATGAGGTTGATGTCGATAATCCGCCTGATCTCGTCTTCTGTCAGGTCATCAAGACGCTTGAAGACAAGCACACCGGCATTGTTGACCAAACAGTCCAACCGACCCCAGCGCGCCTCGGTCGCGGCAATGGCTGCGTCCCATTCTGCTTTGGAGGCAACATCAAGATGGACATAGGACTGACCGAGCTCGTCCGCCATCGCTTGACCCTCGGCGTCCAGGACATCGCTGATCATCACTTGGGCGCCTTCGGAGACAAATCGACGGACAATGCCTTCACCAATTCCACGCGCACCGCCCGTCACGAGTGCCACCTTGCCTTCAAGCCTTCGCATCTCAATCTCCTCACTTGCAGGGCGATTTAGCACTGGATTTACCCTGCACAATACGCAATTATTTGCTCATGCTGGTGATTGACCGCGATATGCGAAAGAAAATGAATGACTGATAACGCACTTTTTCCGGATGGCGCGGCATTGGTCGTTGGAGCGAGCGGCGGAATTGGCGGCAAGATCGCAGAAGTGCTTGCAGCAGACGGATGCAATCTGGCGCTTGTTTTCAATCGTAAAGCGGACGCGGCACAAGCCGTCGCGATGCGCGTTTCTGCACGCGCGACAACGCACCGTTGCGATGTTACCAGCATGGAAGACATCGAGCGGCTGGTTGCGAATGCCATTTCGGAGCATGGGCGAATACACACTCTTGTCTGGGCAGCAGGCCCTCTCGTGGATCAGCTGAACCTCTCTGAAACACCGATTGAGAAGTGGCGTACGGCTTTCGAAGTTGAAGTGCATGGCTTTTTTGCGCTGTCCATGGCGCTGCTTCCACACATGCGTGAAAACGGGGGCGGATCAATCGTCCATCTTGGGTCGGCAGGACACTTGCGATGGCCGGAACGCGATGGATTGTCAGTCGCGCCCAAGGCTTCAAACGAAAGCTGGCTCAAGGGCATCGCAAGGGAAGAGGGGCGATACGGTATCCGCGCCAATTCTGTCCTAGTCGGGGTTATTGACGCCGGCATGTTCCACGATCTGATGGGGCAGGGAGCATTTCCGCCTGAATGGGTCGAGGAAACCCAGAAGATGCTCTCAATCAAGCGTTGGGGGCAGCCTGAGGAAATTGGCTATGCGGTAAGCTGGCTCGCCTCGACAAGAGCGGCATATGTTACTGGTCAGCAGATCAATGTTTCTGGCGGATATGGAATTTAGGAGAACACATGCCACTCAATCCACATGTCGAAGCCTTGCTGCAGTTTATGGCGGATCAACCGCAAATCGACTTCGATTCAGCATCGCCCGGCGAAGTCCGGGCTGCCTATGATCAGTCCGTGATGCTCGGCGAACCCCCGAAAGTTGCAATGGTCACCGACGTGAAGCTGACCCTTGAAGGCAGGACCTTGGATGGCCGACTCTATATACCGGAAGGAGCCGGAGAAAGACCGCCTCTGACTTTATTCTATCACGGTGGTGGCTGGGTGATTGGCACGCTCGACACGCATGACGGCACATGTCGCGCGATTGCGCAGAAGAGCGGGAGTGCGGTTCTTTCGGTTGCCTACCGTTTGGCGCCGGAACATCGTTATCCGGCTGCGGTCGAGGACTGCTTTGAGGCTTTGGTTTGGGCTGCCCAGAACAGTTCGCGACTTGGCATCGATTCCTCGCGCCTTGCTGTTGCGGGGGATAGCGCCGGTGGAAACCTTGCAGCTGCTGTTGCCATCCTGTCTCGTGATCGCGGCGGGCCTGCGCTCAGGCACCAGCTTCTGATCTACCCGGTGACAGACCTGGATTATGAACGTGCGTCCTACAAGGATAATGGCGGTGGCGAGTATTTTCTGGGTGAAGCCGGAATGCGCTGGTTCTGGGGTCATTACCTTGGGGACCTGGATGCAAGGGAGGCAACCAATGCCGTCATCATGCTGCAGCCGGACCTGTCAGCCCTGCCACCCGCCACTGTCATCACGGCAGAATTCGATCCACTTCGCGACGAAGGCATGCACTATGCTGAAAAGTTGAAGGCAGCAGGCGTGCCCGTTGATGCGGCTGTTGCTCCAGGGATGATACATGGCTTTTTCAGCATGTTCGAAGCTGTCCCCGACGCATGGACCTGGATCGAGCGCGGCTCCGGGAACCTCGGCAAAGCACTGGCATGACGTGGATGGAAGCGCCTCAAGAGCTGCACGACCTTGCGTTTCGCTACGCATTGGCGGTCGATTCGCTTGACGCAGCCATGCTTGCGCGCTGCTTCACGCATGATGGCGCTGTGCGCGGCTTTGGAGAGAACCCGATCGAATTTCAGGGGAGCCACGGTCTGGCGCGCATGATCGAGCAAGTCGGCACGGCGTTTCAAAAGACCATGCACAACGTGTTCAATCAGACTTTCGAGCACGGAGCAGACGGTGACGTGATCGGGCAGACAACCTGCATCGCAAGCCATATTCTTCGTGGCGAAGATTGGACGTTGCTCGACATGGCCATCCGTTACCACAACCGATATCGCCAGGAAGACGGCGCTTGGAGATTTGCCGAGCGCCGCCTGGAGGTCGTCTGGGTGGAAACCAGAGCTGTGCAAAAGTTCAATGCGGCGATGATGAACTCTGATCTGAGGGAAATTCGATCGTGAATAGCTTGGAAGGCAAGGTCATACTTGTAACAGGGGCTGCCTCCGGCATCGGTCAGGCGACGGCAGCAGCCGTCCGCGAAGCCGGAGGCATCGTAGCTGCGGCTGACATCTCTGCGATAGCCAATCTTGGCCCCAACGACATGTCTTTGAAGCTCGACGTCAGCGATGCCGACCAGACGGAAGCGATTGTTGCGCAGATCGTCTCGCGTTTCGGCAGGATAGACGGCGCTGCAACCTGCGCAGGTGTTTCAGTCGAAGGCGCGGTGACCCAGTTTTCACTTGAAGACTGGAATCGCGCACTTGCCGTCAACCTTACAGGGACCATGCTTACCTGCCGGTCAGTATTGCCACATATGCAGTCTGCAGGACGTGGCTCAATTGTTGCTGTATCAAGCATTTACGGGATGACGGGTGGCCCGGGCAATACGCCATACAATGTCAGCAAGGGTGGCATTCTCCAGTTGGTTCGGAGCATGGCGGCGGATTATGGCGCGGCGGGGATAAGGGTGAATGTCGTCAGCCCGGGATATATTGAAACGCCGATGACGCGCATGCTTGAGCACGCAGGCGCCATCAGAGATGGGTTCATCGCGATGCACCTGCTCCGCAGGCCGGGCAAGCCGGAAGAAGTCGGTCAGGTGATCCGCTTTCTTCTATCCGATGATTCCTCCTTTGTGACGGGAGCCAATATTCCGGTTGACGGAGGCTTTTCTGCCGCGCAGGTGATCCGGGTTTGAAGGGAAAGATATGGGTGACGATTTTATCGCCGATGCAATTGACCGGGCTATTGTGGAGCAGCTTCGGTTGAATGGTCGTGCGACAAACCAACAGATTGCTGATCGGCTGGAATTGACGGCCGCCACAGTGTCGGCGCGCATCCGGCGCATGGAAGATGAGAACAAGTTGCGAGTCGTTGCTGTCTCAGACTTTTCTGCCCATGGCTACAATGTATTGATGGAGGTCGCGATCGAAGTGGACGGTCGCCCGGCATCCGAAGTGGCAACTGAGCTGGCCGCATTTCCGGAAGTCTTTGCTGCTCACCTCGTGACCGGGCGTTATGATATCGACATGCTGGTTGCGCTGCATGATTTCGATGAGTTGTCGGACCTTATGCTGAACAAGTTTTCAAAAGTGCACGGCATTCGTTCAATGAGCCCGGCAATTGCCGTGGATATCGTAAAATACAAATTCGATGTTGCGCCGATTGAAGCAAGGACCGAAGCGTGAGCGGCCCCGTGATGGACGATCTGGACCGGCAGCTCGTTGAGATTCTGTCGACGGACGCGCGCGTCTCTAACCGGAAGATCGCAGCGGATTTGGGAGTGACAGAGGGAACCGTTCGCGGGCGCATAAAACGCTTGCAGCAGGACAGGCTCATCGCCTTCACGGCCATTACCAGCTTCGGCCTCGAAAATTCGACAAAGATGGCGTTTATCGGGGTGCTGGCTGAGGTTGAGAGAGTACGCGAGATTGCAAAGACGATTGCAGACCTGTCGACTGTGAACGCCGTCATGATCATAATGGGGCGGTTCAACATTCTTGCCATTTGCCTGTTCAACGAACTTGACCATTTGCACACCGTGGCGTCGGATCAGATACTGTCACTGCCGGGCGTCCATCACGTGGAAACGTCGATTGCGGTCAAGACGGTGAAGTATGATGCCCGGATTGTGAGGATCACCGAAACCGATCACATAATCGACAATGACGACTGATTGGCATTTGCGTAGAAATGTGTCGATGAAATTACGTATTTTCCGCAAATCTAGATAATTGTTGCCAATCATACGTATTTTGGATTATTTATCTCTGCGCGTTGTGGAGAGGAGCGGAGCATGGCGAAGACGGCTGACTATGGTTTGGGAGAATTTTGCTTTCCCCGCGGCTGGTTCATGGTCGCAACCTCGGAAGAGGTCACTACGACACCAATTTCCGTTCGATACTTTGGCGAGGACATGGCACTATATCGCGGCCAGTCTGGCCGGGTCTTTCTGGTTGAAGCCTATTGCCCGCACATGGGCACGCACCTTGCCAAGAATACAACCTCCTATGTGGTGAAGGACAAGGAGCATGTTCAGGGCGACAATATCCGCTGCCCTTATCATGGCTGGCGCTTTGGGCCGGACGGTCAGTGCAACGACATTCCCTATTCGCCTGCGCCGCCACCGAAGGCCGCCTGCCTGAAAAGCTGGAAGGTCGTCGAGCGTGCAGGCGTAATCTGGGCTTGGCATGATGCCGAAGGTGGCGAACCGGATTATGATATTCCGCCGTTTGAGCACTATGATTCCCCACATTGGGTGAACTGGAAAATCGAGTGCTTGGGTGTGCTCGATTCCCATCCCCAAGAGGTCGTCGACAATATGACCGACAAGGGTCATCTCGAACCGGTTCACGGCTCTGTTGATATGGTCTCGTTCAACAATGAATTTGACGGCCATGTGTGTCGCCAGATCCTGGCGGCCGGGCACAAGACGCTCGCCGGATCGGGTGCCGAGCCAATGACAAACGACACATGGTATACCGGGCCTGGCATTTTGCAGTCGGTCATGATCGGCGAATATCCTTCGCATATGCTGATCGCGCACACACCGGTCGATGATGGCTCGATCAAGGTCTGGTATGGACTCCTCGTCAAAGTAAAAAATGCCGTCCCTTCGGCAGAAGACATTGCGATGGCCAGGGGCTACGAAGTTGCGGGCGTCGAAGCCTTCGCGCAGGATTTTGAAATCTGGGCCAACAAGCGTCCCTGCATCAACCCCATGATGGTGAAGGGCGACGGGCCATTCGACAAGCTGCGCATTTGGTACAAGCAGTTTTACAACCCGCGCGCTCGCGCGGGGGAATTTCATGCTCGGGTGAACGGAACCTACGCGACACGCGGCACATTGGACGCCCCATGGGATGCCGCAGCATAGAAATTTGTGTAAAAACGAGCATAAATTTCCGCAAAGCGAAGCCAAATACGCTCAATGGATGGCAAATGCGTAGAATGATTTGACATTTATTACGTTTGTTGGCATCCACGATAGCGGTGAGAAAATCGGCACCGCAGCCCGCATGAAAAGGGCAGCAGCCGACCTGAGGGGAGGACAATATGGCAAAGTTCAATCGCACAACTGCGTTCGCATTGCTTGCAGGAGTCAGCATCGGCAGCTTGGCAATGCCAGCCTATGCACAGAGCGCGGCGAACGACGATTCACTTCTGGGCGACATCGTCGTTACAGCACAAAAGCGCGAACAGAATCTTCAAGATATCCCGCTTTCAATCTCGGCTATTTCCGGCGCTCAGGCAGAATTTCAGGGCTTGAGTGAAATCAAGGATATCGGCGCTGTTTCGCCCAACGTTTCGGTTCTGGGGGGAACCACAAACGCGGCGGCAGCCGTCGTGACCATTCGCGGCATTCCAACGCCTGCAGATGAGACGCAGGGTTTCGACTCTCCGATCGGCCTCTACCTTGACGGTGTCTATCTCGCACGTTCATCGACAGCGTCGTTCGAGGTTGCAGATATTGAGCGCATAGAAGTCTTGCGGGGCCCGCAAGGTACGCTGTTCGGTCGGAACACAACGGGCGGCGCAGTAAACTTTATCACGCGTGACCCCAGCGAAGATACCAGCCTGAAACTGAGAGCCGGGATCGGCAACTTTGGACAAAACCTCCAGCGCGCGTCGCTGGATACGGGTCGCATCATCGGAGACACGATGAGGATGACATTCACCGGGCTGCGCAAACAGCGCGACGGCGTTATCGACAATCTTTTGCAACCCAAGGACCGGCTTGATCCAGGCGGCGCAAAGACGACGGGCTTGCGCTGGGCCTGGATTTTCGAACCCAGTGATAGCGTCACAATCAAGAATATTTTTGACTACACGAAAACCACCGGCGTTCCCCATGCGCAGCAATTGTCAGCTTTGGGCAACGGGGTTCCGAACCCCACGGTTTTCGTCCCTGGCTTTAACAATGTCGTGCCGGCACCAGTCCAGCAATATCTGGCCCAATCCAGCATAGTTCAAGCCGGTTGCGGGAAGGACGTCTCCCTAAGCCGCGTTTCTCCAATTTGCCTTGATCAGGCGGGCACCTCCACGGACAAAATCTGGGGCGACCTTTTTCGGGTCGAAATTGATTTGGGCGGCGCCACTTTGCGCAGCTCGACCTCTCTGCGTTATTGGCACAATGACATCCACGGGAGCGATCTGGACGGCCTGGGCACCATTCGTGGCGCCGTGCTTGGTGCGCCATCCACAACTCTGAACGGGTTCCCGGCCGGGGTGCTCGGATTGTTCCTCCCCGCTCCCAACGCCGCGTTTCTGGCCAGTCAGCCCGTCGTGTCGGCCAATGTTTCGCTGTTTCAGGCGACGAACACGCGCCGCCAAGACCAGGCTAGCCAGGAAATAGAACTGGTGTCTGATGGCGAAGGCTCCTTCAACTGGGTACTTGGCGCCTTCTATTTCAGGGAGAGCGGCTACGAGAAAAATGACCAGAACTTCGTCTTCGTTCTGGACACAAATCAGGCCGTCTACAACGCCACAAACTTTGGTGCTCTCGCGCCATTGTTGCAGGCAAACAACCCTGCACGCTATCGGGGTGCGCAGCAGGCCGTGACCCTTGGCTATCGTGCCCGAGGCAAGTCGACTGCCATCTATGGCCAGGCAGAATATCGCCCAGGTGGCAAGGATGGCGCCTTTGGTGTCACATTGGGCCTGCGCTACACTTGGGACAAAAAGGAAATGGATCGCTTCCAGAACGGAGCGACACCCTACACCAATGCGACCGAAATCGCTCTGAACCAGAACCAGGCAAAGTTCAGCGATTGGACAGGCAATCTGACGGTAGACTACCGCGCGACTGACGACGTCAATCTCTACGCGCGTGTTGCCCGCGGTTACCGATCCGGTGGCTTCAATGCTCGGCAGCCAACCAATCTGGCCGCGAATTTGGGACTTTTGCCCTTCGACAATGAAGTGATCTGGTCTTATGAAGCGGGCGTCAAGGCAGAGTTCGGCAGCTTTGCGCGTGTGAATGCTTCGGTGTTCTTCAATGACTATTCGAACTTGCAGTTGGCCGTGCCGATCCCGATTACGGGAGGTGGCAGTTTTGGCACCGCAGTCGATAATGCGGGCAAGGTACAATACACCGGCTTTGAAATCGAAGCCCAGGTCAGACCGACTGACTTCCTCTGGTTCGACGGCAATGTTGGCTATACGCACAAGAAGTTCAAGGAATACAAGACCTTGAACGCCTCCAACCAGCCTGCGGACATCGCGGCCGTCGTAGAGCCGGCCTATGCCCCGGATTGGACCGGCGCGGTTGCAGCCAATGCACGGTTCCCGATTGGCGGTGACGCCAAGGTGACAGCGCGCGTCGGTTGGACCTATGTCGGTGGTTATTATATGTTCGGCAACCCGATCACTGCGCCGTTCAAGGAGCAGACCAAAGGCGACTCTCGCGGCCTCGTTGATGCACAACTTCGGATTGACGGCATCTCTATCGGGGGCATTGCCAAGGATGTTGGTCTGACATTTTGGGGCAAGAACCTGACCAGCAAGAAATATGTGTCGCGTGCTGTCGACTTTGGTCAGCTCGGCTTTGCCGGAACGATCTACGGTGATCCGCGGACCTATGGCGTAACCCTCGACATAGAATTCTAGGTCGCGGTGATTCACATGTGCAGCACGCGGGCGGCAGTCCGCGTGCTGCATGTTTTCGATCCGATCTGTTGCGGGTCCTTCTTCCGGCCCTGATCGGTATCGGTGCCATGGCCTGCATGTCTTTCGGTGCGATCCATTATCGATAAAGGCCTATGACCGACGGCAATTCCGATCAGAAATTCGGCAAGCTTCATGCAGCACATGCGGGGTATTTGACCCGTTATCTCGCCGAGTGTCGGCGTGCGTGTGACGGAGACCTGGATCTGTTCCTGGTCATGGCTATTATTGGAGAGCGCACGTTCAGCGAGCGATGCGCGCCCGAGGCGATGAGCATCGAAGCGTTTGTCGGCGGAACAGTTGGACGTGTGGAGGCGCTGCCGATCAATCTTCAATCGATTTCCGAATTCACCGGAATTCCCCGAGAAACAGTGCGGCGAAAGCTTGAAATTCTCATCCAGAAAGGATGGATAAAGCGAGATGACAGAAAATACATGACCGCGACAGACGAGGCCAATCAGGCCTTTCTTGGCCTGACCCGGATCACGCAAAAATATCTGCGTGACCTGGCGAGTGCGATGAACAGAGCATCATGAGCCAAAGCCTGTTTAGGCGGCGCGCGCAGTCCGGTATGCGAATAATCCTTGAATGCCCGCTCTCACGGCTCGACAATGGCGAAGTCCAGCTTCGGCATGCTCAAGAATCCAACCAGCTGCTGGATCTGTGATCCGTCGCCAGTGAGCTGCGCCCGTCCGGACGCCACCATGGTGCCAAGCGGTGCCTGACCAAACAATATGCCCAGGATAAAGGGTTTTGCAGCTGACAGGGTGGGCGCTCCCGGAATGGCCTGCCCCTTCTCGGTCACAAGAACAGAGTTTTCGAGTGTCACCGCAAAGCGGTCTCCGCTGGCTGTGTCGACAATGTTGAATGCCAGCCTTGTCTCGCCTGCCCTTTCCGGCACGAGTGTTGTTGCGACGAGGTCCAGAAAGTCTGCCAGAGGAGTGGCCATCATCAAATAATTGGGTCCTGTTTCTGCAACCCGATCCGGGCTTCCTCTGCGCAATTCGCGGGCGCCCGTCAGGTAGATATTGCGCCAAATGGCGCTCTCGGATTGGTATCCGAGCTGCTCATAGCTATCCGCAAGCAAGGTTCGCGACACCGTATCGGACGGGTCAGCAAATACGCCATTTTGTCCCAGCTCGGCCGACCATCTGTAATCCCCGGATTCGAAAGCCTTGCGGGTCACACGGTGCAACGCCTTTGCGCCTCCCAGTGCTTCTACCAATAGTTTGGCGCGCTCTGTTGGCGGGTGCGGATTGAGATCGGCGGGAACTCCGTCATACCAGCCCATATAGCGATCATAGACAGCTTTGGCGTTGTGGCTGACAGTTCCATAGAAACCGCGAACGGACCAGTCGGAGCGCAAGGCCGGTGGCATCGTGAGGCCTTCAGCGATTTCTGCAGGTGTCTGCCCCATGTTCATGCGGCGCACAGATTGATCATGAATGAATTTATATGCATCACGTTGCCGTGACAGATAGGTTCGAATGGTTTCATTGCCAAACCGCGGCCAATGGTGGGAAGCGAAAATGATGTTCGCCTCGCCGCCCCATAGGCGCAGTGTTTCAGTCAGATAGTCTCCCCAGGCTTTCGCATCGCGCACCTTGGCGCCGCGCAGCGTCTGGACATTGTGGAGTGTTGAAGTCGCAGTTTCGGCGCTGCAAATCGCCTTGAGCGACGGTATCCAAATGTTGAACTCTGCGGGCGCTTCCGCACCCGGAGTCATTTGGAAAACGAGTTCGACCCCATCGATCTCGAGACTTTGCCCGGTCCGCTCAATTTCAACATTAGGCGGGATAAATCCCTGTTGGCCCGCAGCAATGGCCGTGCCCATACCCATTCCGGCATGGCCCTTGGGTCCCCGCGGCAAGAAGTATCCAAACTGGTAGAAAGCCCTGCGGCCCATGGCCGTTCCGGCAATCATCCATTCACTGACGACTTCGTCGACAAAGCCCTTCGGTGCGATCACTTTTACTTTGCCCGAGGCCACATCGGCAGGATCGACGATGCCAGGCGCTCCAGCGAAGTGATCCGAATGCGAATGCGTATAGACAATGGCCAGCACGGGCTTGTCGGCCACATGCTTCTTGACAAGATCAAAGGCTGCACGCGCGACTTCCGCTACGGTCAGTGGATCAATGACGATCCAGCCCTTGGGCGTTTCGATAAAGGAGACGTTCGAGTTGTCAAAGTTGCGAACCTGGTAGAGCCCCGGGGCAATCCGGAACAGCCCCTCTGCTCTCAGGACGCGGTTTTGACGCCAGAGAGCGGGATGAACCGTTGGCGGCGCCGGACCTTCGATAAAGTCGTTGCCGGACAGGTCAAAACTTGGCTTTCCATTGGCCTGGCGGATCACTGCTTCCGGCCATGTTGCGATAAAGCCGCGCTGGGCAAATTCAAAATCCTGCCCATCTTCCGGCGGCATGTCGCGGGCAGCCTGTTCAAGAACAGCACGTGTTGCCGGAGTCGCATCATGCGCAACATCGGAAACAGGGCCAGTCGCAGGTGCGGCTGCCAAAGCAAAATCCGAGCAAAAAAGCAGAGCGGCAAGGCCGGTCGCACGGCTCAAAATGGGCATCTAAATCCTCCCTCGGCATCCGATTTGCGAGTATACACCCGGGACAAGCTGGCAGGAATGGCATTTGTTGCCCATTTCGGGCGGTGCCAAGCGAAGACCGGGGGGCACGTGGAAGCCGATTTTGTGATCGTTGGCGGGGGCTCGGCAGGCTGCGTGCTGGCCAATCGCCTGTCCGCTGATCCGCGCAACCATGTTGTTCTCGTCGAAGCTGGCGGGAACGGAAAATCGTTCCTGTTATCCATGCCTGCAGGCTTTGGCGTCACGGCCAATGCGCCGGGGCATTCCTGGCATTATTCCGGCCATGCTGAACCTGCCATTCATGGGCGCCGTATGTTGCTGCCGAGAGGCAAGGGGCTTGGCGGCTCATCGAATATCAACGGGCTGCTTTATGTGCGCGGGCAACAGGCCGACTACAATGGTTGGAGCAATCTTGGCGCGATTGGCTGGGGCTGGGCTGATGTCGCACCCTACTTCCGCAAGAGCGAAGGCTATGTTGGCGGAGGGACGGAACTGCGGGGGGATGAAGGGCCATTGCGCGTGGAAGAAGTGTCCCACCGCAACCCGACAAATGATGCCATCATTTCCGCTTTTGCTGAAATCGGCGTGCCCCGGACAGCAGACTATAATGGCCCGGACCAATTTGGTGCCTTTTACTACCAAGTAACGGTCGCGGATGGCCGCCGATGCTCTGCGTCCGACGCGTTCTTGCGCCCCGTTTTGAGCCGCCCCAATCTACGGGTGGTCACTGGCGCGGAATGTCGCCGGGTTGTTTTTGACGGTCATAGGGCAACGGGCGTCGACGTTGATGCGCCACAAGGCCGCATGACCATCACGGCGCGGCAGGAAGTCATAGTGTCGGCGGGCGCTTATCATAGCCCAAAGCTGTTGTTGCTGTCTGGAATTGGCCCGGCAAGCCATTTGCAAGAGATGGGGATTCCAGTGATCTGCAACAGCCCGCAGGTCGGCATGAATCTGCAAGATCACTACATCTTGACGATGAGCTGGCGCCTGCGGTCCGGCGTCTACAGTTACAATCAAGAGCTCTCTGGGGGGCGTTTGCTCTGGAATGTGCTGCGCTATCTCGCGCGGCGCGATGGAGCAATGACCATTCCCGCAGCCCAGATAGGCGCCTTTGTGAAATCCGATCCGGCTCTCGACCGGCCGGACATTCAGTTTCATTGCCTACCCGTTACGGGTGATCTGGACGCCGCTGCCAAGGGCAGGAAATCGGCACTTTCCCCTTGGCCGGGATTGACGCTTGGCCCGACGGTCTTGCGGCCAGAGTCACGCGGACATGTCCGACTGAGCAGCCCCGACCCGAACGATGTGCCGGAAATTGTGCACAACTGGCTTGTCGCCGAAGAGGATCAAAGGCTGTCTGTGCGTGCCATGCGCATGGCACGCGATCTGGTTGCGGCGCCCTCCCTTGCCCAACTGGTGGAAAGCGAGCCTTGGCCTGGCCCGGAATGCCGCAGCGATCAGGAGCTTCTGGACTATGCCCGCGGGTTCGGCAACACCGGTTATCACCCGGTCGGCACGTGCCGGATGGGAATGGATGACGGCGCCGTTCTGGACCCCGCATTGCGTGTCAGGGGTGTGAGTGGCCTGCGCGTTGTCGACGCTTCAGTGATGCCAAGGCTGGTGTCTGGCAATACCAACGCTGCGGCGATCATGATTGGAGAAAAGGGCGCCGACCTTGTTCTTCAAACCGGGTGACCTGGTTCAGGGCCGCAGACAGTTCGGCACGACAAGCTCGATAAAGGGTCAGAGTGGAGCCACGTAACCCGTTTGGCCCATCTCGCCGACATCACGGGGAAAAAATGGTGGGCGTGGCAAGGATTGAACTTGCGACCCCTGCGATGTCAACACAGTGCTCTACCACTGAGCTACACGCCCACTCTGGAGGAGGCCCCTAGCGGCAAGCGGCGCGGGCCGCAACCCCGCTCAGCTCAATCCGGACATGCTCCCGACATCGAACATCCGATCGACCTCCAGGACGAGGTCCTTGAGGTGGAATGGCTTTGACAGGACTTTGGCATTCGGCATGGCCTGGCCGGCCCTGAGGGTCACGGCGGAAAAGCCCGTAATGAACATCACGCGCAGGTTCGGATCGATGACCGATGCCTTCTGGGCGAGTTCAATCCCGTCCATTTCCGGCATGACAATGTCGGTCAGCAAAAGGTCGAACCGCTCTCCGGCCTGGATCTTCTCCAGCGCCGTTGTTCCCCTGTCGACCGATTCAACCCCGTAACCCGACCGTGCAAGTGCGCGCGCAAGAAAGTCGCGCATGGCATCGTCATCGTCGGCAAGCAAAACCCGGATCATTCGTTCGCCCTGTTCCTACCCTGGTCGCGCACACACGTCGCGCTCTTACTCTATAGTTCAGCAGATGCTAACATTTCGATCATTGTGCGTCCCATTGCGAATGATTACCAGTTCAAAGATGGTAAATCCGCCCTTCGCGCAATTCGGCATGTCAGACCCAAAGCAACCGTTGCTGATTACGGTGCCTCACGGCGGTCGTGATTATCCGCCCGGGCTTGCTCTTCTCTCAAGGCTTCCAGTCGCGCAATTGAGAACTTTGGAGGACAGGTTTGCCGACCTTCTGATCGAGGGTGCAGTCAGTGCAGGCCACGCAGCACTGGTTGCGAAAGTTCCCCGCGTATGGGTTGATCTCAATCGCAGTGAACGCGAATTCGATCCTGGCCTTGTGACGACTCCCGAAGGCGTCGTGCCTCTTGCGTCTGCCAAGGTTCGCGGGGGACTCGGGGTTGTGCCGCGGCGAGTGCTTCGGGGCGGCGACATCTGGCGCGGCAGGCTCAGTGCAGAAGCCTTCGAAGACCGGCTCGCAGGGGCGCATCGTCCCTGGCATGCGCACATCGCTGCCCGCCTTGAAACCCTGTTCGAGAGGTTCGGCGTGGCGGTTCTGCTTGATGTCCATTCGATGCCGCCGCTCTCGCCGGCCAATGACGGACAGCCTGTGCCGCATGTCGTGATTGGCGATTTGTTTGGCCGGTCAGCCCGCGGCCAATACAGTCGGACGGCGTTGCAGGTCGCGGAACGGCACGGCTTTGTTGCAAGGCTCAACACGCCGTATGCCGGTGGTCATATCCTTGAACGGCACGGCCAGCCGGCACGTGGCATCCACGCGCTGCAGGTTGAGATCGACAGAAGTCTCTACCTCGACGCCAGGCTCGACCAGCCCGGCCCCGGGCTTGACCGTTGCCGCACATTCCTTGCCGATCTTGCGGATACACTGTCGGATGAAGCGATGTCCGCGCCTGTGGCCGTCGCGGCCGAATGAAAAAAGCCACCCCGTGCATACGCACGGAGTGGCCAAGGTTCAGGGAGGAAACGCACCCGAAGGTGCGTCAGAGCCGACTTTGCGAAAGGGGGGGAACGCTCGGTCGTCTCAAGACGCAAGATAGGACGGTCGACCGAAGGATTCAAGAGGAACAGTCGATTCCCTGCGAGTCCAGAAACAGACGCAAGAATTCAGGCGCTGCTCCTCATGAAATAGCGCCTGAATGCTTGCGATTCTTCCGATCAGGCAGCGATTTCCGGAGCCGGGACCTTGCCCTGATCAAGCTGGCGGGCAAAAATTTCGCGCATGATGCCAAGCGAGAACAGGTGTGCGTGGACCAGGGGCAACAACCCGGACTGCATCATCTTGCGCAGCGAGTCGCCGCGCAGGTCACGGAGCTTTTCTTCATTGACCATCTGGAAGCCGCGATAGACAAATGGCTGGTCGTTGTCCGCCACTTGAATAGAGACCTCTCCGTCCATCAGCAGTTCGGACTTGATCAGTTCCTGCATGAAGGCAGTGGTCCGCTGGCCAGCCTGTTCGAACTGTTCGCAAAAGCCCAGAATGGCCTTGACGCCCTCGCTCGGCTGTCCGTCCACGAACAGCGGGTCGCCCTCTTCGAACGGGCCGATCGTGTTCGCAGAAGGATCGAAGCACAGCGACAGTTCGTCCGAATCTTCGCGCAAACGAGCCAGAAGAAAGGGATAACGACGGACATAAGCCGGGACATAGACCTGATCGAGCAGCTTGCCGTCAGCGTCGACAAAGGTGTTGATCCCTTCGTTGAGACCCATGAGCGCCAATGGCACGGGATTGTCGCCGGCCGAAAAAATGATCGGGTAGTGACGCTGGGCCACCGCGAATTCATCAATGGTCAGCGGGATCGCATGCTGTTGCGCGAATGCCGGGAGCGCATCGCTCGCCCGAGCCTTCCAGCTTGCGTGCTCGACCGACGATAACGGCGTCAGGTCGCTGAACAGCAGCGGCAGTTGGTTGTTGGCGGGTGGAACGCTGGCCATCTGGAAATCTCCCTAGAGTAAGAGGCGATCCCCCTATTGTGCAGTCGCGTCGGACGCAAGGGGCACAAGCTTGCCCGGATTCATGATGCCTGCCGGATCAAGCGCCGACTTGATCGCGCGAAGTGCGGCGATCCGGGCCGGATCAGACAGCCGCAGCAGCTCTTGCCGCTTCATCTGGCCGATCCCGTGCTCCGCCGAAATCGAGCCCTTTGCGTCGACGACAAGGTCATAGACAAGGTGACTGGCGTCCTTCCCCGGCCCTGACCGCCAGGATTCGCCATCCACCCCTTCGGGCGCCCGAACGTGGAAATGCACATTGCCGTCTCCCAGATGGCCAAATGCCGATGCTTTCATCCCGGGAAATACGGCTTCAACCCGCGCAACGGCGCTTTCCATAAAATCAGGCATCGAATCGACAGGAACGGAAATATCATGCTGGACGGCAGGGCCGGCAGCGCGTTCGGCTTCGGAAATGGAATCGCGCAGCCGCCAGAAGGCTTCGGCCTGGGCTTCGTTTGCAGAGACGACCGCGTCCAATGCCATGGACTCTTCAAGCGCGCTTCCCAACAGGTCTTCAAGCGCCGCGCGGCTTCCACCAGCAGAGACATGCTCGACAAGGACATTCCAGGCCGTGGGTGATTGCAGCGGTGCACGACTGCCCGGAACATGCTCCAGCACGAGTTCAAGCGTGTCGCGCGGCACGACTTCGAAGCTTTCAATCGCCTGCCCGGTCCGTGCCTCCAGCCAGCGCAGCAGGCGCAGTGCCGCCTGGGGGCTCTCCACGCCCACCCATCCGACGGCGCGATCGCCGATCGCCGGCACAAGCTTCAGGCTGGCTGCCGTGACGACGCCCAAAGTGCCTTCCGCGCCAATCAGCAACTGGGTCAGGTCATAGCCCCGATTGTCCTTCTTGAGGGCCGCCAGTCCGTCATAGATCGATCCGTCCGGAAGCACGGCTTCCAGCCCGAGCACCAGCTTTCGCATGGTCCCGAAGCGCAGCACTTGCGTCCCGCCCGCGTTGGTCGAGACCAGCCCGCCGATTGTGGCAGACCCCTTGGCCCCGAGCGAGAGCGGAAAGCGCATGCCCTTGGCCAGTGCGGCATCGTGCAGATTGCTCAGGATCACGCCCGCTTCGGCGACAGCGATGCCGCTTGGCGCATCGACAGTGCGGATCGTGTTCATGCGGCGGAGCGAGAGCAACACCGAATCTCCGGATGGCAAAGGCGTGGCCCCCCCGACCATTCCGGTATTGCCGCCCTGCGGGACAATGGGCAGCCCGGCCTCGCGCGCGATCGCAACAATCGCGGAGACCTCCGCCACATTTGCAGGAGAGAGCAGGGCCTTTGCGGCGCCGCGATAGATCCCGCGCCAGTCGACCAGCCAGGGCGAAAGGTCATGGGCATCGTCATGATATCCCTTCGGGCCCAGTAGGGCCTTCAGTTGCGACAAAGTGTCTGAAACCATTTGATTGTTCATTTCGATCCCGGAGAGATTAATCTCATGTTCAAGCTGGACGCCGCATGCGAGAATGCACAATGGTTGCGCTCAGATGATCCTTTTTGCTTATGCTGCCCTCATAGGACCGGCAAGTGCCGGCGTGCAATCATTGCCGTTGCAGGCCGTGAGCAGCGAAGTCACGATTGTTGCCCAAGTGCAGATCCAGCGCAGTACAATCGTCCGCGTCCCGCCGGCTGCGCCGCCGTCGCGTCCCGCACCCGTCATAAAATGGAAGGAAAAGGGCGCTCCCAACTGCATCAAATGGTCAAGCATGGCGGCTGCAATGGTCTCGAGCCCGACTACGATCGATCTGGTTGTCCGGGGTGGCACCCGCTATCGGGTGAAGCTGGAAAAAAGCTGCCAGGCGATCGATTTCTATTCGGGCTTCTATGTGAAGGCGACGACGGACGGCCGGGTGTGCGAAGATCGCGATTCGATCCACAGCCGCTCAGGCGGCGAATGCCTGATCGACAAATACAAGACACTTGTTCCCGCGAAATAGGTTGGCACGTCGCTTAATATCGTTGCTTAACTTCGCTAACTTCCCGCGCATTGAGCATGGTGAGGGAATCTAGCGTTTATTCTGCTGTCCCCCGTGCCAGAAATCGGTAAAGTCTAGATGCTTTGCTTGTCTAAGGGGGAATACAATATGAAGCTCTTTTGTTCCGCAATCGCGGGCTTGTTAGCGATCGCTTGCGTGACGCCTGCATTTGCTGACGTTATCGTTACACCGCGATTCACAGGCTATTTCGACAACAGCAATCAACGCCAATCGGGCATTGATACGGCAGGAAGCCTGCCAAGCGATACGGCACTGGCAGATCTTAACGCTCAGTTGCAGTCAGTATTCGGTCCTACCGCCTCGGTATCCTATGCAAATTCTGACAGTGGGAGCCGGGCTTCCCAAGTGTTTTTCCCGATGCTTGGAGCGTCAGTTTCGTTTTCGCTTGATCCGGAGCGTCGGACGCAAATTACAGCGACCGGTATGTATGGTCGAGGACATGCCGACATTAAAAATATCGGCACGGCCACGCAGCACACCTCAATTCAGGGCCAAATAGCAGACGACCTGTTTGTTACGCGCGGCACCGGCCGCGGCAAATTTGGGCGCATCGATGCGGAACTGACGTTGCAGCACAGGTTGGACGAGACATTCTCGCTAATGGCAGGTCTTCGCTATGAAAGGCTCAGGGAAAATGTTTCAATCACGACGCAAACGACGGGCTCGAGCAACGCGATTAACCTGATTAACGCGCTTGGCGGAAATGGGATCGTCTCCTACGGGCTTCTGAACGACACCGCTGTAGGTTCCTATAAGACCACCAGTGCTATTTACAGTGCGCGCGTCGGAGCGGCTGCCTATATTCCGCTTGGCTCGACGCAAAGAATTTATGTCAATGGCTTGGCACATATAAACTATGCGCCTGCCAACACCATTGTGCTTACTCAGGTCTTCCAAAGTTCAGGTTTGCCGCAAGTGGTCAACAGCAGGATCGGTTCGGAAACGACAATTGGTCCAGATATTTCTGTTGGCTTTATTCATCAGTTGGGGACGAAAGCTTCGATCGACATTCGATATCGGGGTTTGTTTTATTTCCCGGTTTCTGGTGCGCGGTCTTTCGATGATCCCCGGGTCAATCATGGGTTAAGCGTCGGCGTTTCGTTTACTCTATAACGGGCAATGGTGTTGCGCATTCGTAATATCCTGAAAGGGATCGTGACTGCGATCGCTGTTATCTGGCTGTCCGGTACAGCGAGCGCGGCGACGCACGCAATTATTTTCGCCTCTGATTACGGCAGCTCAAAATCGATTGCGAAACTGGCGAATGCCAGCTTTGATGGGCGACTCGTCTACGAGGCTTTTTTGAAAGCGGGCGTGACGGACGTCCAGCTCGTACTCGATGCGGATGCAGACGTTTGGGAGAAGGAGTTGAGGAGCCTGCTAGCTCGTACCGGTTCAAAAGATACCGTTATCTTTTACTATGCGGGACATGGTCTGCAGGTCGCAGGAGCCAATTATTTCGTGGCAGCCGACGGAGAAACGCTGATAGGGGTGGATCCAGTTATTTCCCTGTTGGCTTCGCATGTTGAGGCGACGGTGATGATAATCGATGCTTGCCGAAACAATCCATTTCGGACGCCCGATGAGGTGGCACTCAAGATCGACCCGGCAATCGGGGGGAGCAGGTCGCTTCCCCTGCTTTCAATTGGAGAAGTGCGTAAGGCACCGCGCGGTCTTGCGCAGCTCAGCGAATTGCGCGGGATGTCGGCAATGGTCCTGTTTTCGACCGAGCCGGGGAATGTGGCTGCAGATGGCGAAGCTGGAAAAGGCAGTCCCTTTGCAACAGTTGTTGCGCGCGAATTGGTCAGACGTGCCTCGCTGAACACTGTGATCCGGCGGATTTCTTTGGCGGTTAATAAGGTAACCGGCGGCCAGCAATCTCCATGGAGGCAGGGAGATTTGCCGTTCGATGTATACGTGGCAGGCATGCCCAATTTTCCGGCGCCATAGGGATTGTACTGATGGGATTGGCCGGCTGCGACGCTTTAGTCGCCAGCCAAGTGGGGCAGAAATGTTACATGCCTGATGACCGCCTTCCACCTTAAACAGTAGTTGGGCAAACCGGTCCTCATGTTCGAAACCCGTCAATCCTCGTTGGGTGACCGCCCTTCCGGTTTCCCGTCTTGCAAACACCCGCAGTCGCCCCGCACCTTGACAAATCCTGCTCCAGCGGCCAAGCGCGGCGCGTTCGCGGGGCAGTGTGCCTCGCCCGATTCCCCGGAACCACAAACGAAATGAATTTTGCCGATCTCGGCCTTTCCGACGAGTTGCTTCGCGCCGTAACAGAGGCAGGCTATGATACGCCCACGCCCATTCAGGCCGCGGCCATTCCCCAGATCCAGATGATGCGCGACCTGATTGCCATTGCCCAGACAGGCACGGGCAAGACGGCAAGCTTTGTTCTTCCGATGATCGACATACTTGCGGGCAGCCGCGCTCGCGCCCGCATGCCGCGCTCCCTGATCCTGGAACCGACGCGGGAACTGGCGGCTCAGGTTGCCGAGAATTTCGAGAAGTACGGCAAGTATCACAAGCTTTCGATGGCGCTGCTGATCGGCGGCGTGCAGATGGGCGATCAGGTCAAGGCGCTGGAAAAGGGCGTTGACGTGCTGATCGCCACGCCGGGTCGGCTGATGGACCTGTTCGAGCGCGGCAAGATCCTGCTGACCGGCTGTTCGCTTCTCGTGATCGATGAAGCGGACCGGATGCTCGACATGGGTTTCATCCCGGATATCGAGAATATCTGCACCAAACTGCCCGCCAACCGGCAGACCCTGCTCTTTTCGGCAACCATGCCGCCGCCGATCAAGAAGCTGGCCGACAAGTTCCTGTCGAACCCCAAGTCGGTCGAAGTCGCACGCCCGGCGTCTGCCAATATCAATATCACCCAATGGCTGGTTGAAACCGACGCCCGCAAGAAGCGGGAAACGCTGCGGACATTGCTCGGGCAGGAGGATGTGAAGACCGCGATCATCTTCTGCAATCGCAAGACAACTGTGCGCGAACTTGCAAAGTCTCTGCAGCAGGACGGCTTTTCAGCCGGCGAGATCCATGGCGACATGGAACAGCGGGACCGGATCGCAATGCTCGACCGTTTCAAGGACGGGGGAATCAACATTCTGGTCGCCTCCGACGTTGCCGCACGCGGCCTCGACGTGAAGGGCGTGAGCCATGTTTTCAACTATGATGCCCCCTGGCATCCGGACGACTATATCCACCGCATCGGCCGCACGGGCCGGGCAGGGGCAACCGGGGTCGCCTACACGCTTGCCACCAAGGACGATGCAGAAGCGATCGAAGGCATCGAAATGCTGACCGGGCTCAAGATCGAGCGGATGGGCAAGGTTGCACCAGAAGCAAAATCCGAGGGCAAGCCCGAGGCGCGGGAACCACGGCCGCCGCGCGAGCCTCGCCCGGCAAGGGAAACACGGGAGCCAAGGGAAACGCGCGAGCCGAGGGAAGCGCGCGCACCACGTGCACCCAAGGCAGAGCGGGACGCGCCCAAACCCAAGGGTGCTAAGGCGGCACAACGCCCGGCGCCAGCGCCCCAGTCTGACGATGGTGACGAGGGCGGCTGGAACGGGCCCGTCCCCGGCTTCCTGAGCCAGGGTTTCGGAAGCTAGCGGACGCCAGCCGCAAACCGGTCCAGCCCGGCACGCAAATCCTCGATCAGGTCATCCACATCCTCGAGCCCAATCTGCAGTCGGACCACGGGCCCCTCTGCGTGCCAGCGCGTCGCGGTGCGATAATTCTGGGGGTCCACCGGCAGTGCAAGGCTTTCATATCCCCCCCAGCTATAGCCGATCCCGAAATGCGCAAGCCCGTCGATCAGGGCAGCGCGGCGTGCTTCGTCGCCACCTTTAAGAACAAAGCTGAACAGGCCTGAGGAGCCCTTGAAGTCTCGCTTCCATGCCGCGTGACCGGGGCATTCCGGCAAGGCTGGGTGCAGTACTCGCGCGACTTCGGGTTGGTCAGCCAGCCAATGCGCGATCTTCAGCGCGTTTGCCTGATGCCTCTCCATCCGCACATCAAGCGTGCGCAGGCCTCTCGCTGCGAGCCAGGCGTCATCCGGGCTCAAAACCTGCCCCAATTGCTGGGACGTCTTTCTGAGCGCCGGGAAATGCGCAGCATTCGCTGTTACGGATCCCGCCATCACGTCGCTGTGCCCGACAATATATTTGGTGCACGCGAGGATCGAAAGATCCACCCCGAACGAGAGCGCCGGAAAGAGCAGGGATGTGGCCCAGGTATTGTCGATCAGGGTCACAAGGTCGCGGGCCTTTGCGACCGCCACGATCGCGGGGACATCCTGCACTTCGAACGTCAGGCTGCCCGGGCTTTCGAGAAAGATCGCGCGCGTGCGTTCGGTCAGCAGCGTCTCGATACCTGCACCGATCAGCGGGTCATAATAGCGGGTGGTGATGCCGAAGCGTTTCAACAGTCCTTCGCAGATTCCGCGGGTGGGATCATAGGCGCTGTCGACCATGAGCAATTCGTTGCCGGGATTGAGGACCGAAAGCAGCGCCGCTGCCGTTGCGGCGACGCCCGATGGGTAGAGCATCGTGCCCGCCGCTTCGGGCTCCATTTCGGTCAGGGCATCAGCCAGCGACCATTGGGTCGGCGTGCCGCGTCGACCGTAAAAGAGCTTGCCATCTTCGTTCGTACCGACCCCGGCCCGGAGGGCAGCGACGTCGTCATACAGGATTGTCGAGGCGCGCCAGACGGGAGGATTGACGATCCCACCCTTGCTTCCACCAAGGTGCGTCCACTCGCTTCGACGCCCGCCCTCGACGATCTGCGTGGCAGGACGTAACGGCGGCTTGCCTTTGCTCACGCGGCGCCAATGGCCTTGGGCGTATCAGCCTGTGCACCCCATTCGGACCAGCTTCCGTCATAAAGCCCGACATCGGTCTTGCCGAGGAGATGCGCCCCGAAAACAAGCGCGGCCGCGGTCACTCCGGTCCCGCAGGTTGTCGCCATTGGCTTGTCCAGATCGACGCCCGCATCCGTGAAGGCCGCCTTCAAAGCATCGCCTCTTTTCCAGGTGCCATCCTCATTGAACAGGTTGGAGTAGGGAAGGTTGATGCTGCCCGGAATATGGCCCGGGTGGACGCCGAGCCTTGGTTCGGCCTCGCGCCCTTCAAAACGCCCTGCTCCGCGGGCATCGACAATCTGTTCGGCCTTGCTTTCGAGATTGGCTTTCATCTGGTCGATCGTGCGGACGGGCTTGTCATCGCGCCAGACTGTAAAATGCCGATGCCTGAGTGTAACCTTCCCGCCTTCGGTCGGGCGGCCCTCGGCCTTCCACTTGGCAAGGCCGCCATCAAGGATCGCGACCCCGTGTGCACCAAAGACAATGCACAACATCCACCAGGCGCGGGCCGCCGATTTTACCGGACTATTGTCATAAAGGACGATCCGGCTTCCATCCCCAAGCCCGAGCGACTGCATGCGGCTGGCGAATTTCTCGGCCTTGGGCAGCATCATCGGATAGGGATTGGTCGCATCGGCCAGATTGGCCAGATCCATGAAGACGGCACCAGGAATGTGTTCGGCCTCATATTCGGCGGCGGCATCGCGCCCGTCGATGAAAAGTGTGGCATCCACAACGCGCAGATCCGAAGCCCCAAGTTCTTTCGCGAGCCACTCGGTTGAAACAAGCGCGTCCATAGTCAATCACTCCCTAGATCAGATGGGCTGCAACCTTACTGGGCCGCAGCAGTTTCGTCGAGCCTTAGCGGGCGCGGATGAAGGCACGAATGTCTGACGACAGCTTGTGAAGGTCCTCATCGCGCACGTACATCATATGGCCAGCGCCATAGTAGTGGAACTGGATCCGTTCGGCCGGAAAACCCGGACGTGACAGCGCATATTCGGCTCCGAAAAACGGCGTGGCAAAGTCGTAATATCCCTGAGCGACGAACAGTTTCAGCCCGCTGTTTTCGCGCATTGCCTTGCCGAGATAGGGCGCGACATTGAAGTAATAGGCGCTGTCCTCGCGTCCATCGATCTTCCAGTCCCAGTCGTTGACGCCACCGATCGTCACATATTCGCGATCTGGTTTGAAGCCGAGAGTATCACGCACATAGCTGTTGAACGCAGCGGTGTAGCCGCCATCAATGCCGTAGAAGCTGGGATCATTGTCCGGCTGTTCGCCTGCAGTATCGAGGTCCTTGCCGGTATAGCGCGTGTCGAGCCGCCCGATCGTGAGGCCGCGATCCCGAAGCAATTCCTTGTAGAATCGCCCGGGCAGGACCCGGAGGTTGGCGCGATCAAGAAAGGCCTCGCTCAAACCGGTGAAACGGGCAAGCTTCTGGCGTATTGCAGCGCGCTCGGGGTCTGCAAGCGCACTCCCCTTGGCGAGGGCAGTTAGATACTCGCCTGCTGCAAAGGAACGCGCTTGCGCCACGAATTCCTCAACAGTCACGGGCCGATCCGCAACCTTGTTGTGGTACCAGGCAGTCGCAGCCATCGAAGGAAGGGCCACGACGTAGACCATTTCGTTGCCCTCGACTTCTGCCTGAGCGCCAAAGTCCAGGATGGTCGAAATCAGGATCACCCCATTGAGCGCGACGTCATTATAGTCGCCCTCAAGCTCATGAACGACGGCGGCGGAACGCGTCGTGCCGTAGCTTTCTCCGCCCAGAAACTTGGGAGCATTCCAGCGGCCATTGTCGCGAAGCCAGATGCGGATGAACTGAGCCACTGACTTGGCGTCTGCAGACACGCCCCAATAGTCCTTGGCCTCGGTCTTGCCGAGCGCACGGCTGAATCCAGTCCCGACGGGATCGATGAAAACGATATCGGTGACATCAAGCAATGATTCAGGGTTGTCCGCAACGCGATAGGGCGGTGCGCCATCATCGCGTGCATCTGATGGAATGGCCACGCGTTTTGGACCGAAGGCCCCCATATGCAGCCACAAGGATCCTGAGCCGGGCCCGCCGTTGAAGAGGAACGTCACAGGCCGGTTGGGGTCTGCACCGTCCTTCACATAGGCGGTTGAAAAGATGCTCGCTTTTGGCGTGCCGTCGTCGGCTTTGAGATAGGTCTCCTTTGCCGTGGCTGTATAGCTGACAGACGTGCCGCCAAAGTTTCCGCTGCGATGACTGACGGCAATCATGGGCGGAGGAATATCGCTGACCGGTTTGGCCGCTTCGGCAGGTGCATCGGGCTTGCCGGCAGCACCCATCGCTGTTTGGGAGATCAAGGCGATGAACGCCGAAACGGCAAGAGGCAAGGCGCGGCGCATGAATATCCCCGGATGAGTTTTGACAATCACGCATTGTGGCAAGGGATGGGCTTCACCTCAAGCCATGCTTTGCCTAAAGGCAACGGATGCGCACTCATCTTGGCCAGACCAGTACCTTGCCTGCTTCGCCAGACGAAGCCGTGCTCGACTATCCTGCAAACCCGAGGCCCGGCGCTGCCTATCTCGTGCGATTTGCAGTGCCCGAGTTTACGTCGCTGTGCCCGGTGACGGGTCAGCCAGACTTCGCGCATCTGGTGATTGACTATGTGCCGGACGCAACAATCGTCGAATCGAAATCCCTGAAGCTGTTTCTGGGCTCCTTTCGCAACCATGCCGCCTTTCATGAGGATTGCACCGTGGGTATCGCACAGCGCCTTTTTGCTGAAATGAAACCTGTCTGGCTCCGCATCGGAGGCTATTGGTATCCACGTGGTGGTATCCCGATCGATGTCTTTTGGCAGTCCGGAAGTCCACCGCAAGATGTCTGGATTCCGGACCAAGGCGTCAACCCCTATCGAGGCAGGGGCTGATCGCACCAATTTGACTGTGACTTGAAGTCAATTGCAACCATTACTGATCTTTAACAGTAACTTCAGAATGCCGTTCTAGTCCTTGGTGCAGTTAGTACTGAAGAGTATGCAGCAGGGCGCGATGGTTACGAAGAAGGAGCGACTTTTCGCGGTAATTCCCGCGGGTCTGGAAGACTGGGTCGCCAACCGTCTGGTTCGCGCGCATATCCGGATTCTTTCGGCACTTGTGCTGGGCCATCTGCTCAACGCTGGTGTCATCGCTTTCGCCTTTTACGGGCGCGTTCCAACCTGGTCGCTTTTCATGGGCTGCACGGCAGTGGCGCTTGTCGGAGCTCATCGGTTTTGGCTGGGCCAGGGCGAGCGCAAACGTCTTTCACGGAATGGGTCGCAGGCAATGGTCCGGCGGCTGGAAGCCAACACTCTGGCCTTGGCCCTGATTGCTTCGGTCAGCCTGTTTGCGTTGATGCCATATGGGGAGCCATCCCATCAGCTCATGCTTGCTGTTGTCGGCATGTCCCTGATCGGCGCAGCAGGCTACACAATGCGCACACTGCCACGCGCCGCCATTGGCTATATCGCGATCATAGCGGTAGGGCTGATGGCAGCCTTGCTGCGAACGGAGACTCTCACGGCCCTGGCAACCTGCATCCTCATTGGCGCCTCCGCTCTGCTCCTGTGTCGCATGTCGCTGACTGCCTATACCTTGTTCGTCTTGCGGATTGTGCGCGAACGCGAGCGCAATTCTTCCATCGAAACGGTCAAGATGCTGCTCAATGATTTTGAAGATCAGGGGTCCGATTGGTTGTTCGAAATTGATCGCGACAGGCGGATACTAGGCGCATCAAAACATTTTTCGGATCAGACGGGTTTGGCACCGGAAAATCTGAACGGTCGACTGTTTGAAAATCTTTTCCAGACCGGACCCGAATGTGCCCAGCTGGTCGACCATTTGGTCAACCGTCGGGCGTTTCGGGGCCTTGCGCTCCAACTGGCGCAGGAAGATGGAAAGCCGCCCCGCTGGTGGTCGGTCAGCGCGCGACCCGCCACCGGTGGAACGCGAAACGGGGTCTGCTTTCGCGGCGTCATCAGCGATGTGAGTGCCGAGAAGCAGGCGGAGGCGCGCGTTCGTCACATGGCGCACTATGACGCCCTCACAGGCTTGCCCAATCGCCTGATGTTCAACAATGCACTGGCGCGGATGGTTGCGGATGAAGTTGCTTCCAAGCGTCTTGTCGTGATGCTGATCGATGTGGATCACTTCAAGGCAGTCAATGACTCCCTCGGCCATCCCATTGGGGATCAGTTCCTGCGTGCCGTCTCTTCACGGCTGATCGAAGGCGTGACAAAGAGCGGTCTCGGTGGAGAGGGTCATATCCTCGCCCGGCTTGGCGGCGACGAGTTTGCAGTCATGATGGCAGGGGAGGATTCTGCCGATCACGCAATCAGGCTGGCCCAGAAGCTGGTTACAAAAATGGCGGAGCCCTTTCTTGTTTCTGGCCACCAGATCATGTCCGGCGTCAGTATCGGCCTGGCAATCGCGCCTTTCGATGGCCAGAGTGCCGAGGCCTTGCAGCGCAATGCCGATCTGGCGCTCTACTGCGCAAAGGACAATGGTCGCGGGTGCTGGGAACGGTTCGAAACGGGCATGGACGTTGCGGTGCGGGAGCGTCACGCCATGGAGCGTGACTTGCGAAGCGCCCTTGCGGCTGATGAAATGCGCCTCTTCTTCCAGCCGCTGGTCGATGTTTCGACCGGAAAGCAGAGCGGATTTGAGGCGCTTATCCGCTGGGAAAGTGCAGCGCGCGGGCTGGTCATGCCTGACGAATTCATCCCGCTTGCCGAAGAAACCGGGCTGATTGTCCCGCTTGGCGAATGGGTCATTCGGGCGGCCATGGCTGAGGCTGCGCGATGGACGGAGCCGTTGACCGTTGCTGTCAATGTGTCACCGGTGCAGATGCGCAGCCCCGGCCTTTTGCCGACGATCATGAATTCCCTGGCAGAAACGGGCCTGGACCCTGCGCGCTTTGAAGTGGAAATCACCGAAGGCGTCCTGCTTCACGAAAGTGAAGCCAATATGACTGTCCTCCATCGCATGCGCGATCTGGGCATCAAGGTTGCTCTCGACGACTTTGGAACTGGCTATTCCTCCCTCAACTATCTTCGGACCTTCCCGTTCGACAAGATCAAGATCGACCGGAGCTTCGTCAACGACCTGGAAAATCGCGAAGATTGCCGCGCAATCGTGAGCGCAGTGATCGGGCTTGCGAACAATCTCGGCATGGTCACGCTTGCCGAAGGTGTCGAGGATGCGGCCCAGCTCGAACAATTGCGCCAGGAAGGCTGCTCGATGGTTCAGGGCTATCTGTTCGGAAAGGCGATGCCCGCAGGACATTACACGGATTCCGAGCCCAGGGATCTGCCCGCTGCGGATCCGGTCACGCGGATAGAGCCCGAAGCGCCATCTGGCGAACGAAAGGTTGCCTGACTTTCGCACAATTGCGATGAAGCGAACGGCGCTTGTATCGCAATGTTCACATTCCATCCCTATTGTCAGCGCATGAACGAAGCGATTCCGCATTATCATCCGATTGGCATCCTGCCTGCCGACATTGATTTCATGGGCCATGTGAACAACGCGCGCTATCTTGGCTGGGTGCAGGATGCGGTGCTCGATCACTGGAAAAGCCTTGCTCCACCCGATGCTGTTGCAAAATATCTCTGGGTCGCGCTGAAACACGAAATCACATACCGCAAGCCGGCCTTCCTGAATGATGAGGTGATCGCCACCGTCATCCTTGAAAAGGTTCAGGGCGCGCGATCCTTTTATGAAACGCTCATCAAGCGCGGTGAAGAGGTCTTGGCTGAAGTCAAATCCAGCTGGTGCTGCATCGATGCCGACACGCTGCGCCCGGCGCGGATTGCGGCGGATATTGCGGAACGGTTCTTTTCGAAGAAGGACTAGCCTTCGTTCACTGCCTTGCGGGCCGCCCGATAGAGGGCTCCAACCGCGCCAATGAACAGCGCCAGCCCGATTGCAATGCCCGGAGTCCTGAAACTGTCTCCCACGACGGCCAGTGGCGCGTCACCTCCCGCGCTGGCAACAATCCCGGCAAAGGCAACGCCGAACAGGCTTTCCCCCACGATCAGGCCCGTTGCTGCGAGTACGCCCATCCTCCGGGCGAATTCCGGATCGCGATGAGTCTTGACGCTTCGATCATAAAAATGTCCCAGCAGGGCGCCGATCGGGATCAACAGTGTCAGCGCCATGGGCAGATAGATGCCCATGCCCACGCAGAGCGGCGGCAATCGCATCTTGCCAAACCGGCCCAGTGTTTCGTCAACAATGATCGATACGGCACCCAGCACGGCACCGAATCCGATAAGGCCCCAATTCAGGCTGTCACCCAATACGCCTCTGGCGAGAGCCGAGATCAGTGCGGCCTGTGGTGCAGCGAGGGCGTTGGGCCCAGCATTGGGCGCGCCAAAGAAGCCGAACGCTTCATTCAGTAGATCCAGCACCGGGGGAATGACCAGCGAGCCAAAGATAACCCCGATCACGAGCGCGACCTGCTGCTTCCAGGGCGTTGCGCCGACGAGTTGCCCGGTTTTCAGATCCTGAAGATTGTCATTCGATATCGTCGCAATCGAAAAGACGATGCCGGTGGTGAAGATGGCATAGGCAATCAGCGCCTGGGTCTGCTCGACCGTGCCGCCGCGTCCATAGACCAGAACCAGCAGCAGCGCGGCACCCAGAACGGCAAGGATGCCGACGCCCGAAACCGGACTGTTCGATGCCCCGATGAGCCCGGCCATGTAACCGCACACCGATGCAATGACGACGCCAATGACCAGCACATAGACCAGCGTGCCGAGGATCACAGGCGCAATGCCGTCGGCAATGGCGGTATCGGCTGCAAAAACCCACAACAACCCGGCGATTGGGAGAAGCAGCGCGAGGATCGTTCCGCCGACTATGCCGATGGGCAGGTCGCGCTCCGTCAGTGCGAGCGCCTGCCCGGATTTGCGGGCGTCAGCCGTCGCCATTGCCGCGCGAATGCCGCGAATGATGGGGCCAAGGATTCGCAACAGGCTCCACAAGGCGGCAACGCCGATCGTTCCGGCGCCGATAAAGCGCACGTCGTTGCGGAATGTATCATCCACCAACGCGGCGATATCTCCGCTCGCACCGTGCATCGCAGTAAGGATCGGCACCAGCCCCGCCCAGGTGACCAGCATCCCGACTGCCATTGCAATACCAACCGAAAGCCCGACAAGGTGCCCGACGCCGATCAGGGCCATCGACAGGCTGGTCGAAGCGCCGCTCGCCCCCGCGCCAACCCGGAATGTCGTCGCGACCTCCGCTGCCGCCACCTTCATGGCTGCGAGCAATGCAAAGCCTGCCGATGTCAGTGACCCGAGGACAATCATTCTCAGGCCCTTGGCGTTTTCCGCTGCACCATTTGCCGACCCGAAACCGACCCGGAGTACTTCAGCTGCAGCCACGCCTTCGGGATAGGGCAGGTCGGATCCAGTAACGAGTGCGCGCCGCAACGGCACCGAAAACATGACGCCCAAAGTCCCGCCGATCGCGCAGACCGCAGCGGTGATCCAGTACGGGAAGCCCTGCCACCAGCCGATCATGACCAGGCCCGGCAGCACAAAGATGATCGCGGCGAGCGTCCCGGCTGCAGACGCAATCGTCTGGACGATATTGTTTTCAAGGATGTTCGAGTTCCCGGCGATACGCAGCAAGGCCATCGAAATCACTGCCGCCGGAATCGAGGTTGCAAAGGTCAGGCCGACCTTGAGCCCCAGATAGACATTGGCCGCAGTGAACAGCAAGGTGATGAAACCGCCAAGGACCACACCGCGGAATGTCAGTTCGCGCATCAGTTCACCTCGAACCGGATCGGAAGCCGCTTCAGTCCGCCGACCAAGGCCGACTCGACCCGCGCCGGCTCGCCGGCAAGCTCAATCGATTTCAGGCGGGGCAACAACTCTTCCATCAGGATGCGCATTTCCATGCGCGCGAGATGCTGGCCGAGGCAGACATGCCCGCCAAAGCCGAAGGCGATCTGGTTATTCGGTGTGCGGTCGGGATTGAAAGTGAAGGGGTCATCAAACACAGCCTCGTCGCGATTGCCGCTCGGATAGCAAAGCATAAGCCTATCACCCTTGTGAATCCACTGTCCACCCAACTCGCAATCCTCGGTGGCGGTGCGCATGAACTGCTGCACGGGCGTGGTCCAGCGTACGGCCTCTTCGATCAGCCCTGCTGTATCGGCCGTGCCGTCGCGATACCGCGCGAACAGGGCCGGATTCTTGGCCAGTTCCATGATGGCCCCTGCGGTCGAGGCCGATGTTGTGTCATGTCCTGCGGTGGCGACGACCATATAATAGCCATTGGCCTCGCGGTCCGGGATAGGCGCTCCGTTGATTGTGCCTGTGGCAATCACCGTGGCGAGATCATCTCTCGGGTGGGCGCGCCGGTCCGCCGTGATTGCTGCAAAATAAGTCTCGAAATCCGCAATAACGAACTGCAGCATCTGAATTGCCTGTTCGGCACTGACAATTTCCGCCCGCGCTCGGTTGATCTCCGGGTCCTCAGCGCCGAACAGTTGCTGGGTCAGCATGAGCATCCGAGGCTCATCTTCGGGCGGAATGCCAAGGATGCACATTATCACATGGAGCGGATAATAGGCCGCAACGTCCTTGGCGAAATCGCATTCGCCGCCCATTGCCAGCATCTTTTCGACCGTGTCGCGGGCGATCTCCCGAATGCGGGCTTCGATTGTGCGCAGATTCTTGGGCATGAACCAGCTCTGCGTCAGGAGCCGGTATTTCATGTGATCCGGCGCATCCATCTGCAACAGCGAGCGGGCCAGATGACCGTCATTGTTCGGTGTGATCGCCTTGGCGATCATCTCGCCTTCATGACTCAACAATATGGACGATCTGACGGCACTGGAAAAACGCGCATTGTTCCTGCTCACCGCCAGAATGTCGGCATGGCGGGTCAAGGCCCAGAAGGGGCTGAACTGATCATTCTCTGCTATGCCGAGAGGCATGTTCGCGCGCGCCCAGGCGAACTTTTCGTGAAGGTCATCCCATTCGGCATAGGCCTTGGGATTGACAATCGCCGCCGCGATTTCGGCGGGCAGGGTGGGCTGGTTCATTCGAGGACTCCAAAACTCCCAGCGTCCCTGACGTGACCAACTGGCAGACCCCATGCTCGATTGGCAAGGTCGATCTTGGAGACGCACAAAATGAGACGGCGCGTGGAGCGCCCCGCGTTGTCAGTTCGCCTCGAACCGGATGGGAAGGCGCTTCAGTCCGCCGACAAAAGTGGATTCCACACGGGCCGGCTCCCCAGCGAGTTCGATTGACTTCAGGCGGGGCAGCAACTCTTCCATCAGGATGCGCATTTCCATGCGTGCGAGATGCTGACCGAGGCACACATGCCCGCCAAAGCCGAAGGCGATCTGGTTATTCGGTGTGCGATCAGGGTTGAAGGTAAAGGGATCTTCGAACACGGCTTCGTCACGATTGCCGCTGGCATAGCAAAGCATCAGCCAGTCCCCCTTGGCAATCTTCTGGCCGGAAAGTTCGCAGTCCTCGGTTGCGGTGCGCAGGAAGTGTTGCACCGGCGTGGTCCAGCGGATGGCCTCTTCGATCAGCCCTGCCGTATCGGCCGTGCCGTCGCGATACCGCGCGAACAGGGCCGGATTCTTGGCCAGTTCCATGATCGCCCCTGCGGTCGAGGCCGATGTTGTGTCATGTCCTGCGGTGGCGACGATCATGTAATAGCCATTGGCCTCGCGGTCCGGGATAGGCGCTCCATTGATTGTGCCTGTGGCAATCACCGTGGCAAGGTCATCTCTCGGGTTGGCGCGTCGGTCCGCCGTGATTGCTGCAAAATAAGTCTCGAAGTCCGCAACAACGAACTGCAGCATCTGGATTGCCTGTTCGGCACTGACAATTTCCGCCCGCGCCCGGTTGATCTCGGGATCGGTCGGGCCGAACAATTGCTGGGTCAGCATCAGCATCCGGGGCTCATCCTCAGGGGGGACCCCAAGAATGTTCATCACGACGTGAAGCGGATAATAGGCCGCAACATCCTTGGCGAAATCGCATTCGCCGCCCATTGCCAGCATCTTTTCGACCGTGTCGCGGGCGATCTCCCGAATGCGGGCTTCGATTGTGCGCAGATTCTTGGGCATGAACCAGCTTTGCGTAAGGAGCCGGTATTTCATGTGATCCGGTGCATCCATCTGGACAAGCGAGCGGATCAGATGGCCATCATGGTTCGGCGTAATGGCCTTGACCAGCGCCTCAGCGTCCCGATCGACCAGAGTGGGAGAGCGAACGGCGCTGGCGAAGAGCGCGTTGTTCTTGCTGATCTCAAGAATATCGGCGTGCTTCGTGACGGCCCAGAACGGATCGAACCGCTCATTTTCAGCAATTGCGAGCGGCATGTTCGCGCGCGCCCAGGTGAACTTTTCGTGCAGGCCGTTCCATTCGCCATAGGCCTTCGGGTCGACAAGGGCAGCAGCAACGTCATTTGGCAGTTTTGGCATTATCATCTTCCCTTGAACAATCCGCCCAACAGGCCGCGGAGCAATTGGCCGCCCAGCTGTCCTGCAACTTTTCGACCGACGGACGTTGCTGCTGAACGGGCGGCCGATTCGATCATCTTTTCCGCGAAACTGGGCTTTGCGTCCTCGCGCGCCTTGGCAGCAGCAGCGCGTTCTGCCTCTTTCGTCTGTCGGGCAGCTTCACGGTCAAGGATGACTTGCTGGCGTGCCTGCTCCTTCGCCGCAATGGCTGCCTGTTTGTCCGCCTCCACCTGTGCGGATTGGGCAGCGGCAGCGGCAGCAGCCTCAGCCTGTTTCGACGCAAGGATTTCTTCGGCGGATTCACGGTCGATCAACGTATCGTATTTGGAGCCGACTGCATCGGTCTGGATCATCACCGCACGCTCCTGCGGGGTCGCCGGGCCGACGCGAGAGGAGGGGGCCTTGATCAACGTGCGCTCGACCGGTGACGGTGCGCCATCAGGCTGCAACAGCGATACAAGCGCTTCACCTACCTTCAATTCGGTGATGGCCGTTGCGACGTCGATTTTGGGATTGGCGCGGAATGTGTCCGCTGCAGACTTGACTGCTGCCTGGTCACGCGGAGTGAAGGCATTGAGTTTGTGCTGCACGCGATTTCCCAGCTGGCCGGCGACCGTGTCGGGAATGTCGATCGGGTTCTGGGTGATGAAATAGACGCCTACACCCTTTGACCGGATCAGGCGGACGACCTGTTCGATCTTTTCGAGCAGAGCTTTTGGCGCGTCGTTGAACAGCAGGTGGGCTTCATCGAAGAAGAAGCAGAGTTTTGGCTTGTCCGGATCGCCAATTTCGGGAAGCGTTTCGAACAGTTCGGACAAGAGCCAGAGCAGGAAGGTCGAATAGAGTTTCGGGCTGGCCATCAATTTGTCTGCCGCGAGTATGTTCACAATGCCGCGACCGGTTTCGTCGCACTTGATGAAATCCTCGAGGTCGAGTGCGGGTTCGCCAAAGAAGTGATCTCCGCCCTGGCTCCTGAGTTGCAGCAACGAGCGTTGAATCGTCCCGACGCTCTGCTTGGAGATGTTTCCATAGGTGAGCGTCAGTTCTTCCGCCCGGTTGCCGCAGTTGACCAGCATGGCTTGCAGATCGTCCAGATCGAGCAGAAGCAGCCCGTCCTTGTCTGCGACATGGAAGGCGATTGTGAGAACGCCTTCCTGCACTTCGTTCAGGTCCATGAGGCGAGAGAGAAGAAGCGGGCCCATTTCGGACACTGTTGTCCGGATAGGATGCCCCTGTTCGCCGAACAGATCCCAGAACTGCACAGGATTGTCCTTGTAGGCCCAATCGGTCTGCCCGATCTCGGCTGCGCGTGCGGCGAAGATCTCATGAATCTTTGACGTGGCCGAGCCTGCCATGCAGAGGCCGGAAAGATCGCCCTTCACGTCGGCGACAAAGGTTGGCACGCCTACCGCCGATAGTCCTTCGACAATACCCTGGAGCGTGACGGTCTTGCCCGTGCCGGTCGCTCCGGCGATGAGGCCATGTCGGTTGGCGCGCTTGAGATTGAGGATCTGCGGTTGCCCGCCACCTGTACCGATAAAAATGCCTTCATCCGCCATTACTCATCTCCCAACGCGAGCCTTGCCATGCGCATAGCGAAGGCACGCCTCGGACGGAAGCGGGTTTGACTTGCTCCAAGCCAGCATCTATATGAGTGCTACCGGGCCGTTTCGGGAATTGGTGTGCCGTCGCGCAGTACATCAAGCGAATTGAAGGGCAAGGTTTCACAACGACGCGTAAAGCTGCCGGTTCCGGGAACGGAGTCGCGCGGCTTTTCGTCGTTTTGCGCGTCCGGTTTTATGACAAAGGCGAGAATTTTACATGGCGAAGCAAGAAGCGAAGGCCGACGCGACGATCGCAGTCGCAAAGAAGCGCATCCGCAAGGTTTTCGGGAACATCCACGAAGTCACGCAGATGCCCGACCTGATTCAGGTCCAGCGCGAATCCTATGAGCAGTTCCTGCGTTCGGATCCGTCGATCGGCTATGTCTCGGGCCTCGAAAAGACGCTGCGCAGCGTCTTCCCGATTCGCGATTTTGCCGGCACCGCCGAACTTGATTTCGTCAATTACGAGCTTGAGGATCCCAAGTTCGACACCGAGGAATGCCGCCAGCGCGGGATCACCTATGCGGCCCCGATGAAGGTCACGCTGCGCCTGATCGTGTTCGAAGTCGATGCCGAGACGGAAACCCGCTCGGTCCTCGATATCAAGGAGCAGGACGTTTACATGGGCGACATGCCGTTGATGACGCACAACGGGACGTTCATCATCAACGGAACCGAGCGCGTCATTGTCTCGCAGATGCACCGTTCGCCAGGTGTGCTGTTCGATCATGACCGCGGCAAGACCCATGCGTCAGGAAAGTATCTTTTCGCTGCGCGCGTCATTCCATACCGCGGTTCGTGGCTCGACTTCGAATTCGATGCCAAGGATATCGTCAACGTCCGTATCGACCGCAAGCGCAAGCTGCCTGTTACGGCGCTGCTGCTCGCGCTCGGCCTTTCGCCCGAGGAAATCCTCCATCATTTCTACAACACGGTCATCTATGTCCGCGGCGAAGGTGGCTGGAAAGTTCCCTATGTTGCCGAGAATTGGCGCAACCAAAAGCCGATGTTCGACGTTGTCGATGGCAAATCGGGTGAAGTCGTGTTCGCGGCAGGGCAGAAGGTTTCTCCCCGCGCTGCCAACAAGGCCCAGAAGGACGGGCTTGAGGAACTGCTCATTCCGACCGAGGAAATTTTCGGCCGCTATTCGGCGCTTGACCTGATCAATGAGTCGACCGGCGAAATTTATATCGAGGCCGGTGAAGAAGTTTCTGCGGACAACCTGGAAAAGCTGGACAAGGCTGGCGTGGATCGCATCGAACTTCTCGACATCGATCATATCAACACCGGCCCGTGGATCCGCAACACGCTGAAGGTCGACAAGTCGGAAGACCGCGACATGGCCCTTGATGCGATCTATCGCGTCATGCGTCCGGGCGAACCGCCAACGCGCGAAACCGCAGAGGCTCTCTTTGGTGGCCTGTTCTTCGATCCGGAGCGCTATGACCTTTCGGCCGTGGGCCGCGTAAAGATCAACATGCGCCTCGCGCTTGATGCGCCGGATGATCACACGACCCTGCGCACCGAGGATATCCTTGCTGTCGTCAAGACGCTTGTCGATCTGAAGGATGGCAAGGGCGAAATCGACGATATCGACAATCTCGGCAATCGCCGCGTCCGCTCGGTGGGCGAGCTTCTCGAAAACCAGTATCGCGTCGGCCTGTTGCGCATGGAGCGCGCAGTCAAGGAGCGCATGTCTTCGGTCGATGTTTCGACTGTCATGCCGAATGACATGATCAATGCAAAGCCGGCGGTTGCTGCCGTTCGTGAATTCTTCGGTTCGTCGCAGCTGTCGCAGTTCATGGACCAGACCAACCCGCTGTCCGAAGTGACGCACAAGCGTCGCGTTTCGGCTCTTGGACCGGGCGGCCTAACCCGTGAACGCGCAGGCTTCGAAGTGCGCGACGTTCACCCGACGCACTATGGCCGTATCTGCCCGATTGAAACGCCGGAAGGTCCGAACATCGGCCTGATCAACTCGCTGGCGAGCTTCAGCCGGGTGAACAAGTACGGCTTCATCGAAACGCCGTATCGCAAGGTCATCGACCACAAGGTCACGAACGATGTGGTTTATCTCTCCGCCATGGAAGAGGCGAAGCACACGATCGCGCAGGCCAACGCCGAATTGAACAAGGACGGCAGCTTTGCAGAAGAAGTGATTTCTTCGCGCGAAGCTGGCGAATTCCTGATTGCTCCGCGCGATCAGATCACCCTGATGGACGTTTCGCCCAAGCAGCTCGTTTCGGTGGCGGCATCGCTCATTCCGTTCCTGGAAAACGATGACGCCAACCGCGCGCTCATGGGATCGAACATGCAGCGCCAGGCTGTGCCGCTGGTTCGTGCCGAAGCGCCGTTTGTCGGAACCGGCATGGAAGAAACTGTCGCGCGCGACTCCGGTGCTGCCATTGCGGCTGCTCGTGGTGGTATCGTCGATCAGGTCGACGCGACCCGTATCGTCATCCGCGCAACGGGTGCGGTGGAAGCCGGTCAGTCGGGCGTCGACATCTACACGCTCCACAAGTTCCAGCGTTCGAACCAGAACACCTGCATCAACCAGCGCCCGCTGGTGAAGGTGGGCGATGTGATCACGCCGGGCCAGATCATTGCCGACGGTCCCTCGACCGAGCTCGGCGAACTGGCACTGGGTCGCAACACGCTCGTCGCGTTCATGCCCTGGAATGGATACAACTATGAAGACTCCATCCTGATCAGCGAACGCATCGTGAAGGACGACGTCTTTACCTCGATCCATATCGAGGAATTCGAAGTGATGGCGCGCGACACGAAGCTCGGGCCGGAAGACATCACGCGCGACATCCCGAACGTCGGTGAGGAAGCACTTCGCAACCTCGACGAAGCGGGCATCGTCTATATCGGTGCCGAGGTTGAGCCGGGCGATATCCTGTGCGGCAAGATCACGCCGAAGGGCGAATCGCCGATGACGCCGGAAGAGAAACTTCTCCGCGCCATTTTTGGTGAAAAGGCCTCAGACGTGCGTGACACTTCGCTGCGGCTCCCGCCGGGCGTTGCCGGAACTGTGGTTGAAGTCCGTGTTTTCAACCGTCACGGCATTGACATCGACGACCGGACCCGCGCCATCCAGGCTGAGGAAAAGGAACGGCTGGCAAAGGACCGCGACGACGAACGCTCGATCCTCAACCGTGCGACTTATTCGCGCCTGCGGGAAATGCTTCTTGGCCAGGTCGCGACTGCGGCCCCCAAGGCAATCAAGAAGGGCTCGACAATCGACGAGGCCCTGCTGGCCGAAGTCGAACCCCATGAATGGTGGAAGATCGCCGTGCAGGACGATGCCCGTCAGGCCGATCTCGAAGCCGTCAAGGGCCAGTATGATGCCTCTGTGAAGCTCATCAACGCGAAGTTCGAAGATCGCGTCGAAAAGGTGGAGCGTGGCGACGACCTCGCGCCGGGCGTGCTGAAGATGGTCAAGGTCTTTGTGGCCGTGAAGCGCAAGCTTCAGCCGGGCGACAAGATGGCCGGCCGTCACGGCAACAAGGGCGTTATCAGCCGCATCCTGCCGGTCGAGGACATGCCGTTCCTCGAAGACGGGACGCCTGTCGATATCGTGCTCAATCCGCTGGGCGTGCCTTCGCGCATGAACGTCGGACAGATCTTCGAAACGCACCTTGGCTGGGCCGCGCGCGGTCTTGGCAAGCAGATCACCGAAGCGCTCGAGGCCTGGCGTGAATCTGGTGGCACTGCTGCCGGCAATCCGCCGACTGCGGTGCGTGAGCGGATCAAGGCTGTCTATGGCGAAAAATATGCCGCCGAGATCGAAGCGCGCACCGATGACGATATCGTTGAACTTGCGGGCCTGTTGAAGAATGGTGTGCCGATGGCAACACCAGTGTTCGACGGTGCGCGCGAAAAGGACGTGTCCGACATGCTCACGCTTGCCGGGCTGGATACGTCAGGGCAGGTGACCCTGTTTGACGGCAGGACGGGCGATGCGTTCGATCGCAAGGTGACCGTTGGCTATATCTATATGCTGAAGCTGCACCACCTGGTCGACGACAAGATCCATGCACGGTCGATCGGGCCGTACAGCCTCGTCACCCAGCAGCCGCTGGGCGGAAAGGCGCAGTTCGGCGGACAGCGTTTCGGCGAAATGGAGGTCTGGGCGCTCCAGGCCTATGGTGCTGCCTATACGCTCCAGGAAATGCTGACGGTGAAGTCCGACGATGTCGTCGGGCGCACCAAGGTCTATGAAGCGATCGTCAAGGGCGACGACACCTTCGAGGCAGGCATTCCTGAAAGCTTCAACGTTCTCGTGAAGGAAATGCGCTCGCTCGGCCTCAATGTCGATCTGGCGAGTATTACCGAGAAGGATGATGATGGTGACGGCCTGGCCATCGCGGCCGAGTGATCAAAGACACCTGAGCGAATTTGAAATCTAACCCAAACCCCTCCCCCGAACGGGCGGGGAACGGAGTAAAGACATGAACGAACTGACCAATTTTGCCAATCCGATCGCGAAGCCGGAAACCTTTGACCAGATCCAGATCGGCATCGCGTCGCCAGAACGCATTCGCAGCTGGTCCTTCGGCGAGATCAAGAAGCCGGAGACCATCAACTACCGTACGTTCAAGCCGGAACGTGACGGACTCTTCTGTGCGCGCATCTTTGGCCCGATCAAGGATTACGAATGCCTGTGCGGCAAGTACAAGCGCATGAAGTACAAGGGCATCGTCTGCGAAAAGTGCGGTGTCGAAGTCACAGTCTCGAAGGTTCGCCGCGAGCGGATGGGCCATATCGAACTGGCGGCGCCCGTTGCACATATCTGGTTCCTGAAGTCGCTGCCAAGCCGCATCGGCCTGCTGCTCGACATGCAGCTGAAGCAGCTTGAGCGCGTCCTTTATTTTGAAGCCTATATCGTCATTGAGCCGGGCCTCACCCCGCTCGAAAAGTACCAGCTTCTGACCGAGGACGAACTCCTCGACGCGCAGGACGAATATGGCGAAGATGCCTTTTCGGCCGGAATCGGCGCCGAAGCGGTCCGCCGCATGCTTGAGGAACTTGACCTCGAGGGCGAAAAGGAAGCGCTGCTTGAAGAGCTGGCAACGACCAAGTCGGAACTCAAGCCCAAGAAGATCATCAAGCGGCTGAAAGTCGTCGAAAGCTTCATTGAATCGGGCAACCGTCCCGAGTGGATGATCCTTGAGGTGATCCCGGTCATTCCGCCGGAATTGCGCCCGCTGGTGCCGCTGGATGGCGGCCGGTTTGCGACATCCGATCTCAACGATCTCTACCGCCGCGTCATCAACCGCAACAACCGCCTCAAGCGCCTCATGGAGCTCCGTGCGCCGGACATCATCGTCCGCAACGAAAAGCGTATGCTCCAGGAAGCCGTCGATGCGCTGTTCGACAACGGCCGTCGTGGCCGCACGATCACGGGCGCCAACAAGCGCCCGCTGAAGTCGCTGTCCGACATGCTCAAGGGCAAGCAGGGTCGTTTCCGCCAGAACCTGCTTGGCAAGCGCGTCGACTATTCCGGCCGTTCCGTGATCGTGACCGGTCCGGAACTCAAGCTGCACCAATGCGGCCTGCCAAAGAAGATGGCGCTCGAACTGTTCAAGCCGTTCATCTATTCGCGCCTTGATGCCAAGGGTCTCTCGATGACCCTGAAGCAGGCCAAGAAATGGGTCGAAAAGGAACGCAAGGAAGTCTGGGACATTCTTGACGAAGTGATCCGCGAGCATCCGGTCCTGCTGAACCGGGCGCCGACGCTCCACCGTCTTGGCATCCAGGCATTTGAGCCCGTTCTCATCGAAGGCAAGGCGATCCAGCTGCATCCGCTCGTCTGTTCGGCCTTCAATGCCGACTTCGACGGGGATCAGATGGCCGTCCACGTTCCACTGAGCCTCGAGGCCCAGCTGGAAGCGCGCGTCCTGATGATGTCGACGAACAACATCCTGTCGCCCGCCAACGGAAAGCCGATCATTGTGCCGTCGCAGGACATGGTTCTGGGTCTCTACTATCTCTCGATGGAGAAGCAGAACGAGCCGGGCGAAGGCATGATCCTCTCCGACATGCAGGAAGTGCACCAGGCGCTCAACGCCGGTGCAGTCACCCTGCATTCGAAGATCACAAGCCGCGTTCCGCAGGTTGATGAGCATGGCAAGCAGTTCATGCTTCGCGTCGAAACGACCCCCGGCCGCATGCTGCTGGGTGAAACCCTGCCGCAGAGCCACAAGGTTCCGTTCGACACGATCAACCGCCTCCTGACCAAGAAGGAAATCGGCGACGTCATCGACATCGTCTATCGCCACACCGGCCAGAAGGAGACGGTTCTGTTCGCCGACGCGATCATGAGCCTTGGCTTCCGCCACGCGTTCAAGGCGGGCATTTCGTTCGGCAAGGACGACATGATCATTCCGGCAACGAAGGACGGGCTGGTTGAGGAAACCCGCGTTCTCGTTCGTGACTTCGAGCAGCAGTATCAGGAAGGCCTGATCACCCAGCAGGAAAAATACAACAAGGTGATCGACGCCTGGAGCCGTTGCGGCGATCAGGTCGCGGCTGAAATGATGAAGGAAATCCAGTCCGTGAAAATGGGGCCGGATGGCCGTGAACTGCCGACAAACGCGATCTACATGATGGCGCATTCGGGTGCGCGTGGTTCGGCCGCACAGATCAAGCAGCTCGCTGGCATGCGCGGCCTGATGGCCAAACCGTCGGGTGAGATCATTGAAACGCCGATCATCTCGAACTTCAAGGAAGGCCTGACCGTCCTTGAATATTTCAACTCCACCCACGGTGCCCGCAAGGGCCTTGCGGATACGGCGCTCAAGACCGCGAACTCGGGCTATCTGACGCGGCGCCTAGTCGACGTTTCGCAGGATTGCACCGTGATCGAGGAAGATTGCGGCACCGAACGCGCACTCGAAATGAAGGCAATCGTACAGGGCGGTGCGACAATCGCATCGCTTGGCGAGCGCGTTCTCGGGCGCACGACGGCGGAAGACATTGTCGATTCCAAGACCAACAAGGTGATCATCCCGACGGGCACATTGCTTGACGAGGCTGACATTACTCTGATCGAGGAAATCGGCATCCAGGCGATCAAGATCCGTTCGCCGCTGATCTGCGAAACGCGGATGGGTGTGTGCGGGAAATGCTATGGTCGCGATCTGGCACGGGGCACTCCGGTCAACATCGGTGAAGCGGTCGGCGTCATTGCGGCCCAATCGATCGGTGAGCCGGGCACGCAGCTGACGATGCGGACCTTCCACATCGGCGGTGCGGCGCAGCTGAACGAGCAGTCCGGCCTTGAAGCCGTGTCTGACGGCGTTCTCGAATATCGCGATCTTCGCACCATCGTCGACAAGCAGGGCCGCACGGTCTCGCTGTCACGCAACGGCGAAATTGCGGTTGTCGACAAGGATGGACGCGAGCGTTCGGCCGATCGCCTGCCTTATGGTGCCTATGTGCTGTTCGCGGACGGCGGCAAGGTCAAGAAGGGTGACAAGATCGCCGAATGGGATCCGTTCACCATGCCCGTGATCACGGAAAATCCCGGTGTCGTGAAGTATCAGGATCTGGTCGAAGGCCAGACCCTGGCGGAACAGGTCGACGAAGCGACCGGCATTTCGCAGAAGGTCGTCACCGAATTCCGGCCCGGCCGCTCGAAGGTCGATCTTCGTCCGCGCCTGACCCTTCTGGATTCGGACTCGGGTGAAGCGGGCCGCTACATGCTGGCCGTGGGCGCAATGCTCTCGGTTGAGGATGGCGCAACGGTGCAGGGCGGCGACGTTCTGGCGCGTGTTTCGCGTGAAGCGGCCAAGACGCGCGACATCACCGGCGGTCTGCCGCGCGTTGCCGAGCTGTTCGAAGCGCGCAAGCCGAAGGAAAATGCGATCATTGCAAAGGTCTCGGGCCGTGTCGTTTACGGCAAGGACTACAAGGCCAAGCGCAAGATCGGCATCCAGCCTGAGGACGGCGGCGATCTGGTCGAATATCTGATCCCCAAGTCCAAGGTGATCGACGTGCAGGAAGGCGATTATGTGAAGCGGGGCGACAATCTTGTTGCCGGTTCACCCGACCCGCACGACATCCTCGAAGTCCTCGGCATTGAGCCTCTGGCTGAATTCCTCGTCGCGGAAATTCAGGAAGTCTATCGCTTGCAGGGCGTGAAGATCAACGACAAGCACATCGAAACGATTGTTCGCCAGATGCTGCAGAAGGTCGAGATCACGGCGTCGGGCGACACCACATTGCTGGTGGGCGAGCAGGTCGACCGCGAGGAAATGATCGAGATCAACGACAAGGCCGCGCTGACGGGTGGCAAGCCTGCCGAAGGCAAGCCGATCCTGCTTGGCATCACCAAGGCGTCGCTGCAGACCCGCAGCTTCATCTCGGCGGCCTCCTTCCAGGAAACCACACGCGTGCTCACGCAGGCGGCAGTGGAAGGCAAGAAGGATGAACTGGTCGGCCTCAAGGAGAATGTGATCGTCGGTCGCCTGATCCCAGCAGGAACAGGTGCCGGCATGAATCGCCTGCGCGTGGCAGCCTCGTCGCGCGATGCGGCGCTTCGCGTGCAGCAGCGTGAATGGCAGGAAAGCCTGATCGCACCAAGGTCGGCAGCTGAAGAACATGCGGCCGAGCTGCGTCAGCCCATTGAGGCCGATACGGGCGACGATGCGCTGGCGGCTGTGATCCATACGCCCGAAAGCGTAGAGGACGACGCAGAATAAGCCATTGAAGCGAGAGCTTCTGTGAAAGACCCCGCCGGAGCGATCCGGCGGGGTTTTTTGCATAAGCCGGGCACGCCAATGGCCCGGCGTTTGCCGAACAGGCCCTCCATGGCCTAAGGCGTCTCATGACATCCTCATGAAACCCAAGATCCTGACGACCATCCGCGATTATTCGCCGAAGCTGCTGGCAGCGGACGCTCTGGCGGGCATCACCGTTGCGCTCGTCGCCCTCCCGCTCAGCATTGCCATTGCCATTGCATCGGGGGCCACACCAGCGGCGGGCCTGGTGACAGCCGTCGTTGCTGGATTCATCATTTCGGCGCTTGGCGGTAGCCGGGTCCAGATTGGCGGACCGACCGGCGCCTTCATCGTGGTTGTTTACGGGATCGTGCACAATCATGGCATCGACGGCTTGCTGACTGCGACATTGATGGCAGGCGTGATTCTGCTTTTGGCGGGTCTGTTCGGGGCCGGAAAACTGATCCGGCATGTCCCGGAACCTGTGATCGAGGGTTTCACGATTGGCATCGCGATCGTGATCGCCTTCAGCCAGCTCAAGGACTTGTCCGGGATGAGCGGCGCTGCCTTGCCAGCGGATTTTCTGCCCAAGCTGGCTGGACTCTGGTCCATGCGGTCGACAATCGATCCCTCCTCCCTTGTTCTCGGCATCCTATGCGTCGCTGCCATTCTTGTCCTGCGGCGGCTTGCGCCCAAGATTCCCTGGCTTGTGCTTGTCGTCGCCGTCGCGAGCATCGCTGCCGTTATGGCTCTCCCGTCTGTCGAAACCGTGGCAGCCCGATACGGCAACCTGCCTCAAGCCCTACCGATGCCACGCTTTCCAGAGACCACAGTGGCAGCAATGATTGCCTTGTTGCCGTCCGCCCTGACGATTGCGTTCCTTGCCGGAATTGAATCTTTGCTCTCTGCAATCGTGGCCGACAGGATGATTGGCGGCGCTCATCGGTCCAATGCCGAATTGATCGCGCAGGGTGTGGCGAACATTGCGTCGCCACTTTTTGGCGGATTGCCGGCAACAGGAGCAATTGCCCGAACCGCAACCAATGTGAACGCCGGCGGCCGAACGCCGGTCGCCGGGATGATCCACGCGCTCTTCATTCTGCTGGCCATGATGCTTGCGGCGCCTCTGGCTGGCGCACTGGCTCTTCCCGCGCTGGCGGCGCTACTCATCGTGACTGCCTGGACAATGAGCGAGCCGCACCGCTGGCCGGAGCGCCTGCGGCTGCCGAAGCCGGATCTGGCCCTATTGCTGCTCACCGCTGCGCTGACAGTCCTCGCCGATCTCACGCTGGCCATTGCTCTCGGGACACTGATCGGCATCGGGTTGCGCTTTGCCCGAGGCGAAATCACGGCCCCGCAGTGGCACACGCCCTTTCGATGGGGTGGAGGCGACCGGGACTAGCCAGCAAGAGGTTTTGCTTTTGCGGCGGCTCGCTTAAGACGAAGCGATGACGGATTCCAATCCCTGGGCTGAACTGCGCTCCGCCCGCCAGGCGCCCCTTCTTGCGCTCATGTGTCTTGGCATCTGGCTGAATGCTGCCGATACATTGGTGACCGTAACGATCATGCCGAGTGTCGCACGGGCGATCGGCGGCTATGAATGGTTCGGCTGGACCGTTGCTGCCTATCTGGTTGGATCGATCCTGGCGAGCGCAAGTGCGGCAAGACTCGCGGGAGATTTCGGCACACGGCGGATGACCATCCTGTTCGGTCTGGTCTATGCCGCCGGCTGCGCACTTGGCGCGCTTGCGCCGGCCATGCCCTTGTTTGTGGCAGGGCGATTCGTCCAGGGCGTGGGCGCAGGGGCCATTGTCGCGCTGTGCTATATTGCCATTCCCAACAACTTCCCCGAGCGGGTCTGGCCCGCTGTCTTTGGGGCGATCTCTGCAATCTGGGGCATTGCAACCTTGCTTGGTCCCTTGCTCGGCGGCCTGTTTGCCAGCGGGCAACATTGGCGAACCCTGTTCTGGCTGTTTGCGGCGCAAGCTTTGGTCTTTGCCGCGCTTATACGCTGGTTTGCGGCTGCGGATGGAGATGTCGATGCAACCAAGGGTATCCCCGCGCGCCAATTGGTCGTGCTGCTGTTGTCAGTGACAGCCCTCGGCTCGGCGGCACTGGTCCGGGATACGCGGTTGGCAACCGCGCTGGTTATTTCAAGTGCATTGGGTTTCCTTGCCCTGCTCTGGATAGACCGGCGGGCCAAGGTGCGGCTGCTTCCGCGCGACGCGGGAAACCTGAGCAGTGCGGCAGGACAGGGATATTTCATCATTTTCGCAACCGAAGCCGCTGCGATCGGCTTCAGTGTTTATGGAACGGCGTTCCTGCAAGCGATTCATGGACTGTCTGCGCTGTTGGCCGGCTTCATCCTCGGCGGCATCGCGGCGGGGTGGACGGTCACGGCACTGCTCGTCTCCCGAGGTGGGGCGGGTCGCGATGCGCTCTGGTTGAAGCTTGGCGTGGGGATCATCGCCGCCGGCATTGTCTTTGGCAGTTGGGCCGTTCCGCGCGGCTCTCCGGTTGTCGTGGGCGTTGCCATGCTCCTGCTTGGCTCTGGCTTCGGGTTGGCCTGGGCATTCATTGCAAAGGCGATCATCGGGGGCCTTTCTGGAGAAGAACGAGATGCCGGATCGACCGCGATCCCGACTGCCCAATTGATTGGAGGGGCATTCGGATCTGCTGGATCCGGTGCCATGGCGGCCGCATTGGGGTTCCGCGATGGTATTGACCCGGATCTGGCGATCCAGACGGGACCACTGCTGTTCCTGATTTTCCTGCCTTTTGGCGTGGCTGCGCTTGCTGCAGCCTTCAGGCTTGCCCGCAGCTTGTGATCAGGACGGCGGAAGTGGCCTTGGTCGATGATTCTCATCAAGCGCGACAAAGGTGAACAAGCCTTCGGTGACCTTCACCTCACTTGCCCCTCTGTCCCGCGTCGCGACGACTTCCAACTTGATCGCAAGCGACGTCCGTCCGCGCTTCACGACATGTCCGTAAATGGAAATGATGTCCCGGACCAGAATCGGAGCGATGAACTCCATCGCTTCGATTGCCACGGTTGCGCACGCGCCCTGACAGACATTGCCGGCAATGATGCCCCCGGCAATGTCCATCTGCGACAAGACCCAGCCGCCGAAGATATGGCCGTTTGAATTGATGTCTCGATGTTGGGGAACGACCCGCAGGACTGGGTCCTTTCGTTCGCTCATTGAGACTCGTCCAGTTCCGGGAAGGGGTCAAGAACCGATTCGTCATGGCCGCTTCCCGAGCTGAGGAAAACCAGACCCATCAGAGCGGCCGCCAACAACACGGAAAAGAAGATTCCGCACGCGGTGCCGATCAGCATCGCCCAAGGCATTGGGCCGATCATCCAGCGCAAGACGGCCAAGCCGATGATGACAGCGAGAAGTGACGCCCCGACCATCCACCACAGGAGCGACCGATAGCGGCCCCATGCGAATGCGGCATATCCGGGATCTTCCAGACTCGACGATCGAATGTCCATGCTTCCCCTTGAACCTGACGGGCAAATTCAGCAAGATGCGCTAAGGAAGAGGAGGGCCTGGGCCATGACGATCAGGGCAATACTCCAGTCGAAGGGCAATGACGTGCTCTCGGTGTCCGGAAGCGCAACGGTTGCTGATGCCGTTGCGCTACTGGCGGAAAAGCGCATCGGCGCACTTCCCGTGATTGACGGAGGAAAGGTGCGCGGCATCTTTTCGGAGCGCGATGTCCTTTATGGTCTTGCACGGGAAGGCGCCAAGATCCTCGATCAGAAGGTTGCGGACGTGATGATTTCGCCGGCCATTACGGTTGAGCCGGACAGCCCCGTGCTGACGGCGCTTTCGCTGATGACACGACGGCGGATTCGCCATCTGCCGGTTGTGGAGGGCGATGCAGCGATCGGCTTTGTGTCGATCGGGGATCTGGTCAAATATCGAATCGACAAGATCGAGGCAGAAGCGGCCGCCATGCGCGAATATATCCAG
>JAXMDX010000011.1:92500-104470 GCA_046348625.1 Sphingomonadaceae bacterium
GTTACTAAATTAAAGGCTGAGATTAATTATCCGCACTTGCCGTGGCAGCGTTTTGCCGAGTGGCGATCGTCTTTCGGGACGATCAATACCAGCGCTGTCATTGGTGGTGTGGACTCTCAAGCGTGAGGTAAGAGCATTTGGTGGATGCCTTGGCATACACAGGCGATGAAGGACGTGGCACGCTGCGATAAGCTGCGGTGAGGTGTGAGCAACCTTTGACCCGCAGATTTCCGAATGGGGAAACCCATCCTTACCAATTAATTCCTGTCCTGATGCAAATCAGGATCTGAGTTAACTGGGAAAGGATATTACCGAGGTGAATAAAATAGCTTTGGTAAAGCGAACCCGGAGAACTGAAACATCTCAGTACCCGGAGGAAAAGACATCAACCGAGATTCCGTTAGTAGTGGCGAGCGAACGCGGACCAGGCCAGTGCCTGATATTCAACTAGCAGAAGCTTCTGGAAAGGAGCGCCATAGCGGGTGACAGCCCCGTATGCGAAAGTGATGTGTCAGGACTTGAGTAGGGCGGGACACGTGTAATCCTGTCTGAATATGGGGGGCCCACCCTCCAAGCCTAAATACTCGTGTATGACCGATAGTGAACTAGTACCGTGAGGGAAAGGTGAAAAGCACCCCGATGAGGGGAGTGAAACAGTACCTGAAACCGAATGCTTACAATCAGTAGGAGGGTCCTTGTGGCCTGACTGCGTACCTCTTGTATAATGGGTCTGTGACTTAATGTATCAAGCAAGCTTAAGCCGTTAGGTGTAGGCGCAGCGAAAGCGAGTCTGAATAGGGCGACTGAGTTTGATGCATTAGACCCGAAACCCGGCGATCTAGGCATGACCAGGCTGAAGGTGCGGTAACACGCACTGGAGGGCCGAACCGATTAACGTTGAAAAGTTACCGGATGAGTTGTGTTTAGGGGTGAAAGGCCAATCAAGCCGGGAAATAGCTGGTTCTCCGCGAAAACTATTGAGGTAGTGCCTCGGACGAATACCAATGGGGGTAGAGCACTGGATGGATGCGGGGGTCGCGAGATCTACCAACTCTAACCAAACTCCGAATACCATTGAGTACTATCCGGGAGACAGACGGCGGGTGCTAAGGTCCGTCGTCAAAAGGGAAACAGCCCTGACCTACAGCTAAGGTCCCCAAGTCACGTCTAAGTGGGAAAGCATGTGGAATTTCCAAAACAACCAGGAGGTTGGCTTAGAAGCAGCCATCCTTTAAAGAAAGCGTAACAGCTCACTGGTCTAAATAAGAGATTCTGCGGCGAAGATGTAACGGGGCTCAAGACGTGCACCGAAGCTTAGGGTGTGTAGCAATACACGCGGTAGCGGAGCGTTCCGTAAGCCGATGAAGCGATCTGGTAATGGGTCGTGGAGGTATCGGAAGTGCGAATGCAGACATGAGTAGCGATAAAGAGGGTGAGATGCCCTCTCGCCGAAAGCCCAAGGGTTCCTGCGCAAGGCTAATCCGCGCAGGGTAAGTCGGCCCCTAAGACGAGCCCGAAGGGGGTAGTCGATGGGAATCAGGTTAATATTCCTGAACCTGGAGGTGTGTGACGGATCTCGTAAGTTGTCAGTCCTTAACGGATTGGACTGGCTTCGAAGAGGTTCCAGGAAATAGCCCCTCCATTATAGACCGTACCCGAAACCGACACAGGTGGGCAGGTAGAGTATACCAAGGCGCTTGAGAGAAGTGTACTGAAGGAACTCGGCAAATTGCCTCCGTACCTTCGGAAGAAGGAGGCCCCATCTTAAGGCAACTTTTGATGGGGGGCACAGGCCAGGGGGTAGCGACTGTTTAGCAAAAACACAGGACTCTGCTAAGTCGGCTTCAAGACGACGTATAGGGTCTGACGCCTGCCCGGTGCCGGAAGGTTAAGAGGAGGAGTGCAAGCTCTGAATTGAAGCCCCGGTAAACGGCGGCCGTAACTATAACGGTCCTAAGGTAGCGAAATTCCTTGTCGGGTAAGTTCCGACCTGCACGAATGGCGTAACGACTTCCCCACTGTCTCCAGGATATGCTCAGCGAAATTGAATTCTCCGTGAAGATGCGGAGTACCCGCGGTTAGACGGAAAGACCCCGTGCACCTTTACTGCAGCTTCAGAGTGGCATTAGGAAAGAATTGTGTAGCATAGGTGGGAGGCTTTGAAGCCGGGACGCCAGTTCCGGTGGAGCCATAGGTGAAATACCACCCTGTTGTTTTCTGATGTCTAACCTCGCACCGTTATCCGGTGCAGGGACCCTCTGTGGCGGGTAGTTTGACTGGGGCGGTCGCCTCCCAAAGAGTAACGGAGGCGCGCGATGGTGGGCTCAGGCCGGTTGGAAACCGGCTGTTAGAGTGCAATGGCATAAGCCCGCCTGACTGCGAGACTGACAAGTCGAGCAGAGACGAAAGTCGGTCATAGTGATCCGGTGGTCCCTCGTGGAAGGGCCATCGCTCAACGGATAAAAGGTACGCCGGGGATAACAGGCTGATGATTCCCAAGAGTCCATATCGACGGAATCGTTTGGCACCTCGATGTCGGCTCATCACATCCTGGGGCTGGAGCAGGTCCCAAGGGTTTGGCTGTTCGCCAATTAAAGTGGTACGTGAGCTGGGTTCAGAACGTCGCGAGACAGTTTGGTCCCTATCTGCCGTGGGCGTCGAAATTTGAGAGGAGTTGACCCTAGTACGAGAGGACCGGGTTGAACATACCTCTGGTGGACCTGTCGTCGCGCCAGCGGTGCAGCAGGGTAGCTATGTATGGACGGGATAACCGCTGAAAGCATCTAAGCGGGAAGCCTCCCTCAAGATAAGATTTCATCGAGCCGTGGAAGACCACCACGTTGATAGGCCGGGTGTGGAAGTGCGGTAACGCATGGAGCTAACTGGTCCTAATTGCTCTTTTCGCGCTTTGAGAGTCCCGCCATCAATGACAGCACTGGGTGCTGGCCATTGATTGTGTGATAATCATTCGCAGCCCAAGATGACGGTCAGATTTGCTAACAACAAATCCAATGCACGGTATTGATTTTAAGAACCCGCATATCGCTTTTTTGAGCGCCTGCTACATAGCTTGGTGACCATAGCGTCTGTGACCCACCCGATCCCATCCCGAACTCGGCCGTGAAACCAGTCTGCGCCGATGGTACTGTTGCTTAAGCACCGGAAGAGTAGGACGTCGCCAGGCTTTGCAGCAGGCGCTCGGAAAAGCACACGATATGCGGGATCTTCAACGAACCCATTTACTTTGTTGAAAACCGGTCGGAGCCGCAAGGCTCCGCAAGGCCGAACGGCCGCCGCGCCTTATTGGCGCGTTAGCCAAGCGAACGGATGTTCGCACCGGCGCTTGAGGCCAACCCAAGTTGTCGCGGGATGGAGCAGCCCGGTAGCTCGTCAGGCTCATAACCTGAAGGTCGTAGGTTCAAATCCTACTCCCGCAACCAACAAGACAGCCCGCCTTCGTGGGGGCTTTTTTGTGTCTGCGGCACATCAGGGATGTTGGGGCAATGCCCAGTCGATCGGCGCGAGGCCTTTGCTTTCAAGAAAGACATTGGCCTTGGAGAAATGCCTGCAGCCCAGAAACCCGTTGTGCGCCGAAAATGGCGACGGGTGGGCAGCCTTCAGCATCAGGTGCTTCTGTGCGTCGACAAACTCTGCCTTGCGCTGCGCATAATTGCCCCAGAGCATGAATACGACAGGCGTCTCGCGCGCGTTGACGAGGCGCACTACGGCGTCCGTAAATCTTTCCCAGCCTTTGCCCTGATGCGAAGCAGGCTGCCCCTGCTCGACTGTCAGAACCGAGTTGAGCAGCAAGACCCCCTGTTGTGCCCAATGCTCGAGAAACCCATGTGCCGGTGGTCGAATGCCAAGGTCGGATTCGATTTCCTTGTAGATGTTCACAAGGCTTGGCGGCGGGCGGACGCCCGGCTGCACGCTGAAGCACAGGCCGTGCGCCTGTCCTTCGCCATGATAGGGGTCCTGTCCCAGAATGACGACACGGACCTTGTCAAGCGGGGTCAGATCAAGGGCCCGGAACCATTCGGATCCTTTGGGAAATACCCGCTTGCCAGACTTTTTTTCCGCCACGAGAAATGCCCGCAAGGCGGCCATATAGGCGCTTTCGAACTCCGGAAGGAGCGGAGCCTTCCAGCTTGGGTCGAGGGCAATCGCATCGGACATCCGCCGTCATTCTCGTGCCGGTGCCCTCAAGTCAACCGCCTCCGTCATCGATCGTCTTTTCAGCACAACTGCCGGTAGATGGGGCGCGCAGGGAGGCGAACCGCATCGCCTCAGCTTGCTTTCGAGCCCATCGTGGAGCCTAAAGGCCGTGCGGGAAGGGCCACGGCGCACATGAACCGTACTCTGCCCGCGTGCACCCTAAATGTGGAGTAAGACCATGCGTAACCCCCTGCTTGCGAGCCTGCTCGTACTTTCGCTGACATCGCCGGCCTTGGCGAGTCCGGACACTCGATCGGGAGCAGCCACGGCCACGACTGCGAGCCCGGCACCCGCAGACAAAAAGGCGGCTGTGGCCGAAACGATCAAATCGGACTGGTCAAAATATGATGGGGGCGCAAAAGGGCATTTGACGCGACCGGAACTCGCCAAATGGATGGCAGACCTGCGGGTTGCTGCTGGGCAGCCGGCTCCCGATGCCGAATGGCAAAAGAATGCCTTCGTGCAAACCGATACGAACAGTGACGCGAAAATTTCTCCGGACGAACTGACGGTCTTTCTCGCGGGCGGCGCATAGCGTTCGTTCGCGGCCAACACCCATTGCGCACCGGGACAGGGGAATTCCCGTGCGCTCTTTTCAATTGAGGAAAATCCCGCCAAGGCTGTCGACCGACAAATGGGAGAATGGCCTTGACCGACTTTGAAACGATCCGCGTCGACATCAGCGAAGGTATTTTGACGATCACCCTCAATCGGCCCGACCGCATGAATGCCTTTACCGGCCAGATGATGAAGGACATCATAGCGGCATTCGATATCGCTGATGCAGACGACGCCGTCCGCGCCGTGATTGTAACCGGATCAGGGGACAGGGCTTTTTGTGCAGGGGCGGATCTCGGTTCCGGTGGAGCGACATTCGATTACACCAAGCGTCCCGATCGCCTCGAACATGGTTCACCTATCCAGGCCGATGGCAGCATTGATTTTTCCCATGCGAGCGTGCGTGACGGTGGTGGCCGCACGACGCTGCGTATCTTCAATTGCAAGAAGCCCGTGATCGGTGCCATCAACGGCGCAGCCGTCGGCATCGGCGTGACCATGCAATTGCCGATGGATTTCCGGCTGGCGAGTGAGACAGCACGGTTCGGCTTTGTCTTTGCGCGCCGCGGCATCGTTCCAGAAGCCGCCTCAAGCTGGTTTCTCCCACGGCTTGTCGGGATCAGCCAGGCGCTTGACTGGTGCTACTCCGGTCGCGTCTTCGGTGCGGAAGAAGCCAAGCGCGGCGGCCTTGTCCGTTCGATCCACGCACCGGAAGACCTTATCCCAGCGGCGCGTGCCCTTGCCAAGGAAGTCACAGCCGACAGCGCGCCGGTCTCGATTGCGCTCACAAGGCAAATGATGTGGCGGATGCTTGGCGCGAGCCATCCCATGGAGGCGCACAAGCTTGACAGCCGTGCCATCTGGGTTCGGGGCCAGGGCGGCGATGCCAAGGAAGGCGTTACGTCGTTCCTCGAAAAACGCCCGGCCCAATATACCGACAGTGTGGCCGCCGATATGCCGCACTTTTCGCCCTGGATGGATGAGCCCGACTATCAATAGAGCTGTCGGGGACGCTGGAAGCGGATGACAATGAGAGACCCGAAGTCCCTGCCCCTCGCGGCGGACCTTTATGGGGACCTGCTCGATACGACTCCAACCGAACAGGTCGGATGGCGAGCCTATTGGCCCGGGCTTGCCATGACGATCATCGCTGCATTGGCTGCTGCCTGGCTCTCGGATCATTATGGAGCGCCCAGAATGTTGATGGGCCTGCTGATCGGGCTTGCCTTCAATTTTGCCAATGCAGACGTGCGGCTGCATCCCGGGCTCGGTTTTGCGTCCAAGACACTGCTGCGCTGGGGCATCGTTGTGACCGGGCTTCAGGTCACGGTCTGGCAAATCATCGATCTGGGCTGGGCGAGCTTTGCATGGATTGCAGCCATGGTCGCGCTCGTGACTGCGACAGGCGCGCTCGCGGCAAGATCCCTCCGGCTGGGTGCCGGATTCGGTGTTCTGGCAGGCGGATCCGTGGCCATTTGCGGCGCATCGGCTGCGCTTGCCCTCTCGAGCGTCCTGGGAGAGCGCCGGTCAAGCCAGGCGCAGCTGACTCTTGTGCTGGTGACCATCTCTGCCGCCAGCGCCATTGCCATGTCGCTTTACCCGGTCCTGAGTCATGTGTTCGGATTGACGGACCGGCAGTCCGGCTGGCTGGTCGGTGGTTCAATCCATGATGTGGCGCAAGCACTCGGGGCAGGCTATTCCATATCCGACGAGGCCGGAGAAACCGCAGCGATTGTGAAGCTGACGCGCGTCGCCCTGCTGGCTCCTGCCCTAGCCGTCGTGGCACTGATCTTCCCGGCCGATGCCGGCCAGAAGCGCGCGCGCATCGAGCTTCCCTGGTTCGTGGCCGGCTTCCTTCTTCTGGGGGCAGTCAACTCCTTCCTGCCGCTCCCGGCTGTTGCGACAGGCTGGGCCAAGACCGCGACTCAGGCTCTGCTCTTGCTTGCTGTGACCGCCACGGGCATCCGATCGCCCATGCAGCTGCTGCTCAATCAGGGATGGCGAAGTGCCGTTCCCGTCATCGCCGCAACGCTTGTCGCATTCGGTTTGAGCCTCGCTGGGGCCTTGCTGATCACTTAGACGGTCATTTTTTCACGTTGGATGTGATTTGCGATCTTGACACTCACATCATGATGTGAATATTCGCGATCATGTCTACACAATTGATCGAAAAAGTCCGCAAGCTGGTCACCGAAGGTGGCATGTCGCGGTCTGGCCTGGCGCGCGCTTCAGGCCTTCATGCCAACACCTTGCGTGACCTGGAAGAGGCGCATTGGAATCCGACGGCCGAAACGCTGCGCAAGCTCGAAACCTTCCTCTTTTCAAGCAATGACGGACCAAGCCTGGTGCCGATCGAAGAGATCATCGAAGAAGCGCGCAACGGGCGCATGTTCATACTCGTCGATGATGAGGATCGCGAGAATGAAGGCGATCTGATCATCCCCGCGCAGATGGCAACGCCAGATGCAATCAATTTCATGGCGATGCACGGTCGCGGACTGATCTGCCTGACGCTGACAAAGTCACGGATCGATCAACTCGGTCTTGAACTGATGAGCAGGGCCAATGGTACTCGTCATGAGACAGCCTTCACGACCTCGATTGAGGCCCGCGAGGGTGTCACGACGGGGATATCGGCTGCCGATCGGGCGCGCACCGTATCGGTGGCGATCGATGCCTCGAAGGGCCGGGACGATATCGTCACGCCGGGCCATGTCTTCCCGCTGATTGCGCGTGACGGCGGCGTTCTTGTCCGAGCGGGGCATACCGAAGCGGCCGTCGATATTTCGAGGCTGGCAGGGCTCAATCCTTCAGGCGTGATCTGCGAGATCATGAAGGATGACGGCACAATGGCGCGGATGGATGATCTTGTTCCCTTCGCCCGGCTGCACAATCTGAAGATGGGGACGATTCGCGATCTCATCGAATACCGGATGCGCCACGATCACCTTGTTGAGCGAGCAAGCGAGAGCAGCTTTGTCTCTGACTATGGCGGTGATTGGCGGGCCATGACCTATCGCAACAAGGTCGATGGATCGACAAATGTGGTGCTCCAAAAGGGCCATGTCGTGCCGGAAGCGCCGACGCTGGTCAGGATGCATTCCATCTCGATCTTTTCGGATGTTCTGGGCCTTGCCGGTCCGCGCAAACGGACCTTGCAGCGGGCCATGGCAGAAATCGGGCGACATGGTTCAGGCGTGATTGTGATTCTCATGCCGAACGATGCGCAGAAACTGCAGAACGAGATCGGCGGCAGCCAGCCGGACGGCGGCGACCTGCGCGACTATGGCATTGGCGCGCAGATACTTGCGGACCTCGGCGTCCGCGAAATGATCCTCCTGACCAATGCGCATCGCAACGTTGTTGGCCTGGAAGGCTATGGCTTGCAGGTGGTAGGGGAACGTGCCATCCCGATGAACGATTGATCCGTGTATCGCAGGGTCGGCACTGACGACGCGCCGTGTGCATCTCTTACGTCTGACGATGCAAAAGCCCTGACGGCGGGCAATTGTTTTGGGAGGGGCGCAGATGCTCGATGTCTTGATCAAGGGCGGAAGCCTCATTGATGGCCTTGGCGGCGACGCACGGCGTGCCGACATAGGCATCAAGGATGGTCGCATTGCCGAGATTGCTTCAGCAATTTCGACGCCCGCGAAAGGGATGCTTGATGCAACCGGGGCAATCGTTACGCCCGGCTTTATCGATGTGCATACGCATTATGATGGGCAGGTCTGCTGGGATGACCAGCTGGATCCATCTGCCGGGCACGGCGTCACGACAGTGGTCATGGGAAATTGCGGCGTCGGCTTTGCACCGGCACCTCCCGGTGGTGAGCTCGAACTGATCGAGGTGATGGAAGGCGTCGAAGATATTCCCGGCACAGCGCTCTACGAAGGCGTGCCCTGGGGCGCCTGGGAGAGCTTTCCTGAATATATGGATTATCTCGATACCCGCAGATACGCGCTCGATATCAGTGCACAGATTCCGCATGCGGCCCTGCGCAACTATGTGATGGGTGAACGCGGCCGGGCGAACGATCCGGCAACGCCCGAGGACATGTCCCGCATGGCTGCACTTGTGGAGGACGCGCTCAAGGCAGGGGCGATAGGCTTTTCGACGTCGAGGACGATCGGACACCGGACGATGTCGGGCGACCCCATTCCCGGGACCTATGCAGCGGACGAGGAAGTTCTGGAGCTTGCGGCAGCGATGCGTCGGGCGGGCCGGGGTGTTTTCGAGCTGATCCCGGGCGGCACAGTCGGCGATCTTGCGGTGCTGGGTGGAGAGCACACAACTCTTGAGCAGGAAGTCGCTCTGATGGACAAGGTGTCGCATGTCAGCCAGCGGCCCGTGACCTTCACTTTGGTCCAGAACGCCGATCATCGTTCAGCCTGGCGCGATGTGTTGAGCCGGATTGAGCAGTGCAACGCGAACGGCGCCCGGCTTTATCCGCAGGTGGCGTCACGGCCGATTGGTTTGGTGACCAATATCCAGACCTACCACATGTTTCAGCGGCGCGAGACTTATATGAAGCTGGCGCGCTTGCCGCTGCCAGAACGTCTGGCCGAAATGCGCAAGCCGGATGTCCGCGCGGCCATTCTGGCGGAACGCGACATCTCTTCCGGCAAGGCCGGGATGATGGCCAATGCAAACACCATTTTCAGGCGGGCAGCTCCCAATCTGTACGAATTGGATCTGCCGATCGACTATGAGCCGACCAGCGACAAACGCTTTGGCGAGCGTGCCAAGGCTGCAGGCCAGACGGTCGAAGAATTCATGTATGACTTCCTGATTGGCAATGACGGTCGGAATTTCGCAATTCAGCTGGGGGCGAACTACTATAACGGCAATTTCGACGTGATCCGCGACATGCTCCTTCATCCGGACACGATCACCGGGCTGAGCGATGCCGGCGCGCATGTGAACCTGATCTTTGACGGCGTCGCGCCCACCTATCAGATGATCCACTGGGCTCGCGATCGTACGCGCGGCGAGGGGCTTCCACTCGAATTCATCATTGCCAAACAGACCAAGCGAAATGCCGATCTCTACGGCATGACCGACCGGGGATCGCTGGAAGTCGGCAAGCGTGCAGATATCAATGTGATCGATTTCGAGCGGCTCAGTCTTGGCGAACTCGAAGTGAGGAGTGACCTCCCCGCAGGCGGCACGCGCATTCTCCAACCGGCCTCCGGCTATCTGGCGACCTTTGTGAACGGTGTGCAAACACGCAAGGACGATGTCGACACCGGAGCGCGGCCCGGTCGGCTGGTGCGGAGCTGACACACTCCTGCGGGCGTTCATCAGAATCCTGTGCCGATGCGTCTGCCAGGCTGTGCCGGGTTTGTGTTGACCAACCTCGCAACTTTGTGGCAAGCGCCCCGCAGATTGCGATCAACCTTCAAGGCGAAGAGAGAAGTGCAATCAGCGATTTTGAAAAAGGCGCTGTCCGGCGCATTTTTTCAGACACATGCGGGTGTAGCTCAATGGTAGAGCAGAAGCCTTCCAAGCTTACGACGAGGGTTCGATTCCCTTCACCCGCTCCAGACCTTTCATCCAATACTGACGATTTGCGTCTAGGACGTGCGGCATGATCGAGCGCGACCCGTCCGAAACCTCCTCTCGCCCGCCGTCGGCCGTCAGTACCGGCGTTGGCCTTGCCGGCCTGGCGGGTCTTGCGCTCTGGATGGCGGTTGCAATTCTCTTTCAGTTCGAAGGCCCCTATGCGGCTCTGGTCAATGTTGCATCGTGCGGCATTCCCATGGTCCTCTGGTCTCTGCTGGTCGACAAGGTGCATCGCAGCCCCACGACCGGGATCGACTCGGCTGCCCAGCGACACCGCCCCGAGGACCTGACAGACATATCGGTGACGAAGCTGGTGGGACTTTGGACCACCTGGGCCTTGATCGCTGGAGTTTATTGCATTTTCCGCTTTTACTGGAGCGGCGACTATGTGTTCGCCATGCATCTGTTCGCTGCGGGGGCCATTCCTTTGCTTTTGGTTTCGGTCCCTTACGTCTTCTGGCTCGACCGGCGGCTGGTGGAACCGCGCGACGGGGCCTGGCATCTGGGAGCCATGTTGCGGATGAAGCCCGGGGTTTCGCCTGACGAGATTTGGTCTCACTTGCGGGCATGGGCTGTGAAGGCCTTTTTCCTCGCGTTCATGATCTCGATTGTCCCCGGCAGTTATCGCAGCGTGGTGGCGGCGGACTTCAACCGGATCCAGGTCGACACGGTTGCGCTCGCGCAATGGCTGATCGGGTTCATGTTCGTGATCGACATTGCTTTCGCCACGGTTGGCTATCTCCTGACGATGCGGCCACTTGACGCCCATATCCGGTCGGCGACGCCCTATGCGTCAGGCTGGGCTGCAGCCCTGATCTGCTACCCTCCATTCATCCTGATGAATTCGGGTGGTCCGCTGGATTATCGGCTGGGCGCGCAGGATTGGCATTATTGGCTTCAGGCCCATCCGACTCTGCTTGTCGTGACGGGATTTGTCCTTGTCGCGCTCACGGCATTCTATGCCTGGGCGACTGTTGCGTTCGGCCTGAGATTTTCGAACCTGACACACCGCGGCATTCTGACGCACGGGCCCTATGCGTTGACCAAGCACCCGGCCTATCTCTCGAAGAACCTTTTCTGGTGGATTGCAGGGCTTCCGTTTCTGGTCACGACGGACAATGTCGTCGATGCAATCCGCAACACGACGCTGCTCGCTGCTGTGAGCGGCGTCTATTACTGGCGCGCCAAGACCGAGGAATGGCATCTCTCCGCCGATCCGGCGTACCGCGCTTATGCAGGCTGGATGGCCAGGCATGGGCCGATTACGCGCCTGCTGACACCGGCAAATCTGCGGAACGGCAAGCGCCCGGAAGCGCCTGCCGTCTCGTCAGCAGACTAGTTCAACCGGCCTTTTCGAACGCGACTGAAATCCTTAGCGCAACATCGTCGCCAACAAGCGGAATGCCCGTACCCATGCTCCAGTCGCTCCGCTTGATCGCGGTGGTGGCTGAAAAGCCGACAGTTTCCCGCTTGCTGAAGGGATTCATTCCGGCTCCGGTGAATTTCGCATCGAGCGTGACAGGCTTGGTGATGCCCTTCAGGGTTAACGTCCCGGCAATCTTCGCGGTGGTTCCGTCAACGGTTACGCTGGTCGAAACGAACTTTGCCGTCGCAAAACGATTGACGTCGAAA
>JAXMDX010000012.1:0-92466 GCA_046348625.1 Sphingomonadaceae bacterium
AGCATCCGCGCGATCTTTTCGATGTACGTGACCTGTTGGCACACGAAGGCATAAGCGACGAACTGCGGCGCGCATTCCTTGTCTATCTCATCAGCCATAATCGCCCGATGGCCGAAGTCCTGGCACCGACCCGAAAGCCACTGGCCGAGGAATTCGCGCGTGGCTTCGTCGGCATGACGCAGGAACCGCTTGCTCTTGCCGATCTTGAAGCCGCACGAGAGGCCATCATCGCGGCAATGATCGCCGACATGCCCGACGAGCATCGGCATTTCCTGGTAAGTTTCAAGCGCGGGGAGCCGGATTGGGAACATCTCTGTATACCGGAGGCAAAACACCTGCCCGCCATACTCTGGAAACAGCGCAATCTGGAAAGGCTTACCGCCGAAAAGCGGCACCACCTCACCGATGCGCTGGAGAAGGTTCTGTTTCCGTAACAGTCTGCATTGGGGGGCGCTTTGCGAATTGTATTCAGTCGGAAGGGGTTTGACACCGGTTCGGGTGGCACCGCGTCACCAATCATCGGGGGCAAGCCAATTAGCCTACCAATACCCACGAGCCGCCGGTCGATCACGACCTACGACCATCTCGGACTTGGCGACATTGTCGAACGCGTCACACGGGGCAGGATTGCGCGAGATCACCTATGCCATGAGGATCCGATGTTCACTCGTGGCCAATGCCTGTTCGGCCAGTGCGGTGCGGCTCAATCGCACCTCCAGAACCAGGGTGTTGGCGTTGGTGATGTATTTTTGTTTTTCGGCCTTTTCTCCGATGAACATACAGGCGAACGTCACCACCGCATTTTCGGTTACCTTCACGTGGATGATTTGATTTCGCCCACCGAAAGCAAGCTTCGCCCATTGGACAGGCCACATCCCCACACCCTCGGTGAATGGAACAACAACAATACCGTCTATTGCGGCGCTGGCGCAGTGGCGAGCAGGGCACATGAAGAGTTGCGACTGACACAAGCGGGCGGTCCTCTGCGCCATTGGGTCGTGCCGAGTTGGCTCCGACGAATTGGCCTGTCGTTCCATGGCAAACCGGAGCGCTGGATGGCCGATGATCGACTTAAGATTGTAGCGCGCGGCCAGGAATTCGTTGCAGACATTGGCGATGAGCTGCGCGCTCGCGAATGGCTGCGTCGGACCATCGAGACAATCCGATCATGACAAGAATACTGCGCTACATTTTGCAGCACGATAGTGGAATGGCCCCATGCATTGATCATGGGCTGGTGTCGCTGGCAACATGCAAGCCAAAGATCAGGGCAAGCGCGAAGCCCGGCGAATGGGTGGTGGGCTTCCGCCCAAGTCCAGCCCCGCGCGGCCTCGTCGTTTGGGCTGGCCAGGTTGCTACGAATACCAGCGTGGGCGAGTATGAACGCTTGCATAGCTGCAAGCGGCGCGGGGGACGTGCCGACGCAGTCTATCGGGAACTGCCAAACGGCGGATTTGAGCGCTTGCGACCACACTACCATCCCGGACCGGACGAGTTCCGAAAGGACACCACCGCGCCGGTTCTGATATTTGATCCGAAGACGACATGGTACTTCGGCCAAGAGCCTCAGATGATGCCCGAACACCTGATGCATCTCGCGGCGGGTGGGAGAGGTCACCGTGTGAACGGAATGCGGGAAGGCGATGCCACAGCGCTTCATTCTTGGTTGGCCAGCGTTGCGCCGCCGGGCGTACATCATTCGCCGCGCGATGGCGTCCCCAAAAAGCCGCGTCGCTGTTAGCGAGCCATATGAGAAGCCGCCTGATCGGGATTGGCTTCCAGCTCAAACGCCCGCTTGCCTTTGCGTTTCCAAAGCACCAGCGCTTGCTCTCGTTCTTCGCCGCGCAGCTTGGCCGCGACGGTGAGGAACGCGCCATAGAGCGTGGCGCGATCATCGTCCGCGAGTTCAACCAGTCCGGCCTTCACGACCAGACCGCCCAGTTCGATCAGTTGCCGCGTGCGTTCGCGGCGCTTGACCTGCCATTCGCGCATGTCGGTTCGCCCCTTTCGTGCCTCAAGCCGATGCCGCGCCGCCGTCAAGCGGGAGAGTGCCATCTGGCTGGCCTTGAGGTCCATCGCCACGCTTGCGCGCCTTGCTCTGAAAGAATGCAGCGCCGCGTTTGCGCCACGCCTCCTTCTTTCCGCCGTCAGTGGTATCGGCGATGACGAGCAATGCACCGGCCAGCGTTTCCGCATCGGTCGTATCGGCCCCGGTGGCGATCACCAGTTCGCCAAGTTGCTGCACGCGGCGTTCCTTTAGCTGCTTCGCCTTGTCGGCGAGCGCCTTCAGTTCCGAATCAAAGTCACGGGGTTTGCGCATCGAAGTTCTCCATTGAGAGGTGATGCGCTGATAATAATATCGATGCTCTCCCAATGCTGTAGAGTCGTCGAGACGGCCTGATACTGGATAGTCCCGAGCAGGATTTTATCATGGGAGGGCGCGCTTATACGTCGTGCCGACGTCGCGCTCATGGCGTAAATGGATTGCCGTCATGGCGATCTTCCACCTCTCCGTCAAAGTCATCAGCCGGTCGAGCGGGCGCAGTGCCGTGGCGGCAGCGGCCTATCGCGGGGCCGAGCGGCTGCACGATGAGCGGCTCGACCGTGACCATGACTTCACCAACAAGGACGGCGTCGTCCATTCCGAAGTGCTGCTGCCGGAAGGCGCGCCGGAGGAATTTGCCGACCGCGAAAAGCTCTGGAACGCGGTCGAGGCCGCTGAGAAGCGCAAGGACGCGCAGCTCTCCCGCGAGGTCGAATTCGCCATTCCGCGCGAGCTGACCAGGGAACAGGGCATCGAGCTGGCGCGGGAGTTTGCCGAGGCCGAGTTCGTCGAAAAGGGCATGATCGCCGACCTCAATGTCCATTGGGATATCGGCGGAGACGGCCAGCCCAAGCCCCATGCGCATGTCATGCTCACCATGCGCGAAGTCGGCAAAGTTGGCTTCGGCCCGAAGGTGCGCGAGTGGAACAAGGCCGAACTCGTCGAGCAATGGCGCGAGCGCTGGGCCGAGCATGTCAACCAGCGCCTTGCCGAACTCGACATCGATGCACGGATCGATCACCGCAGCCTGGAGGCGCAGGGCATTGCGCTGGAGCCGCAGGACAAGATCGGCCCCGCCGCTTCGCGCATGGGCGTGCGCGGGCTGGAGGCCGAACGGATCGAGGAACACCGCGCTGTCGCGCAGCGAAATGGCGAGCGGATTATCGCCAATCCCGCTGTCGCCCTCGACGCGATCACGCACAGTCAGGCCAGTTTCACGAACCGCGACCTTGCCATGTTCGTGCACCGGCACAGCGATGGAAAAGAGCAGTTCGATTTGGCCATGAGCGCGGTGCGCGGATCATCCGACCTGATCGCGCTGGGCAAGGACGGTCGCGGCGAAGACCGGTTCACATCGCGACAGATGATCGAGACCGAACAGCGGCTTGGACGCGCATCGGAACTGCTCGCGGAGCGCGAGCGACATGGCGTCAAAGGCAATGGCCGGGAAGGAGCGCTGGCACGGGCAGCGGAACGCGGCTTGATCCTGTCCGGCGAGCAGCGCGCGGCGTTCGAGCATGTGACCGATAATCGCGGCCTAAGTGTTGTCGTCGGCTATGCCGGGACCGGCAAGAGCGCGATGCTGGGCGTAGCGCGCGAGGCTTGGGAGAGCGCGGGCTATACCGTTCGCGGTGCGGCGCTGTCCGGGATTGCCGCCGAGGGGCTGGAGAACGGTTCAAGCATTGCATCGCGCACCATCGCCAGCCTTGAACATCAATGGGGCCAGGGCCGCGAATTGCTCACCGCGCGGGATGTGCTGGTCATCGACGAAGCAGGCATGGCCGGCACGCGCCAGATGGAGCGCGTGCTGTCCCATGCCGCCGATGCAAGCGCGAAAGTTGTCCTGGTCGGCGACCCGCAACAGCTCCAGGCCATCGAAGCCGGAGCTGCCTTCCGTGCGATCCATGAACGGCACGGTGGCGTCGAAATCAGCGAAGTGCGTCGCCAGCATGAAGGCTGGCAACAGGACGCAACGCGGCACCTTGCCACCGGGCGAACTGGTCTTGCCATTCAGGCCTATGACGAACGCGCCATGGTGCACGCCGCCGAGACGCGGGAAGCGGCACGCGGCGAGCTGATCGAGCGCTGGGATCGAGACCGGCAGGCCAGCCCCGGCGATACGCGCATCATCCTCACCCACACCAATGACGAGGTGCGGGAGCTCAATGACGCCGCGCGCGAAAAGCTGCGCGCTAGTGGCGAGCTGGGCATGGACGTGTCGATCAGCTCGACACGCGGAGAGCGCCAGTTCGCCAGCGGCGACCGAATCATGTTCCTGCGCAATGAGCGAGGCCTGGGCGTCAAGAATGGCACACTCGGCACCGTCGAACAGGTGACGCCGCAGCGCATGGCCGTGCGCACCGACGACGGTCGCAACGTGGCTTTCGATACGAAGGATTATGCGCATATCGATCACGGCTACGCCGCCACGATCCACAAGGCGCAGGGCATCACCGTGGACCGCGCCCATGTGCTGGCGACGCCGGGCATGGACAGCCACGGCGCCTATGTGGCGATGTCCCGCCACCGGGACGGCCTTGCCTTGCACTATGGGCGCGACGACTTCGCCAATCAGTCGAAACTGGTCCGCACTCTGAGCCGCGAGCGCGGCAAGGATATGGCGAGCGACTACAAGCCCGAGCAGCAGTTCGCAGAGCGGCGCGGCATCACGTTCCGCGAGCGGATCGTGGAGATTGCGCGGCAGTTGCCGGAACGGGCGAAGTCGATCTTCGCCGGATTCCGCCCACCGGCCAACCGACTTGAAGCGCTGCCCACCGAACAGGGTGGCCCTTTCGATCAGCGCCGGGCGGTCGAGCGCTATGCACGTGCTGCCAACGACATCGGGCAGATGCGCGAACAGGGATTGCCCGTCCTGCCCCACCAGCGCGATGCACTGGAGAAGGCCGGAAAGGCGCTTGATGCGATCCGGCCCAATGCTGCCGCAGACCTCGCCAGCGCCTTGCAGCGCCAGCCCTCGCTGGCGCGCGAGGCCGCCGATGGCCGCAGCCAGGCCTCAATGCGCGCCATGCAGCTTGAAGCCGAAATCCGCGTTGATCCCGCGCAGCGTGCAGACCGCTTTGTCAGCGACTGGCAACGGCTCGGGCAGGCACGACAGGCCATGCAGCGCGATGGTGACACCAAGGGCGCGCAGAGGCTTACCAACCACATGACGGACATGGCGAAGGGGCTGGAGCGCGACGCGCAGGTTGAATCCCTGCTGCGCGGTCGCACCCGCGAGCTTGGCATCAAGACAGAACTCGGTCGCGATCTGGCCCGCGACCTTGCCGCTTCCATCTCAATGGAGCGGAGCCGGTCAATCGGCATGGGCCTGTAGGAGAAATGCGATGGATACCGATACGGATGACGTGGAACTGACCCTGGACCTTGAGCCGGAGCCGGAACCCGACCCGGATACCGCTGGCGATCCCGCCGCCGAGGCGTTTACCCGCCTTGAGGGCGAGATGGCCCTGATGCGCCGTGCGGTTCAGCACCTTGCCGCCGAGCGTGCGGACATTGTCATTCCCGACTATGGCCCGACCCTGACCGACATGGCCAAGCGGATGGGCGCGATTGGCGAGAGCCTGAAGGGCATGGCTGGTCATCCGGCGATGCAGATGACCCCTGACAGCATTGGCCAGCGGATCGCCGCAGCAGCAGAAGCCGCGCGGCGCAGCGATCAGGACAGAATCAGCCAGGCCCGGAGCGACTTGAACCACGCCGCCCAGGAGATGCGCAGCGTCACCTCCCACGCACGCACCGCCGCCGAGCAGCGGCAGCAGCTCTACCAAGTAGCGGGCGGAGCCTTGCTGGCAGGCATCCTGCTATGGTCTTTCCTCCCAGGCACCGTTGCCCGTGCCATGCCTGAAGGCTGGCACTGGCCCGAGCGCATGGCAGCGCGGATGGTGGGCGCACCTTCACGCTGGGATGCAGGCGCGCGGCTGATGCAGGGCGACAGCCCTGAGGCATGGAATGCACTGGTGCAGGCCACTGACATCCAGCGCGACAACCGAGATACCATTGACGCTTGCCGGAAGACCGCTGCAACATCGCAGCAGCCAGTGCGATGCACCGTCAAGATTCGTCAAAGCAGTCAAGAAGGGGAAACAGCCGCAACGCAGGTGGAGGCCGCGACACGATCCCAGAAAGGGGCATAACAGCCCATTCCGACCTGCACAAAATGTGGGAACGAATGTGGTTTCGATTTTCCGAAAACGCCATATTTTCCTTTGAAAACAAAGCGATAAATGACTTGAATGGTAGCGGAGGAGGGACTCGAACCCCCGACACGCGGATTATGATTCCGCTGCTCTAACCAGCTGAGCTACTCCGCCCTTCCCGGGAAGCGCGCCTATAGCAGAGGCGCAATACCCGTCAACCGACTCAAATCTCAACCTGACTGCCGAGTTCAACGACACGATTCGTCGGCAGGCGGAAGAATTCCATTGCGCTTTCCGCGTTCCTCAACATCCAGGAGAACAGCTTTTCTCGCCAGATCGCCATCCCTGGCCGCGAAGACGCCAACAGTGTCTGCCGCGCGAGGAAGAAGCTTGTGTCCATCATCTTGAAGGCGGGTCCGCAATTGGTGATGGATCCCAAAGCGGCGGGCACGTCCGGCTCTTCCATGAATCCGTATTTGAGGACGAGCCGGTGGAAGCCCTGCCCCAGATCTTCCATCTTGCACCGATTGGCGGGATCGACAAAGGGCACGTCCGGAATCTTCACTGTCAACAGGATCACGCGCTCATGCAGCACCTTGTTGTGCTTCAGATTGTGCAGCAATGCGTGCGGGACGCCCTCGGCCGCTGACGTCATGAAGACAGCAGTCCCGGGAACGCGAGCAGCTGATGTTGCGGCAGAATTGATGAAGACCTTGATCGGCATGGCGGCTTCGCGAAGCCGCTCCATCATCAACTTGCGTCCGCGCGCCCATGTCGTCAGCAATGTGAAGATAATGAGGCCGATCAGCAGCGGGAACCACCCGCCGTCCGGAATCTTCGTGAGGTTGGATGCCAGGTACGCCGTGTCGACCGTGAAGAATATTGCCAACACCGCGACGGAAAGGGCCTTGTTCCATTTCCAGAGGCTGAAAAGGACGACAGACAACAGGCAGGAATCGATAAAGACGGCGCCCGTCACGGCAATTCCATAGGCCGCACCCAGATTGCTCGATGTCCGGAAGAACAGGACAAGCAGCAGCACCATGGACATCAGGGCCCAGTTGATGAACGGAATGTAGATCTGCCCTGCGGCACTCTCGCTGGTGTGAAGGATCCGCATGCGGGGAATGAAGCCCAACTGGATGGCCTGCTGCGTGAGCGAAAAGGCGCCCGAAATGACGGCCTGGCTTGCAATGATCGAGGCAAGCATGGCCAAAAGCACAAGAAAAATCCTGATGGAGTCAGGCGCAAGTAGGAAGAAGGGATTCACGATCGCAGCAGGATTGGCGACGATCATTGCGCCCTGCCCGAGATAGTTGAGCATCAGGGCCGGCATCACGAAAAACAGCCAGGAAATGCCGATTGGCTTGCGACCGAAATGCCCCATATCGGCATAGAGCGCTTCGGCGCCGGTGATTGCCAGAACAACCGAGCCAAGAGCGAGAAAGGCGCGCGTCGGATCATAGAGAAAAAAGGCAACGGCATGGTATGGGTTAAGGGCCAAGGCGATGCCCGGGTTTCCAATGATCTGTATCGTCCCGAGCACGGCAATCACGCCGAAATACAAGAGCATGATAGGCCCGAAAAATGCCCCCACAATGGCGGTTCCGCGGGACTGGATTGTGAAAAGTCCCACCAGAATGCCAACAGACAGGGGCACGACCCACGGCCCGAAGCCGCTGTTGACGACGGCAAGACCTTCCGAAGCCGACAGAACCGACATCGCCGGCGTAATCATGCTGTCCCCGTAAAAGAGCGCAGTTGCAAACACGCCGAGCAGGACAATCGGCGCAGACCAGCGCGCACCTTCGCTATGGCGATTGATCAGCGCAAGAAGCGCCAAACTCCCGCCCTCTCCCTTGTTATCGGCCCGCATGATGATCGTGACATATTTGAATGTCACCACGATCATCATCGACCAGAAAATCAGGCTCAATACACCGTAAATATGGGCCTGATCGACAATCAGGCGATGGTGGCCAACGAAGGTTTCGCGAAATGCGTAGATGGGGCTGGTGCCGATATCGCCGAACACCACGCCTACTGCGCCCACGACAAGCTTCGCCAGCGACCCGCCAGCGTGATGGGCTTGCGACTCTTCCTGCGAGTCGTCGGACACGACAGGATTATTCATTTTTGAAAATCTCTTGGGAATTCAATGTGAAAGGACCCCAACCCGACCGGCTTTCGCAAAAGGTGGGGCGCCCTAGCATAGCTCATGGTGCCCGGCAATGCTGCACAAGTTTCATTGTGCCACGGGATTTGGAGGCGCGGGAGTTGAATTGTCGGTCTTTGTCGGCAGCTGATCGATCTGCGCAAGACGCGCTTCCAGGTCGGCCTTCCACGGGGCATTGGCTGGTGCACGGGCCAGAAGAGCCCGCCAGACTTCACCGGCTTCATCAAGCTTGCCGGCCTGCGCAAGCCCAAGGCCAAGGAAAAAGGGCGGGCCCGGATGGTTGGGCGAAATCGTCGCAGCCCGCTCGAATGCGAATTGGGCCGCCGGAGAGAGCTGCCCGCCACCCTGGACAACGAGCGCGTTGCCAAGACCGACCCAGACATCGGGATTGTCCGGCGCCTTTCGCGTCGCTTCTGACAACAGCGACACGGCCGCACGTGGTCTCCCGGCTTGAATAAGGGCATCGGCAAGGCTGAGCCATTGTCCTTCGGCATTCATGCTGCTCGCAAATGTCTTGCGCAGATCGGCGGGCACTTCTCCCGTATCCGCCGCATCGGCCGCCTTCACCGGAATCCCGGGAACCGTCGGGCTCCCTTGCCAGGCGTACCCTGCAAGCGCGAGCAACAGCGCAGCACCGGTCAATTCAAGCGCGTTACGATCAAGCTTGCGAGACCGCCAAAGTGCGAGGCCGGTCGCACCCGCAAAGACAAGGAATAGGACCCAGCCCATCAGCCCGTCCTCCGCCGTCTGAACCGGCCGCGCGCCAGAAACAGCCCAAGGAGGAGGAACCCCAATGGCGCGATCCAGAGTATGCTCCCCGCACCCCGCATCGGCGGATCATAGGTAACCCAGTTACCATAACGTTCCACGAGCCAGGACCGCACAGCCTCCGGCTTTTCGCCTGCGTCAATGCGCTGCCGGATCAAGGCGCGCATGTCGCCCGCCATGTCAGCATCAGAATCCGCAATCGATTGGCCTTGGCACACTAGGCAGCGGATTGATTCCATCAGGGCCTTGGCTGATTTTTCCTTTGCCGGATCCTGCAGTTGGGTATTGGCATATTCAGCAGCGGGCATTGATGAGTCAGCCTGAAGGCTGTTCAAGGGCAAGGCCAGTGCCAGGAGGATCGCGAGCCGCTTCACTTCGCCGCCTCCAGCGCCTGGATGATTTCCGGGATGTCTTCTGCACGGATATCGCCGATGTGCTGGTGGCGGATAATGCCTTTGCCATCGACGACAAAGGTCTCGGGCACACCCGACGATCCGAGTGAAATCTGAACCTTGCCGACGGTGTCCGAACCGATCCTTGTGTACGGATTGCCATTCCGTTCCAGGAAGCGTGCGACATCTTCCGGCTTGTCGCGAATGGCGATGGCATCGATTTCCACCCCCGTTGACTTCAACTGCATCAGGACAGGTGCTTCCGCGATGCAGGGAATGCACCAGCTGGCAAAGATGTTCAGCAGACGGGGTTTGCCACCTGAAAAAGCGCCGCTCGTCAGCCCGTCCTGACCGTCATGCGCGGGTTGAAGCGCAAATTCAGGGAGCGGTTTGCCGATCATCTTCGACGTGATGACATGATCCGACGGCTTGATGAGGCCATAGGCCACAACGCCAAAAAAGATCACAAAAATGGCAAAGGGAAGCCAGAGAGAGACGCGCTTCACGCCAATGCCCTCCCCCGACTCGAAAGCCGGTCTCGACGGAAGCGCCCGATGAGAGCCAGGAAACCGCCAAATGCAATCATCGCGCCGCCAAGCCAGATCAGCGTGACGAAGGGCTTCCACCACATGCGCAACTGCCAGCGGCCCGATGGCTCCTGCTTGCCAAGCACCAAATACAACTGTCCATCGAGGACAGTCCGGATCGCAGCTTCGTTCGTTTCGGTCGGCGGGTTCGCGAACATGCGAGACTGGGGCTTCAGAATGAGCGGTTCGCCATTACCGCGGCGCGCTTCAAGCGTCGCTTCAAGGGCGGTCCAGTTCGGCCCTGCCACTGGCTCCAGACCCGCAAACTTCACGTCATAGGGACCAACCCTGTGGCTTTCGCCAACATTTGAAGCGATCAGCACTTCCTTGATGAAACCCGTTTCGCTCGCCATGCCGGCGAGACTGACCGCGACCCCGAGGTGCGCAATGACCATCCCCCAGGTGAAGAGCGGGGTTCGGCGAAGGTTGCGGCCCCAGAGCGGTGCCAAACTGCCCAAGGCGACACCGCCCGCGAGCAACAGGCCCAGAAACGGCAATATCCCGATGTCTGGCGAAACAAGCACAAGCACCAGGAGTGCAACTGCAATCGCAAGAATCGGGATCGCAAGGCGCTGCACGACAACAGCAAGTCGATCCCGCCGCCAACGCATCAGCGGTCCCGCAATCATGACAAGAACAAGGAACAGCGTGATCGGGCCGGTCGTGGCGTTGAAATAGGGTGGCCCTACGGAGAGCTTTTCCCCGGTCACGGCTTCAACGCCAAGCGGATAAAGCGTGCCCACAAACACAATCCCGAGTATCGCAGAGAGCAGGAGATTGTTGACAACCAGCGCCCCTTCGCGGCTGACGAGGTCGAATTGGCTGCCTTCGCGCACGGTGCCGATCCGAAGAGCGAACAGCGTCATTGCCCCGCCAATGTAAATGGCAAGCAGAGCAAGAAGGAAGCTGCCCCGCGACGGATCAACGGCAAAACTGTGGACGCTCGTCAGGATTCCGGAACGGACCAGAAAGGTGCCGACCATCGACATGGAAAAGGCAACAACTGCCAGCATGACGGTCCAGGCCCTGAGGCCGTCTCTTGTCGCGAGTACCGTGACCGAATGGAGGAGCGCCGTGGTCGCAAGCCAAGGCATCAGTGACGCATTTTCGACCGGATCCCAGAACCACCAGCCACCCCAGCCCAGTTCATAGTAGGCCCAATAACTTCCGGCGGTGATCCCGAGTGTCAGGAAAATCCAGGCACCCAGGACCCAGGGACGCATCGCTCTCGCAAAGGCAGGGTCAACATCGCGTGTGACAAGTGCACCCACGGCAAAGCTGAAGGCCACCGACATGCCGACATAGCCGAAATAGAGTGTCGGCGGGTGGAAGGCGAGGCCGGGGTCCTGGAGCAGTGGATTGAGCCCCTGCCCGTCTGCCGGTGCCGGAACAAGGCGCGTGAACGGATTCGACGAGAAAAGGAGAAAGGCATAAAAGCCGATGCTGAGTGCCGCTTGTGCCGCGAGCGTTGCAATGAGCGTCGAGGCCTTGAGACTGCGTTCGAACAGTGCGACCGCCGAACCGGCTACGCCGAGAATGGTCACCCACAAGAGCATCGAGCCTTCATGATTGCCCCATGTTCCGGCAAACTTGTAAAGCCAGGGTTTCGCCGAATGGCTGTTTGCTGCAACCAGTGCCACTGACATGTCCGACCGCAGGAACAGCAGAATCAAGGCCAGGAAGGACAGGGTAACAAGGATGCCTTGCGCCACCGCAATCGCGCGAACACCGGCAATCTGTTCGTCCCGGCCCCGTGCCACGGCCACCCAGCCAAGCCCGAGTTGCATGATCGCCAGTGCCGCAGCGATCCAGAGGAGTCCAAGCCCGGCTTCAGCAATCATCGCGCGAGTGACTCGGTCTTGTGCTCGGAACCTGCCATCTGGGGCGGCTTGTAGTTCTCGTCATGCTTGGCAAGGATGTTCGTCGCAACAAAAACGCCATCCTCGCCGAGCTTTCCTTCGGCCACAACGCCTGATTTCTCCTTGAACAGGTCAGGCACGATGCCCTTGAAGCGCACAGGAGTCTTGAAGGTGCCGTCCTCAACCACGAAACGAATTGTCACGCCATCGGCTTCGTGGACAATAGACTTGTCAGCGACCATTCCGCCCAAACGGATGGCCGCATCGGGTGTGGGCTTCGCCTTCGCCAGATCGGCTGGGGAATAGAAATAGGCGGCCCGGTCGCTCAAAGCCGAAACAGCCAGCAGCCCCGCTCCGATGACGGTCACAAGCGCAGCAACCGCTAGAGTCAACCTTTGGTGCTTCGGCTTCACAGATCGTCCACCTTTTTTTCGGCGCGGCGCATCGCGACAAAGCTCAACCCAACAACGAGCAGGGTTCCAACACCAGTCAAAGCATAGGCTGCAATGATGAACGGCCAGGGGTTCATGATGATGCAAGCCTCCGCAAACGCGCCTCGACCTTAGCCTCAGCAAGATTGGCACGCATCCGCATCAGCACGATAGCGCCAAACAACAGCGAAAAGCCGAGGGTGGTGAGGCCAAGCGGCCAAAGCAGTTCTGGGGCGATTGTTGACCCTTTCAACGTGATGCTTGGTCCCTGATGGAGCGACTTCCACCAAACGACGGAACGATTGATGATCGGAATGTTGATAGCGCCCACGATCCCGAAGATCGCCGTGACGCGGCTGACAGACGTCCGGTCCTCGCTCGCGTTGGCAAGCGAGATATAGCCGAAATACAGGAATAACAGGACAAGCATGGATGTCATGCGCCCATCCCATTCCCACCAGGTTCCCCACGCTGGTCGCCCCCAAAGAGAACCTGTCACCAGGCACAGTGCCGTAAACAGGGCTCCCGGCACGGCAATGGCGCGCGCCGCGACGCCTGCCAGCGGGTGCCGCCACACGAGTTGCGTGATGCTCGCGATCGCAATGCCACTCCATCCTGCCATCCCAAGCCACGCGGCTGGCACGTGAATGTACATGATGCGGACGGTTTCACCCTGCAGATAGTCCGGAGGAGTCACAAAAAGACCGGCATAAACCCCTGCCAGAATAAGGGCCGCCCCAAGCCACCCAAATATTGGCGTCAAGGGCCGCGCGATCTTCAGGAATCGTGCTGGGTTGGCAAAGGCATGCATCGCGACGTCCTCTAAACCATGAAAACGTTCGCGGAAAGGGAGATTGGTCAGCCTCTCCCGATCAGCTTTTGCGCCATGGCGTCCGCAACCCGTGCCGGGTTTTGGCCACTGGCTTCGCTACCATCCCAAACTGCATTGAGCCTGTCGGGAATCTGCAAAACCTTGGCTTCCACCGCCGCCCGATCACCGTTGCCAAGGTATTCCAGGGCCACATTGATGATACCCCCGGCATTGATGACATAGTCAGGGGCGTAAAGGATGCCCCGTGCTTGCAGCCGATCGCCATCTGCCTGCGTCGCTAGCTGGTTGTTCGCGCCACCGGCAACAATTGCCACTCGCAGCGCAGCTATGCTGCTTTCGGTCAGGATGGCGCCCAAGGCACATGGGCTGAAAACGTCAGCCTCGACGCCCATGATCTCGTCAACCGGCACAATTTGCGCGCCGATGTGATCGGCAAGCGTGCGAGCAAGATCAGCATTCTGGCCGCTAGGGTAATGCGAGCGCTAGCTGCTGCGGCATGCCGGGCAACGCCGCCACCGACGCTGCCCACGCCCTGAACGTAATGCACGCCGGCCAGGTCGTCCTTGCCAAGGGCGCGCCTCACTGCTGCCTTGATTCCGAGAAAGACGCCCATTGCCGTGCTTGGCCCTGGGTCGCCGCCTGCTCCCCCGTCTTTCGGCGGCAGACCGGAAACATAGCGCGTTCCTTGCGAGATCGCGATCATGTCAGCTGCGCTCATCCCCACATCCTGCGCCGTGACATAGCGACCACCCAGCGAGTCGACGGCCCTTGCAAAGGCGGCAATCAATTCCGGAGTCTTGGTTCCTGCTGCATCAGAGAGGATGACAGCTTTGCCCCCTCCCATGGCCAGTCCCGCCATCGCATTCTTGTAACTCATGCCGCGAGACAGGCGGAGCGCATCGGTGATTGCCGCCGCATTGTCTGCATAGTGCCAGAATCGCGTGCCGCCGCCGGCAGGTCCGAGATGCGTCGAGTGGATCGCAATGATGGCCGAAAGGCCTGCCTTTGCATCGCGTATCAGGTGCAACGCTTCATGATCGTCGAAATCGGGCATGTCCCAGGGTGAGGTCATCAGTCGGCTCCATTGCGCGTTCGATAATTTCGAAACGACGCAATAATGTTTCAATTCCTGTTTCTCAAGGGAAAATGGGGCGATCGACGGGATCCGAACCCGCGACCTCCGGTACCACAAACCGGCGCTCTAACCAACTGAGCTACGATCGCCACAACGGCTTTTCAGCCGCTCTTCATCAAGGAATTGGCCCCTTAGGAGCGCGACATGGCGGGCGTCAAGCGTGATCAGCCGAATGGGTGTCGGTTGCTCATCGGGAAGGTCGCGCTAGACTGCCCGCCCCTGAGGAGTAGCGTCATGAATTTGCGTTTGTCGGTGAGCCTTGCAGGTGCATTGCTCTTGGCTGCATGCGTCGGCGGTGTCGTGAAAACCGTTGTGACTGCGCCAATCAAGGCGGCAGGAGCGGTTGTCGATGCTACAACCACCAGCCAGGCCGAAGCCGATCGCAATCGCGGCCGTGAAATCCGGAAGCAGGAAAAAGAACGGAAACGAGAGGAAAAGAAAAACGCGGAGCATCCGGACGCGGGCTAATGCCCAAGCTATTCGTCGCGGGAAATCTTCTCGTTTCGCTCGTGGCGCTCCTGAGCCTCGATCGTCATTGTCGCGATCGGGCGCGCTTCAAGCCGGGCAAGCGAAATCGGTTCCCCTGTGACTTCGCAATATCCATATTCGCCTTCGTCGATTCTGCGAAGCGCGGCATCAATCTTGGCGATAAGCTTGCGCTGGCGATCACGGGTTCTGAGTTCAAGAGACCAATCTGTCTCGCTTGATGCCCGATCGGTGACATCGGGCTCTCTCAATGATTCGTTCTGCAGCGTCTTGAGCGTGTCGTTCGATTCCCGCAGAATCTCGTCCTTCCAGGCCAGAAGCTTCCTGCGAAAATATTCAAGCTGCGCCGGATTCATGAAGGGCTCTGCATCGCTGGGCCGGTAATCCGGGCCATCTTGTCCGTCACCTGAGGCGCTATCCGATCGGCCGTCGGCCGGGTCGTTGAGTGCTGACGTCATGCTACGCTCATTCCTCTCACACACCGGGCAACCCGCTCGGCGTCGGTTCTGCGCGCCTATAGTCAGGCCAGTTGAGACGCACAAGCCATCGCCGGTGCCTGACATGAAATGCGACACCGCGACACAAACTGCCCCCGTGGTTTCCACCGCGGGGCTCATTGTTTGCTCGACACGAGATCTGTACATGATCGCCAATTCTGACGACGATGCGCCAAATGACAAAGACTTAAGGCTGGAGATCCAGATAAAGCATCCAGTATTTGGCGATGTCTGCACGCGGGCCGGTCACCGCCGAAAGGTACTTGCGCGCTTCATCCTTCTGGCCCGAACGGGCAAGGGCAATGCCTAGGCGCGTGTTGACCTGATCCACGTCGACGCCGCCCTTCTGCAGCGCCATCTTGTAGTAGGTGATCGCCTTCGCATCCTCGCCATAGCCAAGATAGGCATCGCCGGCTCCGGCGGCTGGCTTGCCTGTCGCGCCGGCAGCATTCGCAAGCTTTTCGCTTGTGGCGATTGACGCACGGTCGGTCGGGATCTTGTTGGTCGCAAGGGTGAGGACTTCATTCACCGCACGACTGGTCTTGCTGACGACGCCGGTTGCAAAGCCTTCCTCGATGGTGGACTTGGCTTCGCCCGGCAGCGCGCGATCAATGGCGAGCGACGCATATTCGAAGAAGTCACGCTCACCAGCAAGCGACTTTGTGAGACGCATCAGGCGAAACAGGTCGAGCGATGGCTGGCCATCCAGATGAGCGCCGTCGCGATAGGTCACCAGGGCGCTGCGCCAGTTTTCCGGGGTCGGATAGGCGCGCACCTGTGCGCTCGTCCATTTCGCGACTTCAGCATTGAGTTTTGCCTTATAGGCAACGGATGCCGCACGGGCATACCATGACTCAGGCGCCTTCTGACCGGCTGCATTGGATTCAGCGACAGCGCGCTCGACAAAAGTCAATCCCTGTGCCTGCTGGTTCAGTTTAAAATAGGCTTCCGCAAGTCTCAGCAGCCGGTCAACACTCTTCCACCCAAGGCGATCTGCTTCGGTCAACTTGGCAATCGCATCGGCATAATCGCCAGCTTCATACGCCATGTTGCCCGAAACGAAGTTGAGCTCCGCCAAGTTGGCCGCCATTTTCGAATTGGCATTGATCATCTGGTTGATCGCCTTGCGACCCGTAGCCGGGTCCTTTGTGAGCTTGTAAAACATCATAGGCAATCGCCCCGACAGAATTTCCTCGTCAGGCTGGGTCGGCAGCTGCAAGCTTGGCCGCGGTATCTGTTGCGCCGCCTGCCTTTGCGGCATTTCTGCGCGGCACTGACGGCAGCCCGGAATTCCTCGTCTAGCTGTGGCGTATATTGCGCTGGTGCCTTTTCTTCTCTTTGCTACACGAAAGCCAACGCCTGCTGCAACCATGCCCAAAGCCAGCGCGACGCCGTTGAAAGCTTTTGAAACCAAATCTATACAGTCATCCTCCTGCAAGCGGGCTTCCCTGCCCGAGACTCTCCGGGTTCCGCTAGTCCCACTCACGCGGGCGCACAAGACTGAACGAACGAGTGACTCTTGCCTCGCACCGCATGAACGACGATTGAACCGGCAAATTTTAGCCGGTCTTTGCGCACTGCCAGCTAGGACTTGTGGGAGCGAATCCGCAGCAGAAAGACAGACATTGAGCAACGACGCAGACAGTCCCTCGCCGACCCTTCGATATCAGCCCGATCAACATCGTTGATGAGATGAAGTCGAGCTTATCTCGACTATGCAATGTCCGTTTTCATCGTTTCGCGTGCACTGCCCGACGTTCGCGACGGCCTCAGTTTCCGGCATCGCAGAGATTTTGTGGTCGGCGCACGAAAGCGGTTATGTCTGGAACAAGGCCTACAAGAAGAGCGCACGTATCGTCGGGGATACGATGGGCAAATATCATCCACATGGCGACCAGGCGATCTACGATGTCTTTGCGCGACTGGACAGGGATTGGGCGATGCGCCTGCCCCTTATCGACGGGCAGGGCAACTTCGGGTCGATGGATCCCGATCCACCGGCTGCACAGCGCTGGAAACTGAAGCCCGGCTTGCAAAAGTCGCCAATGCGCTGCTCGATTGATATCGAGAAGGGACACGGTCGACTTCCAGCCGAAGTCCATGATGCGCTTGAGCATGAGCCACAGGTCCTTCCCGCGCGCTTTCCCACCCTCCTTGTCAACGGCGCAGGCGGGCATTGCCGTCGGCATGGCGACAACATTCCGCCTCAATAACCTCGGCGAAGTCGTCAATGGTAATTACCAGGTATCGACAATGGCGGAATCACCACGCGCCGGGCGAACTGATGGGACATAGTTCCCGCGCCAGACTTCCCGACGGGCGCCTTGATTCTGGGCCTCCACGGAGCCCGGTCGGCCTACACGACCGGCAAGGGCTCGATCGTCATGCGTTGCCGCCATGTCATCGAAGAAGGCCGCGGAGACAGGCGGAGCATCGTGCTCACCGAAATTCCGTACCAGCAAGGCAAGAATGCTCTGGTGGAACGGATCGCCGAAGCCGCCAAGGAAAAGAAGATCGAGGGCATCTCGGATATTCGCGACGAATCGAACCGGTTCGGGGTGCGCATCGTGATCGATCTCAAACGGGATGCGTCGCCAGAGGTCGTGTTGAACCAGCTCTGGAGACACACGCCTGCCCAGTCGAACTTTGCTGCCAACATGCTCGCGATCCGGGGTGGCCGGCCAGAGGTCCTGACGCTTCGCGACATGATCGAAGCCTTTGTGAAGTTCCGCGAGGAAGTCATCACGCGGCGTTCCAAATTCGAACTCGCCAAGGCGCGTGACAGGGCCCATGTCTTGTTGGGGCTCGTCATCGCAGTCACCAACCTTGACGAAGTCGTGCGCATGATCCGCGGATCGTCCAGCCCCGCCGAAGCGCGCGAGAAACTGGGTACGCGAGATTGGCCAGTGGCCGAAATCGCGCCCTATATCGCACTCGTCGAAGCGGTTGATGATCAGGATACTGCCGGCATGTCGACTTATCGGCTGTCCGATGTCCAGGTCCGTGCGATCCTTGACCTGCGCCTGCATCGGCTCACAGCACTTGGCCGGGACGAAATCGGCAAGGAGCTGAAGGAACTTTCGGACAGCATTGCGTATCTGCTCGGCATTCTGGCCGATCGCGCCAAGTTGTATGATGTCATGCGCCAGGAACTCATTGCAGTCCGCGACGAGTTTTCGACGCCGCGACGCTCGGAAATCACGGCCGCGTTCGATGGCGTCGATGATGAAGACCTGATCGAGCGCGAGGATATGGTCGTTACGGTAACGCTGGACGGATACATCAAGCGAACGACCCTCGATACATTCCGCGCACAGCGGCGTGGCGGCAAGGGTCGGGCGGCCATGGCCACGAAGGATGAGGATGTCGTCACAGAGCTGTTCGTGACATCAACGCATACGCCGGTTCTCTTCTTCTCGACTGCAGGCAAGGTCTATCGCTTGAAGGTATGGCGTTTGCCCGAGGGCGGACCCAACACCCGCGGTCGACCGATGATCAATCTGCTGCCCCTGGCCCCCGGAGAAACAATTTCCACCGTGCTTCCGTTGCCGGAAGATGAAGCCGAATGGGGCAAGCTCCACGTCATGTTCGCTACGGCCAAGGGAACAGTGCGGCGCAACAGCATGGATGCGTTCACGAACGTGCCATCGAACGGCAAGATCGCCATGCGTTTCGATGAAGACAGCGCCGATCGCTTGATCGGGGTCGCGCTCTTGTCGGAGGACGACGACGTGTTGCTCGCCACCCGGGCCGGCAAGGCGATCCGCTTCGAAGGGACTGATGTTCGCGAGTTCCAGAGCCGGACATCAACGGGCGTGCGCGGTATGACATTGAAGGGGGATGACGAAGTGATTTCGCTGTCCATCCTGCGTCGTTCGGGAGCCTCTCAGGATGAGCGCGAGGCCTATTTGCGCGCCGCGCCGTGGAAGGACAATGAGAACGCCCCAACCCTTCCGGCAGAACGGATGGCAGAATTGCAGGAGCGCGAACAGTTCATCATGACGGTCTGCGCCAACGGCTATGGAAAACGGTCTTCGGCCTATGAATATCGGCGCACCAATCGGGGTGGTCAGGGCATTACAAATATCGACAATATTGCCCGGAACGGTCCGGTTGTTGCAAGCTTTCCCGCCAAGAATGGAGAGCAGCTGATGCTGGTCACCGATCAGGCAAAGATGATCCGTATGGAAGTCGAAGGGATGCGCGTGATCGGCCGCAACACGGCTGGCGTAAAACTCTTCGACGTGGCCAATGATGAACATGTCGTCAGTGCCGCGCTTATCGAGGAAAGCGAAAGCGACGACGAAACGCCAGACGCGTGACGCAAACCGCCTTCAAGATCCTGACGGCTTCCCAATGGGCACAGTTTCAGGCTGATGGACTGTTCCACGGCGCGCCGGTGGATCTTGCAGACGGATATATTCACCTGTCCGCTGCCGATCAGGTGCAGGGCACGCTGGACAAGCATTTTGCCGGACAATCCGGCCTCGTTATTGCAGAGGTCGACTTGTCCGTGCTTGGTGAAACGGTCCGATGGGAAGTGTCACGAGGCGGTGCGCTTTTTCCGCATGTCTATGGCATCCTGCCGATCGGCGCGGTCATAAGCACCCGCAATCCGGACGCGCGCTAGGCTCTCGCGGGGTCTTCGCTTGCGAGTGTGCGCGTCACACCGAGTACGATCAGCAGCTGACCGCCGAAATAAAGGCCCCAGACCGCGAACCCCACCCAGGAGTCTGCAGCCAACGGTCCCATCCGTGCGAAGATCAGCAAGTCTGATGCGACGAACATCATCGCCCCGATACCGGTGCGATACCTAGGAAAGCGACTGATCCACGCCGCTGCCGCCATTGCAGCAACAAAACCGGTGTAGATACCGACAATGGGTCGACTCTCGATCGGCACAGACCAGACCGCAATGAGCACGGCGAGTGGAAGAACAAGCGTGGCCAGCCATTTCTGGCTGAGCGAAAGCGCATTCCGACGGTTTCGGAGATACAATATGATGGCGACAATGTGCCCGACCAGAAATGCCGCCGCCCCTTCGAGCAGACCTTGCGCATCCAGCAGAACGTCACCGATGGCTCCAAAGGCCATGACCAGCGCTATCAGCCAGCCATCAACATTGCGTGCCTGAAGTGCTGCATAGACAGCCAGAAGGGATACGCCCGCGCCTTTCCATGTGACCGCAAGTGGCCCGTGCAGGGGGTTGGCAACGACATAGAGATAGCTGGCCCCGGCGATCATTGCAGCAATCAGAATGATACGCGCCAGTCCTCTGCCTTGCGTCATGTTATCTCCCCCCTCGCCTTTTCCACCGAAACGCCATAGCGGCAATGATCATGACACACCAAGTCCATATCATCGGAGGCGGCCTGGCCGGATCGGAAGCAGCCTGGCAGCTTGCCGAAGCAGGAATCACGGTCCGGCTCTCGGAAATGCGCGGAATGGAACAAACCGCTGCACACAAGACCGAGCAACTTGCCGAACTCGTGTGTTCGAACTCCTTCCGCTCCGATGATGACACAAGCAATGCAGTGGGCCTGTTGCACGCCGAATTGCGGGCGATGGGTTCTCTGATCCTGCGTGAAGCGGACAAGCATCGCGTCCCGGCTGGCTCGGCCCTTGCGGTTGACCGGGATGGCTATGCTGCTGGCGTAACCGAGGCGATCTCAAATCATCCCAACATCACGCTTGTCCGGGAACGCGTCGACAGTTTGCCAGACGGACCCGCCATCATTGCGACCGGCCCGCTTACGGCGGCAGCCTTGGCCGACGCCGTCGGGGCCGAAACCGGTGAGGAAGCTCTCGCCTTTTTCGACGCTCTGGCTCCAATCGTCTATCACGAAACAATCGACATGGACGTCGCCTGGATGGCCTCTCGCTGGGACAAGGGCGACACCAAGGACTATATAAATTGCCCGATGGACCAGGAACAGTATCTGAGCTTTGTCGATGCCTTGCTGACAGGGGAAAAGACTGAGTTCAAGGAATGGGAAGCGAACACGCCCTATTTCGATGGCTGCATGCCCATTGAAGTCATGGCGTCGCGCGGGCTCGAGACCTTGCGGCATGGCCCGATGAAGCCTGTTGGCCTGGACAATCCAAAGACGGGGCGCTGGCCCTATGCCGTCGTGCAACTGCGGCAGGACAATGCGTTGGGCACGCTCTGGAACATGGTCGGTTTCCAGACCAAGCTGAAACATGCCGAGCAGGTGCGCGTGTTCCGCATGATACCGGGTCTCGAAAAGGCCGAGTTTGCGCGGCTGGGCGGGCTGCACCGCAATACATTCATCAAGTCGCCCAAATTGCTCGACGCATCGCTGCGACTGAAGTCACGCCCCAATATCCGCTTTGCCGGGCAGATCACCGGGTGCGAAGGCTATATCGAAAGCGCTGCGGTCGGCCTCCTTGCCGGGCGGTTTCTTGCGGCCGAACTGGCCGGGCATGAGATGGCTCCGCCTCCGTCGACAACAGCGCTTGGTGCGCTGCTCAATCACATAACCGGCGGCGGCGATGCCACCACATATCAGCCAATGAACGTGAATTTCGGTCTTTTCCCGCCTTTGTCGGAAAAGGTCAGAAAGGCAGATCGCAAGCGCGGTTACACGGACCGCGCAAAGTCGGACCTTGCGACTTGGCTCAAGACCTAGGACTCATCATCCCCGCCTCCTGAATTCGCGCGGAGGGGTGGCGGCGGACAGTTTCCTTTCACTCCCGGCTTGCGTGCGACGCGGGTCGCAAGGAATTCGGCAGGCGTCAGCGCGCCCGTTTTGTCACGATCGGCACTGGCAAACTTTTTCACAGCCTTTGCCGCATATTCTTCAAACGAAAGTTTGCCGTCGCCGTCCAGATCGAGGCGCGCATATGACTTTCTGCGGGACTGAAGATATTCGTCCCGGCTGACAGCGCCATTTTCATCTGCATCATACCGTGAAAAGCGTCTCTGCTCGCGGGTCCGCTCGCTTGCCTCGAGAGGCGCGCCAACATCGGCAATCCCAAGAGGCTCGTCGCGAGCGGCAGGCGGTGTGCCCAGCAGGCTCTTCGTGCCGGCCTGACTTGACCAGAAGAGCATACCGGCAACGGTCAACAGCAAGGCCGCAATGCCCCCTCCAACATAACGCCACATAGTCTCAGCCCTCCGTCGTGCTCCCAGAGAACACATCAGCGGGTCAAATCCGATGCAGTTTCAACCAAGACCGAGAGAAAATCTCCAGGCCTGCACGATACGTCTGGGTGAGCCCGCAGGGAGCAGCCGTTCAGAGCCGCGAACAACATCGCATTCAGCAAAATGGGCAAGCAGGGCAAAGGGACGAAGGTGGCGCGACAATTGCCGGGCCGACCCGATATAGGCACGGGCAAGTCCGACTACCCGGTTTGCGAGCACTGGATCCGAGCAGTGCCGGGCAAGATCGACAAGGGCCCAGACGATACCTGCCTCCGTCTCGCCGGTGTCCTCGCCTGAGCCAGCGACCTTCGCAGCCAGACAAAAGAGGCCGCCTCCACGCTCCTTCGCATACTGCAGGAGGTTTTCATCGCTCAGGTCATCATTGACCAGCAGGACTTCCCAACCATCTATCATCCGCGACAAATCTTGTCGTGCAGAGTCTTCAGCGGTCAGCAGGCGCGCGAGCTCGGTCAGGACAAGGTTCGCGCCACGGTCAATGTGCAGGTCGGCAATTTGCTCTCTCCACCAGGCCAGCCGGAGCTGTCCTGCAACGGGGGGACCCTGTTGCTGAACGGCTCTGCCCAAGCTGCGGTCGAATTGAAGCAGGAGCGAAAAGGCCTGCCGATAGCGCGCTCCGCAAAATGCCAGTGCCAAACCCTGCTCGGCGGAAAGCGCAATCATTGGGGCGCTGTGCCGTTTATCGAAGAACATGGATAAAACTGCATTAACCTCGTCACTTCAACCCGTGTTAGCCGTCTGCGGTTCATGGCCGGACGCTGAACCAGCATTCTGGTCGGGGATCAACCATGAACGAACGTAACTCTATGACTGTTGGCGTACCCGCGGCAAAGGGTCTCATCAGCCGCCTGCGCAGCAATACTGCGGGCAATACGCTCATGCTCGTGGCTGGCGCGATCATCCCGTTGACTGCCATGATCGGGTCGGGCGTTGATATGGGCCGCGCCTACCTCGTCAAGTCCCGCCTTCAGCAGGCTTGCGACGCCGGAGTGCTTGCAGGTCGCAAATATATGACGGGAACCACATTCGATTCCACGGCGGATGCGCGTGCCCGCGCCTTCTTTTCGAACAATTTCCCGACTGGCTCTTTCGGCACGACGAATATCAGCTTCAATCCGTCGCGCACCAATGATGGGCAGGTAACGGCCACCGCAAGCGCGCGCGTGCCGATGGCGGTGATGCAGATATTCGGCAACACCCAAATTGATTTGAGTGTCCAGTGCGATGCGCGCCTCGAAGTGGCGAACACCGACGTGATGCTGGTGCTCGACGTGACGGGATCCATGGCAGATTGCCCGGACGACAGCGCCTGCAACTCAGGACCGGGATCGAAGATCGTCGGTTTGCGGAATGCCGTTCTGAGTTTCTATGACACAGTCAGCGCTGCCACGTCGGCCAATGCCCGTTTTCGCGTTGGCTTCGTGCCCTATTCTTCGTCAGTCAACATGGGTATCGATCCCTTCACGAATGCGCCAATTCTGCAATCCGGCTGGCTGGTCGATGATTGGACGTACCAGTCGCGCGTTGCAAACATGACGCTGGATGGCTGGTCCCCAACGACGACCTACGGAAGCTGGACCAACCAGACCTATGGCCGCAACATCAGCAACACGAATTGCACGAACTACGGAAACAATAATTCCTTCTCCGGGTTCAATCCAAGTCCTTCCGGTAACCCGACCGTCCCGACAAATGACGTGTTCCAGGAGGGCCAGCCAGCAAACGTCGTGCAGACGTTCTATGAACGCGTGACCGCATCCTATTCGGGCAACAAAAGCTGCACTCGCCGTTACCGCACGGCCACTACGACATACGCCCGGAACGGGCGGTATGGCTTTACCAGCTGGGACTACAAGCCTGTCTCCTATGACGTCAGCAACTACAAGGCAGGCAATGTTGTGACCGCCTACACGCTGAATTCGGCGCCAACAGGCACGGTTACGTCCGAAGGTTCCTATAACATGGTCGACCTTGTGAACTCTGCGGGATCGACAGTCACCGGTAATTCGACGTCATTTGAAGGCTGTGTCGAAGAACGCGATACCGTCGCTCAATCAACCTACACCACAATTCCAAGCGGAGCGTGGGACCTTGATGTCAACACGATTCCGAGCAGTGACGCCACGCGTTGGCGGCCGATGTGGAGCGAACTGATCTATGACAGAAGCTCCGGCGGCGGCTACAACACAGAGCTGAACACCAATACGAACCGCAGTCCGACCGGCTCATATTGGTGCCCGGCCCCGTCGAGCAAGCTCGCCGTTCGGACGCGCTCGGATGTTGAGGACTATGTCAACTCGCTGGTCGCGACCGGCAACACCTTTCACGATCTCGGCATGGCCTGGGGTGTGCGCCTGCTTTCGCCGAACGGGCTGTTTGCGTCGGAAAATACGTCGGCGCCGAACGGTCGCCCGATCAGCAGGCACATCATCTTCATGACCGACGGCATGATCAATACGCCGCCTGCCATGTACAGTTCGCACGGCTATGAGGAGTCCGACCGGCGTGTTTCCGGCGCTGCAGTGACGCCCACGACCTCTGACCTGAACAGTCGGCATAGCGCCCGCTTCCAGGCCCTGTGCAACCAGGCTCGGGCGAACAATATCACGGTCTGGACAATAGCGTTCGGGACGAGCAACCCGTCCACGCTGGTCAGTTGCGCCGACTCCGGCAAGGCCTATGTCGCAACGAACAGCGCCGCCCTGACGGCACAGTTCCAGCAGATCGCGGCCAATATCGCCAAGCTGAGGCTCTCGCGGTGAAGCCAGCACTGTTCAAAAGATTTGCCGCAGATACGCGCGGTCTGACGATTATCGAATTTGCGATAATCTCTCCGACGCTGCTCGTTCTGATGATGGGCACTTTCGATCTGGGCTTCCGGGCCTATGCGACATCCGTCCTGCAAGGCGAAGTCCAAAAGGCCGCGCGCGATGCGACGCTCGAAACCGGGAGCACCGCAGGCACTGCCTTGAATACCCGCGTCCAGAGCCAGGTCTCGCAAATCATTGCCAACGGGACCTGGAGCTTTAGCCGCAAGAGCTATTCAAGCTTTACCCGCGCAGGGCAGGCAGAGAATTTCACGGACAGCAACAGCAACGGCGTGCGCGATGCCGGCGAATGCTACCAGGATGAAAACGGCAACAACAATTGGGATGCCGATGTCGGCCTCAACGGCCAGGGAACGTCAGACGATATCGTGGTCTACACGGCATCGGTCAGCTATCCCCGGCTCTTCCCGATGTATGGTTTGCTGGGATGGTCGCCGAACCAGACGATTTCCGCCAGCACAACCCTGCGCAACCAGCCTTACGGAACGCAGGCTACTTACACGGTGACAGCACGATGCACTTGAAGCCACTCAAACAGGCGAAGCGGCACATCATGCGCGCGCTGAAATCCGATACCAGCGGCGTGGCGATGATCGAGTTCGCCTATGCACTACCGCTGCTCATGGTTCTGGGCGGCTTCGGTATCGAGATGACCAACCTTGCGACGGTCAACCAGAGCATTTCGCAGTCAGCGCTCGCGCTGGCCGACAATATGTCGCGTGTCGGTGCCCAAAGCGCGCTATCGACAGTTCAGATTCGCGAATCCGATATCAACGACAGCTTCATCGGGTTGATCCGCCAGACCAGCAATCTCAATCTGACGTCGAATGGCCGTGTGATCCTCTCGAGCCTCGAACAGAATGCGAGCGGCGGGCAGTGGATCCACTGGCAACGTTGCATCGGCACGAAGAATGTCGCTTCAGCCTATGGTCCGCAAGGAACGGGTGCTACCGGAACATCATTTGCCGGCATGGGCGCTGCTTCTGCTCGCATCACGGCCCCTCCCGGGGCAGCGGTGATGTTTGTGGAGATCATCTACGACTATCCCGCCTTATTCGGCACGATGTTCATCCCGGCACGCACAATTCGCTATGAAGCGTCCTTCGTCGTGCGCGACGACCGGGACCTGGCCGGTCCGACCGGAGGGGACGGCGTCTACAATCCAAATCCGACCGCGACATCCTATACGTGCAACCGGTTCACATCAACCTGATCAGCGATTGCAGGTTCGCCTGACGGCAGCAATGATCCGCGGGACATCGACAAGCGCCAGCTTTTCCAGATTGGCCGCATAGGGCAAGGGCACATCCTCGTCGCACACGCGCGCGACAGGGGCATCAAGATCGTCGAACCCGTCTTCCATGCATATCGCAATGATTTCACTTGCAATGGAACAGGTCGGCCAGCCTTCCTCAACCACGACGACGCGGTTTGTGCGTGACAGGCTTTCCAGCACTGCAGCCTTGTCGAGCGGGCGAAGCGTCCGCAAATCGATCACTTCGGCATCAATGCCTTCACTGGCGAGCTGCTCGGCAGCCTCGAGGGACAGCCCAACACCGACCGAATAGCTGACGATTGTAACATCGCGACCGGCGCGAACGGTGCGCGCCTTGCCGATGGGAACCACCACGTCCCCCACCGGAACGTCAAAGCTGCGGCCATAAACGAGCTCGTTTTCGAGGAACACAACCGGGTCCGGTGACTGAATGGCTGCTCGAAGCAGGCCTTTGGCATCGGCTGCGTCATAGGGCGCAATCACAATCAGGCCGGGCACGCTGGCGTACCAGGGCGCATAATTCTGGCTGTGCTGCGCGGCCACTCGGGATGCCGCCCCGTTAGGACCACGGAACACAATCGGGCAGCGCATCTGTCCGCCAGACATATAGTTCGTCTTTGCGGCTGAATTGATAATATGATCAATGGCTTGCATGGCGAAGTTGAACGTCATGAACTCGACAATCGGGCGAAGTCCGCCCATCGCCGCGCCGGTGCCTATGCCCGCAAAGCCATATTCCGTGATCGGCGTGTCGATCACGCGTCGTGGCCCGAACTCTTCAAGCAGACCCTGTGTGACCTTGTAGGCGCCCTGATATTCGGCAACCTCTTCGCCCATCACGAACACGCGATCATCGGCGCGCATTTCTTCAGCCATTGCATCGCGCAATGCTTCGCGCACCGTCATCTTGACTGTCGAACCGTCGGTTGATGGCGCAGGAGCAGCCGGCGCAGGTGCCGGCACTATTGGCTTCGGGCTGGCTGGCGGAGGCGCAGGAACAGGCGCTGGCGCCTTTGCGGCGGGGGCTGCAGCTTCGCCTTCACCCGTGATCGTCGCGATGACTGTGCCGACCTTGACGCCTTCGGAACCAGCGGGGACCAGAATTTCCGCGACAACACCTTCGTCAACGGCCTCGAACTCCATGGTGGCCTTGTCAGTCTCAATCTCGGCAAGGATATCGCCCGACTTCACGGCATCGCCAGCCTTGACGAGCCATTTGGCAAGCGTTCCTTCCTCCATCGTCGGAGAAAGGGCCGGCATTTTCAGTTCGATCGCCATCAATAGCTTCCCACCAAGACATCCGTGTAGAGTTCATTTGGCTCCGGCTCCGGCGAGCTTTCCGCAAAATCGGCCGCCTCGGTCACGATCTGCCGAATCTCCTTGTCGATCGCTTTCAGCGCTTCGTCATCAATGCCAGCCGCCGCAAGGTCGCGCTTCACAGCCTCGATGGCATCGGACTTTTCCCTGACGTCCTGCACCTCTTCGCGGCTGCGGTATTTTGCCGGGTCGGACATTGAATGCCCGCGATAGCGATAGGTCTTGAGCTCCATCAGCAACGGTCCATTGCCGCCGCGCACATAGTCCAGCGCCACGTCAGCAGCCCCTCTGACCTCAAGCACATCCATTCCGTTGACTTGCATGCCCGGAATGCGGAACGATGTGCCGCGCAAATGAAAATCGGTCTCCGCACTGGAACGATCCACTTTGGTCCCCATGGCATAACCGTTGTTTTCGATCACGAAGATGATTGGCAATTTCCAGAGCGCCGCCATGTTGAAGGCTTCATAAACCTGACCCTGATTGGCGGCACCGTCTCCGAAATAGGCCATGCATACGCCGCCATCGCCCGTATATTTGTGCCCGAAGGCAAGCCCGGTCCCGAGCGGCACTTGTGCGCCGACAATGCCGTGGCCGCCATAAAAGCGGTGCTCTGTTGAAAACATGTGCATCGAGCCACCCTTGCCGAGTGAAATGCCGGCTGCACGCCCGGTCAGCTCCGCCATGATCACCTTCGGATCGATGCCATACGCAAGCATATGGCCGTGGTCACGGTATCCGGTGATGACACTGTCCTTGCCGGGAGTCAGAGCCGACTGCAGGCCGACGGCGACGGCTTCCTGCCCGATATAGAGGTGGCAGAACCCCCCGATGAAGCCGAGTCCGTAGAGCTGGCCGGCCCGTTCTTCGAACCGCCTGATCAGCAGCATGTCCCGGTAAAACCGAAGAAGTTCGTCGGCGGTTGCCTTGTACCGTTTGGCCTTTGCGAGCGCAGGGAGTTCAGGTGCTTTTGCAGGAGCCTTGGCCACGAGAGACCCTTTCGCCGTTTGGAGCGGAATACGTTACGTCAAGGCCACCTATAGGCAAGCGGACCACCCTAGGGCAATCACCAGACAGGTAAAAATGAATGGCAGTCCCGACCTCAGTCGAGCGGGATGATCACTTCGTCAGGCTGTGTCAGCCCCAGTTCCTTGCGGACGAGTTCATCAACCAGGTCCGGATTGGCATGGCGTGGATCGAGCAGGGCAACCCGATGCGCCAGTTCGTTCCGCTGCTTGCTGATTGCCGCGAGCTCGGCTGCACGCATTTCATATTTCTGGCTATAGTCGCCCCAGGCCAGGACTCCGTTCGAACCGAACAGCGCATAGCCCCCGAAAAACGCGATAATGGTCAAGGCCATGGCGGGCCAAATGGCCGACCGCAATAACTGGAGAAGACGTTTCGCCTGTTTCATTCAGCCCCTTGAATCACAAGCGATTCATGGAATCAAGTCTTTATCGCCGAAAAATCTCGCGCCCTGCAAAATGCGCTACGCTGCCAAGCTCTTCTTCAATGCGGATCAGCTGGTTATACTTGGCAAGCCGGTCCGATCTGGCGAGGCTTCCTGTCTTGATCTGACCGCAATTGGTGGCAACTGCGAGATCGGCAATCGTCGAATCCTCGGTTTCGCCTGAACGATGGGACATGACCGCCGTATAACGCGCGCGGTGGGCCATATCGACAGCAGCAAGGGTCTCGGTCAGCGTTCCGATCTGGTTGACCTTGACAAGCAGTGAATTCGCCAGTCCCTTCTTGATGCCCTCGGCAAGACGCTTTGGATTGGTGACAAAAAGATCATCTCCAACCAACTGAATTTTATGGCCAATCTTGTCAGTGAGCGCTTTCCATCCAGTAAAATCATCCTCGCTCATGCCGTCTTCTATCGATGCAATGGGAAAGCGATTTGCAAGCTCTGCCAGATAATCGGCCATTTCCTCGGGAGAGAGTACCCTGCCCTCACCGTCCAGGTGATAGGCGCCGTCCTTGAAGAACTCGGTCGCAGCACAATCGAGCGCCAAAACGACATCGTCGCCCGGCTTGTAGCCAGCGGCTTCAATGGAGGACATGATGAAATCGAGAGCATCGGCGGGCGACGCCAGGTTCGGTGCAAAACCCCCTTCATCGCCAACAGCCGTGGCGAGTCCCTTGTCGTGCAGCTTGCCCTTCAGGGTATGGAAGATTTCCGAGCCCATCCGAACAGCATCGAAAAGGGTTTCTGCTCCCACAGGCATGATCATGAATTCCTGAAAGTCGATCGGATTGTCGGCGTGCATGCCGCCATTTATGATATTCATCATCGGGACCGGCAGGACATGAGCCGACACGCCCCCCACATAGCGATAAAGGGGAAGTCCGCGCGAATCGGCAGCAGCCTTTGCTGCCGCCAGCGAAACGCCAAGCAGGGCATTGGCACCAAGCCGCGACTTGTTTTCGGTTCCGTCCAGCGCAATCAGCTTTGCATCAAGTTCGGCCTGGTCTTCGGCATCATAGCCGAGCAGCGCTTCACAAATCTCTCCATTCACACCCTCGACAGCGTGGGCAACGCCCTTGCCCAGGAATTTGGTCTTGTCTCCGTCGCGCTTTTCTACCGCTTCATAGGCACCCGTCGACGCGCCCGAAGGAACTGCGGCACGCCCGAACGCGCCATCTTCAAGCGAAACATCGACCTCAATGGTCGGGTTACCGCGGCTATCAATGATCTGGCGGGCATGGATATCGAGGATGGCAGTCATTATATAATCGCCTCAGACGGTTGATCGGTGATGGGCGAGCCCCATATCGGTGTTCACTGTTGGAGGCAAATGGCGGACCCTGCGGTTCGTTAACATCGAAGGAATTGCGCAAAATGGCGAAAGCACCTACGTCCACCACTGCTGCAAAGCCAGCCGTCAAGAAGGCAGCAGCCAAGCCCAAGGCGGCTGCACAGCCCAAGGTCGCAGCAAAGCCTAAAGCCGCTGCCAAGCCCAAAGCAGCCGCCGCCAAGGCTGTGAAACCAACGAGGCTCAAAGCGGCGACCACCACTGAAACCTTCAAGGATCAGGCCACGGCCTTTGTTGGCAAAGCCGGCGAGAAGGCGCGCGAATACGCAAGCACCGGCAAGGACAAGGCGACTGACGGCCTTTTCAGCATTTCGGACTTTGTCGATGACATCGCCAAGACAGTCGATGCGCGCGTTGGCAAGCAATATGGCGACTATGCTCGCCGTGCAGCAACGGCTGTTTCTGGCGTTGCCGATTCACTCAAGGGCAAGGAAATCGACGATCTTGTGGCCGATACGCGCAAGTTCGTTCGCGAAAAGCCCGCTGTTGCGATTGGTGCAGCCGCTGCAATCGGTTTTGTCCTGACTCGGTTGTTCCGTTCAGGCTCAAGCGATGGCGACGACGCCTGAATGACGGACGCGCAGGCTCCGGAGCGTACAACTGGCCCTGAAGATCAGGGACTGAAGGCGCTTGCCGTCCAGCTTGCAGACGATGCCACGGCCTTTGTCGTTGCTGAAACATCGTATCTCAAGGCCGAGCTGGGCGAGCGGGCCGAATATGCGCAGCCGGCGATTTATGCTGTCGGGTTCGGCTGGGCCGTCATGCTCGGTACAATTCTCACTCTGCCTTATGCCCTTATCTTGATCCTCGCTCCGATGATTGGAACTGTCTGGGCCGTGGTCGCGGTCAGTGGAGGATCGCTGATCATCGGGCGCTTCCTCGTCGCATTCGGCATGCGACGGATCAAGGCGGCTCTCAAACCGCGAGATGAACGATGACGAGTGTGGATGAAAGCAAGGAACAGGCTGAACGGGCGCGCGCCAAGCTTGAAGCGACTTTGGACACTGTCCGACGCCGCACCAGACCCGAAGCCCTTCTGGGGTCAGCCAAGGACGAAGCCAAGAAACAGGCGCTCAAGGTTGGCGCCGCCGCACTTGCCAATGGCCGTTTCCGGCCCGTGTTGGCGCTTGGGATTGCAGCCACATCGATTGCCTACCTGTTTCGCAACCCCCTTTTGAAAGCCCTGAACAAGCGTCTGGGCGAAGGAGAAAAACATGACTGAAGATCTGCGCCAGAAAGCAGAAGCACGCTATGCCGAAGCCCGCGAAAAGGCCGGAGCAGCAATCGCTTCTGGCAGATCCAAGGCGGAAGAGGCCGCAAAAATCGCTCAGGCCAAGGCGACGGCTGCTGCAGCCGTGACCCGCAGGAATGCACGGAAGGCTGTGGATAATACGGCGAGCGGGATTGAAAAGAACCCCTTCGCTGCACTTGCTGGCGGACTTGCCATCGGGGCAGTGCTCGCGGCGCTCGTTCCGCGCTCAAAGCGCGAGGATCAGGTCATGGGAAAGACCGGCAAGACGCTCCGCGAACAGGCCAGCAAAGCCGCAAAGGCCGCGCGCGACGCGGGTCAGGACCAGCTCGAGGCCCTTGGCGTCAATGCGGATGCCGCACGCGCCCAGGTCCAGGACCTTGTGCGCAAGGTCGGCCAAGCTGCCAGTTCGGCCGGTTCGGCCGCCGCCGAAGCGGTGCGTCGCAAGACGAAATAGCCATCTGATCCGCGCCAGATGGACCAGCCCAATTACATCACTCCGCAGGGTCTTGCGGCACTCAGGGCACGTTACGATCAACTCTTTGCCGATGAGCGCCCCAAGCTGGTGGAGGTTGTCAGCTGGGCTGCCGGCAATGGCGACCGCTCCGAAAATGGCGACTATCTTTACGGCAAGAAGCGCCTGCGCGAGATCGACAGGGAGCTTGGCTGGCTTTCACGCCGCATGAAAGCGGCCCGGACAATCAATCCCGCCGAACAACCAGACAAGAGCCGGGTCTGGTTTGGTGCGACAGTAACGATTGCGGATCAGGATGATCGCCAGCGAGTCGTCACATTGGTCGGCGATGATGAACAGGATGCCTCCGCCGGACGCATCGGCTGGAGTTCACCAATCGCAAAGGCACTGCGTGGTGCTGCGCAGGGCGATATGAGGCGTGTGACGCTGCCTGGCGGAGAAATCGAATATGAGATTATTCAGATTCGCTATCCCGATCCTTGATTGTCACGCCTAACGCTGCTTCAGCCAGTTTCACGACCTCCGGGTCGGCAGCGAGCGGCTTCATCGCGACGTTGCGCTCCAAGGTGTCAGCAATCGTCGTGAGGGCCGCAATGCGCGCAGACTTCTTGTTGTTCGCGTCAATGACGGTCCAGGGTGCCCAACGCGTGTCGGTTCGCGCAAACATGTCGTGATAGGCCTTGAGGTAGTCGGCGCGGCGCGCGCGGTTCCTGTAATCCTCAGCGCCCGTCTTCCAACGCTTCCAGGGATCTTCGAGGCGTTCCTGCAGGCGCTTGTCCTGCTCGTCCTGGGTGACATGCAGGAAGAGCTTGACCAGTGTGACGCCATTGTCCTTCTGCTGGGCCTCGAATTCGTTGATTTCGTCATAGGCGCGCTTCCATTCGGCGTCCGAGCAAAAGCCTTCGACCCGTTCCACAAGAACCCGCCCGTACCATGTACGGTCAAAGATGTTGATTTCACCCTTTCCCGGCAACCGCTTCCAGAAGCGCCACAGAAAGTGCCGGACGCGTTCCTCCTCGGTCGGTGCCCCAATCGGCCAGACTTCGAACCAGCGCGGGTCCCAGGACGACGTCAGGCGCGAAATCGCGCCACCCTTGCCCGATGCGTCCCATCCTTCAATCGCTATGATGGCCGAACGCCCATGCACGATGTGCGCCACCTGTATCCGCGCCAACCGTTCCTGGAGAGCAAGCAGATCTGCTGCATAGTCGCCATCGTATTTGCGGCCGTCTTCGAAATCGGAAAGGTCTATTGTCATTGGCTCTGGCCCTTGTATCCGGCCTGGCTTTACCAGCTTCACGCCCGCTTTGCGAACCGGTTAACCCTGTTGTCTTGCCACCAGTTCGATGATCAATCCGGCGAGGCGCGCAGGTGCCTCCATGGGTATGAAATGCGACAATTCAGACCATTGCAGGTCATGCCCATTCCGAAACTGCCTGGCCAGCTCCGGCCAGGTCGGACTGATCGAAAAATCCATCGCCGACGTGCGCTCGCCCGTGCGCGCACGCAGGACAGTGACCGGGCACGCAATGGCGCCAATCAAGGGATAGATGTCGCAGCCCGCATTGCCGAGATAGGCTGATGCTTCGAGATAGGGCGGGCAAGCCAGTTCAAAGCTGCCGTCTGCCGCTTTGAGCAGGCCAAAGTCGCAATAGTCGTGGAGCACTTCGGGCTTCCAGCCTGAATAGGGCACGCGATCCGCAAATCGTGCGAACATCTCATCGGCATTGACCCAGGAATTGCGCCGACGCGAAACGGGGTGATCCGCCGGATCCAGCGGTCCTTCCGCAGTTCTGTCATGATACCATTCTGGCGGCAGCAAGACGGGATCTATCAGCAGCATCCCGCACACGGCATCCGGTATGCGGGCTGCGACGAGGGCTGCGACGAAGCCCCCCATGCTGTGCCCAGCGACAAAGTAGGGCCAATGCCCGACAGATTTCAGCAGTTCCGCAATATCTTCGGCGATGAGAGCCCAGTCAGAAAGCGTGTCGGGTCGAAAGCTCCGGCCATGACCTCTCAGATCAGGTGCAATGACGTGCGTTCCGACCGGTAGTGCCGCCACGACCCGATCCCAGCAGCGGGCGTGGAAGCCCGTCGCATGAAGCAGGAGAATGGATGGCCCCTGCCCCGCTGTGCCCCATTCGAACCAGCAAATCTCGCCTGCTGGCGCTGCAAAGCGGTGCTCGACCGGCTGGGGTCCGCTCATCCCGCTTTGGGCTGGTCCACAATGCGGATGCTCAGCTCACGCAACTGCTTTGCCGTGACGGGCCCGGGCGCGCCCATCATCAGGTCTTCTGCTTTCTGGTTCATCGGGAAAACAATGACTTCACGGATATTGGGCTCGTCCGCCAGCAGCATCACGATGCGATCGATCCCCGGCGCAGACCCTCCGTGCGGCGGCGCCCCGAACTTGAAGGCGTTGATCATGCCGGAGAAATTGGCATCCACATCCTCGCGGGAATAGCCGGCGATCTCGAAGGCCTTGTACATGATTTCAGGCCGGTGATTCCGGATTGCACCGGATGACAGCTCAACGCCGTTGCAGACAATGTCATACTGATAGGCGAGAATATCGAGCGGATCCTTAGTCTCCAGCGCTTCGAGTTCGCCCTGGGGCATCGAGAAGGGGTTGTGGCTGAAATCGACCTTCTTTGCATCCTCGTCATATTCGAACATCGGGAAGTCCACGATCCAGCAGAACTTGAAACATCCCTGCTCGATCAGACCGAGTTCTTCCCCGACGCGCGTGCGGGCAGCTCCTGCAAGTTTCGCTGCCTGCAATTCCTTGCCGGCTGCAAAGAAGCAGCCGTCGTCCGGACCAAGACCCATTGCCTCGTAAATTGCCTTCATGCCGTCTTCGCCATGATTCTTGGCGATCGGCCCGCCGAATTCGCCGCCCTTGCGCGTGACATAGCCAAGGCCGGCATGACCCTCCGACCGGGCCCATTCGTTCATGTCATCAAAGAACTTGCGGCTCTTCTCCGCTGTTTTCGGCGCCGGGATTGCGCGCACCACACCGCCCTCGCCCACAATCCGCTCAAACAGGCCAAAACCTGACTTTGCAAAATGGGCGGTCACGTCCGTGATCAACAGGGGGTTACGAAGGTCGGGCTTGTCCGATCCATATTTGAGCATCGATTCGCGGAACGGAATGCGCGGAAACGGAGCCGGGCTCACCGCGCGGCCATTGGCAAACTCTTCGAACACGCCATGCAGAACCGGTTCAATCGCCGCAAAAACATCGTCTTGCGTGACGAAACTCATTTCGAAATCGAGCTGGTAGAACTCCCCTGGCGAACGGTCCGCCCTCGCATCCTCATCGCGAAAGCACGGTGCAATCTGAAAATAGCGATCAAACCCGGCAACCATCAGCAGCTGCTTGAACATCTGCGGCGCCTGCGGCAGCGCGTAGAATTTGCCGGGGTGGACGCGGCTCGGCACCAGATAGTCACGCGCGCCTTCCGGGCTGGATGCCGTCAGGATCGGTGTCTGGAACTCGGTAAAGCCCTGATCGATCATCCGCTTGCGGATCGAGGAGATGACGTTCGAGCGCAGCACGATATTGGCGTGCAGCCGCTCGCGTCTCAGATCGAGGAAGCGATAGCGCAGGCGGATATCTTCGGGATACTCCGCATCACCGAACACCGGCATCGGCAATTCCTGCGCGGCCGATTGGACACTGACGTCACGGGCGCGAACCTCGATTTCGCCCGTTGGCAGGTTGGCATTCACCGTTGCCCCGTCACGCGCAACGACGTCCCCCGTGATTGTGACCACTGATTCGGCCCGCGCACGGTCTAGGACCTTGAAGGCGTCAGAATCTGTGTCTGTCACGATCTGTGTCAGCCCGTAATGATCGCGCAGGTCGACGAACAGCAATCCGCCGTGATCCCTCTTGCGGTGAATCCACCCCGACAGGCGGACTGACTGGCCAACATCGGCGGCGCGCAACTGAGCGCAGTTATGAGTGCGGTATGCGTGCATGAAGCATCAATTCTATTGGAAAAATGGTTGATGCGCCTAACAGCGATGCACGCGGTGTTTGTCAAGCGGAACGGAAGCGTTAAGGGGCATCATGCAGATTCACCCGTTGATCGAGGACTCCGACGCTCTTGCCGATTTGTGCGCGCGACTGGCCAAATCGCCATTCGTCGCTGTCGATACGGAATTCATGCGCGAGAACACCTACTGGCCCGAGCTTTGCCTCATCCAGATTGCCGATGCCAATGAAGCAGCCGCAATAGATCCCATGCGTGAAGGGCTGGACCTATCCCCCCTGCTTGATCTGCTCGTCGACAATGAGGATGTTCTCAAGGTTTTTCATGCAGGCGCGCAAGATATTGAAATTGTTTATAATCTGACTGGTAAAACCCCTCACCCGCTGTTCGATACGCAAATCGCGGCGATGGCCTTGGGCCAGGGCGAGCAGATCGGATATTCCAATCTTGTCGACAGCTGGCTGGGGATTGCGCTGGACAAGGGCGCTCGGTTTACGGACTGGGCGCGGCGTCCTCTGGACAAGCGCCAGATCGACTATGCAATCGGTGACGTGACCCATTTGTCGACTCTGTTTCCCAAAATGCTCGAAAGACTGCGCAAGACAGGGCGCGGCGGCTGGCTTGATCAGGAGATGGAGCGGCTGGCGGACCCGGCCAATTATGAGAATGACCCTGAATTGTCCTGGAAGCGCATCCGGATCGTCGGCCGCAAACCCGAAGTTCTGGGCCGGTTGAAATCGCTGGCCGCCTGGCGTGAACGCGAGGCGCAAAACAAGAATCTCCCGCGCGGACGCATCATCAAGGATGAGACAATGGCAGACATTGCGGCTCATCCTCCGCGCAGTCAGGCGGACCTCGCAAAGGTCCGCGGTCTTTCGCCCGCTTGGGCAGGCAATGACATTGGCGGGCGGCTGATGGCGATACTGGCCGCTGCCGAACCTCTACGACCCGATGAAATGCCGCCCCGCGATGACAAGAAGCCGGGACTTGGCAAGGAAGGCGCACTTGTTGCAGACCTGCTCAAGCTGCTGCTCAAGATCCGTGCGCGCGAAATCAGCGTGGCGGCGCGCCTCCTTGCCCGTTCTGACGAGCTTGAATTGCTCGCCGCGGGCCAGCGAACTGGCCTTCCGATGCTTGAAGACTGGCGCTTCGATCAGTTCGGGCGCGATGCATTGGCCCTTGTCGAGGGCAAGCTCGCATTTGCCGTGCTTGACGGAAAGCTCTGCATGACGCGCACGGGAGATGCCTGACCTCAGGTTCGGCCAATCTCCGGAGATTTGCCAAGCGCATTGCCAAGCTGGCGCAGACGCCGTTCGACGGCATCTCCAAGCAGCAACTCGACATCGCCCTTGATCGACAGGATCAATCTGTCCCCGGAGACGGAAACGCTCGACTGTTTCAACGGGGTTGCAACCCCGCCGCTCAGCCTTTGCCCCAGGCGGATCGCAAGGCCCCAGTTTTGGGCCAGTCGCAATTCCTCTTCCGTCGCTAGTTTTCGAAGTATCGCCGGCCGATCATTACCGCCGCCGAACGCCGCGAAGAGCGCCTGCCCGATCATCGCCCGACCACGGGCATCAATGCCAAGCCAATTCCCGTGCAAGGCCACCTCCAGCCCTCTTTCCGCACGAAAATCGGGATTGGCCGCCCAGCCAATGTCGCCCAGCAGGCAGGCGGCCAGCCTTAACCGCCGGTCGGAAGGCGAGTCCTGCTCGAAAAGCGGCGAAATCCAACGATCAAGCAAGTCTCCATGTTCGGGAAAACGGCCATGCAGTTCGCCTTCTGCTCTGGCGGCTTCAATCAGAGGATCGAGCGCCTTGTCGCTGCCCGACAATTGGCGGTAGTGCAATCCTTCGCGCAGCCCAGTTGCCGACACGATATAGGCGCTCGGTTGCAGCAATCGCCTGATTTCCCATAGCAAAGCCGCGGCATCGACCATCGTGGGATATCGCGCTCCGGTTACAATATTGTTCTCTTTCAGCAGGTTGCGGTCGAGTCTTGCAACGGCACGAACAAGTGAAGCAGGTGCCGTCCCCGGCATCGCATAATGATGCACGATCGGAAGCGGGTAGCGCGCCATATACATTTGGATACGGGCCAGCGAGCGCCAGGACCCTCCAACGAGGTAAAAGGGCAAGCCCTTTCCAAAATCCATCCAGCCCTTGGGCTTGAGCAGCTTCTTGACCTCCTTGCGGAGCTCGCCTTCCCCACTTTCCCGAATAAGAGACAGGCGCAGAACCCCGAGCGGGAAAGACTCGCGCTCAAGCACCTTGCCATTCTCGACGCGTGCCAGTTCAAGGCTTCCGCCGCCAAGATCTCCCACAATCCCTTTTGCATCTTCTATGCCGGCTATGACGCCATAGCCTGCTGCTTCGGCCTCCTCGTCGCCCGACAGAAGCGCGACGTTGAGCCCAAGGCCCCTGACAGACTCAAGGAATGCGGGTCCGTTGCTCGCCTGACGCACCGCGGCCGTCGCAACGGTCGTTGGCTCGGGAACACCCATCAGCGAAGCAAGATATTGAAAACGCGCAAGCGAGTGCAGCGTGGTCTTCATGGCCTTGGCATCAAGCAGGCCGGTTGCAACAACGCCCCGGCCCAGGCCCGCCATCACCTTTTCGTTGAACAGGACGGAGGGCGCCCGAGCCGGGCCGCTGAACACAACAAGCCGTACCGAATTCGAGCCTATGTCTATGACGGCATGCCGCCCCGAATCGGCTATTTCTTTCTGTCGAAGCGCAGTTTCGGCACTGCTGACGCCTTGTCGAGAGCTGCCCCCCGCCCCGAAAGTGACGGGTTCGTCATGAAATACCGGTGGAGATTGAATGGTTTGTCTCCGTGCGCAATGCGAACATAGCGGCCATCAGCCTGCAGTTCCCAGCTTTGCTCATTATCGAGCAGATTGGCAACCATCACCTGATCGAGAACCTGATCGTGAACCGTCGGATTTTCAATCGGCAGCATATACTCAACGCGACGATCAAAGTTTCGTTGCATCCAGTCAGCAGAGGAAATGTACACACGCGCCTTGTCATTGGGGAGTGCCGCACCATTTCCGAATGCCCAGATCCGGCTGTGTTCCAGGAAGCGTCCGACAACCGATTTTACGCGGATATTTTCCGATAGGCCCGGAACACCAGGCCTCAGACAGCAGATTCCGCGCACGACGAGATCAATGGGCACGCCCGCATTGCTCGCCTCATACAGTTTCTCGATCATCGCCGGATCGACCAGCGAATTGAATTTCGCCCAGATGCCCGATTTCCTGCCCGCGCGTTCGTTCGCGATTTCCTTGTCGATCAATTCAAACAGCGACGACCGGAGGTTTCTCGGGCTCATGCTCAGCATTTCGAGCTTTGACGGCTCCACATATCCCGTGATGTAGTTGAAGATCTGCGCCGCATCCCGACCCGCACGCGGGTCAGCCGTAAAGAAGCTCAGATCGGTATAAATACGCGCTGTTACCGGGTGATAATTGCCCGTGCCGAAGTGACAATAGGTCCGGTATTTTCCGTTTTCGCGCCGCACCACCATCGAAATCTTCGCGTGAGTCTTCCAGTCGATGAATCCATAGACCACCTGCACGCCTGCGCGTTCCAACTGGTTGGCCCACAAAAGGTTCTGCTCCTCATCAAAGCGGGCCTTGAGTTCGACAACAGCCGTAACCGACTTTCCGGCTTCAGCCGCGTCGATCAGGGCCCGGATAACGGCGGATTGCTTGCCCGCACGGTAAAGCGTCTGCTTGATCGCCACGACATCGGGGTCGGCCGCCGCCTGGCTCAGGAAGGCAAGGACGACATCAAAGGCCTCATAGGGATGGTGGACAAGAATATCCTTGGCTGAAATTGCCGCAAAGCAATCGCCGTCATGCTCTCGGATGCGCTCAGGAAAGCGTGGCGTGTAGGGCGTGAACTTCAGGTCTGGCCGGTCTTCATCAACCAGCTGCGCCAGATCCCCGATTCCCAGAAACCCGCCCGTTTCCGAAATAATCGCGTCGTTTCCGCCAAATTCATTCTTCACGACGGCTTCCAGCTGCTCGGGCATGCCGGTTTCAACTTCGAGGCGAATCACCCTGCCCCGCCGCCGGCGCTTGATGGCACTGCGGAAATAGCGAACCAGATCTTCGGCTTCTTCCTCGATTTCAATATCGCTGTCCCGGATGATCCGGAACGCACCTGCGCCCAGAACCTCATAGCCCGGGAAAAGCAGGCCCGTGAAACGCCTCAGAAGTGTCTCCATCGTCACATAACGCGCCTTGCGGCCCGGTATCCGGACAAAACGCGGCAGGGACGATGGAATCATGACGAGCTCCCGTATCGGCTCCCCATCTGAAATGCGCCGCAGATCGAGCAGCATGCTCAAGCCCTGATTCGGGATGAACGGGAACGGATGCGCCGGATCGAGCGCTTGCGGCGTCAGGACCGGGAAAATCTGTTCGCGGAAATGCTTCTCTAGGGACGTCGCAACCTCCCCCTGAATCGCCTCTTCATCAAGGACACTGATTCCGGAATCGCTGAGCTCGGAGGAAAGGCGCGCCCATTGCGCCTGCTGGGCAGCCATGAGTGCGTCTGCATCACGGGCAATCGCTTCGAGCTGCTGCGTTGGTGTCATGCCATCTACGCTTCGCTCTTCAATATGTTGTAATTGCTGCCCTTTTAGACCAGCCACACGCACCATGAAGAACTCGTCGAGATTGGTTCCCGAGATCGAAAGGAACCGCAAGCGCTCCAGCAAGGGATGCGCCTGATTCTGCGATTCTTCGAGCACGCGCTGGTTGAAGGCGAGCCAGCTCAATTCGCGGTTGAAGTAACGCACGCCGGAATCGCCAGAGGATGTCTCCAGCGCTTCGGCTTTTTCGTTCTTTTCCAGTTCGTTGAGCATGTACGCCTTAGTCCGTTTCATCCATCAGGTGCTGTTCCTCAAGAACGGCACGCGCCAACCGTGTTGTAACAGCGCGATGTTGCGAAAGTGCGACAGTGTCGATGGCATCCACAATGCGCATCAACGCAACATAGCTCCGTTCGATTCGGCTGGCGATATAGGCGGTTGTCTCCGGCGTGATTTGCAGGCCGCGCCGGGCAAAAAGCTTTTCTAGCAACATTCTGGAAAGTGTATCGTCAGGCTCATTGATGGTGAAAACCGGCGTGGCGGACAGGCGGGACGCCAGGTCGGGCAAGCGAACCTTCCAGAGAGGAGGAGGCGAAAGCACGACAAGAAGGAGCGGCTTGCGCTCTTCCTGTGCTAGGTTCCAGCGGTGGAACAGGTCCACTTCCTTGTGCTGCTCGGCATCATCTATGAATGTGCCCCCGGTCTTTGCAGCGAAAATGCGCCCAAGCAGCGACCGACCCGATTTTCTGGGCCCGGTCAGGATCGCGGCCCGAACCGGCCAGCTTCCGGGGCGATCGATCCCGTCGACCGCGGCGCGATTGGAGGCCGTGACAATATAGCTTTCCGCATCTTCCGGCGCTGGCCAATCGAACGGCAGGGCAATCTGTGACATGCGCTAGCGACTGATGCGGAGCGCTCCGCCACCTTCCTGAACCCGGAATCCCCTGGCAGCAAGCGCAGCCTTCAATGCAGCAATATCCCCTGCATAGGTCACCCGCATGACCGAGATTCCGCCCAGGGCAAGGCTGCCCGTGGACGCAGAACGCACACCTGCGATCCCCCGGACGGCGGCCTCAGTGCTGCCGACAGACGCCACATCCGGCGTCTCATACTGGACACTGAACGTGGCTGTGCCCACGGTGGCCGCTCCAGCATCAGTCGTGTCGGTCGTATCGGTTGCGTCCAATCCGGGCACGTCTTCAGGCACGAGCGCATCGGCTTCAACGGGTTGTTCGATCACCAGGGAAGAATCGGGGCGAAGTCGCCCGTCCGCCAGCGCCTGCGCAAAGATCTGGTCCATGCGCCGGACGCCTTCGTCCATCATCTGCGGAATCCCGGCGCTAGAGCCGACGCGCAGGACAAAATTCGACAAAGGCCGGTTGTCGGGTCCGAACCGTGCCGAGAAATGGCCGATCACCGGGCCTCCCGGCCACATGCGTTCGAGCCGGACCTGCGGGACGAGCACGTCTGCTGCACCATATTGGTCAAGCAGCATCCGCCACCAGCGCCGACCGGGTCTCCCCGTCTGTCCATAGTTCAGGAGCAACGGATCAGCCCCGGTGCCACTGGGCCGGACATAATCAATCGAACTTCCGCCGGTGCGAAAGCGGGCCCAAGCCTTTTGCCATTCGGTGCGGGTTTCGAAGCTCTGCGGCGTGCCACCAGACCATTGGACGGGAATGACAAGGAGCGGTGCAGAGCGGATAGACGAACCGCTGACCCCAAGAATCTGCCCGGCGCGGACGCGATCGAACAGAACCCCGAGTGTCGCAATATAGCGATTCGGTCCAACCTGTTCATTGTCGACCACGATTCCGGCCACAATCGAATCAAGGGCAGAATCGCTCAACCCCGGCGCCGGTCCTCCGTGGACATTGCTCCACAACAACCGCCATCCCTGCCGCTGCGCCTCTCTCCATCCGCCGTAGCGGGCTGCATCGGCGGTTTTTGCGGCAACATCGACCTTGATGCCCGAAACTTCGAAGTCCGAAGAGCTGTCAATCGGCGCAACGCCGCGGTCTCCGCCCTCGATCTGGGCAATGACGGCAGCGCCAAGAGCGGCCATGCCGAGCGCAAAGGCAAGTGGAACCGGCCGCAAAAAACGGGAAAAATCATTCACACGACCCTTTTGGCGATGGAATCGTGGAATTCCAAGCACGTTGTCGATACGGGAGGCGCGATGACTCAGAGACATAATCAGGACGAGCCCTATACCTATGCCAAGGCAGGGGTTTCAATCTCTGCCGGAAATGCGCTTGTCCGCGCAATCGCGCCGCTGGCCCGATCGACCCGGCGCGCCGGCGCAGACGCAGATCTTGGCGGTTTTGGTGGCTTCTTCGATCTGAAGGCAGCCGGCTTTACCGATCCGCTTCTCGTCGCCGCAAATGACGGTGTTGGCACCAAGCTGAAACTCGCCATCGATTCGGGGCGGCACGACGGCGTGGGAATCGATCTGGTTGCCATGTGCGCCAACGACCTGATCGTGCAGGGTGCGGAACCGCTTTTCTTCCTCGACTATTACGCCAGCGGAAAGCTCGACAATATTGTCGCCGAAAAGGTCGTCGCAAGCATCGCGGAAGGCTGCAAGCAGGCCGGCTGTGCCCTGATCGGCGGAGAGACTGCCGAAATGCCCGGCATGTATGCAGATGGCGACTATGACCTTGCCGGGTTCTGCGTCGGTGCAGTCGAACGCGATCAGGTGCTGACAGCAGACAAGGTAGCCGCAGAAGACGTTATTCTTGGCCTGGCCTCATCGGGAGTCCATTCGAACGGTTTCTCCCTCGTGCGCAGGCTTGCAGCGGACAAGGGCTGGAAGATGGACCGCCCCGCCCTGTTCGACCAGAATATCTTGCTGATCGACGCGCTGATGGCACCAACGAAGATCTACGTGAAGTCGCTGCTGCCCGAGGTCCGCAAGGGACGCATCCATGCAATGGCGCATATCACGGGCGGCGGGCTTCTCGAAAATATCCCGCGCGTGTTGCCAGCCGGCCTCCACGCCCATGTCGACGCCGATCTCTGGCCCCAGCCAAGGCTGATGGCCTTCCTTCAGGCGCAGGGCAATATCGAGCCGGAAGAGATGGCACGCACCTTCAATTGCGGAATCGGGATGGCCGTGGTGGTGAGCGAAGCCGACGCCGCCTCGGTGACTCAGTCGTTTGAACAGAAAGGCGAAAGCGTCTTTCGGATCGGCCGCATCGCCGCTGGAGAAAAAGGCTGCACCGTTGCCGGAAGTGCGGAAACCTGGTCCGCACGAACCGCCTGGAGCGCGACGCATCATGGCTAAGGCGCGGGTCGCGGTGCTGATCTCAGGCCGTGGCTCCAACATGGCGGCACTGGTCTACGCCGCAAAGCACCCGGAATGCCCTTATGAAGTCGTTCTTGTGGCCGCCAATGATCCGGATGCGCCGGGCCTGAAACTGGCACACGCCGAAGGCATTCCGGTATTCGCACAAAGCCACAAGGGCATGAAGCGCGAAGACTTTGATGCCCTCATGACTGCCCAACTCAGGACAGCACGGACCGAATATGTCGCCCTGGCCGGCTATATGCGATTGCTGTCACCCAGTTTCGTCAACGACTGGCGCGATCGCATCCTCAACATTCACCCATCGCTGCTGCCGAAATACAAGGGGCTGGATACGCATGAGCGGGCCATTGCGGCTGGAGACAGCGCATCAGGCTGCACCGTCCATGTCGTGACAGCCGAACTCGATGACGGGCCTATTCTGGGGCAGACCCCGGTTGCAATTCTCCCGGACGATACGGCCGGGACACTGGCCGACCGAATCCTGATCGCCGAACATCAGCTTTATTCACGCGTATTGGCCGAATACACGTCGCGAGAACGCCAGCCGGACTGGCTGCTGGAACAGATACGCACGCGGGCGCTGGCACTGCCGGAAGCGGATGAGACCGTATCGCACGGCATGCCTTGCTTCGGCATCATCAAGGGCAAGAAATTCGCCTATTTCACCCACGATCATCATGGCGACGGCAAGACCGCCATTCTCGTCAAGATCAGTGGTATCGATGAACAGGCCATGCTGATCGAGGCGGATGCGGATCGCTATTACCGCCCGGCCTATTTTGGCGACGGCTGGATCGGGATACGCCTCGACCTGGGTGACAATGACTGGGCGGGCATTGCCGACTGGCTGAGGAAAAGCTGGATCGCCATTGCTCCACCAAAACTCCGGCAGGGTTTCGCAATCGCTGACGAATTCTAGCGGCCTTCGGACTTCATCCGTTCAGTCGTTCGATTATGTGAGGCAGCAGCTCCGCGTCGCCGCAGGCAATGACATGGCCTTCGCTGGTGCTGGTCAGTGGATTACCCTGCCAGTCGCGCATGATGCCGCCTGCGCCGTCCACGACGGGTACGAGTGCCGCAAAATCATGAAGCTTGAGGCCGGATTCGACGACGATGTCGATCTGCCCGATCGCAACCAGCCCGTAGTTGTAACAGTCTCCACCATAGAGCGTGTCTCGCGTCGCAGGGACGAGTCGCTCAAAGGCGCGCAGATGGTCTGCAGAAAATGCCGCGGGCGATGTGGTGGCCTGAACGGCCTGCGCGAGTGCCGCACATTTGCGCGTGTTCGCGCGAGCGCCGTTGAAGAGCGTACCCTGCCCTGCTGCGCCGATCCAACGCTCTCCACTGATAGGCTGGTCGATCAGCCCCAGGATCGGCACACCATCCTCGATCAAGGCAATAAGCGTCCCGAAGATCGGACGGCCGCCCACGAAACTGCGCGTGCCGTCAATGGGGTCGAGTACCCACACCCGCGAAGCGCCTTCGCGGGTACTGCCATATTCTTCGCCGATGATCCCCTCATCGGGTCGTTCCACGTCGAGGATCGCCCGGATCGCGGCCTCGGCAGCTCGGTCAGCCAAAGTCACGGGCGTGGCATCAGCTTTCATTTCCAGCCCGAATGCAGACCGGAAATAGGGCCGGATCGCCGCCCCTGCCGCATCGGCAAGGCGGCTCGCCAGGGCAAGATCAGCCGACAATTTCTTCCGGCTTGAAGAAATAGGCGATTTCGATCGCGGCATTTTCGTCGCTGTCCGACCCATGGACCGAATTGGCTTCGATCGATTCAGCGTGCGTCTTGCGGATCGTGCCTTCGGCGGCATTCTCCGGGTTGGTTGCACCCATGATGTCGCGATTGCGCTGGACGGCATTTTCGCCTTCGAGAACTTGAACGACAACCGGACCTGACGTCATGAACGCAACAAGATCGTTGAAAAACGGCCGTTCCTTATGGACGGCATAGAAGCCTTCGGCCTGTGCCTTGGTCATGTGAATGCGCTTCGACGCCACGACGCGGAGGCCGGCATCTTCCAGCATCTTGGTCACGGCACCCGTCAGGTTGCGGCGCGTCGCGTCGGGCTTGATGATCGAAAAGGTACGATTGGCGGCCATGTCTGGTCGTCTCCATTGGACTTGAGGGGTTGGATTTGGCCGCGCCTCTATAGGCTGCGAGGGGCAAGGGCAAGGGGTTCGACTTGAACCCTTGCCCCTGCGCCGACTAAAGCCGCCTGCATGACTCGGTATCAACCGCCCGAATGGGCTCCGCATGACAGTGTCTGGATCGGCTTTCCAAGCGATGTCGATCTCTGGCTTGACGACCTTGAAGGCGCGCAGGCCGAAGTGGCCGCGTTCGCGCGCGCCGTGCATGCCGGCGGACGCGGCGAAAAGGTGCAACTGGTCTGCGCCAATGGCCTTGCCGAGGAAGCCGCGCGCGCGCTGGCCGGAGACTGCGCGCAGATCATTTCCGCACCCTTTTTCGATATCTGGCTCCGCGATACTGGGCCGATCATCATCCGGAACGAACACGGCCATCTGGCGCTCGATTACCGGAGCAACGGCTGGGGCGGCAAATACCCTTCCCCGCTCGACGAACATGTGGCGGAGATTCTCTGCACCCAATCGGGCATCATGCGCGAACCCAAGAGCTGGATCCTTGAAGGCGGGGCCATCGATGTCGATGGCGCAGGGCTGTGTGTCACAACCGGGCAGTGCCTCCTGAATCCCAATCGCAATCCGGAACTGGCGCGACGCGATATCGAGGACCGGCTGTGCGCCGACCTTGGCCTTGAACAGGTGCTGTGGCTCGGTGTTGGCCTCAAGAACGACCATACCGATGGCCATGTGGACAATATCGCCCGGTTCGTCGGACCAGGGAAGCTTGCGCTGCCCGAACCATTTGGCGACGATGATCCCAATGCCGGGATTTTCGCTGATGCCCTGGCCCGGACAAAGGATTGGCCGGTCGAGATCGTGACGATCCCGTCCGCTGGTCGGCATGAAGCCGAGGGCGAAGTCATTCCCGCCAGCCACATGAATTTCTATATCGGCAATGCTGCAGTGGTCGTTCCCACCTATGGCGGTGCAAGCGACGCTGCCGCAGTCGCCGCAATCGCAAAGCTGTTTCCGGATCGGGAGACGGTTGGCCTGCCGTCAGGACATATCCTGACGGGTGGTGGTTCATTCCATTGCATCAGCCAGCAAGTGCCTTCACTATGAGACCCATGCACGTAGCCGCTCTCCAGCTTGCGCTCAGCGACGATATCGATGCCAATATCGCATCCGTGTCCGCGCTCGTCCGCGAAGCGGCTGGCCGCGGGGCAAGGATCATCCTCCCGCCCGAATTGTTCGAGGGACATTATTTCTGCCAGACGGAGGAAGACCGCTTCTTCGCACGCGCAAAGCCGGTCGAAGCGCACAAGGCCGTGCTAGCCATGCAGGCGCTGGCAGCAGAACTGCAGGTCTACATTCCGACCAGCTTTTTCGAAGCGAACGGCCCCCATTATTACAACAGCCTGGCGATGATCGACGACAGCGGCGCGGTGATGGGCGTTTACCGCAAGACGCACATCCCTGACGGGCCCGGCTATGAAGAGAAATTCTATTTCCGCCCGGGAAATACCGGCTTCAAGGTCTGGCCAACCCGCTATGGCACGATCGGCATCGGCATCTGCTGGGACCAATGGTATCCAGAGACCGCACGGGCAATGATGCTGATGGGGGCGGATATCCTGTTCTTCCCGACGGCAATCGGGGATGAACCCGCAGCCGAAGAGCTTGACACCTCCCGCCTCTGGCAGCGGGCCATGGTCGGCCATGCAGTGTCCAATGTCGTGCCCGTCGTTGCGGCCAACCGCACAGGCGTTGAAGGCGCGATGAGCTTTTATGGCCATAGTTTCATCACGGATGAGCGCGGCGATTTCGTTGCCGAGATGGGCGATGGGGCGCAAGGCGTGCTTGACGCGACCTTTGACCTCGAACAGATCGCGAAGCACCGCGCCACATTCGGCTTTTTCCGCGACCGGCGACCTGACATGTATGGTCGGCTGGTCGCAGATATTTGAATTTCAACAAGGAGAAGAGACATGACCGTCGCCCGCCACTACATCATGACCGCAAAGCAGGGCGGGAGCGCGCAGCTGGAAACTGCCCTGTCCAATCTCGCCGATGCGGTCCGCAAGGTTCCCGGCAGCGAAGGCGTCGAGCTGCTGCGCGATGCTGGCGATGAGCATCGTTTTGTCTTTATTGAAAAATGGGAATCCATTGCCGCGCACAAAGGCGCTGGCGATCATCTCGCCAAGGAAGCGCTTGCACCCTTGCGTGATGCGATCGACGGGCCGCCGGAAGGCTGTTACCTCGATTATCTGAAAACTGTCTGACTGCGGTGCGTAGCCGTTTCGCGATCGCACTGGGCTCAAACCGGCGCCATGTCCGATTCGGTTCGCCCGAAGCGGTGATCCGCGCGGCTCTCACGCGGCTGGACGGGAAGAAGGTCCATGTGATTGCGGCGTCTCGCGCGGTGCGGAGCCGCCCGCTCGGGCCATCGCGTCGTAGCTATGCCAATGCGGCCGCCCTCATCGAAACCCGCTTCGAACCGCAAAGGCTCCTCAAACGCCTCAAGAAGATCGAACGGGAATTCGGCAGAAGGCCAGGAGGATCTCGCTGGTCCGCGCGCACGCTTGACCTTGATATCCTGCTTTGGTCGAGGGGCAGCTGGGCCTCGCCAACCCTGGTTGTTCCGCACCGTGAATTCCGGAACAGGTCCTTTGTCCTTAATCCGCTCGCAACGATTGCAGGCGAGTGGCGCGATCCACTGTCGGGCCTGACCGTCCGCCACCTCAAGGCCCGCCTTGACCGCAAGCGCCCCGCCGCATAGGGGAGCGCGCTTGGTGGGGCCCTTAGCTCAGTCGGTAGAGCAACTGACTTTTAATCAGTAGGTCGCTGGTTCGAATCCAGCAGGGCTCACCAAGCCTAGATGCGGAATTGTGTGTTACCCCTTGCCATAACGATGCTGACAGGCAAGGAAGCAAGGCATGACTGCCATTCTTGCTCCAGATCCTGCAATTGATGAGAGCCGCGAGGCCGATGGCCGGCGCGAGCGCAGCCGTTCGAGCCGGGCGCGGATCGTATCCGCAATGCTTGAACTCGTTGGCAATGGCGATGTCTCCCCAAGCGCCGCGCGCGTCGCGGAGGTAGCAGGAGTCGGTCTCCGGTCGGTCTTCCGGCATTTCGACGATATGGATGCCCTTTACCGCGAGATGTGCGATGCCATCGAAGCGAAGGTCATTCCGATCATCATGGAAGTCCCCGGCGGGGACACCTGGAAAGAGCGGATGCTTTATACAGCCGACAAGCGGGCACGCGTTTTCGAGGCGATCCTGCCCTACCGGATTTCCGCCAACCTGAAGCGCTTCCAGTCCGAATTCCTGATGCAGGATTACAAGAGGATGTTGCGTCTCGAATCCGAGAGCCTCTATGCGCAGCTTCCCCCTTCGGTTCGCGAGGACACGCTGGGTGCGCGCGCCATAAATGTGATCCTCAGTTTCCAGACCTGGCGCCTGCTTCGTCACGATCAGGAACTGTCGGTGGCCGATGCGTGTGCGGTTGTGCGTCGCTTGCTGGAGGATGCAATGGCGAGGCTGCCGGAGCGGTAAGTCCCGGCCCCGTCAAAGGACCCATGCGATGAGGCCACCCGTCGCCACAATCAGCAGCAGAATGGCCATGCGGATCTTGCGCGCTGTTGCCAGCGGGCTCGGTTCGGAAGAGAGCGGCACAATACGGACCCCGCACGACGGACAGCGGGTAGCCGTATCCTCAATCGGTTCCACGCAACGCCAGCACGCTCTTGCCATCACAGCCCCCTTCGGCTGAAATCCCTAGAGTCTGCGCTGGGGACCGGTCAACTTTTCTGATTGACGATCTTGGAGAAAACCGCAGGTCTCAGCGCAACTTCGAACTGGCATCCGATCATCAGATCCAGTTCCCATGCAACGGTGGCGGCAAGTTCATCAATCCCCGGCACTTTCAGCCATACCTTTTCGCCGGGCAGGATCTTCTCCGGCCAGTCGGTTCGAAAACCCCGTGACGACACGTCATGCAGCTTGATCGAACCGATCATGCCATTCCCCTGCCGCAGCGTCGGCCCGTCAAGATTGACGCGAGCCCGTTCTTCCTGTCGTTTCTGGGGAATTTCGCCAAGGCTGGTCGTCATGTCATCGTCTTTCAGTGGCATAGCGGTTAAAACCTCTATGCTTTACAGGGGCCGATTTACAGGGGTAGATTGTGAAAAATTGTGACAATCTTGTCCAGTCGGTTGCGCTGACCCCTACAAGCCAATTCTTATCAAGCCATTACGCAATTGGCCTTACCCTGCAAGTTGCGACTGGGCACCGCCGATTCAGGCGGCACACCAGTCCAGACCCCCTTGTGCTTGTCCGGTCGCACTGGTAAGCGCCCGCCCTCTGGCCGCCTTAGCTCAGTTGGTAGAGCATCGCATTCGTAATGCGGGGGTCACAGGTTCGAGTCCTGTAGGCGGCACCAGCAGATCAGTCACCAAAGGCGGCACGTTTGGCAATCCTTCTTTCTGCCGTTGCCATGACCCTGATCGTCGGGGTCCGCTACCTGATCGTGAGCGGGGCATTCGCCTGGGCAACGCGTCTGCGGCACCCGGGCCTCTACGCACGCCTCACGCCGCAGATCCGGCGTGAAATCGCATGGTCCCTGACCAGTGCCGCGATCTACGGTATTCCGGCCGGCATCGTCGCCTGGGGCTGGGATTCACGCGGCTGGACCCTGATCTATCGGGATCTGGACGCATACCCACTCTGGTATTTCCCCGTCTCGATCCTGCTCTATCTCGCTGCCCACGACAGCTGGTTCTACTGGACGCACAGGCTGATGCACCGCCCCTGGTTTTTCGGTCGCGCGCATGCCGTCCATCATGCGAGCCGCCCGCCCACTGCCTGGGCAGCGATGAGCTTTCATCCCTGGGAAGCGCTGACCGGCGCAGTTGTCATCCCGGCCCTTGTCTTCGCTATTCCCATTCATGTTGCAGCACTTGCGGTTGTGCTTTCGGTGATGACGCTTATGGGTGTCACCAATCACATGGGTTGGGAACTGTTTCCGCGCATCATTGTCAGGGGCGTCTTGGGAAACTGGTTGATCACGGCAACGCATCACCAGCGGCACCACGACGAATATCGGGGAAATTATGGCCTGTATTTCAGAGTGTGGGACAAGCTCTGCGGCACGGACCGCGGCCTTGGGACTTTTGCTGACAGGGGCGGTCGCAGCGGCGGAACCATCAAGCCTTGATCTGAAAATCAGCGGCCTCAGAAACCTCAAGGGCAATGTCCATATTTGCCTGACGACAAACGCCCGGGCATTCCCCAATTGTGAGCGCGATCCGCAAGCCCGCAAGGTGACAGTCCCTGCCACAAAGGCCGCGGCGGTCCATTTTGCCGATCTTGTCCCGGGCATCTACGCCATCGCCCTTATCCACGACGAAAATGCCAACGGGAAGCTCGACACGGCGCTCATGATACCGCGCGAAGGGTTCGGTTTTTCGAACAATCCAGCCATTGTCTTCGGACCGCCGAAGTTCGCCGCAGCAAAATTTGCGGTAGGAAGCGGTGAGACAACGCAATCCATCAAGATGAAGTACATGTTCTGACCCGGCCGCCGCCGCGCGCGATCGGCCAGGTCAGTCAGGGGTCAGGTCAGGCTGCGAGGCGGTCGACCACGGGGAAATCGATGGTCGTGCCCAAGGCTTCGTTGACATAGTTGGTCAGCGTATTGACTGCGACATGCGCCACGATCTCAACAATCTCGGCATCGCCATAGCCTGCTGCGCGAACGGCATCGACATCGGCTGCTGAAACGGCGCCGCGTTCCGCTGCAACCTTGGCCGCGAAACGCACAGCAGCATCAGCCTTTGCATCGCTGGATGTGCCGCGACGGTTGGCAGCGATTTCGGCCGGGTCGAGCTTGGCGAAATTGCTCCCGAGGTAACTATGGGCCGCGAGACAGTAATTGCAGCCATTGAGTTCGGCGACGGCAAGGGCAATCCGCTCACGCGTAGCGCTGGAGAGCTTGCCCTTTGCAAGCGCACCGCTGAGGCCGAGATAGCCTTCGAGCGCCGCCGGACTGTTGGCAATCAGGCGAAACATGTTCGGTACACTGCCGAGTTGCTTGTTGACCGCCTCGAGCAGAGGGCGGGTCGCTTCTGGGGCATCGGCAATCGTGGCGGGGGTCGGGATACGAGACATTTGAACATTCCTTTCATGTGGCGGAAAAGTCCGTCCCGTCCCCATTAATCGCTCATCTCTGAGTAGATAATTCCAAGAAAATGGAAGTTATTATTCCACTTATAGAAATTATAATTGCCATGCCTGATCGCGCCCGCGTGCGCGCATGGCATCGACAAAGGCACGCGTTGCAGGAGACGAGGCCCTGCTGGTCTCAAACAGCAAATGTATCGGCAGTGCTTCCGGGGTCTCCGGTCGCAACACTTCAATCAAGCGGCCCGCGCGCAGGCCATCAGCCACCTGGTAGCTGAGCAGATTGGCAATCCCGACGCCAGCTTCGGCTGCATCGACTGCGGCATCCACCGTGTTGACCAGAAGGCGCGGACGGACAGCGACAGGGTCCCGCCGTCCGCCAAAGCGCCATTCGGTCGCAGCGCGCGGCCCTGTTGTGCCGATGATCTGATAACCGGCCAAATCCGCGACAGACTGAGGAACGCCCTTTCGGGCGAGATAGGCCGGGCTTGCCACGAGCACCTGCCGCACTGCGCCGATCCGCACGGCCTTCAGCGCTGAATCCGCCAGCGATCCGATCCGCACGGCCACATCGATCCCCTCTTCTATGATGCGCACATTGCGATCGATCAGCATCATCTGGATGTTGAGGTCTGCATGGCGGTCCAGCAATTCCGTCACCACCGGAAGTACGTGGAGCCGTCCGAAGGCGACAGGCGCCGTCACATGGAACTGACCGCGCGGTTCCGAACGTGCGCCGGACAACTGCCGCTCTGCCTCGTCGAGTTCACCGATGATGCGCCGGGCCTTGTCAAGAAAGCCGCTGCCTTCATCGGTCAGTGTTACGGCACGGGTTGATCGATGGAACAGCACGACGCCAAGCCTGGCCTCAAGTTCGGCAATGCCGCGCGTCACCGCCGGGGGAGAAACCCGCAGTTCGCGCGCGGCAGCAGCAAAGCCGCCGCGCTCCGCCACAGCCACGAACATTTCAAGGGTTTGAAGCCGGTCCACTCATTATTCCATATTCTGAAATAGATACCTTCATAAATGCATGATTATCACTTCCTGCGCAACAGGCTAATCCTCTTCTGGCGCGATCGGATCGGCGGGTTGCCCCCCTGAGACCTGCCCTCTCCGGTCGCGCACAAGGAGGATTGCCATCATGGCCCAGAATTATGTGCACACGCTCTTTACCGACACGGCCCGCGCGATGCAGGAAGCGGACGGCTCTCGTCAGTCCTATGCAAGGATGGAAGCGGGCGCGTCAGGAGAGCCGGATCAGCTGACAGACCGCGAAGCCGAATTCATTGCGGCTCGCGACAGCGTCTATCTGGCCAGCGTGACAAGCGAAGGCTGGCCCTATGTCCAACACCGCGGCGGACCTGCCGGGTTTCTGAAACTGCTGCCCGGCAACAGATTGGCCTTTGCCGATTATCGCGGCAACCGGCAGCACGTCAGCACGGCAAATCTCACAACCGAGCCGCGGGTGTCACTGTTCCTGATGGACTATCCGAACCGCCGCCGCCTGAAGATTCTGGGCCGGGCGCGCATTGTCCAGGCCGATGAAGACCCAGCCCTTCTCGCGTCGCTGATGCCGGACAATTATCAAGCGATCCCCGAACGGGCTTATGTGATCGATGTTGTCGGTTACGACTGGAACTGCCCGCAGCACATTACGCCCCGCTTCACGGAAGTCGAAATCTCGCAGGCAATCCGCCCGCTCACTACCGAAATCACCCAGCTGCGTGCAGAAGTCGAACAACTGCGCGCACAGGCCCAAACCCTTGAAAATGGAGACCGGAAATGACCGAACCTTTGACGCGTGGCGCGCACCACATCGGCTTGTCCGTGCCCAACCTCGACAGTGCCGCCGCTTTCTTCTGCGATGCCCTTGGCTTCAAGGTTGTCGGCGAACGACCCGACTATCCGGCGCGCTTTGTCTCGGATGGACAGATCCTTCTGACCCTCTGGCAAGTCGCCCACCCGGAAAAGGCCGCGCATTTCGATCGGCGCAACGCAATCGGGCTGCATCATTTGGCGCTTGGCGTGGAAGATAGTGCCGCACTGGACCGGGTGCATGCCCGGGCTGCTGCTCACCCTGGCGTCACGATCGAATTTGCGCCAGAACCGATCCGCGCAGGGGCGACGACCCGTCATTTCATCTGCACGATGCCAGGTGGCATTCGGATTGAATTTGCAACGCCTTTTGCCTGATCGGAGCCGGACATGACCGAAACAAGACCACCCTGCCCGCCGTTTACGGCTGAAACCGCCGCCCAAAAGGTCCGCGCCGCGGAAGATGGCTGGAACAGTCGCGATCCGGCGAGGGTCGCCCTTGCCTACACGCCGGATTCCGTCTGGCGGAATCGTGCCGAATTCCTGACCGGCCGCGCCGACATAGAGAGTTTCCTGAAGCAAAAGTGGCAACGGGAACTGGATTATCGGCTGATCAAGGAGCTTTGGGCTCATGACGGAAACCGCATTGCCGTTCGCTTCGCCTATGAATGGCATGACGTAAGCGGCCAATGGTATCGTAGCTACGGGAATGAGAATTGGGAGTTCGAAAGCAACGGCCTGATGCGCCGCCGCATCGCGAGCATCAATGATCTTCCCATTCGCGAAGAGGATCGCACGTTTCACTGGCCCATCGGTCGCAGGCCGGATGATCATCCCGGCCTGTCCGATCTCGGCCTCTGACGATTGCGCTTTTGCGAAAGTCTGCGTTAAGACTCTGCGCACTATCAAATCCACGGAAAGGTGGCTTGATGTGCGGTTTCTCGCTCTGACATTGGCTTGCGCATTGTGCGCGTCACCGGCCTTGGCCGATGACCGGCCGAGGCCGCGCGACTATGTCACTGTGGCAGTCGGTGCAGGGACCATCCCAAGCTACACGGGTTCGGACGAAAACATCTTCATTCCTGCATTTCTCGTGCGCGGACGCATCCACGGATTCTCGTTTGTTTCACGGGGCGTCAATCTGTCAGTGGACCTGATGCGCGGGCATGCGGGCGACGATGTCGATATCAAGCTTGGGCCCCTTCTCAACCTGCGAAACGAGCGCAGTTCGCGGATCAAGGACCCCCAGGTTGCCGCACTCGGGACCCTGCCCCGCACGCTCGAGGGCGGCCTGTATGCAGGCATCTCAAAGACGGGTGTCCTGACGAGCAAGCATGACCAGATCGGCGTTCGTGTTTCCTATCTGCATGACATGCTCGGCAAGCACGGCAGTCACGTGATGACGACGTCACTCGAATATGGCACGCCGCTTTCACGCACGACCTTCCTGGGTGCGCAGGCCACGGTCACATTCGTGGGCAAGGGCTTCGGCCGCACCTATTTCGATATCGATCCCGCAGGCAGCACGGCCAGCGGACTGGCACCCTACAGCGCGGCGGGCAGCAAGTCCGGTGCATCAAAAATGGCATTCACGCTTGCCGGTGCAAAGTCGCTGTCAGGGGATTTGCGCAAGGGTTGGGCCATCGTCATGGCCGGGCAATATGGACGTGTGCTGGGCCGCTATGCCCGTTCTCCCATTGTGGCGGATGCTGGCGATGCGGACCAATGGCTGGGCGGCCTCGGTCTCGCGTACACATTCTGACTCATCTCCAGCACAAGGACTGATTGGCGCATCGGCAATTTGACATTGCAGGTCGGCAATTGCACCTTGAGCGCCAAATCCGGCAGCGGGGTGCAAGCCAGGACCGGAATTTTGGGGGAGAGGAACACGCCATGTTGAGCGACAGGCGCCGCGCATTGCTGATACTCAACGGCGTGGGCCTGCTGGTAACGGCCCTGCTCATCGGCTGGTTCTACATGTTCTTCCTGTTGGGCGCGATAGACCTCTGGCCGTTCATCCGCGATGTCCCCGTCCATATCGCCAGCGACCGGCGGGCCTGGAACATGGCCCATCTTGAAGCCATCACGAATGGCACCCTGCTCATCGCGATCGGCGCTGCCGGCAATTATATCAGGCTGGGCAATCGGGCGCAGTCCTGGCTGTTCTGGTCATCGCTTGCCTTTGCCTGGCTGTTCACACTGCCAGCTTTCGCTAATGCGGCCTTCGGGACACGTGGACTGGAATTCGGTGGCGGACCGTTCCCCGGCGATGTCACGATCAACAACATCATCTTCGTGTTCGGCTGGCCGCCAATGGTTGGCGTCCATATTGCCTTTCCCCTGCTGTTTTGGGGCGTGTGGCAACATGTCAGGCATATGCGGAGCGGAGGATGAGCGGCCCTGCGATTCTGGTGCGCCGCATCCCCTTTGCCTTCGACGAGAAGATCAATCCGGCCTGGCACCCACGCCGCCGCGAATGGAGTCATATGGTCAACGGCGCGTCGCTCGCGATGCCTTATCTCGAGCCTTTCCTGATCCGCACCGTAACCGAGGCGTTGAAGCTTGTCAGCAAGCCGGACCTCAAGGCCGATGTCCAGGCCTTCATCGGGCAGGAAGGCGTGCATTTCCAGAACCACCGCCGCTACAACGAGATTTTGAAGCAGAGCTATCCCGAACTGGCTGACGTCGAGGGCGAGCTCGAGGCGGACTATCGCCGTTTCCAGCAGCGCAGCCTGCGCTGGCGCCTTGCCTATACGGCAGGTTTCGAGACCATGACGATGGGGATCACCGAATGGCTGATCCACCAACGGTCGATCCTGTTCGGCAATGCCGACCGGTCCGTCTCCTCGCTGGTCCTTTGGCATATGGTCGAGGAGACGGAACACAAGAACGTCGCCTTCGATCTATATCAGAACCTGTGCGGGGATTACTGGCCACGCGTCTGGGGCACCCTGTTCGGCGCCTGGCATGTCGCCATGGCCTCCCGCAAGGGGTACAAGCGCATGCTCGAACGCGATGGCCTCTGGCGCAACTGGCGGAGCCGCATGCGCCTGTATGCCATGATCGGACGGTTCGCATGGCATGCCTCGCCAGCCATCTTGCGCTCGCTCCTGCCGGGCTATCATCCGGCGGGCGTAACGGATCCCGACTGGGTGGCGCGCTGGGCAGCTGCTTATGCCAGCCTGCCCCAGGGCGATATCCCGCTGCTCGACACGTCCGATCCGGAAATACCGGCGCGCTTCGCCGCTTGAACTGGACCCGACCGACGAATCCTTCTAGCATCTGTCCATCCCCGGGGAGTCGTGTGACTGAGAGGGGCTGGTAACGCAGCCCGACCCGCCGAACCTGATCCCGTTTGCACGGGCGGAGGGAGGGAGTGGCGATCATCGCCGCGCTCTTGCTCCGGCATTTGAAGGAGCATGATTATGGCCGACCTGCACGCCCCCACAGAATTGAAAGTCACGACCGGGGCCATCCGGGGGAGCCGGAAGATCCATGTCCCGGCGGCAGCCGATCCCAATGTGAAAGTCGCAATGCGCGAAATCACGCTTGAGCCATCAAGCGGAGAGCCGCCGGTTCGTGTCTATGACACGTCCGGTCCGTACACGGATTCTGCGGCCACGATCAACATCATGGCTGGCCTGCCGCAATTCCGCAGGGACTGGATCATGGGTCGCGGCGATGTCGAAGGCTATGATGCGCGTCCGATCCGACCCGAGGACAATGGCCAGCTTGGACCAGACCGGAGTGGCGGTGTTGCGCGCTTTCCCAAGGTCGTCGATCGGCCGCTGCGCGCCAAGGCCGGAGCAAACGTCTCCCAGATGCATTATGCCCGAAAGGGGATCATCACGCCGGAGATGATCTATGTGGCGGAACGCGAAAATCTTGGCCGCGCGCGGCTGGCTGAATATGTCCGCGACGGAGAAAGCTTTGGCGCGGCCATTCCCGACTATGTCACGCCCGAATTCGTCCGTGTCGAAGTGGCCCGCGGTCGCGCGATCATCCCGTCCAACATCAACCACCCGGAAAGCGAGCCGATGGCAATCGGCCGCAACTTCCTCGTCAAGATCAATGCCAACATCGGTAACTCGGCGGTTGCCTCCGATGTCGCAACCGAAGTCGACAAGATGGTCTGGTCGATCCGCTGGGGCGCAGACACAGTCATGGACCTCTCCACAGGTCGCAACATTCATGACACGCGCGAATGGATCATTCGCAACAGCCCCGTCCCGATTGGCACGGTGCCGATCTACCAGGCGTTGGAAAAGGTCGGCGGCGTTGCCGAGGACCTGACCTGGGAAATCTTCCGCGATACGCTGATCGAGCAGGCCGAGCAGGGCGTCGACTATTTCACGATCCATGCAGGCGTCCGCCTGCCCTATGTGCCCCTTGCAGCAAAGCGCGTGACCGGCATCGTCTCGCGCGGTGGCAGCATCATGGCGAAATGGTGCCTCGCGCATCACAAGGAAAGCTTCCTCTACGAGCATTTCGACGACATCACCGAAATCATGAAGGCCTATGACATTGCCTATTCGCTGGGCGATGGCCTGCGCCCCGGCAGCATTGCGGACGCCAATGATGAAGCACAGTTTGCCGAGCTCTACACGCTTGGCGAACTGACGCACCGCGCGTGGAAGCAGGACGTCCAGGTGATGATCGAAGGCCCCGGCCATGTGCCGATGCACAAGATCAAGGAGAATATGGAGAAGCAGCTGGAAGTGTGCGGCGAAGCGCCCTTCTACACGCTCGGGCCGCTCACGACGGACATCGCGCCGGGCTATGACCATATCACCAGCGGCATCGGTGCCGCGATGATCGGCTGGTACGGCACGGCCATGCTCTGTTACGTCACGCCCAAGGAGCATCTCGGCCTCCCTGACCGGGATGATGTGAAGGTCGGCGTCGTCACCTACAAGCTTGCCGCCCATGCAGCAGACCTTGCCAAGGGCCACCCTGCCGCAAAGGTGCGCGACGATGCGCTGTCCCGCGCACGCTTCGAATTCCGCTGGCGCGACCAGTTCAACCTCAGCCTCGATCCAGACACAGCGGAACAATATCACGATCAGACCCTCCCCGCAGAAGGCGCCAAGACTGCGCATTTCTGCAGCATGTGCGGGCCGAAATTCTGCTCGATGAAGATCAGCCAGGAAGTGCGCGAATTCGCACGGCTGCAGAACCAGCCAGCCGGAGATTTCGTTGCGGCTGATGCCGATGTGGGCATGGCCCAGATGAGCAAGGTCTATGACGAGACCGGGCGGGAGTTGTATATGGGCGCGGGCGACCGCGAGCATGACTGATCAGGCAGGGAGCTCCCGATGACGCAACAGCCCTACCGCGTGGAATTCGTGGAGCGCACCGGCCTCAAGCGGCTGGAAGTCGGTCGTGGTTATGCAAAGCTGCTCATGCCGCTCAAGGGCAATGAGAACCATGTCGATGTCCTCTATATGGGCGCTTATACGGTGTTGGCCGAGGCAGTGGCGGCCATCCCGGGCATTTCGATCCTCGATACAACGCGATTCTTCCCGATCCTGAAGGACATTTATGTCGCCTTCAGGAAATCTGCTGCGAGCGATGTAACGGCCGAATTCCGCCTGAGCGAAACCGAACTCGAAGGCCTTCTCGCCGATCTGGAGCGCAAGGGCTCGGCCACCTATATCGCCGAATTCCCGATGCACGATGCCGACGGAACCGAGGTTGCGACCGGGCGCGTGACAGTGAAACTGCTCTCACACGGTTGGGCGGGGTAACAGGCTCTTGTTTCCTGAAAAGTGATGTTACCGCAATGACTTGCGTCCGGGTCCTGAATTGGGACACGTCGAATGGCGGGGTTGCACCGGGCCAGATCTGACTTCAAGCTGTCAGCCTTGGGGAAAAAAATCGATTCGCTTTTGATAAATGAAGAGGGGGCATCATGAATTTGGTAACGGGTTTCAAGTCGGCGGTTGCTTCGGCAATCCTGTTTGCTTCGGTCGGCGCCGCAAACGCGGCGGTTGTAGTCGATCAATCCAACATTGCAGTCGCGCCCAATGGCGGCTCGATCATCTACCAGGTCTTCGGATCACCCATCAACACGAACCCGATCGGGACAGTTCCCAACTTCATCGAGGCTCAAGGCATCCAGTTCGTGACCGTGGGCATTTCAGGCATTCTGGCGGCAATTGACCTGCAATTGTCACGGTTCGCTCCGCAGAATACCAATGGCGCCTTGGAAGTGGTGATCGCCAACAATGTCACTTTTGACAGTGCGGGGATTGTCCAGTCTGGCAACATCCTAGGAACGGCATTCGCCAATGTGTCTTCGCTTGCTCCAGGACAGGGCGGGATCGTCAATTTTGATCTGAGCGGTCAGAACATCTCGTTCAATGCTGGGGAGCAGTTTGCCATTGCGCTCCGCAATCCGAGCGGATTCCAGGGCGTTTTCGGCTGGGCGGCGGGCACCTCCACGGACGCCCCGGGAGTGCCGTTCAATGTCGCAAACTTCACGGGAATCAACTATGCGGGCGGCAATGCCTATCGCGGCACGGCGCCACTTAACGCGGCGAACATTCCGTTCTTGCCGCACGTTGACCTTGGCTTCCGCACTTACGTCAATTCGGTGCCCGAGCCCGCAACCTGGGCGATGATGATCGTGGGCTTCGGCCTCGTTGGCGGTTCAATGCGCCGCCGTCACACGCTGACGATCAAATTCGCCTGATTTCTGAATAGCGACCAAGCAAGGATTGGCCCCGTCAGGATGCTGGCGGGGCCTTTTTTGTGGGCCCACCCTGCCCAGCCCAATGTTATCCAGCCCGTTTATGCTGATGGATCGAGCCGATCCGAGATCGTCTTGAGGAGCAGATCAGCGTTGGTGGTATAGGGATCGATGCGTGCTTCGGCGCCGTCGGAGAAAATGATCTTGACCGGCCCCATCATCGGCTTGCGCAGCGCAATGGCATCGCTGAGCTTGCGGCTGTATTCTGCGCCTCCCTTGCCGCGCCAAACCAGAGTGTCCCCACGCCAGCGCATCGCCGTCCGTCGGGCCTGCCCGAACTGGACGAGCGTGATCAGCGTACCGGCTGAAAATGCCAGGATCAGCCAGAAGAGAATCCACATTTGCTGCTCGCCGTCCGGCCTGCTCGATCCCACGAAGAGCCAGATATAGCTGAACAGAAATGTCAGGACGACGCCAGCGCCAATGCCGAAGGCGTAAGTGCCGCCGGGCCGCACGTTGCGCCAACCGGCTTGGTCCGGCGGGCTTTTCCCGCCCCAGGTGGTCAGCGCGAATACTGCCAGCGCAGAGACCAGCCCGATCACGATATGTCTGCCCCAGTCCAGGTCCATGCCGCACCTCTTTCGGCGGCAGTCTAGCATCAGGGTCACCAACCGTCGGTTAACGCGGTCCTGGTGCCCGCAACGGTTCAATCGGCTGCGGGACTTAGTGGGCCCAGACGTCGCGCGGGCAAAGGTCCAAATCCGGAGCCAGCTGGACGCCACTGCAGGGGGCCTCTAGGATAGCGGAGTTCGGCGATCCGAGAGGCAATGACCTTAGAGCCGTGGGGCGTCGGGACAAAACGGAGTGCCAGCCATGCGCCAGATTTCAGCCAGCATAGTCATCGCAGGGGCGCTCGTCTCGGCCGCAATCTATTTCAAGCCACCACCGCCGGCACCCCGCTACGCAATGGACGTGCCCGGTTACCGGCTGGATACGCTAACCGGTGAGATCGATGCCTGCCGCCAAGACGGCACAAGGTGCACCCTTGCTGCCCCGCCAGTCGAATCGACCCTTGTGGAACACGTCGTCGGCCATGTGGTCGATCCGGCAAAATAGTCATCCTGAGGGAGACAGGCGATGAGTGACTGGCGCAGCGAAACCCTGGCCAAGCTCCGCGCGCTCATCAAGGCCGCTGACCCGGACGTGACGGAGGACGTCAAATGGCGCAAGCCCTCCAACCCGGCAGGCGTGCCGGTGTGGGAACATGGGGGGCTGATCTGCACTGGGGAAACCTACAAGGACAAGGTCAAGCTGACCTTTGCTCAGGGCGCATCGCTCGATGACCCCGCCGGTCTGTTCAACGCCAGCCTCGATGGCGGAACGCGCCGGGCAATCGATATACGGGAAGGTGCGACCGTCGATGCCGAAGCCTTGAAGGCGCTCGTGCGCGAAGCAGTTGCGTTCAATCTTGCGAAGAAGGCCTGAGGCGCCGCAACGGCTCCATCGGTTGCACGACATAGCGGGCCCAGACGTAGCGCCAGGGCACGATGAAGTAGGCAACCACGATCCCAATGCATTCGGTGAACATGCCTTCGATGTCCGGGGTCCACTTGCCCGCCATCCACGCGCGCCCGGCGATCAGCGTCAGCCAGATCGTCTTCCACGCGATCTCATAAAGCATCAGCGGCAACATCTGCAGCGGATAGCGGATGCCGATCAGGCTCAGGAGCGCAAGCGCGGCCAGCATCGATTTGGCAAGGCCACGCATGACGGGCCAATCCGCGGATTCAAACAGCAATTGGGACCAGACAAAGCTGCCCATCGCGAAAGCGATCAGAAGGAACAGGAACCGCATGGCATTGATCCGCCACAAGGCAACCGGCGGAAATTTCGCGTCGTCAGGGGCATTCATGGCATGTCCTCGCATTGGCTCGCCTTAGTGTATTAGTGTTATATTACACCAAGGCTGTCAAGGCCCGGCCCGTCATGAAGCCACCATTCACCCAATTCATCCCGCCAACGTGAAAATTCGATTGCTCCAGAACGCGCGCACCTGCAGACTTGCCCCATACGAGCGGCCCAATCATGCGGTCCGCCAGGGAATTGCCGGATGAGGACATTTTACGCCATTTTTGCTGCACTAGCGCTCGCCACGCCGGCTTGGGGCAAGACCGACATCCCCGAGCATGCGCGATGGGCGGCGACTGCCCAGCGCATTGAGATCACGCGCGACGATTGGGGCATTGCCCATGTCCACGGCACGACCGATGCCGATGCCGTCTTCGGCATGATCTATGCCCAGGCCGAGGATGACTTCAACCGGATCGAGACCAATTATCTCGTCGCACTCGGCCGGCTTGCCGAGGCCGAGGGCGAAAAGGCGATCTGGCAGGATCTGCGACAGCGGCTCTATATCGATCCGGCAACCCTGCGGCAGCACTATGCCGCCAGCCCGGCGTGGCTGCGGTCGCTGATGCAGGGCTGGGCCGATGGCCTGAACTATTACCTGCTGACCCACCCGAATGTCCGCCCGCGCGTCATTCGCCATTTCGAACCCTGGATGGCCCTCGCCTTTTCCGAAGGATCGATCGGCGGCGACATAGAGCGCATCAGTGTCGGCCAGCTTGCTGCCTTTTATGGGCGCAAGCAGCTTGCGCTGAAGGAAGAGGACCCGCGGGCCTATCAGGAACCCAAGGGATCGAACGGCATCGCCATTGCTCCGTCGCGGACGAAGGGCGGGCATGCGCTGCTGCTGATCAATCCGCACACCAGCTTCTTCTTCCGGTCCGAACAGCAGGTGTCGAGCGACGAAGGGCTGAACGTCTACGGGGCGGCGACCTGGGGTCAATTCTTCATCTATCAGGGGTTCAACGCCCACGCTGGCTGGATGCACACGACAAGCGGTGTCGATTCCATCGACGAGTTCAGCGAGACGATTGTCGAACGGGGAGGCAAGCGCTTCTATCGCTATGGGCGCGCGCTGCGCCCGCTGACGGTGAAGCCGATCACCCTGTCCTACCGCTTGCCCGGCGGAGCGCTCGCAACGCGCCGCTTCACGACCTTTGCCACCCACCACGGCCCGATCACGCGCGCGGCCAATGGCAAGTGGATTGCCTTTGCGCTGATGAACACGCCGGTGGCCGCGCTCGAGCAGAGCTTCCTGCGGACCAAGGCCAGCGACCTCCCGGCTTTCCTGAAGGTTGCCGAGCGGCGCGCGAACAGTTCAAACAACACGCTGTTCGCCGATGACAAGGGCGAGATTGCCTTTCTCGTCCCGCAATTCGTGCCGAAGCGCAATGATCGTTTCGATTACAAACGGCCCGTCGATGGCAGCGACCCGCGGACCGATTGGCAGGGCTTGCACGCGATCGACACCTTGCCGAAGGTCACGACGCCGCCCGTCGGCTGGACGATGAACACAAATGACTGGCCCTGGTCCTCGGCCGGCCCTGACAGCCCCAAGGCAGCCGCCTTTCCCCGCTACCTCGATACTGCCGGAGAAAATCCGCGCGGCCTCCACGCCGCCGAGCTTCTGACGCCTGCCACCGGCCTGACGATTGAGGGCTTGCGCGCCATCGCTTTCGATCCGCACCTCATTGCCTTCGATCCGCTGATACCCGGGCTGGTGTCTGCATGGGATGCGCTGCCCGAGGGGGCAGAAAAGGCAAAGCTCGCACGGCCCGTCGCCCTGCTCAAGGCATGGGATCGCCGCTGGGCGGCCGATTCAGTAGCGACATCGCTCGCGATCTTCTGGGGTGAGGCATTCTGGGGAGAAACCATCCCCGATCTCGATCTCGAATCCGCCGGGCTCACCCACTACAAGACGATGGAGGCTGCATCCCCGGCGCGCAAGCTGAAGGCGCTCGGCATTGCAATCGACCGGCTGACCGCCGACTTCGGATCATGGGAAGTGCCCTGGGGCGAAATCAACCGCTTCCAGCGCAACGACGGCGCGATCGTCCAGCAGTTCGATGATACGAAGCCAAGCACACCGGTTGCCTTTGCCTCCGCACAATGGGGGTCGCTCGCGTCATTCGGCGCCCATGCCTGGCCGGGAACCAAGCGCTATTACGGAACAAACGGCAACAGCTTCGTGGCCGTCGTCGAATTCGGGGACCGTGTCCGGGCCATCGCGGTCACGGCAGGCGGTGAAAGCGGCGATCCGGCATCGAAGCATTTCAACGACCAGGCGACGCGCTATGCCACCGGCAACCTGCGACCCGTGTATTTCTGGCCCGACGAAATGGCGGGCCATGTCGAGCGCCAGTATCACCCGGGGCAATGAGACCGCCTGCATACCGCGATTGCAAGGACAGCACATGACGAAAGAGGCCTTCACTGTTGCCTATGGCGGGCTTCCGCTTGAGGGAGAGGCGCGCGACGGGGAGTTGACCTGGCAGACGCTGATCTGCGCCGATCGCACGCCCAGCGGATCGCTTGTGGTGGGCGTCGCCGAATTTCCCCCCGGCGGCCATCTGAAATTCCACCGCCACGATCCGTCCGAATTCTATTTCTGCCTTGGCGGCTCGGCCGTGGTGCATGCCGATGACAAGACGATGGAACTCAGCCCCGATGTCGCCGCCTTCATTCCGGGCGGCACCGAACACGCGATCGTCGCCGGGCCGGATGGCCTGAAGCTGCTCTACGGCTTCGCACGCGACAGCTTCTCCAGCATCGAGTATGATTACACGGGCAGGCCGCTGGCCTGATCCGGGCGAAGGCCCTCTACCCGTCCAAGGCGGTTACTACTGCATCCGGCTTGCCTGTTGATACCGTATAAGGTATCAACAATGACCAAGGCGGACAAACTCTTGCGCGCGATGCGACGCAATCCGGCAGGCGATTGGTCGATCGGGGACGTGCGAAGAGTGTGTGATGGATTGGGCTGGGCCTGCCTGCCACCTTCGGGTGGAGGATCGCATTGGAAGGTCGTCATTCCGGGCTCGGAGGCGATCCTCACGAACCCATCGCGGCGGCCTATCAAGCCTGTCTATGTGCGCCTGTTGATGAACTACGCAGAGGCGAACGAAGATGGCGGCTTTGAAACAGACTGAATCGGGATACGCGATACTTGTCGAGCCGCTGTCTCCAGCGAATGGCGGCGGCTGGCTGGCGACTGTTCCGGCGTTGCCCGGCTGCACAGGCGAAGGCGATACGCCGGAGGCGGCGCTTGCCGATGCAGAATCCGCTATCGTCGAGTGGATCGATGCAGCAAGGCAATCGGGCCGCAAGATTCCCGGCCCGCAAGCCGCGGGGCAATGGCGGCAAAGGGTACCCCGGTCGCTTCACGAAAAGCTGAAGATTGTGGCGGCGCGCGAAGGCGTTTCCTTGAATGCCTATGTCGCGAATGTCCTCGCAGAAGCGGTCGGGCGTGCGGCATAGTCCGCCTATATGGGCGAAGAGTCCGGCACGCCCGCGCCGCCCGATCTGAAGTCGCTCGCCGCCGCATTGGGCGTCGAACTGCCCGAGCCAGAGGAAGAGGAAGAAGAGGAAGACTACGACAAGCCCTATGTCCCGCCCAAGCTCTGGTAACCGGTTACCGGAACGGAATGACAAGTTTGACAAGTTCCGCGCCTTCGCTCACCTCTCCCGCGGTGGGAGGATCGCGATCATGGCAGTGATGCGTTCGGCATTTCGGGGCGGCTGTCTGCTTGGGCTAATCGGCTTTGTCGGCGGATTTGTCGGGCCGATGATCTTCACGCCAGAGGCCAATCAGGGGCCCTTGCTCGGCATCTTCATCACCGGCCCGCTCGGCTTTGTGATCGGGTTCATCTCGGCCGGTGTGGTCGAATTCATACGCAGTCGTTCAGGAGGATAGACATGACGGACTTGGTGGGCGGATGCCTGTGCGGCGCGATCCGCTATCGCACGGAGGCCGAACCGGTAATGCAGGGCGTGTGCCATTGCACGCATTGCCAGAAGCAGGCGGGCAGCGCCTTTTCGATCGTCATGGGCTTTCCCAAGGGGACGGTCACCATAGAAGGCACGCCCAAGAGCTATGATGACAGTGGTGACAGCGGCGGGCGGGTTGAGCGTATCTTCTGCCCCAATTGCGGCTCCCCGCTGTTCACCAAGGCGGATGCAGCGCCGGACCTGTTCTTCATCAAGGCCGGGACGCTCGACGATCCGTCAGGCTTTGCCCCCGCGATCCACTTCTATGCGCAGACCAAGCTGCCCTGGGTCGAAACCGGCGACGTGCCTGCCTTTGAGCGGATGCCGGGCTAGGGACCGTCAGAAGCCCACGAACCGCGCCGCTTCGGCCACGGACTTGCGTTCCGAAACGACGGCGTTGGCGGGGAAGCTGTCATCGGGCCAACCCAGCGCGACGGCCTTCATGATGACCTGATCCTCCGCGATGCCGGCATGTTCGCGCACCACGGGGGACTGCATGATGCCCTGGCTGTTGATGACGCAGCCCAGTCCGCGCGACCAGGCGGCGTTGACCAGTGCCGTCGTCACCGCACCGCAATCGAAGGCGGTATCGTCGCTGTCGGCCAGCTCCCGGTCATAGGTGATGATCACGCAGACGGGCGCATCGAACTGGCGGAAGCCGCGCAGCACCCAGTCCTGCCGGGCGGGCGCATCGTCCCGGGCAATGCCCATCGCGCTGAACAGCTGCTTGGCAACGCCGACCTGCCGGTCGCGGTGGACACCGGCGAAGGCATGGCCCGTGCGGAACTCGCGGGAATGCGGGATGCCCGCCAGGTTGCGCTCGGTATTGCCCTGCCGGATCCGGTCCAGCGGCTCTCCGGTCAGCACAGTGAAGTTCCAGGGCTGGGTATTCATCGAAGAGGGCGCGCGCATCGCGATGGCCAGGATCTCCTCGATCAGTTCGCGGGGAACCGGATCGGGCTTGTATCCGCGAATGCTCCGCCGGCCCAACACAACATCATCGAACTCCATCCTTCACCCCTGATCCAGTTTGTCTCGCCCGCCGCCTTACGCAAAGCCCGTCATTGAGCAAGCCCTACTCGACATTCGCTGACCCCGGTGCCAGTCTGCCCGCATGCGCGAGAAGGAACTCAGGCTGGCCCTTGTCTGTTATGGCGGGATCAGCCTTGCCATCTACATGCATGGCGTCACCAAGGAAGTGTGGCACCTTGTCCGCGCCAGCCGCGCCTATCACAGCGGCCTGACGCCCGGCACCAAGGTCGAAGCGGTCTATGTGGAGCTGTTCAGGCTCATCGAGAAGACGGCGCATCTGAAGCTGCGCGTCCTCAATGACATCATTGCAGGCGCGAGTGCCGGCGGTATTAACGGCATCTTCCTTGCCAAGGCCATCACCAGCGGCCAGTCGCTCGATCCGCTGACGGACATGTGGCTCGACAATGCCGATGTCGACAAGCTGCTTGATCCTGACGCGCGGCCGATGTCCTCCTTCACCAAGTTCTGGGCCACGCCGATTGCCTGGCTCGCGCTTAGTCGGCGTGGCGGAACGGTTGACCGGACGGTTGCCGCCGAAGGCCGGGATGAGGTGCGCAGCAAGCTCTCCCGCTTCGTCCGCGCCCGCTGGTTCGAGCCGCCGTTCGGCGGTCCGGTCTTCACGAACATGCTCCTTGACGCGTTCGATGCCATGGCTCGGTCGAAAACGGAACGACGTCTCCTGCCTGCAGCCCAGCCGCTTGACCTGTTCGTCACGGTAACAGACTTTGCCGGGCATCCCGAAACGCTTCGGCTGCACAGCCCAAGCCACGTCATCGAAACCGAGCACCGGCTGACGCTGTCCTTCACGGATCGCGCGGGGCGCGGCACGCACTTCGACGATATTGCGTCATTGGCCTTCGCCGCACGCGCAACGGCCAGTTTTCCCGGGGCCTTTCCACCGCTCAATGTGTCGGAAATCGACATTGTACTGGCCGATCGCGGACAGACCTGGCCGGGACGGTTCGAGTTTCTCGCCAGATCGCTTCCCGGCGTCAGCAGCAAGGCAGAGACGGCAATCCTGATCGACGGGTCCGTGCTTGCCAACGCGCCGTTCGGTCCTGCAGTCGAGGCGCTGCGCGATCGCCCCTCGCGCCGCGAAGTGGACCGGCGGTTCGTCTATATCGATCCGAAGCCCGGCATGCGCTCCGTCCGGCTGACGAAGAAAGGCAAAGCCGAACTCCCGGGCTTCTTCGCCACCATCTTCGGGGCAATGTCCGATATTCCCCGCGAACAGCCCATTCGTGACAGTCTCGAAGCGATTGAAAGCCGGTCTTCCCGGATCCGGCGCATGCAGCGGATCATCGACGCGATGCGCCCTGATGTTGAAGCAGCAATCGAGGCCATGCTTGGCAGGACATTCTTCCTCGACAATCCGACTGCCGCCCGACTCAAGAGCTGGCGCAACAAGGCGCAGGAACGCGCCGCGCGCGACGCGGGCTACAGCTATGCAGCTTATGGTCACGCCAAATTGTCTCATATCGTTGAAGAGATTGCAGCGCTTGCCGCGCGTCAGGATCCCGAACTGCGCGGACACCGGTTCGACACGCTGCGACAATCTCTTTGGGATGAGGTCCGCCGGCGCGGCGCGGACATGATTACGCTCGGTCCCGGAAAAGGCGCCAGTACTGCTGCCATCCAGTTCTTCCGCGCGCACGATTTGAGGTTCCGGATCCGGCGGCTGCGCTTCGTGTTGCGGGCAATCGATGCGCTTCAGGTCGATGGACGTGTTGCAGAAGACGATGTGGAGCCGCTGCGGGATGCCATCTTCAAACTGCTCTCGCGTTACCTCGATCGCGAAGGCGTCGGTTTCTATGAATTGCTGAGCCATGATAACGCCGCGGCAATGCTTGATGATATCGAAGCGCAACGCAGTTTGACCCAGCTTGATGCGGAAATCGATGCGGAATTCGCACAGGCAATCGGCAACTGCCCCAAATCGTCGCGCCGCACGATCCTCTATGCGTATTTGGGCTTCCCTTTTTACGACCTCACGACATTGCCCATGCTGCAGGGAGAAGGTCTGGATGAATTCGACCCGATCAAGGTCGATCGCATTTCGCCAGAAGATGCGACCGCGATCCGCAAGGGAGTGCTTGAAACTCTCAAGGGAATTCAGCTCAACAGCTTTGGTGCCTTCTTCAGCCGGTCCTATCGCGAAAATGACTATCTCTGGGGGCGACTGCATGGCGCAGACCGGCTATTCGATATCGTGATTTCCAGCGCAGGCATTGATCCTGCCGAAGCCACTGCTCTGAAACGCGAATTGCTCTATGCTGTTCTCGATGAGGAACGCCCGAGGCTTCTCCATATTCCCGACCTGTTCGAAACTCTGCAACGCGAGATTGCAGCCGGGCCGGTTGCGGCCTAAGTCATATTTGAGGGTCAACAATAAGATGGGTAAGCGATGCAATTCCTGAAGACATTGTTCTGGGTGCTGATCGCAGTGGCGGCGATGCTATTCGCTTTCAATAATTGGAGCATGGTTACATTGAACCTTTGGGGCGGCCTGCAGCTGGACACACGTCTGCCCGTCTTGCTTTTTGCGGCGTTCCTCATTGGTCTGGTTCCTGCCATGCTGATCCACCGCGCAACCCGGTGGAGCCTGAAACGCAGGCTCAATACAATGGAACGAGCATTGGCAGAGGCCGTAAATCCGTCACCACCCCCTGAAAAAGTTGCGCCTGCCGGGGCGATACCGCCGGGTGCGGCGCCAATTGCCGTACCACCGGGGGTTGCATGACTTCCAGGATCTTTGTCGCGCTCGACACGCCCGATCTGGATCGCGCGAAGGCGATCGCAGCTAGCGTCAAGGGGCATGTTGGCGGAATCAAGCTCGGCCTTGAGTTTTTCTCTGCCAATGGTCGAGCCGGTGTCCGGGAAATGGCTGCTTTGGGCCTCCCGATCTTCCTTGACCTCAAATTGCACGACATTCCCAACACTGTGGCAAAGGCAGTTCAGGCCCTGCGGCCTTTGAAGCCTGCCATCCTCACAGTTCATGCAAGTGGCGGCAGAGCAATGATGGAAGATGCCAAGGCCGCTGCGCCGGAAGGCACAAAGGTCGTGGGCGTCACAGTTCTCACAAGCCTGGACGGAACTGACCTCCAATCAATCGGCCTTGATGCAGATCCCCATGCGCAAGTCGAACGTTTGACACTTTTGGCAAAGGACGCGGGTCTTGATGGAGTCGTCTGTTCGGGAAATGAAGTCAAAGCTGCTCGCAAGCTCTGGCCCAAAGGCTTTTTTGTCGTTCCAGGCGTGAGGCCTGCCGATGGAAGCGCAGGTGACCAGAAGCGCGTCGTCACTCCGCGTGCTGCCCTCGATGCCGGCGCCTCGATCATAGTCGTCGGACGTCCCATCACGCAGGCAGACAATCCAGGTATTGCCGCCCGCGCAATCGAAGCCACTCTCTGAGCCCATGCCTGTAAAAACGAAGATTTGCGGGCTCAGGACGCCTGAGACCATTGATGCCGCCATCAAGCACGGCACCAGTCATATCGGGCTGAATTTTTATCCTCCCAGTCCACGCAGCATTTCCTTCGATGAGGCGCGTGCGCTTGTTGGGCCAATTCCCCACCATGTCCGGCGGGTCGGCGTTTTCGTCGATCCCTGCAATGCGCTGCTTGAACAGGCGATCGAGGCAGGAAATCTCGACGTAATCCAGCTTCACAAGACGACGCCGGGTCGGGCCGCTGCGATCCGGGCGCAGTGCGAGCGTGAGACGTGGAGCGCAATCGGCATCCGCACTGCCGACGATTTGAAATCAGCGGCCTTCCATATTGGTGCGTCCGATTTCCTGCTTTATGACACATTGCAGCCGGATGATGCAGCTCTGCCCGGTGGAATGGGCGTACGCTTCGACTGGACCCTGCTTGCTGGCTTCGTGCATCCTATGGCTTGGGGTCTCGCAGGTGGATTGACTCCCAACAATGTCGCAGAGGCTATTCGGGTCACCGGGGCTCAACTGGTCGATACATCATCCGGGGTAGAATCTGCTCCGGGCATCAAGGATGTGGACAAGATCGCTGCGTTCCTTAAAGCAGCCGCCAGATTATGACTCTTTCAAACTCTCTTCGCACCGGTCCGGACGAACGCGGGCATTTTGGCCAATTTGGTGGTCGCTATGTCGCCGAAACGCTGATGCCACTCATCCTTGATCTTGAACGCCACTACGAGGCCGCCAAGGTCGATCCTGCCTTTGCGCTGCAATTTGATGATTTGCTGGAGCATTATGTCGGTCGCCCCAGCCCTCTCTACTTCGCAGAAAGGCTGACTGAAGAGCTTGGCGGGGCAAAAATCTACTTCAAACGGGACGAGCTCAACCACACCGGCGCCCACAAGATCAATAACTGTATTGGCCAAATCCTGCTCGCAATGCGCATGGGGAAGACCAAGATCATTGCAGAAACCGGCGCAGGCCAACACGGCGTGGCTACGGCCACCGTTGCTGCCCGCTTCGGCCTTCCCTGCACAATTTTCATGGGCGCACGCGATATTGAGCGCCAGCAGCCGAACGTATTCCGGATGAAGCTCCTTGGCGCGGACGTGCATTCGGTGGAAAGCGGATCGCGTACACTGAAGGACGCGATGAATGAGGCACTGCGCCACTGGGTCGCGAACGTGAGCGACACGTTCTATATTATCGGAACTGCAGCAGGCCCCCATCCCTACCCTGAACTTGTCCGAGATTTTCAGTCAGTCATCGGGCGGGAGGCTCGCGAGCAAATCTTGAAACGCGAAGGTCGCTTGCCAGACCTTCTCGTGGCCGCAATCGGCGGTGGGTCTAATGCGATCGGACTTTTTCATCCCTTCCTAGACGATGCGGACGTTCAAATGCTTGGAGTCGAGGCAGCTGGACATGGACTCGACAAGGAGCATGCTGCGAGCCTTGCTGGCGGATCGCCCGGAGTTCTTCACGGCAACAAGACCTACCTGCTCCAGGATGAAGATGGGCAAATCACGGAAGCGCACAGCATTTCTGCCGGTCTCGATTATCCAGGCATTGGCCCCGAACATAGTTGGCTCCACGAAATCGGCCGCGTCCGATACGAAAGCGCGACCGACACCGAAGCTTTGGAAGCATTCAAGCTGCTGTGCAGGCTGGAAGGCATCATTCCAGCACTTGAGCCGAGCCACGCGATCGCTGCGGTCATGCGCGTCGCGCCCACGATGGCCAAAGACCAGATCATCGTCGCCAATCTGTGCGGACGCGGCGACAAGGACATCTTTACGGTGGCAGAGGCGCTGGGGGTCACGATATGACCCGCTTAGCGTCCGCTTTTGCCAAAGGTCGCCCCGTCATTGCCGCATTTGTGACGGGGGGCGACCCAACGCCTGGCCATACATCTGCGATCCTCGATGCCCTGGTTGACGGCGGCGCCGATGTAGTCGAACTTGGCATGCCGTTTACCGATCCAATGGCCGACGGCCCGGCGATCCAGCTTGGCAATTTGCGATCGCTGGGAGCAGGTACAACGACAGCGGATCTGTTTGCGATTGCCAGGAATTTTCGCGCCCGCCATCCAAACGTGCCACTGGTTCTTATGGGTTATGCCAATCCAATGATCAGACGCGGGCCGGATTGGTTCGCTCACGAATGTACATCGGCCGGAGTCGACGGCGTGATCTGCGTCGATCTTCCGCCGGAAGAAGACGATGATCTGGGCCCTGCCCTGCGTGCCGCTGGCGTCGACCTCATTCGACTTGCCACGCCGACAACCGATGCAAACAGGTTGCAAGTCGTGCTCGATGGAGCATCAGGTTTCATCTACTATGTTTCGGTCGCCGGCATCACGGGGCTCCAACAAGCCACGTCTGACAGCATCGCAGGGGCAGTTGCTCGGCTAAAGGCTGCGACTTCGCTGCCCATCGTCGTTGGCTTTGGCATCCGAACTCCTGAACAGGCTGCAAAGGTGGGTGCCGTTGCGGATGGCGTGGCGGTCGGCACCGCGATCGTTGAACTGGTTGGAAAACATGGCGCAGACGCTGCAGGCCCGGTTCGGGACTATGTCGCCAGCCTGAGGCACGCTATGGATGCTGCCTCCAAGGAGAACGTCGCATGAACTGGCTGACACGCGTCCGCAACGCCATCCCTTTCATCGCCAAGCGCGACACGCCTGACAATCTCTGGATCAAATGTTCCGGCTGCGCGCAGATGATTTTCGCGAAGGAATTTGAGGACAATCTCTCGGTTTGTCCTGTTTGCAACCAGCACGGCCGCATAGGCCCCTCGACCCGTTTCGAGCAATTGTTCGATGAAGGCAGCTGGATCGTGCTCAGCAATCCACGCACTGTTGAAGACCCCCTGAAATTCAGGGATTCCAAAAAATATGTTGATCGTCTGAAAGCAGCCCGCGCCGAGACCGGGGAAGCGGATGCGTTGATCAATGCGCAGGGCCGGATCGAAGGGCAGCCGGTCGTTATCGGAGTCCAGGATTTCGCGTTCATGGGCGGATCGATGGGTGTTGCCGTCGGAGAAGCATTCATCGCCGGAATACGCGCTGCCATCGCTGCCAATTGCCCCTATGTGATTTTCACAGCATCGGGTGGCGCGCGCATGCAGGAGGGCATTCTCTCACTGATGCAAATGCCCAAGATGACCGTGGGCGTGCAGGAACTCCACGACGCCGGCTTGCCGTACATTGTCGTGCTCACCGATCCGACTTCGGGCGGTGTAATGGCCAGTTATGCGATGCTCGGCGACGTGCACATCGCGGAACCGAAGGCGACTCTTGCGTTTACCGGGCGACGCGTGATCGAGAACACAATTCGCGAGAAGCTCCCGGATGATTTCCAGACTTCTCAATATCTGCTCGATCACGGCATGCTGGACATGGTCGTGTCTCGCCGCGACTTGCGGGAAACCATCGCGAAACTTATCGGCTATCTTCAGCCACAGGGAGTGGCGGCCTGACGTCTCGTGGCTGACCACGCAAAAAGCGATGATCCAGCTGTCCAGAAGCAGCTGGACAGGTTGACGATGCTTTCGCCGGGACGCGACGTTCTTGGCCTTGAACGCATATCAGAGCTGATGTCACGGCTAGGTAATCCTCATCGGGATCTGCCGCCGGTGTTTCATGTCGCCGGCACGAATGGCAAGGGGTCGACCTGCGCCTTTCTTCGCGCCAGCCTCGAAGCGGCAGGCAAAACTGTCCATGTCTATACAAGCCCACATCTTATCCGGTTCAATGAACGCATAAGGGTTGCAGGCCAGTTGATCGACGACGCGACGCTCGCGCCGTTGCTCTCCGAGGTACTCGACTGTTCGACCGATATTGCTCCAAGTTTTTTCGAGGCAACGACGGCTGCCGCCTTCCTCGCATTTGCCCGTACACCAGCCGATGCCGCCATCATTGAAGTCGGATTGGGCGGAAGGCTTGATGCAACCAATGTGATCCCCGATCCAATTGTCTGCGGGATTGCCCAGTTGGGGATCGATCACCAGGCCTTTCTTGGCGACGATGTTGTGACGATTGCCGGAGAAAAGGCCGGTATTGCCAAGCCAGGAATTCCCCTTGTGACAATGAAGTATCCGGCAGCAGAGACCGAACGGATCAGCAGAGTTGCGGCTGCGGTAGGGGCACGCTTTTATCCTAAAGGGAGTGATTGGGACGCCATCTCCTATAATGGCCAGCTCCACTACCGCGATGAATCCGGCAAGCTTTCTGTTCCCCTGCCTCGCCTTGCTGGCGAGCATCAAGCACAGAATGCTGCGCTTGCCATCGCAATGTTGAGGCACCAATCAACGATAGGCGTACCCGAGGCAGCAATTCGGGCCGCAATGGGGTGGGCAGATTGGCCCGCCAGGCTCCAGCAATTGAGCGATGGGCCTTTGACCCATATCCTGCCGAGAATGACGGTCTGGATCGATGGCTGCCACAACCCCGCTTCTGCGGAAGTGGTTGCCGGTCAAATCGACGCGATTTTGGGCAAGGACGAACCCTTGCACATTGTAACCGGTGTGTTGGCAAACAAGGATGCCGAAGGCATATTGGCACCCTTCATCAATCGTGCGACTTCATTCCGAACAGTCCCGATCCCCGGTCACCCTCACCACCCGCCTGCAGATTTATCCGCTTGGTTGCGCCGCCAATCTGTTACCGCCGAACCGGCTACGGACGTGGCCTCTGCGCTGCGTTCGCTAGCAAAGTCGGACGTAGAATCCGGTGCGGTCCTGATTCTTGGATCGCTCTATCTCGCTGGCGAAGTCCTCAGGGAAAACGGGGAAGAGATAGCATAGAATCTCTGCCGCTGGCGATTGTGAACCCGCTCCTCAAAAAATGTTCAAGATTGAGCCGCGCGAGATCTCAGTTTGGCTCTTGCTGCTCGCCCGCATCCCCCATCGCGCTATCGACCAGACCGTTGCGCATCATGATCCAGAAAAGGAGGATGCCGGGAACTGCAAGTGCAGTCGTCAAGAGATAGAAATCGACATAGCCAAAACTCTCTATCATCGCGCCTGCCGTTGTGCCGGTCAGGAATCGGCCGATCACGCTCGCACCGGCCGAGATCATGGCATATTGTGACGCTGTGAAGCGCAAATCGCACAAGGCGGCAAAATAGGCGACGACCACAACACCGCCATAGCCGCTGGCGAAATTTTCAAACCCTATCGCCCCAGCCATGCCCAAATTGCTGTGCCCAGCGGCAGCAAGGGCCGCAAAGCTGAGGTTCGACACTCCCATGAGCACCAGAGCAAGGAGGACCGCTCTTTTGAGGCCGAGCTTGGCGTAGATGACCCCGCCAACAAAGATGCCGATCAGATAGGCCCAGAATCCAACGCCAACATCATAGAAGGCGATTTCATCATTGCTGAACCCCAGATCATCGAACAGCAAGCGAAACGTCAGATTGGCCAGAGTGTCGCCGATCTTGTGAACCAGAATGAACAGGAGTACCAGAAACGCGCCTGTCCGTTGGAAAAACTCCTTGAACGGGCCCACGATCGAAAACCAGACTTCGGCCAGTCCCTTTTTTTCGATCACCACGACATGTCGTGACGGTTCCCCCATAACCAGACCGGTCAACATCGCAGGCAGGGCGAGCGCGGCACAGGCCACATAGGCAGCAGACCACCCCATTCGGGCTGACACGACAAGTGCAAGGGCACCAGCACCGGCTGAGCCAATCCGCCAGCCATATTGCGACATGCCGGAACCAACGCCAAGTTGATACGGTTTGAGAGTTTCAATCCTGAAAGCGTCAATCACAATATCGAACGTGGCCCCCGCCACACCCACCAGAACAGCGGCCACCACTGTCGCGCCGATATTGTCCGCCGGATCGACAAGGGCCAAATTGACAACGGCGGCGATAACCATCGTACCTGCGAAAAGCAGCCACGAAACGCGTTGGCCGAGCGCTCCGATAATTGGCAATCTGACCCCATCGACAACCCATGCCCAGAACATTTTCAAATTGTAGACCAGAAAGGCCAGGGTAAATGCTGTTACGGTCTTCTTGTCGATCCCATCCTGAGCCAGCCGGGTGGTCAGCGTTGCCCCAATCATCGCGTAGGGAAACCCTGACGAAATTCCGACAAAAAACGCTGCCAGCGATTCCTTCTCGAAATATGGACTCACTGATCCCCAAAGGGATCGTTTCTCCAACGCTACGGATTGGCTGGTTTCACTCAACGCTCTTGCTCCCGGATTGTTTTGGCGCAAACCTAGCGCCAAATTCGGGTAAGGATAGCCCTGTCATGACCATGCTCTCACCCACTATTGGCCAAATGGCGCTGGCGCAGCAAATTGCTGAAGGCGCTGGTCGGCCTAACCGCGGCATCACGCATGTATCAGCCAGCCGCTACGTCGATCCCGCGTGGTTTGCGCAGGAGAAGGCGGTACTGTTCGATAGATTGCCTCAAGTCATTGCCCCATCTGCGCTTTTGCCAGAGCCGAACATGGCCGTCCCGCACGACAGCACGGGTCGGCCGCTGCTCCTGGCACGTGACAAGACTGGCAAAGCACATGTCTTCCTGAACGTCTGTCGGCATCGTGGTACGCGTCTGGTCGAAGGCCAGGACACCGTTTGCGCCAGCAGGATTGCCTGCCCCTATCACGCCTGGACGTATGCGCTTGATGGCACATTGATTGCCCTGCCGCGGCCTGAGACTTTCCCTGGCCTTGACAAGGGCGAATACGGACTGAAGCGTTTGCCAACGCTTGAAGCGGGCGGCCTGATCTGGTTCTCACCAGTCGAAGATGCAGACTTCAGCGAAGCAGCCACTCTGGGGCGGGATTTCGATGCTTTCGGGATGGCTGGCCTCCATCTTTTTGCGAGACGGACCCATGATGTTCCTGCGAACTGGAAGCTCATCATGGACGCATTCCTCGAAAGTTATCACGTCACGCGACTGCATTCCGAAACAATCGGGCCCTTTTTCAAGGATGGGATAACGGCAGCCGACATGATCGGCGGGCACCAGCGCTCAGCGGTCGGGCGCGCAGCCGAACTTGCCGATATCGACATGGGGAATTGGCCGCAGTTGCGATCTGCAGTGACCTTTGCCTATTCGCTCTTTCCTGCGGCGGAAGTCGTCGTCAGCCCGGACTATGTGAACCTGATGGTCATGATGCCTCAGGCAGTCGATCACACATTGGTCGAGGACTTCATGCTCATTCCCGAAGCGCCCCAAACGGAAAAGGCGCAGCAGCATTGGCAGAGGAGTTGGGACCTGCTCGACGGCAGCGTGTTTGGGTCAGAAGATTTCCGGGCAGCTGCCTTGGGGCAGGAAGGTCTCACGTCCGGTGCCGTAACGGAGCTGACCTTGGGCACACTGGAAGGCGGAATCCGGCAGTTCCATGATGCCATAGAGGCGCGGATTGATCAGATGTAGCGAGCAGCGGCAATTCTGCCGGCAGGACCCTCACGTAGCAACAAAGCATATCGATCTGCGCCGGACTGCTTCATAAGCCTCGCAGGCACTGTAAATGTCGCATTGCCGCCAAACCAACGCCCGACATCGTTTTCAGCAAGTACCACATTTGTATAACGAACTGCGCGGCCACCATTCTCTCCCGCTCCGATTCTGACAATGGCGGAACTCTTGAGCGCGACCACGATGACGGATGCATTTGTGCTGACGCTTTGATCGATCATGATTGTGCGCCCGCCATCAGCCGTTGCACGCGCGGAAACAGTCGGGCCCGGCCTTTGCTTCTCGGCCTCAATGAGGCGCCGCAACTTGCCTTCGCTTGAGCCAACAGCGGCCATTCGCCCCTGCACCATGGCCTGCGGAGTATAGACTCCTGACCCTTCGCCGCCGCGCGCTGCATAACTGCGCTGCAGGATCGTGTTTGCCTCGCGGGCCAGCGTGTCCTTCCAACCAAGGCTGTCCCAATAAGTTACTGGCCGGGTGATGGCCACAATGTTGGGCTCCTTTGCCAGCCTTTCGATCAGAGCATCTGCAGGCGGGCAAGATGAACACCCCTGGCTCGTGAAAAGCTCGACTGCGACTGGTGTCATTTTAACGAAATTTGCGGGGGGTGCGGCTCCTGAGGAGACTGCAAGAAGGGTAGAAAGCAGGACGACAAGACGCATGGCAAATCTCACTAAACAAGTCTAACGGCGTTCGCATGAAACGTCATTCCGGTTACACGGCCCGGCCCCCAAGTGCCCCAAAAGCGGATCCTCGCGAAGAACAGCGCATCGCCAAGCTGCTCGCACGGGCAGGTATCGCTTCGCGACGCGAGATCGAGCGGATGATTTCGGAAGGCCGTATTGCTCTCAACGGCGTAACGATCGAAACGCCCGCGACACTTCTCAAATCCTTGACCGGCGTGACTGTCGACGGAAAATCCGTAAAGCCGCCTGCCGCCGCCCGGCTTTTTCGCTACCACAAACCCACGGGTCTCCTGACTGCAGAGAGAGACCCGAAGGGCCGGCCAACCATATACGACCGCCTGCCGAAAGGCCTCCCTAGGCTGATGCCAGTTGGCAGGCTTGACCTGAACACGGAAGGGCTATTGCTGCTCACGACCGACGGTGAACTCAAGCGCCAGCTCGAACTGCCGGCAACCGGAGTCACCCGGTCCTACCGGGCGCGGGCCTATGGCAACGTCAGCCAGGCACAACTGGAAAGCCTGATGATGGGCGTTGAAATCGAGGGCATACGCTATGGCAGCATCAATGCGAACCTTGAACGGCGCACCGGTGCCAATGTCTGGATCGAACTCAGCCTCGCAGAGGGCAAAAATCGCGAAGTTCGGCGGGTGCTGGAACATTTGGGCCTGAAGGTCTCGCGACTGATCCGGACAAGCTATGGTCCTTTTGTGCTGGGTGACCTGCCTGCCGGGGGCGTTGATGAAATCAAGCAACACGAACTTGTGGCTTTTCGGAAGTCCCTGTGAGAATCATCGCGGGTCAATGGCGCGGTCGAGGACTTATAGCGCCCAAGGGCGAAACAACTCGGCCAACGGCTGACCGGACACGCGAAGCGCTTTTTTCAATGCTCCTCAGCCGCCTCGGCAGCTTTCAGGGCCTTCGCGTCGCGGACCTGTTTGCCGGATCCGGGGCCTTGGGCCTTGAGGCGCTGTCACGCGGGGCGGATTTGTGCACCTTTGTAGAACAGGACCGTCAGGCTCTTGAAGCTTTGCGAACCAATGCCGCGGCACTCAAAGCCGAGGTTGATATTCGGGCTCAATCGGCAACGACACTTGCGCCAGCGAACGCACCTTATGATTTGATGCTCATGGACCCGCCCTATGGCACCCGGGCCGGGCAAGTTGTACTCGACAGATGCCGCAGACTCGGCTGGGTTGGACCGGGCACTTTGGTCAGCATTGAAACCGGGCGCGCGGAATCCGTTACCGTCCCGGGCTTCATTGTCGACGCCGAAAGGGTACACGGAAAAGCAAAGATTACGCTGCTGAGGCCGGACGTTCAGTAGTCAAAGCCCACTGTGATTGCCGGACCTGAGCCGGGCAATGCGGTGCCGCCAACCCTCTCTCGCCACTCGGCAGATACCCTGACAGATGCTTTGGCAAGCCGAAAGCGGGCGGCGACTGTCGGACCAATGTCCACTCTGGAAACGCCTTGCTGCGCAGACCCGGCTATAACAGCGCCAAGGCGAATGTTCGCTTTGCCCAGGTCCAAGAGTGCATGCTCTGCCCGAACGGCGCCGTCTATGAATCCGTCGCGCCTTTTCAATCCGACGGCGCCTGCCTGAACATAGCCCGACAAAAGCAGCTTGGCTGGCAAGCGGAAATCATCAAATCCGGTCGCAATCAAACCGGCCACCGCATTGCGCCCTCCTCGATCCAGCCTGACTCGGCGTTCAACGATAAACTCTATGGGAATTCTCGCTGATCGCTTGACCGCAAACCCGATGCCGGCCTCTTTCCCGTCTGCTTCAGCGATTGGGGCCGAGATGCGGCCATTGGCTGACAACGAGAAGCGCCCTGAGCGAATGATCAGTCTTTGCGCACGCAATCCAATTTGGCTCCCACCAAGCTGGCCATTCGCGGCAATCCCTGCTTGTCCGCTACCGGTTCGAACAAGAGCATATCCAGAAAGCTGCCAGTTCCGCAAAGGCCGCCCAGATTGCGACGGACCCATGATCGTCTGGGCCGCGCCGTTCGTGGCCACCGTTGGTCCAATTGGCTCAACTACGTTTCTGACCAAGAAGTCTTGATGGGGAACGGGCACTCGCACGTCCGTGTTTTGCCATGGCTTTCGAGGTCGAATGCCGACAATGTGAGGCGGCCTGGCCGCGATGTGCGGGATGGATTCCGGAATAGTGTGGCCCGTTTCCTCAGAAGCAGCAGGTTGGGACAACAAACTGGCCAATGCCGCTGAAGCAAAGTCCTGCCTTTTGCCGGGCGAGAATTCGGGTGGCGAAGCAGAAAAGCCCATTACGCAGAGACGTAGGAAAACCCAGCCGAATACAAGAACGGCGAGATTGACCAGAGCAGGAGACTTCGAGCCCTTCATCGTTTTCAGGAGGGAAAGACATGCGTAGTCTTTTCCCACCTGACCTGACCGGAACGCTGAGCCGACAAATGAAGCCGAACGGCTGCAAGGGCAGCCAGTATACCTATGAAATTCGAAACGAATACGCGCGGGACGGAGAAAATAGCTTCGCGCCAGCCATAGTATAACCATGTGCAAAATGATCGGACGGCGAGCCGCCAGATGGCCATGGCCAGATTGACCCATAGCAGCACACCGAGGAGCCCTTGAGGGGCAGAGAAGGGCCGTCCCGACAAGCCCTGCAAGAGCCAAAGCAGCAACACAATGAGCAGCGCAAGGTAGGCTGCAATCAGTATGACTGCCGAAACAAGTCCCCGCCGATCTCGCGCTCGCATCCAGACTTCGGGCCATCCCTCGCCCCAACCCAGACGCATCCACCCTTCGAGCCCGATCCCAGCCATCCAGCGCGCCTTTTGCTTCACTGAACTGGCCAGTTGATGTGGAAAATAGGCCTGCGTGCACACGAATCCGGGTAAAGAGGCGTTAGGTTCAACAATGAACGCGGAATTGAACCCCAAATCCCGCAGCCTGAGTCCCAGCTCATAGTCTTCCGTCAGGCTGTCTTCCGAGAACGGCTCTCCGCCATGAATCGTCGCAAGCGCTTCAATGACATCCCGCCTGAACATGCAGCCAACGCCAGCCGAGGGGAGCGCTGCTCCAATAGCCTGGCGCGCGATCATGGTTTTGCCATGCGCCTCAGCGAACTCGTCGCAATAGTGGCCGCTGATCCACAGGCTTGCCGGATTTCGGAGCGGATAGACAGGCAACTGGATCATCGCGAAGGCGGTTGCCCTGCGTCGAAAGACATTCACTTCGTCGGCACTAATGACATCTTCGGCGTCGTGCAGGATGATGCCTGCAAACTTGCGGCGACTTGCCTGTTCGAAAGTCAACAGAGCGCGATATACATTGTTGAGGCAATGCGCTTTGGTTGTACCCCCGTCCCGGTCAACCATGACCAGCGTGATCTTTTCGCCTTCGCGTTTGCGAACCACCGAAATTGTATCTGGATCATTGGGATAGCAGCCAACGAACATGTGCACGTCATCACCAGTGTAGGAGAGCAGCGCCGCGTCCAGCATCTGGCCGATGACATCGGCTTCTTTCCAGGCCGGAATGAACACGGCGAAAGGGCCGATCTCGTCAGCCTCAAGAGCAACTGGCGTCCCCTGCGATCTCGCCGTCAATCGACTATCCGACACACGGACCCACAATGCGACGAGATCGAGTAAAATCTCAGACAAGGATCCCAGAAAAATACCTACACCTGCAAACAGTGCAAGTTCGCGAAAAGATGTTTCCAGGAATGACAAAACTTCGGACAATTAAAATAATCCAGATGATGCACCCATTACTATGATCGAAGGCAAGTAATTGGTTGCACGTACACCTTAGAAAAATTTTCCTGGATATCGGCGGTGCCCCGGAGAGCACTGGCATCCAAAAACTTGAAACTGGTGTTCACCTCAATGACGGCAAATTGTTTGGAGTTGGCGATGCTGAATTGGGATGATTTGAACTTTTTCCGATCCATCGCGCCGGAACGAAGCTTCAGAAGAGCAGCGGCCAAGCACAATTTGTCCGTGAATACGATTCGCTCCAGAATCGACCGACTTGAAAAGGCACTCGGCATGACGCTTTTCCAGCGCAGCCGGGATGGCTTGTCGCTAACCATAGAAGGGATGACCGCGCTCGACGTCGTGCTCGAGATGGACTCTGTAATCGGGCGACTTGCACCTCGTGCCAGCATTGCGCAATCAACAGGCGGCGAAATTCTGTCCTTATGTTGCACCGAGGGCATTGGTGAGTTTTTGCTTGCGCCAAAGCTGCCAGCCCTGATGGAGTCGATCGCAAGCAAGATCTCGCTCCAATGCGATGTAGATCAAGACCGGATCCATTCGACCGAGCGGGATATTTGCATTGGCTTTTCAAGGCCAACCAATCCGGAAACCATCGTCTGCAAACTGGCCACAATCCGTTTTTTCCCCTGTGCGTCCAGAGCCTATCTGGATCGTTTTGGCAGGCCGACGTCTCTTGAAGACCTCGACGGCCATCGTTTCATTTTGCAGGAATCCTATGGTCTGACAGAGGAGACGATGCGGCAAATTCTCGGCAATGAACGGGCGGATCGCCTGATTGCTGCAAAGACCAATGGCACCAATCTTCTGCACCGTGCGATCGTAGCCGGTTTCGGTATCGGAGCGTTGCCAAGCCATCTCTGCGGACCGGGTGCCAACATCGAAATACTCGACCTGCCCATCGTTCAGAGTTCCGACCTCTGGATGTCCTTCAATCGCATGTCGATGGCATCGCAGTCAAAACGCAATGCCATTGATTGGATAAAGCAATGCTTCCACCAGATGGGGTTGCCCGCGAGCGAAGATGATCGACTTGTGTCGTTCAAGACCGGCGAAAGCGCCGTACGAAATCAAAATGCAGTTTCAGGCGCCCTTCAGAAGCTGCTGGTGCCGGCTGCAGGGATCGAACCCGCGGCCCCCTGATTACAAATCAGGTGCTCTACCATCTGAGCTAAGCCGGCACATGCGGAGGGCCATTTGCGCGAATTGCGCGCGAACGTCCAGCCCTTGATGTCGCAAAAATTTTTATCTCAAGGCTGTGGAAGCAGAAGTTGTCGCAGCGCTGCCATTCACAGGAAGCTTGAGGAGGGCCGAAAGCCTCGCACGGAATTGTGACAGCTCATTCCCACTCAGAAGGGAGGTGGAAGTAAAGTTCACCGTCATGGGATTGACCACCTGACCCGCCCGATAGACTTCAAAATGCAAATGTGGCCCCGTTGAAAGTCCGGTTGAGCCCACATAGCCAATGACCTGGCCTTGCAAGACCCGGCTTCCGGGACTGACGACAATCCGGCTCATGTGCGAATAGCTGGTCCCGAGTATGTTGCTATGGGCAATCCTGACTTGATTGCCATAACCACCGGCCCAGCCTGCATTGGCAACGAAACCATCGCTGACCGCGCGGATCGGCGCGCCATAGGGCGCGGCATAGTCGACGCCGCGATGAAGCCGAGTGTAGCCGAGAAGCGGGTGAAAACGCATGCCGAAGCCGGAGCTGATGCGGGCATAGGCAACCGGCTGGGCAAAACCGCCCCCTCGCGCCTGACCGACACCCGATGCCTCATACCAATCCGTGCGTCCGCCAACCGTCCATTGCAGGAGCTGTGTCTTGCGGGACCCACGGTAGAGTCCTGCATAGAGCAACTTCCCGACTTCGGTTTCACCGGTTGCTGCCCGCGCATGTTCAACGATCAGGTCGAACCGAGCATCCGCATTCACGTCACTGCCAAGCGAGAGTTTTGATGCAATTGCGCGAATATATGACTCTACGGCACGAGCGGGAACACCGGCAGCACGTGCCGAGCGATAGAGACTGTCTCCTACCTGCCCCTGTATCCGAAGCGGTGTCCGATCAACCGAAACTGGAATGCGCTGCAGGGTGAGCCCCGCTCCCTCGCGCCTCAAAACGAGGCCCAGATCAAGCCGTGCGCGAAATGCCAGAAAATCCAGCGGTCGCGCCACATTCCGATTGGTTCGGCGTCCAAGGGTCAGCTTGATTTGAGTTCCAGGCTTCAGGTCGCCCAAAGCAGTCGCACTGGAAACAAGGTTGGCAACCTGATGAGCCTCGCCCTCGCCGACACCGGCGCGTTCGAGGACGCGCGCAAATCCATCGCCTTGACCCAACGAAGCGGTCAATTCGAGTGTAGGTCGTTCAGGCGCATTGGCCAATGCGATCACGGCATCGGTTGCAGCCATATGTTTGCCCGTGTCGCCGCCCCAGGCAGCCGGAGCGATCGTCTGGGCCCTGGTCTCTTCCCATGCATCATGATCCAATGGAGCAGGCACAGCTACCGGCAAGGGCCGCACGTCGGGCATCAGCATGATCGGCAAAACGCACAGCACGGTGCAGGTAAAAAGCCCACGAAACCAATCGAGTGAGCCGACGTTGGCGCCAAGGTCTGGAACCCAATCGAGCCCGGAAAGATACTCGGTCAGGCGGTCGAAACGGCCTGCCCAACCTTCCCTCTCGACCGGCAATGCGTGCGCGGAATTGAGCGTCAGCGTCAGGCCCGCATGGCCAAATCCATGTTCGCTGCGCTGAAACAAAGGCTATCGCCCCCTTTTGACCCCGGTTCCTGACTGTACGGCCATTTAACCGACGCGTCGCAGGTGTTTCTGGCCCAAGATGGTTAATGTCAAACTAAGAGGCAGATATTTCAGCCATTTTTGCGTCGAATCGTGCGAATTGCCCGTTCTGCGATTCTCCCTCTTGCGTGAATCACCTGAGCAACCAATGTGTACCGCATGTCAGGCGCTTCGGTAAAAGCGGTTCTGGGGCCGACCAATACGGGCAAGACCCACCTCGCGATCGAACGCCTTTGTGCGCATTCGAGCGGAATGATGGGCTTTCCTCTGCGCCTTTTGGCGAGGGAGGTCTACGACCGTGTCCGGTCGATCAAGGGTGACTCGACCGTTGCACTGATCACGGGTGAGGAAAAGATCCTCCCGCCGCATGCGAAATGGCTGATCTGCACAGTCGAATCAATGCCCGTTGAACGCGACGTTGCATTTGTGGCGATTGACGAGGCGCAACTCGGCGCGGATCCAGAGCGTGGCCACGTCTTTACGGATCGGATACTCAACGTCCGCGGGCGCGAAGAGACAATGATTCTGGGCGCCGCGACACTTGCTCCACTGCTGCGCTCACTTGTTCCAGAAGCAGAGATTATCAATCGGCCGCGCTTCTCCAATCTCAGCTATGTGGGCCCAAAGAAGCTGTCCCGGCTTCCGCCGCGATCGGCCATCGTCGCTTTTTCTGCGGAAGAAGTCTACGGAATCGCTGAAATGATCCGCAGAACTCGCGGCGGCTCGGCCGTGGTTATGGGTGCGCTGTCCCCTCGCACCCGCAATGCTCAAGTCGCAATGTTCGAGTCGGGAGATGTCGACTATCTCGTGGCGACTGACGCGATTGGAATGGGACTCAATCTCGATCTTGGCCATGTAGCCTTCGCGAGCCTGTCCAAGTTCGACGGCAAGCGCCAGAGAAGACTCTATACCTCCGAAATGGCCCAAATTGCCGGAAGAGCGGGTCGTCATCAAAGAGATGGAAGCTTTGGTGTGTTGGCAGGTGGCGAGCGACAACCGGATTTCACAGACGTTGAAATCGAGCGCATCGAGAATCACCGGTTCACGGCCCTTGACCACCTCTACTGGCGTGAATCCAATCCTGACTTCTCAACCATGGATGCGCTCATTGCGTCGCTTGAGAAGGCACCGGAGCTCATCACCCTCAGGCCAGCACCGGAAGCCGTCGATCTTGCCGTCCTCAAGAGAATCCACGAGCTGGCCGAGCTTCATGATCTGCTGAAAACTCCGGCTCGCATCGCGCGCCTTTGGGAGGTCTGCGGACTTCCCGACTTTCGTCATATGGGCGCGGAGTTCCATTCAAGACAGGTGATGCAGATATTCCGCTATCTCGAGACGGGGTCTGGCGTCATTCCTGCAGAAACCATCGCATCTGAACTTGCTCGGCTCGACACTGCACAGGGCGATATTTCTGCCCTGACAGGCCGGATCGCCGCAGTGCGGACCTGGGCCTATGCGTCGCAGCGTCCCGACTGGCTCACAGACGCGGAAGAATGGGCGGAAAGGACGCGCGCCCTTGAACAACGGCTTTCGGACGCCCTCCACGAAAAACTGACCCAACGATTTGTTGACCGACGCACGACGCTACTCGTCCGCAGTATGGCAGCGGATGCGGCACCACTTGATGTGCGCTTTGCAGAAAATGGCGCAATCACGGTTGAGGATGAGCCTCTGGGAAGGCTGGACGGCTTTGTATTGCGTATCGATCATGCGACGAGACTTGAAGACCGCAAACGCCTGGTTGCAGCGGTCGAACGACGATTGCCGAGCGAAATTGAACGACGTGCTCGTTTGCTCGTGGCCGGATCAGAGCGGGAATTCACTTTGTCCACACGGGTTGACGAAGAGATTGGGATCCTCTGGAAAGGGGCATGCGTCGCGACCCTTCGCCGCGGCCGCACATTGCTCGCTCCGGCGATTCTTCTCCATTCCGCCCTTGCGCGGTTACCCTCGGCATTACGATTGCAGGTGCAGGAACGGCTCGAGGCCTGGCTGAAGCACAGCGCCGAGACTCGCTTGGCGCCCCTGCATCAATTTCAGCGGCTTTCAACTGATCCCGGCATGCCTGCGGCAATACGCGCGATTGTTGCAACGCTCATAAGCACAACCGGTCTTTGTACACGGTCCATGCTCGACACAAATCTTGAGGCTCTAACGCCGGCAGACAGGCGACGCCTGAGGCAGGCAGGTATTGTGATTGGCGCGCTCGACATCTTTCATCACGGTCTTCTGAAGCCTGAGGCGACGCGACTGAGAGCGGCACTGCTGGCAGTGAATCGTAACCGTCCCATGCCTCCACTTCCGATGCCAGGCCTGACGCTGCTCGACCGACCCGCGCCAGAATTGGCCGCCAGTGCATTGGAGGCAGGCTATCGAAACTTTGGCAACCAAATGGTCAGGATAGACCTTGTCGAGCGGATCGCACGGGCCTTGCACGAGCAGCGAAGTGGCAAGAACAGCTTTGTTCCTGATGCCAAAATTGCCACCCAACTCGGTATCGGGCAACCGACGCTTGCGCGAATTTTGCGCGCGCTTGGCTTTAAGCCAGCGGGCCCGGCGAACCCCGAGCTTTGGCGCTGGATTGGCAGGCACCGTCGAAAGCAGGAGCTTAGCAGGCCGAATGGCAGTTTTGCGGACTTGCGAGATCGAATGAAAAGGACCCAAAGCTGAGGCTGGACAAATTTCTTTACTTCATAAGGTTTGCGAAGAGCCGATCCAAGTCGACAGCGTTGATCCAGCAGGGGAGCATACGCATCGATGGAAAGCCTGTTCTTGCCTCGCATGTCGAGGTCCGGGTCGGCCAGACAATTACCATGATCGTCCATGCCAAGATCCGGGCGATACGCGTTGTGCGTTTGCCAGTCAGACGGGGTCCGGCCGCTGAAGCACAATCCTGCTATGAAGAGATGATGATGCCAGAGCCGATTGACGTGAGCTATCGCTGATTCTAGGCATGAGGCCTACAAATCGCGGAGAGAGCATAATGACCTATGTGGTGACCGAGGCCTGCATCAAGTGCAAGTACATGGATTGTGTCGAAGTCTGCCCCGTGGACTGTTTCTATGAGGGCGAGAACATGCTGGTGATCAACCCCAGCGAGTGCATCGATTGCGGCGTGTGCGAGCCCGAATGTCCCGCCGAAGCCATTCTCCCGGATACGGAAAGCGGACTTGAGCAGTGGCTGGAGTTGAACAATAATTTCTCTGCGTCCTGGCCGAACATTACCAAGAGCCGCGAAGCTCCGGCCGACGCCGATGAGCACAAGGGCGAGCAGGGCAAATATGACAAGTATTTCTCGCCAGAACCAGGCGAGGGAGACTGATCGCTTCCAAAGCCGGTCAAAGGACAATAAAAAAGCCGCCGTTCCCGGCGGCTTTTTCTTGCCAATTCGGAGGATCAGCCCTTTTTCAGGGTCAAACCACCGAAACGCTTGTTGAAGCGTGCAACCTGGCCACCCGTATCAAGCATCTGTCCGCGACCGCCGGTCCATGCAGGATGCGCAAGCGGATCAATATCCAGTGTCATCAGATCGCCTTCCTTGCCCCATGTCGAGCGCGTCTCGAACACGGTGCCATCGGTCATCTGCACCTTGATCATGTGATAGTCGGGATGAATGTCTTTTTTCACTGAAATTGCTCCGGTTTGATAGCTGGTTTCCGACCAGCCATGGATGCGAAGCGGCGCCGATAGCGACTTTGCCCGCGAAGAGCAAGCCTCAAGCCGGCGGGTCCGCGATCATCGCCGTGAAGTTCGCTTCGGCCGCAACTTTGCCATCAACAAGCGCTCTTCCTGCAAATTTGCAGACACTCGAACGCTTCTGCACAAACTCGACCTCAAGTCTCAACAGGCAACCTGGTTCGACTGGAGAACGAAACTTCGCACCTTCGATGGCCATGAAATAGACGAGCTTGCCAGAACCGGCGAGACCGAGGCTTTCAACCGCGAGAACACCAGCAGCTTGTGCCAGCGCTTCGACGATCAGGACACCGGGCATAATCGGGCGTCCCGGGAAGTGCCCGTTGAAGAAGTCTTCATTGATCGACACCGCCTTGATGGCAACAATCGACCGGTCGGGAATGATTTCCTCGACACGGTCGACCAGAAGCATTGGATAACGGTGCGGCAAGGCTGCCATGACCGCCCGAACGTCGAGTGGCCCGATTGGCAGCTTCACATCATCAATACTGCTCACAAATTGGACTACCGGCCCTGTGGCTGTGGCTGAGCAGGTGCCTGACCTGCGCCGGCCTGGCCCGGCTGCCAACCGGCAGGCGGCGTAATGCTGACACTTGGAACCGACGCATTCAATTCAGCAAGAACGTCGTTCGTAATGTCGGCAGCTGGCAGAACCTTGATCACGGCCTGCGGCTGCAACACCACGTTGATGCGCTTCTTGGCCATTGCGCTGTTCACGGCAGCCTCGAGTTTCATCTGGATCTGCTCGAGAACATAGGCACGGGCAAGCGCGACTGGTGCAGACAGCTTGGATACCTCGACATTCGCTGCCTGTTCACGCTGCTGCAGGGTCGCAAGCTGCTGCTGCAGGGCAGCCTGGTTCTGGGCTGCACTCGGTGCCTTGGCAGCCGCCTGATATGCCGCTGCAAGTGGCTGAAGCTCAGCTGTCAGTGCCTTCGCACGAGCATCTGCTGCATCAATCTGTGCCTTGTAGGTCACTTTGATCTGGCTGATCGCCGTGTTGTAGGCGTTCGACTTGGAGACTGCCTCCTCAAGATCGACGACTGCCACGTTGCTGACGGCCTGAGCCGACGCAATTGCCGGGAGCGCGACTGCTGCGAGAACGGGAGTTGCTGCCAAAAGGGCAGCCTTGAGTATTGTTTTCATCAGAATTGGGTTCCTACATTGAATGTGAACAATTTCGTATCATCCCCGGGCTGCTTTAACAGAGCCTTGGCTATATCAATCCTGAACGGACCGAAGGGTGATTTCCAGTTGAAGCCAAAGCCGACGGACAATCGCGGCTTCCACGTATCGCCGAAGAACTGCTCATTGAAGGGAGCAAAGGGCGTCGAAGTCGTGGGGCAAACGGTGTATTGATTGGTTGCCGAAGGCGGAGAAGTCGGCGTCTGCAATGTCGCAAACGTCGTAACGCCTGTCGTCGAATTGCGGCATTGGAACTTGATCCGGTTGTCAGAGGGATCTGTGAAATTCGTCAATGTCGTCAGGTTGGGACGACGTACTCCGAAGACCGAGCCCACATCCATGAACACCGACGGCCGAATTCCGAGGCTTTTTGCCCCGGATCCCAGCGGAATCTCAAGTTCCAGCCTGCCCTTGTAATAGGCACGACCGCCCAAGGCATCATCAGTAATCTGGTTGCGATCCGTGACGAGTTTCCCGGTGGTTATGTCATAACGCTGCCGTTGGACCCTTGGGCCTACACCACGGATATCGAAGCCTCTCATTTCAGGCTCGCCGAGGAAGAACCGGTCCGTCAAGCGAACCTTGTCGACGCCGGCCCCGCGGTCGGAGCCAAAAGGCAAGACATAGCCCGCTTCAAAACCGACGGAGAAAATGAAATTGCCCAGAACCTTCCAATATTTGTCAGCATCAAATCGCGTCCGCAGATATTTGACACTGCCGCCGAGTCCCGCGAAGTCCTGGCTGAACACGGCGCGCTGCCCCGCGCTGGGCCGAAGGCGATTGTTGAGATTGTCGAACACGAGGCTGTAGCCGATGGACGACGTCGTGCGCTTGCCAATCGCATCGCACAGGAAACGCCCTGCCAGAAGGGGGTCGCACTGCCCGTTGAAGAAGAACTGCTGCCTGTCCAGGGTGACGTCATCAAGGCTAAGGCCATACCGGCCCGCAAAGGACCAGAATTCGGTCAACGGGACACCGACCCGCACCTGGAAACCCGTCGTAAGCTGCTGATACGTCGTATTCCGGTTGTTATTGACGAAGTTGAAGCTGTTGTAATCCCTGCGGAAAATGTCTCCGCCCAGTGCGATATTCTTGTCGAACAAATAGGGTTCGGTAAATCCGAGTTCGACAGATTTGGAGAAGGTGGAATAGTTGACGCTGGCACGAAGCTCCTGGCCCTTGCCGCGGAAATTTCGCTGCCGGATCGACGCATTGATGATGAATCGCTCAATCGATGAAAAACCGGCAGACAACTGCAGTTCGCCAGTCGATTGCTCTTCGACGTTTGCTTCAAGGATAATCCGGTCAGGCGCCGATCCCTGTTTCT
>JAXMDX010000013.1:0-83343 GCA_046348625.1 Sphingomonadaceae bacterium
TGCCTATGCCGATTTTCTGCGTGACCGGATCAGATCCGCCCTTTCTGCTCAAGGCATTGCATTCGAACAATTCGAGGAGGCTCATGTTTCGCCGCCCCGCAGCCGCAGGCGCGCGGCTTTGACGGCAGAGCGCAAGGGGCGGCAAGTGCTGCTGGGCTTCAACGAGGCGTCCAGCCACAGGATAACCGATGTGCGCAGCTGTCCGGTCCTTGATCCGCAGTTGGGGGGGATGGTGACTCCTTTGCGACAGCTTCTGGCGACACTTCTGCCGGAACGGATACGTGCAACAGTGCGCATGACGCGTGCTGATCAGGGGGTCGACCTCCTGATCACAGGAGTGGAGGTCGAAGGCTTGGCGGCGACCGAAGCTCTTTTGGATTTTGCGGCATTTCACAATCTCGCGCGGCTTTCGATTGATGAAGGCTTTGGGCCTTCGGCTCGCTGGGAGCCGGAGCCGGTTACGATCACGTTGGGGACTGTGCCGGTTGCGCTCCCGGAGGGGGCTTTTCTTCAGGCGACCCCGCAGGGTGAAGCTGCTCTGGTGGAAGCTGTTCGGCACGCCGTTGTGGACCGTCGCGCCATTGCAGACCTTTTTGCCGGGCTAGGTACTTTTGCCTTGTCGATTGATGGTGTCATTCACGCCGCAGAAGGAGGGCGTGATCCGCTCGTTGCCCTTCAGGTTTCTGCCCGAAAAGCGGGGAAGCAAATTGTCTGCGAACATCGCGATCTGTTTCGACGGCCCCTTTCGCCAGACGAGCTTGATCGCTTCGAAGCCGTAATCCTCGATCCGCCTCGGGCAGGAGCCAAGGAGCAGGTCGAGCAACTGGCGAAATCCCGGGTCGCCTGCATTGCCTATGTTTCATGCAATCCGTCGACCTTCGCACGCGACGCCAAATCGCTGATGGACGCGGGTTACAGACTGGTGACGATCAAGCCGGTTGGCCAGTTCCGCTGGTCGACCCATGTGGAACTGGCAGCAACCTTCAAACGCTAACCAGAGCAGACGGCCGTAGCAGCCTGATACACGAGGCAAACCAGCGTCAGGCTAGACAGCACGAAGACAAGAAAACGTACCATCACGCGGTTCCAGAGCGCCTGAATGAGGCTGTGGAGGATGCGCAGCGCCACATAGATCCAGGCAATGTGCGCGTTGGGGCCGTCTCCGGCACCCGCCACCGCGAGTGTCAGTGCGACAGCGTAGAAGACCGTCGGCGCTTCATGCAAATGATTGTAGTTATGCGCAATCCACTGGACTTTTTCTGGTAGAACGCCGTCCAGCTTGGCGCCGGTTCCGCCCACCATATTGGCGGTGTCCAGTTCCTTGACCTTGCCCATTGCGGGTATCCGCGTGGCGTACATCCAAAGCCACATGACCATGGTCCATGCGGCAAGTGCTACGATCGGCTGAAGAATTTCGCTTTTCATGAATCAGACCCCCAAAGTGATGCGTACTGCGTTGATGGCAAGAACAAGGAGACAGCCTGTCGACAAGAAAAACAGGCCGAAACGGACCGGCATGACCTTGTTCACGGTTGCCTGCCAAATGCTGTGGACTATGCGGATGCCGGTGTACGCCCAGGCGAGCGTTGTGTTTGTTCCACCCCCTGCGCCAGAGAGCGCCAGAACAAACACGGTTGCATAGAATATTGTCGGCTGCTCCATCAGGTTTGTGTAGTTGTGCGATTTCCAGTTGACGCTTGGCGGCAAAACGGCGTCCAGATCCTGGCCGCGTCCGCCAGGTGGAAAGGACTTCAGATCCATGCCGGACTTGGCAATGGCCGGGAATCTGGTCAAAGCCATCCAGACAAGCATGATGAGAGACCAGAACACAAGAACGGCTGCTGGCGCGAGTATGGTGTTTTCCAAGAGTTGCTCCCCTCCTTATTGTTTTTGGAGGAGGGGAAGCTGCCTCAGATTATTTGAGTTGTCAAAAGAGACCGATTTCTAGTCGAAAATTGCGCCCCATTTGCGCTTGGCACGGGTCTTCCAGGCTCCGCGATGATAAGCATCCGAAGCAAGCAGGGGCATCACAGAACCGGCTTCCGCGAAGACCATCTGCTCAATGCCGGTATTGACCTTGCCCCAACTAGCTGCCTCCTGAAGCGTGGAGGACGAACATGCCCCATCGCGGACATCCGCAACCGTAATCTGGACTGCATATTTGTGGACTTCCACGTCCTCATGGCCGAGGATTTCAGCACAGACGACGGTATCCTGGATGAAGTTCTTGGGTACGCCGCCGCCGATCATCAGGAGGCCGGTTGTCCCTGCCTTGATCTTGATATCCGTGAGCTCCCGGAAATCCGCCACGGCGTCGATCATCATATAGGGCTTCCCAGCCTTTGCGCGGTCGACCTGATGTTTCACCAGGCCGAAACCAGCGGAGCTATCGACAAAGGCCGGGCAGAAAATGGGCACGTCATGTTCATAGGCGAGCTTGACGAGGCTGTTGTCCTTCTTGCCATTTTCCGAGAGGAACTTGCCCATTTCACGAATGAAAGCACGGCTCGAATAGGCCTTGGGTTCGAGGCTTTCCGCGATCTGGTTGATCGTGAAGTCGCAATCCTGCAACTGCTCTTCATCGATATAGGTATCGTAGATACGGTCGATGTAGAGCGAGCGCAGCGTGTCATCATCAGGCACTTCCAGCGCCTGATAGTGCTTGTGGCCCAGCCCCTCGAAGAAATCCATGTCGACGATCGTGGCGCCCGTTGCAACCACGCCGTCGACCATGTTGTTGCGGACCAGTTCCGCATAGAGATCCATACAGCCGCCAGCGGAGGTCGAACCCGCTATGACAAGGAAGATCGAGCAATGCGGATCTTCGAGCATCTGATTGTAGATGCCCGTTGCCCGCGCCAGATCGCGGCTCGTGAAGCTCATCTTGCCCATCGCATCGATGATCGGGCGCGCGTCGAAGCTCTTGATGTCGATATGTTCGACTGTCTTGGACAGCAGCTCTGCCTTGCGCTGCGCGTTGATTTGCGGCGTAGTCATTCAAGAGTCTCCATAAATTCCAGTGTCATTCCCAAAAAGGCAGGAACCCAACGCGCCAATGCAATGGGCTGCCGCTTACTCAGGAATGAGAAAATGCAGGGTGGGCGTTACAGCTTTACGACGTTTGACGAAAGCGCCGCTTCCGTCTCTTCCAAGTAGAGCGATGCCATTGGCTCGTCGGTCACGATATGCGTGTCGCCATTGCCAAATCCGTTGAAACCGGTGCGCATTGCGCAGCCATAGGCCCCCAGCATGCCGATTTCGATATAATCGCCGGCCGCAGTGTCTGCAGGGAGCAAAAAGGGGCCTGCCATATGATCGGCATCGTCGCATGTCGGACCGTAGAAGCTGAACGCCATATTGCGCGTCTCCGATTGCGATTCCCGCAAAAGCTGGACCGGAAACCGCCAGCCGACATGCGCGGCATCATAGAGCGCACCATAGGCGCCGTCGTTGATGTAGAGCTCATCGCCACGCCGCCGCTCAACACGGACGATCAGGGAAGAATATTCGGCGCTGAGCGCCCGGCCGGGCTCGCACCAAAGTTCAGACGAGTAGCTGACCGGAAGGTCCTCGAACGAACGATGAATGGCATCGAAATAATGCTCAAGTGCCGGCGGCTCCATGTCCGGGTAGACGCTGGGGAAACCGCCGCCGACATCGACCACGTCCACCGTCACGGCTGATTCCACGATCGCTGCCCGAACGCGTTCCATCGCATCAATATAGGCCTTCGGCGTCATTGCCTGGCTGCCGACATGGAAACAAATCCCCAATGCATCGGCAATCTGCCTCGTGGCAATCAGAAGCTGTTTCATTTCAGCAGGATCTGCCCCGAACTTCGCAGCAAGGCTGAGCTTGGAATGTTCCGAAGACACGCGAATGCGGACACACAGAGTCAAGTCTGTCGCGCCCTTCGTGGCCCGAACGATCTTGTCCAGCTCTTCGATCGAGTCGAGTGAAAATATGCGAACGCCGTGATCAAAATAGGCTTCGGCAATTGCTTCTTCAGCCTTGATCGGATGCATGAAGCACAGCGTCGCATCCGGTGCGATCGCGCGTACCAGACGAACCTCGTTCAGCGAGGCTGTGTCGAAGTGCGTGATTCCGCTCTCCCACAAGAGCTGAATCAGGTCAGGCGATGGATTGGCCTTCACGGCATAGAGCGACTTACCCGGAAACTTCTCAACGAAGAATCGGGCAGCACGCATTGCGGCATGCGGGCGGATGAGCGTGACCGGTTGGGCCGGTCGCAGGGCAGTCGCTAGCCCCAGCGCGCTATGGTGCGTGTGCAATTCAAGGGACCTCCAAATGGATTCAGTTCAAGCAAGGCTGCCTTACGGTTATTGGAAGTCCCCTTGGGGCAGCGGCAGGCGATATATGAACTGTGCCCCCCCTTGTAAAGCATAACTGCATGAGCAAATGCTGGACCATGAACGACGCCGAATCTTCTGCCAGAAAGCCCGGATTTCCGGGTGTCTTGCGGGCCTATGAAAAAGTCTCGGCCATTTTGCCGCCAACACCCGTAGTGCCGTTCGAGATCAAGGGCAGCCAGCTTTGGGCCAAGGCCGATTCGTTGCAGCCGATTGGCGCCTTCAAGCTGAGGGGTGCGTGGCATCGTTTGACGGATCTTTCCGAAGCCGAAAGGGCGCGTGGCGTGGTTGCATTTTCGAGCGGCAATCATGCACAGGGCGTTGCCTGGGCGGCAGCGCGGCTTGGCATCAGCGCAACAATTGTCATCCCCCGTGATGCCCCGCGCATCAAGGTCGAAGCGACACGGTCATGGGGCGCTGAAATAATTCTTTATGATCGGGCGACGGAAGACCGTGCTGAAATTGCGGCGCAGATTGCCTCAAGAAGCGGTGCAACGGTGGTACCGAGTTTCGATGATCCTTGGATTATCGAGGGCCAGGGAAGCGCCGGTCTGGAGGCAATCAACCAGTTGGGCTTCGAACCCGACCTGATCGTAACGCCCTGTGGAGGCGGCGGACTGGCAGCCGGGCTCGCGCTTGCGGCACCCCATGCCCAGATTGTCATTTCGGAACCGGAGGGATGGGACGATATGGCGCGTTCGCTTGAGGGAGGAGTCATTGTGCCGGTCGGGCCGAATCCGCCGTCAACTGCGTGCGATGCGCTGCAAACGCTGCGCGTTTCACCTCTGACGTTCGATGTGTTGCGATCTCGCCGGGCCAAAGGGGTTGCCGTATCCGATGGCGAAATCGGCATGGCAATGCGCTTCGCTCGCGATACGCTCGGCCTGACACTGGAACCCGGGGGAGCTGCAGGATTGGCGGCTTTGCTATGCGAAAAGGTGGAACCCGTCGGGCGGACGCTTGTCATTTTGTCCGGCGGAAATGTTGAACCGGCGGTCTTCGCTGCGATGACAAAGGGCTAGATTCCGAGATGCTATCTCAATCGACGTTCGACATTTTGCTCTCGGTGGCCATGTTGGTGGTGATCGCCTTGGCTTGGGGCGGTATCTTCCTCGTGCGGCGCGGCACGGACCGCAAGCGTGCAGTCCTGATGCTGGTGGCTGCCGCGGTTCTGCTTGGCAATATTCTTATCTGGACTTGGCCGTCCTGACCGTCACCGGTCAGGCAGATGGTCAAGCGTCAGACGGATTTCGCGCAATGTCCTCACTGTTGTTTCTAGGTCAGAACTGGGAATCTCGGCCACCAGCTGCTCGAATTCCGGGGCCATGGACCGGATTTTTTCTTCCTGCGCATCACGCCCTGCTTCGGTCACAAAGACGACAGCATTGCTGTCCCGGCTGAGTGGTGGCGTTACAGTCACAAAACCCTTGGCTTCAAGCGAAGCGATCTTGCTTATCGTGTGAGCCTCGTCTTCCTGGAATGCCCAGGCAATTCCCCCGATTGTGTCAGGATCCGGATGCGTCCTGTTAAAGTAGTTCAAAATGCCAAATTCGCCTGCGCCGGCTGGATTGTCGCTTATGCGCTCGATGCGCGTACGGGCTAGATGTTCTATGATTGCGACTTCAGTAAACAGGCCCAGAAGGGTCTCTTCCATATCCGTCATGACAAGTCCTCATCGGATGGGGGATTGCGGATCAAGGCGCATATCGAGGTATTTGTCGACCGACGCCATCAATTCTGCCTGCTCATTCTCAAAGAAATGATTGGCGTTACGGATTTCATCGTGATGAATCGTGATGTGCTTTTGCGTGCGGAGCTTGTCCACCAGCTTCTGCACAGAATTTGGCGTGACGACTTCATCCCCGGTGCCCTGAATGATGATGCCGGATGATGGGCAAGGCGCGAGAAATGTGAAATCATACATGTTCGCCGGCGGCGCGATGGAGATGAAGCCCTTGATCTCGGGACGGCGCATGAGAAGCTGCATGCCGATCAGGGCGCCAAAGCTGTAACCGGCGATCCAGGTGGTTTGGGCTTCAGGATGGATGGACTGGACCCAATCGAGCGCGGAAGCCGCATCCGATAGCTCGCCAATGCCGCTGTCAAAGCTGCCCTGCGACTTTCCAACACCGCGAAAGTTGAAGCGCAGGGTCGCAAATCCGCGGCGCACGAACGTCTGGTACAGCGACTGGACGATACGGTTGTTCATCGTACCGCCGCCTTGGGGATGCGGATGCAGGATCATGGCAACGGGCGCACGCGGGCGCGGGCCGGGGTTGAAACGTCCTTCAAGCCGACCTTCGGGGCCGGGGAAAATCACTTCTGGCATGGATCACTCGCAGACTTTGTTCGAACGATGCACAGAACGGGCTGTGCGAACTTGTTGGCGCCTATATAGGAAGGCGGGTCCATTTCGCAATCATTCGGAACATGGCAATTGAACGAACGTCTTTATCTCGATCATGCAGCGACGACTCATGTCCTGCCAGTTGCCCGTCAGGCGATGCTGGATGGCCTGAAACTCTGGGCAAATCCGTCTTCGCCGCATGCCGAAGGTCGCGGAGCCAGGGCCGCGCTTGAAGATGCCCGGAGCCGGATCAAGGCTGCGCTTGGTTGGGAGCATGAACTGATTTTCACCAGCGGGGCAAGCGAGGCCCTGGCCATTGCTCTTGGCCGTTGCGTCGCCGATGCCTTTATCGTGTCAGCAGTCGAGCATGAAGCCGTGCATCGTTGCGCGCCAGAAGCCTATTTCCTCCCCGTTGGGGCTGAGGGACTTGTGGCGCGTGACGCATTGTTCGGCCGGCTGGCTGCGCTCGGGGCCAAGCAGCCGCTGGTTGCGATCCAGCATGCCAATAATGAAACGGGCGTCATCCAGCCCCTTGAGGAGCTTGCACCAGTTGTGCGCAAGGCGGGAGGCATCCTGCTGGCTGATTGCGCCCAAACGGCGGGCAAGCTGGCGTTGCCAGATGCGGATATCATCGCTGTTTCGGCGCACAAGCTTGGCGGGCCGCCCGGCATTGGCGCGCTCCTCATCCGGGATCTTGGGCTCATCGCAGCGTCCGGTGGACAGGAAAAAGGCTATCGACCGGGAACCGAGAATCTCCCGGGTGCAATGGGCTTTGCTGCCGCCTGTGAAGCCAGTCGTTCGTGGTTGGCACGGGCTGCCGACTTGCGATCGCATCTCGATGGGGCAATTGAAGGGGCGGGAGGTGTGATTGTCTCGAAATCGAGCCCAAGGCTTGCGACAATTGCGAGTTACCGCATGCCCGGCAGGGCGGCGTCTGCACAGCTGATCCAATTCGACTTGGCGGGGATCTCGGTGTCGGCCGGGAGCGCCTGTTCTTCGGGAACCTTGAAGGCCAGCCGGGTGCTGGCGGCGCAAGGTTGGGATGAAATCGAGGCCGGTGAGACAGTCCGTGCGAGTTTTGGCCCTGACACGAGCCGCGCAGACATTTACCGATTCATCGAGGCGTGGAAACGTATATCACCGTGACCATCTATCTCGACTATCAGGCAACGACCCCGCTTGCACCCGAAGTCCGCGTTGCCATGCGACCTTGGCTGGACGAAAAATTTGCCAATCCTCATTCGACCCACAAGATGGGCAGGGAAGCTGCAGCCGCAATTGAACTGGCGCGTGAAGCAATTGCGGATCTGTTGCCAAAGGGGGGAAGAGTCTTTTTCACGAGTGGAGCAACTGAAGCCCTGAACTGGGCACTTCGAGGCATTCCGGGGCGCGGCGGACTTTTGATAGCGGAAACTGAACATGCAGCTGTTCGGGATACTGCACTCTGGCTCCAGAAGGACCGTCGCAAGGTCGGGCTATTGCCCGTTGCATCGGACGGCCTGCTTGGGCCCGGCTTCAAGATTCCAAAGGGCACGCAACTGGTTTCGGCGATGCTGGTCAATAATGAAATCGGCGTGATTCAACCGATTTCCGAATTGGCTGAAGCTGCACATCATGCCGATGCGTTGTTTCTGTGCGATGCTGTTCAAGGCTTTGGCCGGCTGGACATTCCTGACGGGCCGGACCTCATCGCAATCAGCGCCCACAAGATTCACGGGCCCAAGGGCGTTGGAGCCCTGTGGGTGCGCAACGGCATCGAGATCGAGCCACTCATCCACGGCGGTGGCCAAGAAGGCGGACTTCGCTCGGGCACACTCTCTCCGGCCCTTTGTGCCGGATTTGGCGTGGCAGCGAAGGTCGCCCAGCAGAGGCAAGAGGCCGACGCGATCCATGTGCAGCATCTCTGGGACGTGGCCATCAGCATGTTGCCGAAAGGTTGGATAATCAACGGTGCCACAACGGCGCGCTACAAGGGCAACCTCAACTTGAGGCGAGACGGGCTTGATGCCTCGCGGTTGATTTCGGATCTGCGCATGATTGCCTTTTCGGCAGGCTCGGCCTGCGCGAGCGGATCCGGCAGGCCGAGCCACGTCTTGCGGGCGATCGGACTTGATGATCGCGAGGCCCGCTCCTCGATCCGCCTTGGCTTTGGTCGCTACACTACCGTGGCGGAACTTCGCGAAGCGCTGCGGCTGATTTTCCATGCCGCAGACGGACAAATGGCGATTGCGGCATGATCCGTGTTCGTTTCGAAAGCGCAGATGGCCAGACGATCTCGGAGGGAGAGGGGGCGGATGGTGTATCCCTGCTTGAGGTTGGACAGGGCATAGGGCAACCCCTCGAAGGGACATGTGAAGGCCAGATGGCCTGCTCGACCTGTCATGTCATCGTCGATGCTGACTGGTTTTCAAAACTGCCCAAGGCAAGCGACGAGGAAGAGGATATTCTTGACCTTGCCGCGTGTGCCACCCGCCATAGCCGATTGGCCTGCCAAATTCTTCTAAGCGCAGATCTCGATGGTCTGACTGTGCGAATCCCGCCCGAAAGCCGGAACATGCAGGGACGTTGATTTTTGTCTCTGCTGCGACCATATGCGCGGCGGGAGTCGGGCGGACGGTGCACTCGCCAACCTGGTCAGGTCCGGAAGGAAGCAGCCACAACGAATTCGTATCGGGTCGCCCGGCTCCTACTTTCCCCCTTCGACAAAGACCCGTGCTGTGCATAGAGTGGGTTATGTCAGAATCATTCGATCTTGGTGAACCGCCTCAGCCAGCGCTTTCTGGAGCCTATCGTGTGCTCGCGCGCAAATACCGACCTCAGCGGTTCAGCGAGCTCATTGGTCAGGATGCGATGGTCACGACGCTGGGCAATGCCATCAAGCGGGACCGCTTGGCCCATGCATTCCTTCTGACCGGAGTGCGCGGAGTTGGGAAGACGTCGACGGCACGCCTCATTGCCAAGGCCTTGAACTGCGAAAACGGCCCGACGATCGATCCCTGCAACGCATGCGAGGCCTGTGTCGCCATTGCCGAAGGTCGGCATATGGACGTGGTTGAGATGGACGCGGCGTCAAATACGGGCGTCGACGATGTCCGCGAAATTATCGAAGCTGTGCGCTATGCTGCGGTTTCGGCGCGCTACAAGGTCTACATCATCGACGAAGTTCATATGTTGTCCAAGAACGCCTTCAACGCGCTTCTGAAAACCCTTGAAGAACCGCCGCCGCATGTGAAATTCCTGTTCGCAACCACCGAGGTCAACAAGGTCCCTGTTACAGTTCTTTCGCGCTGTCAGCGCTTTGATCTGCGAAGGATTTCTGCGTCGGCGCTTGCGCAGCATTTTGCCACGGTTTTGAAGGCAGAAGGTGTGGCCGCTCAAGACGAGGCGCTCGCATTGATTGCAAATGCTGCCGAAGGATCGGTCCGCGACGGCTTGTCAATCCTGGATCAGGCGATTGCGCATGCAGCTTTGGACGGAGAAGGAGCAGTTTCGGCGCGCCAGGTCAGGGAAATGCTGGGACTTTCTGACCGTGGCGCAATTCGCAAGCTTTTCGCGACCTTGTTGGCCGGGGATAGCGCCGGCGCCCTATCGGCCTTGCAGGAGCAACGGGATCTCGGTGTCGAACCCGTCGCCGTGCTTCGCGGATTGCTTGAGCTGACACACCGGACGACACTTGCAAAGGTCGGAGCGCCCGTTGATGCAACCCAGTCAGCTGAAGAGCGGGAAGCGCTTGAAGGCTGGGCCTCAAGCCTCTCTTTTTCGATTCTCCATCGCATCTGGCAGCTGCTTCTGAAGGGACATGACGAGGTCTCTCGCGCCGCGCATCCGGGCGAGGCCGCCGACATGGCCCTGCTGCGGATCATTCACGCAAGCCAATTGCCGGATCCGGGCGAATTGGCGCGCAAACTTGAAGCAGGCCAGATGGTGACAGGGCAGGCGCTGTCGGTTCCGTCGGCTTCTGGCGGTCCGACCTCCAGCCTTCACCCGATCCCGTCGGATTTTCCAGCCCTGATTTCCTTGCTTGAGGCCAACGGGAAGCCGCACATGGGGCAACAACTGCATGATTTCACTGGGCTATTGCGATATGCGCCGCCCCAGCTTGATCTGGCGCAAGTCAAGCCGCTGCCCGAGGATTTTGCCCGGGACCTGGCGACGGCTCTGAAATCGCTCACGGGCATGGCCTGGCAGGTTCAGCTGACCGAGGAACGGGCGGCGCCATCCTTGCTTGATCAGGATCGCCAGCGCGAAAATGAAGCACGGGATGCGATCCTCGCCGACCCCGCGGTCATGGCCGCGATGCGTGTATTCCCGGATGCCGAACTGATTGATTTTTACCGCCAGGACCAACGGAGTGTGATTGCATGAAGTCGCTCGATGATATCATCAAGATGGCCCAGAATGTTCAGGAGCAGATGGGGCAGGCGCAGGCCAATCTCGACACCATAGAGGTCGAGGGGATCGCTGGTGGCGGACTGGTCAGGATTCGGGCGACCGCCAAAGGGCGCATTTTGGGCGTGACGATTGATGAAAGCCTTCTCAATCCATCCGAAAAGCAAATTGTCGAGGATCTGGTTGCTGCTGCAATCAACGATGCGCGCACCAGGGCCGATGCCGTTTCGAACGAGGAAATGAGCAAGATGACCAGCGGTTTGCCGCTGCCTCCGGGGTTCAAACTGCCTTTCTGATTTGGAGTTCGGCAATCCATATGATTGCAGCTCTCGTCAGGGCTGGGATGTAGGCAGTCCATTGGCGCGGTAGATGTCACCGCCTTTCATGACAAAATCAATCTTGCCGAATTGCGCCGGGCTCGAGAGCGGATCGCCCTTCGTCGCAACGATGTCTGCATATCGCCCCGGTTGGATCGACCCGACATCGCTTGCTGCGCCAATCAGATCGGCTGCATTGCGCGTTGCTGCGAACAATGCCTCCAGAGGGGACATTCCGGCTGCGATCATCAATCGAAATTCGGTTGAATGGTCGCCTTCGCCGATATCGCTGCCAAAGGCAATTTTCACGCCCGAGCGAAGAGCCGCCGGGAAGTTCCTGGCCGGCAGAAGGTCGTTGGCCAGTTCCTTCGCAGCCGTCCCCGGTTGCAGAAGCTCCGGATGGTCGCGGGCGGTGGCATAAAAGATGTCAAAGACGGTCAGGGTCGGCACGAGGTATGTGCCATGGGCTTTCATCAGCGCAAATGTCTGCGCAGTACCAAATGATCCGTGTTCAACAGAATCGACGCCCGCCCGCACAGCGGCTTCGATGGCTCCGGCAGGATAGATATGAGCAGCCACTTTCATGCCCAGTGCATGCGCCGTTTCGATTGCGGTCTGCATTTCGGCATCTGTCATCAGTTGCTGATTTGGATCATCGCCCGTAGAGGCAATGCCCCCGGAAGGCATGATCTTGATCAGGTCGGCTCCGCGGCGCTTGTGTTCGCGAACCTTCAGCCGCGCCATTTCGACCGTATCCACAATCCCATTCGACCAATCGGGATGATTTAGCCGCGCATCAAGGCCGCTGCGCATATCCCCATGGCCAGCAGTCGGGCCGAGGGGCTCAAGCGATACCCACAAGCGCGGTCCCGCAACTTTTCCTTCGGCAATTGCATTCTTGAGCGAGACTGTATCGTCGCCGCCTCCGACGTCACGCGCGCTTGTGAAGCCCTGCTGGAGCATCGCACGGGCAAATCTTGCGCCGTCGAATGCACGATCAATATCATTATGTGTAAGCCAATATTCCAGGGCATTGCTGCGGCTGGGCAGGGGCGCAGAGATATGCACGTGGCAATCGATAAAGCCGGGCATGACCGTCTCGCCCGAGAGATCGACTATTTCACTTCCTGACGGATGTACGAAACCGTCGCGCACGGCTGTGATACGGTCGTCATGTACCAATATCGAGACTTGATGTCTGGGCGCCTGCGACTGACCATCCAGCAAGGTTCCTGCATGAATGACGATATCTCGTGCCTGTGCAGCAGTCCCCAGGCAGATTGCACAAAAGCCCAGAAGAGCCGCGCGGAAATTGTGACTGATCCTGAATTGTCTTTTCACTGCGCACTTCTCCATCAGCATGTGTACCGTTACTCGACGGTATAGATCGCCGGATGCATCGACTACCGCAAACACGCGTCCAATGCGTCTCGCCTGACCACGCCGACATTGGCCGCCAGACGGTTGCCGTGGCGCCGGGTGAACCCCTTTGGGGCGACGGCATCGCGCTTTTTGGGGAGCGGCAGGATCGCCGCAATGCGCGCCGCTTCCGTTGGGGTAAGATCACTTGCGTCATGACCGAAATAGCGTTGCGCGCCAGCGTTGGCCCCATAGGTGCCAATGCCGGTTTCCGCGATATTGAGATAGACTTCCATGATCCGCCGCTTTCCCCACACGGTTTCGATCAGAAGGGTGAACCAGGCTTCAAGGCCCTTCCTGAAGAAGCCGCCACCTTGCCAGAGAAATGCATTCTTGGCTGTCTGTTGGCTGATCGTCGATCCGCCACGAATGCGGCCGCCGCGGGCGTTTCGAGCTGCAGCCTTGAGTATTGCCTCGCGATCGAAACCGCCATGGGTGCAGAATTTTCCGTCTTCACCAGCAATGGCGGCGCGCGCCATGTCGGGGTCCATCGCAGAAAGGCTCATCCAGTCCTTGTGGAGGCTGTGGCCTGACAGAACATCGCCCATCATTGTCAGCGTGATTGGCGGCGGCACAAATTTGTATACCACGACCCAGAGGATTGAGCCGACGATGAAATAGAGCAAACCCCGTCCAAGGATTCTACTCGCGCGGCGGACGAAATTCTTGTTTCTGCGCACTGCCATTGAGTCACCTAAGCAGCGCCGCCGTCAGCGTGCAAGTCCCCGTTGCTGGAGGAAATGCTTTGAGCAGAATCGCAAAATTGGTTGGAGCGGCTATTCGCCAGATGCGATATTAGGCGGATTGTGAAGGCTTTTGACATCATCCCTGGTTGGGCCAGCGCAATGCAAAACGCTTGGCGAAGAGCGAATGCTGAGATGTGGTGGGCGATCCTTGCCCTGTTAATTTTGGTTCCACTTACCCTCTGGATATTCTCGTTGCCCGACCACCATTCACCGGGAGAAGCTGGAAAGTCCAAGATCGTGGTTGCCCGCCCGCCCGAAATTGCGCCTGTTGAACTGCTCCAGATTGCTCCGGAGCGCGCGCGTGCCATCAATGCTGCAATTCCTATTGCGAAAGGGCCTCTGGTTCGGGCGCTGCCCTATTATTTTGGGCGCAAGAATGCGGACTTCGAACGGGCGCGTGACTGCCTGGCGTCTGCTGCCTGGTACGAGGCGGGCGATGATGCCGCCGGAGAACGCAGCGTCGCACAAGTGGTGCTCAATCGATTGATGCACCCCGCATTTCCCAAGACGGTTTGCGGCGTGGTTTTCCAAGGCGAGGATCGGACAACCGGGTGCCAATTCACCTTCACCTGCGATGGGTCACTCATGCGTCGGTCGCCATCCGAGAAGGCTTGGGAAAGAGCTCAATCCATTGCCGAATTGGCTCTCCGCGGCGTCGTTGACCCGTCAGTCGGGCTTGCCACGCATTATCACACGGATTGGGTTGTCCCCAACTGGAGCGGTTCGCTCGACAAGATTGCGCAAATCGGTTCGCATCTGTTTTTCCGCTTTCGTGGCTTTTGGGGGCAGCGGGCGGCCTTGCATCGTCCTCCGACATTGCCTGAGCCATTGGTAGCGAAGCTCGCGACCTTGTCTCCGGTTCATGCCCCGAGCGAGAAGGCCGCCTTCGTCATGCCGAAGCCTGATGATGCGGACATCCTTGCGCTCGTCGACCGCTTGCAAAAGCTTGGCCCCAACCATCCAGCGCCAGTGCCGTTGCAGCAAGCCGCGAATGGCCCCGTCAACCTCAAGGGAAATTTGTTGGCTGCTTCGGACGAGGGCAAGGGGCTGTTCGCCCTGATCCTGGACCTGAACCGCGCACCGGGAAGCTATGTTCTCGTTGCCCGATCGTTGTGTGGAGATCGCTCGCGTTGCACAGTTCTAGGATGGCGCAGGGGTGCTTCGCCTTCAAACATTGGCGAATTTCGCGCGCGGCAGGGCTCGGCGCTGTTCAGCTATCGGTTGACCGCGAAGGGTCAGGAAAAGAGCCTCTGGGATTGTCGGGAAATGCCGCGGCCAGACGGCCAGTGCATGCCCGGCACAAGTCCCTCAGATCCGGATTCGCCACAGACTGGCGATTAAGCGGGGAGGAGCTTTTTCTCGCCTGCCAGCCGCATCATCGCCTTTTGCAGTTTCTCGAACGCGCGCACCTCGATCTGGCGCACCCGCTCACGGCTTACGCCATGTGTCTGGCTCAATTCTTCAAGGGTCTTCGGGTCTTCGACCAGCCGACGTTCCGTGAGAATATCCTGCTCGCGAGGGTTGAGCGTTGTCATGGCCTCTGCCAGCAAGGCATGGCGCACAACACGCTCTTCAGCGTCTGCATAGGCCTCGTCCTGCAACGGGCCGGTATCCATGAGCGAGTCCTGCCACTGACCTTCACCGTCTTCATTGAGCGAGACATTAAGCGAAGTATCGCCACCGTTGGACATGCGGCGGTTCATGCTGACGACTTCGGCTTCAGTGACGCCCAAGTCCTTTGCAATCTTCTTCACATCTTCCGGGCGCAGATCACCATCTTCAAACGCGGCAAGATTGCTCTTCATCCGCCTGAGATTGAAGAACAATTTCTTTTGCGCCGCTGTCGTGCCAATCTTGACGAGGCTCCAGGAGCGCAAGATGAATTCCTGTATGGACGCCTTGATCCACCACATGGCATAGGTCGCAAGACGGAAGCCCCGATCGGGTTCGAACTTCTTGACGCCCTGCATCAGGCCGATATTTCCTTCGGAAATCAGTTCATTCACCGGCAAGCCATAGCCGCGATAGCCCATGGCAATCTTCGCCACGAGGCGAAGGTGGCTTGTGACGAGCTTCGCTGCCGCTTCAGGATCCTGATGTTCCTGAAAGCGCTTCGCGAGCATATATTCCTCTTCCGGCGAAAGCAGCGGAAATTTCCGGATTTCGGCCAGATAGCGATTGAGCCCGGCCTCACTCCCGAGCGACGGGATTGTGGCGGGAACATTCGATTTTACGGCGACTGATTTTGCAGCCATTTTAACTACTTCTCCCTGCGCCTCGATCTTGATGACGGAGCGCTTACTTGAGTCTCTTATATACGAAGAATGCTGAACAGTCTCTGCATATCCTCCGGAATTTTGCTTTCGAACCTGCAATTTTTACGATCAACCGGATGAACAAATCCGATCACAGCGGCGTGCAGCGCCTGACGATTGAACCCCAACTCCTTCAAGACCTCGCGGTGCGCCGGCCTGGTCCGTCCATAGACCGGATCGCCGAGTAGAGCGTGGCCAATGGATGCCATGTGCACGCGCACCTGATGCGTGCGACCTGTTTCGAGCTGGCATTCAAGCAATGCGGCATCCTTGAGTGCTTCCAGCAGACGGTAATGCGTCACCGCCCTTTTTCCTCGATCCGCTTCAACAATAGCAACTTTCTTGCGATTCTGCGCCGATCTGGCGAGCGGGGCATCGACCGTGCCGGTTGTGGGGTTGGGAATTCCGTTGGCAATGGCCAAGTATCGCCGTTCGATGCTGTGCGCGGCAAATTGCTTTGCCAGTCCTTCGTGTGCTCGGTCAGTCTTGGCCACGACCAAAAGGCCTGAGGTGCCCTTGTCGATCCTGTGAACGATTCCGGGCCGCGCCACTCCACCTATGCCGGAAAGACGGCCTCTGCAGTGATGCAGCAGGGCGTTGACCAAGGTCCCATCGAAGTTGCCTGCAGCCGGATGAACAACGAGGCCCGCCGGCTTGTCCACCACCAGAAGGTGATCGTCTTCATAAACAATTTCGAGCGGAATATCCTGCGCTTCTGCCGTCGCTTCGCGGGGCTCAGGGATCGTCAGCGCATAGGCTGTACCTGTGCGTGCCTTTGACGAAGGGTCTCGAACGGCAACGCCGCCGGAATGCACTTCTCCGGATGATATCAGTGTCTTGATTCGCTCGCGGGACAACAAGGGGACAAGCGCGGCGAGCGCGCGGTCCAGCCGCCAGCCGTCCAAATCAGCCGTGATTGTTGCGTTCACGCTGGAACCCCCTTGTGTCATCGCCTAGGGATGTGGCGATGGCTTTACGAATATCAAGGGCGCTGACGGCGCAAATGCTGGCGGAGGCTGAATCGGCGCCAGGCCGCGAGATTTGTGGACTTCTGTTCGGCAGAGCAGGTGAGGAAATCACGTCGATCAAGCCATGCACCAATGTTTCAGCCAAACCTGATAGCGCGTTTGAAATAGATCCGGCGTCACTGATTGCGGCCTACAAGGATCAGCGCTCCGGCGGTCCTGTCCTTATCGGATGGTATCATTCGCATCCGAACGGCAGGGCGGAACCTTCGCCATGCGACAGTGCTGCAGCCTTTGAAGCGGGCAGAATTTGGGTGATTATCGCGCAGGCCAATCTGCGGGCATGGGAAGCAATCGGTTCTGGCGCATTTGCTGAAGTTGAACTTGAACCGTCTGACTGATGGGTCTGTCTTGCAACCGGGCCACGCATCGGCCAATGGGGCTGGAGTGCGGGGGATTTGATTTCATGGCAATGGATGCAATCGATTTTGCGAGCCTCTTGTGTTCAAGGCTTTGCCACGACATGTTGAGCCCGGTTGGAGCGCTCAACAACGGCATTGAACTGCTTGCAGACGAGCACGACCCGGAAATGCGCGGCAAAGTGCTGGAATTGCTGTCGGACAGTGCGCGCGCCTCCGCCAACAAGCTGAAGTTCTTTCGCCTTGCCTTTGGAGCTGCTGGCGGCTTCGGCGATCAGGTCGATGCGAGAGAAGCAAAGACTGCCATCGAGGGTGTTTTCGGGGGCGGTGGACGCATTCAGCTCGGCTGGCTGGTTGAGGACGCAACATTGTCCAAGCCCGCGATCAAATTGCTTCTGAATCTGGCGCTTATCGCGGGTGACGCGCTGGTTCGCGGAGGCCGCCTCGACGTTGGCGCTGAAACCGCCAATGGCGTGACAGAAATTGCCATTCGCGCAGAAGGTGATCGTCTTGTGCTTGATCCGGAATTGCGGCTTGCCCTGCTCGGTCAGGTCGATGAGGACAAGCTTGCGCCTCGTGCCGCTGCTGCTTGGCTGGCGCATAAGCTTGCAGCTTCCGGCGGAGGCGCAATTCAAGCATCTGACCCCGCCGAACCATTCTTGCTTTTCGGAGCAACAATCCGGGCTGCTTAGCAGCCGTTTCGATCCGCCCAAGACACATTACAAGGGGAGGATATGGATTTGAATGCCACTTGGCAGGCGCACCCTGAAGGGCTGACGGCTCGCGATATCATGATCGCTTGCGTGATGAACGTGATGTGGGGTCTCAACCTCATTGCCGTCAAGATGGGCGTTGATCTTGTGTCACCGCTCACCGCTGCCTGGTTGCGGCAAGTCATGGTGCTCGTCATTTGTCTGCCGGCACTCAAAGTGATTCCGGGCAGAATGCGGGAATTACTATTGCTTGGCGCCATGTCTGGCGCGCTGTTTTATATTTTCGTGAATTTGTCGCTTGCAGTTTCGCACAACATAAGTGCGCTCGCGATCGCAGGTCAGCTTGGCGTGCCATTTTCGCTGATCATGGCTGTTCTTTTTCTTGGCGAGAAGATTCACGGGCCGCGCATGATCGGCATTGCCCTGGCCTTTGGCGGTGTCGTGATGCTCGTCTTTGATCCCGCCGCAGCTCATGAGCATTTGGGCATTGCGCTGACAGCCGCATCCTGCCTGATCTGGGCATTCTGTTCGCTTATCCAGCGCAGACTGATCGGGACACCGGTGCTGACCATTTATGCCTGGGTTGGTTTGATGGGGACAATCATCCTTTTTCCGATTGCCTATTATTTCGAACCGGCGAGCTTTTCGGGGCTTGCGGCCCTGCCGCTGTCGACCTTCGGCTGGATTCTCTTTTCCGCACTCGGTTCGACGGTCATCGGGCAGGGCGCCATGAGCTACCTTTTGCAGCGCCATCCGGTTTCGAGCGTGATTCCGCTGTCACTCGTGGCACCTGTCATTGCCGTCATTGCTTCGTCACTCTATTTTGGCACCAAGCTTACATCGCTCATGATTGCCGGTGGCGTGATTGTGATGATCGGTGTTGCGATCGTCACGATCAGAACGGCAAAGGCGAAGGAGGCAGGGCAGGGATCATGAGTGCGATCATTGATACGCCTTCGCCCAATTTTGACGAGCGGGCTTTACCGGTCACGATGGTTGTCCTCCATTATACCGGAATGCAGGATGCCGCTTCGGCCATCGCGCGATTGAGCGATCCCGAAGCAAAGGTTTCCGCGCACTATTTGATCGCGGAAGACGGTCAGATTGTAAGGATGGTTGATGAATCGAAGCGCGCCTGGCACGCGGGAAAGTCATTCTGGCGGGGGATCGCGGACATAAATTCCGCCAGCGTGGGGATTGAGATCGTCAATCCGGGACACGAATTCGGTTATCGGCCATTTCCCGTCGCCCAGATCGATGCCTTGATCGGCCTGATGCATGAAGTGACGCTGCGTTACCGCATTACGCGGGGAAATGTCGTAGGCCATTCGGACATTGCACCCGCCCGCAAGGATGACCCAGGCGAGCTCTTTCCATGGGACAGGTTGGCTAAACTGAGACTGGCGCTGCCTAGTCCGACGAAAAACCTTATGGATCCCCACTGGACCGATGCCGGCTTCCTGCTGGCCCTTGAGCGGTTCGGCTATGATGTGACAGACCCCCTCGCCGCGGTGCGGGCCTTCCAGCGACGCTTCCGGCCGGCGACGATAGACGGGATAATTGATGGGGAATGCCGCGCGAAGTTGCTTGCACTTCTGCTTCCGCGGCCAATGGGAGACGACTGATGCAGATATTCGTGACTGGAGCATCAGGCTTCGTCGGTGGTGCCGCGACCCGTGCGTTGATCGCACATGGCCACAAGGTTGTGGCCATGTCGCGGTCCGAGCGCTCCGACGCTGCCATCATGGGCATGGGAGCCAAGCCGGTACGATGTGATCTCGAATCATTGGAGGCTGCGCACATGAAAGGCTGCAAGGCAGTGGTCCACTGTGCCGCTTTTGTTGAGGCGTGGGGGCCGCTTGATGCGTGGTTCAAGTCCAATGTGCTGGGTACCCAGCGTGTCCTTGATGCCGCGCGGGCTGCAGGCGTCAGGCGATTCATCCATATTGGTACGGAAGCGGCCATTGTTCATGGTCAGGATATCCGCAATGCGGATGAGACTTATCCGCTTTCGCCCAACTCTCCCTTTCCATATTGCGCGACCAAAGCCGAAGCAGAATTGCGCGTGCGAGCTGCCAATGAGCCGGGCGGTATGGAAACAGTCGTCCTTCGTCCCCGATTTATCTGGGGTCCGGGGGATACGACGCTCTTGCCAGCCATAGAAGCCATGGCGAAATCCGGCCAATGGATGTGGATCGGTGGCGGCTCGGCGATGACATCCACGACCTACATCGACAATCTTGTGCAGGCGATTGAGCTCGCGCTCACGAAAGGGCGCGGAGGAGAAGCCTATTTCATTCTTGATGACGGCAACATTTCGATGAAGGACATTATTACAGGAATGGCCTCGAGCCGCGGCCTCACGCTTCCTGACAAGTCGATTCCGGCTTGGATTGCCGATATTGGCGGAATGGTCTGTGAGGGAATCTGGCGCCTTTTCTCTTTGAAAGGCGTGCCGCCACTGACAGCGCATGCTGCAATGGTCATGTCACGCGACTGCACTCTCAATGATGCAAAAGCGCGTGCCGAACTGGGCTATCGGCCTCTTGTAACCGTCGCTGCGGGACTGAAAGCCTTGGAGAAGGCGAACGCCAAGGCTTAGTTTGCTTTTTGGCTGCCACCTGGCCTAGAGCGCGGATCGCCAGAGGGTTGGGCGACCGCTGCTGTGCGGGTAACTGCGCAGGGGAGGAAAGTCCGGGCTCCAGCGAGGAACGGTGCCGGATAACGTCCGGCGGGGGTGACCCCAGGGAAAGTGCCACAGAAAATACACCACCGCGCATTCGTGCCGGCCAGGTCGAAATGGTGCGGTAAGAGCGCACCGCGCCTCTGGTAACAGAGGTGGCAGGGCAAACCCCACCGGGAGCAAGACCGAATAGGGGCGGCGCATGGCATCCTCCTGCCAGTCGCCCGGGTTGGTTGCTTGACCCCGGGCGCGAGTCCGGGGCTAGAGGAATGGTCGCACAGCCACCGCGCAAGCGATGGCGGACAAAACCCGGCTTATAGACCCTCTGGCAAATTTACGGGTTGTTTGCTTGATTGTGGCAAAGGAGACTTGCCAGAAGCATCTGGCGAAATCAGAGGGTCCCTTATGAGTCGAGGGAATGGGCGGATCAGGAATCAATGGATTCCGGCGCTGGTTGCGCTGGCATTGGCTGTTCGCATACTCGTCCCGGCTGGCTGGATGCCCTCATTCAATGCGGGCCATGCGACAATTGTCTTGTGTACCGGCGCGGGGATGACAGACGGCTGGATCGATGCCGATGGCAAGATCCACAAATCCTCGCCACTGAAGGACGGCAAGAATTCCTTTCCCTGCGTATTCGCGTGTCTCGGCATCGCTCTGGGTGCTTTCGCCCTGGGCATCTTGATTGCAGCCGCTTTTGATCGCGGGCGGAATATCAGTTTTGCAAATTACGCAATTGCGATTGGCAGGGGGCTTGCCGCTCCGCCGCCCCCGGCACGGGGACCGCCTGTTTTGTTCTGATTGCCGCGCTTCGCATTGCGTGCGCGGTGCATTGCACTCTCAGAACAGGAAATTTTCATGATGTACTCTTCAAAGTTGCGCCCTGTTGCCTGCGCCCTTGCCGTTTCACTCTCGTCTCCCGCACTCGCTTGCTCAAGCTGCGGCTGCAATCTGACTTCCGACTGGTTGAGCCAGGGCCTCGTGGCACAACCGGGAACAACAATCTCCTTGCGCTACGACCATGTTCCGCAGACTGAGCTTCGATCCGGCAGGCATTCGGTCAACCGGTCGACAATAACGTTGCCCACGACACGTGAAATCGAACAGCATACATTTAATCACTATGCCAATCTTTCGCTCGATCATGCATTCAATCCGAAATGGGCCGTCAATCTCGATCTCCCGCTCCTGACTCGGCCCCACAGCACAATCACAGAGGGTGAGACCGAGATTTCCAGATCGCGCACACGCGGCATTGGTGACGTGCGTGCGACCCTCCGTTTTCAGGGATTTGGCGGGGCTGGCATCACTGGCGTCCAGTTTGGCTTGAAATTCCCGACCGGGAAATTTCGTCAGACATTCCGCTCGGGTCCCGAGGCCGGAAATGACGTGGATCGGGGATTGCAGCCGGGCTCCGGAACATTGGACGCCATTGTTGGCGCCTATCATTTCGGCAAGCTAGCCGGATCGCTCGACTTTGTGCTGCAGGCGCAAGGGCAGATCCCGCTCAACAGCCGTGCGGAATATAGACCGGGCATTGCCGGCACCTTGTCAGCCGGGATCAGTTATACAGGCTGGACAGGCATTACGCCGCAGCTCCAGCTCAATCTTCGGTTGGCGGCAAAGGATCACGGCCTCAATGCCGATCGCCCCAACAGTGGTGGGGAACAGCTCTATGTCGCGCCAGGCCTCTCCGCGCGGATCAGTGATCACTTCTCTGCCTTTGGCGTCGCGCAACTGCCCCTGTACCAGCGCGTGAACGGTTTTCAGCTGGCGCCGAAATACACTCTGTCGTTGGGTTTGCAGTACAAAATCTGAAGTTTGCTCATCGGTCCGTTGTTTCAGCGAGCAACGGGCCGATAATGCGGCTCAGTGACATGCTGTCCCAGGGGGGCAATTTGCTCCGCCTGCTATCAAAGCGAAGTGCGCCGCGACGATCAAAGATCAATGTCGCGGGAAGTTGGGTTGGCCGCAGCGCCGAGGGGATTTTGGTTTCCCGGGCCAAGGCAACTGGAAAATCGAAACCGGATGCCGCAGCTGCAACGACTCTGCGCTTGCTCGCGTCATCCATGCTGATCGCGATCAGCGACAGGCCGTCTGCGCGATGGGCACGGTAATATTGGTTGAGCGCCGGCATTTCAGCGCGGCATGGCCCGCACCATGTCGCCCAGAAATTGATGACAACCACGTTTCCCTGCATCGCCGCAACAGAAAAGGGTTTCCGGTCCAGGGAGGCCCCTTCAATGGCATCGGGAACAGCTCGTGCGTTCGCGCACGTCACGTGTGCCAGCGCCAATGTTGCGCCAAGCGCCAACACGCATCTCATGGCAACCGAAATTGGCTTGGAAACCTTCGCTGGCATGCCAAATTCATGGCATTTTTCCGGGCGCTTTGGTAGAGTGGCTATTCCATGTCCAGAAAAACACGATCCGATGATTGGGGCTTTCCGCGTTGGCGCGGCTATGGCTCGTCGCGCGAAACCGTCAAAGTGCGTCTTTGCGACCGTTTCGGGTGCACGAATCCGGGAGACAGGCCCGCTCCAAAGGCGCCGAACAGCCCCGAACGCTGGTGGTTCTGTCTCCAGCATGCTGCAGAATATAATTCCAACTGGGACTATTTTCAGGGCCTGAGCGCTGAAGAGGCCGCCGAAAGGGAGGCAAACGAACGCCGTGATGCGAGCGGTTACCAAGATGCCAAGCATTATGGCTGGGGTGGTCCGGGCGATGGCTCGCGCAGCAGGGACGAGATGCGCGCGCTTGATGTCCTTGGTCTGGACATCGATGCCGAGTTTGAAGCGATCAAGTCAGCCTGGCGAACTTTGGCAAAGGAAAATCACCCAGACGTGAATGCAGGGGATGCCGAAGCGGCAAAGCGCTTCCAGGCCGTGCAAACTGCATATGAAGTGTTGAGGTCAGCAGAGGAAAGACGGTTGGCGCTTTAGCGCCTATTCCTCAAGGCTGTCGGGCAGAGGCTCCTTGCCGGAGATTTTCTTGGCCAATGCTTCGGCATCAGCCAGCAACCAAGCTCCGCTGAGTTGCAGGACGCCGTCCCGGATCGGCTCGTGCAGAACGGGGTCAGCTACCGCCTTGTCATCAAGCGACACAAGCGCGGGCTTGCCGACAAGGCGTGCGGTTACCAGTGCAATCCGCTTTGCGGCAGCGTCATTGAAGGTAATCCGGATCGATGACGTGCCATCAAGTTCAGGCTGCGCGCGGGCATCCAGAATATCGGCTTCAACAAAGTTTTCGCCGCCAACAACCAGATGGTTCCCGGCACCAAGGGCCGGCGTCGAAACCAGCAGCAACAGAAGAGGCAAGGCGCGTCTGATCATCAGGGCAATATAGCCGAATTCATGAACGAACTAAAGCAGTCGTGATGCCGTTTCACGGATCAAGGCAATCATGTTCGGGATGCCCTGTGTTCGGTTGGAGCTCAGTTGGTTCTTGAGGTCGAACGGGGCAAGGGCCGCTTCGATATCCGTCTCGATGATGGCTGCTGGCTTGCGGTCCTGAACTGTCAGGAGGACAAGTGCGATGATGCCCTTTGTGATGGCGGCATTGCTGTCGGCGAGGAAATGGAGACTGTTGTCCTCGGTCTGGGTGGGATAGACCCAGACACTTGCGGAACAGCCCCTGACCAATGTTGCATCCGTTTTCAGTGCTTCCGGCATGGGATCGAGCGTTCGGCCAAGATCGATCAGCAGCCGGTAACGGTCGTCCCCGTCAAGGAATTCATATTCCTCCTGCAGTTCGGCAAGGCTGGTCATGGCCGCGCCGCTACAGGGGTCTCCCTTAAAGGTCCACCCCTGCTGCAATGGCTTCGAGCTTGCGGATCCGCTCCTTCAGGTCAGCGATTTCGATCCGGTTGTTGGCGGACGGGGTGGGCGTCTGGCGATGCGCATCAAGTTCTGCGCGTTTCAGGTCGAGCCAGGCCGTAAAGCCTTTCAGGCCAAAGGTTGCAATCATTGCGACTGCGATCAGGCCGCTCACCGCGATGATCAGGTAAAGGGTTGCGTTATCCATGCCGACCTCCTGTCGTCCTGCAGGGCTTAGCGGAGCTTCTCGATCTCGCGATCGAGAGCCACTGCGCTGTTTGTGTCCGTCGCAAGGCGCTCAAGAACGGCAATGCGTTCCTTGAGTGTCTTGATTTCTTCGCGCATCCGCGCGGAGTCTGCGTCCGAGGCCCGGTTTGCATCAAGAACCTCTGCGAGATGCTGAGCGCCTCTCCTGCGGGTGACCCCATATTTGGCGCGAAAGATGCTGGCGATCGCCGAGATTGCGACAATCAGCACCACCATTTCGAATACGTTCATCGTCATTCTCCCTGCAGAGTCTTCTAGTTGAGCGGCTTGTCCCGGAGACTTTCAATTTCATCCGAGATTGCCATCCCCTTGTCTGTGATGATCCGTTCCAGGACCCGCATCCGCTGCTCAAGACGTTCGGTGTGCGCTGCATATTGTGCAGTGCGTTCCGCCGTTTCATGCGTTTGCACCTGGAGTTGCTTTTCCTTCAGTTCGATCATCCGCCTTACGGTTCTCGACACAATCGCGATGATCGGGATCGAAAGTGCCAGGATGGGAATGAGGGCGAAAATGGCGTCGTTCATCTTGCTGTCCTTTTCTTCGAGTTCAGCGCAAATTTTCTATTTCGGCAGAGAGGCGGCTGGGCACGTCGGTTGCAATGCGCTCGAGGACCGAAAGTCGTTCCTCAAGTCTGCTGACCTGGCCGTGGAGCTTGTCGTTCTCGGCAGTCAGCAGCTCGATTTTGCGTTGCGCTTCGCCGTCGATCTTGTTGACGCTGCCACCCCATTCATTCTCCACAGGGTAGCCATGCCTTGCGCGGATCCAGCTCGTGAGCACCCATGTGCCATAGCTCATCGCGACGATTGCCAGTATGAATTCCGGTCCGCCCCAGCTCATTGCGCGTCTCCCTGTTCCTTGGCCTTCAACGCAAGCTGTCGATTTCGTTGGCAAGGCTCGAGTTGCGGCTGGTGTAGTAAGTCTCGACATCAGCCAGCCTGCGATCGACATCGCGGAATTTGGCGCGGACGTCGCGAGCTGAACGGGCTGGAGACTGACGGACACCCTGCCAGAATTTCTGGTCTTCGAGCGTGTCATACAGGCCCAGTGGCTTTTTTGGCGCCAGCCAGGCTGCAATGAAATAGGCCACGATGATCCAGCCTGTCGTCATCAGGGTCAACAGGACTGCGCCGATGCGGATCAGCGTGACATCAAAGCCTGTGTAATCGGCGATGCCTGCGCAGACTCCGGACCATTTGGCGTTCTGCTTGTCGAGATAGAATTTGGTGCGGCTTCCGGACATTGTCTTATCCTCCTTGCAAATTGGGTTCAGTGACGGTTGCTGATGCGTTCTGCTGGAGCATCCAGCTCGTTGCTTGATTTCCAGTTGGGGTTGTCTGCGGTCAGGATGCGTTCGACTGTGTGAACGCGCTCATCGAGACGGCGGGCCATTTCATGCAACTCGTCGAGAAGGTTTTCATCTTCGCGCGTGAGCGTCGCTGATGTCTTCCACTTGGTTACATAGTGGAAAATGAGCCAGGGCAACCCGATGAAGATCGTCGGGACGACTGTGAGCGGGACGAGGACATCATCCATGATCTCACCCCTTCTTCGCGACGCTGGCCTTCAGCGCTTCAAGCGCTGCATCGACCTTTTCGGATGACTTGAGTTCGTTGATTTCTTCCTCAAGGCTCTTGGGTTCCTGGCCCATGTAAAGGGCATCTGCACGGCCTTCGGCAAAATCCACCCGGCGTTCCAGGACATCGAAGCGCGCAAATGCTTCCTCGACCTTGGAGCCGGCGTAGGCTTCGCGCACCTTGATCCGGTTATGAGCGGATTCGAGCCGCGTCATGATCGCATTCTGGCGGGTGCGGGCTTCACGCAGTTTGGCCTGGAGCTTCGCAATATCTGCTTCGGAAGATTTCAGCGCTTCATCAAGGGCGCCAATTTCGGCCTGCAGCTGCTCGGCCATGTCCGTTGCCTTCTGGCGTTCGACAAGTGCAGCCTTGGCGAGGTCTTCACGATCCTTGGATAGCGCCAGTTCTGCCTTTTCGGTCCAGCTTTCCTCAAGCTTTTCCAGTTTGGCGATATGGCGTCGCATTTCCTTCTGGTCCGCAATGTTCCGGGCAGCCGTGGCGCGAACCTCGACAAGCGTCTCTTCCATTTCGAGAATGATCATGCGGATCATCTTTGCCGGGTCTTCGGCCTTGTCGAGAAGGTCGGTGACGTTGGCGGCGATGATGTCGCGAGTACGTGAAAAAATTCCCATTGCGGTAACTCCTGGACTGAAACGCGAATTGCGGCGTCGGTAATAGATGGGGCGATTGGCCGGGAGAGTAAAGCTGCTCTCCCGGCCCTGGCTTGCCTGCCGAGGGGGGGCGACAGGGATCAGGTCATTCATGCGAGTGGCACGATGATTGATGTGTGTGCCTGTGTCGATGTTTCGGCACTGGCGGGGGCAATCGATCCAATCAGGCAGGTCGCGCTGAAGAGGATGCTGACCGTAACAGCTGTCAGGCTGCCAACGGCGGCGGTGATGCTGGTGCGGAGGTTGTAGCCATTGTACGTGTTCATTTGATGTCTCCCTGAAACTTGGAATTGGTACTGTCTGACACTGAGTGACTGACTTGCCCTTAGCTAAGCATGAGCCGTGCCAACTTTGAGGATTCGGCAGAATTCTGCGAATCTCAGCCGAAAAGGTGGCCCGTTTTGCTATCTCCTCTTGCTATTTATTGGGAAAAAATACTAATAAATGGCCATGGAAAGAACGAGCCAGTTTGTTGGGGAATCGGGGGCTTTTCTCGACAGTGTCGAGCGGGCAAGTCGAGCAGCCGCGCTCAACCGCCCTGTCCTGGTGATTGGAGAGCGGGGGACGGGCAAGGAGCTTGTAGCGGAGCGCCTGCACAGGCTCAGCCCACGTTGGGACGGACCCTTCGTCACGATGAATTGTGCTGCCTTGACCGAAACGCTGATCGAGGCGGAACTGTTCGGTCATGAAGCCGGCGCTTTCACCGGTGCAACCAAGACCCGTGAAGGCCGGTTTGAAGAAGCGGACGGGGGTACGCTCTTTCTGGACGAACTGGCGACCCTGTCCGCAGCGGCACAGGAAAGGCTGCTGCGTGCCGTTGAATATGGCGAGGTCACGCGCATCGGCTCCAACCGCCCGATCCGTGTCGACGTCCGGATTGTGGCCGCAACGAACGAGCATCTGCCCGCGCTTGTGGACAAGGGGCGTTTCCGAGCCGACCTGCTTGACCGGCTGGCGTTTGAAGTCGTGACCTTGCCCCCCCTGAGAGCGCGTGACGGAGACATCGAGGTTCTGGCCGATCATTTTGGCCGCCGTATGGCGTCCGAAATGGAATGGCCGAGCTGGCCGGGTTTTTCAAAGCAGGCAGTCGCCCAGCTGAAATCCTATGATTGGCCCGGCAATGTGCGCGAGCTGCGCAACGTCATCGAGCGCGCAGTATATCGTTGGGAAGATCCGGATGTGCCCGTCGATGCCATTGAGTTTGATCCGTTCGCTTCACCCTGGCGACCGCGGTCCGTTGTGAGAACCATTGATAACCGAGACGATGACAAGCCCAAGGCGCCCGCAGCGGCATCCACCTTGCCCTCGGCGGATGACAGTTTGGAAGTCGGGGATCTTCGCAACGCCGTGTTGGCGCACGAACGGAAATTGCTGGAAACTGCACTTGCGCAGAACCGCCATAACCAGCGTGCGACGGCAAAGGCTCTGAACCTCAGTTATGACCAGTTGCGGCACTGCCTCAAACGGCACGCTCTATTGGGCTGAGTCTTTCTCGTCGGCGCCAAGTCCGTGTCTGAGAAGCATCGGGACATTGGCAGCAGCGAACAGGATCGTGAGGATCGTAACGCCCCAGACCTTGATCGTCAGCCAGGCATCGAAGCCGACGCTCCGGCGCAGCAATTCGTTTGTGATAGCCATTGCGGCAAAGAACCATGCCCAGTTCCGTGAAAGCAGGAGCCATCCCCGATCGCTCAGACCGTCATAGCCATGCTCCAGCACCGTCTTCAGGAGCGCGCGCCCGCGCATCAACCCGCCAAACAGCAGGGCTGATAATATGGCATAGATGATCGTGGGCTTGATCTGGATGAACTTGGGATCGTGCAGGTAAAGCGTGAGGCCGCCGAACACGAGCACGAGAATGGCGGACAGCCACATCATTGGCGAAATGCGACCCAATTTCCATTTGGATATGAGGACAGCGGCCGTGATGGCGACCATGAATATTGCTGTTCCGCCGAGCACGCCCAGCAGCTTGTATCCGATAAAGAACAGGACCAGCGGTGCGTAGTCGAGTGCGGCAGGGAGCCAGCTTGGCGCTGTTGCGGGCGCTTTGGTGTTCACGCTTGCGCTCCTGCAATGACTTGCGCCATTTCCTGTGGGTCGAAAGGCCTCAAGTCTTCGAGGGTTTCGCCGACGCCCACTGCATGAATCGGCAGTCCAAACTTTTCCGCCGCCGTCACAAGGACGCCGCCTCGTGCTGTGCCGTCGAGTTTCGTCATCACAAGTCCAGTAACGCCTGCCACTTCCTTGAATATCTCGATCTGGCTTAATGCATTCTGACCCGTGGTTGCATCAAGGACAAGCACGACATTGTGAGGAGACGCAGGGTTGATGCGACCGAGCACGCGGCGGATCTTGGCAAGCTCATCCATCAACTCGCGTTTGTTCTGAAGCCTTCCTGCCGTGTCGACAATCAGCACATCAATGCCGGTCGCGGTCGCCTTCTTGACGGCATCGAACACAATGCCTGCAGCGTCCCCGCCTTCCGGGCCGCTGACGATCGGGATGCCCAGCCGGTCAGCCCATACTTTCAGTTGACCAATGGCGGCCGCGCGGAACGTATCGCCCGCTGCGAGCATGACACCATAATCCTGCTCGAGGAACAGATGAGCCAGTTTTGCGATTGTGGTCGTCTTGCCTGAGCCGTTGACGCCAATGACCAGAATGACCTGCGGCCGTGGGAAGGCTTCGATTTCTATGGGAACGGCAACAGGCGCGAGGACTTTCGCAATTTCCTCTGCAAGGACTTCACGGACGCCAAGTTCGTCGATGCCGCGTTCATATCGGCTGTCGGCCAGTCGCGAGCGCACCGCCGCTGCCGTTGCAGGCCCAAGGTCGGACACGATCAGAGCCTCTTCGATCTCGTCAAGCGTTGCAGAGTCGAGCTTCGATTTGGTCACGAGCCCAGTGAGATTTTCAGTCAGGCGCTCGGATGTCTTCTTGAAGCCGCCAAGCAGCTTCTTGTGCCAGGGAGTATCGTTCACGCCGGCATGCCTGTGAGTTTCTGCCCGTCCGAACCTGTAATGAGTATATCAATCATGGTGCCGCGCATATTGCCGCCTGACAGTGTTTGATCAAGGGCGACCTCCGCAAAATTGGGCGCGTGCCCCGTCCGGCCATCCAGCTCGATGAGCACTTTCTGGCTCGTGCCGACCAACGACTCCAGCCAGCGCGACTTGCGCTCGGCTGAAGCCAAACGAAGGCGCTCTGCACGGTCCTTGACAGTTTTCCGGTCGACCTGCGGCATTCGGGCGGCGGGGGTTCCGGGGCGAGGCGAAAAGGGAAAGATATGCCCGAAAACAATTTCGCAATCGTCGAGCAGCCTGAGGCTGTTCTCGAACATTGTCTCATCTTCGGTGGGAAACCCTGCGATGATATCGGCGCCAATTGCGATATCGGGTCGGTGCCTTTTGAGTCGATCCACGAGTGCAATGGCCTGCGCGCGCGTATGGCGGCGCTTCATGCGCTTTAGGATCAGGTCGTCCCCCGACTGCAACGAGAGATGGACATGCGGCATGACGCGCGGTTCGTTCACGATGATGTCTTCAAGCTGCGGGTCGATCTCGATGGAATCGAGGGACGACAGGCGAAGTCGGGGGAGGGCAGGGACGTGCCGGAGGATACGTTCGACAAGGCTTCCCAGTGTTTGTTGCCCGGGAAGGTCCGGTCCATAGCTTGTCAGGTCGACCCCCGTGAGGATGATTTCCTGCTGGCCGCGGTCGACCGCTGCTTGAACGGCCTCGATGACGGCCCCTGCAGGGATCGATCGGCTTTCGCCGCGTCCTTGCGGTATGATGCAGAAGGTGCAGCTGTGATCGCAGCCATTCTGGACCTCCACGAACGCCCGCGCATGGTCTGCGCCCGAGACTGCAGGAGCATGTGACGTTCCGCGCTTTTCGCGGTTGCCGAGAATCTCCAACACTTCCGGCATGGCTGAAAACAGGGCTGTGTTTGTTTCGGCTGCACACCCTGTCACGATGATCCTGGCCTCGGGCCGCCGCTTCGCTGCCCGACGTATCGCCTGGCGGGCCTGTCGCTCTGCTTCGGCTGTGACCGCACAAGAGTTTACGACGATCAGATCAACTTGATCCTTCAGTCGGGCGCGAATGGCTTCGCCTTCCGCCAGGTTGAGGCGGCATCCGAAATTGATGACTTCGACGCTCAACCGAAATTGTCCCAGTCAGTCTCGCCGTTAAACACGAGCGTCGCCGGGCCGGTCATCTCGATTGCCGTCCCGTCTTCCCAGGCAATCTCGAGATCTCCGCCGGGCAACGTCACGCGAACAGGAGAGCGGGCTATCCCGGCTCGTATGGCGGCGACAGCGGTCGCGCAGGCGCCCGTTCCGCAGGCGCGCGTCAGGCCGACACCGCGTTCCCAAACCCGCAGCTTGAGATGATTTTCGCCCGCCACGCTGGCAACATTGACGTTCACGCGCTGGGGAAACAGCGGATCGTGCTCGATGATCGGGCCAAGGGACTCAAGATCGACGGCGTCACAATCCGGAACGAAAAAGATGACATGCGGGTTCCCGACATTGACGGCAGCGGGGCGTTCAAGTTCATCCCAGTTCACTGGCATGTCGCGGGTATCCATTGGCATTGCGAGCGGGATCAACTCCCAGTCGAAGGCGGGTGGCATCAATGTCACTGTGGCGCCGAATTCGCCCGGCGTCGTGTGGAGAATCCCGCCAAGCGTCTCGATCGTCGCTGGTCCGTCCAACAATGTTGCTATGCATCGCGTCGCATTGCCGCACGCTTCGACTTCGCCCCCGTCTGCATTGAAGATGCGCATCTTCACGTCCGCGACTTGGGAGGGCTCGAGCAAGATGAGCTGGTCGCAGCCGATGCCCGTGCGCCGGTCCGCAATCGCATGCGCGCGGGCTGCGGTCATCGCAACGGCGACATCACGCGCGTCGATGACGACAAAATCATTGCCGAGCCCGTGCATCTTGTGAAACCGCGTTTTCATAATGCGGAAGCGCTTAGCCGAAGCTGCGCCAAAGTGCGAACCCTGAAAATTCAGGCCTGCTTGCGGAATTCATCCTCTATCAGAGGTGGATGCTCAATCTGCCGAGAGCTGGTTTGCGCTTCCATTCTCGTAGAGGGAAGAAGGTTGCGCTCTGCAAGCAGGATACGGGTTTGGCCAATCGACATGGGACGGCCAAAATGCCAGCCTTGGCCCTTGTGACAGCCCAGCTGACGCAAGCGTTCTTCTATCGCGGCATCCTCAATGCCTTCGGCCGTCACGGAGAGACCGAGGCTGTCACCAAGGCGCGTGATCGCGTTGACGATGGCGGCGCTTTCCGGATTGTCGAGGATCGAAACGACAAAGCTCTTGTCAATCTTGATCCTGTCGAAAGGAAGTGCGCGCAAATGGGCGAGAGAACTGTAGCCCGTGCCAAAATCGTCGAGCGCAAGACGGATCCCCTGGTTCTTGAGGCTGCCAACGATTGATTGGGCCAACGCCAGATTCTCGAAAAGGGAGGTCTCTGTGATTTCGATTTCCAGCCGATTTGCCGGGTAGCCGGTCTCAACCAGCAGTTTCACGATCTTTTGGGCGAGCCAGGGATCTTTCAACTGGGCCGGCGAGATATTGACCGATACGACCAGCGACGGGTCCCACGCTTTTGCTTCCAGCAGGGCCTGGCGCATGACCGAAATCGAAAGGTCGGCGATCATGCCCGTTTCTTCGGCGATCGGGATGAACTGGTCCGGCAGGATCGTTCCTCGCGTGGGGTGTTCCCAGCGTGCAAGCATTTCGAATCCGCCAAGCCGTCCGGTTGTCAGGTCTATCTGTTGTTCGAAATAGGGAACAAATTCGCCGTTCGGGATACCGCTGCGCATCCCGCTTTCCGTGTCGTTGCGCTGCTGGAGGGCAAGTTCCATGGACGTGTCGAACCAGGCCGTGCGATTCCGCCCCTGATGCTTGGCCGCATACATGGCGATGTCTGCGCGCCGCATGAGAGCGTCGACGTCCACACAATCCCCCGCTGAATGCGCTATGCCAAGCGACACACTGATGTGCGTGAAGATGCCGTCCGCATCGAAGGGTTGCGACAGGCGGGTTACAACGGCATCCGCTACCCGGTCGACAATTTCCCGATTGGCCAGGTCGAACATGAAGCAGCAGGCGAACTCATCGCCGCCAAGTCGGGCTGCGAGCGAATTCGGCGGCATGAGCTTGGCAATTTCTGCCGCGACAGACCGCAGCAGCGCGTCACCCACGGCATGACCATGCATGTCGTTGACGTTCTTGAAATGGTCGAGATCCAGCAGGAGCATCGCAACGGCCTTTTCGCGGCGCGATGCCTTGGCGAGCATCTCGGCACCATTTTCGATAAGCGACCGGCGATTGTGGAAGCCCGTCAGCGGATCGCGCAGCGCGAGCGAGCGGGCTCGTTCCTCGGCTGCTTTGCGTTCCTCAATCTCCGTCGACAGATCATTGTAGCGGCGCCATCCGAACAGGATCAGCGCAATATTCAGAAAGAGGGCAATCGTCAGTGTGCGGTCGCTGCCGCCGCCAACGCCACTGATGATGTCAATGGTTGATGTGAGCGCGGATGTGCCTGTGCCGACGAACATGATGATCGCGGCAATGACCACGGCACCGGTGAAGATATCCTTCTGGGCGGCCCGAGTGGCCGTTTCGCCAGCGGCCTCCCCGCGCATAAGCATCATTCGCACTGTCGTTTTGCCCCCAGTGTGAGTTTATGAACGATCAGATTAATTTAGGTGAATGAAGAAGGCGTTAAGGCGATTTGTCGTGCCGGTCGATTGACCTTCGCCTCATCTTTCGCTAGGCGCGCCCAAGCTTTTCAAGCGGAAAGCATGAATTAGGCCGCCCAAGGGCGACGCTGGCCGACGAGGTTTCGTCCGCCGGCGCTTTGTGTTTTGGGCCGAAGGGAACGGAGCGAACGGATGTTCGAGAGTTTGAGCGATCGGCTGGGCGGGGTCTTTGACCGGCTGCGTGGCCGTGGTGCGCTCAACGAATCCGATGTGCGCGAAGCGATGCGCGAAGTGCGGATCGCGCTTCTCGAAGCGGACGTCGCACTGCCCGTTGTGCGTTCCTTCATCGACAGCGTCACCGACAAGGCAGTTGGCCAGTCCGTCCTGAAATCGATCACACCCGGCCAGCAGGTCGTGAAGATCGTCAACGATGCGCTCGTCGAAATGCTCGGCAGTGAGGCTGCTGAACTTGAACTCGCTGTTACGCCACCTGCGATCATCATGGTGGTCGGTCTGCAGGGCTCGGGCAAGACGACGACAACCGCCAAGATTGCGAAGAAGCTCTCTGAAAAGGATCGCAAGAAGGTCCTCATGGCCTCGCTCGACGTCAATCGTCCGGCTGCACAGGAACAGCTGGCTGTGCTGGGAGAGCAGATTGGCGTTGCAACGCTTCCGATCGTAGCCGGCCAGCAACCTGTCGATATTGCCAGACGGGCCATGCAGGCCGCGAAGCTTCAAGGCTTTGATGTCCTGATGCTTGATACGGCCGGGCGGCTTCATGTCGATGCCCAGCTGATGGACGAAATGAAGGCCGTCGCGCAGGTATCCGCACCGGCTGAAGTGCTTCTCGTCGTTGACGCCTTGACTGGTCAGGATGCGGTCAATGTCGCGAAATCGTTCGGCGAACAGGTTTCGCTGACAGGCGTCGTGCTGACGCGCATGGATGGCGACGCGCGCGGCGGCGCTGCCCTGTCGATGCGTGCCGTCACAGGCAAGCCGATCAAGTTCGTTGGTACGGGCGAAAAGCTTGACGGGTTGGACGTCTTCCATCCGGAGCGCGTCGCGGGCCGCATTCTTGGCATGGGCGACGTGGTCAGCCTCGTCGAGCGCGCCGCCGAGACAATCCAACAGGATGAAGCCGAGGCGCTCGCAGCCAAGATGGCCAAGGGCCAGTTTGACATGAACGATCTGCGCGCCCAATTGGGGCAGATGCGGCGCATGGGCGGCATGGGCGCCTTGATGGGCATGATCCCCGGCATGAAGAAGGCGCAGGCCGCCATGGCGCAGTCTGGGGTCGACGACCGGATCCTCATCCGTATGGACGCGATGATCGGCTCAATGACGCCGAAAGAACGCTCCAAGCCCGAACTGGTCAACGCAAAGCGCAAGATCCGTATCGCCAATGGCTCCGGGACGACAGTCCAGGAGGTGAACAAGCTGCTCAAGATGCACCAGGAGATGAGCACCGCAATGAAGCGGCTTCGCAAGATGGGCGGGGTGAAGGGATTGGGCGCGCTGCTTGGCAAGGGCGGCGGGCTCGGAGGATTGATGGGCGGAGGGGCTCCGGGGGGAATCCCCGGGCTGCCGCCTGGCATGTTCAAGCGATAATTTCAGTTCAAAAAAGGAAGACTAAAAATGGCAGTTTCAATTCGTTTGTCGCGTGGCGGTTCCAAGAAGCGCCCTTATTACCGGATCGTGGTTGCGGATGCCCGCAGCCCGCGCGACGGCAATTTCATCGAGAAAATTGGCACCTATAATCCACTCCTCGCCAAGGATGACGCCAAGCGCGTGACGCTCGACACCGATCGTGCGAAGCATTGGCTGGGTGTTGGCGCACAGCCGACGGATCGTGTTGCTCGTTTCCTTGATGCGGCAGGCCTCCGCGAGCGCGCAGCGCGCAACAACCCGAACAAGGGCAAGCCAGGCGAAAAGGCGCTCGAGCGTCTTGAAGAACAAGCCAAGAAGGCTGAGGAAGCTGCCGAGGCGGCAGCCGCTGCTGCAGCGGCGCCAGAGCCCGAAGCAGTTGAGGAAGTCGCCGCAGAAGAGGCTCCTGCCGAAGTTGCAGCCGAAGAGGCTGCACCTGTCGAGGCTGTGGCCGAGGAAGCTCCTGCAGCTGAAGAAGCAGCGCCGCCGGCTGACGTTGCCGCAGAGGAAGCTCCTGCCGCTGAAGAGGCTGCCGAGGAAAAGGCCGAGGGTTAAGCCTTGGCTCACCGCCCCGTCACACTTGCCGCCATCATTGGTGCGCACGGCGTGACGGGGGAGGTGCGACTGAAACTTTTCGCCGAAGGGCTTGAGAGTCTGACAGCGCACAAGAGCTTCAATGATGGAGCCTTGACGCTCAGGAGTCTGCGCCCCGGCAACAATGGCGCGATTGCGCGTTTTGCCGAAGTGTCGGATCGCAATGCGGCCGAAGCGCTGCGTGGCACCGAACTGACTGTGCCGCGTGACGCACTCCCCCCGTTGGCCGAAGGCGAATATTATCACACTGACTTGATTGGCCTTCCTTGCATCTCGACAGACGGCGCTGATCTCGGGACGTGCGTGACCGTCGAGAATTTCGGCGCCGGCGACGTGCTTGAAATCGAGCGGCCGGATGGCAAGCGCTTCATGGTGCCCATGAAAGCGGACGCGGTGCCGGAATGGGGCAGTCGCATCGTCATTGACGCAGCCTTTGTTGCATGACCTTCCGGGCGCAGATCCTGACCCTTTATCCGGAGATGTTTCCGGGTCCATTGGGTATCTCCATCGCAGGGCGCGCGCTGGAGGAAGGCGTCTGGTCCTGCCAGCCGATTCAGATCAGGGATTTCGCAACAGACAAGCATCGCACAGTTGATGATACGCCAGCGGGTGGGGGAGCAGGGATGGTCCTGCGGGCAGATGTACTTGCCGCCGCAGTTGATCATGCCCTCACAGCCCTGCCAGACGCGCCTCTTCTCGCCATGACGCCTCGCGGCAAGCCGTTGACCCAGGCGCGCGTTCGACAGCTCGCGACGGGCCCCGGCGTGACGATCCTGTGCGGCCGTTTTGAGGGCTTTGACGAGCGGATTTTTGAGGCTCGCCCCATTGAGGAAGTGTCAATGGGAGACATAGTTCTGTCCGGAGGAGAGCCTGCTGCACTGATGCTTCTGGACGCTTGCATTCGCTTGCTTCCCGGCGTAATGGGCGCGGCTTCAAGCGGTTTCGAAGAGTCCTTTGAAAACGGACTATTAGAATATCCGCACTATACCCGACCTGCTGAGTGGGAAGGGCGCACGATCCCCGAAGTGCTGCGATCGGGGGATCATGCGAAAATCGCCGCCTGGCGGAAACAAAGGGCGGAGGATGATACACGGTTACGCAGGCCGGACCTTTGGGAGCGCCATGAGGGCACTCGGGACCAGCCTGCCTCTGGCGCGCGGCGGAAGACTAAGAAGGATAAGTGAGGCAATGAACCTCATTCAAACGATCGAAGCGGAACAGATCGCAAAATTGACCGCAAGCAAGAAGATCCCCGACTTTCGTCCGGGCGACACGTTGAAAGTCGGCGTGCGCGTCGTCGAAGGCGAACGCACCCGCGTCCAGAACTATGAGGGCGTGTGCATTGCGCGTTCCAACAAGGGAATGGGCTCGAACTTCACGGTTCGCAAGATCTCGTTCGGTGAAGGCGTGGAACGCGTTTTCCCGCTCTATTCGCCCAACATCGACAGCATTGAAGTCGTCCGCAAGGGCGCCGTGCGTCGTGCCAAGCTCTATTATCTGCGTGGTCGCCGCGGCAAATCGGCGCGTATCGCCGAACGTCGCGACACACGAATTACCGACACCGCGAAAACTGTGGCTGAAGAGGCCTGATCCCGCGCGTTTGAACAAACGAATGACCGAAAGGGCCGGGATCCACACAGGGTTCCGGCCCTTTCTTTTGAGTTGAAGACTGAAGGAAGACATCATGGGCTACCGAGTTGTTGTTGCAGGCGCCACGGGCAATGTGGGCCGCGAAATGCTGAACATCCTCGCAGAGCGGGAGTTCCCCATCGACGAGATTGCTGTGCTCGCGTCGTCGCGCTCGACTGGAGACGAGATCGAATTCGGCGATACCGGCAAGAAATTGCGTGTGCAGAACATCGAGCATTTCGATTGGGCAGGATGGGACATCGCACTGTTTGCCATCGGTTCGGAAGCAACAAAGAAATATGCCCCCATTTCTGCGGCTGCGGGATGTGTCGTGATCGACAACAGCTCGCTGTATCGGATGGATCCGGATGTGCCGCTCATTGTGCCGGAAGTGAACCCGGACGCGATCGACGGATACAAGGCGCGCAACATCATTGCCAATCCCAATTGCTCGACGGCGCAGATGGTGGTGGCCTTGAAGCCTCTGCACGATGAAGCAAAGATCACGCGGGTTGTCGTGGCGACGTATCAGTCCGTTTCCGGAGCTGGCAAGGAAGGGATGGACGAACTTTTCGAACAGTCACGCAACATCTTTGTGGGCGATCCGGCCGAGCCGAAGAAGTTCACTAAGCAGATCGCCTTCAATGTGATCCCGCATATCGACAGTTTCCTTGATGATGGCTTCACCAAGGAAGAATGGAAGATGGTCGTTGAAACCAAGAAGATCCTCGATCCAAAGATCAAGGTTGTTGCAACCTGCGTTCGCGTGCCCGTCTTTGTAGGGCATTCGGAAGCGCTTCACGTCGAATTCGAGAACGAGATTTCAGCGAAGAAGGCGCAATCCATCCTGCGCGAAGCGCCGGGTGTGATGCTCGTCGACAAGCGGGAGAATGGTGGATACGTCACACCGGTCGAATGCGTCGGAGACTATGCAACCTTCGTCAGCCGCGTGCGCGAAGATCCGACCGTGGAAAACGGCCTCGCGCTCTGGTGCGTCTCGGACAATCTGCGCAAGGGCGCCGCGCTCAATGCGGTGCAGATCGCAGAGTTGCTCGGACGGCGTCATCTGAAGAAAGGTTGAGGCTGGTCAGCTCTGTTCGAGCGGCATATTATTCTTCCTCTGATTAGGGAGGATAGTATGCGTTACGAGATTTCCGGCACTGTCATGCAGACTGTGGCGATCGACCTCAACAGAGGCGAAATGCTCTACAGCCAGACTGCAAGCATGGCCTGGATGTCCAATACTATCCGAATGGACACGCACACCGGTGGCGGCCTGTTCGCCGGCTTGAAACGCGCGATGAGCGGTGGTGGACTCTTCATTACGGAATTCACGGCCGAAGAGTCCGGCCATATCTCGTTTGCGCCCCGTTTTCCGGGGCAGATCATTCCGGTTCAGCTTGCAAGCGGGCAGTCTCTGATTTGCCGCAAGGAAACCTTTCTTTGCGCCGAAAAGTCCGTGACCCTCGATATCGCGTTTCAGCAACGCCTGGGTGCAGGCTTCTTTGCTGGCGAGGGCTTCATCATGCAGCGCGTCACCGGACCCGGGACAGTCTTCCTCGATCTCTCGGGCGAGGTGGTGGAAAAGACCTTGGGACTGGGCGAAAAACTGCTTGTCCATGCCGGCCATATCGGGATGCAGGAGCCGTCGGTCGAGATTGATATCCAGATGATACGCGGCTTTCGAAACGTCCTGTTTGGCGGCGAAGGTCTGTTTCTCGCGACGCTGCAGGGGCCCGGCAAGATCTGGCTGCAATCGATGCCAATCATGAATCTTGCGGAAGAAATCGGCCGATATCTGCCGTCGAGCGACGGGGAACGCAGCACCGGGGGCACGGTGCTGGGCACTGGAGTAGCAGCGGCGGCCGTTGGCGGCATTCTTGGCAGCATGTTCGGGAACGAATAGGCAGTGCCAGGATTTTTCGATTTCACCCACGCAATTGCCCGATTGCCAGGTCGCTCTGCTGTTCACGGCTTGCGTGACGGTTCCGGTGCAGATCCCGATTTCGAAACGCTGGCATCCGAGCATCATGTCTATGTTGAGGCGTTGCAAGCTGCGGGTATTCCAGTCGATCTGCTCTTGCCCGAAGAAGGGTTTCCCGATTCCGTTTTTGTCGAGGACGCGGCACTTGTTTTTGGCGAAGGCGCAATCCTGCTCAGGCCGGGGGCACCAAGCCGCGCAGGAGAGGCTGCCTTGCTGCTGCCCGTGCTCGAAAGACATTTTGATCTGGTGCTGACCTTGGAAGAAGGCCATGCGGATGGAGGCGATATTCTCGCCACACCGGATGCGGTGATCATCGGACTTTCCCACCGCACCGATCGCACGGGGGCCGAGTCACTCGCGGTCCTTCTGTCGCGGCTTGGCAAGAAGGCCGTGATTGAGCAGACACCGGCCTCAATACTGCACTTCAAGACCGGCTGTGGGATGATCGATGAGGAAACTGTTCTCGCGGTACCGGAAATGGCAGGATGTGGCGCGTTCAATTCTCTTCGCGTTCTGGTTACGCCCAAGGGTGAAGAAGGGGCGGCAAACATCCTGCGTGTCGGATCAAGGGTCCTGATCGGAGACCATTGGCCCAAAACAAGAGACATGATCGAACGCCTCGGGATCGAGACCGTGGCGCTTCCTGTTGCTGAAATTGCCAAGCTGGATGCAGGTCTGTCCTGCATGTCATTGCGCTGGCGCGCGCGCCTCTAGGCCATAGATCAGAGCAATCGCACCATGTCCTCGAACTCCCAACTCTCAGGCGGTTGCCAGTGCGGCGCCATACGCTACACTGTTTCGGGTCCATTGCGTGCTGCCTATGCCTGTCATTGCGGGGAATGCAAAAAGCAGTCGGCGAGTGCATTTTCCATGTCGATTGCGATCCCATTTGGGCAGCTGGACGTCGCGGGGAGCGTGAAGACCTATGAGACCAGAGCCTTCAGCGGAAAGCGCAAACAGGCCTGCTTTTGCGAAATATGCGGGACAAGGCTTTGGCACCGCATACCAGGCACCGACGATCAGATAACCTTGAAGGTGGGCACCCTCGATGACGCGACGGGAATTTCGCCAAGGGGACATCTGTGGGTATCGAAAAAGCAGCCGTGGATTGTTATTCCTGAGGCGGTTCCAGCGTTCGAAACCCAACCGGAGGATGTTCAAGCGTGGCGGGAAAGTCTGGGGCAGGAGTAAAGTCGTAATATGCCGAAAATGACTGGTGGCTGCCAATGCAGACGAATTCGATACTCGGTCGAGATTGAACAATTTGACGCCTATCTCTGCCATTGCCGTATGTGCCAGCGGGCAACGGGTGGCGTGTCGATTGCATTCAAGAATGTGCCGCGCGTCAATCAGACGTGGGAGACGGAGCCGGACCGATTTGCCAGTTCGCCCTTTGCCAATCGCCTGTTCTGCAGCGCATGCGGGACGCCATTGGGCTTCGAATATGGCGACAGCCCCAATCGCGATATCACAATCGGCAGCTTTGACGATCCGTCGCAATTCTTCCCGACAAGCAATTTCGGCGTCGAAAGCCGTCATGATGCCTGGAGCGATACGAGCGCTTTGCCGGGCCAGCGCTGCGAGGACCATGCGCCCCTTGTGGATCGATGGAAGACTTCAGGAAAGCCAATGCCGTGACCAGTTTTATCAAAGCCGCTGACGGCACGCGCCTCGCCTGGCGCGAGATGGGCACAGGGAGGCCGCTGCTGCTGATCCATGGCTACATCAGTGATGCAGCGACCAACTGGGTCACTTACGGCACGGCGGCGCAACTGGCGGCTGCCGGCTATCGCTGTATCATGCCCGATCTGCGCGCGCATGGCGCGAGCGACAAGCCCCACGCGGCATCCGCCTATCCGCAAGACGTGCTTGCTGATGATCAATGCGCGCTTGTCGATCATCTCGGGCTCATCGATTTTGACCTGGCCGGATATTCGCTTGGCGCACGCACCGCGGCGCGACTGCTCGCCAAGGGCTTGCGTCCCGGAAAGGCCATCCTGTCGGGCATGGGACTTGAAGGGCTCACAAACACCGGCCACCGCCGTGCGCATTTCCGAAATATACTGCGCAACATCGGGCATCATGCGAAAGGTTCGCCCGAATGGATGGCAGAAGCCTTTCTGAAGACGACGGGTGGCGATCCCGTGGCGCTCGACATGATCCTTGATACTTTTGTCGATACCCCGCGAGAAGCCTTGGCCGAGCTCGATTTGCCCATTGGCGTTGTGTGTGGCGTTGACGATCAGGACAATGGGTCTGCAGCGGCCCTTGCCGCATTGCTGCCTCAGGGCGAACTGATTTCCATACCGGGCAATCACATGAGCGCAGTGACCAAGCCGGATTTTGGCCAGGCGTTTGTTGGGTATTTGCAAAAAGGCCGGTGAAGCTGAGCTTCACCGGCCTCCTTACGCCCCCCGGGTAGAAACGGGAATTGGTCGAACTGTTTTTGGTCGTGTCAGGCCACTTGGGCCAGGCCTTCGCCTTCGTCGGCTTCGCGCAGCACATAGCCACGTCCCCAGACGGTCTCGATGTAGTTTTCACCGCCGCAGGCCAGCGCGAGTTTCTTGCGCAGCTTGCAGATGAAAACGTCAATAATCTTGAGTTCCGGTTCGTCCATGCCGCCATAAAGGTGGTTGAGGAACATTTCCTTGGTCAGCGTCGTGCCCTTCCGCAAGGAGAGCAGTTCGAGCATTGCATATTCCTTGCCGGTCAGATGGACGCGGCTGCCATCGACTTCCACAGTCTTGGCATCGAGATTAACGGCAAGCTTGCCGGTGCGAATGACGGATTGCGAATGGCCCTTCGAACGACGGACAACGGCATGAATGCGCGCCACCAGCTCTTCGCGGTGGAAAGGCTTGGTGACATAATCGTCAGCACCGAAGCCGAATGAGCGTACCTTGGAATCCATTTCACTGATGCCTGACAGGATCAGGACCGGAGTCTGAACCTTGGCGACACGAAGCCGCTTGAGAACGTCATAGCCGTGCATATCCGGCAGGTTCAGGTCGAGACAGATGATGTCGTAATCGTAGAGTTTGCCCAGATCGAGGCCTTCTTCGCCCAAGTCTGTGGTGTAGACATTAAAGCCTTCATTGGTGAGCATGAGCTCGATTGCCTTGGCAGTCGTCGGCTCATCCTCGATCAGCAAAACACGCATGGGCAGCCCCCTTTTGTTAGTCCATCGTGGCAACGGTGCCCCTTCACCGTGGCCTCCGCGCAAACTCTATTAACCAAAAATGTAATGAAGGGAAAAGGTTAATTTTGCGTAAACCCGCCTGACTCCACGAGTCGCGCGCCATCAAGGGCAAAAGCTTCGGCAACCAGTTGGTAACTTCGGCACCGTGCCGCATGATCATGCATGATGTTCACGAGCATCATTTCATCTGCGCCATAAAGGCGTGCAACCTCGTCCAACGCCTCTCGGACGTCTGCTCCTGTGCCGAGCGTAACGCGCCGCCCACGGTCCGGTAAAGGCCTGTCTCTGGCCCATTCTTCTGCCTTTTCAACAGAAGGGACGGCAATAAGCTCCCCGCGGACCAGATGTGCAAACATGACCTGTGCCGGCAAGGCCTGGCGTTTGGCCTCTTCCATGGAATCTGCGGCAATCACCCAGGTTGCAACCATCAGATGAGGCTTTTCAAGCCACCGGGACGGCCGAAATGCCGAACGATAGATATCCGCCAGCGGAACGCCGTCCGAATTGATGAAATCGGCAATGCAATAGGGAAGGCCAGTTTCCCCAGCCCAGGCAGCGCTGTCGGGAGAAGACCCGAGCAACCAGAGATCAGGAGATCCGCCATGGCCACTGGGCAGCGTATCGCGCAATGCAGCGAATGGATGATCAGCGGGAAGGCCATCACCCAGATATGCAATAATCTCCGCAAGGTTTTGCGGGAAGTCATTGATCGGCATATGCCTTGAGCGATCACGCTGCAATGCAAACGCCGTGCGTTGGTCGGATCCCGGCGCGCGCCCGAGCCCGAGGTCGATCCGCCCGGGAGCCAATGCGGCAAGCATACGAAACGTTTCTGCCACCTTGAACGGCGAATAGTGGGGCAGCATGATGCCGCCAGAGCCCACTCTTATCCGTTTGGTTGCCAAGGCAACGGGGCCGATCAGCGCTTCCGGCGCCACACCGGCAAGCCCCGGCGATGCATGGTGCTCCGCCAGCCAGTAGCGATCAAAGCCAAGCGCATCACAACGCTGCGCGAGGTCGATCGTGTTCGCAAGCGCGTCGGATGCGGTTTGCCCGGCCGAAATAGGGGACTGATCCAGAACGGACAGGCGATAAGGCATTGTCATGCGCCCCTCATACTCGGGATTTCGAGTCTCGCCAGCCTTGCCTTTCCAATCGAGCAGGATTAGGCGGACAGCGTACCAAAGCGGAGGACTAGATGAGCGAAGCTGATCCGATCCGCACAGAAGATTTTGTCGCCGATCCCCATCTCGATGAAGACGACCAGCTGAAGTCGGCGTTTGTCCGTCAGGTTTTCGATGCTGTCGAAGCCGGCGCGGACGAGCGGGTCCGCGAACTTGTTTCCCCGCTTCACCCCGCTGACATTGCTGACCTGTTCGAACAGGCCCCGTCCGAGCTGCGGAGGGCGTTCGCGGCTTCGCTTGCGGAGTTGCTGGACGGTGATGTGATCGCAGAATTGAACGATCATGTGCGCGAAGAACTGATCGACACGCTCGATCCGCGCGAAGTCGCCGATATTGCCAGCGAACTCGAAACCGACGATGCCGTCGCAATCATCGAGGACATGGAGGAAGAAGACCAGCGCGCGGTGTTGCGCGAACTTTCTCCTGATGATCGTGCGGCAATCGAAGAAGCGCTCTCTTACCCGGAGGAGTCTGCCGGTCGTCTGATGCAGCGCGACCTTATTGCTGTGCCGGAACATATGACGGTTGGCGATGTGATCGATTATCTCAGGGATAATCAGGATCTTACGACCGATTTCTGGGAAGTCTTCGTCGTTGATCCGCAACACAAGCCAATCGGAACGGCGCACCTGAGCTGGATTCTGCGCACGCCGCGCAATGTCGGCATGTCCGATGTGATGAAGCGTGAACAGACCCTGATCCCGGTTGACATGGATCAGGAAGAGGTCGCCCTTCGTTTCCAGAAATATGCCCTGATTTCAGCGGCAGTCGTCGATCCGTCCGGTCGGCTGGTGGGCATGATTACGGTCGATGACGTTGTCCACATCATCCAGGAAGAGGCGAGCGAGGATATCCTCAAACTCTCCGGCGCAGGTGACGGCGACATCAACGAGCCGATCCTCGAGAGTTACCAGAGCCGTGTCCGTTGGCTGATTGCAAACCTCATCACGGCATTGGTCGCCTCTTCGATCATCCGCCTTTTTGAGGGCACTATCGCACAGATGGTCGCACTGGCGACCCTGATGCCGATCGTCGCGGGCGTAGGCGGCAATGCGGGGACGCAGACCATGGCCGTGGCTGTCCGGGCAATTGCGACCAATCAGTTGACGCAGTCGAACACGCTCAGGACAATCGTTCGCGAAATCCGGGTTGCGTTTCTCAACGGTGCGACGGTTGCGGTGGTTATCGGGATTGGTGTCGGGCTTGTCTTTGCCAATCCGCAACTCGGGCTTGTGATCGCGGCGGCCATGATGACCAATATTGTTTTCGCCGGGTTTGCGGGGGTGATGGTACCAGTGATTTTGGATCGCCTTGACGTCGACCCTGCGGTTTCATCATCCGTCTTTGTGACGATGATCACCGATTCCATGGGCTTTTTCGCGTTCCTCGGTCTGGCAACGGTTGCCGGCCTGACAGGCTGAACCATGCTGCACATCACGCGCATAGCCTTTGCCTGCGACAGTTATGCCATGCTCGCAGACCGGGTGTCATCCCGAGCATCTGATGGCAAGGTTCGTCTGACGACCCGGTACCGGCCAAAGCGGCATGAGGAACTCGTCGGCGGGTCGCTCTACTGGATCCTGAAACATCGATTGGTTGCGCGGAGCGAAATTCTCGGGTTTGAAGACGCCGAGGGCGGCCGCGCCGCTATCGTCCTCTCCGACACGCTGGTCCCTGTCGTGCCCGTACCGCGCAGAGCACACCAGGGTTGGCGATATCTTGCCGCAGCCGATGCTCCCCCGGATTTTGGGGATACAACAGGCGATGGAGAAGCATTGCCGCCGGAGTTGACAGAACAGCTTGCTGAAATTGGTCTTTTCTAGCGTCCGCAGTCAACGGTTCCGGCACCAGAATTTTCAACGAGGCAACTCGGGCTTCCGTTGACATGCACTTCGCCCGGGCCAGTCTGCTTGATGTCAGCCGTGCGAAGTGCCTTTGCGACAACGCGCCCTGACGTTCCTGACTCGATCTTGAGATCACTCGCGCTGAGCATGGATGAGTCGATATCGCCCGAGCCGCTGACTTTGATGCTGATATTCTTGGCGCTGCCGCCAAGTGAAATGCGTCCCGATCCGCTAAGATAGACATCCGCCGCATCGGAGGTGAGTTTGGCTATGCTGATCAGCCCGCCTCCATTCAGGGTGATGTTTGTCGCAATCCCCCTCAACTCCGCAACTGCAACCGAACCCGAGCCGAGCAGCCTCACGCCCTTGAGTTGAGGCAGGACGACGAGGATCTTCGCTGCCGGATGTGGCTCTTCCTTCCAGCTTGATCGGGCCCGGGTCAGCGTCTGGATGGTCAGGATGCCGCCGCTCGAGGTCACCGAGACGATGTCGAGTGCTTGCAAGTCACCGGTTGCCGTCACGGAGGTTGCGCGGCCCGGCTGTATGGTGACATTGAACGGACCAAACACCTGCACCCGATCAAAATCGGAAATGGCATAGCGCTTTTCCGCTGCGACAGCTGAGGCCGGTGCGAGAAAAGCCAGCATTGCAGGAACAGCGCAGAATGGCCGGAATTTCATTCAGATGCCTTAAGCCCGACAACATGCGTCGTCGAGTGGCTAACTCAGATCTTGCAGGATACGCTCCCTGACCCAAGCTTGGATGTCTTGCACTTGTCAGTGCCGAAGATTGTCACGTCGCCTGAGCCCATGACCGAGACCGAAGCACTGCCCGTTGCCCGCGCATCGACATTACCGGATCCGGCGAGCGAAATATCAGCGGTCTCCGCCTCGAGTGCACTGGCGGCAACATTGCCCGATCCTGCTCCCGAGATTTCCAGTGTTCCGACTTTCCCGGCAATGACGATATCGCCAGAGCCGGCGAGGCTCAGGTCCGCTGATTTTGCCTCCAGCTTGCCGATCTTCAGATTGCCCGATCCGGCAACCGAGCTCTTGAAGGAATCAGACGTCGCACTGTCAATGGTCATATCACCCGAACCTGCAAGGCTCGCGGCCTGTATGGCCGGCATGGTGACTGTCACCGTGACGTCGTCGCTTTTGCGTGACCAGCCGATATGCCAGCTGGACCCGGATTTTCGACCGATTTTCAGGACGCCATCATCGACCAGGATTTCGAGCCGTTCCAGTTCATCCTCAGGTCCCTTTGCGGAAACCGAAAAATCCTTTCCGACGAGTACGTTGACATTGTCGGACCCCTGCAACGCTACCTTGTCAAAATTTGCAACTGCAAAGGTTCGCGACCCGATTGCAGAAGAGGATGCAGCGCCACCTTCGGCGTGGCCGCAGGATGCAAGCAGGATAGCAGGAAAAGCGACGGACATGAGGCGCATGAAAAATCTCCCGGGTTGTGTATTACTCGAATAATACACAACCCGGGAGAGCAATCAAGTCAATTTGGCAAAGGCGCGCCGCTCAGGCGTCGACTGGAACCGACGATTTGTTGTAGATTTCAGCTGCCTTCTTCAAGATCTCGATCAGTTTCTGGACAGCAGTTGGCTCATCCACCTGCTCCATCGCAGCGAGCTCGCGGGCAAGCCGGCTGCAGGCAGCTTCGAAAATCTGCCGTTCCGAGTAGCTTTGTTCCGGCTGATCTTCTGCACGAAACAGGTCACGAACCACTTCAGCAATCGACACAAGGTCCCCGGAATTGATTTTGGCTTCATACTCCTGGGCACGGCGGGACCACATTGTCCGCTTGACCTTGGGTTTGCCTTTGAGTGTTTGCAGCGCTTCCTGCATCTGCTTGTCGGATGAAAGTTTCCGCATGCCAACGCTTTCCGCCTTGTTTGTCGGGACGCGGAGGGTCATTTTTTCCTTTTCGAAGCGCAGCACATAGAGTTCGAGCGACATGCCGGCGATCTCGGAATTTTGAAGTTCGATAACACGACCGACGCCGTGTTTCGGATAAACAACATAGTCACCAACAATAAAATCCAACGCGCTTGAAGCCATGTGTTTCAACCTTTCCGATGATGTGCGCGACAATGCCAGCGGCCCGAATCCGCAGTGGCGGATCGGCTGTTCAGCTGAGGCGTCTAATAAATCTCCTTCACGAATGCGGGCGCATCCGCTTCTCGAAACGTCTTGTAGCAGATTCGCAACAAAAATGCCAGCCTTCGTCCAATTATTGCGTGACATGCTGCAATGCAGCGCAATTGTGCGAGTCACGGTGAGACGGAATGGCTCCCCGGGCCTGATTCGAACAGGCGGCCGTCCGATTAACAGTCGGATGCTCTACCGCTGAGCTACCGGGGAATATCGCCGAAACGAGGGGGCCTATTAGCAACGCGTGGCCCGAATGCAACCCGCTTAAACGACAAATTGTTCCATCGTGATGCGATCGTCGAGGGCATGTTCAGGGTCGAACATGAAAGTGAGTGCGGCGGCCCGGTCGATCGCAACGTCAATCTTGCGGACATCACGGACTTCGCGCTGATCGGCGACGGCGCTCACGGGGCGTTTCACGGCATCGAGAACGCGGATGCTGACGCTTGCTGTTTCAGGCAGGATCGCGCCGCGCCAGCGCCGCGGCCGGAAGGGGCTGATCGGTGTCAGTGCGAGGAGGCCTGAACCGAGCGGAAGAATTGGCCCCTGTGCCGAGAGATTATAGGCAGTGGAGCCAGCCGGCGTCGAAACCAGCACGCCATCGCAAACCAGTTCGGCCATGACCACGCGATCATTCAGAGAGACTTCGAGTTTCGCTGTCTGCCGTGTTTCACGCAGCAGGGAGACTTCGTTGATCGCCGGCAACTTGATCCGTTTGCCTTCGATCGTTTCGGCTTCCATGCGCAGGGGCGAAACGCTGAACCGCTTTGCACGTGCGATCCGCTCATCGAGCCCGTTCGGCCGCCATTCATTCATCAGGAATCCGACGGTTCCCAAATTCATGCCAAATACGGGGACAATGCGGGCATCCTCGAGCATCGCGTGCTGAACCTGGAGCATGAACCCGTCGCCGCCGAGGGCTATGACCAGTTCCGCATCATCGAGCTCAACCCAGTCCCGCTGCGCACGCAAGGCATCGGCCGCTGCCTGGGCTTCGTCTGTCGGCGACGCCAGCAGTGCCCATTTCTTCTCTGTGCTCATCCGCCGGTTACACTCATGTGGCGCGCAGTGGCGGGAGTCGTGAGGTCGAATGTGTGCCGACGAGGCTTACGCCCCATCGCAAGGTCAACCGCTGCATCGACAGCAGCCGGATCTCCCGACCGCAAAGCTGCGCGAAGGTCTACATTGTCCTCATGTCCGAGGCACATGTACAATTGTCCGGAAGCGGAGACGCGAATGCGATTGCACCCTTCGCAGAAATTGGCTGTCAGCGGCGAAATCAAGCCAATGCGATTGCCTAGTTCCTGCACCTGCCAGTATCGGGCCGGGCCACCCGTGCGATGTGCGCTGGGAATCAGGGTGTAACGCGCGGACAGTTCATCTTGCACCTGAGTCAGCGGCAGAAAGCGATCGGTGCGATCTTCGTCGATCATGCCAAGCGGCATGGTTTCGATCAGTGAGAGATCAAAGCCCTGCTCTGCGCACCATTCGAGCATTGGCAGGATTTCCTGGTCATTGAGCCCTTTCAGAGCGACCATGTTGATCTTTATGCGAAAGCCGGCGTCTTTTGCTGCGGCAATGCCATCCAGTACGCGGGCCAGGTTGCCAAGCCGCGTGATATGGCTGAACTTTTCAGGATCCCGCGTATCAAGGCTTATGTTTATGCGCTCGACGCCTGCTTCGCGCAGCCCTTGGGCATGATCGCGCAGCCTGCTCGCATTGGTCGTCAAGGTCAGCTCTTCAAGGCCCTGACCCAACAACGTCCCTATGTCCCGCGCGACGTCTACTGCACCTCGACGCGCCAGCGGTTCACCGCCGGTCAGCCGGATTCGCGTTACTCCTCGTGCAACAAAGGCGCGGGCAATTGTTCCAATTTCTTCGTGGCTCAGAATTTCCGAACGCGGCAGGAATTCCATCGTTTCGGCCATGCAGTACCGGCAACGCATGTCACAGCGATCCGTCAGAGACAACCTGACATAGCTGATCCTGCGTCCGAATTGGTCGTTCAAGACTGTTGAGGCGGAGTTCATGACGCGGTGCTAGGCCGAGAGCGTGCGCCGAGCAAGCATATTGGGGAGTTGGCCTCTGACGCTGGGCAAGCTATCAACCATACATGGGGCATACCGAACCGTCCGAAAAATTTATCTCTGCGCAGGCAAGCGCAGCGGAGGCGCCGCTTTTCGTGCTCTCATTTCGGCACCGCGATGAACTTGCGTCTGCTGTCTCCCTTGCTGGCTGGCAGGCCATAGCTGCGCGCCGCGCGGACAACGCCGAACAGCGATTCCTTGCAAGCTCGGCCATGATCGCGGTGGTTGATGCGCGGGGTGCCTTTGATGACGGGCTTGCTGCTGTCAGATCCCTTGCCGATGCCGTTGAGATCAACGCATCGTCATTGCTTGTCCTTGTATCGCGGACGGACGTGGATCGCCTTGATGAGCTTTTTGCTGCGGGGGCCACACATTATCTTGCCAGCCCCTTCAAGGACCAGGAGCTGCTTCAGACCCTGCGGTTTGCGGAACGGCATGCAGTCCGCCTTGCGGGAGGGCTCCGCGCGATTGAGCGCAGGCGGGAAATTGACGTCGATGGTGTTCTCGCCTGGCAGGCGAATTTCCAGACCGGGCGCGCAACGGTCAGCGATGCCTTGCGTCGGCGACTTGGCATCGCGTCGCCGGACATCGGCATGTTCGCATTGCTCGACCGGTTGAAGAATCGGGATCGCAGGGCAGGGCGCATGGCCATTCGCCGTATCTTCGGTGACGGCAGACCAACGGCTTTTACCCACATGCTGGCAGAAAGTGGTGATGGCGAAGAAAGAGTTGCCCAGCATCTCCGGCTTGATCGCACGCGGGGCTTGCTGTTCGGAACCATTGAGCGCCTGGACCATGACAGTGCGGCGCTGGCGCGGGGCGGCCGTGACGCCCTGACCGGTTTGCGTGACGCAGCCGCTGCCAGACGGTGGATAGAAGTGCGCCTTGGCGGCGGGAAATTCTATGTGCTGCTCTTTCACATCACGCGTTTCGAAATGATCAATGCAGCATTCGGCCGTGACACGGGAGACGCCTTGTTGCAGTCAATCGCGCGGCAGATCGGACCATTGGTCAGTGAACTTGGCGGCAAGCGGTCAATTGTGGCCCGAACTTCGGGCGCGGAATTCATTATCGGGATTGAGGGCGCCATCGAGCTTGACCGGGTCGTGCTCTTGGCAGAGCAATTGGCCGCGCAAGTCGAGCGACCACAACTCACCGGCGCGCATCTGATCGCGCTGTCCAGTCGAGTCGGAATCATAGAAAACCACGGCGATGACGAAAGCGTCAGCGACCTGTTGCGTCGGGCCAGTGCCGCGTTGGCCGAAGCGAAAGTGTCAGCCGATGGTCGTGTGCTTATGGTTTCGCACGAAAAGCATGAAAACGCGGCACGTGACCAAGCGTTGCAGGCGGATCTTCGTGGCGCGCTGGATCGTGATGAAATCGACATTCTCTTCCAGCCGCAGGTATCGATAGCGACTGGCAAAATCATAGGCGTCGAGGCGCTCGCACGCTGGCGCCACCCGGAACACGGCGAGCTGGGCGCGACGACGCTTTTTGCCGTTGCAGAACAGTCCGACTATTTGCAGGCTCTCTCCGCCCACATCCAGCAGCGTGCGACGCGACTTGCAGCAAACTGGCCGAAATCGCTCGCGAACCTTAGGATGTCGGTCAACGTGACTGCTGGCGACATTGGTTTGAAGGATTTTGCGGCGAACTTCCTGGCCATGGTTGATGGAAGCGGTTTTCCACGCCGGCGCCTGACGGTGGAAATCACGGAAAGCGGCCTTATTCGGGACCTCGCTCCTGCTGCGACCCTGTTGGCTGACTTGCGTGCAGGGGGATGTCGGGTCGCAATCGATGACTTCGGGACGGGTTATTCAAGCCTCGCCTATCTCAAGGCTCTTCCGCTCGATTATCTCAAGATCGACAGCAAGCTTGCTCAGGACATTACCGGTTCTACGCGTGACCGCATCGTGGTGCGCGGCGTGATAGACATGGCGCGTGCGCTCGGCCTTGCGGTCATTGCAGAAGGCGTGGAAACGGAAGAGCAGCTGACGTTGCTCGCGCGGGAAGGCTGCAACTATTATCAGGGGTTCCTGTGTTCGGAGGCTGTGACGACAAGCGGGCTTGAGCGTCTTGTCGCAGAATGGGCTGTTACCTGATGCCGAGGCTGCGCGCGGCGTCATCAATCTGCCGGAGCGTCACAGCATCCTGATTGAAAGCCGTGCGGGCATTTGAATAGGCCGCAAGCGCCTGGGCTGTTTGCCCAAGCGACATGCGGCTTCGCATCAGCATGATCCAGCCTTGCACATTCTTCGGATTGGCCTTCAATTTTGCCTCGAGCCCGTCAACCATGGACTGGATCATGGCATCTTGCTGGCCCTTCGGCATTTGCGCGGCAGCTTGCATTTGCTGACGACTTGGTCCGGGAATGGCAGCGGTTGCAATCGCAGCCCCATCACTCGGGGCCGGCTGCTTGAGCGCAGACAGGCGGCTCGCAACTTCTATCTTTTCCTTCGCGCCGACTTGCTGGATCAGGCGACGGACATCCTGCTCCCACGGCGCACCTGCTGGCGTGTCTGCGAGCAAGGCCAGCCATGCCTCTATGGCTCCCCTGTGGTCGCCCGACAGGTCCCGATCAACGGCCAGGAAATAACGGGCGCGCGGATCCTTTGGAGCAATCGCGAGAGCCCTTTCGAACGCTTGCTTCGCTTCGGCTGGAACATTGCCCGGGCCCGCTATCACCCTGGCTTCGCCAAGAGCGGACCAATAATCTGCGTTGCGCGGATCCACCTGCGCCGCGCGCGCATAGGCAGTTGCGGCCTCGGCAAATTTACCGCTCTCGAAAAAAGCCGAACCGAGGGTGCCCCAGCCATTTGCATCCTTGGGATTGTCCTTCAGCCTTGCTTCCAGACGAGAAATGGCTGCGACCGGATCCCGGGCGACGGCACCTGTCTCGAAGGCGGCATCTGGATCATCAGCAGAAACGTGCCGGCTGATGGCGAGTCCCACCGCGGCTCCTGCAATAAGGGCGGACATATCCAGAATGATCCGGGTTCCCCTTGAATTTGTGCTGATTGGTTTCGTCATGCTCGCCTGTTGCTGAGCCCGTTGCTGAAATTTGCAGTTTGCAGTCTAGCGCCACATGATCAAGATGATAGAGTGCGGTTCAGGGTCCGCACCTGAATTCGTCTCGAGCCTGCACATCGGCAGGTGGTATGGGGTCAGTGCAGTGGGGGGTGGGAACTTTGTCGCAGCCATTGCGGATCGCAATCGTCGGTTCCGGGCCCGCTGGCCTGAGCGCGGCCTCGCGCGCGGCGAAACTCGGCCTTTCGCATGTCCTGCTCGAAAAGACGGATCATCTTTCTGATACGATCTACAAATATCAGAAGGGCAAGCACGTCATGGCGACGCCAAGCCAGCTTGTGCTTAGGTCCGATGTCGACTTTGCGGCTGGCAAGCGCGAATCCGTGCTTGATACGTGGGACCTTCAGACCGCGGCCAACAATGTCAACGTCCGCAAGAATGCAGAGATCAAGGCCATCACCGGCAAAAAGGGCGACTTCAAACTTGAACTGACCAACGGCGATATCGTGACTGCCGAGAACGTGATTCTGGCGATTGGTACGCAAGGCAATCCGAACATGTTGCGATGCCCGGGCTACGACCTGCCGCATATTCAGTATCAGCTGGATGACCCGGGCGAATATATCGACGAACATATCAGTGTGATCGGCGGCGGCGACGCGGGCATAGAGAATGCTCTCGGGCTGGCAGCAGATCCCGAACAGCGCAACATCGTCACGATCGTCAATCGTGGCCCTGAATTTTCAACGGCGAAAGACGCCAATGTCAAAGCCTTGTTCGCTGCCCGCGACGCGGGACGAATCATCGTCAGGGCCAACACAACGCCAACAATGGTGGAACCGGGTTTCATCACATTTGATACAGCAGACGGCGAAGTTCGGGTTAAATGCGACAGGATCATCGCGCGCATGGGCTCAGCCCCGCCGCGGAAGTTCGTCGAAAGCTGCGGGGTCGAATTTACGAGCGACGACAGGGTCTCCTATCCGAAGCTGACCCCGACCTTCGAGACGACAAATCCGGGCATTTTCGTCATCGGCGCGCTCGCCGGCTACCCGCTGATCAAGCATTGCATGAACCAGGGCCATGATGTGGTCGAGTTCATAAACGGCAATACGGACCTGAAGCCGGCGGACGAGCCGATCCTCGAGGCCAAATTCAAGGGCCTTCCGGGCAAACGAAGTGTTGACGAATGGCTCGAATTCCTGCGTTCGAACATTGTCATCCTCAATGATCTCTCTCCGCTCCAAATGCGAGAATTCATGCTGGATTCCGAAGCGCGGGCCTATCGCAAGGGTGAAACCATCTTCGTCCGGAATGACCCAGGATCCTCCCTGTTCGGCATCGCCAGCGGCTCCGTCCTCGTGCAGGTTGACCCGGTCGACCCAAGCAAAACTGTTCCAATCGAAACAGGCCTGATCGTGGGAGAGGTTGGCCTGATTTCAGGGCGTCGGCGGGGCGCGACTGTGGTGGCGGCGGAGGACAGCATTTGCGTTGAAGTGTCACGTTCTGCTGCCCTGAAGCTTCAGTCCTCGGTCCCAGCGGCCAAACGAGCGATTGAGCGCATATCAACAGAGCGGCAGTTGCTGCAGATGTTCGGCTCCGGACTCAAATCCGAAGATCTGAAGGAGGTGCTCGACAGCTATGAAATCCTGACGGTCAGCGCGGGCAAGCCGATCATCTCGGAAGGCGAAGAAGGCGATGACATCTACGTCATTCGTCAAGGCTCGATGGTCGTGGAGAAAGCCGTGGGCGGAAAGCCGGTCTTCCTCAATTACCTCCCCGCCGGGTCTTACGTCGGCGAAATGGCAATGATCGGGGGAGGCCTTAGGACAGCGACAGTCCGGGCGGCAATCAAGTCCGAAGTGATCAAGCTGCAGGGCGCTGCGTTTCGCACACTGCTTGCGGCCAAGCCTCAGCTTCTGGACAAGCTGCAAAAGGACATGGCCAGTCGACAGGACATCAATGCCTTTATCGAGGCCAAGAAGGACAGTTTCTCGGGCGTCGTCGACATGTATTCCAACGTCGCCAATTTCCTGGTTGAAAACGGGATTGGCGAGGCAACCGACGTTCTGCTGATCGATGAGAATCTGTGCGTCGGATGTGACAATTGCGAAAAGGCCTGCGCAGATAGTCATGATGGGCTGTCGCGTCTCGATCGCGAGGCAGGCCGGACCTATGCGCATCTGCACGTTCCTACATCGTGTCGGCATTGCGAACATCCGCACTGCATGGCCGATTGCCCACCCAATGCCATCCACCGAGGGCCGGATGGCGAAGTGTTCATCGACGATACCTGCATCGGATGTGGCAATTGTCAGCGCAACTGCCCGTACAAGGTGATCCGAATGGATTCCGTTCCGCCGAAGAAGCCGAGCCTTTTGAGCTGGCTGCTGTTCGGAAAGGGGCCCGGGCCGGGAGAGCCTAGCAAGGCCTGGTCCTATGCCAACAAGGACCCAGCTGAGGAAAAGGCCAAGAAGGCAATCAAATGCGACATGTGTTCGGGGCTGGAAGGTGGCCCTGCCTGTGTTCGTGCCTGCCCGACCGGGGCCGCGATCCGTGTCGCGCCAGAGCAGTTCCTGACAGTCGCACGGCTTGAACGGGAGGATCGCTGATGGCGAGCGAAGCCCCGCGCCGTGCCATGCAAACCGGCCGCGTCCGGGGTGATGGTGCGCATGACGGCTTCCTGCGCCACAACAATTTCCAGTGGCTCAAGATTGCAGGCTCGGTCTCGCTGGCTGCGATCCTTGCCTATCTGTTGATTGACGTGCAGCCCCGCCCGAATGGCGGAAGCTGGTATGGTTATATTCTGGGCACTGTGGGCGCCGGGTTGATTGTCTGGCTGACACTTCTCGGCCTGCGCAAGCGGACAATGACTCCGGGAGCGTGGTCGCTCAAGGCCTGGACGTCGGCACATGTCTATCTCGGGCTCAGCCTGATCGTGATTGGGACGCTTCACACCGGTTTCCAGTTTGGATGGAATGTTCATACGCTGGCCTATGTCCTGATGATGTTCGTTATCGTGTCGGGAATTTTTGGCGTTTCCGCCTATGCGACCCTTCCCCGAGCCATGAGCGCCAACCGCGACGAAATGACCGAAGCGCAAATGCTGGAAAGCCTTCGTGCGATCGACAGGCAACTTCATGAAGCTGCACAACCCCTTGAACTCCGTCAGGCTGAACTGGTCCGCTCCTCGCTGGAGCAGGATCCCTTTGGCGGCAGCTTGTGGCAGCGCCTGTCCGGCAATTATCCGGACTGCGAAACCCGCGCGGCCCAGGCTGCGGTCCGCACCGAGAATGCCTACAAGCCGAAATTGGGTAACGACCCCCTGGAGAAGGTTGATGCCCTGCTCTCGCGCAAGGAAGCAATGCTGGCACGTGTGCGGCGGCATCTTCGGCTGAAGGCGCTTCTCGAAATCTGGCTCTATGTCCATGTTCCTCTCACATTCGCGCTGCTGGCGGCCTTGTTCGCGCACATCATCAGCGTCTTCTTCTACTGGTAGGGGCGGGGCCAATGACCTTCATCGTCCGCCAGCTGTCCCGCACTTCAGAAGGGCGTGAAATCGCCCGTACGGCCCGGTATGAAGCGGATTCCATTGCAATCGGTCGCGATGCTGGCAGCGAAATCCATCTCGCCGATCTTGCGGTCGAGCTTCATCATGCGCAGGTCAAAAGGCAGACCAGTGGCGAGCTGGAGATCGACTCCACCTGCGGACTGCCGTTCGAAATTGATGGACGCAGCGCGCTGCAGGCCCGGATTGATCCCGCAGCCGGGGCGGAGCTTCGCTTCGGGGGACACCGGATCGGCGTATCGTCCGAAGATGGCGCCGCTGTCCTGACAGTCGAGCGGGTCGAAGCTCTTTCGGATGCAAGTGAAGCGAAAGAGGAAATCGGGCTATTCACGCTCAAAAATCGGCTGCCGGGTCGCAGGCCAATGGCGTGGAGCCTGATCGGCGTTGTCCTGTTGATCTTCCTCATTTGGCCCATTTTTACCTACGCGACGTCCCACGGAGTGGCGAAGCGCTCTCCCGGCTTTCATGCCGACCGGATGTGGTCAAGCGGGCCATTGAGTCTTGCCCACAAGAGCCTCATGAACAATTGCCAGGCTTGCCATGTGAACAAGTTTGAAGCTGTACGGGATACGGCCTGCCTGACCTGCCACAAGGATGATGCGCATGCGCATGCGGATCCCGCCCGGATCGCGTTGGCCAAGGAGCCGCCCGGGATCGGGGGGCGCATAAAGGGCCTGTTCCAGACCGCATTCAACCATCCGGCGGGTCGTTGTGTCGATTGCCATGCGGAACATGAAGGCGCCGGCCGCATGCCGCCCACAGCTCAGGCCTTTTGCACGGATTGCCATGGTTCGCTGAATACACGGCTTACGGATACCAAGCTCAAGAACGCAGATGATTTTGGAACCGATCACCCGGAATTCATGCCCGCTGTGACGGCCGGCACAGACGCGCGGGGCAATCGGCTGTACCGCCGCGTTTCATTCGACGCACATCCGGTGGACAATAATGGCCTCAAATTCCCGCATGCCATTCATCTTGCCAAGGGCGGCAGCATTGCCCGCATGGCGCAGACGATGAAGGCAGACCAGGGCTTCGGAGACAGCCTCGCCTGCAAGGACTGTCACACGCCGACAGCCGATGGCACGCGGTTCAGGCCAGTGGAAATGGAACGCAATTGCGGCATGTGCCACAGTCTTGCGTTCGACAGGATCGGCGGGACGTTCCGAACCCTGCGCCATGGTGATCCGGCCCAGGTCGTTGCCGACCTTCGCGCCTTTTATCGCTCGACAGGGCCAGACCGGCCAATCAGCCTGGGCGGAATGGCGCGGCGCAGGCCGGGTGACTATGCAGCGGCAGAGACATCACAGGATTATGTTGCAGGTGCCCGGGCCTATGGCGGGCAGGCAGAGGAGGCAGTGCAGGCCGTCTTTTCGCGCGGCGGGGCATGCTTTGATTGCCATGTTGTGACGCCCACAGGAAATGGTTCGGCGCCCTTCCACATCGGCAAGGTTTACCAGCCGGATCGTTATATGAAGAAGGGCTGGTTCGATCATAATGCGCATCGCTCGGAAGCCTGCACAAGTTGCCATGCAGCAGACAGGTCAAAGGCTGCGACCGATTTGCTCCTGCCCGATCTGGCAAGCTGTCGAACATGCCATGTCGGGGAAGGCGGCAGTCGGTTGAAACCCGTCAAGACACCGGTCGAATCCAGTTGCGCAATGTGCCACGATTACCACATCGACGCAGGCGCGCCCTGGCTTGCACGCCAGAAGGTCGATCGGACGAAGGGCCACGCGCAGGGCCGCGGAACTCTTGCGAGTGCCCGATGAAGGCCAGTTTTCCATGCTGATCGCGCAGGTCACGGACATTCACTTGGGTTTCGAGCCGGACAACCCCGAGGAATTCAATCGGCAGCGCCTTGACCAGGTCGTCCGCCGCCTGTCAGCCCTTTCGCCAAGGCCGGACGTGCTGCTTGCGACCGGCGACCTTGTCGACCGTGGGGATTCAGAGTCCTATTGCCGCCTGCGCGATGCCTTTGCCGGATGCCCCTTTCCGGTGCTGTATTGCCTTGGGAACCACGATCTGCGCCAAAATTTTGTCGAATGCTTTCCGGAAACGCCGACAGCTGACGGCTTTGTCCAGTATGAGCATGAATTGTCAGGCCTCCGTATCCTGTTTCTTGATACGCTGGAGGAAGGGCGTCACGGCGGAGCCTTTTGCGAAACGCGAGCCGCGTGGCTCAAAGCGCGTCTGGCGGAAAAGCCGGACGTGCAGACGCTGATCATCATGCATCATCCGCCGGTTGAAGTCGGAGTCGAATGGATGAACACGCACCCCGATGAGCCCTGGGTTCATCGCGTTGCCGAGGCGGTAGATGGTCACGATCAGATTGCCGGCATCATCTGCGGCCATGTCCACCGCCCGATCTCGGTCGGCTGGCGCGGGAAGACGATTTCCATCTGCGCGTCAACCGCCCCGCAAGTGGCGCTCGACCTCAGCCGGATCGACCCCGAAAAGCCCGATGGCCGACCCATGATCATTGCCGATCCACCAGCCTATGCGCTGCACAGATGGAATGGCAGGGAACTGGTAAGCCATTTCGATACCGCCGAAGATCATGACGTCCTCGCGCGTTTCGACGCGACGATGCAGGATCTGGTTCGGAACCTGCTCAATGAGCGGCCGGTTTAGGCAGGGTAACGTGCCTCGACGAAATAGAGGCCATCGGGCGGGGCGTTGAAACCGAGCGCCTTGCGGTCCTTTGCATCGAGCGCGCCCTTGAGGTCCGCGGATGACCATTGTCCACGCCCGACCATCATCAGGCAGCCGACCATCGAACGGACCTGGTGGTGGAGAAACGAGCGTGCAGAGGCCGTGATCTCGATCTCCTCACCGAACCGCCGGACATCAAGGACGTCGAGCGTCTTGACCGGGCTTGCCGACTGGCAGTGGATCGAGCGGAAGGTCGTGAAATCATGATGTCCGACAAGCACTTGCGCCGCTTCGTGCATGGCATCGCTGTCGAGCGCCTGCGGCACGCGCCAGGCACGTCCCTTGTCCAATGCCAGTGGTGCGCGGCGATTGATGATCCGATAGAGGTAACGCCGCCCGATGCAGGAAAACCGGGCATGCCAATCATCCGCGACCGGCGCGCAGTCGAGCACAGCAATGGGATAAGGTCGGAGTTTGGCATTGATGCCTTCCATCAGGCGGAACGCCGTCACCGTCTTGGTCACGTCAAGATGCGCTGACATCGCTTCAGCATGAACTCCGGCGTCTGTTCTACCCGCGGCATGGAGGATGATGCTCTCACCGGTAATCGCCTTGCCAGCATCCTCGATGGCCGCCTGCACGCTTGGCCCGTGGGGTTGGCGTTGCCAGCCCATGAAGGGTCGGCCGTCATATTCGATCGTCAGGCGAAACCGTGTCATGCGAGCCGCGTTCCCACCGGAATCTTGAGCCCGCGGAGCAAGTCTGCGGGCGTCATTGCGGCTTTCCCCGCGCGTTGAATGAGAGTCGGCCGAATGACCCCGGGATTGCACTGGATGCCGAGTGCATCATCGATCACTTCGCCGGGCCGGGCGCTTTCGCTCATTTCAGCCTTTGCCGCGAGAATGCGGAAACGCTCTCCTGCAAGCTCGAAAAAGGCGCCGGGTGCCGGAGCAAAGGCCCGGACCTGACGTTCAACCTGCGGTGCACTCACAAGGAAATCGATCCGTGCTTCTGCCTTGTCGATCTTGGTGGCGTAGGTCACGCCGGCATCCGGCTGCGGCTGCGGTGGATAGGCTTCCGGTTCGGACAGGACCTGGACGAGCAATTCTGCCCCAAGGTCAGCCAGCTCAGCCGTCAGCGCGCCGGCAGACTTGTCCTCAATTGGCGTTGAAACGGCTGCGAGCATCGGCCCGGTGTCGAGGCCTGCCTCCATTTGCATGATCGTCACGCCCGTTTCGGCATCCCCGGCAAGGATGGCCCGCTGAACCGGTGCCGCACCGCGCCAGCGCGGGAGCAGCGATGCATGCACGTTGACGCAACCCAGTCTTGGTGCATCAAGCACGGCTTGCGGCAGGATAAGTCCATAGGCCGCAACCACGGCAATATCGGCGTTGAGCGCGGAAAACTGGCTTTGAGCATGGGTATCGCGCAAGCTCGTTGGCGTCATGACGTCAATACCGAGTGCCTCGGCGCGCCGCTGGACAGGCGAGGGCGTGAGCGATTTGCCGCGCCCTGCCGGCCGCGGCGGCTGGGTATAGACCACGACCACGTCATGCCCGTTTGCGACAAGCAAATCGAGACTCGGCACCGCGAATTCGGGCGTTCCCATGAAAATGATCTTCATTCGTCCCCTCAACCCCTTGGCAGGACAATGTGCAAGCCCCTATCGTGTCAGCAATGGCAAGCCACGAGATAGAGACACTGGTTCAAGCGCTCGCGCGGCTCCCCGGCCTTGGCCCGCGTTCGGCGCGTCGGGCCGTGCTTTACCTGTTGAAGAAGCGGGAAGGGGCGCTGGCGCCTTTGCTGCGCGCGCTCGAGAGTGTGAATGACCGGCTCGCCACATGCGAAACCTGCGGCAATGTCGATACGACCAACCCGTGCGGCATTTGCGCTGATCCGCGACGCGATTCGCGAATGCTCTGCGTGGTCGAAGATGTGCCGGACCTGTGGGCGCTCGAACGCTCGCGCCTATTTCCCGGCAAGTTCCATGTGCTCGGCGGCAAATTGTCGGCGCTCGACGGGGTACGGCCCGAGGATCTGGGCATCGACACCCTGATTGCCCGCGTTTCGGGCGGCGAGGTCGATGAAGTGGTGCTGGCGATGAATGCGACGCTCGATGGGCAGACGACTGCGCACTATCTGGCCGAACGCCTCGAATCGCATCCCGTTCGCATTACGCAACTGGCGCACGGCCTGCCGGTCGGCGGCGAGCTCGATTATCTGGATGATGGCACGCTGGCACAGGCTTTGCGCGCCCGGCGCCCGGTCTCTTGACCCGTAACGGCAGAATTCTTACCTGTGGCGCATGGCCATTCTGCCCATCATTGAAGCGCCCGATCCGAGGCTCAAGACCGTTTCCACGCCGGTGGAAGCGTTTGACGAGGCTTTGCAGACGTTGATCGACGACATGTTCGAGACAATGTACGATGCCCCCGGCATCGGCCTTGCTGCAATCCAGGTAGGCGTGCCGAAGCGACTGCTCGTCATGGATCTTCAGGAAAAGAATGAAGAAACGGGCGCAACTATCCGTGAACCAAGAGTTTTTATCAACCCCGAGATACTGCAGACGTCAGAGGAAATGTCGGTCTACAATGAAGGCTGCCTGTCGGTTCCTGACCAATATGCGGATGTCGAGCGGCCAAAGACGGTTCGCGCCCGTTGGCTAGACCGCGACGGCAAACGCAATGAGCAGGAGCTCGACGAAATGCTGGCGACGTGTCTCCAGCACGAGATGGATCATCTCGAGGGCATCCTGTTCATTGACCATTTGTCCAAGCTGAAGCGGGACATGGTCCTCAAGAAATTGCAAAAGGCGCGTCGTCTCGCTGCCTGAGTTCTCCGTTTCCGCTGACGAAGGAGAGAATGACAATGGCATATACCGGAAGCTGCTTTTGTGGAGCGGTCACGATCGAGGCCGAGGGCGAGCCAGAGGGCATGGGATATTGCCATTGTGCATCCTGCCGCTCCTGGTCAGGCGGGCCCGTCAACGCGTTCTCGCTTTGGAAGCCCGACGCGATCAAAGTGACGTCCGGAGCGGAGATTATCGCGACGTTCACAAAGACTCCGCTCAGCGAGCGCAAATACTGCGCGAAATGCGGAGGCCACCTGATGGCGAACCACCCGCCGCTTGGACTGATGGACGTGTTCGCGGCCACTTTGCCCGGCCTCGCGTTTCAGCCCGGCGTGCACATCAACTATGCGGAAACGGTTCTGCCGATGAAGGATGGCCTGCCCAAGCTGCGCGATTTTCCGGCGGAATTCGGGGGAAGCGGCGAGGCTATCCCCGAATAGGGCGCAACGCCCCTCAGGCTGTAACCTGCCTCTGCTGCTTTCCGCGCGAGCCTGGGAACAGCAGGTGGGAAACCAGCACGAATACGCCTGCGCAGGCATAGGCGATGATCACGGCTTCGGGATTCCAAAGCAGCGATACGCCAAAGATCAACCGCAGGAACAGCGGGTTGAAACCGAAATCATGACCGAGCGCGGCACAGATGCCCAGGAGATTTCTCTCGTCGGTGATGAATGAACGAACTTGCTGCATGATCGTGCTCCTCAAATGGTTGAGCCGGTTCGGCCCGTGATTTCGAATGTCCAAAAGCAGTTATCGTGCCAAAATGGAGAGATGGCGGAATTCTGCGGCTTTCTCTCAACACGGCCCGAAATTTTGCGAATGCGATTGGTCTCCTGCACCAAATGTTGGTAAATGATGCAAGATGCCCTTTCGGGCAGAATCGCGGTTGCTCCGTGCGATCGTGCCTCCCATTCGTCAGCAATTTCTCGCGATTGCGGTTCATGATTGAGGGGCCAGGGAGCCAAACTTGATCGGGTGGCTGCATTCAGCCTCGGGTTGGCGGCCTGTGAGATTTTCGCTTTCCTATTTGATTTGTTCCATCTACGTTCCGAATCATGAGCGCCTTCACTGCTGTCATTCTGTGTCTTTTTGCATTGGCCGGTGGCGGGCTGATCGGTTGGCTTCTCGGCGGGCGCGGGGCCGGCGCGTTGAAGGCCGAACGCGACCTGCATCTTGAGAATTTCAAGGCAGCCATCCGTGATCTCGAAACAGCCATCGGGGAGCGGGATTCTGCACGAATGGATGTTGTGAAGCTTCGGGCAGAGCACGCTGCTTTCGAAGCGCGGCTGACCGAATTGCGCGAGGCAAAGGATGCCCTTTCCGCGCAATTTGCCGAAGTCGGGAACCGGTTGCTGGGTGAAGCGCAGCGGCAATTTCTCGAGCGCGCGGATCAGCGGTTCAAACAGTCGGAAGAAAGCTCGGGGCAGGTGCTCAAGTCGCTCCTGCAACCCGTCAATGAGCGGCTCCAGCGCTATGAGGAAACGGTGGCTAGGGTCGAGAAGGACCGTTCGGAAGCCTATGGCAACCTGCAAGGCCTGATGGAATCGATGCGGATCGGGCAGGAATCGGTGCGTGCCGAGGCAGCGAAACTCGGCAACTCATTGCGCAATGCGCCAAAGGCGCGCGGCCGCTGGGGTGAACAGCAGTTGCGCAACGTGCTCGAAACCTGCGGGCTTTCGGAACATGCGGATTTCCAGACCGAAGTCAGCGTGGAAAGCGGGGAAGGGCGGTTGCGCCCTGACGTCATCATTCGTGTGCCGGGGGGGCGCAACCTCGTTATTGACGCGAAAGTCTCGCTCAATGCGTATCAGGATGCGTTTGAAGCGGGCGAGGACATGCACCGCCAGGCAGCCTTGGCAGCCCATGCAGCAGCGATGAAGGCACATGTGAACACGCTTGGGCAAAAGGCCTATCAGGACCAGTTCGAGGATACGCCCGACTATGTCATCATGTTCGTGCCGGGAGAACATTTTCTCTCCGCTGCGCTCGAACAGGATGCGGATCTCTGGGATTTTGCCTTTGCCAAGCGCGTGTTGCTTGCAACCCCGACAAACCTGATCGCCATTGCGCGGACCGTTTCTGCCGTTTGGAAACAGGAAAAAATGGCCGGTCAGGCACGCGAGATCGCTGAACTCGGCAAGGAGCTTTACGCGCGACTGTCGACCATGGGCGGGCACGTCGGGCGGATGGGCAAGAATCTGGATACGGCGGTGTCTGCCTATAACGCTCTCGTCGGCAGTCTTGAGTCTCAAGTGCTGACGCAGGCGAAGCGGTTCGAGGAGCTGAACATCGATACCGGCGGCAAGGCCATCGAGGCCTTGCCCATTGTGGAACAGACAACGCGGCCGCTGGTGAAGCTTGTCTCGGGTAGTGAACAGACCTAGCGCGGGCGTCGCTGGTTCAGGACCTCATAGGCCATCACAGCAGTCGCCATTGCTGCGTTGAGGCTGTCCGCCTTGCCCAGCATCGGCATTTTAACAAGAAGATCACACTCTTTCTCATAAGCCTCTGGCAGACCTTGCGATTCATTCCCGATCAGAAGGAAGGTCGGGGCCTCATAGTGCGGATCCTGATAGTCGTTTTCTGTGTTGAGACTTGTGCCCACGAGTTGGCCAGGACCCGAGCGGAGCCAGTCGAGAAAATCCGGCCAGCGAGCGGCTGAAACCGTCTGCGTGAAGATCGCGCCCATGCTGGCGCGCACCGCTTCAACCGAAAAGGGATCGGTGCACTCATCGATCAGGATGAGGCCGCCGGCACCAACAGCGTCTCCGGTCCTCAGAATTGTGCCGAGATTGCCGGGATCGCGCAGCCGCTCTGCCACCAACCAGATTCCGGCTGATGCCCTGTCGAGCGCTGAGAGCGGTGTGAGCATTTCAGGATAGACGCCAATCACAGCGCCGGGATTGTCCTTGCCGGATAATTTCGAGAGGATATCGGTCGAGGTTATGAATACCTCGCCTCCGGCCGCCTCGGTCGCCTGCACGAGTTTCTGGAGTAATGGATGGCCAGCAGTTTCGGGGGCATGCCAGAGCATGCGTGGTGCGATGCCGGCCTCCAGCGCCTCAGTCAGTATTCGCAAGCCTTCCGCCAGAAACAGTCCTTCAGCGCGACGGTGCTTCTTGTCTCGCAGGCTCTTGACCTGCTTGACCAGCGGATTCGAGAAGCCGGTGATTTCGCGAGGCACTCACTCCGCCTCGTGGAATTTGGCCTCGACCAGTTCCGAGAGCGAGGTCACGGCAGCTTCCGCGCCATCCCCCTCTGCGCTGATGGTGATTTCGTCCCCCATCGCAGCACCCAGCATCATCAATCCCATGATTGATGTCCCGACGACTTTTGCGCCGTCCTTTTCGACTTCAACGCGCGCGCCAATGCCGCTCGCCATCGTCACGAACTTGGCGCTTGCCCGCGCATGGAGCCCGCGCTTGTTGGTGATCAGGACTGTGCGGACCACGGCACTCATGCGGCAGCTTCACCCAGAACTTCCGATGCGACCGAAATATATTTGCGACCTGCCTCGCGCGCAGCGGCGACGGCTGCAACGACGCTCATTGTCCGCCGTGCACCCTCAAGGCGGATGAGCATCGGGAGGTTGACCCCTGCAATCACTTCGATCCTGCCTGATTCCATGAGCGAAATGGCAAGGTTTGAAGGCGTGCCGCCGAACAGGTCTGTCAGGATGATCACGCCGCGTCCCTGGTCGACACGAGCAACGGCGGCGGCAATATCGGCGCGGCGCGCCTCCATATCATCATCTGGGCCGATACAGATGCTTTCAACGGCATCTTGCGGTCCAACCACATGTTCCATTGCCGTCACGAATTCTACCGCGAGACGGCCATGCGTCACCAACACCAACCCGATCATCGATTTTTCGCCTGCAAACCTGTCTGTTCTTGCCCCCGTCCTGACATTGCCTCGAACGCGTCGTCCGCAGGAAGGTCAAGATCTCGGTGCACTATGGTGGGGGAAAATCCCGCGTCACGCAACCGGGTAGACATCATTTCGGCGAAGTGAACCGATCTGTGTCTCCCTCCGGTACACCCGAATGCGACCGTAACATATGATTTTCCTTCTTCGCGATATCGCGGCAGCAGAAAAAGGAGCAAGTCCGCAATGCGGGAACTGGCTTCGGCATAGGCCGGATCTGCTCGGATATGGAATGCAACACGCTCGTCCCGTCCGGTCAAGGGACGCAACTCATCGTCCCAGTGCGGATTGCGGAGGAAGCGCATATCGAACACAAGGTCGGCGTTGCGAGGCAAGCCCCTTGCAAAGCCGAAGGACATGACGGTCAGCGCCGGATCACTCTCTCCATCGGACGCGAAGCGGTTGCGGAGTTCGAGCCTAAGATCGTTCGTCGTGCTTGCTGTCGTGTCTATGACCTGGTCTGCCGAACGCCGCAGCGGTGCAATGAGCTCGCGTTCGCGGGCAATGCCATCGCTTGCGGGACGATCCGGGGCAAGCGGATGCCGCCGCCGCGTCTCCGAATAGCGTCTCTCGAGTTCTGACCCTGAGCAATCCAGGAACAGGATGACAATATTTTCGAGGTTCAATTTGCGCATGGCCGCAATCCGCTCGAGGATTGCCCCGGCATCGAATCCGCGCGTTCGGCTATCGATGCCTATCGCCAAAGGCCTGCTGCCCTGTGCGCCTGCTGGAGGCTGTGTTTCCAGAAGGCGAGCGAGCAATGCAAAGGGCAGATTGTCGACGACCTCCCAGCCCATATCTTCAAACGTCTTGAGCGCAGTCGACTTCCCGGCACCTGACATGCCTGTCACGAGCAAAATTCTGTCCGGGCGTGCGCCAGCGTTCATTCCCCGACAATACCTTTCAGCAGCAGCTCCACTTTGATCGGAGCCGAGGCCTCATAGGCTGAAATCGCAAATGTCGGGACTTCGATGTCTGCCATCAAGCGGGTCAAGTCTGGCTCCGGCATGCGGGGCACAGGTTCGTCAATATCAACCACCAGCGCGACGGGCACAGCCGATTCATGCGGCATTTTGACCAGTCCGATACCCCGGACTTCAATCCTGCCTCGAATGGTTTCGGGCGGCGAGGCAAGGAGCTTGCCATCCGAGCGGGTCACAATCGTGTAGTCATCGCTCACAAGAACGGCTCCGCGGTCGATCAAGCGCAGGGCAAGGTCGGATTTTCCGCTTCCTGGTCTGCCTGAAATCAGAACGGCATGCCCGTTGATGGACACGGTCGAAGCATGAACAGTTTCGGACGAGAGCGCAGTCATACCGGCTATACCTCCAATGCGGGCAAGCGGAATTCGATCCGCGCACCCTGCTGGCCGGGCTCGCGTGAAACAGCTTCAATGCTGCCATTGTGACCGTTCACGATTGTCCGGGCAATCGAAAGACCTAGACCGGAATGCTTTCCAAATGCTTCATCGCCACGTCTGTCACTGTGAAAACGTTCGAAGACGGCTTCACGGGCATTTTCCGGTATGCCCGGCCCATCATCGTCGACCGTCACAATCACCCGTTCGAAGATACGGGTTGCGGCGATACGGACAACTCCACCTGGCGGCGAAAAGGAAATCGCGTTGGCGAGAAGATTTTCGATGACGCGGCTGAGTTGGGACGGATCGCCCATGACCATTGCCGTTCCAGCGTGGGGACGGGCGAAGGCGATTTCAACGTTCTCGGTCTGGGCACGAGCCTTGCGCAGCTGCAGAAGATTTTCGATCAGCTTGCCGATGTCGACAGGCTCGAAACGGGTGCGCGCCAGCTTGGCATCAATGCGTGAAAGATCGGCGATGTCGGTAATCAGCCTGTCCAACCGGTAGACATCTTCCGTGATGATATCCTGAAGTTTTGCGCGCAGTTCGGGCTTGGTTACGGTTCGCAACCCTTCCGCAGCCGAACTGAGCGACGCAAGCGGGTTCTTGATTTCATGGGCGACGTCCGCCGCAAACGCCTCCGTGGCGTCGATGCGTTGCCGCAGGGCATGCGTCATGTCCGAAAGCGCGCGCGCCAGGCGGCCGATTTCATCATTCCGGGAAGGCAGGCGTGGCACATTGACCTCCCGATCGCGCCCGGCCTGAACCCTGACCGCGGCAGAGACGAGAAGCTGAAGCGGTTTGGCGATTGTCCGCGCCAGAAACAATGAAAGAAGCACCGACAGAAGGCTGACGAGCGCAATGACATAGCCAAGCCGGGTCCGCTCGGCGCGCACATAGCGCCTGATATCGCGGGCATTGCGGTCTGTTCTCAATGTCATTGGCTGGCCTGCGGCAACTGGTGCCGTGGCCCAGATCATATGCGTCTGGTCCGGTGCCAATAGCCAGCCCTGCCCGCGAGACGGCCATTTCGCTGGCCCGTCAAAGCCGTTGAAAATGGCGGGTTCGCTTGCATCGACGACGAATTCGATGGCTTCATCCAGCCACCGGGCGACATGGCGCTGCCAGGACTCCGTGTCCGGGTCGACAAGCACGAAGCTGGGGCCATTGGCCCAACTGTCTGCCACGATATGGCCGTCGCTGTCGGCCAGGCGGATGCGTGCGCCGGTCTGCTGACCGACCTTTGCGACGAACGACTGGCGTTCGGGCAAAGTCATTCCGTCCATTGCCGTCGACATCAGGCGCGCTTCTGCAGAGGCCTGGCTGACGCGCTCGACGATCAGGCGTGTGCGATAACTGTCGAGGTAGAAAAAGCTGCCCGCCAAAAGGGCCAGCGCGAACACGTTGACCGCAAGTATCCGCTGGCGCAGCGAAAGGCGCCCGGACCAGTCAAGTCGCGACCCAGCCGGTTCAATTGCCTGTGAAGCGATATCCGGCCCCATAGAGTGTATCGATTGCGTCAAATTCCGGATCCACCTGACGAAACTTGCGTCTCAGTCGTTTGATATGGCTGTCGATTGTGCGGTCATCAACATAGACATCGTCCTGATAAGCGGCATCCATCAGCTGGTTTCGGCTTTTCACCACATCCGGCCGATGTGCAAGCGCTTCAAGGATCATGAACTCTGTCACGGTCAGCGAAACGTCCTTGCCATCCCAATGGACCCTGTGTCTCGCCGGGTCCATTTCGAGCCTTCCGCGCACAATGGCGGCATTGCCGGCAACATTATCTTCGGCGTGCGCATTCCGTCGGTTTTCAGCCCTGCGCAGCACGGCGCGAACCCGAGCTATCAGCAAGCGTTGCGAGAATGGCTTGGCTACATAATCGTCAGCCCCGGTGGCAAAGCCCAGTTCTTCATCGATCTCATCATCCTTGGATGTGAGGAAGATGACCGGCATCTGGACCCTTTCCCGCAGCTTCTTGAGCAGCTCAAGTCCGTCCATCCGGGGCATCTTGATGTCGAAGATGCCAAGGTCGGCCGGATTGGCGGTCAGGGCCTTCAGTGCAGACTCACCGTCAGGATAAAGTCGGGTACGAAATCCCTCCGACTGAAGGGCAATTGAGACAGACGCCAGAATATTCCTGTCATCATCGACGAGCGCAATCGTGCAATCAGATGTTGCGTGGTCGTCATCCGTCGTCGCCATGGTCCAAGCATAGGGTACACGTCTTGACGCATCAACACGTTCGGTTAGGCATAATTTCCCTCTCACGCGTTTGACGTGCTTTCGCGCCTCCCTTATGCGCGCTCTCGACTCGGCTTTGTGCAAACGTGCCGACTATTCTTTGACCGGAATGGAGATTTACCGTGGCCGACAGCGCTTCCAACAACCCTCTTGCGAAGCAGGGGATTGCGACTTCCGCAACGCTGTTCTGTAATCAGGGCACTGCCCAGCTGATTGAACTGGCTGTTTCGCGAAACGAGGGACTTCTCTCGGCCGACGGTGCCTTTGTCGTTGCGACTGGAAAGCACACTGGGCGTTCAGCATCGGACAAGTTCATCGTGCGCGATGCCGAAACCGAAAATACTGTCTGGTGGGGCAAGACGAACGTGGCAATGTCGCCCGAACATTTTGCTGTGCTGAAGGAAGATTTCCTTGCCGAAGTCGCAAAGCGCGAAACCCTTTTCGTTGCTGACCTGTTTGGCGGATCGCAGCCGGAGCATCGTGTCAACGTCCGGGTGATCAATGAACTTGCCTGGCACAACCTGTTCATCCGCACCTTGCTTGTGCGACCAAGGGCAGAGGAGCTGGAAGGTTTCTCGCCGGACTATACGATCATCGATCTGCCGAGCTTCCGCGCCGATCCTGCGCGCCATGGTTGCCGCAGCGAAACAGTGATTGCAGTCAACTTCAGCGAGAAGCTGATCCTTATCGGCGGCACGGCCTATGCCGGCGAAATGAAGAAGTCCGTCTTTGGAATTCTCAACTATCTGCTGCCGACCAAGGGCGTCATGCCCATGCATTGTTCGGCCAATATCGGCCCGAATGGCGATACGGCAGTCTTCTTCGGGCTTTCGGGTACAGGCAAAACCACGCTTTCGGCCGATGCCAGCCGGACGCTGATCGGCGATGACGAACATGGTTGGTCGGACACAGCCGTGTTCAATTTTGAGGGCGGCTGTTATGCGAAAATGATCCGCCTGTCTGCGGAAGCCGAGCCCGAAATCTACGCCACTACCAAGCGCTTCGGCACAGTTCTCGAGAATGTTGTGATCGATCCAGCCACACGCCAGATCGATCTGGATGATGACAGCCTGGCGGAAAACAGCCGCGGGTCCTATCCGATCGACTTCATTCCGAATGCATCGGAAGAGAATATGGGCCCCGTGCCCAAGAATATCATAATGCTGACCGCGGATGCCTATGGCGTTCTCCCGCCGATTTCAAAGATGACGCCCGATCAGGCGATGTATCACTTCCTGTCCGGCTATACCGCGCGCGTTGCGGGGACCGAGATTGGTGTGACGGAGCCAACGGCCACTTTCTCGACCTGCTTTGGGGCTCCGTTCATGCCCCGGCATCCGAGCGTCTATGGCAACCTCCTTAAGGAGCGGATCGCAAAGGGCGGTGTCTCGTGCTGGCTCGTCAACACGGGCTGGACCGGCGGATCTTATGGCACCGGCAGCCGCATGCCGATCAAGGCTACGCGGGCACTGCTCAACGCCGCGCTCGATGGCAGCCTTGCCAATGCCGAATTCCGCAAGGATCCGAACTTCGGCTTCGAAGTGCCCGTTGCGGTGGACGGAGTGGACAGCGCGATTCTCGATCCGCGCAGCACATGGGTCGACAAGGCGGCTTATGACGCAACGGCGCAAAAGCTGGTGCGACAATTCATCGATAACTTCGCGCAATTCGCGGACCATGTCGATGAAGGCGTCCGCCAATCGGCGCCAAAAGCTGCCTGAACGCCCGGGACATTCCGGGCTCTAAAGAGAGAAAGCCCGGAAATGACCGACCATAGCCCAAGACTGTTTTCAACTGATGCCGAGATCACAAGGATCGGCAAAGGCCTCCTCGCGCGCGCGCTTCCCAAGGAGAGCTGGACCCATGAAGCGCATCTTGCAGCGTGCACCTGGATCGTGCGCGATTGCCCGGAAATCAATCCCGAACATGACTTCAGAGAGATCATTTCGCGCTACAACGAAAGCGTTGGTGGCGTGAACAGCGACACGGAAGGCTATCACGAAACGATTACGCAGGTCTTCATTGCAGCGGTGCGCGATCACCTGAGCGAACGACCCGCTGAAGAGAGCCTATGTGCATGCGTCAATGCGCTTCTTGTGTCCGACCGCGGTCGAAGGGACTGGCCGCTCCGCTTCTACACCAGGGAGCGGCTATTTTCGGTCGAAGCTCGGCGGGGATTTGTGGCGCCGGATCGGGGGTGACCTATTCGACTTCGCGCCCGACAGGGTAGAGCAGGTAGCGTTCGTCATAATAGGGCGTGCGCTCATAAAACCAGCTCAATCGCGCTGTCGGGTCCGCCGCAAACTTGGGGTCGGCCGCGAGTTTGGCTTTGAACTCCTTGGCGAGAGCTGGGTCGTTCTCCAACATGCGGTCGCCAAGCGGGGCCATTGCATAGCCTTCGATATATTCCGTCCGCATCAGAATCTCCGGATAGAAGTTCCAGGCCAAAAGGGAGTCAGGGCTTTCTGCTTCAAGCATCGCTGCGGCAAGGAGGCCCAGCGGCTGGTTTGAAGGCACGCGGACCGACCCGGCGGGATAAGACTCTGTCCTCCTGAGATGGTGATAGTCAGCGGTCAGCGGAATATGGCCCTCGTCCGGCGCGCCAAGCTTGGGATTGCCCAGACGGACCATGTCGACTTGCATGCTACGCGGGGATTCGATTGTCTCGAGCTGGATGCCGTGCAGTTTCAGCAATGCGATTACGTCGGGTTTGGTTGCGGGAACCCACCAGGCAGCAGGAAGTGTGGAGATGAAATCCGGCGCCTGTGTGTAAACCGGCACCTTCAGTGTTACGGGGCGTCCAAGATAGCGCACTTCCGTGCTCCCTGATGCAGGGGACAGATACTCCTCCTGCGCAATTCCCTTGAAGGCATCAATCACGAACAGTGGCTCGCTTCTTGGCTTCCAGGTCAACACTGTTGTCGTCGGAAGCGCATGGACATCTGAAGACACCGCAGCGGCCAGACCGTCCCGTTCTTTCCCGAGGAGCCGCAATGACTCTTCGATCAGGACGTAGGTGCCCAGCACACGCTGGCGATATGGTTTGAGTGAATGGGTCTCGACCAGAACCGTAGGTTGGCGCGCGAGCTCGCCATAGCCGGTCGAATAACGGGGCGTATCCGGGCTGAGCAACGCACCCTTCTCAAGTTTGCGGGGGTCGATCGCTTCCACATAAAGTCCCGGGATATGGCCGGCCTTGCTGAGGGCTGTCGTTACGGCCGGTCGGTAATGTGCATCAAGCCACGCGCCGATTGCCGGTGAATGGCTGGGTGAGCCACCCCAGCCCGGGAAAGTGAACGTGATGTCATATTGATGATCGATCCCGTCAGTAACGTGCAGATCCAGAATCAACGCAGGATTCAGACGGTTGATATAGGTCCGCATGGCACGCATTTCCGGCGTGTCAGCCTTGAGCCAGTCGCGATTGAGGTTGAGATTCTGTGCCGTGGTGCGCCAGCCCTGATTGGAGGGACCGCGCTGGTTCGGCCGACTGGTCGCGGATGAGCGTTCATGTCCATCAGCATTGAAGATCGGGACAAAGACAAGGTCAGCCTGATCCAGCAATCGATCTTTTCCGCGCAGCGCTATGTCCCGAAGGAGCATCATACCGGCGTCTTTTCCGTCTATCTCTCCTGCATGAATGCCTGCCTGGGCAAACAATATGGGCTTGTTCGCGGCGCCGGGCTTTCTCGCCCTGATCGCGTAAAGCTCGCGTCCCTGCGCTGTATGGCCAAACACCTCCAATGTAAGCAGGGGAGATGCGGCGACGAGCTTTTCAAGCCAGGCGCGAGTCTGGGCATAGTTTGGCGTTTCAGAAAATCCGGTCGCCTCGATCGGCGTGATGAACGGATCGCCGGGTTTGACGATGAGGCGTTCGCTCGCGCCATGCCATGGCTGCACCGGCGGCAAAGGCGCGGTTCGGTCATAGGTTTGTGCAGCAGACGCTGATGCAATGCCAGACGCTGATGCAATGAAGGTGATCGCCAAAGAGGCCAGGATGTATGTGCGCATCAACAGGGCATAGTTGGCGCGCCAGATGACGTCAAACCACGCTAAAGGCCGGGCAATCAGGCTCCCTCTACAAGCAGCGTTGACCCGTCGCTGCCTGTCACACGGACGTTGGCACCTACGGCAGCATCGGGTCCTTTTGCAATCCAGACTCCGTCACCGACTTTGACTCGTCCCCTTCCATTGCTGATCGCTTCGACGACCGTCACGGTTTCACCGACAAGACGGGCGCCCCGATCGTTGAGTTTTGGGTCGGTCGACTCGATCGGGTTGCGCACGAACCAGCGCCGACCGGCATAAACGGCCGCAACGGCGAGCGCCGCAAAGAGCAGCACCTGGAATGGCATCGCAATCGGAATGAACATGGCAATCAAGCCGGTGGCAATCGCCGCCGCGGCGAGCCAGATCATGAAAAACCCCGGAACGAGGATCTCGGCGATTGCCAGAACCACACCCGCGACCAGCCAGAACCAGTCCGGGTCCCATCCGTTGATCCAGTCCATCATCTCATTTGCTCCCGATCACTTGTCCTTGGCCAGTGCGTCCTTCGCGAGTTCGCCAATCCCGCCCAATGTGCCGATCAGTGCCGTTGCTTCGACCGGGAAGAGGATCGTCTTTGCATTGGGGGAGGTCGCAAACTGGCTGATCGCCTCGACATATTTTTGCGCGACGAAATAGTTGATTGCCTTGGTGTTGCCGCCAGCAATGGCATCCGACACAAGCTGTGTCGCCTTGGCTTCAGCAGCGGCCGAACGTTCGCGCGCTTCCGCATCGAGAAAGACCGAAGCCTTGCGCCCTTCAGCCTCCAGGATTTGTGCCTGTTTCAGGCCTTCGGCGCGGTTGATCTCATTCTGCCGTGCTGCTTCGGACTCAAGAATGGTCGCGCGCTTCTCCCGCTCGGCTTTCATTTGCCGGGTCATGGCGTTCACAATGTCTGCGGGCGGGCGAATGTCCTTCAGTTCTACGCGTGTGACCTTCACACCCCAGGCTTCGGTCGCAAGATCAACCACGGAGAGGAGCTGGGCATTGATCTGGTCGCGCTTCGAAAGCGTCTCATCAAGGTCGAGCCCGCCCATCACGGTTCGCAGGTTGGTCGTCATCAGCTGCATGATTGCGACATACAGGTCCGAAACTTCATAGGCGGCCTTCGGCGCATCGAGTACCTGGAAGAAGACAACGCCATCCACTGCGACCATTGCATTGTCCTTGGTGATGATTTCCTGGCCCGGAATATCCAGCACCTGTTCCATCATGTTGACCTTGCGCCCAACCCGATCAATGAAGGGCATGATGAAGTTGAAGCCGGGCGGCGCCGTGTGCGTGAAGCGTCCGAAGCGTTCCACAGTATAGACATAACCCTGCCGGACGACTGTGACGCCCATGAACAGAAACAGGATGGCCAGAACCATCACGACCAGAACAAAAGCGCCCATGAATTTCCTCCTGAGTAATTGCGGCAGATATTGCCGTCTGCGGCCCGATGCGCCAAGCATAATCGGATGAACCTTTCCGAATTCCTTCCTCCGCGTTCTGCGCTCTATTTGCCTGCATCAAATGCGCGGGCGATCGAAAAGGCGCGGGGATTGGCCGAAGACCTCGTCATTCTCGATCTTGAAGATGCGGTAAGACCCGAAGACAAGGATGCCGCGCGCAAGGCGGCCTTTGAAGCAGTCAGTGCCGGCTTCCCCGGAAAATTGGCAGCGATCCGTATCAATGGCTCTGAAACGCCCTGGCATGAAGATGACGTGGCAGCAGTGTCGGCCTCTGCGAGCGACCTGTTCGTTGTGCCAAAGGTCGAAGATGCCAATGCGGCTGCTGCAATTTCGACGCGCATCGGGAAACCGCTGCTGGCAATGATCGAAACGCCGCTGGGCGTGCTCCGTGCACCGGAGATTGGTGCTGCAAATGGTGTCGCCGGGCTGATTGCGGGGACCAATGATCTGGCCAATACGCTGCACCTGCCGGATGCCGCCAATCGGGACGGCATGAGCCTTTCGCTCCAGCTTATCGTGCTTGCGGCGCGTGCCTCCGGTATCTGGGCGTTCGATGGTGTGTTCAACGATCTTGCTGATCCGGATGCTCTTGCCGCGCACTGTGCGCACGGTCGGTCTCTGGGGTTTGACGGGAAGACTCTTATCCACCCGAACCAGATCGACATTGCCAATAGAAGCTTTTCGCCGAGCGCGGCAGAAATTGAGGATGCGCGCGCGCTGATCGCTGCGGCATCGGGCGGAGCAGAGCGGTTTCGGGACCGCATGATCGAGACAATGCATGTCGCGATGGCTCGACGGTTGCTTGCGCGAGCAGAGGTGCTCTAGCCACTCACCCAATCACTGGTTACATGGGCCGCCACGATTCGATTCTTGAAAGACGATTGCTGGCCATGGATATCCGATTGGGACTGACTTTTGACGACGTGCTGCTCCAGCCAGGCGCGTCCGAACTCTTGCCCAGCCAAGCGAATACCTCGACGCGTTTGACCCGCGATATCACACTCAATATCCCGATCCTTTCGTCTGCCATGGATACTGTGACTGAAGCGGACATGGCGATTGTCATGGCACAACTCGGCGGCATTGGCGTGCTTCACCGCAATATGGACATTGATGAGCAGGCCGCGGCAGTCCGGCAGGTCAAGCGGTTTGAATCGGGTATGGTTGTCAATCCGATCACGATCGAGCCGACGGCGACGCTTGCCGATGCAAAGGCAATCATGGCCGCGAACAAGATTTCCGGCATTCCGGTCGTCGAATCCTCGGGCAAACTCGTGGGCATTCTCACCAACCGCGACGTCCGCTTTGCCGAAAACCCGAACCAGCCGGTCAGCGAACTGATGACGCACGAGAACCTGGCAACGGTGAAGTCTGGGGTAGACCAATCCGAAGCGCAGCGGCTCTTGCATCATCGGCGGATCGAAAAGCTGCTGGTCGTCGATGATGATTTCCGTTGCGTGGGTCTGATCACCGTCAAGGACATCGAGAAGGCCGTCAATTATCCTGACGCAACCAAGGATGCGACCGGACGGCTACGCGTTGCCGCAGCAACTACGGTGGGCGATGCGGGCTTTGCGCGTACCGAGGCGCTGATCGACGCGGAATGCGATCTGATTGTTCTCGATACTGCGCATGGCCATTCGAAAATGGTTGCCCAGGCCGTCGAGCGCATTCGCAAGATTTCCAATTCGCTCCAGATCGTTGCCGGCAATGTCGCGACGGCCGAGGCAACGCGCGCCCTGATCGACGCGGGAGCCGACGGCATCAAGGTCGGGATCGGTCCGGGCTCCATCTGCACGACGCGCGTGGTTGCGGGTGTCGGCGTGCCGCAATTGACGGCCGTAATGGATTCGGCGGCAGAAGCGGCCAAGTCGGGCATCCCGGTAATTGCCGACGGTGGACTGCGGACATCAGGCGATATCGCAAAGGCACTTGCGGCCGGCGCGTCATGCGTGATGGTCGGATCCCTGCTTGCCGGAACGGCGGAAGCGCCAGGCGAAACATTTCTCTATCAGGGGCGAGCGTACAAGTCCTATCGCGGCATGGGCTCCGTGAGCGCAATGGCGCGGGGTTCAGCAGATCGCTATTTCCAGCAGGACATCAAGGACCAGCTGAAGCTCGTGCCGGAAGGCGTCGAAGGTCAAGTCGCATACAAAGGCCCTGCACGCGACGTGATTCATCAATTGGTTGGCGGTGTGAAGGCGGCCATGGGCTACACCGGTTCGGCCACAATCGCGGACTTGCAGAAGCGCGCGCAGTTCATCCAGATCACCAATGCCGGCTTGAGCGAAAGCCACGTCCATGACGTGACCATCACGCGTGAAGCCCCGAACTATCCGACACGTTGAACCATGAGGCCAGCGGCGCGCGTTCAGGCCGCTATCGAGATTCTCGACCGCGTGATCGAGTCCGCCCGGCGCAATGGGCCGGCAGCCGATACCATCATTGGGGATTGGATCCGGGGCCATCGCTTTGCAGGATCAAAGGACAAGCGCGCGATCCGTGAGCATGTCTATGCCGCGATCAGGGCTTTTGGCGAAATGCCGCACAGTGGTCGTGCCGCAATGCTTGGCCTTCTTGGCAAGGATGCCGAACTGTTTGATGGCTCACCCTATGGTCCGGCGCCAATCGACGACGGAGAGGGGGCGGCCGAGCGGTCGCTCTTGCCTGCCTGGCTTGGCAGCTTGATCCCGGAAGCAGAGCATGAGGCACTGCTCTCGCGTGCGCCGATGGATTTGCGGGTCAACAGGGCCAAGGCGAAATTTGAGACCATTCTGGCCGAATTGCCAAGTGCACAGCCTATCGTTGGCCTGCCCGATGCAATCCGGCTCGCCGAGAATGTCCGCATTGACGATTACGCTGCCTGGACCGAGGGCGGAATTGAAGTTCAGGATGCAGGTAGCCAGTGGGTTGTGGCGGCCAGCCGGGTTGCGCCCGGGATGACGGTCGTCGATTTGTGCGCTGGGGCCGGTGGAAAGACACTTGCACTGTCCGCGGCCATGGGCGGAGAAGGCCGGCTCGTGGCGTGCGACACCAACCGCGACAGGCTTCAGCGATTGGCCCCACGGGCGGAACGGGCCGGTGTGACAGGAATTGAAACACGATTGCTCAACCCCGGAGAGGAAATGAAACGGCTAGCCGATCTGGAAGGCCAGGCCGATCATGTCCTGATCGACGCGCCGTGTTCGGGAAGCGGGACATTGCGGAGAAATCCGGAAGCACGCTGGCGATTGACGCAGGACCGGCTTGATCGGCTCGTCGCGCTGCAGGCGCATGTTCTTTCGCTTGGATCGCGACTTGTGAAACCTGGCGGCACTCTCGTTTATGCTGTCTGTTCCTTGATTGAAGACGAAGGGGCAGCGCGAATTGCTGACTTTCTCGAAAGTGAGCAAGACTGGTTTGCCGATGATCTGGGGTCATTGCCAGGCCAGGCAGTGGGGCAGGGAAAGCGTCTTTCACCAGCCCATGACGGCACGGATGGTTTTTTCATCGCAAGACTGGCAAGACGCTGCTAATTATGGGGAAAGTTGTTCGCCTGGAGTATATCATGCGTTTTTCGCCGCCTGTTCTTGCCCTGTCGCTTGCGCTGTTGACTGTTGCCAGTGTCGGCCATGGACAGCGGCCCGATTCCAAGATTCTTCCGCAGTCCCTTGCGCTCATGGCTCAGGCAAACCAGCTTTCTGCGGCGGGCAAATTTGATGAAGCGGCGGGCTTGCTCGAGACTGCGCTGGCCGTAGATCCCCGGAATCGCGGCGCATTTGTCGCTCTTGCGCGCGTTGCCGAAAAGCAGGGCCTGCCGGGAAAGGCAATTCGCTTTTATCGCGAGGCGCTCCTTATCGAACCCAATGATGTAGCCGCTTTGGCGGGGCAGGGTGAGGCCATGGTCGCCAAGGGTGCAATCACCAAGGCCAAGGAAAACCTTGCCCGTATCAAGCAACTTTGCATCGGCGCCTGCCCCGAGCAGCAGCAGTTGGCAATGGCGATTGAAAAAGGCAGCGCGGCGCCTGTGATTTCGGCTCAGGCTGTTCAACCCAAGCCGGTCGTCACAGAGCCCGTCAAACAGCAATAAGCACGCGCCAGCGCAACAAACTCCTCGATCGCGAGAGTTTCAGGTCGACGGTCGGCAGCGATGCCCGCGACTCCAAGGGCGTCAAGCGCGTGCGGCAGTGACTTCAAGCTTTGCCTCAGCATCTTGCGCCTCTGGCCAAAAGCGGCGGCCGTGATCGCTTCCAATCCGGCAATATTAACCCCCTCGGGCTGTGCGGTGGGAACGATGTTCACCACGGCCGACATGACCTTTGGTGGCGGCGTGAATGCTGAGCGATGCACCGGCAGGGCAATGCGAACGCTGGCGCGCCATTGAGCGAGGACCGAAAGGCGCCCGAATGCGTCGGTGCCAGCGCCGGCGACGATCCGGTCGGCCACTTCGCGCTGAAACATCAAGGTCAGGCTTGACCAGCGTGGAGGCCAGCTTGGCTCGGTGAGCCACTTCACAAGCAGGGCGGAACCCACATTATATGGCAAGTTTGAGACAATAGCTCCGCCGTCAGGCAGAATGTCTTCCAAGGGAATAGCCAAGGCATCTCCCTCGACAATCCTCAGCCGCCCCGGATGCGCAGCTTCAAGCTCATTGAGTGCCGGAATGCACCTTCGGTCGCGCTCAACAACTGTAACACGTGCACCGGCCTTGAGGAGTGCCCTTGTCAATCCTCCGGGCCCGGGCCCGACTTCATAGACCGGCATGTCCTGAATGTCGCCCGGGATTGCCGCAATCCTGTCGAGCAACTGTCCGTCGAGAAGAAAATTCTGGCCGAGCGACTTTTCAGCTTGAAGCCCATAACGGGCAATCACGTCGCGCAGCGGCGGAAGCGTTGCCGTCACTGGCAGAGGGTGCGCCAATGGGCGGCGCTTGTGGCCATCTGAATGGCAGCGATCATAGCGCCGGGCTCTGCCTTGTCTTGGCCTGCAATGTCGAAGGCCGTTCCATGATCAGGCGAAGTCCGGACAATGGGAAGGCCCAGAGTGATATTGACGCCGTCATCGAAGTGGAGCGTCTTCAAGGGGATAAGTGCCTGGTCATGGTAGCAGCACATCGCGGCATCATAGGTTGCGCGCGCGCGTGGGTGAAACATGGCGTCGCTGGCCAAGGGACCAATTGCATCGATCCCTTCCGAACACAGTTGGGCCACGGCGGGCGCAATGATTTCGATCTCTTCGCGCCCCAATGCACCCATTTCACCCGCATGCGGGTTGAAACCGGCAAAGGCCAGCCGCGGATTTTCAATTCCGAAGTTGCGCGCAAGTCCCTTCGCCGTTGCGCGTCCCTTCGAAACCAGCAGGTCTATGCTCAATCGATCCTTGACCACCCCCAGTGGCAGGTGTGTTGTCATTGGAACGACGCGCAAGGTTGGCCCGGCGAGCATCATCACCGCATTTGCAGAAGCGATTCCGCATCTTTCTGCAACAAACTCCGTTTGGCCGGGATGGGTAAAGCCGATTTCGTAGAGGTTGATCTTGGAGACCGGTCCGGTCACGAGAGCGCTCACAGAGTCAGAGCGGGCCAGCCCTACAGCCATTTCAAGCGATGCAAGGGCACACCGAGCACCTTCCTGATTTGGGCTGCCGGGAGAAATCAGGCCCGCATCTTCGACTTCAATGACGGGAAGTGCGGTCTGGAAAACGTCAGCTGCATGGCTGGGATCGGATATGCGCGCTACAGGGCCCCTCCATACGGCTTCAATGGACCTTGCATCGCCCACGGCAAAAAAGGTGTGCAGTCTGGCAATGTCTCGCGCCATCCAGGCCTTTGCAGTGACTTCGGGGCCGATGCCCGAAGGGTCACCAAGAGCAACGGCAAGCGGCGCAATCGTCTTAGCGATAGTCAATCACCGCATCCCGGCGCAAATCCCGGAGGTAGCGCTGCGCCCGTCGACCAACGCGCTCCTCTTCCAGTTGGGCCATGATCTGGTCAAATGACGGATCACTTGCAACTTGCGGATCATCCCGCCCGCACAGCACCAGCACGCGAACACCCTCCTTTTGGGAACCAAATGGCGGCGTTGCCTGACCAATCTGCAACTTCAGAAGCATTTCCTGGAGTGGCGGTGGCAAATCACGGACGCGGACCTGATCATTATCGACAACTTCGGCACCGATTTTTGCAGCCGTTTCTTCAACCTTGCCGCAACCGCCCATATTCTGAGTCGCCTGCGCAAAGGCTGTCGCCTTGGCCTGAGCTTCTGCGGCAGTCATTCCGTCCTTGAAACTCATGCCCATCTGGCGAAGCGCAAGGACAGCATCGCGCGGATCGGCTGTCAGGACCTTTCGCGAATCGGTCAGGTAAAGAATCGAGAATCCGCCCGGCACCGCTATCGGGCCAACAATCTGGCCGACCTGAATTTCCTGCACGGCCTTGGCAAGCTCATCCGGCAATTGTGCTGCGCGGACCCAGCCCAAATCACCACCCTGTACTGCAGTGGAGGCTTCCGAAAACTGTCGGGCATAGGCTGCGAAAGAGCCCCCCTGCCGGACCTGATCGATAATCTTTCGGCCGTTCGCAAAAATTTCCTGGCTATTCTCGGGCGTGGCGGAAAGAAAAATCTCGCCGACGCGATATTCGCTTGTTCCGCGCGCGGCCTTCAGTCGATCGATAATACCGTTCACTTCGGCGTCACTGATATTCACTTCGACTTTCCGCCGAAGCAGCCTGCTCCATGCCGCTTCCGCTTCAATCTGGCGGCGAATGGACCGGTCGGAAGACCCGACTTCGCGCAAATATTCCGACATCTTCTCGGGCGTACGTTTGAAATTCTGTGACACGCGGGCATAGGTGCGATTGACATCATCGTCGGTGACTTCAATCTTGTTGGCCTTGGCCTCCTGGATCTGGAGAACTTCGTCGATCAGGTTTCTCAGCACCTGAACGCGCAGCCTGTCGCGCTCTTCTTCGGGAACCTTCCCGCCATTTGCGAGAATAATCAGGGCAAGCCGCTGCTCAACATCCGTTCCAGTGATGATTTCGCCGTTGACGATTGCCGTTGCCTTGCGAAGTGTCGGTTCGACCTTGCCAAAAGTGGTCAGCGTCGAGGGCAGGTTCAGGCCCGACGGTGTGACAGCTTCGTCTTCGCCAGCCGCCTGGGCATTTGCAAGTGAAGGAAGAGCCGCCGCAAGTGCTAGCGGGAGGCCATAACGAAAAAACGGGATCATCTTGGAGCAAGCCCTGACATATCTATTCGGTCCGGCAACCCGATAGCCGTGTGCGGCTGAACGGATGCTGACACCCCTCTCGTGGAAAGCTGCGTTTAGCGACCAAGATTGCGTAAGGATAGCGTCAATTGATAGGTATTTCCCCTGCGCGCATCCCCCGTGCGATCATAGTCTCGCCGCCATGTCACGCCAAGCTTGATGCAATCGTCTTCATAGGCAATGCCGAGACGATGCCGGACGGGCTCATATCCATCGGAAAGGGATTGCGCGTCTTCATTCTTGTCGGTCAGATCGACAATGGCAGAACCGAAGATTGACCAGTAGCGTGCGAACTGGATGCGCCCACCAAGCCGTATTTCCTCGCGATCCCGCAAATCCTCGATCAGGGGGTCAACATCGCGGTTCAGTCGCAGATATCCAATAACAGCATAGGTCTTTTCCGAGCCGATCGTGGCATCAATTTCGTTCCTGCGGATCGCGAGGCTGTCCTTGTCGAGCCTGTATCTGTGCGTAATGCTGACGAAGCGCCTGAACTTGAGCGTCGTGCGCCCAATGATGTCAGACGTCCGATCGGTCAGGCCGGTACCATTCGGGAAAATGACGGGCTGGCTCGAAAGGCGATAACTCTGGCCGATATTCGCCTGGAGCGAAAAGCCGGGAAGATCGAGGGCCCAGTCCAGACCGTAGGTTGCCCGCGCGCCATCTTCCCACCGGTCATATCCGGGAAAACGATTGAGCGCGAAGAGGTTGCTGTCTTCCAGGTCTACCGATCTGGCGTCTTCATTGGGCAAGGAAAGATTGGGCGTGCTGGGCGAAGCAACTATTTGAATCCGAGGTGTCAACCGCTGGGTTCCGCCAAAGGCCGGGCCAAAAAAAGGCCAGCGAAATTCGGCGGCAACTGCGCCAATGAATCGACTGTGCCAGCCATTGCTGCCTC
>JAXMDX010000014.1:0-43843 GCA_046348625.1 Sphingomonadaceae bacterium
TTGAAATACAAACTGCGACGGTAATTTCAATGACCGACCAGCTCGAAACTCTTACTGCGACAATCGTCGCCTTACCCCGCGCTTGCCAGTCGCACGACCCCGCCTATCAGCGAACCAAGCACGAAGATATAGATTGGCGGCATCGATAGGTAGAGCGGGATCAGCCGCTTTTCGGGCGCCTTGTGATAGCCCAGCGCATAGAGCACCCGCATGAAGGGCCAGATCGCTCCGATCCCCGCAGCCCACAATGGACTGACGACATAGGCGAAAAGCCACATACCCGGCAGGAACAGCGCCAGATGTTCGAGCGTGTTTTGATGCGCGCGGACATAGCGCTCATACTCTGGCGGCCCGCTGTGCGAGGGCACTGCGATCTTGAACCGCCCCCGCGCAAGCCCCGCCATCAACAGTGTAAAATAGTAAGCCAGCAGCGCCAGTGCGCTGACGATCACGACATAAATGTAATTATCGGTCATGGATCTTCGCGCCCCTCTCCCCCCAACAAGCGAACAGGCTGGCGCACCTTGAACGGGACAGCAACTCACATTTTTGCGGCATATCCGAGGAAAGCCTGCTACTTTTCAATCGCCAATGCTTGCTTTCACACGACCACGCAGCGCCCTTTTAAAAACGGGCTCACGGTGCCGACATGGCTGCTCCATCGACAAAGATGCCATGGCCGCTGATGAAATCCGCCCCATCGGAGAGCAAGAAGGCAATCGCGCTGGCGATGTCGCCTGGTTGCCCCAGGCGCTTCAGCGCCGCCTTGTTGCGCCAGAATTCGGCAAATGCAGGGTCAGCACTGAACGTCCCGGCCGTCATCGGCGTCTCGATGGCCCCGGGCTGCACGCAGTTCACGGTAATACCATATGCGCCCAATTCACTGGCCATAGCCTTGGTCATGCCAAGAACTGCGTGCTTCGATGCGGCATAAGCAACCAGACCTGGCGCGCCGTAGCTGGACATTACCGATCCAATCAGCACGACCCGGCCTCGACCGGAATCGCGCAGCGACGGGATGGCGGCGCGCACCAGCTTGAACGGTGCGGTCACATTGATCGCAAGGGTGCGATCCCACATCGCGTCTTCGAAGTCTTCAAGTGCATTGCCCTGCACCACTCCGGCGCAGGCGACCACGCTATCAAGGCCACCCATAGCTGCGATCGCGGCCCCCACAATCCGCTCGCTTGCCTCTGCGCCCGTTACGTCGATCAGCAGTTCAGCCTGACCTGCCAGATCCACGCGGAACACCTGCGCGCCTTGTTCCCGGGCGAGTGCCGCCGTCGCTGCGCCGATGCCCGAACCACCTCCGGTGACGATTATCCGGCGACCATCCAGCACTGACGCACTCATGCCCTCCCCCCGTCATGAGCGTCAGCCGCCACCATCAAGCCGATCGCATTCTCGATCAGGCGGCGGTCAGTCCGGTTGTTATACGTCACGTCATCATCTCCTGGTCACAGACTGCCCGGTCCCGGCAGCCAAATCGTGCAGACGCTGTGAAAGTGCACCTATCGAGCTGAATTTTCAATCAGCTGCGTCTGATGTGCCAATGCCCGATTTTCATTTCCCGGCTACTTCCAAAATGGCCTGCACAAATCCTTGCGGATCATTTTCCTGAATGAAATGGCCGCCCTTGAGCGTGCGATGCGGTTGTCCTTCTGTGCCGGGAACGCGTCCGATGAACCTGCTCTCGCCGCCTCGGGTTATCGGATCGCCATCGCTGAAGCAGCATAGAAATGGCTTGTTCCAACGCTCCAAAGCCCGCCAGGCGTGCTTCTGGTCGCCAACCGCGACATTGTTCTCGAATGGCACGAAGCTTGGAAAGATCCGTGCCCCTGCCTTGTACCTGCTGCCGGGGAACGGCGCATCATAGGCGGCAATTTCCGCCTTGCTGAGCGCGCGCATGGCGCCGGCGTTGACGATCCTGCCGATCGGAAAGATCGGGCTCCACTTGGAAAAGGCCCGCCAAATTGCGAAGGCACGCGGCGCCTTGCCGCCTTCGGGCAGACCACCGTTTGATAGGGCCACGCTGGCAAAGCGATCAGGCATTTCGGCAACCAGACGCAGGCCGATCAGTGATCCCCAATCCTGACAGACGAGCGTTATTCGCTGCAAATTAAGCGCCTCGATCCACTGGCGCATCCAGCCGACGTGGCGGGCATAGCTGTAGTCCGTCTTTTCGGCTGGCTTGTCAGATTTGCCGAAGCCGATCAGGTCAGGCGCCACAACCCGAAACCCGGCCGCGACGACGGGAGCGATCATGTGCCGGTAAAGATAGCACCAGCTTGGCTCCCCATGCATCATCAGCACAACGGGCGCATCCGATGGTCCCTCATCGACATAGTGAACCCGCAGCTTGGTCCCATGATCCGGATCAGTGATTTCCAGATAATGTGGCGCAAAAGGAAAATCAGCGATCCCGGCAAAAGCCGCATCGGGCGTACGCAGGACTTTCAAGTGGCTCTCCATCGGGTAAGATATGGCACCCCAGATGTCATATCATCGACCAGGGGTCAATGCGCAGGTTCTGCGCGTTCCGTAAGCTGAATGGAAACCGGACGCGCATAAATCCAACAAGCCGGATCACCTCCGGCGACGATCCCAAATCGCGGACGTGTTAACTGGCTTTCGAGGGCGAAGAATACCGGCGCGCTGCCTCTCAAGTGGATTCACTGTCAACCGTTCGTTTGCTTTGATGTTGCCGCGTCGGCAGCTGATAGCGGCAACCGTGTTGCGGGTTCAGTTTAGGCGGAAGCCTGCAGCCCATGCCGCATAGGTGCCGTCCAGGTGGCTATCCAGTGCGCCGCTGGTCGTCGGAAAACTGCTTGAAAGCGTATGGCCGCCAACAAATATGTTCAATCCGTCAGGCGTGATTGCAGAATCCCGTGCGGTATCCTCGGCGGAGCCCCCGAGGAAAGTAAAATAGCGAAGCGTCGACAAATCTGAAGTCAGGACTGCGACAAAAGCGTCTAAGCCGCCTCCAAGCCTAGTCTGAGGCACACCTGCCGTCGCTGACAAGTTGCTTGATGATGTTTCTCCGCTGATCACGACAGCGTCAGCCGCACCATTGCGGTGCAGGACATTGATGCCCTGCACCATTTCATCCCCGCTACCGCCAAACAAAGTGGACGCAAGCAGACGCGACCCATCGGCTGAAATTATGGAGACGAAAGTGTCGGATCGTCCGCCGAACTGCGACTGGAAGACGTTGGCGGTGACTGGAAAATTGACCGATTGCGTGGAGCCCGTAACATAAATACGCCCGACATTGTCAATCGCCAGGACGTGAGTCTCAATATCCTCGTTCTGGGAGCCGCCAAGATAAGATACAAAGCCAATTTGATCACTGGACGAAAACTTCATTACCACCATGTCGGCGGCGCCTGCGTTGCGCGATTGAAATGATCCCGGCGTCGTCGCGATGTTGAGTCCCTTGTCTACTGAGGCAATAGCGACTCCACCATTGGGATCGACACGTATTGATGCGACACCTGTCGATTGTCCCTGGTATCCGGGCGACCCACCGAAGTAGGTCCCGTATTCTGCATGCGTCGCGTCTGCACTTAAGCGGACATATGCAGCGTCGCGGCCGTCCTGTATCGTCTTCTGCCAAGCATTGGCAGTAATGAAGGAGGTTATCGGCAGACTGACATTCACAACGGCAAGATAGGCTCTGCCTTGTGCATCAATGTCAATATCGCGCAGAAATGCGTCACCAGCATCGCCAACATAGGTTGACCAGATCAGACGACTGCCATTGGCACTGAGCTTCGCAACGAACCCGTCCTGCTGCCCATATTCCGCGTTTGGCGTGCTATCGCCCGCAAAGTTAGGTTGCACTACGCCTGCCGTGGTTGGGAATCCCGGTCCAGCCCTGCCTCCCACATAGACAGAACCATCGGCGCCGACACGGACAGCGTAAGCGCGATCATAATTTGGCCCGCCCAGGAATGTAGACCAAATGACGTGCCCATCAGGTGCCATTTTTACCACAAATACGTCGCTGGCGCCTTGTTGACCAACGGCGCTTCCACCGCCACCAAATGAGCGGTCATAGGCTCCCGCTGTGGTCGGAAAATCGGGAGCAGTGGTACCACCAACCAAGTAAATATTGCCCTGGGCATCGAGTGCCACCCCACGCGTTTCTTCGTATCCGCTGCCCGACGCACCATCCAGCAAGGTGGAAAACGTCAAACCCGTAAGCGGCGGTGGTGGCGAAGGTGATGGCATTGGCGTAGGCGTAGGCCCCGGTGGCGTAGTTTGCGCTCCTCCGCCGCCGCAGCTCGCAAGCGCAAGCGCAAGCGCCAACGCCGCAGTCAACCCAACACATCTGCCCATTAATTATTGCCTTTGGAAACACGCTGACATCATTCGTCGCCTACTCTGTTGGACAAGATCAATGCAAATGGAAAGAGATGAACGCACCGATAGTGGCGGCAATGTGCAATCCGTTCACGCTTTGCCATGCCGTTTCAGTGCTTTTTCCAGAAACAGAATAACTGCCCCGTTGTCGCGTTTTCTAGAGATTTGGCGTTCAAGAGCCACACAATTGGTTTCGACCGCGCGCCAAAAATGGTGTCGTTTGCTGCTGGCTCTGGCTTTGCCGCCCTTCGCGTCATGAACGCCTCATCAAGGTGTGATTTCGGCTGCGGCAACCGACCATTCCTGAACACCCGAGGGGCTCGGAAATCAGCCGCGAACATTAGTCCAAACCTGTTACACTAGCGAGGCGCAGCACGAATATCGGGGGCATGGCGAGGGCCGCGCGGCACGTCCTCACAGCAACTGGCGTTTCAGCGGTCGAATGGGAGAACTGCCGTACTTCGCGGCGAAAAAAGAGACGCCGAGACATGGCTGACGCGGCGCCCTATTATAATACGTTCACGGTGCTGACATTGCCGCGCCATCGACAAAGATGCCATGACCGCTGATGAAGCCCGCCCCATCCGTAAGCAGGAAAGCAATCGCGCTGGCAATGTCGGCCGGCTGCCCCAGCCGTTTCAGCGCCGCCTTGTTCCGCCAAAATTCGGCAAAGGCGGGATCAGAACTGAATGCCTCGGCGGTCATCGGTGTCTCGATTGCCCCGGGCTGCACACAGTTCACGGTAATGCCATCGACGCCCAATTCGCTTGCCATGGCCTTGGTCATCCCGAGAACCGCGTGCTTCGATGCGGCATAGGCAACAAGCCCTGGCGCACCGAAACTCGACATCACCGACCCAATCAACACCACTCTGCCTCGACCGGATTCGCGCAGCGCCGGGACGGCGGCGCGCACCAGCTTGAACGGTGCAGTCACGTTGATCGCAAGCGTGCGATCCCACATCGCATCTTCGAAGCGTTCGAGCCCATTGCCGTGCACCACCCCGGCGCAGGCGACCACACTTTCAAGCCCGCCCATAGCTGCTATAGCAGCCACAACAATCTGTTCGCTTGCCTCTGAGCCAGTGACGTCGATCAGCAACTCAGTCTCGCCCGCTATATCGACGCGGAACACCTGCGCGCCTTGCTCGGCAGCAAGCGCCGCTGTTGCTGCGCCGATGCCCGATCCGCCCCCGGTGACGATGATGCGGCGGCCCTCCAGCAAAAGCTGGTGCATGCCGTTGCCCATTCATGCGCGGCAAGCGATGCCGTCCAGAAGATCGCATTCTTGATGACGCGGCATCGGAGATCACTTTTGCATTTTCCGGTCCCACTCCTTCCTATGTCGCACAATTGGAAGCAAAGCTCGGCGCTTCTGGGAGAAGCCGCGGCGGTCCAGTTTGTGATGAACGCCTTCGGCCATTTGAAGGCGATCGGCTCGTCTGAAGCCGCAAAGCCTTTACTTGAGCGCGGTTTCGTCAAGCCGGGTGACGGCGTCACTGGGCTCGACAAGACATTTATCCAGGCAGCCGCAATGCGGTTTTGGGATCGAGAACAGCACGTGCGAACGCTTGCGTGAGCGAATGGCCAAAAACGATTGATTGCGCCGTAATTGGAGGCGGACCGGCTGGACTTTCTGCGGCGATCTATCTCGCGCGCTATTTGCGGACCGTTACAGTATTCGATGCAGGTGAAAGCCGCGCCCGATGGATTCCTGCTTCGCACAATCTGCCCGGATTTCCTGAGGGTATTTCCGGAACGAGTCTATTGCAAAAGATGGAGCTGCAGGCCGGGCGCTTCGGAGCCGGACTTTGCAAAGAGAAAGTGATTTCTGTCGAAAGGCGCGGCGAGAATTTTTTGTTGACCACGCAAAATTGCAGTCTGATCGCCCGGTCGATCCTGATGGCTACGGGCGTTGTCAACAACAGGCCCCCCATGAGTGACCGAGCGCATAGCGATGCGCTACAGCGCGGCCTCTTGCGCTATTGTCCGGTTTGCGACGGGTTCGAAGCAAAAAATATGAAAATTGCGGTCATCGGTTGCGATGGCCATGGCGTCTCGGAAGCCTTGTTTCTCAGACGTTACAGCAGTTCCGTTACGCTCTTGACTCTTCAGCGCCCCAATATTTCAGAATGTGACCAAAGGGAACTCGAAGAAACCGGGGTGACGGTCGTCTTTGCACCGATATCAGACATCGCGTTCGAGGAACGAACCATTGCGATCACAACGGACCTCAATCCGAACGTCAGCTTGAGGTTCGACACACTCTATCCGGCCCTTGGCACGGAGGCCAAAACAAGCATTGGGGCAGCACTCGGACTGGCTACAGGCGATGATCAATGCCTTCTGGCAGATGCGCATCAACGAACGACAGTCTCAGGCATCTATGCTGCGGGCGACGTTGTCCTGAGCCTCGACCAGATCAGTGTAGCCATGGGGCAGGCTGCCATTGCCGCGACCGCCATCCACAACGACCTTCGAGTGAGAGACTTGGATGCAGGCGCCTTAGAAGTCGATCACAGTCCTTGCACACCGGCGCGTGTGGGGCGGCAAGGTCCGCTATGCGCGCCCCTTGAGGTTTGCGTGGAAATTCAATCTCGCGCGCAGAGTGGAGAGTGGTTCGCCATAAAGGCGGCGCACCGCGCGATAAAGGCTTGTTGAATCGCTATAGCCCAATTTGAAGGCAAGCTCTTCGCCGCTTGTTCGCGGCCCCGAGAGCATGGCCTCAAGCCGCGTCTTTAATGACGCGTCAAGGAGTTGGGAGAATGATGTTCCTTCTGCAGCGAGTCCGCGCTCAAGCGATCTGCGTGACAAACCAAGGCGAATCGCGGTTTCATGGGCGTCCATCTTCCCTTCCGTGACTTGGTTCAGGCATTGGTTGACTCGATTTGTAAGTGATTGAGCCTTGATGCTCCGCTCCGCCCGCGAACGCAGGGCGTTGATAGACGTGGAAAACGTTGCTGCATCAGCAAATGGAGATTTGCGCGACAACAAACTGTTCGGAAAGATGAACCTTGTCGTTGGGTTGTTCCATGTAACGATTGCGCCGAGCTCTGCTTCCAATTGTGCGACATAGGAAGGAGTGGGCCCGGAAAATGCAAAAGTGATCTCCGATGCCGCTTCGTCAACGATGCTCTGGGCAAAGGTCATGATATTCAAAGCAGCGATGAAGATCGAACTTTGCCACGTGCTTGTGGCAATTGAAACATCCGGCGTCAGATGCAATGCTTGAGATCGTGGCGCTTTTTCCAAAGTCAGTTTGACCATGGGCCATCTCAGCGGGGCGAATTCAAGCATCACCTGAACTGCAGATGCAAAATCCGGCGCGCTTCGCAACGTCAGGCCAAAACTCGCCTGAGCGGCCTCGCTCCAGAGTATCGGAAGCTGGAGAAACCAGTCTTCACCTTCAAGTGACGCCAGATTTTCCATGAAAGTCAGATACGCTGGCAGCGGCATGGCCGGGCTCAAATCGTCAGCTTCGTCGACAGAGATGTTTGTGCGCGCAATGAGCCGTGCGCGCCGTTCTTGCGTGGTGCCAAAATGGTTCAACGACAGCCTGAACAGCGACGAAACAACAAAGCGCGACTCGGGTGACGAAGTAGGCATGGCAGATTATGCATTATTTTTGGCGCGTTTTGGACTATAGGGAAAAATGCATCCAGAACGCCTAGCCACATCGAGCTAGGCGCGAGCGCAGCGTAACGATCTCGTGCTGCCCGCAAGCTTGCCAGATCGCCTTTTGCGCAGGCAGCGCTGCCCAATGGCAAGATCGTGAGCTAAAAGCGATTGCATTTGAAGTGACACAGGCCAGCGTCGATGCCAAGTTTGCCAACGCGTTGCCGTCTGCAAGCAATAACCAGGGCCATGGGACGGCCGCAATCTGACGGGTCGCCGATCTGCCTCAATTTTTGCCTGAGCCGCGTCAAACTGATGTCCAACTGCTTTTTCCGACAAATTAGCGCCTGCGCTGCGCCAAGCGCCCCGATTTGAAGCTGTTTTAGGTCGCGCGCCGCGATCAGCTCGGGAAACCGCTGAAGCGGATTGCCAGCCGTCAGATTGCGATGGATTTCGCCAATCGTGACGGGCCGTCCAGAGCAAGCCACCGTAGCAATGAGCGCAATGCCGACCCTAAACATTTGTCCCGCCAAACCGTTGCAACTTGGTGATTAACGCTTTTGCCCGACAGAATGAGGTCAAAGACCCAAGTGCCGACAACGAGCCAAGTTCCCAGCATTCGCGCTCCGATACTGGCTCTGACGGCACTTGTGCTGTTCATCCTTGCCCTCTCGGCGTTCAGCCAGTGGACGACGACGCTCGCTGCAAACGATCTGGACGTCGAGCGCTCCTCGCGCGCCGTTCAGCTCGCCATTCAGGGCCAGATTTCGCATATGGAATCGGTCGCAGACGACAACGCGAACTGGGACGATGCAGCCACGGCCCTTTATCGACCGTCCGTCGACAGGGACTTTGGCTGGCGCGGATTTGGTGCCGTAACCAGCAATGAGAAAATCTATGAGTCGATGTTCGCAATCGACGGGCAGGGTCGCCAGACATTGGCCTATGAAGATGGCAAGGTGGCAAAGGCGGACCTCGTCGCGCAATATGGCGAGCCCTTGCAGGCGCTGATCGCAGCAGCCACGCGTTCCCGCGCTTCGAGCGGCGGGTTGATAGACGTCGGCAAGGAAGTCAGGATTGTTGGTGTCGGCGTTGTCACACCGACGTCCGAAGCCTTGAAGGCCAGATTTGCCAAGCAGGCGCCCGTCCTGATTGCCTTCGTCATCCGCCTGTCGCCAAAGCGACTGCATTCGATCGAAAATGGCCTCCAGCTCGAAGGGATGGAGCTCCAGGAAGGGCCCTCTGCATCAAGCATCGCACTGACAGACCCCCTCGGCAGAACGATTGCCTTCCTTGGCTGGCGGCCGAGCAATCCCGGCTATGAAGCCTTCCGAAAGGCGACGCCGATATTGGGCCTGGTGCTGTTGATGCGGCTGCTGGCGCTCGCGCTGGTCCTTTCCTATTCCTACCGCTTCTACAAGGAATTGCGGCGCAGCGCGCTGACCGATGCGCTCAGCAATTTGCCCAACCGGACATCCCTTGAATTGGAAGTGACCCGGCACATGCGCCGCGGCGAACATATCAGCCTGGCTTTTCTGGATCTCGACGGATTCAAGGCAGTGAATGACAATTACGGGCACAGTGTTGGCGACCAGCTGATCCGCCAATGTTCGGATGCGGCGCGAAGCCTCGCTGCGAATTGCGCCATGGTCGCGCGGCTCGGCGGAGATGAATTTGCCGTGTTGGCGGTGGGCGCGGACGCGGACGCCCGCATCGCAGCATTCATTCAAAGCCTGTTGCGGCGGCTGACAATGCCTTTCTATCTGGGCGAACGCACAATCCTGGTCGGGGCCAGTGCCGGGATGGCGTCGAGAACCCCTGACGTCAGCGATGTCGAAGAACTGATGCGCAGGGCAGATATTGCCATGTATGTGTCAAAGCGATCCGGCAAGATGCAGATGACCTGGTTCGAGCCTTCGCTCGATCAGGAACAAGCCGAAGCACTGCAAATCGACCAGCGAATGCGCGACGCACTCGCGAAGGGCCATTTCGAAGTGCACTACCAGCCGCTTGTCGATGCCCGCAGCGGCGAAGTTCTCGTCCTCGAAGCGCTCCTGCGGTGGAACGACCCCAATGGCCAGAATTTGCCGGCGGATCGTTTCATCCCCATTGCCGAGGAAACGGGCCTGATCGATCAGATCGGTCTCTTTGTCCTCTCGACAGCCTGTACGGCCGCACATGCATGGCCCAATGTGCGCCTTGTCATCAATATTTCGGCCGCGCAGTTGCGCAATCCGGAGTTTCCGGCCCAACTTCGTGCCGTTCTGGCAAATACGAGGTTTCCGGCCACACGGCTGGAGGTTGAAATCACCGAGACCTACGTCGTGCAGAATACGGCTGTTGCGGCCAAGGTTCTGGCTGAAATACAGGCTTCGGGGGTTTGCGTTGTCCTTGACGACTTCGGAACGGGCTATGCCTCGATCGGATTTCTCCGGCAGTTCAAATTTGACACGCTCAAGATCGACAGATCGCTCGTGCTTGACGCTGTCAGCGACGAAGGCGCGCGCGCGATGGTCCACGCCAGCGTCGTGGTCGCGCGCGCCCTTGGCATGACAGTTGTCGCAGAAGGCATTGAACATGAAGCGCAGGCGCACCTGATGAGGGTCGCCGGCTGCGATTTGCTTCAGGGTTGGTTGTATTCGAAAGCCCTGACCGAAGCCGAGGTGCCCGCAACGATCGAAGCCATGCGTCCGGTGGATTCCATCCGGAACGAAAGCACCGTGATGAAGTTCGGTCGCGCGTCTTAGGCTGCGGCCGTTTAAAGACCCAAGCCGTGAGGCGCGCTGCGGATGCAGATGAAGGTGCAGCATTTCGACAGGCGTTGGAATAAGCCATGCCAGCAAAATCGCCAGTTTACGCGCGGCTGGCGACGCTGGAGGTGTTGCAGTGCGGCGGATGTGCAGGAGGTGCGAGAGCAATGGATCTGGGAATTGCGGGGCGCAAGGCGCTGGTCAATGGCGGCAGCGCCGGTATGGGGCGCGGGGCTGCCCTGGCGCTGGCACGCGAGGGCGCCGAGGTCTTCATCTCCGCACGCGGTGCCGCGCGCCTTGAGGCTACCTGTGCCGCCATCGCAGACCAAACCGGCGCGAAGGTCCACCCGATCGTTGCCGATCATGCCAGCGATGACGGCCGCGCGGCCATCCTTGCCGCCAGCCCCGATCCCGACATCTTTGTTGCCACCTGCGCCCCGCCACCCTTCACCGGCGATTTCCGCGAGGTTTCGCGCGAGGAGCTCGAGCGCGCGGTAGCAACCGCCTTGCTCAGCCCCATCGACTATATCAAGGCAGTGACCGGACCGATGGTGGCGCGGCGCTGGGGCCGGATCGTCAACATCAGCACGGGGGCCGCAAAATACCCGGCCGCGATGCGCGTACTCTCCGGACCGCCGCGCGCCGCGCTCGCCAATTATTGCCACGCGATCTCCAAGGAGCTCGTCAAGCACAATGTGACGATCAACTCGGTGCTGCCGGGGATGCATCACACTCCGGGAATCGAGGACGTGCTGGGCCCGCGCGCCGAGGCCAACGGGCGCACCTATGACGAGGAGGTCGCCGCCTTTGTAAAAGCGGTGCGGCTGCCCGCCGGGCGCTTCGGCGATGCCGAGGACCTGGGTGCGCTGGTCGCAATGTTCTGCAGCGAGCAGGCGAGCTACATGACCGGCCAATCGCTGGTGGTCGACGGCGGGATCGGCACCTCCACCTTCTAGCCGACCCGGATCCTGTCCATCCTCCCGACCCTGCCCGTCGGCGGCATTGGCATGGGTCGCAGCATCGGGTTGTTCACCAGACGGCGGGCATCAGGATGCGTTCCGGCAGGGGGTTGGTCTTGGTCGGTATCACGAAAAGGCGGGCGAACGCCCATGCCGCCGACACGCTGGCGGTGGCGCGGCCAATCGCTCGGCGTATCCCTGTGCGCTGCCGGGCCGCTTCGAGTCGCACCGAAGCGCGGCGCATGGCCTCCATCGCACGACGAAAGCGCGGACTGCCTGTGTCCAGAAGGATCGGAAACACCTGGCGACTGATCGCCGTGCATGTTTCGAACACACGATAGTCATAGTCGGTGATGTCGAGCCCCAAGGCCTTGTGGAGCGCCGGGCGCATATGGTCGCGGCAATACATGGTTGCATAGACCGAGATCAGAAAGAACCTGATCCACAGCAGGTTGACGCCGCGCGTCAGCCGGTCGTCGGCGCGGATGATCAGCGCAATCGCTTCGCCGTGGCGGTACTCGTCGTTGCACCATTCCTCGAACCGGTCGAACAACGGGTGAAAATTGTGGTCCGGATGTTGTTCGAGGTGGCGGCAGATCGTGATATAGCGTGCGTAGCCGATCTTTTCCGAAAGATAGGTGGCGTAAAGAATGAATTTCGGCCGGAAGAAATGGTATTTCTTGGCCTTGGTAAGGAACCTCAGGCTGATCGGGATGCCGGCATCCTTGAGACTGTCGTTGATGAATCCCGCGTGGCGGCTTTCGTCGCGGGTGAGCAATTTCATCAGCCGACGGATTTCCGGATTCGTCGTTCGTCGCGCGATCTCCGAATAAAAGATGCACCCGGAAAATTCGGACGTCATCGACGAGACCATGAACGCGATGAATTCATCCCGCACATCGGGCGGCAACGCTTCGACAATCCCGGCAAATGTCTCACGACGACGGAAGTGGTGACGATTGGGATCCGCCTCCATTTCGGCCAGCAACGCATCCCACTCGGCGCGCACAGGCTCGACATCAATTCGGTCGAGCGCGGCAAAGTCGGTTGTGTAGAAACGGGGAGACAGGATCGACTCGTCCGAAACCCGGCGCTTCAGTACATCCACACTGGGCATCGCCCCCATAGAAACAGCAGTCATCGGCCTCTCCTCTCCTTTTGCACAAAATCTGGAGCGGGATTGCATGGCGGTCATTGACCGAAATCAAATCGGAGGCCGCCTGTGGCTGTAATCCGCGATGAGCATCCAAGCCAATGGCAGCTCCATGGCACTTGTAGCCCGTTTCCTCGTTCGAAAATCCCGAACCTTGCCTTTCGGCCGGGAGCGCAGCGCTACTCCGATGGCATCGCAGCCGCCCGCAACATATTCGCGACACAGGGTCAGCTCGCCCGACACAACGCCCTGATGCATTTGCCTGGCTTAACGTCCGAACGGCGTATGTGGTGTAAGGGAAATATGGGCCGACTTAATTCAACGACATCCCGTTTTCGCCCTGTAAAAGGTCTCTGGCCCATTGAATGTGGGCCGATACAAGATAAAATCCTCGCGTATCCGAGAGATTCAGAGCTAAATCGAGCAACTCCAAGAGTTCGTCAGAGACATTCTCGGTGATGGAGGAGTCGATTGATTCGGGCATGGTCATATGGCCTGTCGTTCTGTAATTGTCAGGAGGAGCGCGCACATTCTGCAAATGTCAGCATTTTTCAGGAAACTCAGAGGCAAATTTCCTCGGCATTGTGCGAATGTATTCCCTAGAAGAAGCGACTACGTGAAAAGTTAGAGCATTGTCTGCGAATTGGATGACACCGCTGAATCCGCGGTTTGCGTCAGCCCCGGCCGCCGCACGTAAGTACCACAGGTTGCGCGCTTCGAATGTAAACGATTGTAAAATCTTCCAAAGATTGGGCCCAATCCATTGCCAACCATGGTAAAAATGTTTGGTGGAATGATCAATTTGCCGGCGGGAGCATAAATGAAGATTGCAATCCTTGATGACGACCCGGAATTGCTGGAGAGCGTCTCGCGATTGCTGAATGAAGCCGGGCATAGTTGTTTTTGCTTCGATCGGGGCGAAGCCCTGATCCAGACTCTGCGCAGGTCTCATTTCGATCTGTTTGTGCTCGACTGGAATTTGCCAGATCGCTCAGGAATCAGCGTCATCGAATGGATCCGCAATCGTATAGGCGACAGCGTACCCGTGCTGCTTCTTACGAGCCGATCACTTGAAGAAGATGTTATTGCAGGGCTCGAAGCCGGCGCCGACGACTTCATCAGCAAGCCCTTTCAGCCTGCCCTGCTTCGCGCGAGAGTGCAGGCGCTTGGTCGGCGGCTCCGAATAGGTTCAGATGGTGAAACTCAAGAACGCTATGGCAATATCGAATTTGACCTGCATCGAAGAATTGTCTCTCGCGAAGGTGACGAGATTTCCCTCACTGCCAAAGAATTTCAGCTTGCGCTCCTGCTGTTCCATAATCTCGATCGTGCTCTTTCGCGCCAGCACATTCTCGAAACGATCTGGGGGCTTAGGGCCGACATCCCTACACGCACACTCGATAGCCATGTCACCAGAGTGCGCTCCAAGCTATCACTGCGTCCGGGAAACGGCTTTAAGCTGACCTCCCTCTATGGCTATGGCTATCGGCTTGAGGGAGTGGGCCAAGAACGATGACTCATCTGCGATCCGGCTTGACAGCCTTGGCGCTGATCGCGCTCGTGCAGTCTGGCGTTGGCAGCGCCCGGGCCAACGCCTCGACTGTCTCGCATTCATCCGGTGAAGTTTCCTATGTGATGAAGCGCGGAGACACACTGTTTGTGCTTTGGCGCCAATTCTTTGCGGGACCAAAGGCACTGAACAGGGTGCGGAGCATGAACCGCATTACAAACGTGCGGCGCATTCCAACCGGCAAAGTCTTGCATATCCCCCGAACTCTGCTTCGGGACCAGAAGAGCCTGGCACGTCTTGAATCCCTTAGAGGACAGGTGACAATATCCGTCAACGGCGCAACTCGACCGGCGCGAGAAGGAGAAACGCTTGGCGAGGGCGCTGAAGTCGAAACCGGACGCAACGCGTTCGTTACGCTTCGCCTGGCAGACGGCAGCGCGCTTGCTGTTCCTTCGCTCTCCGTGCTTGGACTCACTTGGCTGCGCGAAGTGAACTTGACGGGCGCGCTTGAGCGCGAGGTCAATGTGCGTGCCGGTCGGATGCGGGCTCGCGTTACGCCAATGACCAATCCAGACAGCAGTTTTCGGGTGGTGACACCGGTCGCAGTGTCTGCGGTGCGTGGGACAGAATTCCGCGTTGCGTATCGGGCAGATCGAGGCTTTTCGGCAGTGGAAGTCGACAACGGGAAAGTTGAGTTCATCGGGGCAGATACCCGTGTCTTGATTCCGGCCGGATTCGGCGCGGTCAATTTGAATGGTCAACAGTCCGGCGCTCTAGGGCTACTCGCGCCACCAAAACTCGGTGCACCGGACAAGGTTCAATCCGAGGAGCAGTTGCATTTTTCGTTGATCCCGCTTGCCGGCGCCGAATCCTATCACGTGCAGATCGCGCGCGATGCGGGGTTTATTGAGAACATTGCAGAAGAAACGAGCCAGGGCACCGAGTTCACGATGCAGTCTCTTCCCGCAGATTCCTATTTTGTGAAGGTCTCAGCCTATGATGAACAGGGGCTTGAAGGGATGGCCGACACATATACCTTCGAAAGGCGTCGGAACATCATCTCTGGCAAGCTCGAAGCGGGATCGGATAAACGGCAACTCCGTTTCCGTTGGGACAACACGTCTGACGGACAGGCGAGTTACCGGTTCCAGCTGGTACGCAAGAGTGAGCCCAGCTTGACGGTGGTGGACGAAACGGGGCTCACCGAGAAATTCCTGTCGGTGAGCAATGTGCCTCCAGGCGACTATGTTTGGCGAGTGGGATCGCAGCTGATTGCCAATGGCAAGGTCATCATGACGTGGACCGAGCCTCAGACTTTCCACGTCACGAAGTGAAGAATCGCACGCGCAGCTTTGACCGGCTCGCTGCCGAGTGGTGGTTGGTGCTGCTTTTAGCGACGGCACTCGTCGTATGCAGCGTCGCAACCAATCTCAGCCAGCGGATCGACATGCTGTTCTACGACTTGGTGCAGCGGCATTCATCTCATGCGCCACAGCCGCAAATTCTGCTGGTCTCGATCGATGACCATAGTCTCGCTGAACTTGGTCCCTGGCCATGGCCTCGCGCTCGGGAAGCGCGGCTTCTTGAAGCGCTCGCAAAGGGAAAGCCGCGCGCAGTGGCGCTGGACCTGCTGTTGGTTGATCCAGGCGATCCGTTGGGCGACAATCGCCTAGCAAAGGCAATCGCAAGCGGCCCGCCAACGTATCTGCCAATGTATTTCGATGTGTCAGGTCAGGAGGGAGCGGGCTTCGACGCGGTCAAACCTCTCCCAATTTTTGCAAGAGGCGCCGCCGGGCTCGGCCAGGTCAGCTTGACGCCCGACACCGACGGAATTGTTCGGCGTGCTTACCTTTCATATTCGGATGGGCAAAGGAGTTGGCCACACCTCGTAACCTGGCTCGCCGGGACAGCACGATCCATCTCCATGCCAAAGGCGACGACCAAAGCGACTCCTTCGCTCGAGGCGCGCGATCCGGTTATGATCGCCTATGCTGGCTCGCGAGGCTCATTCGCCACGATCCAGGCGGCGAGCGTCATACGCGGCGAGGTTCCGACTGCAGCAATTGCCGGGCGCCTTGTTCTGGTGGGAGTAACTGCAACCGGGCTTGGTGACACCTATTCCACACCCGTGGGAAGCGACCGGACTTTGATGCCCGGATTGGAAATCCAGGCGAACCTCCTTGACACAATTTTGTCGGAACGGCTGGTAAAGCCGGCAGAGGGGGCCTTCCTCTATGTTTTTGCGCTGGCACCGTTGCTTGCAATGATGTTGTCGCTGCGCCGCATGCCGCCTCGCTGGACGATCTGGGCGCTTGTCGGCCTGATCGCCATAGTGCTGGTGACTGGTGGGGCGCTGCTGGCCTTTGGCAAGTTGTGGATTGGTCCGGGTAGTGCCCTTGCCGGCTTGATGGTCGTTTACCCGCTTTGGAATTGGCGCCGCTTGGCCGCAGTGAGCGTGCTGATTGGCGAAGAGCTGGAGAAGCTGGAGGGCGAGCATGATCCGCTCGAGCGTGCCCGGCCTAACCTGGCGCGCGAGGATTTCGTAGGACGGCAAATCAAGTTGCTTCGCTCTGCAATCAATCGCGAGCGCGACATGCGTCGATTCTTGGTCGACCGCATCAATCAGATGCCCGATGCGGTCTTGGTGACCGACACCGCCGATCGTGTGGCGATCGCAAACCAGGCAGCAGGAGAACTTTGGCATTCGCTGGGCGGGCGCGGGTCGCTGACCTATGGCCGACAACTGCTCGCCCTTTTGTCTCCGAGCACAGCGATAGCTCAGATGGACGCTCCTGCTGCAGGCAGCTGGCAGGCTGAAATCGAGGCTCCTGATGGTCGCACTTTTGCCTTGCGGTTCGAGCCGCAACGAGCAGCAGACGAAACGACGATCGGAGCTGTCATACGCATCGTTGACGCAACAGAGGCAAGGCTGGCGCAGCGCCAACGCGAAGATGTGCTGCAGCTTCTGAGCCACGACATGCGCTCTCCGCAGGTTTCGATCTTGACGCTGCTCGAAAGCGAAGAAGCAAGACACGTCGCTCCGGGTCTCGTCAGGCGATTGCGGGGCTATGCCGATATCACGCTGAAGCTTGCAGACGGCTTTGTCCATTTGGCGCGTGCGCAGACCCTGAGATTCCAACCTCAACCCGTCGACATGGTCGACCTCGTGCAGGAAGCCGCGGATTCGCTATGGCCCCAAGCGCGCGCGCAAAACGCGGAGATAGTATGTCGAGTACCCGAAGCGGAGCTCTGGGTATTGGGCGACCGCTCGCTGCTCGCGCGCATGATGGTCAACCTGATTGACAATGCAGTCCGCTATAGCCGGGCCGGACAGGTAATCGAAGTCACATTGACTACCGAATTGGCACTCGGTGGATCAGTATGCGTGGCGTCCGTGGCCGACCAAGGACCGGGCATGGATCCCGAGCAGTTTCAGAGACTTTTCCAGCGGTTCGAGACTGGCGGCACTCCCCGGACCAACATGGGCGGTGGTGTTGGCCTTGGTCTTGCCTTCGTCCATGCGACCATATTGCGACATGCAGGCCGGATAGAATGCAACAGCACCCAAGGGGTCGGCACAAAGTTTATCGTCGAACTGCCACTGTACGAGACTTTCGACTAGCGAAGCTGGCCTTGGATCGATGAACAGAACTGCGCGGCCCGCGATTCAGCTGTAGAACGCCGCGGCTTGTAGTTGGCGTCTGCACGCAGGTCATAAATCTGCGCGCCGTCGGCCAAGCGTTGGATTGTAAAACTGTAGAAAATACGCTGTCCGCTTGGCGCTCGGCTGTGAGTTCCAGGAACCTGGGTCTGTTCGGCAGCTTTGCCAATGCGCACATCACTATTGGTCGGGCGAACCGCGGCGCCATATTGTACCGCGTAAAGAGGCTCCCCATTGACGGAAAAACCTTGATCAACGAGGCAACTGATCACCATTTGCGTGTTCAGCAGTTCCCCATCAACGCCGTCCGCCGCCAGCGCCATATTGACATTGGTCCCGAGAGGGAATGCACCGGTAGCCGCGACGCGCGGAGGCTTGACCGAAGCACAACCGGCAAGAAGAGATAATCCTGCCAATGCAACCGCTACACATGACGTCGATCGCAGTGTTTCACGATTGGCCAGGACAGGATTCATGGTTGCAAAACTCCCGCTTCAGGACGCCTGAAAAGCGTCTTGCTTGGCATTCAACACTCCTTACGTCGGCACGGCATAGCACACCACAGTTTTCACCATTGCATCAGGTTTTGTTGCTGCGCCCGAACGGCTGGCCAGCGAAGGCAAAATATGGGCACATGGCCCATTTGCTGGCCCAATGGCCGACAATGGACAATTGAAAATCCTGCCTGCCAGACACGACGCCATATGGCACCGAACTGCCGGTTACGGCTCCCTGAATGCCAGCGCCAACCGCGAGCCATGACTAAGGCTCCCCTTATGAATACCTCAGGCGACCGGTGAGATCGTTTGGGCTGATCTGATATTTAGCTCGGGAGGCCTTTGGCATGATGACCGGCCCAATCGTCCCTCAGTAGACAGTATATCCGCCATCGACGACAATCGAGTCTCCGGTATGAAAGCTGCTGTGGTCCGACGCGAGATAGACGGCAATGGCCGAGAAATCGTCGCCTGTTGCCCAGCGACCGATCGGCGCGCGCGAGACGACGTTGCTGTTGAACTTGTCCCAGCTTTGGAGGCGTTCGGTCATGTCGGAGCGTGTCCATCCGGGCAGAATGGAATTGACCCGGATTTGCTTTGGACCCAGCTCTACTGCCATTGCGCGGGTAAGCGAGACCACTGCTCCCTTTGTGGCACCATAATGCTCATTGCGCGCCGCACCATGAACCGCAGCAGTCGAGGCAATTGAGACCAGTGAACCGCCCACATCGCCCTTTTCGCCGCGATCGATCATGTGGCGCGCTGCTTCGCGCAACGTGAAGAATACGCCGTGAACATTGACTGCCTGGATCCGCAGGAAGTCGTCGAGCGAAATATCGAACATGTCCTTGCGAGAGATGCTGATCCCGGCGTTGGCGATAGCCTGGTCGATCCGCCCGAATTCGCGAAGGATCCTTGCAATCCCTTCCTTGACCGCAGACTCGTCTGCAACATCGACTTGGTCGCAGCGCACTTCGCCGCCGAATGCGCGCAACTCCTTGATTGCCCGCGCGTTCTTTTCCGGCTTGTTTCCCCAGATGACGACCGTCGCGCCATGCATTGCCAGTCCCTTGGCCATGCCGAGCCCGATCCCACCATTGGCACCGGTCACGAGAGCCACCTTCCCGGTCAGATCGAAAAGATTCCGCTTAATACTCATTTGAAGTCCCCATGTTGATGATCAGGTCTAACGCGGCAGGCGCTGTCAGTCTAAGCGCTATTTACACGGATTGACGAAGTTCTCTCCGTCCTCCCCTGCCTTGAGGTTTTAGCGCTCGCCCTAAGCGGAGGAGCGGAAAGTCTCGCATGTTTGGCGGTCGGCTAGATGGCGAAACAGGTGCCAGCGAACTGGCCCTATGTAATCGCGCGAGAAGTTTGAATCCTGAGGCTGCTTTCAGAACGAAGTTCGTTGCGCAGGGATGCGACTTTGGGGTGGAAACCGGACATTGGTTATCCAGACTCCCACAATGACAGTTGAGGCGCCTAGAGCAAAACTGCGGGAAACTTTCATAGCAGAGAATTTGCCGGAAGTTGATTGGCGGGCTGTCGGCTGTCTTGTCGACAAAACACTCAATCGTCTGTTTTCCGAAGGTCATCCAAACCAAACGGCAGCCCTCTAAACCATCAACCAACTTGCCCTTTTGGCACAGGCTCTTGCACAGTTCGCTCACTCCAGATTCGGAGGAGGGCCAGCATCGCGAGAATCGGGATCGCCCAAGCGATGCGTGCCTGATAACGGTCGGCCACGCCGGAAAGGACGCCGCAGATCGCGGCGTTGCTTGCCAAGCCGACACCCACAATCAGAAGGGCGCCGCGCTCGAAAAGCAGGTCCTCCACGTTTCGCAGGCTGAGCGGAAACCGAACGTACATCAAGACTACGAGCCGGATTACCTCTGACGACGAGTGAAAATAGCGGAACGGGCTAGCGGGTCTTCGAGGGCGCGGCATGCCCCTGCCCTATCTCTCATCCCGCATCTCTGCCAGCCGATGCAGTTACTTTGACACTGCCCCGGCACGCCAGACGCCATCGGGATGGGCTCTGGTGCAGCCAGCCAATTCAAATGGAATTCACCGGGGAATTGTGGTGAATTCCAAATCCGATTTTCGCCAACGGAACATTTGGGCGAATGAGATCACAACGGGTAGAAGCGAACAATTTTTGAACGCGTCAACAGGAAAAGATTTTCACGGAGCCGCGAGAGCAAAATACTAAATCAGGAGCGAAACCGGGTTGCCAGTTTCGCTTCTCGCAGAAGCCGGGCTCCCCTGTCCGCCGTCGCCTTTGAGGCGTGCGACGAGCAGTTCTTCCGCAATTTTGTAAGTTCGCGCATTGTCGACATCGATGGCCAGCGCACCGTCTGCAAAAATAACCGGAGACAATGCGAGACCCAGCCGCTTGGAAAATCGTTCAAACGCTTTGGCCAATGACCCAAGTCCCAGCCGAAATCTTATGAGATTGAGGATGCCAAACGCATTGGCGATGCGCATGGGGTGCTTGGCAAACTGTCCACCGCTGCGAAATACTTCGGCGGCTGACAATGCTCTTGCATCCTTGATCCAATAGCAATTGCAATTCGAGTAGGCGTCATCTGCGAAGGCGTAGAAGCGGCGCTGGCCGTCCGGATGGGCCGCAAGGATATTGTCGCGCCGGGAGAAAGCGACAGCGGCGTCGGCATTCCTCTCACAGGCCTCACTATGCATTTCGGAAACGGCTTGATGCGTGAACAGAACATTGTCTGCAGTGGTTACAAGCAAAGGAAACTCGGCGCTTTCGGCCGCGAAGAAGATGCTTTCGGCCAGATTGTGCCTGGCCACCATGGGAACAAGACGGCCGTCACTTTGAAGCTCGCGCGCGATCTGTACATCGGCGAGCAGGTCCGGATTATTGATCGAAACAATGATCCTTGAAACGAGTGGCGATGATGCAAGTGCAAGCAGCACGTGAGCGATCAAAGGCTGGCCGGCGATTGGCACCAGGCATTTGTCTTCCACCCCAAAAGTCTCGGCAAGCGGATCAACGACACCATCGCGACGACCCGCCAGAACAAGGGCCGTCAGTTGGCCGTCAGCCATTGGCAGATACCGCCAGTCCCTTCGGCAAGCGCTTGTCGTTGTCGCGATCGCAAAGGCCGTGGCGCATGAGACTTTCTGCGACAATTGTCTCTATCAACTCATCCTGGCTCAAGCCAGCGAGTAGCGCTGAACGCCCAAAGACCTTTTGCGACCAAAGGTTGCAGTTCAGATTGATTTCGAGAAAGCGAATGTCGCCCGTCGCGAGGTCTACGCGGAACTCGAATCTGCCATAGTCAAAGGGCTGGAACACACGGATCAGCGCCTCTGTCATCGCCTTGATCTGGCGGCTAAGCCGAGGGTCATCGAAGGGGACGAGGCGGTATTTGTCGGCGCGGTCAGCGAGGTCGCGCTTTTCGGCATAGGTTCGCAAGTGCGCTGGGTCTGCCTGTTCAAAGAGCATCATTGGCATGATGACTTCGCGGCCGCCGACGGTAATCACGGGGACCTCGACATCGCTGCCTTCAAGAAAAGGCTCAACGATCGCATCATGCCCGTCGCGGTGAATTGCATCGACTGCAGCCAGGATATCGACGTGATCAATCGCATCACGCACGCCCCAGGATGCCGAGGATGCATTTGGCTTTATCACCCATCGGTCGGCGGCCGGGCAGCGGCGGACGTCGATTGGCGCACCCTTGCGGAAGATAGACCATGGCGCGGTTGGAACTCCGTTGGCCCGGGCTTCGAGTTTGGTCAGATGCTTGTCATCGGAAAGGCCGCGGAGGATGGGGCTCGCGCCGAGAAACGGAATAGCGTGGCGCGTGCACAGGAGCGGCAGGAGCATCTCCGAATTGAGAAAGCCACCGCGGTTCAATAATGGAAAGACAAAGTCGACGTCCGGTCTTTCAAATAGCGCCTTGTAACTGTCCTCGATGAACAGGTTCAGGCCTAGCCGTTCCAGTATCTCGCGCATTTCGCGATGATAGGGCGCATGATTGCCGTCTTCGGGGTGCAAATCGCCAGTCCACCGTGCATGCTTTGCAACGAACATCAGTCGCAGACGTGCTCGAGCATCGCGGGGAATCCGGGTCGGTCGAATCGTGCGGGCTGAATCGGACATGAGATCATACAACCAAATAAATGTGACATGCCGGCTGCATTTTGGTTGCGACGTCTGTCACGAATTTGCCCCCAAGCTGTCATGCCTTTGGGTTACCCGACATCTGTGAATGGTGGGCAGTTCCTTAATCCGGCTAAGGCAAAGCCGAATGTGCCTGAGCACAGTGCCGGTTGTTCCGACCTTTCGGCGGCAGCAACTGAACTGATGACACTGGGTGGCGACCAGCGGATCATACTCAATCCAGAAACGGGGCTGAACCAGTATATGGTCGCCCCCCGACCGAGCACGTTGACAGCGTATTCATCTTCGACGGCGAACGACATTTCCGGCCCCGCGTTCCGCGAAGTGATGAGGCGGCTTGCATTGCTTGCCCCTGACCTCGACCTGTCTCCGCAAGCCTATGCCGACGCGCTTGAGGAACTGCGCCAACGCATTCGCAACAGCTGGGCATTGCCTAGCGCTATCGACATCGTGTTTGCAGCCTCTGGCACCGATCTCGAGTATGTCGGTTTGGCGACCGCCAATCGCGGGGAGGCAAGGATTTTGAATATCCTGCTCGGCTCCGATGAAGTTGGCAGCGGGTGTGCCCATTCGGCGCGCGGCAATTATTTCGCCGATTGCACTCCGCTCGGCTATCCGACAGTGGTCGGGGCACCAATCGATCCCTCGAGGAAGGGTCATGTCGTCTTAAGGGATATTCCTATCCGGAGCGCTGGTGGCTTCCCGGTTCCGTCCGAAGACATAATGTTGGCAGTCTGCGTGGCGATCGAATTTGCATTGTTGAATGATGAAGTTCCACTCGTCCACATCGTCCACGGATCAAAGACCGGGCTCATCCTGCCTAGCTTTGCGCATATCGATGCTTTGCGCAGGCGGTTTGGTCACAAAGTTTGTTTTGTCGTCGATGCCTGTCAGGCACGGATCGATCGAGACTCCATCGTGGGATATCTTTCGCGTGGGGCAACGGTCTTCCTGACGGGCTCAAAATTCATGGGCGGTCCGCCGTTCAGCGGCTTTGCCCTGATCCCCGAGAAAGTTGCTCAACGCTCGTCCGGCCTGTTTCAGGGGCTCGAAACGATATTCAATCGCGCTGAATGGCCCCAGGGCTGGAAAAATCGCCACATGCTGCCCCACGGAAGCAACCTGGGACTTCTCTTGCGCCTGGAGGCAAGCGTATATGAGCTCGAACTGTTCAACAGGCTGAGCGCGGCCGATATCCGGCGAACACTCGATCATTTCGACGACGCCATAAATTGCCTTACAAAGCGCATCGGGGCCTCGCGGCTGGCGCCAAATATGCGAGACGATGCTCAAGAGGCCAGGCAATATCCGCTGGAAATGCGCACGCTTGTTACGATCGATCTCGGTCAGTCGTCCCTCGCCATGAACCTCGAACAGTCCCGCCAACTCTATCGCAGCCTCGCTTGCGAGTCGTTCGGAGGGCAGGTTTCCGCTCTGCGCCCCGTGCGCCTCGGTCAGCCTGTCAAGTACATCCCAAACACCAATGGCGATTATTGCGGTAATCTTCGCATTGGCCTTTCGATGCCCCAGATGGTCGAATTTGCTGCATTAGACACCCATTCGCTCAAGTCGCGATTGAGGGCAGACATGCAAGCAATTGCTGCGCGTATTGAGATGTTTGTTGGCGACCGGCCAGCCGCGCCAACTCGGATTCCGCGCACAGGTTGAAATGTTTCAGAAAGATTCATGCCGACGGCCAAAATTGATGCTGCCAAAAAGGAGCGAACGCTTGCTCGTATACAGGCCCCGGTTTTGATTCCCCATTTGCAAGACATGATGCAAGGCCCCGAGCCGCTCGGCTTTCATCAAAAAGTTCTGTTTTGGACAATCTCGATCTTTGGCACGCATCTGCCTTTTCATCCAAACGTCACCAAAGCTTCGCGCCATGGTCACACTGCTTGCCCACAATCTTGCTCTCAAATCCAACGTGGGGGACATGATTCGTGCGCAAGACAATCCTTTTATCTGTTGTGGCAGCCATTGCTCTTGCAGCACCGGCATCGGCCGTCACCTATGTCAATCAGATTGCTATTAGCGGTTCGGCCACCGACCTCGGATTGCTGGGGAGTGGACCCAATTTCAATCGCCTGGGGGGATTCGGCTCCGATCTTGTCTATGATGCGGCTACAAACCAGTTTTACGGCCTCACGGATCGGGGCCCTGGCGGTGGCTTGATCGATTATGCTCCCCGTATCCAATCGTTTGGCCTCAGTTTTGATTATAATACCGGCGCGATCAGCAATTTTACGCTCAACTCCACGACTATACTGCGCAACGGTTCCGGCAGCACTTTCTCCGGCCTAAACCCGTTTCTGCTGAATAATGACCCGACAACGCTGGGACTCTCCCTCGATCCCGAGGGGCTTGCCCGCATGTCCAACGGACATTATCTGGTTTCCGACGAATATGGTCCGCGCATCATCGAGTTTGATGAAAACGGAAATCAGGTCCGTGCCTTCACAACACCTGCAAATCTGATCCCTAAAAAGGCAGACAACTCGGCCGACTATGTTGCCGGGCGCCCGACAATTACATCGGGCAGGCAGGACAATCGAGGCTTTGAAGGCCTGACCATTTCGGCCGACGGAAAGAAGGCCTATGCGATCCTGCAGGATCCTCTCGTCAACGAGGGCGATCAGGGAGATGGTCGGCGCAGCCGCAATGTCCGCATCGTTGTTTTCGATATGGCAACCGGAACGTCGAGCGAACAGTATATCTATCAGCTAGAATCTCTCGCGACCATCAACGGGGTGGTTCCGGGCAATACATTCAGTGCAACCAATCAGGGTCGCTCAATCGGGGTCTCGGCAATTTACGCGTTGTCTGACGGAAGGTTTGTTGTCCTCGAACGTGACAACCGCGGCGAAGGTGTGGATGATCCAAATTCGCTTGTTCCATCTGGCCTGAAATCGGCCTTTGTCATTGATCTGAAGGGTGCGACAAATGTCGCATCGATCAGCCTTGCAGGTTCCAGCACGCTGCCGAATGGTGTGACGCCCGTCAGCAAGACACCGTTTCTCGATATTCGTGCCAAGCTCCTAGCTGCAGGTATTGTTATTCCTGAGAAAATCGAGGGGCTGGCCTTCGGCCCTCGCCTCGCCAACGGTTCTCTGGCGCTCATCCTGGCAACCGACAATGACTATTCAGTAACCCAAACCGGCTCGGGGCAGCAGTTTGATGTCTGCACATCAGGCGTAGGCGGCGTTACTAGCCAAGTCGCTCTGGGCGCTCCGTGTCCAAACGGCCAGTCCCTCATTTCGTCTCGACTATTCAGCTTTTTGCTGACTAACGACGAAGCCGTTGCGCTCGGCTTTTCGTCAGTGCCCGAGCCATCGAGCTGGGCAATGATTATTGGCGGATTTGGACTGATTGGAAGCGCCATGCGCAGAGGCCGACGCCGCGCGCAGCATTCCAGTACTTGATGGATCATGGTCATGCGCCTGCGCTGTTTCCCTGCCATCCTCACCTGATGCGTCGGTGCCTGAAGTATCCAGCCCACAGCCACAAAGCGGTTCGATCAAGCGGTTCGGCTGGAGCCGTTTCGTCAAATTGGTCGAATGGGTCCGCAACCGCTAACACAATCTGTGTCTTTGGAACGAATCCGGTCGAGAGATTTCATGTAAACATCTTAGGCGGCATTAACCGAGAGTGATGTCCGCTTTGTTGTCGTTAGCGGACTGTCCGCTTTTGGATCTGAATCGGCAATAGCGGACGTTGGCCAAACTAGATTTGCTGCAGATGCAGTTATCCGGAATTTAGGAGAGAAGCGAGCGACGGCAAATCATCGATAGCCGAATCCTGCCCGGAAAAACCGGTGAATTTCGCGGCGCATTAAAAAGCAAAAAATTCACCGAAGCGAGACGGTGACGAGCTGACCAGAAGGTTGGACGACCATGGGACTTGGTGCGGATTTTTTGGAAAATCAAAAAGCGTGAAACCTGCGTCCGCGATTTTGCCACAAAAAATGACGTGGTGACGAAACGCATCCAAAAATTTGGAATGTACAGGTGGATTCCGCTGCCTAATTTGCCAGCATGCCTATGTTCCCCATACCATCCCTTATGGATCCATTGATCCTGGGCATCCTCATGCAGCTGTAAAGAAAGGTTTGGGCAATCCTTGCTCAGGAGTTTTTTGGAAATGCAAATAAAACCTAAAATTCCCTTCACCGCAACGGTAGAAGGATTTCACACTCTGCGCGCAATTGCGCATTGCCATAAAATATCTACAGAAAATGCGGATCGCTGGGCTGCAGCAATATGTGAAAAATTTTCAAAATGGAAGTTGAGCCCGTCAACGCGAGATGTGCTTGATGCGCTATGCACAGGAATGTCGCGCGAAGGATTCTATCCGAGTTCGAACTTTCATATTCGGCGTGCTTCATCCTCTGTCATGCTTGACGTGTTTATGCGGTTTGCGCGCGAGCGGGGATATCCAGATTTTCACTATGTTACTTTTTGCTGGAAGGATGGCTTCACGTACTTGAGTGACCCTTCACTCAATCTGAAACTTATGTACGGTCAGGTGTTCCGTTCTCTCAACGATCTTGGCATTGAATCCGTGTTTTTCTTCGAGTTGAGCCCTTTTCGTAAACTGCCAGGTGGCCCGGGTGGCTTTGTGCATCTGCACGTTCATGCCATCTGCTGGACTGAAGATATTCCCTTCCCCGTCGAAGAGGTCGAGGCGCTTCGTCGTACGCGCAAGTTCGTAAACTTTATCGATGCACCCAGTGTTGTGGTAACGCATGAAGAACGAGAAGCACCACGCAAAACACCAAATTCGACTGACATCAGGAATATCGCTGGCCTTGCCGGGTATTCAACCAAGATGGATATGCGCACCAAACGCCTCAAGCCCAAAGCGGATCATAGTCAGGGTTTTGTAATGGAAAAGCCGGAGGAGAGTAGTGGCAACACACTCACTCGGTTGCTCGAAATACAATCACATATCCCGATCCTAAAGACAGTCCACAGTACAGGAGAAGGAAAGCATGTGAAGCTGGCTTGGAAGCGCGAGCTCACCGCTCAATTGCGAGCGATGCACAGGGCTGGCCGTCCGCTCAGCCCTCGCTACATCGAAGAAGCGTGGATCGACGCGAGGAAGGAAAACGGCCCGAGGCATTATAGGCCATGCGAGATCATCTCGTGAATTTACACAAGCTTTCGGCAGTAGCAGTGGCTGGGTCTTCATCGCATTTGGCGTTAGCCCGACTTCTGAAAACCGAGTTTGACCATACAGCGAGGAAGTCTTCGGCCAGAGTCTGGCTCATGTTAAAAAGGACGACTCCCCCAAAAGATCAGCGACCCCGATAAGGCTCGCATGCCACGCCGTCACCGTCGCCATCCAGCCCTTCGCGGTAGCCAGGCTCATTTCTGTATATAGGAGCAACCCCAGCCGCCCGCGCTTCGCTGCATCGTGCGAAGTAAAGGTCGCCCGAACGATCCTCACTCGAAAAGCTTATAATTGCGTTTCGTCGGGGGAGCTGGGTGCTTACTGCACCAACTGCAATGCCAACAAAGGCACTGATGATCGCCACGTTGGCGACGGTCAACGGCATGTCGCCTTGTCGGACCTTCTTTCGCCATTGGCGGTCGCCAGCGTTGCGCCATTTGGGAGGTCGCTTATACATGCAAATGGGATAAGGTAATCCGCTGAAAGCTTCGTAAACGTGGGACGCAGTTTATGGCTAAGATCAAGGGCGAACTGACAGCGCATGAGCAGCGCGAGCTCTTTAGGCGGCTGGTCCAACAGCTTGTCGACGAAGGAGACGTCACCTTTGAGGAAGCCGAAGCAGTCCTCAGAGGGAAAGCTCAAAACGAATTGCCAGATGAGTGCCAACCGCCATTGAGCACACACTGAAAGCCGTGATCAAAAGACAGGTGGTCCCTTCGCCAATATGACCTGCGCCCGAGACGAGCACACGGCATGTCCACTCATCATCGGTATGTTCGCCTGAAAATCACTCGTCCATTCCGTTGGTTCCATCTGGTTCCGATTGGGACGATTGACTGGAAACAAACTGTTCCATTTGATCTGAACGCTGCTGCGTTATGCGCGTATCGCAAGTCAGTCGCGCAGTAGCCATTTCCATCGGATCAACTGAAGCAGATGCTGCTTCAACCCTGCAATCAGCATCCTTCTTACGTATCCATGCTCTCTGCAGCGGCAGTAGTCGGGTCCGCGTCGGGGCCGGAAGCGATTGCCAAAGTGCCCCGATGCGTTGCACGGCCAGCTTGTTCTCTACTCTAGCGGCTTCTAGATTGGCCTGACGCTGCTCCTGCAAGGCTGCATTTTGTTGGGCCGTTTGTTGCTGTTCCAACAGTTGCTGCTCTTGTTGTGCATTTTCGATCGACGGCCGCAATAGGCTGGCAGCTATGACCTCTGATGTGAAACCAACCAGCCTATTCCCGGTGCCAGCTTCTGCAAATATCTTGGAACCGTCATCAGTCTTCTGAACATTGAAATCGATAGCGCTGACAAATGTATCGGCCTCGCGATCTATGTCCTTGCGGTCTGCCAGGTCGGCTACTGTTTCCGCCTCAGCCGTCTCACGCGCCTTGTCCGCATCTGAAATCAGCTGGCCCGGAAATCGTATCTTCAGCGTACCAGCACAAAAGCGCTTCGTGCTGTTTGGATCTTCCTTGACGGTACGAATATCTTCGATGGAAATGACCAACTTCGCGATTACGGCCCTGATTTTCGATTTTGATACCTTTGGCGTTTCGGAGTTATTCCGAAGATCCGAGGAAATGCTTCTTTCAATCTCGTCCTTAATGATTTCGATAACCGGCGCCTGAGAATCTGCGTTCGTGCATTGAACAGGCATTGTAATGCACGCCCCTACAAGTGACGGCGCGAAAGGAATCACCATAGATCGTATGCACCATTCTTTCCCCCAGACTGGACCACCATGAAGGTGCGGCAAAGACCGGCTTGGCGATGGCTTCCATCTAGTCCATTTGTAATATTGATATGCGACCACATAGTCCGTTGCAACTGTAACAAAGCGGTAGTCTGAATTCCCGACTAGTTACCCTTTGCAATGGCATTTATGCATCGTGCTAAATGAGCTTCCAATGCAGCCATATATTCGGCGCCACGTTCGACATCAAAGCTAATGAGACCGTCTCCGCCTTTGCGGCGATTACAGTCACCACAAGCAAAAACAAGATTATGGAGATAATTTCCGCCGTCTTTTTGGGACAGACGTGATCGCGCGTGCAAGAATGCGACATTGGCTGTGCAGGCATCAAGGTTTTGCAGTGAAAGCAGTGCGCTCCGAAAAGTTCGAATGCCCAGCGAGTGCTTCACGAGACCCAACCTCACGCACGTCGCTGGCTACCCGATAGAGTGGCGGTGCCGAGCTGATCGGTTCGGACAAACTTGATCGCGTTGTAAGGTTTCTTGCGGATCGGGTGAGACGCAACTGCTTGATTAGGATGCTCATGCCGCCCCCTAGTCCAATGCACCCGCGCGTCGCAGCGCCTGTGATCTTGACGATCCGAGAAATCTCTCGCTCTGACATCATCAACATCATGCTCGTCAGTTATCTCAACATAGCGGATACCCGCTTTGCGAAAGTGCCTCTTTCTTTACCGCGTCGCGCGCCGGAGCCCTGATAGTGCCACTTCCCTGATATTCGATTACTTTAATCAGTTCGCCGTTATTTGCGATCACTGGCAAATCAAACCCGTTTGCTATTGATGGCGCGAAATGCATTTGCGCTGGGCGATGACAGGATTTCACCTAAGCTGACTTGGGCCATGACCCGCGGAAACCACGTCGACCTTTTGATGGCTGCCTCTGTCGCATAGAAGCACCCGCGCTTCTGATTTTGACAGTATGCGCCGCCTTTCAAACGTGGACGACATGACAATCCGAAGTTGGTCAAAGGCATCAGTCGCTGACGGTGGCAAGAGCCTTGGTCTGAACCCAGCTGCCTTGTTGTTATTCCGCTTTACGCGCCACTCATTGCGCACCCGGCAGGCACGCCCTGGCTCAATGTCACCCCAAAAAGGATGGCACAAAGACAATTGCAAAAGTATAAAATCGGGCACGTACTTGTCGTCAAGGTGATCGCAAGGCCTCACGGTATGTCAAAGCGGTTACCAAAACCTTCAGGCATTGGTCACGTCATATTGCCAGACACCTGACAAGCGGCATGCAGAGAAAGAGGTGCGCAGGCGAAACCAACTCATGTGAAAATTGGGGAAACACCGCGGAGTGCTGAATCGTTCACATTGGGCGTTTGGTTAGTCTCGCTGAAGCAGATTGCCACAACATTGCTCACCATTCTTTCCCTAGAAGATCAGCAATAGGTTTCAGTGCAGGTGGAAGGTCGCTCCCGGAAGCGTATAAACCAGGAATGTTGGCGCGGGTCGCTCCGACATAGATATATCGCTCGAACAGCTCGGGCTCGCAGAGCGCTAACCATCGATATCCACGAAAAGATCCTTCCGAACTCCAATCCCTTGATGTGCTGCACCTCGAAAATCCGGACATCGTTCTCAGGACCGATAGCTTGTCCTTTGGGACAGGCCACCGCGCAGATCGTTTGGTCGGCCAGCGCTTCGTTCATTGCATCCGCAAGCGGTTGAAGTTCGCTTTCCTGATTGACCAACACCGCGATGGAGGAAGCTGCTGAGAAGCGTTCGAGTTCCCCAATGCGCAACGCCAGCCATGTCGCCAGCTCTGCCGGGTTGGCGGGGGCCCCGTTCCGAGACAGGGGGACACGCCCTCATTCTCCATAAATTCGGGTAGTTGAGCGGTCGCGTCATGATCGCCAGCTGACACAAGACGATTGGCGAAGTCGTTCAGCTTTCGGCTCTGGCGGTAGACAATTTTGACTTCCTGATCTCTATGTCTCGGAATAGCCACTCCAGCTCGTTCTTCGACCGGCTGCCCCACTTTGTAAGGCGCTGATTTCGAAATCGCCTATTGCAAAGAACGATTTGGTGCGGGGGTCCGCCAGTGCAGCCATGCAGGCGAGCTGGATCGGCGAAAAATCGGTCGCTTCATCAACTAATATCTGGTCCCTGCGTAACCCGGCAACGACGCCAGGAATCGCAGGGGCGGCATAATAGCCGCCGCATGATCTGCACATCGTCACCTATTTGGCTTGCTGCGCGCAACATGCCCGGTATGACCAGATCGAGTTCGAGTGCGTCGGCGTCCGCCGCCGCAGGTACGGTTTCGTACCATTTATCCTCAGCCGCCGCCTCGCGGCAAAATATTCGATAGCGTTTAGGTATCTTTGCTATGAAAGTCAGACAGCGCTTTAGATGTCTTTTTTGCCATCGCCCGCTGTAAGTATTCTCGAGCCTAGATCGCCCAAAGACAGGATGAAGCTCCCGCGATCATCGAGCCACGCCAGTACTTGCGCGTTGCGACTGGTTTTCGATAGCGTGCATTTGCGCGCGCTCCGGACACTGCTTTTGCGCGCGGTGCTCTGACAAAATGCAGCTTCTGCGGCGCGACGACCTGGTTGCGGTACTGCCTTTTCTTCTTCGTCATCATCGTCGAGATCGTCTAAGTCATCTTCAATTTCGAGCGCAAGCGTGGCGACGAAGCGCGCGAGTGAATCAAGGAAACCGGCATCCTTGCGAACTTCCATCGCCAGAATACGACGAAGGTGTTGGCGCGTTTCATCGCGTGAACCGGATACAGGAATCGTTGTAGCTCTTCAAGCATCGCCGCTAATTCGGCGAGCCGATCGGGGCGTCCTTGGCTGCGTCCCATCGCCGCACGACTGATCTGCCGACCGATTGCGGCAATCCGTGCCTCTTCGGCCAACGCAAGCACGGCCGCCCCATCGCCCAATTCCTTCAAGAACAGTCCTGTTGGGAAACCGGTGAATGCTTCGAACCACTCGATCCTGGTTCAGGGGGTAATTTCGGACTTCAGGATGCCCAGTTCAGACCGGATCAGCATTCCGTTCCTACTACCAGATCGAAGGATCGCCTTGACTCCGGCAGGCGATCGAGGGCGGCACGCCGAGCGCAATAGATTTGTCTTGTGATGCGAAGCGCCGCGTTGAACTGAGAAACAAAGGCACTCGACAGTTTGACTGTAAACTGCGGCATCAACCCCTTTAGGGTAACAAGCCTACCTGGCCCCGGCCCAGGTCCAGAAAGAGTTGCCTCACCAAGCAGACTGCCAGTGCCAAGATCATCGAAAGCCGCAAGTCCGCCCGTGCGGTCGATTAAATTGCTGACCGGTCCGGAGTAGTCAAAAAGTGATACATGCTCGGTGACAGGAACATCTGTGTACACGCCCAAATAGCCGAAATGGTAGTTGTCACCATAAAAGGTGATCGAGATTTCAGCAGCTGTTTCAGCAACGCTGCTGAGATCAAAAGCATAAAAGCTGCGGAGTTCTGTGTCGCTAATCCAGCCTGTGTATGTGTTGAAATTGGTGAGTTGGTTGCCGCCGCTCGCGGTGAACCAACCATTGTTAATCGTATTAATCGTCGTTGAGGCTGCGGCAGACCCAGAAGTTAACGCAAGTGCAATTGCGGAACTGATCGCCAGTAATGCTTTCATGACTTTTCTCCCTTTTGTAGAGAAAGTCTGCCTCTACTTTTTGAATGAGTCGAGTCTGCGCGAATTCCCGATTTGGGACATAAATTGGAGCTCCATCCGCTGCGGAGCCAGATGATTAGTGCCTGTACGCTGCATTTTCCGCGCATTGCGCCGTCTTGGCGCCTTTCGCAGAGATTTACAGCGTTTAGTTCTGAACACATATTCAGTCACCGCTGCCGAATGCCATCGCCCCCAAATCAGTTCATGGCTTTAGGGTTGGCATGAAGCACAGCGCATTGTTGATCTCGCTGCCTTCCGACGCAAAATAACTCCTTTGGAAGGGAGCGATTCATGCCTGAATACATCAGCCACGAAATGGAACAAGTTATTCGAGATTTGGTTATTGCTGCGATTGTCTATCGCGTTTGGAAGTTCGCGAGAGAAAGCGCTCTAGATCGAGGCACATTTGGAGCACTTTGGCGTGGCTGGGCATGGAGCTTCGCTTTTGCCGCTTTCGTCGGCATCAGTTTAGGGGAAGCATCTTGCAGCAGCTCTGATCCCCTGCGCGGAGGTTGTGAGGAATATGCTGAAGACGGCTATCCGGCAACTTGGGAACAGAAGTTCGGGAAATTCATCTACTGGGCGTTGTTGTTCGGAATCCCAGTAACGATTGCAGCCATGGATGTACCGCCGAGGCCGAAGCGGCCTTCGGATTGAAGGCAGGCTCAAGATGTCGGTCAACCGAACTAGATATCGTGGCGATGCGGGCAGGAAGGATTACGCGTTGGTTCGCATGAGTCGTTCAGCAGGATGAACTTCAGCATCAGCGTCTCTAATCTGCTTTTTGCTTACCATTCTCTGACCTTCAAATTTCTGTGGTAAATACGATATCACGTAGTGTTCTGGGCCATTGTACACGACGTTTCCTGTCGCACTGCTGAAATCCAGATCAAAGAATAACAAATGATCTGCCCGTGTCTCCGTGCACCGAAATGCAGGCCCTCGGCCCGTACCAGTAGCTTTCACTTGCACAGTTCGTCCATCCGGTGCATAGCCATCAATCCCTTCAGTCGATTTCGTTTCGACTAGCCTTATGCCAAACATCTCGACCGCAATTGCTTCGCCAATATCGCCAACTAAGTTTCCATCCAGCGTGAACCTGAGCTCGACACTGCCACCCTGCTGCCGATGCACCCTTTGGTAGTGATCTCGGACCTTGTTTCGGGCAGCCAAAAGATCGGCAATGGCCGGTGGGAGTGGAAATACATTCATTTCTAGACAGTATCAAAACTTTCTGATTCGCAAAGGCAATGCAATGAAACCGCACAGCAAGCTAGCGGCGAAGGGTTCATCATTCAAAACAGACTCAACGGGGCGCAGTTTGGCTGACTAATTCGTTCGCTGCATGCGAAGTTCATCTAAATAATCTGACCACCACTGCGCCATCTCGACCCGCTCTGCCCATTATGTTCCGCGACGATAATGGGGCGGCCTTCGGCAACTAAGTGCGCAATAGTGCACGAAGGGCCAAACCCAAAATGGGCACGTAAATGGGCACGGTCGAACACATTTCACGTTAAATTATTGAGTTAGGCTGAATTTCTGGCGGAGCGGGAGGGATTCGAACCCTCGATACGGTTTTGCCGTATACTCACTTTCCAGGCGAGCGCCTTCGACCACTCGGCCACCGCTCCGCATGCTCTGGAAGCGAGGGCCACTATCGCCTCGGTCGGACTTTCGCAAGCGACCAAGCTGTGCAAAGAGCTGCACATGAAAAAATACATTCTTGCCCCCATTGCGCTGCTGGCCATTGCAGCCGCCCCGGCAGAGGCACCTTCCCCTGCCGAGATCGTGTCATCTGCGCCTGCAACGGCCTGGCAAGATATCGCGCAAGAGGATCTCCTTGAGATGACTTTGGCCAGTGGATCCGTTGTCACGATCCAGCTCGCTCGCGACTTTTCTCCCGTCCATGTGTCCAATATCCACAAGCTGGTTGCAGCGCATTTCTGGGACGGGACGAGCATCAACCGGGTGCAGGAAAACTATGTCGTGCAATGGGGCGATGCGACCGAAAAGAAGGCGCTTCCGGCAGATCTCGGGACGGCGCCGGCCAGTGACTATGTTCGGCCACTCATCGGCCTTGGTTTTCGGCCCCTGCCCTATCCTGATCCCTATGCCCGGCGCGTGGGGCATGGGCATGGCTGGCCGGTAGCGACGGATGGCAAACTGGCATGGCTGCCGCATTGTTTCGGGATGATCGGTGTTGGCCGAAACCTGGCGCCTGATACTGGCAGTGGTGCCGAGCTTTATGTCGTCAACGGCCACGCGCCCCGTCATCTTGACCGGAACATTGCGGTTGTTGGCAGAGTGATTGATGGCATTTCGGCCTTGACGACCCTGCCCCGCGGAACGGGCGCGTTGGGCTTCTATGAAAGGCCCGAGGAGCGCATCCTGATCACCAGCATCAAGGCGGGCAGCCGCGACCGTTGGCAGAGCATGCGCACTGAATCGACATCTTTTGCTGCATATGCCCGGGCACGTGCCAACCGGCATGACGCATTCTTCAACGTTCCCGCAGGCGGAGCGGATATCTGCAATGTCCCGGTCCCGATCCGAAAGACGCCGGTTCAAGGGGACAGCAGATAGGCTCCCAGCCAGCGCTTTTGGTCTCGGGCCATGCCGATAGATCGTCGAAAAATGTTTCGTTCCATCAGTGGCTCCGATAGGTCATATTCACGGCTTGCTCAAAGATCCGGGAGACTGCATTCATGCCATTCGTCGCAGACAAGCTCATCCTGTTCGGAGCCACCGGTGACCTGTCACAGCGCATGCTTCTCCCGTCGTTGTGCGCCCTGAATGCCGATGGGCTTGTTGCCGACGATCTTAAAATCATCGGAACGGCGCGGTCAGACCATGATGATGACAGCTTCCGCGCCTTTGCCGCTGACGCTCTTGAAAAATACCTCCCGGATGAACGCAAGAGCGCAATCCCGGCCCTGCTCGCACGGTTGAGTTACCAGGCACTTGACGCGTCCAAGCCCGAAGGGTTTTCGGCGCTGGCGGGGAAAGCTGGCAAGGTAGACGACGGGCTTGCCATTTTCCTGTCGACCGCCCCATCCCTGTTCGAACCCACAATTGCGGGTCTTGCAGCCGCCGGTCTGGCTGGCGAGCGGGTCAGGATTGGTCTCGAAAAGCCCCTTGGCACAGACCTGGAAAGCAGCCGACAGATCAACGATGCTGTCTCGGCTGCGTTTACCGAAGACAGGATTTTCAGGATCGACCATTACCTTGGCAAGGAAACTGTCCAGAACCTTCTGGCGCTTCGTTTTGCCAATATCCTTTTTGAGCCGCTGTGGAATGCAACGCATATCGAGCATGTACAGATAACCGTTGCAGAGACTGTAGGGCTTGAAGGGCGCGTTGGGTTTTACGATGGGGCCGGCGCACTGCGCGACATGGTGCAAAACCACATGCTGCAGCTGCTTGCGCTGGTTGCGATGGAGCCACCATCGAGTTTCGATTCAACAGCTGTTCGCGACGAAAAGGTCAAGGTGCTGCGTTCGCTTCGATATCTCGGCGAGGGTGACAGCGTGACTGGTCAATACCGTGCCGGGGCGATCGATGGTACGGCGGTCCCGGGCTATGACGAGGAGCTCGGCAAGCCCTCTGGGACAGAGACGTTTGTAGCCCTGAAGGCGCATATCGACAATTGGCGCTGGAAAGGTGTCCCCTTCTATTTACGCACCGGCAAGCGGCTGCCGCGCCGCGCGACCGAGATTGTGATCCAGTTCAGGCGCGTGCCGCATTCGATCTTTGCCGGCAAAGGCGCAACCACGCAGCCCAACCGCCTGATCATCGGCATTCAGCCGGAGGAAAATATCCGTCTGTCTGTCATGGCAAAGGTCCCCGGTCTCGATCGTGGCGGCCTTCGCCTCCGGGAAGTGCCGCTGGACATTTCAATGCCCAATGCTTTTGCGGGCGTGAAGAAGCGGATTGCATATGAACGCCTGCTGCTCGATCTGATCGAGGGCGACCAGACGCTCTTTGTGCGCCGCGATGAAGTTGAGGCTCAGTGGGACTGGATCGATACAATCCGCGCAGGCTGGAGCGAGCACGGCATGACTCCCAAGCCCTACACCGCAGGAAGCTGGGGGCCATCTGCAGCGATTGCGCTTGCAGAGCGTGAAGGAGTGACCTGGCATGAGTAGGCTTGACCAGCGCATCGCTGCGGTAACCGAACGCATTGTTCGCCGCTCGGCAGACAGCCGCAAGCGTTATCTGGACATGATTGCGCGGGAAGGAAGCAAGGGCACCAACCGGTCCAACATTTCATGCGGGAATCTTGCTCACGGATTTGCGGCTTCGGGCGAGGACAAGCCGGTTATACGCGCCGGGAGCGGCATGAATATCGGCATCGTCACCGCCTATAACGACATGCTGTCCGCTCACCAGCCCTACGGACGCTACCCAGAGCAAATCAAGCTGTTTGCCCGCGAAGTCGGGGCGACCGCGCAGGTCGCTGGCGGCGTCCCGGCCATGTGCGATGGCGTCACGCAGGGCCAGGCGGGCATGGAACTCTCATTGTTCAGCCGGGACGTCATTGCGATGGCGACGTCGGTTGGACTGAGCCATGCAATGTTTGAGGGTGCTCTGCTCCTGGGCATATGTGACAAGATCGTTCCCGGACTTCTGATCGGCGCGCTGCGCTTCGGTCATCTTCCGATGATCCTCGTCCCGGCGGGACCAATGCCATCCGGGCTGGCCAACAAGGAAAAGGTGCGGGTTCGGCAGCTTTACGCTGAGGGGAAAGTCGGCCGTGCAGAACTCCTCGAGGCGGAGGCTGCGTCCTATCACAGCGCGGGCACGTGCACCTTTTACGGCACAGCCAATTCGAACCAGATGATGATGGAAATCATGGGGCTCCATATGCCCGGGGCCGCGTTCATCAACCCCGGCACGAAACTGCGCACCGCACTGACAAGGGCTGCAACGCATCGCTTGGCCGATATTGGGCAACACGGTACCGATTATCGACCGCTGGGTCACTGCATCGACGAAAAGGCCATCGTCAATGCCTGCATCGGTCTTCTCGCAACCGGCGGTTCAACGAACCATGCCATCCATATTCCGGCGATCGCGCGCGCTGCGGGAATCATGATCGACTGGGAGGACCTCGACACACTCTCATCCGCAGTGCCATTGATCGCAAACGTATACCCAAGCGGTCCCGGCGACGTGAACCAGTTTCAGGCAGCAGGCGGAATGGGATTCGTGATCCGCGAGCTCTTGGCCGCCGGCCTGCTTCACCAGGAAATCATGACCGTCGCTGGCCGGGATCTGAGCGATTATGCTCGTGAGCCTGTCATGGACGGGGACGAAATCGTCTGGCGCGATCTGCCAGCTGAGTCCGGAGACTTGTCTATGCTGCGGACGCCAGCGAACCCATTCTGTCCGGATGGGGGCATGCGCCTCGTGGCAGGAAACCTTGGCCGAGCAACGTTCAAGACAAGCGCTGTGAATTCAAGTCACTGGACCATTGAAGCACCAGCCCGCGTGTTTCATTCCCAAGAAGATGTGCAGGCTGCCTTCAAGGCCGGTGAACTGGACAGGGATGTGGTGATCGTCGTGCGCTTCCAGGGTCCACGCGCAAACGGCATGCCGGAACTCCACAAGTTGACACCTGCGATGGGCGTTTTGCAGGACAAGGGATACAAGGTTGCGCTCGTGACAGACGGCCGCATGTCAGGGGCATCTGGCAAGGTACCAGCCGCAATTCACTGTACCCCGGAAGCTCTAAATGGGGGCGCAATTGGGCTTATCCAGGATGGTGACGTCGTTCGCTTGTGCGCGCATGACGGCCGCCTCGATGTCCTGGCGGATTTGCAAGGGCGAATGCCAGCGTCGCCACCACCAGTGCATGATGGCGTCGGGCGCGAACTTTTTGCCATGATGCGTGCAGGCGTTGACGGCGCTGAGCAGGGAGCTTCTGCCATGCTGGCAGCCGCCGGACTGTGAGAGAGATTGTTGCGGTCGATATCGGCGGAACACATGCGCGCTTTGCCCTCGCGCGCATCGGTGACGGTCGGGTCATTGAATTGGCCGAAGCAGCAACACTCAAAACCGCAGAATATGCCAGCTTCGAGACTGCATGGGACGATTTTGGTCGCTTCATCGGCCGCCCTCTACCGACTGCGACTGCAATTGCAGTTGCGGCGCTGGTGCAAGACGACATCATCCGCTTCACGAACAATCCATGGTCCATTCGTCCACCGCTGATTTGCGAGAAGCTGGGCGTCGAGGCCTTCAGCCTGGTGAATGATTTCGAAGCTGTCGGCCATGCCGTCGCACAGGTTGAAGCGGACAGTTTCCAGCACCTTTGCGGACCCGCCCTGGCGCTGCCGGACAAGGGTACCATCAGTGTGATCGGACCTGGAACCGGACTTGGTGTGGCCCATGTATTCAGAGACGGGACTCACTACCGGGTGCAGGCAACCGAAGGCGGTCACATAGACTTTGCGCCGCTTGACACGATCGAAGACCAGATCCTCGCCCATCTTCGGAAAAGCTATCGTCGTGTCTCCATCGAGCGCGTCGTGTCAGGACCCGGTCTGGTTGACATCTATGAAGCGCTTGCAGCGATCGAGGGGCAGAGCGTCCGGCGCTTTGAGGACAAAGCGCTTTGGCAACTTGGCTTGTCGGGCGAAGACAGTCTTGCCGCAGCCGCGGTCGATCGCTTTTGCCTCTCGCTGGGAAGCGTGTCCGGCGACATAGCGCTTGCGCAGGGCGGAAGTGGTGTCGTCATAGCTGGCGGGCTGGGCTTGCGGATCAAGGACGCACTGTTGCGGTCCGGGTTCGCGGAGCGGTTCCGCACAAAGGGACGGTTCGAAGACATGATGTCTCGGATCCCCGTCAAACTGATCACACATCCCCAGCCCGGCCTTTTTGGCGCAGCCGCAGCGTTTGCAATGGAGCATCCCGAATGAAGCAGATCGAAATCATCATGCGGACCGCACCAGTCATCCCCGTCCTCGTTATCGAAGATGTTGCTTTTGCCCGGCCGATTGCTGAATCACTGGTTGCTGGCGGCCTCACCGTGCTGGAGGTAACGCTCCGGACGCCCGCAGCACTCGAAGTCATAGCGGAGATGAAGACGGTTGCGGGAGCGATCGTTGGCGCAGGGACCGTGCTGAACGAAGCTGATCTGCGGGGCAGCATTGATGCCGGCGCCGAGTTCATTGTCTCTCCGGGATTGACTGAAACCCTTGGGAAACCCGCCATTGCGAGCGGCATTCCTTTCCTGCCCGGCGTCGCAAATGCCGGTGATATCATGCGCGGGCTCGACATGGGATTGAGCCATTTCAAATTCTTTCCCGCCGAATCCAGCGGCGGAATTTCGGCCCTCAAGGCTCTTGCAGCGCCTTTCCATCAATGCCGCTTTTGCCCGACAGGCGGAATTACCGCTGCAACGGCACCGAACTGGCTCTCACTCGATCCGGTTCTTTGCGTTGGGGGCAGTTGGGTCGTGGACAGGGGGCCGCCAGATCGCACCCTTATCGAGACCAAGGCACGAGAGGCTGCGCTCCTGCGATAACGAACGCGGGTCAGCCTTCGAAATTGTCCGCGACAAAGCGGTTGAGCAACCGAACGCCATATCCCGTCGCGCCCTTGTCCCAGACGGCCCCCGGTTTCGAAGCCCAGACCATGCCGGCAATGTCCAGGTGGGCCCATTTGACGCCATCATCAACAAAGCGCTGAAGGAATTGCGCCGCGGTGATTGATCCAGCTTCGCGTGGTCCAACATTCTTGATGTCGGCAATCGGGCTGTCGATGAGCTTGTCATAGGCAGGTGACAAAGGGAAACGCCAAAGCGGATCGCCAGCAGCCTTGCCTGCCTTGATCAGCGATTCCGCAAGGTCATCGTCATTCGAGAAAATGCCGCCATGCTCAAAGCCCAGCGAAATGATCATGGCGCCAGTCAGTGTGGCAAGGTCTACCATGACCTTGGGCGAATATTTCTTCTGAACCCACGTCATCGCATCGCACAGGACCAGCCGCCCTTCAGCATCGGTGTTGATGACTTCAATTGTCTGCCCGGACATGGATGTCACGACGTCACCCGGCCTCTGCGCATTGCCATCGGGCATATTCTCGACGAGCGCGCAGACACCGACAACATGGGCATTGGCCTTGCGCGTCGCGAGAGCCAGCATCGTGCCCGCTACGGCGCCTGCCCCGCCCATGTCCCATTTCATGTCTTCCATCCCGGCAGGCGGCTTCAGCGAAATACCCCCCGTGTCAAACGTCACGCCCTTGCCGACCAGAACAACTGGCGTAGATTTCTTGCCGCCCGTTCCATCCCAGCGCATCACGAGCAGCTGCGGTTCCCGAACAGACCCTTGCGACACGCCGAGCAGCGCGCCCATTCCAGCGGCCTCCATCTCTTCGCGGCCGAGAACTTCGATTTCGACACCAATGTCGGCGAGCTTGCGGCAGCGCTCCACAAAGCTGACCGGGAAAACAATATTTGCAGGCTCTGTCACCAGTTCGCGCGTAAATGCCACGCCCTCGACGACGCCGCGGGCTGCATCCCAGGCCGACGCGCTTCCGTCTGGCGCACCGCAAATGCTCACATTCTGCAACGTCGGTTTCTGCTTCTCAGGAAGTTTCGTCCGATAGACATCATGACGCCAGCCGCGCAGCGCAATGGCCGAGGCCAACCGCGCCACTGCTTCGGCAGAGGGCTTGATCGCCAGCCCGGAAAGATCAATCACGGCTTCGGTCTCACCAGAGGTCAAAAGTCGTGCGACGATTGCTGCACCAAGCTTTTCAAAATCCTCGACGGTCCCCTTGCCTGCCCCGCCCAGGATGACGCGCCGGGTGCCACCATCCTGAACAACAAAGACATCGCTGACGCTCCCGGCATCGCCTTCAAAACGCTGCGCTGCCCCTGCTGAACGCAAGAGAGTGACGTTTTCCGGAGACAGTCCCGGAAGCGCCGCAGCGCTCAGCCCATCCTTGATGACCGGAAGGATCAGGGTCCCGGTGGCGGGGCTGGTGGTCACGAGCGAAATGGCAATCATATAGGTTCCTTGAAATCATGGGTGCCGCGCGCGGCGAATCGTTGAAACAAGCTGTTAGCCTGCCAATCGCATGGCCGCAAAACTGCGAAGCCCGATTGCGGCCAGCCTCATCCGGTGCGATAGGCAGCGAAATGTCAATCATGCGTGGATTCTTGTGATTTATATTCGTCGAACGGGACTGGCTGCTGCGGCAATGATTCTGGCCATGTCGTCCGTGCAGGCACTGGCACAGGTGGCAGGAGAGTCAGTTCAGCCCACTGAGTCTGCCGACGAAGCCACAATCGATTTTTCGGCCAATGGTATCGAATATGACAATGAGGCCGATGTCGTTACAGCGAAAGGCAATGTGATCATGACGCGCGAAGGCAATCGCCTGCGCGCAGACCAGGTTTCCTGGGATCGAAAGACCGGACGTGTCATGGCCACTGGCAATGTGTCGGTGACAAATCCGGGCGGTGACGTTGCCTATGGGGACTCGATCGAACTCACCGACACACTCAAGGACGGAGCAGTCGAAAACCTGCTGATTGTCTTGACAGATGGCGGTCGCCTCGCTGCCGCCCATGGGACCCGCAGGGACGGCACAAGTGAACTTGACCGTGCTGTCTATAGTCCGTGTTCAGTTGAGGACTCCGATGGCTGTCCAAAGAATCCGTCCTGGAAGATAACAGCCGCGCGTGTCGTGCATGATCCCGTCAAGAATCGGATACGTTACAAGAACGCCCGCCTTGAGATATTTGGCCTCCCCGTCATTGCGCTTCCGGGCTTTTCGCACCCGGCGGACAATCGCGGTGGTTCAGGCTTGCTTGTCCCCGACGTGCAATATTCGCGTAACAATGGATTTGAGATATCCGCGCCCGTATTCTTCAAGATTGCCCCGAACCGCGATCTGACGCTAACCCCCCATATATACACTGACGTCCTTCCGGCCCTGCAGGCGAACTATCGCGCACTCACGACCCATGGCGCCTTCCAGATCGGTGGCTTTGCAACCTATGGCAGCCGGATTCCCACATCGTCGGCCACGCTGCAGCAAGCACGCGAATTCCGCGGATATATTGATGCAAACGGACGCTTTCAGCTCGATCGGCGCTGGAGCATCACCGGCTCCTTGCGCCTGGCGACCGACCGGACATTTCTGCGTCGCTACGATATTTCCCGCGACGACCGCCTGCGTTCGACAATCGACCTCCAGCGGCTGACACGAACCAGCTTCTTTTCACTGTCAGGCTGGGGGTTGCAGACGTTGCGCTCCGGCGATCCCCAGGGGCAAATTCCAATTGCCGTCCCTCTCGTGGATTACCGCAAGCGGTTCAATGACCCTGTCGTCGGCGGGAATGTCGAACTTCAACTCAACAGTCTGGCGCTCGCAAGGACAAGTGGTCAGGATACACAACGCAGCTTTGCAAGCGCGCGATGGGATTTGCGCCGTTTGACCAATCTGGGTCAGGAACTGCAATTGACGGGATTTGCCCGTGCAGATGTCTACCACACCGACGAAGCCGGTCGGACTCTGACGGCGCTTTATCGAGGCAGCAATGGCTGGCACAGTCGATTCATTGGCGCAGTTGCCGCCGAAAT